>NZ_BBPP01000033.1:66794-94486 GCF_000787835.1 Streptacidiphilus melanogenes
GGGCGGCCGCGCCCGCCGCAGCGGCCGCCGCGCTCGCACCACGCACGGAGGCCGCCGAGTCCGACATCTGCGCCGAGGCCGCGCCGACACCGCGCGGTTCGCGGGCACCGCCTGCCGCTGTTTCAGGCTGCGCCCTGCCCGCCTTCGCCGTCGCGACGGCCGCGCCCGCGCGGGCGGCGGGAGCCGCTGCCTCCCCGCGCGCGTTGCCTGCCGCCGCTGCGGGATCCGCACCGCCGGACGAGGTCATGCCGGCGGCGGATGCGCCGGCTGGCCCGTGGGTCGCCGGGGTGTCGTCGAGGGCCCCGCCGCGGCGCGCCTCACGGGCCCCGCCCGCCACTGCCACGGGCTCTGGCCCGAGCGGCTCCGTCCGGCTCGCATTCGACCGCGTTGCCTCCGCACCCGTGCCCGGGGCGGGGCCCGACGGGGCCGACGTCCGGGCCGGGGAGGTGGAGGCCGACGACCGGCCGCGGCCGGGGGCCGACGCCGACGCCTTCCGCGGCTTCGCCGCTGCGGGCTCTGCGGCCTCGCCGGAGGCGGCGGCCGACGTGCTGATCTCTTCGCTGTGCCCGCCGACCGGGGCGTCCGGCCGGTCCGTCAGGGGCGAGGCCTGGGCACCTGTCTGGCTGGTGCGACCCCTGGCCGGTGCGGGGCGGGAACCCGAGGGGAGAGCACCGGGGGCGGCTGCCCTCGGGGCGGCGGCGCCCCCGTTGTTCGCGGCGTTCGCTCCCTGGAAGGTTGCGGGTACGTCGAACCGGGTCACGATCTATGCCTCCGTCGGGGTCGGTGTGGCGGGAGTGGTGGCCAGGCGGGCGCAGGCGGCCAGGGGGATGGCGACCCAGTCGGGGCGGTGGCGGGCCTCGTAGACGACCTCGTAGATCGCCTTGTCCGTCTCGAAGGCGCGCAGCAGCACCGGGTCGAGGGTGGGGTCCTCGGCGCCGGTGGCCGCGTAGCCTGCGCAGAAGGCCTCGCGGTTGCGGGCCGCCCAGGCCGCCGCGACGGCCGGGTCGGCGATGCGGGCGTGCGCCGCGGCGTAGTCGAAGGAGCGCAGTATCCCGGCCACGTCCCGGACGGCGGGCTGCGGGAGGCGCCGCTCGTCCAGGGTCTTGGCCGGTTCGCCCTCGAAGTCCAGCAGCACCCAGCCGCGCGCGCTGCGCAGCACCTGGCCCAGGTGCAGGTCGCCGTGGACGCGCTGGGCGCGCAGCCGCAGGCCGCTGCGCGCCGCGAAGGCGAGATCGCGGAAGATCCGCCGCAGCGGGTCGCGGTGGCGGCCGAGCGCCGGGACGGCGAGGCAGGCCGCGTCCAGCCGCCGGGCCATGGTCTCGGCCATGGCCTCGACCTCGGCCCGGCGCAGTACCGTCACCGGCATGCTGCGCGCCAGCGCGAGGTGCACGTCGGCGGTGGCCCGGCCGAGCAGAAACGACTCTGCGGCGAAGTTGCCCACCCGGGCCGGATCGGCGTCGAGCAGCTGGATCTGGCGCAGCGCCAGCTCCCAGCCGTCCTCGGCCTCGCGCAGGAAGTGGGTCAGCACGCCGAGCGTCGCCGGGGCCTCCTGGGGGGAGTCCGGCAGCTCCGCCTCGAACCAGGCGAGCGGCGCGGGGATGCGGCTGCTGCCGGCCCGGCCGAGGGCCAGCGACAGCTCCAGATCCGGGTTGAGGCCCGGGGAGACCCGGCGGAACAGCTTGAGGATCGCCGCCTCGGCGGGGCTGCCCCCGTCGTAGATGATCGAGGTGTTGGACTGCTCCGCGGTGCTGACCCGGCCGGGCGCCGCGGCCGGGAGGCGTCCGCCGAGGGTGGAGAAGCGCAGCGGGCCGAGCCGTTGCGGCGAGGTCAGCAGCGCGAGCAGCCGACGTGTCAGTGCCGGGTCGTAGGCTGCGTCGTAGGTGACCAGCCCGTCGTGCGGACCGCTGGTGATCCGGCCGATCACCGCGTCCTGCGGGACGGCCGCACCGTGCAGCCCGGGCAGCCCGTCGGGGTGGGCGCCGAGCAGCAGCTGGTAGACGTCGAGGACGGGCGCGCCGCCGCCCGGCGGGCGCTGCTCCACGCGCAGCAGCAGGTGCAGCAGGGTGCCGGTGCCGCGGGCCAGGCCGGTCGGGCCGGGCAGCGCGGTGACGGCGAGCGGGGTGATGGCGGAGATCGGGTGGCCCTTGCCGGCGAACCAGCGCCTGCGTGGCAGCCAGTCGCGCAGCATCGGCAGGGTGGCTTCGACGAGGGGGCGGTAGCCGGCCGCGGGAGTCGGCGGGACCGGCGTGGTCACGGCACGCGGGCGGGAGGTGTCGGACATGTCTCCCTTTCCCCGGAAAGGCCGGTGCGACCGGTGATGAGGGCGGTCATCACCGGTTGAACCATTTTTCCGGAAACGGACGGACGTGGCATCGTCGGCACGCCCGGTGGAGGACGGCGTTGCGCAGGACGGGGGATGAGCGTCGGGTTCAGTGGCGCACGTTCGTTCGATGGCCGTGTGCGGGCACGGGCAGGTCGCCCGGGCGCAGCCGGAACCAGTAGAAGCCGTGGCCCGCGAGCGTGAGCAGGTACGGCAGTTGGCCGATGGCGGGGAACCGCACCCCGCCGATCAGCTCGACCGGGTGCATGCCCTCGAACTCGCGCAGGTCCAGCTCGGTCGGCTGGGCGAAGCGCGAGAAGTTGTTGACGCACATCACCAGGTCGTCCCCGTAGGCCCGCAGGTAGGCGAGGACGGCCGGGTTGCTGGAGGGCAGCTCCGCGTAGGAGCCCAGCCCGAAGGCCGGGTTGAGCTTGCGGATCTCGATCATGCGGCGGGTCCAGTGCAGCAGCGAGCTGGGGTTCGCCATCTGCGCCTCGACGTTGGTGACCTGGTAGCCGTAGACCGGGTCCATGATCGCCGGCAGCGAGAGCCGGCCGGGGTCGGCCGTGGAGAAGCCGGCATTGCGGTCCGGCGTCCACTGCATCGGGGTGCGGACGCCGTCGCGGTCGCCGAGCCAGATGTTGTCGCCCATGCCGATCTCGTCGCCGTAGTAGAGCACGGGGGAGCCGGGCAGGGAGAGCAGCAGCGCGGTGAAGAGCTCGATCTGGTTGCGGTCGTTGTCCAGGAGCGGGGCCAGCCGCCGGCGGATGCCGACGTTGGCCCGCATCCGCGGCTCCTTGGCGTACTCCGCGTACATGTAGTCGCGCTCCTCGTCGGTGACCATCTCCAGGGTCAGCTCGTCGTGGTTGCGCAGGAAGATGCCCCACTGGCAGCCGGAGGGGATGGCCGGCGTCTTGGCGAGGACCTCCGAGACGGGGTAACGGTTCTCCCGCCGCACCGACATGAAGATCCGCGGCATGACCGGGAAGTGGAACGCCATGTGGCACTCGTCGCCGCCGGAGGAGAAGTCGCCGAAGTAGTCGACCACGTCCTCGGGCCACTGGTTGGCCTCGGCCAGCAGCACCGTGTCCGGGTACTCGGCGTCGATCTCCGTGCGCACGCGCTTGAGGAACTCGTGCGTGGCGGGGAGGTTCTCGCAGTTGGTGCCGTCCTCGGCGTAGAGGTAGGGCACGGCGTCGAGCCGGAAGCCGTCGATGCCGAGGTCCAGCCAGAACCGCAGCGCCGCCAGCATCTCCTCCTGGACCTGCGGGTTCTCGTAGTTCAGGTCCGGCTGGTGGGAGAAGAAGCGGTGCCAGAAGTACTGCTTGCGGATCGGGTCGTAGGTCCAGTTCGAGGTCTCGGTGTCGACGAAGATGATGCGGGCGTCCTGGTAGAGCTTGTCGTTGTCGGCCCACATGTAGTAGTCGCCGTAGGGGCCCTCCGGGTCGCTGCGGGAGGCCTGGAACCACGGGTGCTGGTCGCTGGTGTGGTTCATGACGACGTCGATGATGATCCGCATGCCGCGCTGGTGGGCGGCGTCCACGAACTCCACGAAGTCCGCCAGGTCCCCGAACTCGGGCAGGACCGCGGTGTAGTCGGCCACGTCGTAGCCGCCGTCCCGCAGCGGCGAGGCGAAGAACGGGGGCAGCCAGAGGCAGTCCACTCCGAGCCACTGCAGGTAGTCGAGCTTGGCGGTGAGCCCCTTCAGGTCGCCGATGCCGTCGCCGTTGGTGTCCTGGAAGGACCGGACCAGGACCTCGTAGAAGACGGCGCGCTTGAACCACTCCGGGTCGCGGTCGCGCTGTGGGGTGTCGGCGAATGTGTCGGGGACGGGTTCGTTGACGATCACTGAGCGGCCCTCCGGACCGTGAGGATGTGTGCCGGCAGGGTGTGGGGGTCCAGCCGGACGTAGTTGTGGCGTCCCCACCGCCAGACCGCGCCGCTCAGCTCGTCGAGGACCTCCCACTGACCGTCACCCGACTCCCCGAAGACCTCCGGGTCGAGGGTCAGCGTGCCCTCCTGCGGGTGGTGCGGGTCGAGGGTGACCACGGTCAGCACGGTGTCCTCGCCGCGGGTCTTGCTGTAGGCGAGGAGCTGGTCGTTGTCGGTGGGGTGGAACCGCAGGTTGCGGAGCTCCTGCAGGGCGGGGTGCGCGCGGCGCAGCCGGTTGAGGGTGGTCAGCAGCGGCGCGAGCGTGTCCGTGCGCGACCAGTCGCGCGGACGGAGCTGGTACTTCTCCGAGTCGAGGTACTCCTCGGAGCCGGGCTTCACGGAGGCGCCCTCGTAGAGCTCGAAGCCGGCGTAGACGCCCCAGCTCGGGGCGAGGGTGGCGGCGAGGACCGCGCGGATCGCGAACGCGGCCCGGCCGCCGTGCTGGAGGTAGGCGTGCAGGATGTCCGGGGTGTTGGTGAACAGGTTGGGCCGCATGTAGGCGGCCGCGTCCCCGGAGAGCTCGGTCAGGTACTCGGTCAGCTCCTGCTTGGTGTTGCGCCAGGTGAAGTAGGTGTAGGACTGGTGGAAGCCGACCTTGGCCAGGGTGTGCATCATCGCCGGGCGGGTGAACGCCTCGGCCAGGAAGAGCACGTCCGGGTCGCTCTTGGCGATCTCGCCGAGGACCCTCTCCCAGAAGACGACCGGCTTGGTGTGCGGGTTGTCGACGCGGAAGATCCGCACGCCGTGCGACATCCAGTGGCGCAGCAGCGAGACGGTCTCGGCGACCAGGCCGTCGAAGTCCCGGTCGAAGTTGACGGGGTAGATGTCCTGGTACTTCTTGGGCGGGTTCTCGGCGTAGGCGATGGTGCCGTCGGCCCGCTGGGTGAACCACTCCGGGTGCTTCTCGACCCAGGGGTGGTCCGGGGAGCACTGGAGGGCGAAGTCGAGCGCGACCTCCAGGTCGAGCTCGGCGGCGCGGGCGGTGAAGGCGTCGAAGTCCGCCATGGTGCCCAGATCCGGGTGGATCGCCTCGTGGCCGCCCTCGGGTGAGCCGATCGCCCAGGGGGAGCCCACGTCGTGGGGGCCGGCCTCCAGGGTGTTGTTCGGCCCCTTGCGGAAGGCTCGGCCGATCGGGTGAACGGGCGGCAGGTAGACGACGTCGAAGCCCATCGCGGCGACGGCGGGCAGTCGCTCGGCCGCGGTGCTCAGCGTGCCGGAGACGGGGGCGTGACGACCCGTCGGGTCGACCTTCGCACCCTCGGACCGCGGGAAGAACTCGTACCAGGAGCCGTAGAGCGCACGCGGCCGGTCCACCTGGAGCGGCAGCGGGCGGGAGGCGGTGACCAGCTCGCGCAGCGGGTGCCTGGCCAGGGTCTCGCGCAGCTCGGGGCCGAGCGCGGCCTCCAGCCGCTCCAAGGGCGGCAGCTCGGACTCGCGCAGCAGCTCGGCCGCGGCCAGCACGTGTGCCTTGCCGTCCTTCTTCCGCACGCCGGCGGCGGCGCGGTCCAGCAGCAGCGCGCCCTCCTCCAGCATCAGGCCGGGCTCGATCCCGGCCCCGATCTTGATCCGGGCGGCGTGCTCCCAGGTCGCGACGGGATCGGCCCAGGCCTCGACGGCGTAGGTCCAGCGGCCGGGGGAGGTGGCGGTGATCTCGGCGCCCCAGCGGTCGGTGCCGGGGGCGAGCTCGCGCATGGGCGTCCAGGGGCCGCTGCGGCCGCGCGGGTCGCGCAGCACCACATTGGCGCCGATCAGGTCGTGGCCCTCGCGGAAGAGCGTCGCGCTGACCTCGAAGACCTCGCCGACCACGGACTTGGCCGGGCGCCGTCCGCAATCCACCGAGGGGCTGACATCCAGTACGGGAATACGGCCGATCATCTGGAGCTGGTCGTCCTTTCGTGCGGGCATCACGCAGGGCGGCGGTGCACGGGGGCGGGGCGGGGGCGGAGCGGGTGCTGCGAGTGCTGCGGCTGGAGCCGGTGGTGCGGATGGTGCAGGGGTGCCGCAGGCGTCGGGTGGGTAAAGCTGAGGTAAAGCGAGATTGCGGCAGAACCTGAGTCCAGCAGAAGTCAGGACAAAAGGGGTGTCGACGGGCGTCGAGGAGCCGACGGTGAACCAGAACGGGTGAAGCCGAAAGGGTGTGACGCTCAGTAATGGTGACGCTGTGTGAGGGTCGAACGGAGAGTGGCGAAGCACGGGGGATGCGGCGAAGCACGGCGTTCTGCGGCGGCGCGGTGACCGACGGAGAGCGTCGGGGAGCGACCCAGAGAGCCTTCCCCGGCCTCACCGCCCGGCAACCTGCCACCTGTCGAACGCCGTCGTGTTGACAACGATCGCGCGCGACGCGTGGACACGCAGAACCGCCGGTTCCGCATCGGTGTCACGCAGGTCGGCGCGCCCGTAGCGACCTGCTCCGATCCTCGCACCGAACGCGGGTGCTACGCGCGGGTAGCGACACATTTCGGCCATGGATCAAGGCAGTTGGCCGTGGCTGGTTGGACGGCTGTGTGTCGGAGTCGTGAATTCCTACGATCGTGCGCTACCGCACTCCGGCGTGCGCCCGCGTGCACCCTGCCCCCGAAAGAGTGAATGGCTGCGCCGCCGATCGCACCAATGCGCCGAACGGCGGCAGTGCGCCTCCCTGTCGCTCGGCGACGGCCTGACGGCGCGGCTATCTTCGGCTGGGTGAAGGCAATCCGACGTTTCACGGTCCGCACCGTCCTGCCCGAACCGCTCCAGGCCCTTGGTGAGTTGGCACTCAACCTGCGCTGGTCCTGGCATCCGGAGACGCGTGAGCTGTTCCGATCGGTCGACCCCGAGGTCTGGGAGGCGGTCGGCTGCGATCCGGTCCGCCTGCTCGGCGCCGTCTCCGGGCAGCGGCTGGCGACCCTCGCCGGCGACCGGCGGTTCCTGCGCCGGCTCCACGACGCCGAAGAGGATCTGCGCGACTATCTCACCGGCCCGCGCTGGTACCAACAACAGCGCGGCCGGGAGCTGCCCGCCGCCATCGCCTACTTCTCGCCCGAGTTCGGCATCACCGCTGCGCTTCCCCAGTACTCCGGCGGCCTCGGCATCCTGGCCGGGGACCACCTCAAGGCCGCCAGCGACCTCGGCGTCCCCATCATCGGCGTCGGCCTCCTCTACCGCCACGGCTACTTCCGCCAGTCCCTCTCCCGCGACGGCTGGCAGCAGGAGCGCTACCCCCTGCTCGACCCGAACGAACTGGCCGTCAGCCTGCTGCGTGAGCCGGACGGCAGCCCCAGCGTGGTCGCCCTGGCCCTGCCGGGCGGGCGGGCGCTGCACGCGCAGATCTGGAAGGCCCAGGTCGGCCGGGTGCCGCTGCTCATGCTCGACTCCGACATCGAGGAGAACGACGCCCGCGCCCGCGACGTGACCGACCGTCTCTACGGCGGCGGCAGCGAGCACCGGCTGCTCCAGGAGATGCTGCTCGGCATCGGCGGCGTGCGCGCGGTGCGCACCTTCTGCCGGCTCGCCGGACACGCCGAACCCGAGGTCTTCCACACCAACGAGGGACATGCCGGATTCCTCGGCCTCGAGCGTATCCGCGAACTCACCCGTCCGGAGGACGAGGGCGGCGCCGGGCTCGACTTCGACGCGGCCCTGGAGGCCGTCCGGGCCGGAACCCTGTTCACCACTCACACACCTGTTCCTGCCGGCATCGACCGCTTCGAGCGCCAGCTGGTGCAGCGTCACTTCGCCACCGGCGGTGGCGGCGTCTCCGGTGCAACGGAGGGTCTGCCGGGCGTCCCCGTCGACCGGGTGCTCGCGCTCGGCGCGGAGAGCTGGCCGGGAGGCGACCCGTCGCTGTTCAACATGGCCGCGATGGGTCTGCGGCTGGCCCAGCGCGCCAACGGCGTCAGCGAGCTGCACGGCCAGGTCAGCCGGGGCATGTTCAACGGCCTGTGGCCGGGCTTCGACGCCGCCGAGGTGCCGATCACCTCGATCACCAACGGCGTCCACGCGCCGACCTGGATCGATCCGGAGGTGGTCCGTCTCGCCGCGCGCGAGATCGGCCCCGAGCGGATCGACGACGCCATGGTGCTCGGCGAGTCCCGCCGCTGGGACGGCATCGACGCCATCGGCGACGCCGACATCTGGGAGCTGCGCCGGCGGCTGCGCGCCCAGCTCGTCACCGAGGCCCGCGCCCGGCTGCGCGCCTCCTGGCGTCAGCGCGGGACCGGCGACGCCGAGTTGGGCTGGACGGGTGACGTGCTCGACCCGGACGTGCTGACGATCGGCTTCGCGCGGCGGGTGCCCTCCTACAAGCGCCTCACCCTGATGCTGCGCGACCAGGAGCGGCTGCGCTCGCTGCTGCTGCATCCCACCCGCCCGATCCAGATCGTCGTGGCGGGCAAGGCCCACCCCGCCGACGACGGCGGCAAGGCGCTGATCCAGAAGCTGGTCGCCTTCGCCGACGACCACGCGGTGCGCCACCGGATCGTCTTCCTGCCCGACTACGACATGGACATGGCCGCCAAGCTCTACCCGGGCTGCGACGTCTGGCTCAACAACCCGCTGCGCCCGCTGGAGGCCTGCGGCACCTCCGGCATGAAGGCCGCGCTCAACGGTGCGCTCAACCTCTCCGTCCTCGACGGCTGGTGGGACGAGTGGTTCGACGGCGCCAACGGCTGGGCGATCCCCACCGCCGACGGCGAGGTCGACGAGGACCGCCGCGACGAGATCGAGTCCGGGGCGCTCTACGACCTGATCGAGTACCAGGTCGCTCCGCGCTTCTACGAGCGGGACGCGTCCGAGCTGCCGCGCCGCTGGATCCAGATGGTCCGCCACACCCTGGTCACCCTCGGCCCGAAGGTGCTGGCCGGCCGTATGGTCCGCGAGTACGTCGAACGCCTCTACACCCCCGCGGCCGAGTCGCGACGGGCGCTGGCGGTGGCGGGCCAGGGCGGCGAGGCCTTCGAGGGTGCGCGGGAGCTGGCGGAGTGGAAGTCCCGGATCCGGGCCCGCTGGGCGCAGGTCCGCGTCGAACACGTCGAGGCGGCGGGTGGCGCCGACGCGCCGGAGCTGGGCTCGACGCTCACCCTGCGGGTGCAGGTCCACCTCGACGGGCTGGACCCGTCGGATGTGGACGTCCAGGCGGTCTCCGGCCGGGTGGACGACACCGACGTGATCTCGGACATCTCCACCGTCTCCCTCAAGCCGGCCGATCGCGCCGACGTCGACGGCCGCTGGCGCTACGAGGGCCCCCTCGAACTCAGCCGCACCGGCCCGTTCGGCTACACCGTCCGCGTCCTGCCCAGCCACCGTCTTCTCGCCGCCGAGGCCGAACTCGGTCTCGTCACCGTCCCGGCGGAGACGACGGGCTTCTCCGACGGAGTCCTCAGGTAGGACCGCAGCCGGGGTTGCGCCCCAAGGCGCAGCTCCGGCGTGGTCCGTCTCGGACCGTGGTCACCCTCTCGTGCCGCCTCGGCGGCGGCCCTAGAGTCGGGGCCATGACCTTGCTGGTGAGCCGACGCCATGTCGATCATGGCCGTGCCACCACAACGGGTTGTCGCCGCGTCAGCTGACGCGGCGCGCTCGTTTCGTCTCCCCTCCTCGCACGTACGAGGGCCGCTTTCGCTTTCTCAGAGCCGAGCGGCCCTCGTCGGCGTGTGCACCCGTCGTCATCCCTGCGTGGCCGCAAGGCCTCCGACCCATGACACAGGAACGGGACTCCGCCATGCGCCTGCGCACCACCCTGTCCGTGCTCACCGCCGTCGCCGCACTCTGCGCCTTCGGCCCGCTGCCGCCGCAGAACCCCGGCACGGCCGGGAACGGGACGGCCACCATGCACGGCGACTCCGCCTCCAGCGACACCACGCCCTATGCCGGGCCCGGCAGCGGCCCGATCAGCTGGAGCCGCACCGCCCTCGCCTCCGCCTGCCCGACGGTGGTGATCGGCAGCGACGGCCGGCCGGTCGCGCTCTGCACCACGATCTTCGGGCAAACCCCGACCGTGCACCTGCTCGACCCCGCCACCGGAGCCGACCTCGCCTCGCTGGCCCTGCCCGAGGGCAGCCTCTTCGGCGGCGTCTACGCCTATCTGGACGCCTCGAACGCGCTGGTCGTCGTGGACGGCGACGACGACCTGCTGCGCATCGGCCACCACCTCTCCGGCGGCGCCTGGTCCCTGACCGTCGACCGGTCGACCTCCCTGGCGGGGGCGATCCCCTCGGGCGACGCCATCGTCGGCCTCAGTCCGGGCTGGGACGGCCGGATCTGGTTCGCCACGGCCGGCGGCGTCATCGGCACGGTGGACACCCCGACCGGCGCCGTGAGGACCCTCGTGACCGGCGAGGGCGTCGCGAACAGCATCTCCACCGTTCCCGGACACACCGCCGTCGCCACCGACCACGCGCTCTACCTGCTCGGCGAGGCACCGGACGGCACCCCGGTCGTCGACTGGCGCGCCCCCTACGACCGCGGCCCGGGCCGCAAGCCCGGACAGCTCAGCTGGGGCACCGGCGCGACCCCGAGCTTCTTCGGGCCCGGAGACGGCACCGCGTACGTCACCCTCACCGACAACGCCGCGCCCCACGAGAACCTGCTGGTCTACCGCGTCGCGGGCGGTCCGACGCCGGTCTGCTCGACGCCCGTGCTGACCCAGTACCCGGAGAGCGGCACGGAGGACGCGGTCATCGCCTCCGGTTCCAGCGTCTTCGTCACCGACACCTACGGCTATCCGTACCCGGCCCTTCCTGCGGGGGCCCCGGCGAGCGTCCCGGCGTCCGCGTCCTTCGACGGCGGCATGAGCCGCGTGGACCTGAACCCCGACGGCGACGGCTGCCACCTGGTCTGGAACAGCGACGTGAAGTCGGCGGCCCTGCCGCGGCTCTCGCTGGCGGACGGCAGGATCTACACCCTGACCGTGGCCGGGCCCACCGGCTCGCTGGGCGCGCAGACCTTCGCGTCGTACTCCTACGCCACCGTCGACCCGGCCACCGGCGCCCCGCTCTCCCGCTCCTGGATCGGCCTCGGCCTGCTCTACAACCCGCTGCAGATGACCGGCACGACCGCGCCGGACGGCACGCTGTACCAGGGCACCGAGACGGGGGTGCTGCGCCTCACCCGCGGCTGAACGCGAACGGGGCGTGGCGCTGCGTCGCAGCCCCACGCCCCGGCCCCGCGCCCTACACCAGGCTCTCCCTCCACGCCTGGTGCAGGCCGGCGAAGCGGCCGGTGCCGGAGACGAGGTCGGCGGGGGCGCCGTCCTCGACGACCTGGCCCTGGTCCATGACCAGGACACGGTCGGCGATCTCCACCGTGGAGAGGCGGTGAGCGATGATGACCGCCGTACGGCCCGCCAGCACCGTGGCCATGGCACGCTGGACCGCCTGCTCGCCGGGGACGTCCAAGGAGGACGTCGCCTCGTCGAGGATCAGCACCGCCGGATCCGCCAGCAGGGCGCGGGCGAAGGCGACCAGCTGACGCTGGCCGGCCGAGATGCGGCCGCCGCGCTTGCGGACGTCGGTGTCGAAGCCCTCCGGCAGGGCGGCGATGAACTCGAAGGCGCCGATGGCCCGCGCCGCCTCCTCGACCTCCTCACGGGAGGCGTCAGGACGGCCGATGGCGATGTTCTCCGCGACCGTGCCCGAGAAGAGGAACGACTCCTGCGTCACCATCACCACGCCGCGGCGCAGCTCGGGCGTGGACAGCTCGCGCAGGTCCACGCCGTCGAGGGTGACCTTGCCCTCGGTCGGGTCGTAGAAGCGCGCGAGCAGCTTGGCCAGGGTGGACTTGCCCGCACCCGTCGCCCCGACCACGGCGACGCTCTGCCCGGCCGGGATACGCAGGTCGAAGCGGGGCAGGACCTGCTTGCCGGTGCGGTAGGAGAAGGCGACGCCGTCGAAGTCGACCGCGCGGCCCGGGATCGCGTCCTCCGTCTTGGCCGGCAGCGCGACGGGCTCGCCCGGCTCCGGCACCGACGGCTCGTGGGCGAGCAGGCCGGCGATCTTCTCCAGCGCGGCGGAGGCCGACTGATAGCTGTTCAGGAACATCGCCACCTGGTCGACCGGGTCGAACAGCCGCCGCAGGTAGAGCACGAAGGCGGCCAGCACGCCGAGCTGCAGGCTGCCCTGGGTGACCAGGACGGCGCCCCAGACCACCACGCCGGTGATCCAGATGTTCGCCGTGGCCCGGGAGGACGCGACGAACTGAGCCATCGACAACAGGCCCTGCGCGTTGGCGTCGGTGTACTCGCCGTTGGAGACGGCGAACGCCTCCTCGTTGGCGGCCTCGCGGCGGAACGCCTGGACCGGGCGGATGCCGTTCATCGTCTCGGTGAAGCGGACGATGACCTGGGCCACCGCGGTGCGCGACCGCCGGTAGATCGCCTGCGAGCGGCGCCGGTAGCCGCGGGTGAACAGGTAGATCGGCACCACCGAGGCGAGCGAGGCCAGGCCCAGCCGCCAGTCCATGACGATCAGCAGCACGGCGATGTAGACCACCGACAGGATGACCGACAGCAGCTCCTGCAGGCCCTCGTTGAGCAGCTCGCGCACCGTGTCGACGTCGCTGGTGGCGCGGGAGATGATCCGGCCCGAGGTGTAGCGCTCGTGGAAGTCGAGCGAGAGCGCCTGCGCGTGGCGGAAGATCCGCCTGCGCATCTCCAGCAGGATGGCCTGGTTGATCACGCCGGACAGCCGGATGAAGCTGCGCTGGAGCAGCGTGGCGACCGCCGCGCAGCCAAGGTAACCCGCCGTCACCGCGATCAGCGGACCCCAGTCATGGGCCCGCAGGGCGGGGATACCGCGGTCGATCGCGTAGGAGACCAGCAGCGGGCCCACCTGGAGCGCCGCCTGCTGGATGGTGATCATCACCATGGCCAGCACGACGCGGGCCCTGTGCGGGCCGAGCAGCGAGCGCAGCAGCGCCCGCGGCGCGCCGGGCGGGACGGGGATGTCCTCGCCGTCGCCCGGCCCGGCCGGTGCCTTGTCCTCCTGGAGGTCGGGCTCCTGGAGAGCAGCCTCCTCCAGGAGCTCGGTCTGTTCCGCCTCGGTGAGGTCCCTCTCGGTGACGCTCATCGCACCAGGCTCCCGTCCTCGGTTCCTTCGCCGGTTCGCTCGCCGGCTTGTCCGCCGGTTCGTTCGCCCGACATCAGCTCCCGGTACTCCGGGTTGGACTCCAGCAGTTCGTGATGGGTGCCGACCGCCGTGATGCGGCCGTCGGCCAGCAGCGCCACCCGGTCCGCGAGCAGCACCGTGCTCGGCCGGTGCGCGACGACCAGTGCCGTCGTGCCGGCCAGGACCTGACGCAGCGCCTGCTCGACCAGCGCCTCGGTGTGCACGTCGAGCGCCGAGAGCGGGTCGTCCAGCACCAGGAACTCAGGCGCGCCGACGACCGCGCGGGCCAGCGCGAGACGCTGGCGCTGGCCGCCGGACAGGCTCAGGCCCTGCTCGCCGACCTGGGTCCGGGTGCCCTCGGGCAGAGCCCGGACGAACTGCGCCTGCGCGACGTCCAGCGCCCGCTCGAGCGCCTCCTCGGGCGCGTCCGGCGCGCCCATCAGCACGTTCTCGCTGACGGAGGCGGAGAACAGGGTCGGGTCCTCGAAGGCCATGGAGACCAGCGCGCGCAGGCGGGCTCGGGGGATCTCACGGATGTCCGTGCCGTCCAGGGTGATCCGGCCGCCGTCGATCTCGTAGAGCCGGGGGAGCAGGGCGGTCAGCGTGGTCTTGCCACTGCCGGTGAGGCCCACCAGAGCCATCGTCTCGCCGGAGCGGACGTGCAGATCGACGCCGGTGAGCAGGTCGGGCGAGCCCGCGGGGGCGTCCGGGTAGCGGAAGCGCACGTCGGCCAGCCGGATGCCGTCCCGTGCCGGGGCAGGTGCGGCCTGCACGGCGGACCCGTCGCGGACCGGGCCGTCCTCGGCGTCGGCCGGCCGGGCGTCCATGACCTCGTAGAAACGATCCGTCGCGGTCGCCGCCTCGTTGCTGTAGGCCAGCAGCCAGCCGAGCGACTCGACCGGCCAGCGCAGCGACAGCGCCGTGGAGAGGAAGCCGACGAGCGTGCCCGCCGTGGTGCTGCCGTGGGCGACCTGGACGACGCCGACCGCCAGCGAGGTGCCGAGCGCGAGCTCGGGCAGGCCGACGATGACCGCCCACAGGTCGGCCAGCAACCGGGCCTTCTTCAGCTCCGTCCCGCGCAGCAGCTCGGCCTGCGCGCGGTAGCGGGCGGCCATCGTGCGGTGCCGCCCGAAGGACTTGAGGATGCGGATGCCCAGCACCGACTCCTCGAGCACGGTGGCCAGGTCGCCGTTCTGGTCCTGGGAGAGCCGGGCCGCGGCCGAGTACCGCCGCTCGAAGTAGGAGCAGAGGATGATCAGCGGTGCGGCCGGCAGGACCGTGATCAGCGCCAGCTGCCAGTCCAGCGTGAACATGATGCCGATCCCGGTCAGGAAGACCATCGAGTTGACGATCAGGAAGACCAGCGGGAAGGCCAGGAACAGCCGGATGGTGTACATGTCCGACGTCGCCCGCGACAGCAGCTGGCCGGAGGCCCAGCGGTCGTGGAAGGAGACGGGCAGCCGCTGCAGCTTGGCGTAGAGGTCAGCGCGCATCTGCCGCTCGACGCCGGCCAGCGGCCGGGCGACGAACCAGCGGCGCAGGCCGAACAGGCCCGCCTCCAGCAGGCCGAGCACGAGCAGCAGCACGCCCTGCCGCCACAGCCCGCCGGTGTCCCGGTGGGCGACCGGGCCGTCGACGACGTTCTTCAGGACCAGCGGGATGACCAGCGCCGAGAGCGACGCGAGCAGCGCCGAGACCGTGGAGGCGGTCAGGAACCACCGGATCGGCCGGACGTACGGCCACAGCCGCAGCAGCGACCGCGTCGCGGAGTGCGAGGCCGGCTGCGGTGGGCTCGGATCGGAGGCTTCGGGGGCGGGGCGGGAATCCTGCTGCGTCGACACCTTTCGGACTGTAGACGCAGGGACTGACAGCCCTCACCCCAATTTCCGCCCCTTACACCTCGGAGCTCAGCCCGGCAGCCGGACCAGGACGGTCCCGCCGCCGTCGACGACGTCCATGGTCGCGATGTCGGACGAGCCGATGGAGGTCGAGGCCGGCACGGTGGTGGCCGTGCTGTAGCCCGATCCCCAGGTCCCGGCCGTCTCGGTGCGTCCGTCACGGGCGTGCACGACCAGGTGGCAGGTGATCCCCTCGGGCAGGTTGCCCAGCCTGAGCTGGACCTGCGTGCCCCAGTTCTCCGGGGTGAGCGCGGCCGACGCGGTGACGTGGGTCCGCGCGTCCACGGCGCTCACGGTCGTGGCCGCGGCCGACGGCGTGGGCGCCGTCGTGTGCGCGCCCCCGACGTACACCCATACGCCCACTGCGGCCGCTGCTCCGGCGAGCGCCAGCCCGGCCGACACCAGGACCCGGCGCCGTGGGCGCGGCCGGGCATGACCCACGGGTCTCACCGGAGCGGCGTCCGGTTCCGGGGCCGCCTCGCGTCCCGGGTCGCGTCCCGCGTCCCGTCCGGTGTCCTGCCACGGGGCGCCCGCCGGATCCCAGGCGGGGGCCGCGGTGGTGTCCCGCGCCGGGGGGGCGCCCGGCGCGGGTGCGGGGCGCGGCGCGGAGAGGCTCTGCGCCGCCGCAGCCGACTCGTCCAGCTCCTCGAACGGCGTGTGCCGCAGCAGCCCCGGCAGCGGCGCCATGGCCACGAGCTCCGCCTGGCACTCCGCGCATCCGGAGATGTGCGCCTCCAGTGCCGCCCGTTCCTCGGGATCGAGGGCCCCGAGCAGGTAGGCGCCGAGCTGGACGCTCTCCCGGCATGTCGTCATCGGGAAGTCACTCCTCTCTCCTCCAGAACGTTCCGCAGTGCCCGCAGCCCGTAGTAGCAGCGGGACTTGACCGTGCCCTGCGGAATACCGAGGTGCTCGGCCGTCTCCGCCACGGTGCGACGCAGGTAGTACACCTCGATGAGCACCTCACGGTGCTCGGGCCGCAGGCCCCGCATGGCCTCCAGCAGTTGCCAGCGTTCCAGCATCCGGTCCAACTCTGCCTCGCCGTCGTCGGCGGGGCCGCCCCGGTCGTCCTCCGGTAAGGGCGCTTCGGCCGGCCTGGCGCGGGCCCGCCGGAAGGCGGAGACCGTCAGGTTGTGGGCGACGGTGTGCAGCCACGGCGCGGCGCGGTCCAGGTCCAGCGCGTCCCGGTGCTGCCAGGCGCGCAGGAAGGTCTCCTGGGTCAGGTCCTCCGCGCGCTGGTAGTCGCCGCCGACCAGGCGCAGCACATGGCCCAGCACCGACCGTCCGTAGCGCGCGTACAGCGCGGAGACGAAGGCCGCGTCCGAGGTCGGTGCGGAGTCCATACCTCCAGTACGCGCCCCCGGGCCGTTCGGTTCAACCGGGTCGTGCGAGTCGTCCTCGAATGGAGATCCGGCCCGGTCGGTGGCGTACTGGAAGACGAAGACGAACCCTTCCGTGATCACTCCCGAGGGGAACGGATCATGAAGCCACGACCTCTGGTTCTCGCCCTGCTCCTCACCGGGGCCGTCGCGGCCGGCTGCTCGTCCACCGCGACCGGCAACAGCGCGATGCCGCCGGGCACGACACCTCCCGGTACGACGCAGACCGGCACGACACCGCAGAGCACCGCGTCGCCGACGGTCCACCTCGGCACCACCCGGATCGTGGGCGTCGGCACCGTCGTCGACGCCGACGGCAGGACCGTCTACGCCAACGACCAGGACGCCACGGTGAGGATCCTCTGCGGAACCCAGTGCGCGGCGGTCTGGACCCCGGTCACGGTGACCGCGGTGCCGCCCGCGATCGGCGGGATCTCCTTCAGCACCGTCACGCGGTCCGACGGCACCCTCCAGCTGACCGAGCAGGGCCACCCGCTCTACACCTTCGTCGGCGACGGGGCGTCCGGCGACGCCAAGGGACAGAACGCCAAGGACTCCTTCGGCGGCCAGTCCTTCACCTGGCACGCGGTGACCGTCGTGGGCTCGACGCCCGGCAGCACGCAGGCGCCGCCCCCGAGCGGCGGAGGCGGCGGCTACTGAGCGGCGCCCACGGCGGACGGCGCTCACCCGCCGTCGCGTTCGCAGACGCGCAGCAGCAGCAGGGAGCGCCCCGGCACGGTCAGCGACTCGCCGGCGGGCAGGTGACGGCCGTCCGGCACCGCCTGCTGCTCGGCGCAGGTGTCCACCACCGTCTCGTAGCAGCGCGCCCACGGCAGCCCGGGGAGGGTGAACCGGATGCCGCGGTGATGACCGTGCAGGATCAGCAGGAAGCTGTCGTCGGACGGCGTCCCGCCGCGGGCGTCGCGCTCGGTCAGGTCGTCGCCGGAGAGCAGCATCGCCAGGGTCGCGCCCGGCTCGTACCAGTCGGCCTCGGTCATCTCCGCGCCGTCCGCCCGGAACCAGGTGAGGTCCGGCAGCCCGCCGGGGTGGGCGGGGCGGCCGGAGAAGAAGGCGCGCTGCCGCAGCACCGGGTGTTCGCGGCGCAGCCGGATCAGCCGGGCCGTGAGCGCGTGCAACTGCCGCCACTCGTCCTGCTCCACCAGCGACCAGTCGACCCAGCCTGTCTCGTTGTCCTGGCAGTAGGCGTTGTTGTTGCCGCCCTGGCTGCGCCCGAACTCGTCGCCCGCGAGCAGCATCGGCACCCCCGTCGAGAGCAGCAGGGTGGCCAGCAGGTTCCGCTGTTGACGGCGTCTGAGGGCGTTGACCGAGGGCGAGTCCGTCGGGCCCTCGGCGCCGTGGTTCCAGGAGCGGTTGTCGTCCGTCCCGTCGTGGTTGTCCTCGCCGTTGGCCTCGTTGTGCTTGCCGTCGTAGGAGACCAGATCGCGCAGGGTGAAGCCGTCGTGGGCGGTGACGTAGTTGACGGAGGCGAACGGGCGTCGCCCGGCGCGCTGGTAGAGGTCGGAGGAGCCGGCCAGCCGGTAGCCGAGCTCGCGCACGTCGAGCCGCGCCCCGCGCCAGAAGTCGCGGACCGTGTCGCGGTAGCGGTCGTTCCACTCCGTCCACAGCGGTGGGAAGTTGCCCACCTGGTAGCCGCCGAGCGCCACGTCCCAGGGCTCCGCGATCAGCTTGACCCGGCTCAGCACCGGGTCCTGGAACACGGCAGAGAGGAACGGCGCGCGCATGTCGACGTCGTAGGCGCCGCGGGCCAGCACACTGGCCAGGTCGAACCGGAAGCCGTCCACGCCCATCTCGGTGACCCAGTACCGCAGTGAGTCGGTGACCAGCCGCAGCGCCTGCGGCTGGGTGGCGTCCAGGGTGTTGCCGCACCCCGTGAAGTCGGCGTAGGCGCGCCGGTTGTGCGGCTGGAGCCGGTAGTAACCGGCGTTGTCCAGCCCGCGGAACGACCAGGTCGGTCCGCCCTCGCCGCCCTCGGCGGTGTGGTTGTAGACGACGTCGAGGACGACCTCGATCCCGGCCCGGTGCAGTGCCTGGACCATCCGCTTGAACTCGCCGACCTGGCCGCCGCGGGTCCCGCTCGCCGAGTAGCCGCCGTGCGGGGCGAAGTAGCCGATGCTGTTGTAGCCCCAGTAGTTGCGCAGGCCCCGCCTCACCAGGTGTTCCTCGTCGGCGAACTGGTGCACCGGCAACAGCTCGACGGCGGTCACGCCGAGCCGGGTCAGGTACTCGACGGCGGCGGGGTGGCCCAGGCCGGCGTAGGTGCCGCGCAGCTCCGGCGGCACGCCCGGCAGGTTCCGGGTGAAGCCGCGCACGTGCAGCTCGTACAGGACGGTGTCCGCCCAAGGCGTCTTCGGCCGCCGGTCCTCGGACCAGTCCTCGGCGTCGTGGACGACCACGGACCTGGGCGCGTAGCGGGCCGAGTCGCGGTTGTCCCGGACGGTGTCCGCGACGTCGCCCTCCGGCCAGCTCCGGACATGGCCGTAGACCGCGTCGTGCAGCCGGAACTGCCCGTCCACGGCCCGGGCGTAGGGGTCCAGCAGCAGCTTGGCGGGGTTCCAGCGGGCGCCCGTCCACGGGTCCCACCGGCCGTGGACGCGGAAGCCGTAGCGGGCGCCGGGCCGGACGCCGGGCACGTGGCCGTGCCAGACCTGGAACGTCTGCTCGCGCAGCGGCAGCCGGGTCTCCCGGTCCTCCTCGTCGAAGAGGCACAGCTCGACGCCCTCGGCGCCGCCGGCCCACACGGCGAAGTTGGTTCCCGGCCGCCCGTCGGCGCCCACGTGGTAGCGCGCCCCGAGCGGCTGCCAACTGCCGGGCAGGACACGGGCGGCGGCCCTGTCCTGCGGTTCGTCTCCCGGCTCCGGTTCCTCCCGAGGCGGACGCAGCTCCGTGGGCAACGCCATCGACAGCACCTCCCCGTCCGGCGGACGTCCCGATCCACCGGTTTACGGTTAAGTTCCCCTCCCTGCCGGTGGTTGCACCATCAACAGCGACGATCTGACCCGAATGCCTGTCCCCGACGCCCGTGTCGTCCCCCTTCGGGCCTCGTTGATCCACTCGGAGCAGTGCGATCGAGGAGTGTGGTGCGGCCGTGGGTGTCTGGGCGGGACGACTGAAGCGGATGGCGCTCGCCGCCTTGATCCCCGCCCTGCTGCTGGCCGGCTGCTCGGGTTCCTCGGGTTCCAGCTCCGACGCGGCGCACGTCTCCGCCGCGCAGGTCACGTTGACCCCGGGTGACGGCGCAGCCGAGGTCCCGGCGCAGGGAGGGGTCTTCGCCCAGGTCCGTGACGGGCGTCTCACCGAGGTGCACCTGAAGGACGCGGACGGCGACGAGATCCCGGGCGCGATCACCGCCGACGGCAGCAGCTGGAGCCCGGCGGGCAAGCTGCTGCCGGAGACCCGCTACACCCTCGACGCGCTGGCCGTGGACCGGGACGGCCTGCAGGCCGCGAAGCACGCCTCGTTCACCACGTTCGTACCGAAGAACACCTTCATCGGCTTCTACAACCCGGTGAACCGCAGCACCGTCGGGGTCGGCTTCATCGTGGAGATCCGCTTCAACCGGGCGATCACGGACCGGGCCACCGTCCAGAAGGCGATCAGCGTGACGGCCCGGCCGCCCGTCCCCGTCGCCGCGCACTGGTTCGGCGACAAGCGGGTCGACTTCCGCCCCCAGCACTACTGGACGCCCGGCACCAAGGTCACCGTGGCGCTGCGACTCAAGCACGTCGAGGGCGCGCCCGGCGTCTACGGCACGCAGGAGAAGTCGATCGGCTTCACCATCGGCCGAAGCCAGATCAGCACGGCGGACACCGACGCCCACACGCTCACCGTCGTCCGCGGCGGCCGGACCCTGCGAACCCTCGACATCTCGGCGGGCGGTCCCGGTCACGCGACCTACCAGGGCGTCATGGTCATCTCCGAGCGGGACAAGGTGACCCGCATGGACTCGCACACGGTCGGCCTCGGCAGCGAGTACGACATCCCGGCCGTCCCGCACGCCCAGCGGCTCACCGACTCCGGCACCTTCGTCCACGGCGTCTACTGGCGTCCGGCCTCCGTCTTCGGCCGGGTCAACACCAGCCACGGCTGCGTCGGCCTCTACGACGTGGCGGGCGGCCAGAGCACCACCACCGCAGCTGGCTGGTTCTTCGCCCACTCCATGATCGGCGACATCGTCCGCGTCGTCGGCTCCGGCGACGAGCAGGTGGCCCCGGACAACGGCATGAGCGGCTGGAACCTGTCCTGGGCCGACTGGACCGCGGGCAGCGCCGTGCGTTGACGCGCTGTGCCGCGTCCGCGGCGTGCAACCTTCCGCCGGAGCTGCGACGTCACATTCTCCGGGAGCTCTCAGGCGGGCGGGTTATGCTCACGGAGGCCCCGATCAGGGACATTCGGGGACACTCCGGGAGGGGAGAGACGTTGTTCGCGCACAGCAAGGTTCGACGGGTTCTGCTCGGCATGGCGACGGGTGCCGCGATACTCGCGGCCAGCGCCTGCGGCGGCGCCGGTGCCACGACCGGGCACTCCGGATCCGGCGGCGCGGGCGGCGGCGCGAGCGCGACCGCGGTGGCCAACTCCGCCGCCACCGTGACGATCCTTCCGAAGGACGGGTCGACCGGCGTCGACACGAACGGCACGCTGAAGATCAGCGCCGCGCAGGGCAAGCTGACACAGATAGCCGTGACCGGCAACGACGGCAGCAAGGTCGACGGCTCGATGGCCGGCGACGGCAGCAGCTGGACCCCGGCCGGACCGCTGCACACCGGCACCCGGTACAGCGTGGTGGCCACGGCCGCGGACTCCACCGGCAAGAGCGTCACCGAGCGCTCCACCTTCACCACGCTGACGCCTGCGGCGACCAACGTCGCCAACTTCAACGTCGACCCGGGCGCGACCTACGGCGTCGGCATGGAGGTCTCGCTCAACTTCACCTCCGTCGTGGCCGACCAGTACAAGGCCTCCGTCCTCAAGGCGGTCACCGTGACCGCCGACCCGTCCGTGGACGTCGAGGGGCACTGGTTCGGCAACAACCGCCTGGACTTCCGTCCGCAGCAGTACTGGGCCCCGGGCACCAAGGTCACCCTGCACCTGCACCTCAACGGCGTCCGGACCGGCCAGCTCGGCTACGGCAAGCAGGACAAGGACGTCAGCTTCACCATCGGCCGCTACCAGGTCAGCGTCGCTGACAACAACGCGCACAGCCTCACCGTCTACAACGGCCCGAACTCGGTGCTGCGGAAGCTGCCGGCCAGCCTCGGCGACCCGGATCACACCACCTACGACGGCAAGATGGTGATCACCGAGAAGTACCCGACCATCGACATGAACTCGCAGACGGTCGGTCTCGGCAACGCGTACGACATCAAGGACGTCCCGCACGCGATGCGGCTCACCACCTCCGGCACCTTCGTGCACGGCAACTACTGGCGTCCGGCCTCGACCTTCGGCAGTGCCAACACCAGCCACGGCTGCGTGGGCCTGCAGGACCAGCAGGGCGGCGGCGACCCGAACATGCCGGCGGCGTGGTTCTACGCCCACTCGCTCATCGGCGACGTGGTCCAGGTGGTCAACTCCCCGGACAAGATCGTGCAGCCGGACAACGGCCTGAACGGCTGGAACATGGACTGGTCGGCCTGGACCTCCAACTGACCGTCACCGCGACATGATGTGAGCCGGGCCACCGCGTACGCGGTGGCCCGTTCGCGTTAACATCGGTTCACTCTGCGCCTGCGCATGCACCCACGTCCCGCCAGGGAGGCACTGAAGATGGACCGCTTCGTGACGTTCGAGGTCGACGCGGACGGCGTCGGCGTGATCCGGCTCGACCGGCCGAAGATGAACGCGCTCGACATCGCGATGCAGGACCAGCTCAAGGAGGTCGCCGAGGAGGCCACCGCCCGCACCGACGTGCGCGCGGTCGTCATCTGGGGCGGCGAGAAGGTCTTCGCGGCCGGCGCCGACATCAAGGAGATGCAGCGCATGGGCTACACCGACATGGTGGAGCGCGGCCCGGCGCTGCAGGGGTCCTTTGACGCGGTGGCGCGGATCCCGAAGCCGGTCGTGGCGGCGGTCACCGGCTACGCCCTGGGCGGCGGCTGCGAGCTGGCGCTCTGCGCGGACATCCGGGTGGCCGCGGACAACGCCAAGTTCGGCCAGCCGGAGATCCTGCTCGGCCTCATCCCGGGCGCGGGCGGCACCCAGCGTCTCTCCCGCCTGGTCGGTCCGGCCAAGGCGAAGGACCTGATCTTCACCGGCCGGATGGTCGACGCGGAGGAGGCGCTGCGGATCGGCCTGGCCGACTACGTCGTCCCGGCGGAGGAGGTCTTCGCGACCGCCCGCGCGTGGGCCGCCAAGCTGGCAGCCGGCCCGGCATATGCCCTGCGGGCGGCCAAGGAGGCCGTGGACCGCGGTCTGGAGACGGACCTGGACACCGGTCTGACCATCGAACGGAATCTCTTCGCAGGCCTGTTCGCGACCGAGGACCGTGAGATCGGCATGCGCAGCTTCGTCGAACAGGGCCCGGGCAAGGCCAAGTTCAACTGATCAGTCCACTGATCAGGGGCTGGGCTCGGAAGCCTGCCCTGGCGACCTGGGCGTATGCAAAGCAATTTGGCATATGCCCGAAGCAATCGATGATTTTTTGGCCAATGCGCTCCCGCGGGGCCGTCTGACGCGCCATCATGGGGACATGGCAGTACAGGGCGAAGTGGTACGGGAGCAGAGGGTGATCGACGAGCGGTCGGGGCTGGTCGACATCGTCGGGTTGGGCGAGCTGGACGAGGAGCTCCAGAGCCTGGCCCGGCTGCTCTCGCCCGAGGGCGACGGCACTCCTTTAGTCGCAGCTCCGGGCGTCACCGCGCACGCCCGTCGGCTCACCTTGTCCGCCCTGGAGTCCTGGGGGCTGGGCGGCCACGGTGAGGTGGCGGAGCAACTGGTCGCGGAGCTGGTCGCGAACGCGGTCCGGCACACCGGCGGGCGCACCTTCGTGCTGCGCCTGCTGCGTGGATCGGGGCGGATCCGGGTCGAACTGCGGGACCCGTCAAGGGCGTTGCCCTGTCTGATCAAGGGTGACCCCGAGGACGAGGCCGGTCGCGGCCTCTGCCTGGTGGACGAACTCGCGGACCGCTGGGGTGTGGACGTGCTGTCGCGGGGCAAGTCGGTCTGGTTCGAGCTCAGGGTGCGGCCCGCGGTGGCGTAGCCCGCGGAGACTGAAGGCGGGTGCGGGGGCGCCGGAAAGACAATGCGGGGCCCCTGGATCGCGTTCGATCATGGGGCCCCTGCATTGGGCTTGCTGCGCGGCCAAGGGGGTATCGCCGCGCCGGCGTCGGACGCGCTCGGGTCGGAGGCGTTCCGGCACCGACTATGGCATGTGGCGCACGCTATGAGCAAAGCGACAAATCGGACAAATGCTACGATTGCTACGCGGCGTGCCGTGCATCACAAGGTAGTTTTGACTATTCACTTATCTTTCCCTTGCATGCAACCCTGGCAAACCTTGGATCTTTCAGGTACTACGGAAACGTGCGAGCTCGCGACCTCATCCGGCAGCGCATCCAGCGCCAGGTCTACGCCACCGTCCACGGCGCGGGCCTCGACCACACGCGCTACGACCGCCCCGACGGTGATCCGGGCCTGTTCGGGCCCGACAGCGTCGTCTGGCTGGTCCACGGGGACATGCCAGGCATGTTCACCGGCGGCGTCGCCGCGTTGATGCTCCAGTCGCTCCACCCGCTCGCCATGGCCGGGGTCGACCAGCACTCCCGCTACCGGGAGGACCCGATCGACCGCCTGAACCGCACCGCGGGTTTCGTCACCGTCACCAGCTACGGCTCCACCGCCGAGGCCGAGGCCGCGATCGAGCGGGTGCGCCGCGTCCACGACCGCGTCCGCGGCGTCGCACCGGACGACCGCCCGTACGACGCCGCCGACCCTGAGCTGCTGCGCTGGGTGCACGTCGCCGAGACGGCCTGCTTCCTCGCGGGCTACCAGCGGTACGCCCGAACCCCGCTGACGCATGTTCAGCAGGACCGCTACTTCGACGAGTACGCCCTCGTCGCCGAACGCCTGGGCGCGACCGGCGTCCCGCGCTCACTGGCCGAGGTGCGCGCCTACCTGCGCGCCGTGCGACCCAGCCTCGCCGCCTCCGAGGCGGCGCTCGCCGCAGTCGAGTTCCTGCTCACGCCGGGTGCGCTCGTCCAGGACCGTGTCCGTGGCATCGCCCTGCGCGTCCTCGTCGCGGGCGGCGCCGACCTGCTCCCGTCCTGGGCCGCCGCCGAACTCCACCTCCCGCGCCACGGCGCGCTCCGCGTCTCCCGCGACCGCGCGGCCGTCCGCACCCTCGCCGCGGCGCTGCGCTACGGCTGCGAGCCTTCCGTCGTCATCACGACAGCCCGAGCGCGCGCTCTCGCACCCGCTGCAGATGCTCCGCGAACAGCTCGCCCGCCTCGGAGTTGAGCTGGGTCAGCGCCACCATCGAGGTGATGATCACGTCGCACAGCTCCTTCTCCACGTCCTCCCAGCTGTGCGAGAACCCCTTCCGCGGATTCTGCCCGGTCGCCCCGATCACCGCCTCCGCGACCTCCCCGGCCTCCTCGGAGATCTTCAGAATCTGCAGGATCTTCTGCGTCTGCTCCGGCAGTTCGCTGTCCCTGGTGAGCCAGCGGTTGAGTTCGGCGATGGTCGCCCACGCGGAGTCGTTCATGGCCCCAGGGTAGGCGACGCCGGCGGCCCGCCCTGTCCCTCTGCCGATGCCGCCGCGTTTCAACTGCTAGGGTCCCGCTGGCCTGCGTGACCGCCCAACCACGTGATTGTCGGCTCTATTTGCAGGGATGCAGTGCACGCCATGAACAGAATGCGCGACTGGCACGTCAGGTTTGACGACTTCTCCTCCGTGGCCCATGGAACGGGACCGGATGCCGTCGCCATCGGTCTCGGTGTCGAGATTGACCGTCACCTGGGAGGCATGAGGTTGCGCGGTTTCCTCGGCGCTGGTTACCGGTCGGTGGGCGGGGGCCGCGGTGGCGTGGTGCGGATCTCGGCGGACCAGGTCGAATTCGGTGAGGGATTTCCGATGACTCTGCCGGGCGCCCGTACGACGTATTTTACGGGGCTGCCGCTCGATTTCCGGGATGCGGTCGTCGAAGGTGCCACGGAGCAGCTGCGCGCATTCGACCTCCGCGGCGGGGAACTCGACATCGTCGCGGCGGGGTACGACATGGAGTCCGCCGAGCTCGTGTTCCGGTCGGCCGCGGGGCTGTTGGTGTGCCAGTTGGCGGCGAAGCTCGGTGGCGGACCTCTCGAGGAGCTGGTGAACCGCTACCTCGACACGCTCGGATCCCGCTGACTTCGCCGCGCTCGCTGCCGATCACGGCGGCGGCGCACTTCCGGCCGTGGACACTCGGCGGGCATGGGGATCGTGCTGCGGGGTGGCACGCCCTGCACGGCAGTTGCGTGCCACCCCGCGCGCTCAGCACTCGATGACGTTGACCGCGAGGCCGCCGCGGGAGGTCTCCTTGTACTTGATCTTCATATCGGCGCCCGTCTCCTTCATCGTCTTGATGGCCTTGTCGAGGGAGACGTGGTGGCGGCCGTCGCCGCGCAGGGCCATGCGGGCGGCGGTGACGGCCTTGACGGCCGCCATGCCGTTGCGCTCGATGCAGGGGATCTGGACCAGGCCGCCGACGGGGTCGCAGGTGAGGCCGAGGTTGTGCTCGATGCCGATCTCGGCGGCGTTCTCGACCTGCTCCGGGGTGCCGCCGAGGACCTCGGCGAGGCCGCCGGCGGCCATGGAGCAGGCGGAGCCGACCTCGCCCTGGCAGCCGACCTCGGCGCCGGAGATGGAGGCGTTCTCCTTGAAGAGCATGCCGACCGCGCCCGCGGCGAGCAGGAAGCGGACGATGCCGTCCTCGTCCGCGCCGGGAATGAAGTTCAGGTAGTAGTGCAGGACCGCCGGGATGATGCCGGCCGCGCCGTTGGTCGGGGCGGTCACCACGCGGCCGCCGGCCGCGTTCTCCTCGTTGACGGCCATGGCGTAGAGGGTCACCCACTCCATCGCGTTGGCCGGGCCGATGCCCTCGACCCGCAGTGCCCGCGCCGCCGACGCGGCCCTCCGGCGGACCTTGAGGCCGCCCGGGAGGATGCCCTCGTGGTTCATGCCGTTGCGCACGCACTCCTGCATCACGGACCAGATCTCCAGCAGGCCGGTGCGGATCTCCGTCTCGCTGCGCCAGGCCTTCTCGTTCTCCAGCATGAGGGAGGAGATGGACAGCCCGGTCTCGCTGGTCAGGCGCAGCAGGTCGGCGCCGGTCCGGAACGGGTACTTCAGGACGGTGTCGTCGAGCTTGACGCGGTCCGCGCCGATCGCGTCCTCGTCGACGACGAAGCCGCCGCCGACCGAGTAGTAGGTCTTCTCCAGCAGCGCAGCGCCCGCCGCGTCGTAGGCGCTGAGCGTCATGCCGTTCGCGTGGTACGGCAGCGAGCGGCGGCGGTGCAGGACCAGTTCGCTGTCGGGGTCGAAGGGGATCTCGTGCGTGCCGAGCAGCGCGATCCGCTTGCTGGCCTTGATCTGCTCGACGTCCAGGTCCGCCTGGGCGACGTCCACCGTGCGCGGCGACTTGCCCTCCAGGCCCAGCATGACCGCCTTGGGCGTGCCGTGGCCGTGGCCGGTCGCGCCGAGGGAGCCGAAGAGTTCGGCGCGCATCGAGGCGACGTCGGACAGCTGGCCCTCGGCCTTCAGCCGGTGGGCGAACATGCGCGCCGCCCGCATCGGGCCGACCGTGTGCGAGGAGGAGGGGCCGATGCCGATGGAGAAGAGGTCGAAGACGCTGATGGCCACGAGGACGCCCTTGTCTTGTGGGTGGGGCAGGAAACAGAGACACCGCTGAGCAGCTCGGGCGGTGTCATGGGTAGGGGCACCGCGCGCACTGTCAGGTTCCAGTGTGCGCGGTGCCCCCACCTATATGCGATGAACTGTCCGGTACCTGGGGCTTACAGGTCCGGGTACAGCGGGTGCTTGGCGGCCAGCGCGCTGACGCGGGCGGACAGCTCGGCGGCCTTGGCCTCGTCGAAGCCA
>NZ_BBPP01000032.1:0-15830 GCF_000787835.1 Streptacidiphilus melanogenes
GGGAACCGTCGTGGATGTCCACGCGGACGATCGACTGCACAACGGTTCGAAGCTGGACCATAGTTGCTGGATCGTGACCGGATCAACTGCGGCACCGAAATCTTCACAGAAGCGATCCACCCAAACCATCCCCAATCTCCCCATCTACCCCCTCACTAACGGATCCTGTGCCTCCACCCGGATCTCCACCCCAGGGTGGTGCCCCGGCGTCGCGGCCGGGGGAAGGCTTGGGTCCATGAGCGGAGTGCAGACCGTGGTGCAGGGCGTGGTGAACGGCTGCATCGTGGTGTTCGGAGTGACCTGGCTGCTGGGCGCCGCCTACTTCGGCCTGGTCGCGCACGGTTCCCGGGAGCGGGCGCGCAGTTGGCTGCGCGGGCTGCGGGCGTCGCTGCCGGCGCGGATCGCGCTGGCGGTCGGGATCGCGGTGCTGGTCGTGCTGACCGGTCCCGCTCACAGCCCCTTCTGGCGGCACCTGCACTACTGGAACCCGGTGCTCGGGATCGTCGGCGCCGTGCTGGCCGTCGCGTCGACCGCGCTGCTGGTCTGGGCGCGGCTGGTGCTCGGCGCGATGTGGGCGAGCGTCCCGCTCGTCCAGGAGGGCCACGAGCTGCGCACGAACGGTCCCTACGGATATGTGCGGCACCCCATCTACACGGGGTTCCTCGGGGTCGTGGCCGGCGCGACGCTCGCCTTCGGCTTCGGCGTCTGGGTCGCGGTCACCGCGGTCACCGTGCCCTGGCTGCTGCGCCGCGTCCGGATCGAGGACGGCCTGATGGCCGCGGAGTTCGGGGACCAGTACCGCGCCTACCGCCGACGCGTCCCCGCCCTGCTGCCGTTCCGCCGCCCGCAGGGACGTTGAAGCCCCCGGCTTGCGGCCGGGGGCGTGGCGGAACGTGCTCGGGCGCGGTCAGACGGTCAGCGAGACCGGGTGGATCTCGTCGGCGGCGTGTCCGGCGCGTTCGTGGATCCGCTTGACGGCGTCCATCGAGGGCGCCTCGGACAAGCAGTAGACCGTGCCCGATTCGGGGTCGGCCCAGGCCTGCTTGAAGTGGACGTGTTCCTCGGCCTCGATCGCGAGGTCGGCCTGGTGCGCCGCCGCCAGCTGGTCGGCGGTGATCCCGTTCATCCCGCGGTGAACGTCCATGAAAAGCGTCATGACGAGTGGCACCTCCTCGGTCCGGATGCTTCCAGGATGCTCCTCCGCCGCCGATGCGGCCCCCGGAGGCCCTGGAGGCCCCGGACCCCCCTGAGGCCCGGGACGTCAGGACCGTCAGGCGTCGGCGCCGTCGACGACGTCCAGCACGTCGACCATGCGCAGCAGCTTGGCCCGGACGCGGGCCCGGTGGGACTCGGCGACGGTGATCTCGACGATCGCCGGACCGGCCGACTCGGTCCGGACGGCCAGGGCCTGGACGGGGTGGACGCTCAGCACCGCCGCGAGGCGTCCGAGCAGGCGGCCGCCGGGGACGGCGGTCGCGATCAGGGTCGGCCCGGTCGCGACGCGAGCCGGGCGCGGGACGGGGGTTTCAAGGACCGTGCTCACGCGGCCAGGATGGCAGGACATCCAGCGCACGGGACGAAGCGTCTCAAAAAGTGAGCAGAGCGGGCATCGTGAGCACGGTCCCTCGGCTCCCGGCGCTGCTCAGTGCTGCACGGACCGGGAGAGCGAGAAGTCGGAGAAGTAGGTGTGCGAGGTCGCCTTCGGCCCCCAGGTGGTGTCGTGCCCACCGTAGAAGGTGGAGAAGAGCACCCCGCTGAACGGGATCGATCCGATGCCGGACGCCGCGCCGGTGAAGGAGGCGACCTGGCGGGCGTCGAACCAGACGGTGACGTCGCCGGTGGTGCGGTTCACCAACTGCTCGACGGTGTGCCACTTGCCGTCGGCGGGCCAGGTCCAGTCGCCGACGCCCAGGTCCACGCCGTAGCCGGTGGGGCCGGAGTCGGTCGGGGTGTAGAGGTAGACCTCGCCGTTGTTCGGCACGCCGTTCGCGCCGCGCCACATGTAGCGGGTGGACCAGCCGTCGCCGTGGTTGCCGCCGGACTCCTCGCCGATCTGGCCGCCGTACAGCCCGGGGAGCTTGCCCGCCTTGCCGAAGTCGTGGTGGGTGGGGAACCTGACGGCGTACCTGAGGTCCAGCGTCGCCGACGAGGCGAGGGCGGAGCCGCCGCCGAGCGAGGCGAGCCTGGTGTAGAACTGCGCGCCGCCGGGGTTCGGGCAGTCGGTGCAGGAGGGAGCGGAGGAGCCGGCTCCGTAGGTGACCTCGAGGGCGCTGTGGTCGCCGGGCGCGGAGGGGTCGGTGACCTCCTTGACGTCGCCCTCACCGAAGGAGCCGGTGGAGGTCCAGCCCCAGGCGGACTTCCAGTTGCTGGAGCCGTACCCGGTGAACTGCCCCGTCCAGGCCGCGGAAGCGTGGGGGGAGCGGACGGCCGCGGCGGTGGCGCTCGGGCCCGCCAGCGCTAAGCCGACGGCAGCGGCGGCTGTCAGCGCGCCGGCGATGGCGAGCGCGACCGGCGCCTTCGGGCGCCGGCCGTGGCGGCCGGATCGGCCCGGTCGGCCTTCGACGGTGGGGGACATCTGACTCCTTCTGTTACCGGTGATGAAGGGGTGGGGGTAGCGCGGAGGCCGGGGTCACCGGGCGGCTCACCCGTCGGCGGCGCCGCCCAGCCGGTCGGCGTCGAACGTGTGGAAGGTGAAGCAGCCGCCGAGATGGGCGAGGAGCGGGTCGTCAGGGCTCGGCTCGCCGTGCTCGGCGAGGACGGCCGCCGCGTGGACCTCGGCGTCGTCCTCCGGTGTGTAGCCGAGTTCGGCGGCCTCCTGGAGGGAGACCCAGCCGCCGCGGGTGTTGCCGGAGACGCCGTGCACGATCCGGTAGCCGGGGCTGGGCGCGGTCAGGCAGGCCTCCATCAGCCGCGCGCAGTCGTCGGGCGAGAGCCAGGTGGAGAGGGCGCGCGCGTCCGGGGGCTCCGGGGAGCAGGTGAGGATGCGGATGCAGACGACGTCGAGCCCGTAGCGGTGGTGATAGAGCGCGCCGAGGGCCTCGCCCGCGACCTTGGAGACCCCGTAGTAGGTGTCGGGCAGCGGCGGGGCCTCGGCGGTGAGCGGGTACTCGTCCGGGGTGTGGTAGCCGACGGCGTGGTTGGAGGAGGCGAAGACCACGCGCGGCACCCCCGCCCGCCGGGCGGCCTCGAAGACCGTCCAGGTGCCGTTGATGTTGACGTCGAGGATCTCCGCCCAGGGCGCCTCGATCGAGATGCCGCCGAGGTGGACGACGGCGTCGACGGCGTCGCAGGCCCGTGTCATGGCGTCGAGGTCGGTGACGGACACCTGGACCGCCTCCTCGCCCTCCCCCGGCGTCAGTTCGGCGACGTCCAGCAGCCGCAGGGTCCGTCCGGGGCGGGCCAGGCGGGGCCGCAGCAGGGTTCCGACGCCGCCCGCCGCGCCGGTGATCAGAATCCGGGACACGGAGTCTCCTCGTGATGTCGGCTCGTGGTGTCGACTCGTGTGCGGCTCATGCTCACAGAAGCCGGGGCTGTTCACAAGGGAGGCTTGTGTTCACATACACGAACGCGTGATCCTTGACCGCCCTCACGGCGCGACCTACGCTCGACGGTGTTCACATCCATGCACGCAATCCATGTACATGGCCGCCCAGGGAACGCGCATGGAAGCCGAGAGGGAACGCGCCCGTGACCGAGCACCCCGCCCCACCGCTCGCCCGCCGCCTCGACGGCCTGCTCTTCTTCCCCGTGACGGCGTTCGACGCGGCGGGCCGGTTCGACGCCGGGGCCTACCGGGCCCACCTCGACGCTCGCCTGGCGGAGGGCCCCGGCGCCGTCTTCGCCGCCTGCGGCACCGGCGAGTTCCCGGCGCTGGCGCCGGACGAGTACGCCGCCGTCCTCGACACCGCCGTCGCCGCCGCCGGCGGGCGCGTCCCCGTCGTCGGCGGCACCGGCTACGGCACCGCGCTCGCCCGCGCGTACGCCCGCGCCGCCGAGTCCTGCGGCGCCGACGCGCTGCTCGTGCTGCCGCCCGCCGGCGTCGACGCCGACCAGGCGGGGCTGCTGCGCCACTACACGGCGCTGGCCGAGTCCACCTCCCTGGACCTGATCCTCTACCAGCGCGACCAGTTGGCCTTCACCCCGGACACGGTCGCCCGGCTCGCCCAGATCCCCAACATCGTCGGCTTCAAGGACGGCCGCGGCGACCTCGACCTGATGCTGCGCATCGTCAGTGCGGTCCGCACGGCGGGGGTCGAGGACTTCCTCTTCTTCAACGGCATGCCCACCGCCGAAGCCACCCAGCAGGCCTACCGCGCCATCGGCGTCCCGCTCTACTCCTCCGCCGTCTTCTGCTTCGCCCCCGACCTCGCCCTCGCCTTCCACCGGGCGCTGGAGCAGGGCGACACGGCCACGCTGACCCTGCTCACCGACACCTTCCTGCGCCCCTACGTCGAACTGCGCCGGCTGCGGCCCGGCTATGCCGTGTCCCTCGTCAAGGCCGCGACGCGGGCGGCCGGCCACCCCGTGGGCGAGGTCCGCGCGCCGCTGTCGGAGCCGGACCCGGCGCACGTCGCCACGCTGCTCGCGCTGCTGGAGCGCACGCGCGAGGCGCTGGCATGACCCACGGGACGCCCGTCGGCGCGTACGTCTACCCCTGGGACGTGGACGGGGACCCGGCGGCGGCCGACCGGCTCGCCTCCCTCGGCTTCCGCCGCGCCTCCGTCGCGGCGGCCTACCACGCCGTGCGGGCCCTGACGCCGCGTCATCCGCGTCACAGGGTCGTGACGGCGCACCACTCGGCCGTCACCTACCCGCTCGACCCGGCCCGCTGGTCCGGTGCGGACCGCCTCCGCCCGGTCGAGGCCGCCTGGTCGCCCCGCTCCTTCGGCCCGGCCGTCACGGCGCTGAACGACGCCGGGGTCGAGGCCTACGCCTGGACGATCCTCGCGCACAACGACGGCCTCGGCCTGCGCCACCCCGAGGCGACCGTCGTCAACGCCTACGGCGACCGGTATCCGTGGGCCCTGTGCATCGCCCAGGAGCGGGTCCAGCACCACTGCGCCACGCTGGCCGCCGAAGCGGCGAGCCAACCCGGCCTTGCAGGCGTCGAGTTGGAGTCCTGCGGCTGGTACGGCTTCGACCACCTGCACGCCCACGACAAAACCGCCGGGGTCCCGCTGCCGTCGAGCGCGAAGCTCCTGTTCTCGCTCTGCTTCTGCCCCGCCTGCCAGGACGCCTATGCGCAGGCGGGCGCCGATCCCACCCGGCTGCGCGCGGACGTACGGGCCGCCCTGGACCCGGTCTTCGCCGGGGCGGCCGATGACGCCCGCCTGAGCGACGAGCAGAGCGACGCCGTCACCCGCATGCGTATCGGCGTCGCCACCCGCCTGCGGGAGCGCGCCGTCGGCGCGGTCCGGGCCGAACGGCCGGACCTGCCCGTCCTGTTGCACGCCCACCCCGACCCGCTCGCCTGCGGCGCCTCCCCCGGCCTCGCGCCGGACGCCGCCCACGACCCGGTGCTGCTCTGCGGCGTCCGCAGCGACGCCGCGTTGGACGCGGTGCGCGCCTACGCGGGACGCGGCGGCCGGATCGTCGCGACGGTGACGGCCGTGCAGGGGCTCGGCGGGGACCCTGCGGACCTCTCCGCCTGGTGCACCGACCTGGTCGACGCGGGCGCGACCGAACTGCGCTGCTACCACCCGGGGCTGGCCTCCGCCGCCGACCTGGACGCCATCCGGAAGGCGGTCGCGGCGCTGCGCTGAACCGCTACAGCTGAACCGCTACAGGTGCCGGGTCGCCAGCGCCAGCCGCTCGCGGGCCGTGAGCAGCGCGTCGCGGATCATCTGCTCCCGGCCGGGCGTCAGCCGGGCCACCGGGACGCTGCAGCTGACCGCGTCCCGGGAGGGCGTCCGGTAGGGGACGTCGACGGCGAAGCAGCACAGGCCGACCGTGTTCTCCTCGCGGTCCGTGGCGTAGCCGCGCTCGCGGACCTCGTGCAGCTCCTCCAGCAGCGCCGCACGGGTGGTCAGCGTGTGCTCGGTCAGCGGCTCCAGCCGTTCCGGGAGGAGCTTCTCCAGCTCCTCGTCGGTGTGCGTGGCCAGCAGCGCCTTGCCCAGTGACGTCGCGTACGCGGGCAGACGGCGGCCGACCCGGGTGAAGGGGCGCAGGTAGTGCTGGGACGCGCGGGTGGCCAGGTAGACGACGTCGGTGCCGTCGAGCCGCGCGAGGTGGATGGTCTCGGTGGTCTCGTCGGCGAGGCGGTCCAGGACCGGGCGGGTCGCCGCGACCACCTCGTCGCCGTCGATGTACGCGGTGCCGACGAGCAGCGCCCGCATGCCGATGCCGTAGCGGGTGCCGGTGACGTCCGTCTCGACCCAGCCGAGCTCGACCAGCGTGCGCAGCAGCATGTACGCGCTGCTCTTGGGGTAGCCCAGCGCCTCCTGCACCTCCGCGAGGCTGTGCAGCCCCGGTCGGCCGGCGAAGAACTCCAGGAGTTCGACGGTCCGCACGGCCGACTTGACGTTCCCGCCGGGGGCTGCGGCGGTGCTCGGCGGCTGCGCCATCGGGCGATCCTTCACGCTGCGCGTTCACACATCTGGACAGCGTTCAATATAGCCCGCGACCGACTGCGCGACATCCGGTCCGACGTCACCGGGTCGATCCCCCGCCGGGCCCATGCTCAGCGGGCGACGGCGCGCAGTCGGCGGTAGGCGAGGGCGACCAGCACGGCCGTCAGCGCGGCGAGGACGCCCGCCTCGATCCACAGGGTCGGGCCGAACTGCGAGGCCGCGTGGTAGACCGACCAGGTCGGCACGTTGTCGCAGTTCACGCGGGAGCAGGCGCTGTAGTGGAGGTGCCTGCCGTCGATCACGGGGCCGAAGTCGTACACCCAGGTACCGTCCGGCAGCCGGCCGTGGCCGGGAGCGGACACCACCGTCCGGAACGGGAGCAGGTACGGGCGCAGATGCTCGATCCCGTAGACCAGGGCCCCGTAGAGAGCGAGCGTGGCCCCGAGCGCCGCAAGCACCCGGTGCAGCAGCAGGCCGACGAGCGCGCCGAGGGCGAAGGCGGCGAGCACCAGCAGCGGATAGACGGGCGCCAAGGCCTCGGAGGCGTCGTCGAAGCTCCAGTCCTCCAGCGGCAGCGCGGGGTGCGACCAGAGAACGGCCCAGCGCAGGGTGAGGGACAGCAGGGTGCTCAGCACGAGCAGGGTCGCGGCCGGCAGTAGCAGCCGCTGGGTGAACCAGCGGCGCGGGGACACGGACTGGCTCCACAGCAGCTGGTGGCGCCCGTGCTCGAAGTCCGCGGCGAGCGGCTGCGCGGCGAGGACCGCGCCCAGCAGTCCCGGCAGGACCAGGGCGACCGTCGCCAGCCGGTGCACGTCACTCGCCGCCTGCATCACGGCCAGCCCGGACAGGCCGCACTTCGCACTGATGAAGCTCAGGCGATCCTGTGTGTCCGTGCTGCAGTCGAGGCCGCGGAACCGCGCGGTCGTCACGTCGAACTGGTGGTGCTGGTACAGCAGGTAGGCCAGCGCGGCGAGGTAGCCGAGCGTCACCACGAGCAGTGCCATCCGGCTCTGACGCCACGCCAGCCAGGTCGTGCCGCGCGGGCGGAGCCCGCGCTGGGCGGCGGGTGCCGGGCGGGTGGGCAGGACGACGGTGGTCACGCGGCGACCTCCAGCGGGGACGACGGGACGGTGGTGTTGAGCGAGGGCGCCTCGGGCGAGCGCAGGTAGGCCAGGAGCAGCTGCTCCAGGCTGGGCGGCTCGCTCCGCCAGCCCTCCGCGAGGGGCCCGTCCGGCCGCACGAGCGCGGTGACGCCGCGGCCGGTGTGGCGCACCTCGAGCACGGTGTGCGGTTCGAGCGGCAGGCCCTCTCGGCCGTCCAGCAGCAGGTGCGCGCCCAGGATCTCGTCGACGGGGCCGGCCAGCCGCACCTGTCCGCCGTCGACCAGGAGCAGGTGGTCGACGACGCCGTCGAGCTCGCTCAGGATGTGCGTCGAGATCACCACCGTGGTCCCGTGCTCGGCGGCCTGGCCCATCAGCGTGCCCATGAGCTGGTGACGGGAGAGGGGGTCGAGGTCGGACATCGGCTCGTCGAGCAGCAGCACGTCCGGTCGCTTGGCCAGGGCGAGGGCCAGCGCGACGCGGGTGCGCTGGCCGCCCGAGAGCTCGCCCACGCGGCTGGTGAGCGCAAGCCGTCCCTGTTCCACGATCTCGAGCGCCAACGCCTGGTCCCAGCGCGGGTTGAGCTCGCGGCCCAGGCGCAGCGTCTCGGCGACGGTCAGGCGGGGGTAGAGCGGCTTGTCCTGGGCGACGAAGCCGATCCGTGCCCGCAGCTCGGCGTCGAGACCCGGTCGCAGGCCGTGGACGCGCACCTCCCCCGCCGTCGGCTGCCGCAGGCCCGCGCCGAGCGTGAGCAGGGTGCTCTTGCCGGAGCCGTTCGGGCCGACCAGGCCGCAGACGGCTCCGGCGGGTATCGCGAAGTCGCAGTCGCGCAGCGCCCATCGGCGCCGGTAGCGCCTGCCGAGCCCGGTCGCGGTGAACGCCGCCTGCGGCGTCCCGTCGTCCCCCACCCGTTCCTCCCCGTTCAACTGGTCCCCTCCCTGCCGCCGCCGGCCGCTTCGGCCGGGGCGGACGTCCGTTGTTCGCGTGCGTCCAGGACGGCGGTCGTCAGCGCCGTCACGTCCTCGCGGTCCAGTCCCGCGGCGAAGGCCCGGTCCACCCAGGCGACGAGCTCGGCCCGCAGCGCGGCGTCACCGGTCGCGTCCGCGTTGCCGAGCGAGCGCCGCACGAAGGTGCCGAGCCCCGGTCGCGGCTCGACCAGCCCCTCCCGCTCGAGCTCGCGGTAGGCCTTGAGAACGGTGTTCGGGTTGATGGCGGTGGCCTCCACCACTTCCCGCGCGGTCGGGAGCTTGTCCCCCGGCTGCAGCAGGCCGAGCCGCAGCGCCTGCTTGGTCTGCTGGACGATCTGCTGGTAGGTGGCGACGCCGGAGCGCCGGTCGATCCGGTACTCGATCACCGCGGCATCACCCTTTCACTAATCTGTTAGTGGAATAGTGATGGAAGCCGGACGGTTCGTCAAACAGCCAGGTGGGGCCAGGTTCGATCGTCCGGATCAGTCGTCCGGTGCGTAGACGGGCCGGGCCCAGACCGGAGGGGAGGGCGGCGGGCCCGTGCGCTGGTCACGCCGCTCGTCGATGCCCGACCCGTGGCGGCGCGGTGCGGTGACCACCTGCGTGGGCGCGTGCCCCTCCGGGGCAGGTCCCACCGTGGCGCCCGCGGAGGCAGCCCGCAGGGCGGCGCCGAACTCGAGGCAGGTGTCGTACCGCTCCCCAGGCGCCTTGGCCAACGCGCGGGCCAGCACCGCGTCAACGGCCTCCGGAAGCTGCGGACGCAGCGCGGTGGCCAGCGGCGGGGCGTCGTACTGGTGCGCCCAGAGCAGCGCCAGGTCGTCCTCGCGGCGGAACGGCGGCGCGCCGGTGAGCATCTCGAAGGCGACGCAGGCGAGGCTGTAGACGTCGCAGCGGCCGTCCACCGGCTTGCCGGTGATCTGCTCCGGCGCCACGTAGTCGAGGGTGCCGACGAACTGTCCCACCGTGGTGAAGCCGCTGAGCGAGAGCGTCTTCTTGGTCAGGCCGAAGTCGGTGAGGTAGACGTGCTCGGGGTGGTCGGGATCGGTCCCCTCGGCGAGCAGGACGTTGCCGGGCTTGACGTCCCGGTGGACCAGCTCGTGCGCGTGGGCGGCGTCGAGAGCGGAGGCGACCTGCGTGGTGATCCGGACCGCCTGAGCGGGCGGCAGCATCCGGACCCGGTCCAGCAGCGCGGCGAGGTCGCGGCCCTGCACGTAGCGCATCGCGATGTAGAGCACGCCGTCGGACTCCCCGGCCTCGAAGACGGGGACGATGTTGGGGTGGTCGATCGCGGCGGCGACCCGCGACTCGTGCTCGAAGCGGCGGCGGAAGGTGTCGTCGAGCGCGAGCTGGGGCGCCAGCAGCTTGATCGCGACGGTCCGTTCCAGGCGCAGGTCGCGCGCCCGGTAGACCACGGCCATGCCGCCGCGCCCCAGCTCGTGTTCGAGCAGGTACCCGGCGATGCGGCGGCCGGTCAGGCCCGAGGGGGATCCGGCGAGCGGGTTGCCCGGGGAGGTGGACATCAGAACGTCCCACGGCGCGGCGGCTCGGCCACCGGCTCAGCCGATGCGGACGTCGCGGGATAGGAGCCCGCGCCGGAGCCCACATCGGACGCCTGGTCGGAGCCGGTCGGCGGCTCGGTGGTGGCCAGCGTGCGCAGCCGCAGGCCGTCGCAGTAGTACCAGCAGCCCTCGTCGAGGTCGAGCAGCCAGCCCGCCTCACCGTCCAGGACCGCGCCGAGCCGCAGACCGTGGGTGAGATGCCGGAAGGTCTCCAGGTCGATGGTTCCTTCGGCGAGGTCCTCGGCCGCCTCGCGGTACTGGGTGAGCGCGTGCTCCAGCCGCTGCAGGAGGGGCCGCGGATCGGCCGCGAAGCTGAGCGGCTGTCGGCCCCCCGACGGCGGACGCTGCGGCAGGGAGACGAGCATCCGCCCGTCGGCCCAGGCGGTCCAGCCGTTGGAACAGGCCACGCGGGCCCAGTCGCCGCGGACGTCGGTGACGCGAACCGGCAGCAGCGGGTCGAGCCGGGCGCTCGGTTCCGAGAAGTCGGGGTGCGCCCAGGTGGCCAGCCCGTCCGTCGGCGCCACGTGGGTGGGGTGGAAGTCGGCCGGTTCGTCGCCCATGGGCCCCTCGCTAACCCCGCATCACCACGGGCTCGTGGCGCCGCAGCAGCCGGGCGACGACGAAGGCGAAGACCACGGAGAGGACGACCAGCATGCCGACGTCCAGCAGCCAGGTGCCGGTGCGGTGCCGGAACAGCGGATCGCCGGTCAGCGTCCCGGGCACGACGCCGTGCAGGTCGATCGTGCCGGCCATCGCTCCGAGCGCCCAGCGCGAGGGGACCAGCCAGGAGAGCTGGTTGAGCACCGGAACGCCGTTCAGCTTCAGCAGCGCGCCGCAGAAGACGACCTGGACGATCGCGACGAGCACCAGCAGCGGCATGGTGACCTCCTCCTTGCGCACCAGCGCGGAGATCACCAGCCCGAGCATCATCGCGGTGAAGGACAGCATCGCGACGGTGATCGTGATCTCCAGCAGCGGCGGCATCAGCACCCCGCCCCCGCCGTGCGGGCGCAGCCGGACGCCGAAGAGGCCGACCAGGGTGAGCACGACCGCCTGCACCACGGTCACCGTCCCCAGCACCACGATCTTCGAGCACAGGTAGGCCGAACGGGACAGGCCGACGGCTCTTTCGCGCTGGTAGATGGTCCGTTCCTTGACCAGCTCGCGCACGGAGTTGGCGGCGCCGGTCAGCACGCCGCCGACGCAGAGGATCAGCAGCGCGTTGAGGGCGCTGTTCTGGTCGAGCTTGCTGCCCGCCAGCGCGTGGGCCATGGCGCCCATGACGAAGGGCAGCGCGATCATGATGATCAGGAAGGTCCGGTCGGCGGCCAGCGCGGCGCTGTAGCGGCGGACGAGCGTGCCCAGTTGGGAACCCCAACTCTGCGCGGGCGGGGGCGGCGGCGCGAGCTCGGCTTCGGGGCCTGCGGCCGTGCCCGTCGCCCCGGTCGCAGCGAGCGCGGCGCTCGCGAGGACGGGGCGGGCCATGGCCTGCGTGATGTAGCGGCTGTGGGGCGCCGATCCGCGGTACTCCCCCGCCCAGTCGCGGGACCGGTCCTCCTCGAACGCCTCGAAGGCGTCCGGCCAGGCCGGGAAGCCGAAGAAAGGCAGCGCCTCGTCGGGAGGCCCGTAGAAGGCGATCCGGCCGCCGGGGGCGAGCAGCAGCAGCCGGTCGCAGACGTCCAGGCTGAGCACGCTGTGGGTGACCACGACGACGGTGCGGCCGTCGTCGGCCAGGCGGCGCAGCATGTGCATCACTGAGCGGTCCATCCCGGGGTCCAGTCCGGAGGTCGGCTCGTCGAGGAAGAGCAGCGACGGCTTGGTCAGCAGCTCCAGGGCGACCGAGACGCGCTTGCGCTGGCCGCCGGAGAGGGAGGAGATGACCTGGTCGGCGCGCTGCTCCAGACCGAGTTCGGAGATCACCTCGGTGACCCGGGCGCGCCGCTCGGCCTTGCTGGTGTCTCCGGGGAAGCGGAGTTCGGCGGCGTAGCCGAGAGCCCGGCGGACGGTCAACTGGGTGTGCAGGATGTCGTCCTGCGGCACCAGCCCGATGCGCTGCCGCAGCTCCGCGTAGTCGCGGTAGAGGTCGCGTCCGTCGTAGCGGACGCTGCCCTCCTCGGCCGGGCGCAGCCCGGTGAGGGCGTTCAGCAGCGTCGACTTGCCCGCGCCGCTGGGCCCGGCGACGGCCAGCAGGCACTTCTCGCCGACCGGGAAGGTGACGCCGTCCAGCAGCGTCCGTCCGTCCCTGCCGCCGCCGACGCGGACGGTGATGTCCGTGACGTCGAGGCCGACGGCGCCGGTGTCGACGTACTCCTGCAGCTGGTCGCCGACGAGGCAGAAGAGCGAGTGCCCGATCCCGATCAGGTCGCTCGACCCGACCGGCGCGCGGGTGACGGGCTGCCCGTTGACGAAGGTGCCGTTGTGGCTGCCCAGGTCGACGATCTCGTAGGTGCCGGCGACGGGGTCGGCGAGCAGCTCGGCGTGGTGGCGGGAGACCACGAGGTCGTCCACGACCAGGTCGTTGTCCCCGCCGCGGCCGATCCGCAGCACCCGCTGCGGCAACGGCGCGATCCGGGTCGGCTGCCGGTAGGAGCCGGTGAGCACGGTCAGCGCGGAGGGCCGCCGGTTCACCGTCGTCGGCTGGGGCACGGCCGCGAGTTTGGCCCACACGCCGTCCACCGCGTCGCCGAAACGCATCACCGTCCCGGGGCTCAGATCCAGATGCCGGACGCGCTGACCGTCGGCGTAGGTGCCGTTGGTGCTGCCCTCGTCGTCGAGCATCCAGTGGCCGTCGGGTGCCGTGTGCAGCACCGCATGGTGCCAGGAGACCCGCGGATCGGCGAGCACCACGTCGCTGTCCGGATCCCGCCCGAGACGGTAGCTGTGGTCCGGGCTGATGAGCTGCGCTTCGCCGTCGATCTCCAGCAGGAGCTGCGGCGCTGCCGTGCGCTCTGCCATGGTTGGGATTTTAGACCTCCGCGACCGATGCCGCCCGGGGCGCGGTGGGCGCCGCCGAGGGGTCGGCCGAACCGGTGACCGGGCCCGCACGCCTGCGTGCGCCAGCACGGTGCGGGCGCCGCGACGGGTGTGGGCACGGGGGGCATGCAGACCCGGCGCGATGAACGAGTTCCTGGCCACCGCCCCGCAGGCCCGGGTCGCCCGCAACACGCTCGGCTGCCAGGTCTCGCTCAACGACCTCTGGGACCGCGAGCCGCGCGCGATGGAGCACGACGAGGTCCTCGTCAGATCTCCTGCCTCAGCGCCACCACGGCCACCCTGTGCACTCGCCGCGCTGCGGCCCCGCACCCTCGCGGTCATGCACGGCTCCTCCCTTCCGCGGCGACGGCTCGGCGGCGCTCAACGCGCTGGCGGACGCGATGGACCAGCGCTTCTCCCCCGAGTCGGCGTTCGCCACCCGCCAGGGTGCGCTCGGGCAGTCCCACCCCTGAGGCAACGACCTGAGCCTCCATCTGGTAGACCCGTCGCGGAAGGCTGCTCACGTCCCACCCGCGCAAGGAAGAACGCACCGTGCCTCTGTTCCGCCCTGTCCCGCCAGGCAACTGGTCCCTGTTCTTCTCCGCGTCCGCCGTGCTGGCGCGGGACGAGGAGGCCGACGAGACGGCCGAGCTGCTGCAGGCCACCTGGACCGCCTGGCGGGAGAGCGCGGCGGACGCCGACGGCGGCACGCGTGTCGAGCCCGGCCGGCGCCTCACCGCGCTGCGCACGGCGCGCCAGATCCTTCCCGACCTCCGCGACTTCCCGCAGGTGTTCGTCGACCCGCTCGACGCGGTGGAGCGACTCGCGTCCCTCGCCGCGCTCCTCGGCGAGGTGCGTGCCGCGATCTGGTCCGAGAAGCAGGAGGCCGCCCAGGCCCACGCCCTCCCCCTGCGCCAGGCCCAGGACCACTTCGGCGTCCACACCGCGGACGTCAGGACCGTCCGCGACGCCTGGGCGCCCGCCGTCGGTGCCGCCCTCCACCCCTGCCGCACCCACGACCTGACCACGCACATCCCCGGCTACCTCGACGACGCGAACCTCTTCCGATGCGCGGAGAGCATCGTGGACACGGCCAGGACCCTGCACCAAGCGGTGACCGAGACCGCCGCCGCCGTCGCCCTCCTCGATCTCGACGACATGGAGCGGAGACTGGCGGCCTACGACGTGGCCGAACAGCGGAGCCGGGAGGCGGCCGGGATCGAGGAGCACCCGTGGAAGCTGCTGCGGCGGCTGCGTCACCGTGTGGAGGGCTCGCTCGAACTCCTGGACGGCGGGTACGCCGACCAGGCCGTGACGGCCGGCGTGCGGCAGGAGCTGTGGGCGGTCGGCCTCGACCTGGAGGAGGCGGTCCTGCAGGCGCGCAGCGACGGAACCGAGCAGCGGTTCACCGCCTGCTCCGCCTACCAGGACGTCCTCGAAGCGCTTCAGGTGGCCGACATCACCCTGGACCGCCACTCGGTCCGGACGCCCGGCTGGCAGCCGGAACCCATGGACATCCGGTTCCCGGCCCGTGTGACGGAACTGCGCGGCAGCTACCTCGACCTGATCGACACTCATGTCGCCGACGGCACAGCGGCCATCGCGCGCGCCCAGGGCGGGCGGCTCGCCTCCGCCGACCGACGCCCGGAGGACGAACGGCTGCCCGGCGCCCTGCGGATCCTCCACGCGCGGCTCCAGATCGAGAACCGGCGCCAAGGAGCGATCTTCACCACCACGCGCATGGCGCTGGCCCAGGACCGGCTGCTGGAGACGGCCGCCCAGTTGGAGGCGCTGTTGTGACCGGAAACCCGAATGCCGGCCGTCAGGTCCACGGCCGGCGTCGGTGCGGTGTCGTCAGGCGGAGCGGTTGGGCTTCAGCGTCCAGGTGATGGTCATCTCGCCGGTGACCTCGCCGTCGGGACGACGGATGGTCACCTCGACGGGGAACTCCGGGCGCCGGCCGGCGTCCAGCTCGGCGACGACCTCCGCGGCCGGGCGGCCGAGCTCGGCGGTCGCGGTCACCTCGCCCATGGCCAGCTTTTTGTAGGCGATGCGCGCGTCGACGGCGAGCGGCACAGCGCGCGACAGCTGGTCACCGAAGGCCGCGAGCACGATCGCGCCGCTCGCGGACTCCGCGAGGGTGAACATCGCGCCCGCGTGCGGGCCGCCGACGTGGTTGTGGAACTCGGCCTGGTCGGGCATCCGCAGCACCGCGCGGTCGGCGGTGCACTCGTCGAAGGCGAGGTTGAGCGTGCGGACCATCGGCACGGTGGCGGGCAGCAGCTCGGCGATCGAGGGCATGGCTTGCGTCATGCGAGGGATATTACCCACGAGTAGCTAACTGCGCACGACCGGGTCGGTGCGGGGTTCCACACACGGTCACCCCCTCGGGGCAGCCCCGACCCGACGCCCGCCGCACAGGCGGAGAAGCCGGAACCCGGCCCCGGCGCGCAGCAGCGGCTACCCCGGCTTCGCCCTCCGGGGCCGCCTCCAGACCAGGCGGAGCCGGCCAGGCCGGAAGCTTGGGCCTGGGCCTCGTCACGTACGCCGCAGCAACCCGCTCCCCAAGCCCCGCAAGCCAACCGGACGAAGGCCGGGCCTGTGGCCTGGGCCTCGGCGTCGGGCGTTCACGACGCCGCCGCCACCCAACCCGCGCAAACG
>NZ_BBPP01000032.1:16421-28115 GCF_000787835.1 Streptacidiphilus melanogenes
CCTGGGCTTCGGCGTCGGCCTCGTCCTGGGCGGCGGCGGCACGTTCGGCGACCGTCGACTCGCGGCGGCTCACGACGGCCGCCGCCGCGGCCGCGCTCGCGGCGAAGGCGAGCAGCACCATGGCCGGGCGGTCCAGCCGGTGGCGGGTGATGTGGTCGAAGGAGTAGCGGCCCGGTCCGGCCAGGCCCAGGCCCGCGGCGACGAAGCCGAGGTAGGCCGGGTACTCGTAGCCGCCCTGCATGGCGAAGAATCCGCCGGGGCGGTGCACCGAGACCGCGCCGGCCATGGCGCCCGCCGCCGACGCGCCGGCCAGCGGGGTCGCCGCGCCGAGCGCGAGCAGCACGCCGCCGCCCGCCTCGCCCAGCCCGGCCGCGAGCGCGGCCTGGCCGCCGGGATGGAAGCCCATGGACTCCATCGCCTTGCCGGTGCCCTGGAGGCCACCGCCGCCGAACCAGCCGAAGAGCTTCTGTGCGCCGTGCGCGAAGAGCACGCCGCCCGTACCGAGGCGAAGGGCCAGCAGTCCGAGGTCCTTGCGGTTCAGGCAGGCCATGGAGCCGTCCTCTCGTCAGCGCAGCCTGCTGCGCTTTCGCGGACGGGGCTGCACGGGCTGCGCCGGACGCGGCCCCACGCGCTCACGCACGTCGACGGCGCCGCGTCCGGCCTGGAACGCAGACCTCTCCAGTCTTCGCCGTCGCCCGCCGCCCCGCCGCCGGGGTTAGCCCGCCCGGGTCGGTGCCGCGGCACCACCCTCGATCGGAGCGCCGGAGCGTCAGAGGTCCTTGCCCAGGCAGATCGCGGAGTCGTACTCGCGGTAGTAGCCGAACTTCACGATCGGCTCGTAGCCCTCCGAGGCGTACAGCGCCAGCGCCTCCGGCTGCTGGTCGCCGGTCTCCAGGATCATGCGGCGTCGTCCGGCCCTGCGGGCGTCCTGCTCCAGGTGACGGAGCATCCGGCGGGCCAGGCCCCGGCCGCGCGCCGACGCGCGGGTGTACATCCGCTTCAGCTCGGCATCCCCGTCCGCCAGCCCGATCTCGCCGCCCTCCTGGGCCCGCCAGGCCCCAGTGCCGAGCGGTGTGACGCCGTCCAGGTCGTACAGGACCGCGAACACGCCGTTCGGCGGCTCGAACTCGGCCGCGTCCAGGACGGTCGCGTCCCCGTCCCCGTAGCGGCGCACGTACTCCTGCTGCACCTCGTCCATCAGCAGCCGCGCGTCCGGGTGGGCGTACCCGACGACTCGTATCTGCTCCACGCGCACACTCTCCACTCGGTCCGCCTTGCGGCGTTCGAGTCTACGCAGGACCGACGGCGGCCCCCGCACTCCCGTCCTGGACCGCGGGGGCCGCCGTCACACGGGGGGGGTCGCTACCCCAGCAGGTCGGTCTTGCCGAACATCTCCGCCGCGGCCCGCGCCGACGGCTGGCCCGCGTCCGGGTCCGCGCCCGCGGCCAGCAGCGCCTCGACGATCTCGCGCTCGCCCTTGAACACCGCGCCGGCCAGCGGGGTCTGCCCGCGGTCGTTGATCCGGTTCGCGTCGGCGCCGTGCGCCAGCAGCGCCCGCACCGCGCCCACGTTGCCGTGGTACGCGGCGAGCATCAGCAGGCTGTCGCCCTTCTCGTTGATCAGTTCTGCGGGGACGCCGTCGTCGAGGTAGCCGGCCAGGGCCGCGGCGTCGCCGCCACGCGCGAGGTCGAAGACCTTGGCCGCGAACTCCAGAACCTCGGGGTCGATCTGGTCACTCATGGTCAGCTGCGCTCCGTCGGTGGAATCGGTGTCACTGGAACCGGTCGGCCGAGACGACAGCCTACGGGCCGCGGTACCCACCGAACGAGTGATCAGCCATCCGGGCGAACCTCCCGCGCGCCGCCGCGTCCGGGCGGGCGCCACGGGACACGATCCCCGTACAAGCAGGTGCAGACCCGGCGAATCACCAGATCTCATGCTATCCAGTACGTATTACTTATCGTTACGGCTGTTCGACAGTGCGTAACCCCGGTCGCGCGGCCGTCCTGTCCCACCAGGCGCGCCACGCCCCCCTCCAGCCCGCTGTCCCCAAGCCGAGGAGCCCCTCGTGATCCTCTCCGTCTCCGGAGTCGTCCTGCTGGGAATCATCGCGTTCCTGTTTTTCCGCAAGGACGGCCTCAAGCTCTCGCACGCCGTCGTCTGCGCCCTCTTCGGGTTCTACCTCGCGGGCACCGCGATCGCCCCGAGCATCAAGGCCGGCGGAGCCAGCCTGGCCAGCCTGCTCGGCGGCATCAAGTTCTGACGCGACCCCGCACCTGCCCCGGAGCACCCAGATGACCTTCACCGAACACCTGGCCCGAGGCCGCAGTCTGGCTCGCACGGCCGGGGATCACGCCGCCGACATGTTCGGCCCGATGATCACCATCGGCCGCGGCCTGCGCGCCCACGCGGCCTGGGCGAAGAATTGGTGGGCCACCACGCCCAAGGACAAGCGCGGCCCGGCGCTCTTCCTGGTCGTGGCCGTCATCGCCGCCGTCGCCCTGCTGCCCTACGGGCCGCTGCTGGCCCTGCTCGCCCTGATGGGCAGCGCCGCCTGGGCCGGACGCGAACGCGTCGCCCCGCCGCCGCCCGCGCCGGACACCAGCAACCTCAAACTGGCCGCGATCTACACCGCCCTGACGCCGTACCTGGTCCACGAGTCGGACCCGGACCCGCTCTACGCGCACGGCGGCGACTTCAAGGACGCGTTCAGCAGCTGGGAGTTCGACGAGGAGGGCCGGCTGGTCCAGCTGGACCTGCGCTACCCGGCGTACTTCACCGACACCGAGCCGCAGTCCCGCGCCCGGATCGAGCAGGTGATCCACGGCAAGTCCGGACGCAGCCGCGAGTTCCGGTTCACCTGGGACGAGGAGGTCAACCGCCTCCAGGTCAGTGCGCTCCCGCCGCTGCCGGGCGACATCAGCGCGCAGCGCTTCGTCACCGCCGCGGGCGAGCTGGTGCTCGGCTTCACCGACACCACCAGCACCAACCGCATGATCCCGGTGCGGCAGGGCGGCGCCCAGACCCACCAGCCGCCGGTGCTGTGGCGGACCGGCCCGCGCTCGGCGGAGCCGCATCTGCTCGCGCTCGGCACACCGGGATTCGGCGCCTCCACGCTGCTGCGTTCCCTCGCGCTGCAGGCGCTGCCGCAGGGCGAGATCGTCGTCGTGGACGGCGCAGGCACCGGCGAGCACGCCTGCCTGGTCGGCCGTCCGGGTGTGCTGACGGTCGAGACCAGCCTGCACGGCGCGCTCGCCGCACTGGAGTGGGCCGCCACCGAGACGCAGCGCCGGCTGGACGCGCACAACCACGCCAAGCGCACCGGCGGCATGCCGCCCGCGGACACGCTGCGCCCGCTGTGGCTGCTGCTGGACCACCCCTCCGAGCTCACCGAGCTCGCGCAGGCGGAGGGCCGCCCGGACCCGCAGGAGCTGCTGGAGACCCCGCTGCGGCACGGCCGCAGCGCGCACGTCACCGTCGTGGTGGTGGACCGGCTCGACGCGCTGGAGCGGATCCGTCCGAGCGTCCGGGCCGCGTGCAAGGCGCGGGTCGTGCTGGGACCGCTGAGCCAGCACATGGCACTCGACGCGCTCGGCGGGCCGCTGGACATCACCCCGTCCAGCCACACCCCGCCCGGTCGCGGCTACGCCCGCCTCGGCGGCGCGGCCCCCGTCCGCCTCCAGGTCCCGGCGACCCCGGACCCCCTGGACGACGAGGCCCCGATCGACCAGCGCGACGCGGTCATCGCCCTGCTCCCGCACGCGGACACCCGCACCGAGAGCACCGCCGACCTCGCCCCGGTCCCGTCGGCGCCGCACGCCACCGAGCCGACGCTGGTGTCCGACCTCTCGGCGATCGAGCACCCGCGGCTCGACCTGCCGACGGTCGACCTGCCGCCGGTGCCGGTCCTGCCGCAGGTGCCGCCGATGCCCTCGGAGGCCCCGCGGTACCACTGAAGGCCGCTCAGCTCTCCCGCCCCGCCGGATCCGATCCGGCGGGGCGGAGCTGTCGTCGCGGGGGGCCGGCGACAGGCCTGGCGGACGACCGGTCACCGTCGACCTCTTGACGGCACCGTAGCGGGCGGTGCTGAATAGGGCGCCAATGGACTGCCTTCATACCATTGAGCGGTCCGCACCCCACAGACCAGAGGTGCGCATGTCGTCCACAGAACCCACCGCGCTCTCCCCGACAGACCCTCCAAGCGACGAACAACGCCTTCACGAGCTCGGCTACGCACAGGAGTTGGCCCGCACCATGTCGGGCTTCTCCAATTTCGCGGTCTCCTTCACCATCATCTCGGTCCTCTCCGGCTGCCTCACCCTCTACGGCACGGGCATGGGCACCGGCGGGCCCGCCGTCATCGTCTGGGGCTGGCCCGTCGTCGGCCTGCTGACGCTGCTCGTCGGCCTCGCCATGGCCGAGGTCTGCTCCAGCTACCCGACCGCGGGCGGCCTGTACTACTGGGCGGCGAAGCTCTCGCCGGACAACGGGCCGGTGTTCAGCTGGTTCACTGGATGGTTCAACTTCCTCGGACAGGTGGCGGTCACCGCCGGGATCGACTTCGGCGCCGCGCAGTTCATCAACGCCCTGCTGGACCTCCAGGGTTGGTTCCCGGCCAGCGCCGCGCACACCGTGCTCATCTTCGGGCTGATCCTGGTCGTCCACGGCGCGCTCAACACCTTCGGCGTCAAGCTGGTGGCGCTGCTCAACAACGTGAGCGTGTGGTGGCACGTGCTCGGCGTGCTGGTGATCGTCGGCGTCCTGGCGATCGTGCCAAGCCACCACCAGTCCGCGAGCTTCGTCTTCGGGCACTTCGTGAACAACACCGGCTGGGGCAGCTCGATCTACGTCGCCGCGCTCGGCCTGCTGCTCGCGCAGTACACCTTCACCGGCTACGACGCCTCCGCGCACATGACCGAGGAGACGAGGGACGCGGCGCGCTCCGGCCCCAAGGGCATCGTGATGTCCATCATCGTCTCGCTGCTGGCCGGTTGGGTGCTGCTGATCGGCGTCACCTTCGCGATCCAGGACTACAAGGGCGAGGCCGGCAGCGCGACGGGCGTGGCCACGGCGCAGATCTTCATGGACGCGGTCGGCGCGACCGGCGGCAAGCTGCTGCTCCTGGTGGCGATCGGCGCGCAGCTGTTCTGCGGGATGAGCTCGGTGACCGCCAACTCCCGCATGATCTATGCCTTCTCCCGCGACGGCGCGCTGCCGGGCTCGAAGCTCTGGCACCAGATCAACCCGCGCACCAGGACGCCCACCAACGGCGTCTGGCTGGCCGCCGCCGGAGCGTTCCTGCTCGGGCTGCCCGCGCTGTGGAACGCGACCGCGTACACGGCCGTCACCTCGATCGCGGTCATCGGCCTCTACATCGCCTACGTGATCCCGACGTTCCTGCGGGTGCGGCTCGGCGGGTCGTTCGTGCGCGGGCCGTGGCACCTCGGGCGCTGGAGCCGCCCGGTCGGGATCGCGGCGGTGGCCTGGGTGGTCGTGATCACCGTGCTGTTCATGCTGCCGACGGCCAACCCGGTCACCGCGGCGAACTTCAACTACGCCCCGATCGCGGTGCTGGTGGTGCTGGGCTTCGCCGGCGTGTGGTGGGCGGCCTCCGCGCGCAAGTGGTTCACCGGCCCCAAGGTGCAGGGCTCGGCGGAGGAACTGGCCGCCGTCGAGCGGGACCTGGGCGGCATCTGACCCGGCGTCCGCCCCGCCGGGACAGGTGAAGGACGCGGCGGGAGCGGGTACAGAACGGCCGTCGGCCGCTTCCGTCCCCCTCCCGCCACGATCCCGCCGGAGGTTCCGCCATGACCACCGACGACCTGCCCGCCGGACTGACCGAGCCGGCGCGCCTCGCCCTGGAGCGGGCCGGCTACCGCCGCCTCGGGGATCTGGACGGCGTCCCCGAGGCGGACCTGCGCCGGCTGAGCGGCGTCGGCCCGCGTGCCCTGCGGCTGCTGAGACTGGCCCTGGAGGCCAGAGGTCAGACCCTCACCTGAGCGCGGGCCTCACATCGGGCCGTGCTCCTTGATCACCCTTCGCGTCTGCGCGAAGAGCATCCCCACGTTGACGCTCTTGCGGCACACGACGACGGCCACCATCTCGTCCTGGCTCTCCATCCGGATGAACAGGTGTGCCAGGTTGTCGCTGTTGACCAGCACCTCCTGGAAGTAGTGTCGGTCGGAGGAGACGCCACGACGCTCCTTGAAGATGTTCTCGATCATCACCACGTTCCGGCCCTGGAACAGCTCGAAGGTCGCGGCGGCGAGCAGGTCGAGGACCTCCGCCGGATGGGAGTCGACCGTCTCCACGGTCAGCAGCATCCCCGTGGACAGGTCGATCACCCCCGCCGCCAGGCAGTCGGGCACGTCGTTGCGCAGGTGCTTGACGAGTTCGGTGATGCGGTCGGACATGCTCGCCGGTGTGTTCATGGTCTTCCCCAAGGTCGGTCTTCTGTGTCCTTCATCTCGTGCGCCCGCACAGCAGGTCGTCGAGGCGCTCGACGAGCGCGCCGGTCTCCAGGTGCAGGCGCCCGAGGTCGAGGCCCTCGTCGCCGAGGACCGCGAGCAGTGCGGTGTCGCCCACCGCGTAGATCACGGCGTAACCGCCGCCGCAGTGGGTCACGGTCTGGCGCAGCGGGCCGCGTCCGGAGACGGCCGCGGTCCGGCGGGCCAGGCCCAGGCCCGCCGCAGCCAGCGCGGCCAGCGACTCCGGGTCGATCTCCGCCGCCGTGTCCGCCGCGACCAGCAGGCCGTCGACGGCGGCGACAGCCGCGTCGGTGATGCCGGGCACCCGCTCGCGCAGGCCCCGGATCTCGGCGACCAGCGCCTCCTGACTCATTCACTGACTCCCTCCCCGGGCACCGGCCCTACCGGTACCGCCTGAGACCCCACAGAATCTGACGGAGCGTCGATTCCGAAACCTGCTTGGCGCGCGCGGCCGGCACCGAGCCGGGTATCTGCCGGCCGGGGTTCCGGCGCGGCAGTTCCTCCCCGTCCTCGTCGGGTGCTTCGTGCGGCGGCTCGTGCGTTGCTGCGGGAGGCGCGGGAGGCGCTGCGGCTGCCGCCGTGGGCGCAGCCGGGGGCGCGGGCGGGGCCGGATCGGCCCGCTGGGCGACGGGCGCGGGCGCCCGCGAGGCGGTGTCGAGGTACCGGTGGTACTCGACGGCGCCCGGCAGGCATTCCGCGACCGCTCGCAGATCCAGCCGGGCCATGGCCAGATTCGCCTGCGTACGGTCCAGGGAAATCTGGATGAACGCGTGCCACTCCCCCGAACGCATCCGCGCCGCCTGCCAGAGAGAGAAATAGCGCGATCCCGTGACGATGACTTCCTCGACGGCCTGACCGTTTTCGGTCGTGTCCGGTCCGTCCGTGTTGGGATTTCCGCCGAAGTCGGCAAAGTCCGCGACCGCGCTCATCGCAATTCCGAGTGCCACATTTCCGAACGGCACCGGAACGCCCCCGGTCCGCGCGGGGCGGGAGGTCGAGCCGAGCACCCGCCCACTGCCGACGTCACCGAAGGCCGCCGCCACCGCGCCGGGGATGCGCATCGCGCTTTCCAGCGCTCCCGGGGCCGCCTCCTCGTTGGTCGCCTCCCCCCAGAGCCCGCCGTGGGTCATGAGCCGCTCACGCGACTCTGCCGTCGGGGCAGCCGCACCGGGCCGACAAGGGGTGTCGCGACGTCCGTGACGCCGGACAAACCGGTGGACGAGGCGCCGAACAAGGCGTCGGGCGAGGCGGCGGCCGACGGTACGGGTGGCGCCGCGTGGCGGGGCGCCAGAAGGGGGCGGACCTCGCCACCCTCCCGGGCGGGCCTGCCCAGCCTGATCAGGCCGTCGGCCAGCAGCCTGGACGCCTCGACCGTCACGGGGTAGACGCCGCGGCCCAGCAGGAAGGCGATGTCCCGCGCGGTGCGCCGTCCGTCGGCGAGCCCGAGCACCTCCCGGCGCAGGCCGCCCGCGGCCCGGAGCCCCCCGGCGTTCAGGCCCGCGACGCCCGCAGCAGCCCCCGCCTGCGACGCCGCCGACTCGGCCACGACCGCGAGTCGGTCGCGCCCCGGTCGCACCGGCGTCGGGAACTGCGCCAACGCGGCCAGCCGGCGCTCCGTCTCGGCGTGCACCCGGGCCACGTCCACCCTGGTCACGTCGCTGGTCCAGGGCTCCCTGCCGAGCGGCTCGGCGGCGGGGCCCGGGCCGCCGCCGAGCGCCTGCGGCTCCCAGCGGCACTCCTCCACCGTCCCGGCCGCGATCGCGAAGACGGCGTCGAACAACGCCATCAGGCAGACCGTCTCCAGTTCGGCCGCGCCGACCAGGCCGCGTCGCACCAGCTCGACCGCGAAGCGGCCGTGCGGTGCTCCCGCCTGGTAGGCGGCCACCCACGACGCCTCCAGGACCCGGCCGGAGCGCAGCAGCAGCGCCTCCGCCCCCGGCGCGCCGGGGCTCTCCGCTCCGGTGACCCGCCCGCCGTCCAGCCGCAGCAGGCCGCCCGGGTCGCCTGCGGCCAACAGCGCCCCGCTCGCGGCGGCGCGGCTCTGCGCGGTGAGCGCCGCGACCACCCCCTCGGGCAGAACCCGGGCGATTCGATCTCGCTCAGACATCGACCTATCAATTTCGATCAGATTCTGCAAGAAAATCGGTGCTGGCACCGATTTATTCATGACGGATTGCGCAGGAAGGCATGCCGAAAAGACATCCGGCAAAAGGACGGGGGAACCGCCGCGGAATACGCCGTCCGCCGCAGCGCCTTAATTTCATCCGTGCGGGTGTGGCGAGTCAAGCGATTGATGACAATTGGTGGTACCCCCGTGACTCCGCGCCACCTGCGCCAACGGGCATACTTCTGCCCGTGACCAGCGATTCCGCTCTGTACCCGGGCCGCCCCGCCGCCCGACATCCCTATCTGGACCATCCGGGTCCGCTCGCGTTCGCCCACCGGGGCGGTACGCTCGGCGGTCCGGAGAACTCCATGGCCGCGTTCGAACGCGCCGTCCGGCTCGGCTACCGCTACCTGGAGACGGACGTCCACACCACGGCCGACGGCGTGCTGGTCGCCTTCCACGACGACCGGCTGGAACGGGTCACCGACGGCACCGGCGCGGTCGCCCAGCTGCCGTGGCGCATCGTCTCGGCCGCCCGGATCGGCGGGCGCGAGGCCATACCGACGCTGGAGGAGCTGCTCGACGCCTTCCCGGAGACCCGCTTCAACATCGACGTGAAGGCCGCAGCGGCGGTCCGTCCACTGGTCGACGCCGTGCGCCGGACCAACGCCTGGGACCGCGTCTGCGTCGGCTCCTTCTCCGAGTCGCGTCTGGCCGGCGTCCGGTCCGCGGCGGGGCCGCGCCTGGCCACCTCCGCCGGTCCGCGCGACGTCGCCGCCCTGAAGCTGCGCTCCCTCGCCCGCGGCGCGCTGCCGCTGGCCCGCGGGGCACGCCGCCGGGCGGTCTGCCTCCAGGTGCCCGAGCGGGTCGCAGGCGGCGGCGACACCGGCCCGCGCCTGGTCGACCGCGCCTTCGTCGAGACGGCCCACGCCCTCGGCCTGCAGGTCCACGTCTGGACCGTGAACGAATCCGATCGGATGAGGTCACTGCTCGATCTGGGTGTGGATGGCATCATGACGGATCACATCGACGTCCTGCGCGATGTCCTGATCGAGCGCGGAGCCTGGATTTGATCACTACTGCCCCGGCGTCGACCGAGACGACCGACCTCAAGCGTGCCCAACTCGGCTGGTACCTCAACGACTGGGCGAACGCGGCCTTCTCGGCGACCGTGCTGACGGTCTTCCTCGGCCCCTACCTCACCGACATCGCCAAGAACGCCTCGGACGCCCACGGCGACGTGCATCCGCTCGGCCTCGCCGTCCGAGCCGGATCGTTCTTCCCGTACACGGTCTCCTTCTCCGTGCTCATCTCCGTCGCGGTGATGCTGCTCGCCGGCGCGACGGCGGACCGCACCGGCCGCCACAAGACGCTGCTGTGCTCCTTCGCCTACGTCGGCGCCGCGGCCACGCTCGGCATGTTCTTCCTCGGTGGCCACCGCTACCTGCTCGGCGGCGGCCTGCTGGTCGTCGCCAACGTCAGCTACGCCGTCTCCGCCGCGCTGGCCAACTCCTTCCTGCCGGGCCTGGCCCCGCCGGACGACCGGGACCGGATCTCCTCCAAGGGCTGGGCCTTCGGCTACGCCGGCGGCGGCCTGCTGCTCGTGCTGAACCTCGCCCTCTTCCTCGGCCACAGCGCGCTCGGCCTCTCCAGCGGCACGGCGGTCCGCCTCTGCCTGGCCTCGGCGGGGCTGTGGTGGGCGACCTTCACGATCTTCCCGATGCTGCGTCTGCCGCAGCGCGCCGGGCTCGCCCCGGTCGCGAAGCCCGTCGACGAGCACGCCGGCGGCACCCTGCGCGAGCTGGCCGGAACGCTGCGCGGGATGAAGAAGTACCCGCTGACGCTGCTCTTCCTGATCGCCTTCCTCTGCTACAACGACGGCATCCAGACCGTGATCTCGCAGGCCTCCCTCTACGGCAGCGAGGAGCTCGGCATGAGCCAGACCACGCTGATCGCGGGCGTTCTGCTGGTCCAGATCGTCGCCATCGGCGGCGCGCTGCTGCTCGGCCGCATCGCCGGCCGCTTCGGCGCCAAGCGCACCATCCTCGGCTCGCTGGTGGCCTGGGTGGTCACCCTCGCCTTCGGCTACGTCATGCCGGCCCACCAGCCGATCTGGTTCTACACCCTGGCCGCCGCCATCGGCCTGGTGCTGGGCGGCAGCCAGGCGCTGTCGCGCTCGCTCTTCTCCCACCTGATCCCGGCCGGGCACGAGGCGGAGTACTTCTCCCTCTACAAGATCAGCGACCGTGGCACCAGCTGGATGGGCCCGCTCGTCTTCGGCCTCGCCTACCAGCTGACCGGAAGCTACCGGATCGCGATCATCTCGCTGCTGGTCTTCTTCGCGATCGGCTTCCTGCTGCTCACGCGCGTCCCGGTGCGCCGCGCGATCGAGGCCGTGGGCAACCCGGTGCCGAACATCTCGTGAGATCTCGTGAAGGCCGAATGGAGGCACTGCGGAGGCCTGTCATTTCGTGACTGCGAGGCACGATGGGTCAACCGAGGGTGATATCTGCCGCCAGATGTGACAAATCGGACGCGGGTGGGTACAAACTTGGGCGGCGTGACGTAAGTCGCGCGCGTACTGCGGGAATCTTCGACGGTTGCCGCACGTTGTACGGACCGACGAAGACAGCGACATCCAGTCCTGTGGGCCAGGAGCCCGGGAGGCACGATTCATGAGTGAGCGAGCTCTCCGCGGCACGCGACTCGGGGCGACCAGCTACGAGACCGACCGCGGTATCGATCTGGCGCCTCGCCAGACCGTCGAGTACGCATGCCAGAACGGACACCGCTTCGAGGTGCCGTTCTCGGTGGAGGCCGAGATCCCGCACATCTGGGAGTGCCGGTTCTGCGGCAGCGAGGCGCTGCTGATCGACGGCGACGAGCCCGAAGAGAAGAAGTCCAAGCCGGTCCGTACGCATTGGGACATGCTGATGGAGCGGCGCACGCGTGAGGAGCTGGAGGAGGTCCTCGCCGAGCGGCTCGAAGTCCTGCGCTCCGGCCGCATGAACATCGCGGTGCATCCGCGCGACCGCAAGACCGCATAACGCGGCTTGTGCGACGAGGCCCGGGCTCCCCTTCGCGGGGGAGCCCGGGCCC
>NZ_BBPP01000032.1:28538-52770 GCF_000787835.1 Streptacidiphilus melanogenes
CCGGGCTCCCCTTCGCGGGGGAGCCCGGGCCTCGTCGCACGTCTGGTGTGACCCGTCAGAGGCAGTTCCCCGCGCCGTCGGGTCAGCGTCGGATCTCGCCGTAGGGACCTTCGTCGTCGCGGCGGGAGTAGTCGTACGGGCCGGGAGCCGGGGTGCCGTCCTCGTGGATGACCTCGCCGTGGACGACCTTGCCGTCAGGGCGGTGCATGCGGACCTGCTCCTGGAGGCGGACGGCGTCACCGAGCGGGCCCTTGCGCAGCAAGGCCATCGGTGCCCGCTGGAGGCGCTTCGCCACCGGCGGCACCAGGCAGAGCAGGCCGAGGACGTCACTGATGAACCCGGGGACCATCAGCAGGACGCCGCCGACGACGGTGACCGCCGTCCGCGCCTCGCCCTCGGGCACGCTGCCCTTCCGCGCCGCCGCGAACGCCTTGACGCCCGCGCGCTTGACGACCGACGCGCCCGCCACGAACCCGGCCAGCAGCAACAGCAGCGTCAGCAGCCAGCCGATCAGGTCGGCCACCGTCACTAGGAGCACCAGCTCGGCCACCACATATGCGGCGACGAGGAGGGGCAGGAACCGCTTGAGTCGGGACGCGCGCACGGCGGCTTCGCCCTTCGTTGGTCGTGTCAGGCTTCCACCGTAGAACGCCCGAGGTCAGGCCGGTGTTCCGGGCGTTCCCGACGAGCGGCGGCGGCGCGTCCAGACGGCGAAGGCCACCGCGCCGAGGCCGATGAAGGAGAGCGCCCACTCCGGCCCGGCGCCGACGCGGTCGGCCAGGGTGAGGCCGTCGCGCAGCGGGACCTTGACGTCGAGCTCCGCCTGGGTCGCCAGCTGCGTGCGCTGGACGACGGAGCCGTCCGGCGCGATCACCGCGCTGATACCGCTGGTCGCGGCGATGACGACGGCGCGGCCGTGCTCGATCGCCCGCAGGCGGGACATGGCGAACTGCTGGTCCGGCTGGTCGGTGTGCTCGTAGGTGGCGTTGTTGGTCTGCACGACCAGCAGCCGGCCACCCTTGCTGACCGCGTCGTGGACGATGCCGTCGTAGGCGACCTCGAAGCAGATCACGTCACCGATCTTGGCCGGGCCGACCTGCAGGATGCCGGTGTGGTCGCCCGGGTAGAAGTCGCGGGCCACGCGCTGGAGACGGGTGATGTACTTCATCAGGATCGAGCGGAACGGCACGTACTCGCCGAACGGCACCGGGTGCTGCTTGGTGTAGGACGCGCCGGGGCCCGTCTTCGGGGACCAGACGATGCCCTCGTTCATCACGTGCTGCGCGTCCGGGCCGTCGACGAGGGCGCCGACCAGCATCGGCACGCCGGTACGGCCCGCGGCCTGGCTGATCGCGTCGTAGGCGGCCGGCGTGTTGTACGGGTTGACGTCGGAGGAGTTCTCCGGCCAGATCACCAGCTGCGGCTGCGGCAGCTTGCCCGCGTCGACCTTGTTCATCAGGTCGAAGGTCGCCGCGACGTGGTTGTCCAGCACCTGCATCGGGCGGCCGAGGAAGTCCATGCCGGCGTGCGGCACGTTGCCCTGGATCACGCCGATCTGGGCGTAGGCCGGCCCACCGGCGGTGGTACCGGCCGTGGGCAGCGGGATCGCGTAGCCGACGACGCCTGCCGCGGCCGCACCGGCCACGCAGGCGAGCCCGAGGCGTCCGCTGCGCTCCCGGCCCTCGCGGGTGCGCAGCGCCAGCACCGCCGCGGCGAGCAGCGCGCCGCTCAGCGCGACGGCGAAGCTGACCAGCGGGGCCCCGCCGAGCGCCGCGAGCGGCGTGAAGGGCGAGGAGGTGTTGGCGAACGCGAGGCGGCCCCACGGGAAGCCGCCGAGCGGCACCCGGTCGCGTGCCCACTCCTGGGCCACCCACAGGCACGCGGTCCACAGCGGCCAGAAACGCAGCCGCGAGACGATCGCGAGCCCCGCGCCCATGGCGGCCAGGAACAGCGCCTCGGCGACGGAGAGCAGCGCCCAGGCGTCGTAGCCGATGACGTCGATCCAGATCAGCAGCCACAACATGAAGACCAGGCCGAAGACCAGACCCGTCCAGGCGCCCTGCCGGGCCGTGCGTCCGTAGGTGAGCAGGCTCAGCCCGGCGACGGCGACGAGCGACAGCGGCCAGATGCCGAACGACGGGAACGACAGTGCGAGCAGCACGCCGCAGAGCGCTGCGAGCGCGGTGCGCGGCGCGCCGCGGCGGATCCGGGCGCCGATCCGGACGAGGCGCGGCGGGCGCGCTCCGGCCTCCGCGAGGTCCTTGGAACGGTCGTCCGATTCCAGGGTCAAGGGCACGTTCGCCGCCAATCCGCAGCAGTTGGTTCCAGTGGCTGTGGGAAGACGGTACATCCTGCGGTTAAGTGCAGGTGAGAGCGGACCTGAGCGGGTCACGGCACGGAAACGGCCCGGACGCTCTTCGGTCCGACTCGGGACCTGCTGGCTGCGGGCCGACCAGAAGCCGTTGTCTACTGAGCGCCCGGGCCGAGCCCGGAGTCCACACCCGTCGGTGCGGGGCGCACGCGTGTGCGCCCGCACCGAGGCCCGCGCTCCCCGATCCGGCGGCGCCGGCTCCTGGCGGTGGAGACCAACGGCGGTCCCGGGTTTGGCGTGGGTCTGCTGTCCGGTGGACGACGACGAAACTACTCGCGGTCCCGCGGGGCCTGTCAACCGGCGTGTTACCTGGGCAGACGACGCTCCACCGCAGGTCAGCGCGGTGCGCTCGGGCCCGGAGCCGGTTCGGGCCAACCCTTCGTTCGGCGGTATCCGGACGGCGGGGACCGCGCTCTGCTACGACGCGTCCTCCCGCTTGCGGAGCTTGGCCCACGCGTCGTGGTGCTCCCGCAGGATCTCGTCGAGCCGCTTCAGGAACGCCTCGGCCACGTCGGGGTCCGGACCTTCGGTCAGGCCCTCGGAGTAGAACCTGATCTCACGGTCGAGCGATTCGAGGTGCAGGACGGTCTGGCTGGCCTGGATCCACAGCGAGCGGTGCGCGAAGAAGGCGTCCCAGGCCGCCAGGACCGTGACGAAGGCGCTGATGCCGAGAGCGATGTCCAGGAGGACCTGCCGCCCCGGATCGCCGACCCGCACACCCAGCAGCACGGTCGAACAGGCGGAGAGGGTCACCGTCGCCATCTGCAGCGCGAAGGCGCGACGGCGGTCCCCCTTCTGATAGCGCTTGATCGCCGCCGTGATCCGCCGGACCTCGCCGGCGACGAACTCCAACTGGCCGTCCTGGACGGTCATGTTCCCCCCTGTGTTCAGTTGCGCCCCCGAGTGGCGCAGGTCATTCAGCCATGAAAACCGACCGTCCGTTCACGACCGTCGCCAGACAGTGCGGGAGCTCCCGGCCCGGGGTGAGGTCCGGGAGGCCGGGGACGCCGCTACGGGGGTCCGTGGACCAGTTGCGGATGATCTCGTCCGGGGCCTGGACGATCAGGTCCGTCGGGGCCCAGACCGCGAGGGACGCGGGCGCGCCGGGGACGAGGGTGCCGGCGTCGTCGCGGCCCAGGGCGCGCCACCCGCCACGCGTGTGCGCGGTGAACGCGGCGCGCGCGGAGATGCGGTGCGCGGGGGTGCGGTGGAACGCGGCCGCACGGACCGTGCCCCACGGGTCGAGCGGGGTCACCGGGGCGTCGGAGCCGAAGGCCAGCGGGACACCCGCGCGCAGCAGCGCCGCGAAGGGGTTCATCGTGCGGGCGCGCTCCGCGCCGAGGCGGTCGACGTACATGCCGGACTCGCCGCCCCAGCAGGCGTCGAAGGCGGGCTGGACGGAGGCGGTGAGGCCGAGCTCGGCGAAGCCCGCGATCTGCTCGGCCGTCAGCAGCTCGGCGTGCTCGACGCGGTGCCGCAGGGCGCGCACGCGCTCCAGGCCGAGCTTCTCCGCCACTGCGCGGACGCCCGTGACGAGCGCTGCCAGCGCGCCGTCGCCGATGGCGTGGAAGCCCGCCTGGAGGCCCGCCTCGGTGCAGGCGTGGACGTGCTCGGCGATCTCCTCGGCGGAGACGTAGGAGGCGCCGGTGTGCTCCTCGTCGGCGTAGGCGTCGTGCAGGCAGGCGGTGTGGGAGCCGAGCGCGCCGTCGATGAAGAGGTCTCCGCCCGCGCCGACCGCGCCCAGGCGGCGGGCGGTGTCGACGGCGCCGAGCTCGCCCCAGTAGCCGAAGACCTCCGGACCGCCGCCGGCCGCCGCCAGCGCGAGCAGACCCGTCAGGTCGGCCTCGGAGGAGATCTGCGGGCCGGCGCACTCGTGCAGCGCGCCGATGCCGAGGGTGACCGCGTGGGCCAGGGTGGCCCGCTGCGCGGCCTCGCGCTGGTGGGACGTCAGGTGGCCCAGGGCGGCGGCCCGGACGGCGTGATGGGCGGCGCGGCTGAGCGGGCCCTCGGGCAGGAACCCGGGCAGGGCGGGCAACTCCGGGCCCGCGAGCGCGCGCAGGGCCGTGGAGGCGAGCGCGGAGTGGACGTCGGTGCGGGAGAGGTAGAGCGCGGTGCCGCCCGCGGCCTCGTCCAGCTCAGCGAGGCTGGGCGCGCGGCGCTCGGGCCACTTGGTCTCGTCCCAGCCGTGGCCGAGCAGCACGCCGCCCGGCCCCACGCCGGACTCGCGGACGAAGGCGCGGACGCGCGCCAGCGCCTCGCCCAGGCTCGGGCAGGCCGTCAGGTCCAGGCCGGTGAGGGCCAGACCCGTCGAGGTCGCGTGCACGTGGGCGTCCACGAACGCCGGGGTGACCAGGGCACCGGCGAGATCCACGACCAGCTCGGCGTCCCGGGCGTAGCTCTCGGCCGCGCCCTCCTCGCCGACCCAGGCGACGACGCCGTCCTGCATCAGCAGGGCGGTGGCGAAGGGGTCGGCAGGGCTGTAGACGTCGCCGCCGCGCAGCAGGACCGTGCGCGCGGCGGAGTCGGCGAGGGCGGGGAGCGGTGCTGCGGCGGTCATGCGGTCCACCTTATGAGACGCCGCCGACAACGCCGTGAGCAGCCCCGTCCCCGGCCCGGTCGGCGCTACTTCAGCCGGGGCGGGCGCGCCTCGTAGGGGGTGCTGAGCACGACCGTGGTCCGGGTCGAAACGCCGGCCGCCGAGCGGATCCTGGCGAGCAGGTCCTCCAGGTCGCCCGGGGTGGCCACGCGGATCTTGAGGATGTAGTTCTCGTCGCCGGCCACGCTGTGGCAGGCCTCGATCTCCTCGATCCCGGCCAGCCGTTCGGGGGTGTCGTCCGGGGCGCTGGGGTCGAAGGGTTTGACCGAGATGAACGCCGTCAGCGGCAGGCTGACGGCGTCGGGGTCGACGATCGCGGCGTAGCCGCGGATCACACCGCGCTGTTCGAGACGTCGCACGCGCTGGTGCACCGCCGAGGTGGACAGGCCCGTGGCCTTGCCCAGGTCCGTGTAGCTCATCCGGCCGTCGGCCACCAGCAGCTGCACGATCTGTCGATCGAGTTCCTCCACCCGGACAACTTAGCCGACTCGCCATGTGAGCAAGGACACAGGCCCGTGCGGCAGCCGTTGGCACCCTCAGGATTATCAGGTGCCCTGGGTGGGAAGTGCTCGCTATGGTCGCGGCGACAAAGGCCCGCGTGCCTGCTCCAGGGGGAGTTCACATGACTGTTGTCGAGCAGCTGAGCGCTGTCCGGAACGAAGAGGCCGACATCGAGGCCAGAACGCCGGGCGTCGACCCGGGCGAGGCGGAGACCTGGGAGATCACCCGGTTCCGCTGCCCCGACTGCCACCGTCCGATCGCCGTGCTGGACGACGAGGAGCGCTTTCCGCAGCACGCCGTCGTGACCACGGCCTGGCACCCCTTCTCCGCCACCGTCTGCCAGGGTTCCGGCCGTTGGCTGGACGACGCCGACGAGGAGGACCAGTTGCTCGACCCCGAGCCCTCCCTCGCCGAGTTCCTGACGCTCCCCGTCGAGCTGGACTGGCGCCGCCAGCCGTTCTCGCACGTGGGCCGGGCCATACCGCAGCAGCGTCAGGCCGCGTAGCGCCCCTCGGCCATCGCCTCCAGCGTCGCCCGGTGCAGGATCAGGCTGTCCGGGTCGGCCGGGGCCTCCGTCTCACCGAAGTGGACCTGCCGGTAGCCGATCCTGAGCATCACCACGGCATGCCGCAGGGCCGCGTAGAGCGTGAAGAAGTCCAGGTCGTGCGGGGTGTGCCCGCTGGCCTCGGCGTACTGCGCAGCGACGGTGTCCCGGTCCAGGAAGTCCGGCAGCCCGGGTTGCCCGGAGGCGACGGTCAGGTCCTGGAAGAAGCGGTGCAGGAAGACGAACCAGCCGAGGTCGAGTTCGCGCGGGCCGAGCGCGGCCATCTCCCAGTCGAGTACGGCCGCGGGTGTGAAGCCCCGGTAGATGACGTTGCCGATGCGGGCGTCGCCCCAGCTGAGGACCGTCTCGCCCGGGTCGGCCGGCCAGAGCCGCTCCAGGGCGGCGAAGGCGCGCTCGATCAGGGGTGAGGCCGCACGGCCCCGCACGACCCAGTCGTAGTAGGCCCGTTGCTCGTTGACGTGCTGCCGCAGCGGGGTGTCACCGGGCGCGCGGGACCGGAGGAACCCGGCTTCGGCGACGGGTGCGCGGTGCAGCTCGGCGAGCAGCTCGACGCTCGCCCGCTGCAGCTGCGCGCGTTCGGCTCCGCTCGCCTGGTGCAGCCAGTTGCCGCCGTAGGTGTAGGGCATGAGGTCGGGCGGGACGCGTCCGTCGACCCGCTCCATGACGAAGGCGGGCGCGCCCAGCGGCCCCGGATCCGTCTCCAGCCGCAGCAGCCTTGGCACGGGCGCCTTGGTGTGCGCGGCGACCAGTTCCATGCAGCGGTACTGGCGTTCCATGTCGTAGGCGGGGAAGACGGTGTAGGCGTTCGGGTCGGCGGCGAGCCGCAGCACGCAGGGCTGGACGCTGCCGTCGGCGTGGCGCAGGTCGAACAGCACGGTCTCGCTGGACATGCCGTTGGACCGCGGGACGGTCAGCTCCGCGACGGTCGCGTCGGGCTGCCGGTCGGCGATCCACACCGCGAGGCGGTCCCGCAGCAGCTCGGGGTCGCGGGTGGTGGTGCGCGGGCGCGGGGCCCGACGCGGGGTCTCGGGGGCGGTCATCGTCACACCTCCCGGGTGTGCGGGGCGACGGAGGAGAAGTCGGCGAAGCCGGACGGGTCGTGGCGTCCGAAGCTGCCGTGTTCGAAGACGCCGTGACCGACCTCCCCGTCGAGGGTGAAGCGGGCGGCGTGGTCGGTGACGCCGTAGGCGGCGAGGCCGAGGTCGGCCGGGTCGGTGAGGTCGTACCGGCGGCGGTCCACCCAGCCGCGGCCCTGCCAGGCCCCGTGCTGCCAGTCCTGCGCGGGCGGGTAGCCGGCCCCGACGGCGAGCGGAGTGCCCCCGAGCAGCTCGGCGTCGATCTCCAAAGGCTTGCGGGCGGCATCGCTGAGGTGCAGGGTCGCGCCGGTCGGGACGCGGGTGCCGGGCCGGTAGGCGATGTCGACGTAGGGCCAGCCGAGTTGCTCGTCGTGACGGCTCTCGTCGGCGTGGACGCGCACGGCCTCGCTCAGGGAGCGGTACCCGTCGGCGTCCTCCTGGAGGATCACCATGACGAAGCGGTCGCGGAAGCGGATCGGGCACCACACCCAGTGGAATCCCTCGGTTCGGTGCTCCTCCGCCGCGCGGCCGGGCTGCTCGCCCGGGATCGGCCGGACGCCCCAACTGCGGTCCCGGGTCGCGGTCCACTCCTGTGGCGTGAGGGTGAACTCCTCGCCCCCTGCCCGGATCCACCCGCTCGCGCCGCCGGCCTGCACGAACCTGCGGCCTTCCAGGGTCAGCCGGTCCCCGCTGTACCCGAGGTGGTGCGGCTCCCACACGGCGGGGAACTCCGCCTGCCAGGTCACGTCGCAGGCCAGGCCGTCCGGCTCGTCGGCGTCGCCCCCACCGCCCTCGCAGATCACGCGCAGCGTGCGCAGCGGCTCGACGACCTCGATCCGGATCGGCCCGACGGCGAGCGTCATCCGGTCCTCCCCCAGCGCGTCCGAGGCGCGGACGGCGTGGAGGGTGTCGCCGACCTTGAGCGTCACGTAGGCGTCGGTCACTCCGGCGTTGGGGTAGACCCCGAGCCCGGCGATCAGGAGCGCGCGTCCCGCGTGGTCGAACACGTGGAAGATGCACCGGTCGTACGCGTTGCGGTCCCCGGTGGCGACGTGCCGCATGGACAGCGGCGCCTGGTGAACGGGGTACTCGTCCAGGGGGACGGGACGGAACACCACACTGGCCTCCTCGACGGGAAGGAATGTCTGACGGTATGTCAGTTCCCGTTGCGGAGGCCAGGGTCGTGCACCGCCCAGGGGTGGCTCAGCGGGTCAGCGTGCGTCCGATCACCAGGCGCTGGATCTGGTTGGTGCCCTCGACGATCTGGAGCACCTTCGCCTCGCGCATGTAGCGCTCGACCGGGTGGTCCTGGGTGTAGCCGTAGCCGCCGAGGACCTGGACCGCGTCCGTGGTGACCCGCATCGCCGCGTCCGTGCAGAAGAGCTTGGCCATCGCGGCCTCCTTGCTGAAGGAGAGCCCGGCGTCGCGGCGGCGCGCCGCCGCGAGGTAGAGGGCACGGCCGGCCTCGACCGCGGTCGCCATGTCGGCGAGCAGGAAGGACAGGCCCTGGAAGTCCGCGATGGCCCGGCCGAACTGCTCGCGCTCCTTCGCGTAGCCCACCGCGTAGTCCAGCGCGGCCTGGGCGACGCCCATCGCGCACGCGGCGATGCCGAGGCGGCCGGAGTCCAGCGCGGCCATGGCGATGCCGAAGCCCTGGCCCTCCTGGCCGATCAGGCGCTCCGCGGGGACGCGGGCGTCGTCGAAGAGGACCTGGGCGGTCGGGGAGCCCTTCATGCCCATCTTGCGCTCGGGCGCGGCGCCCGAGACGCCGGGGGTGTCGGCGGGGACCAGCAGCACGCTGATGCCCCGCGGGCCGTCGTCACTGGTGCGGACCATCGTGCTGTAGAAGTCGGCCACGCCGCCGTGGGTGATCCACGCCTTGGTGCCGTTGACGACGTACTCTCCCCCGGACTCCGTCCGCACGGCGCGGGTCTTCAGCGCGGCCGCGTCGGAGCCGGACTGGGGCTCGGAGAGGCAGTACGCGCCGAGCTGCTCGCCGCCGATCATGTCGGGGAGCCACTTCTCGCGCTGCGCCTCGCTGCCGAAGGTGGCGAGGGCGTGGCAGGAGAGGGTGTGCACGCTGAGGCCGAGGCCGACGGTGAGGCGCGCGGCCGCCAGCTCCTCGATCACCTGGAGGTAGACCTCGTAGGGCTGGGCGCCGCCGCCGTACTGCTCGTCGTACGGGAGACCGAGCAGGCCCGAGCGGCCGAGCGTGCGGAAGGCCTCACGCGGGAACTCCGCCGCGGCCTCCTCCTCGGACGCCTGCGGCCGGAGCTCGTTGTCGGCGAGGTCCCGGGTGAGCGCGAGCAGCTCGCGCGCCTCGTCGGTGGGGAGCTGGCGCTCGACGGGCTTGGTCGCGGACGCGGTCATGGCGGCTCTGCCTCCTGGTCTCGGGGCCCGACGCCCCAGGTGGGGAGGCCGGGCGACGACACGTACGACGGCACCGGGTCTCGGTGAACGATCGCTAACATGCGGCGCTGGAAGTATGCCCCATTCGGGGCAGCCCGCACCACGCCGGAGCTGGGCGGATCGGCGGCAGCACCCCGTAGGCTCGGACCACCATGCTCACCCTGCCCTCCCTCGCCGCGCGCCTCTCCGCTCTCGCGCCCTCCTGTGGGCCGACGCGGCTCCTGGCCGTCGACGGCTACGCCGGCTCCGGCAAGACCACCTTCTCCGGCCGGCTCGCCGAGGCGCTCGGCGGTGCGGACCGCGCGCCGGTCGTGCACCTGGACGACCTGGCGACGCACGAGGAGTTCTTCGCCTGGACCGACCGGCTGCGGGCCGAGGTGCTGAAACCGCTGGCGGACGGAGATCCGGCGCGCCACCGTGTGTACGACTGGGAGCTCGCCCGGTTCGACGCGTTCCGGGAGCTTCCGACTGCTCCGCCGTTCCTGATCCTGGAGGGCGTGGGCGCGGGGAGGCGGGCGGTGCGGCCGTGCCTTGCGGCGCTGCTGTGGATGGACGTGGACGCCGGGACCGCCCGCGCCCGCGGCGAACTGCGCGACGGGCCGGAGCTCGCGGAGTTCTGGAAAAGGTGGACGAAAGAACAGTCCGCGCACTTCCGTGTCGACCCGAGCCGGGGCTTCGCGGATTTCCTGGTAACCGGCTCAACCGCTCGGCCGTTCGCTGACGCAGCGTAATCACTACAGCGTGTACCCAATAGCCTGTCCGCGAGCCAGCGAATCGTCGGGGAACGCAACGACCTCGGGGGCGAACCACCCCGTGATGATGCCCTTGACCTGCACCCCTGGCACCAACTACGTTCTCAATCAGCGCGACACACGGTGATCGCGCTTCGCAGACACGAGCTGCCGGCCGTTCCCCCGTGGCCGGCAGCTCGTCCTTTTCCGGCGCATCCGTCCGTCGTGCACCACTGGTCACGGTGACCGAGCGTGATAGGCAGAGCAAAATCCTCCGCTTGTGTGAGAACTCTGTTTATGTCCCCACCAGCCGATACGGCCGCGCGGCACTCTTCCGGATCAGCAAGACCCCGGTACGATTCCCCATGAGCGTGCGGGCTCGGTCGCCGCGTGCTCACGGACCGTCAAGGTGTGGCGTCTGCAAGCCTCCCGAGGTCAGCCCCTCCAGCGGGCAGCGGGGACGCGGAGCAGCAGGGGGCGAAGCGGTGGGGACTGAGGACAACGGCGACAGGCGCTCACGCGGCCTGGCCGATCGCGCCTGGCTGCGTGCCATGGACGCCTACACCGCCGGCGCGTACACCCGCGCGGAGGAGGAGTTCCGCGCCGCCGTCCGGCTCGATCCGGGTATGGCCGACGCCTGGCTCGGCCTGCACGCGCTGCGTTCGGACACTTCGGCCGCCCTGCTGAACATGCACCGGCACCGGGACCGTTTCGGCGAGCAGCGGCGCCGGCACCGCCGTCCGCTCAGCTCCTGGTACTGGCTGGGCTGGTGGGTCCAGCCGCTGCTGGAGACCGGGCGCGACCTGACGCTGGCCCACGCCTCGCACTGGCTCGACGGCCGTCACCTCGCCGAGCTCGACCAGGCGCTGGCCGAGTGCCCCGGCGCCACGGAGGACAGCGCCGTCCGCTTCCTGCACGCCTGCCGCTCCTACCTCACCAAGGACTGGGAGCAGCTGATCCGCGACACCGACGGACTGCTCGACGACCCGCTGCTCGGCATCGAGGCGGGCCTGTTCAGCGGCATGGCCCGGGTGCGCCTCGACATGTGCGGCCAGGCCGAGCTGCCGCTTTCGACTTCGCTCGCCCGCTGCCGCTCCGAGCAGCCGCAGCGCAAGGAGCTGCGGTACTGGCTCGCCCGCGCCTACGAGGGCGTCGGCCGCAGCGCGGCGGCCCTGTCGCTCTACCGTGCCGTGCACCGGGTCGACCCCGGCTTCATGGACACCTCCGCCCGCCTTGCCGCGATCACCGCGGAGGACGGCGTCGACCCCGCGCTGCTGGAGTCCCCGCAGGAGCCGGGCGGCCTGCTCCGTCCCGGTCGCGCGGGCGGCGTGTCCGGCGGGGACGCCGCCGGCTTCGACATCACCGCGTTCGACGGCGTCGGCTTCGACACCACCGGGTACGACGGGCCGGGCTTCGAGGCCGTCGGATTCGACGGCAACGCGTTCGACGGCGGGGGGTTCGACGGCGGCGTCGACGCGACGGAACTCGCGGACGGCGCGGACAACCCCGTGGACGTCGGCTTCGAGCCGGTCTTCTACGACCCGCTCCCCGGCTTCCCGCTCGCGGAGGACGAGGAGGAGGCCGAGGCGGAGGGGGCGGCGGGCACCACGACCGTCGACGGCGCCACCGGGAGCGTCGTCGTCCCGGCCGCCCGCGACCGCTCCGCGCTGCCCGCGTCCGCGGGCCGCGAGACGCCGCCGGACCAGCAGCGGCTGGAGGCCGCGCTCGCCGAACTCGACCGCATGGTCGGCCTGGAGCCCGTCAAGCGGCAGGTGCTCGCGCTCTCGGCCCAGCTGCGGATGGCGCGCCTGCGCGCGGACCAGGGCCTCCCGGTGCAGCCGCCCAAGCGGCACTTCGTCTTCTCCGGCCCCTCCGGCACCGGCAAGACCACCGTCGCCCGGATCCTCGGCCGGGTCTTCTACGCGCTCGGCCTGCTCAGTGGGGACCATCTGGTCGAGGCCCAACGCGCCGACCTGGTCGGCGAGTTCCTCGGCCAGACCGCCGTCAAGGCGAACGAGCTGATCGACTCCGCGCTGGACGGGGTGCTCTTCATAGACGAGGCCTACAGCCTTGCCAACTCCGGCTACTCCAAGGGCGACGCATACGGTGACGAGGCGCTCCAGGTCCTGCTCAAGCGCGCCGAGGACAACCGGGACCGCCTGGTCGTGATCCTCGCCGGCTACCCCGAGGGCATGAACCGCCTGCTGGCCGCCAACCCCGGACTCAGCTCCCGCTTCACCACCCGCGTCGACTTCCCGAGTTACCGCCCCGCCGAACTCGCCGCCATCGGCCAGGCGCTGGCCGCGCACGACGGGGACTTCTGGGACGACGAGGCGCTGGAGGAGCTGCGCAGCATCTGCGGCCACGTGGTGCGCGAGGGCTGGATCGACGACCTCGGCAACGGGCGCTTCATGCGCACGCTCTACGAGAAGTCCTGCGCCTACCGGGACCTGCGGCTCTCGGTGCTGGCGGAACTGCCGACCAGACAGGACCTGGCCGCGTTGCGGCTCCCCGACGTTCTCCAGGCCTATGGAGAACTCATCGACGGTCGGTAGGGTCGCGGTCATGGCCGAGTTGCAACCGAGGCCCCACGCCTGGCGGATCGACGCCCGCGAGTACGCGCGCCAGGAGCGGCGCCGAGGTCGCCGCCACGCCTACGACTGCCTGTCCGGCGGCCGGACCGCGCTGGTGGTCGTCGACATGGTGCGCTTCTTCGTCGACGGCAACCCGTTCGGGCTCGCCGCCGTCCCCAACGTCCACGCCCTCGCGCACGCGACCCGCGCGGCGGGCGGCACCGTCGCCTGGGTGCTGCCCGCCGTCCCCGAGCAGCCGACCCGCTGGGCGGTCGACTTCTACGGCCCCGAGATCGCCGAACGCTACCGCCGCGCCGGCGGCGCCGGCCCGACCCGGGACCGGCTCTGGCCCGAACTGGTTCCCGCCGAGGAGGATCTGGTGGTCGAGAAGACCGCCGCCTCGGCCTTCTTCCCGGGCTGCTGCCCGCTCCCGGCCCTGCTGGAACAGCGCAACGTCGACACGGTCCTCGCCTGCGGCCTGGTCACCAACGTCTGCGTCGAATCCACCGTCCGCGACGCGGCCACCCTGGGCTACCGCACGATCCTCGCGGCGGACGCCTCCGCCACCCGCGACGACACCATGCACAACGCCTCGCTGACGACCGTCTATCGCAGCTTCGGCGACGTCCGCACGACCCAGGAGATCCTGGCGCTGCTGCGCACGGGGACCGGCGCGGTCTGACCACGCCAGGATCCGTCGGGCGTAAGGCCTCACGGGCCTGGTTCCGTGGACGGACCCCAGGCCCGCGAGGGGCCGTTAGGCGGCCTTGAGCGCTTCGCGGAGCGGGACGCGGGCGCCGCTGCGGAGGACGCTGTTGCGGTAGATGCGGCCGGCGAAGCGCAGGACGAGGACGCCGCAGGCGAGGGTGAGGGCCAGCGCGACCAGGACCTGCCAGACCGGGGCGACGCCGAGCGCCCAGCGCATCGGCATGAGGACCGGGGCGGTCAGCGGGACGAAGGAGAGGATCTCGCCGAGGCCGCTCTGCGGGTTGCCCGGGAGGATCGAGATGGCCACGACCCAGCCGGCGATCAGCGGCATCATGATGGGGGCCATCACGCCGCCGAGGTCCTCCTGGCGGGAGACCATCGCGCCCGCAGAGGCGAAGATCATCGCGTAGAGCCAGAAGCCGGCCGCGAACCACGCCAGGGTCCACAGCAGGCTGCCGACCGACGCGCTGAGCGAGACGCTGAGCTGGCCGTCGGCCATGCCGACGGCGAGACCCAGCACGCCCGGGACGACCAGCTGGATCGCACCGACCACGGCGACGCCGGCGACCTTGCCCGCGAGCAGCTGCCACGGCTTGATCGTGGCCAGCAGCAGCTCGACGACGCGGCTGGTCTTCTCCTCGACGACGCCCTGGGCCACCATCTGACCCACCGTCATCAGGATGAGGTACATCAGCAAACCGGCCGTGATGGCGATGGCGATCTTCTGGCCCTGCTGCGGGTCGGTCTTCTCCAGGGTGGTCGCGTGGACCTGCTGGGAGGCCGGCGGCGGGCCCTGCTCGGCCGCGCCCGCGAAGGAGAACAGGGTCTGCAGGGAGTCCGGCAGGGACTTCTCCACCGTCACCTGGGTGCCGTTCGCGCCGTGGGAGACGACGAAGGCGTCGGCCTTGCCGTCACGAACTGCGGCCGTACCGGCCGCCTGGTCGGCGACGACGGTGACGGCGACCTTCTGGTGCAGTTTGCCGGCCAGGCCCTCGAGTTGTCGGCCGTATTCGGCGTCCGCCTGGACCACGGCGACATGCTCCGTCTTCGGGCCCGAGGCGGCGAGCTTGGTGATGATCGGCACGGCCAGGAAGGCCACGGCCGTGATGCCCAGCAGGATCAGGAACGCCTTGGACCGCAGGCGCACCGACATCTCACGTCCGGCGACCAGCCGGACCGCCTCGACGTTGCTCAGCTGCCCGCTCTGGTGGTTGCCCGTAGTCACTTGCCCGTCTCCCCCGTGCTCGCCGTCTCCCCCGTGTGCGTCTCGGCGCTCACCACGTGCCGGAACAGCTCCGTCAGCGAGGAACGCCGACGGGCGAACTCGGTGACCGGGCCGGTGGCCAGCGCCGCCGCGAGGACGGCCTGGTCGTCGGCGCCCTCGGCCAGGGCCAGCACGGTGCGGCCGTTCTCCCGGCCGCGGACGGTGACGCCCAAAAGGCCCGACGCCCAGTCCTCGGCCGCGGCGGGTGCGTGGACCAGCAGTTCCTCGCCGCCGGAGGCCTGCAGGCGCTCGACGGTGTCACAGGCGACCATCGTGCCCGCGCGGACGATGCCGACACGGTCGCAGAGCCGCTCGACCAGGTCGAGCTGGTGGCTGGAGAAGATCACCGGGATGCCCTCCGCGGCCTTCTCGCGCAGCACCTGGCTCATCACGTCGACCGCCACCGGGTCCAGGCCGGAGAAGGGCTCGTCGAGGACGAGTATCTCCGGGTTGTGCACGAGCGCGGCGGCCAGCTGCACGCGCTGCTGGTTGCCGAGGCTCAGCTTCTGCACCTCGTCGCCGAAGCGGGCGTGGACGCCGAGGCGCTCGGTCCACGAGCGCACGGCCTGCGCCGCCTCCGCCGCGCCGAGGCCGTGCAGGCGGGCCAGGTAGGTCAGCTGCTCGCCGACCTTCATGCGCGGGTAGAGGCCGCGCTCCTCCGGCATGTAGCCGATCCGGCTGCGGGTCTCGTGGTCCACGGGGACGCCGTCCCAGCGCACCTCTCCGCCGTCGGCGGCCAGCACGCCGAGGATGATGCGCATCGTCGTGGTCTTGCCCGCGCCGTTGCTGCCGACGAAGCCGAAGATCTCGCCCGCGCGCACGTCGAAGCTCATGCCGTCCAGCGCGACGGTGTCCCCGTAGCGCTTGGTCAGGGCGTCGACTTCCAGACGTCGATCGCTCACCTGCTCACACTCCCCCGAATGCTGCTTGTGTTCCGTCGATCCGTTCGATCGACCGTCAGCCTATCCATGGGTCCGGTGGTCCGGATCGTGGACCTCTCCCACCAGTTCCTCCAGGACGTCCTCCAGGGCCACCAGACCGAGCGTCAGCCCGTCCGCGTCGACGACGCCGGCCAGGTGCGCGGCCGAGCGGCGCATCGCACCGAGGGCGTCGTCGAGCGGCAGGTCGCCGGAGAGGGTGATGATGGGCCGCCAGAGCCGGTCGGGCACCCGCTCGTCGGCGTCGTCCAGCTCCAGCACGTCCTTGACGTGCAGGTAGCCGAGGAACGCGTCGCGGTCGCCGAGGACCGGGAAGCGGGAATAGCCGGTGCGCACCGCCAGCTCCTCGATCCGGCCCGCGGTGACCTCGCGGTCGACGGTGACGAGCTTGGCGCTCGGCATCACGACCTCCCGCACCGGGCGCAGGCCCAGCTCCAGGGCGTCCTCCAGCCGCTCGTGCGCCGTGCGGCCGAGCAGGCCTGCCGCGTGCGAGGCGTGCAGCAGGTGGGTCAGCTCCTCGCTGGTGTAGGCGGCGGCGATCTCGTCCTTCGGCTCGACCCGCAGCAGCCGCAGCACCAGGTTGGCGAGGGCGTTGAGGAAGGCGATGAAGGGACGCAGCCAGCGGGCGAGCGCGGCCAGCGGCGGGCCGAGCCAGAGCGCGGCGCGCTCGGGCGTCGCCAGCGCGATGTTCTTCGGCACCATCTCACCGATCACCATGTGCAGCGCCACCACGATGGCGAGCCCCAGCACGTAGCCGGCCGGGTGGACGAGCGAGGCGGGCAGGCCGAGAGCCTGGAAGGGCCCTTCCAGCAGCCCGGCGAGCGCGGGCTCGGCGAGGGCGCCGAGCAGCAGGGAGCAGACGGTGATACCGAGTTGGGTCGCCGCGAGCATCGCGGAGACGTCCTCAAGGGCGCGCACGACCGTGGCGGCGCGCTTGTCGCCCGCCTGCGCGAGGGGTTCGACCTGGCTGCGGCGGACCGACACCAGCGCGAACTCGGCGCCGACGAAGAAGGCGTTGCCGAGCAGGAGCAGCACCGCGAAGAAGAGGTTGAGCGCGGTCATCGGTCGCCGCCCTCGAGTCGCTCCAGCCGCACCCGCTCGGTCCGGTGGCGGTGCACCTCCACCGCGGTGAGCCGCCAGCCGGGCAGTTCCGCCGCGTCGCCGGGCACCGGAATGCGGCCGAGCAGGTCGGCGAGCAGGCCGGCGACCGTCTCGTACGGGCCCTCGGGCGCGTGCAGGCCGACGGTCTCCAGCACGTCGACGCGGCAGCGGCCTTCGGCGAGCCAGGCCCGGTGGCCGGCGACGGCGGTGGTCGGGCGCAGTTCGGGCAGGTCGTCCGGGTCGTGCTCGTCCTGGACCTCGCCGACCATCTCCTCGACGATGTCCTCGAGCGTGGCCACCCCGGCCGTCCCGCCGTACTCGTCGACGACGACGGCGAGTTGCTGGCGGCTGCGCAGCAGGTCCAGCAGCCGGTCGGCGGGCAGCGTCTCCGGCACCAGCAGCGGCGGCGAGGCCAGCGCACCGACGCGCACCTGGGCGCGGCGGTCGGCCTTGACCGCGAGCGCGTCCTTGAGCGTGACGACGCCGACGACGTCGTCGATGGTCTGCCGGTAGACGGGGAACCGGGACAGGCCGGTCGCCCGGGTCAGGTTGAGCACGTCGGCGGCGGTCGCGTGGTCCTCCAGGGCCGCGACGTCGACGCGCGGCGTCATCACGGACTCCGCGGAGAGCTCGGCGAGGCCGAGGGTGCGGACGAAGAGGTCGGCGGTGTCGGTCTCCAGAGCGCCCTCGTGCGCGGAGTGGCGGGCCATCGCCACGAGCTCCTCGGCGCTGCGTGCGGAGGCCAACTCCTCGGCGGGTTCCATGCCGAGAGCCCTGACGATCCGGTTGGCGGCGCCGTTGAGCACCAGGATCAGCGGCCGGCAGACCTTGGAGAACAGCACCTGCGGCGCGACGACGGCGCGGGCGACCTGGAGCGGCCTGGAGATGGCCCAGCCCTTGGGCACCAGTTCGCCGATCACCATCTGCAGCACGGTCGCCAGCAGCAGCCCGACGACGGCGGCGATTCCGGTCACCGCGCCTTGCGGGACGCCGATGCCGCGCAGCGGCGGGGCCAGCAGCAGTCCGAGCGCGGGGGTGGCCAGCATGCCGACGAGCAGGGAGGTCACGGTGATGCCGAGCTGCGCACCGGAGAGCTCGAAGGAGAGCGTCCGCAGGGCACCGCCCACGCGTGACGCACGCCGGTCCCCCGCCGCGGCGGCCCGCTCCACCTCCCCGCGGTCGACGGTGACGAAGGCGAACTCGGCGGCCACGAAAAGCCCGTTGGCCAGGATCAGCAGCACGGCGACACCGAGCAGCAGCCAGGCCACGGGAATACTGTGAGGGTCCATGGGAGGTGAGGATTCTCCAAAGGCTTGGTAAAGACCCTAACCGTACCTCAGGGCTGCTCCGCCGTGCCGTAGGCGTCGACGCAGGCCCGGAGTTCCTGTGCCATGCGCCAGGCCTGCCTGCGCCCGGCGCCGGGCTGGATCGCGACGACCGCGAGGGTGCCGCCGTCCGCGAGGTCCAGGGTCACCCACGGGTCGCCCAGGTGGAGGTTGACGCTGAGGATCTGCGGCCACTCCAGACGGCGCCTGTGCACGAAGTTGACCACCGTCAGGCCTGTGACGTCGGCCCTGGCCTTCGGGCGGGCCAGCACCACCAGCACCAGGGCGAAGACGATGCCGCTGGCGCCTATCCCGATCCGGTCGTGCCGCTGCCAGTCCGGGGCGCCGACCGCCGCGATCAGGGCGAAGAACGCGATCGAGAGGGCCGCGAGCCCGAGCAGCACCACCCGCGTCAGCACCGGCTGCCAGGTGCGTGGCAGCGTGGGCGCGGCGGTGACGCTCGGGCTCGCGGTCATGTCAGAGCCGACAGGCGTGGATGTCGGTGACCAGGATCGCGCGGGCGCCGATGCCCCACAGGTCGTCCATGATCCGCTGGGCCTCCTTACGCAGCACCATGGACCGGACCGCCACCCATCCCTCGCTGTGCAGCGGGGAGACCGTCGGCGACTCCAGACCAGGGGTGAGCGCGACCGCTTCCGCGACGTGCTCGGCACGGATGTCGTAATCCATCATCACGTACCGACGGGCCACCAGGACACCCTGCAGACGTCGCATGAACTGGTCCACCGCCGGGTTGTCGGCCGCGCCGAGCGGACGGATGACGACGGCCTCGGAGCGCAGGATCGGCTCGCCGAAGACCTCCATGCCGGCGTTGCGCAGGCTGGTGCCGGTCTCCACCACGTCGGCGATGACCTCGGCGACACCGAGCTGCACGGCCGTCTCGACGGCGCCGTCCAGCTTGGTGACGGTGGCCGTGATGCCGGCCTCGGCGAGGTGCTTCTCGACCAGGCCGGTGTAGGAGGTCGCGATCCGGCGGCCCTCCAGGTCCTTGACGCTGCCGGCGACCCCGGGCGGGCCGGCGAAGCGGAAGGTCGAGCCGGCGAAGCCGAGCGAGAGGACCTCTTCGGCCTCCGCGCCGGAGTCGAGGAGCAGGTCGCGGCCGGTGAAGCCGATGTCGAGGCGGCCCGAGCCGACGTAGATCGCGATGTCGCGGGGGCGCAGGTAGAAGAACTCGACCCGGTTCTCCGGGTCCACCAGGACCAGCTCCTTGGTGTCCTTGCGCTGGCGGTAGCCGGCCTCATGGAGCATGCCCGCCGCCGGTTCGGCGAGTGAGCCCTTGTTCGGGACGGCGATGCGGAGCATGCTGTGCTGCCTTTCTGGGGGTGGGTTCTCGAACATGCGAAAGCGGGGCACCGAAACGGCTCGGTGCCCCGCTGCGTCAAAACACGCGGGGTCTACAGATGGGCGTAGACGTCCTCCAGGCTGAGGCCGCGCGCGACCATCATGACCTGGAGGTGGTACAGCAGCTGGGAGATCTCCTCGGCGGTCCGCTCGTCGGACTCGTGCTCGGCGGCCATCCACACCTCGGCCGCCTCCTCGACGACCTTCTTGCCGATGGCGTGCACGCCCAGGCCGACCAGCTCGGCGGTCCGCGACCCGGGCTCGCCCGCGGCGGCCTTCCGCTGCAGCTCGTTGAAGAGCTCTTCGAATGTCTTAAGCGCCATGATGGGCCCTACCCTACGTGGTTCCCCGGGAACAGGTCGTGTCGTCCCACCGTACGGACGGTGGAACGGACGAGAACCCGTCAGCCGGCAGCCAGGCCGCGGATCAGCACGGCGGTGGTCAGCGCCGCGGTGGTCGCCTCGTGACCCTTGTCCTCCTTGGAGTCCGCCAGGCCCGCACGGTCCAGCGCCTGCTGCTCGTTGTCACAGGTGAGCAGACCGAAGCCGACCGGGATGCCGGAGTCGACACTCACCTGGGTGAGGCCCATGGTCGCGGCCTCGCACACAAAGTCGAAGTGGGGCGTGCCGCCGCGGATGACGACGCCGAGCGCGACGATCGCGTCGTAGCCGCGCTCGGCCAGCGCCTTCGCCGCCACCGGCAGCTCGAAGCTGCCGGGGACGCGCAGCACCGTGCGGTCGGTGACGCCGTACTCGTCCAGCGCGCGCTCGGCGCCGGCGATCAGGCCGTCCATGACCACCGTGTGCCACTGCGCCGCGACGACCGCGACCTTCAGGTCCTTGGCGTCCTGCACGTCGAGCTTGGGGGCTCCCTCGCCGCTCACTTGCGTACGTCCTTTCGTTCTTGCGTCGAAACGGTGTGGTTCAGGCGCTGTGCGCGGGGGTCAGCTCGTCGAGCCAGGGCAGGTCGTGGCCCATCCGGTCGCGCTTGGTCAGCAGGTACCGCAGGTTGTGCTCGCCGACGCCGGCCCGGACCGCCTCGCGGCCCAGCACCCGCAGGCCGTGCTCGGTGAGCGCGACGTGCTTGTCGGGGTTGTTGCTGAGCAGCCGCACCGAGCGCACGCCCAGGTCGGCCAGGATCAGCGCGGCGGCGCGGTAGTCCCGGGCGTCGGCGGGCAGGCCGAGCTCGAGGTTGGCGTCGACGGTGTCACGCCCGCCTTCCTGCAGCTCGTAGGCGCGCAGCTTGCGCACCAGGCCGATGCCGCGGCCCTCGTGCCCGCGCAGGTAGAGGACCACGCCGCGGCCCTCGCTGGCGATCTTGTCCAGCGAGGCGGCCAGCTGCGGGCCGCAGTCGCAGCGCAGCGAGCCGAAGACGTCGCCGGTCAGGCACTCGGAGTGGACCCGGACCAGCACCTCCTCGCCGTCGGGCAGCTTGCCGTCGGCGTCCAGGCCGCCCGCGACCAGCGCGATGTGCTCGACGCCGTCGGGCTCGCTCAGGTACCCGAGCGCCGTGAAGTTGCCGTGCTCGGTGGGCAGCGAGGTGGTCGCGGCGCGGGTGACGCTCGCCTCGGCGCGGCGGCGGTAGGCGATCAGGTCCTCGATGGAGACCAGGGCCAGGCCGTGGCGGCGGGCGAAGACGACCAGCTCGGGCAGGCGAGCCATGGTGCCGTCGTCGTTGGCGATCTCGCAGATCGCGGCGGCGGGACGCAGCCCGGCCAGGCGGCACAGGTCGGGGCCGGCCTCGGTGTGGCCCTCGCGCTCCAGCACGCCGCCGGGACGGGCCCGCAGCGGGAACACGTGGCCGGGGCGGACGAAGTCGCCGGTGACGCTCGACGGGTCGGCCAGCAGCCGGATGGTGTGCGCCCGGTCAGCGGCGGAGATGCCGGTGGTGACGTTCTCCCTGGCGTCCACCGAGACGGTGAACGCGGTGCGCATCGACTCGGTGTTCTGCGCGACCATCTGGCCGAGCTCCAGCCGGTCCAGGTCCTCGCCGGTCATCGGCACGCAGATCAGGCCGCGGCACTCACGCATCGCGAAGGCGACCAGCTCGGGCGTGGCCAGCTCGGCGGCGAAGACGAGGTCGCCCTCGTTCTCGCGGTTCTCGTCGTCGACCACGACGATCGGGCGCCCGGCCGCGATCTCGGAGATGGCGAACTCGATGCTGTCCAGCGTCAGGTCCTCGTAGACCTCTCCGTGCTGCTGGGCAAGTTCCTCTATGGCGCTCATGCGACGGCTCCTTCCGCGAGAGCGGGCTGCTCGGCGTTGCGACTGCGCAGCCACCAGGAGCGCAGACCCAGGATCACCAGGACGAAGTAGATGCTGTAGACGTAGCCCGAGAACGCGTAGCCGTTCTCGAAGTTCAGTGGCACGCCGACCAGGTCGACGGCCAGCCAGGCGAACCAGAACTCCACCCAGCCGCGGGCCTGCGCGTACATCGCGGCCAGCGTCCCGGTGAAGATGTAGGCGTCGGCCCAGGGGCTCCAGGACATCCAGGGGTAGGCCTGGAACAGCTCGGCCAGGGCGACGGTGAGGGCGGCCGTGGCCGCGACCAGCACGCCGCGCTCGGTCCAGGTGGCGAAGCGGACCGTGACGTCACCGGCCTTGGCGCGGCCGCGCTGCCACTGGTACCAGCCCCAGACCGAGACGGCCACCACGATCAGCTGCTTGCCGGCGCTGCCGCTCAGGTGGCCGGCGGCGAAGGCCGCGAAGAGCACCACGCCGGAGAGCAGTTGGACGGGCCAGGTGAGCATCGAGCGGCGCCAGCCCAGCGCGAGGGCGCCGAGACCGAGCAGGTTGCCCACCATGTCGGACCACTTGATCTGCTGTCCGAACAGGCCGAACGCCGTGCTGTTGAGGTCGTTGACCAGATTGCTCATGGTCCGTCAGGCTCCCGTCTGCTCGTACGGGTTCCCCGCGAGGCCGGGCACGGCGCGGTCGCCGAGCAGCCGCTCGACGTACTTCGCCAGCACGTCGACCTCGAGGTTCACCGGCTCCCCGGTCTGCTTCAGACCGAGGGTGGTGTGCGCGAGCGTGGCCGGGATCAGGCTGACGGTGAACGAGTCCACGGCCGCCTCCACCACGGTCAGGCTGACACCGTCGACGGTGATCGAGCCCTTCTCGACGAGGTACCGCGACAGCTGCGCCGGCAGGCTGAAACGCAGGACCTCCCAGTGGGGATTCCCGTCCGCTCCGGCCTCGCCGGGGGTGCGCGAGAGCAGCACGCCGGTGCCGTCGACGTGCCCCTGGACCAGGTGACCGCCGAGACGGGCGCCGAGCGCCATGGCGCGCTCCAGGTTGACCCTCGAGCCGACGGAGATGGCGCCGAGGCTGGACCGCTCCAGCGTCTCGCGCATCACGTCGGCGCTGAACTCGCCCGGGTGGGCGGCCAGTTCCGCGTCGGTGTCGAGAACGGTGAGACAGACGCCGTTCACCGCGATGGACTGGCCCTCACGGGCGTCGGCGGTGGTGACGGGGCCGCGCAGGCGGACACGGGCGGAGTCGCCCAAGTCCTCGATCGAGAGGACCTCGCCCAGCTCTTCGATGATTCCCGTGAACATTCAGCTCTCCGTGACCTCGCGCCTACTGCGCGGTCTCCGGGGCTGTAGCGGGAGCTGACAACGGACGTGTGCACGGGCAGCGGGAGGACGCTGCGCGCGGCCGGGGACCCCGAAAGGGGCCGCCCCGGAACACACCCGGGAGGGTGCGCGCGTGGCGACGACGCCGCAGCCCGACGTCCGCCGCGCACTGCCTCCCATCCGGACTTTAACCGTCGGTCCAGGAATTTCACCTGGTCAACCGGCCGCTGGAAGCGGTCGGGTCGCGGACTGTAACCGCCGGTTCGGACTTTCACCGACCCCGGAGTGCGCAAACGTCGTACTGCTGCTGTCAGTGTGCCACGGACCTCCGCACCGTCCGCAAGACCTGACCACCCGCAGGACGTGTGGGGTGAATCACGCGTCGTGACCGGAATGCGCGCTGGGCCGCACCAAACCGCTCTCGTAGGCGAGCACGACGAGCTGCGCCCGGTCGCGCGCACCGAGCTTGATGAGGGCTCGGCTGACGTGCGTCTTGACCGTCAGCGGGCTGACCGCCAGCTGCTCGCCGATCTGGTCGTTGGACGCCCCGGTGGCCACCATCGCGACGATCTCGCGCTCCCGGTCGGTCAGCACCGCGAGGCTCGCCGGGGCGGCGGCGGGCGTGCCGCGCTCGGGCTGGGAGAGGTAGCGGGCGATGAGCTCCTTGGTGGCGGCGGGCGTCAGCAGCGCCTCGCCGCGCGCGACGACGCGGATCGCGTCCAGCAGCGCGTCCGGCTCCGCGCCCTTGCCGAGGAAGCCCGAGGCCCCGGCGCGCAGCGACTGGAAGACGTAGTCGTCGGTCTCGAAAGTGGTCAGCACCAGGACCCGCACCCCGGCCAGGTCCTCGTCGGCGTTGATCCGCGCGGTGGCCTCCAGGCCGTCCAGCTCCGGCATCCGGATGTCCATCAGCACGACGTCGGCCCGCGCCTCCTTGGCCAGCCGGACGGCTTCCAGCCCCGTCGCGGCCTCCCCGACCACAACGAGGTCGGGAGCGGAGTCCACGAGCACCTTGAGCCCGGCCCGGACCAGCACCTGGTCGTCCGCGAGCAGCACCCGGATGGTCATGCGTCTCCTGTCGTTCGTGCGGCTCTCCGCGCCTGGCGCGCAGGCCGTCCGGCGTCGGGTCGGATGGCGTCGG
>NZ_BBPP01000032.1:53174-101063 GCF_000787835.1 Streptacidiphilus melanogenes
AGGATGTTCGGCAGGCTCATGCGCGGAGCGGCCGCCGCGGTCGCCGGGACGCGGCCGGGGCGCCCGGCGGCACCGACCGTGCCGAGGGGCAGGTCGACCGCGACGCGGAAGCCGCCGCCCGGGCGCGGGCCCGCGCTGAAGGTGCCGCCGACGGAGGCGGCGCGTTCGCGCATGCCGATCAGGCCGTAGCCGCCGCGCTGCGCGTCGTCGGCGGAGGCCGCGGGCTTGGGGCAGGGGCCTTCGTCGTCGACCTCGATGTGGAGCACGCCGGGACGGTACTCCAGCAGGACCGTCGCGGCCGAGGCCCGGGAGTGCTTGCCGACGTTGGTCAGCGACTCCTGGACCACGCGGTAGGCGGTGAGGTCGACCGCGGCCGGGATCGGGACGGGCTCGCCCTCGGTACGGCAGTCGACCCGCAGGCCGACCCGCTCGATGGAGTCCAGCAGCAGTGTGAGCTGGGCGAGCCCCGGCGCGGGTTCGCGCGGGCTCGCGGTCTCCTCGCCCTCGCCGGTCTGCCGCAGCACGGCGACCGTCGCGCCGAGCTCGCTCAGCGCGGCCCGGCCGGCCTCACGGACCTGGGCCAGGGCGGTGCGCGCGGCGTCGGGCTGGCTGTCCAGCACGGTGGAGGCCACGCCGGCCTGGATGTTGATCAGCGCGATGTGGTGGCCGACGATGTCGTGCAGCTCACGGGCTATCCGCAGCCGTTCCTCGGCGACCCGGCGGCGGGCCTCCTCCTCGCGGGTGTGCTCGGCGCGGCGGGCCCGCTCCTCTATCGCGGCGACGAAGGCCCGGCGGCTGCGCACCGACTCGCCGACGGCGACGGTCATCGCCGTCCAGGCGAAGGCGATGCCGTTGACGCTCTTGTCCCACTTCTCGGGTGAGAGCGCCATGCTGGCGATGCCCACGGAGAGCACGGCGACGCCGCCGATCGCGAGGGCCAGCCTGCGTTCGACGACCGAGGAGACGGTGTAGATGGCCAGGCCGGACCCGGCCAGGATGGGCCCGCGCACGGGCCCGACGAACATGTAGCCGACCGTCGCGGCGACGGTGCAGGCCAGCACCAGGATCGGGTACCGGCGGCGCAGCGCGAGCGGGGCGTAGACCAGCAGGCCCGCGACGAGCAGCACCTCGTCGGGGTCGATGTTGGACCACTGCGTGCTGGGACGGCCTCCGGTCGGCCACAGGACGGTGACCAGGTACAGCACGGCCGCGAGCAGCGCATCGGCCCAGTACGGGTGAGCGCGCGCGAACAGCCGGAGTCGGCGCAGCAGGTCCATGCCCTCAAAGGTAGAGGTTCGGTACGTCAGGGCCGCATTCTTGTCGTGGCCTTCTCAAGTTCACGCAACGTCCCTACCATCCGGTAACCGGAACGACTGCGCACCCATGGAACCCACGCACCGCACGGATCCCAGCGGAAGGGACGGCACGGTATGCGACAGCACATCGGCACCACCAGGCGCGGCACCACACGACGGGGGCTCGCCGTGGCGGCCGCCGTGACCCTGCTGGCGGGCGCGGCGCTCGCCGCCGGCACGGGCACGGCCTCCGCGCAGCCCAGCAGTTCCTCCCCCGCCTTCGACAGCCTGACCGGCGCCTCCCACCCGGACTGGATGAGCGGCCTGCCGGACAGCCTCAGCCTGGGCTCGCTCTCCGTCCCCGGCACCCACGACACGCTCGCCATCCACGGCGGGCTCGCACCGTGGGCCTACGAGGCCCAGGAGGACCACGGCGACGGCGCCGCCACCCTCGACGCCCAACTGAACGCGGGCATCCGCGCCATCGACATCCGGGTGCGGGTGGTCAACAGCGGCACCGCCTTCGCGATCCACCACACCGACGTCTACCAGAACGCCAACTTCGACGACGTGCTCACGCACGCCCAGGCCTTCCTCGCCGCCCACCCCCGCGAGACGATCCTGATGGACCTGCACGGCGAGTGCGACGCCGACACCGCCGAGGGCGGCAGCGGCACCGCGTCGATCGGCCACTGCGCCGACGACCCGGCGTCCACCACGACCGCCGACCGGATCCGGATCTTCCAGAGCTATCTGGCCCGCTACCCCGGCCTGTTCTACGCCCCGAGCGTCACCGGCGCCTCGACCGCCCCGATGCCGCAGCTCGGCCAGGCCCGCGGGCACATCGTGCTCACCACCTTCACCGGCCCCGTCGGCGAGGTCTACCCCGGCTACGGCCTGACCCAGCTGACCGGCGGCAACGCGGGCTCCTACGTCGAGAACGACTGGACCCAGTGCACGACCGGCACCAAGTGGTCCGAGGCGCGCGCGAACATCGCCGCGGCCTCCGCGGACACCAGCGGCGCCATGTTCACCACCTACCTCTCCGCGAACTGCGCCCCGTTCGGCCCCGGCCCGGCCGACGTCGCCGGCGGCACCTGGTTCACCACCGGCGTCGACCAGCTGGCGCTGAACGACCTGACCGGCAGCGGCGGCGCGCAGCTGACGCACACCGGGGTGGTGCTGATGGACTACCCCGGCTACGCCCTGATCGCGGCGCTGCTGAACCGGGACGGCATCGCCGGCTGAGGCGCCAAGCGCGCGTCAGATCTGGACCCCCGCACATTCTGAGGACGTCAAAACCGCTCCCGGCGACGCCCTCGATGCGGTGGAATGGCGGACCGGCCGGACCGCACCCCGGCCGGTCCCTACCTTCGAGGAGCAGGTGCCCGTCATGCCGGACGCGCGACGCGTCGTCGTGGGAGTCAGCGGAACGCCCAGCAGCCTGCAGGCGCTGCGCGTCGGCCTTGCCGAGGCGCAGCGCGGGGGCGTTCCGCTGCTCGCCGTGCTGGCCTGGCTGCCCGTCGCCGTCCAGGGCGGCCACCGGCACGTGCCGTGCCCGCCGCCGCTCAGGGAGTGGGAGCACGAGGCGGAGTGGCGGCTGCGCAACGCCTTCGACGAGGCGTTCGGCGGCGTGCCGAGCGGCGTGCCCGTCGAACTCCTGCTGATCCGCGGTCCGGCGGGGGCCGCGCTGGTGAACGCCGCCGACCGGGAGGACGACCTGCTGGTCCTCGGCTCGGGCCCGCGCGAGTGGCCCGCGCGTCTGCTCCACGGCGCGACCACCCGGTACTGCGTCTCCCGCGCCGGATGCCGCGTGCTCACCGTCCCGCCCCCGGCACTGCTGCGCCAACTCCCGCGCCGCCTCCGGCATCGCCTCCCGACGCCGCCCGAACTGCCCCCCTCCACGTCCCTCGCGGCGGCGGACGGCCGCGACGAGCCGCAGTCGCTCCCCTGAGCGCGGCCGACCGGGCCCAGGGCTTCTCCTGTGGATCAGGTCGGATCAGTGCGCGGCGTTGGAGTGCGTGCATCGCAAGGCGGAGGAGGGCGTCCATGCGGTCCACAGGCAACCGACGACAACGCAGCGTGGGGGCACCTCACGGCCGAAGGCTGGGGGGCGTGCCCCAACGCCGCGCGCCCGACATGATCCACAAGAGAGGCCCTAGCGTCCGCCGACGTCCTCGTTGCGGCGGCCTGACCAGTACGGCTCGACCCGGGCCCAGTCCTTCGCCCAGGCCCGCGCCGCCCGCCGGTCGAGGCGGACGCGCAGCGCCCAGCATCCGCAGACGGCCAGCAACTCGGCACCGACGAAGGCCGTCAGGCCCACCAGCACGGCGAAGACGGCTTGGTCGGCCCCCGAGGCGGGCCGCGCCGACGGGCGGCCGGCGTCGTCGACCCAGACGATGACGCGGCTGCCGGCCGCCTGGTGACGGAAGACCACCACCCCTCCGGTGTGCGGCGAACCAGCCGGATACTGCCACCGCGCGGGCACGCTCACCATGGCCACGGCCTCGTCGCGCGGCGTGTGCCGGGTGACGGAGCGGTCCATCCCGCTGACGAGCGTGGTCGCGGTGACCGCATGGGTGTGCCGCGTGGCCTCGCTCGCGATGGCGGCGCCGTGCGCGGCGACGGCGATCCCGACCGCGAGACCGAGCCCCAGAGCCGTCGCCGCCAGGCGCGACCTGCTGCGCTGCAGGCGCGCGCGCCGCCGATCGTCTGGCCGGAACAGGGGGTTGGCCTCGGCGACGGCCCGGGCGGCCTCGCTCCGCCAGGTGGCCGCTCGCTCCAGCGGCCCCGAGAGCAGGCGGCCGAGCAAGGTGAACGCACACAGGAGTGCGAGCGCGCGCAGGTCCGCCTCCGTCCGCCACCCCAGTGCGCCGTCCCCTGGGACGGCGAGCCCGTCGTAGCAACCCCAGCAGACCACCGCGACCAACGGCAGCACCACCCAGGGCGCGAACGCGCCGCACAACGCGGCGACGGCCGCGAAGACCCCCAACATAACGGCAGGGTAACCCGGTCCCGAGGGGCGTGTCCGATGCTTCTCGGCCGTGTGAGGCGTGTCGCAGGACTACACTTCGCATACTTGCGCACATGAGCAAGTGGCTTGAATCGACAGGAAGCTGAGTCGGGGTTCGACGAACGGGGACGGAGCGGCGGCGTGAAGCAGGCGCGGGGTGCGCAGATGCGGCTGACAGCGGTGGTCAGCGAGATCGAGGGCCTCTACACCGCATGGCTCCGCGCCCGCGGCCCGGCGCGCCGACGCCGCCTCCTTCTCGAACTCGCCTCCGCAGCCACGAAGTTGGCCACGGAGGCGACCCGGGCGACGACGCCGATGCCGTACCCGCACCCACTGCCCCGCACCCGCCGCACCCGCCGCGCCCTCGCCGCCCAGCGCGGCGCGGACTGGCTCACCGAGCGCTTCTCGGACGCGGAGCCGTAGGAGCCGTTCGAGGGCCCTAGCTGCGGATGAGGGCCACGATGTCCTTGCGGCCCGAGGCGGCGATCAGCGCCGCGTCGATGTCGGCGGAGGCTGCGGCGATGCTGACGCGCGCCGCGGCCACAGCCGCGACCACGGGGTTGCCCGCGCCTCCCGTCTCGCGGCTCTTGGCGTAGAGCTTCTTCGGGTCCAGGTAGTCGTACGTGTCGCCGCGCTCGCGGCGGGTCGCGATCGCCTCCTCGACGCGGCGCACGTCGCGGGCGGCGATGTAGTCGTCCTGGGAGACCTTGGCCCACACCTCCTTGCCGCCGGTGACGAAGAAGTGGTTCGGCGCCGCGCCGGGCACCAGACCGCTGTTGTCGACCAGGTAGGTGCGACCGGAGCGCACGGTGATGGTCTTCCCGAAGAGGGCCTCCCAGCTGCCGCTCGCCTTCTTGAGCAGCGTCTCGATCGCGTCGCCGACCTCGACCGCCTCGGCGGTGATGGTGGCGTCGTCCACGCCGGCGTACAGCAGGCTGTTGATCTCCCCGGCCGTCGCCGCACCGGCGCAGTACCGGTACGAATGGCGCTGGAGGCTCATGTCCAGGCGCAGCGCCGGGGTGGCGGTGGCGATGGAGACGGCGACGACGTTTCCGTTGATCGCAGCAGTGGCCATGGCAGGTCCCCCTCACGGGTCGGCACGCCGGTCCCCCGCTGGAACCGGCGGCGTCGGCTTCACGGCGTGCCCACTATGCCAACATCCGGCGACCGCGAGAATCCCCCAACTGACGGCCAACTCCCTTTCATAGCAACGTAGTTAACGCCACGCCACAGGAGCGCTCACACGCCCCGGCCCGGTCCGCCGAGGGGCGGACCGGGCCGGGTGATGCCGCGTGCTGCCGGGTGATGCCCGGTCCTGCTCAGCCGTTGCGGCGGGGCAGCTTCCAGTTCGGGCGGGGGAAGTGGCAGGTGTACCCGTTCGGGTAGCGCTCCAGGTAGTCCTGGTGCTCCGGCTCGGCCTCCCAGAAGGGGCCCGCCGGGGAGACCTCGGTGACGACCTTGCCGGGCCACAGGCCGGAGGCGTCGACGTCGGCGATGGTGTCCTCGGCGACGCGCTTCTGCTCGTCGTCGAGGTAGAAGATCGCCGAGCGGTAGCTCGCGCCGATGTCGTTGCCCTGCCGGTTGCGGGTCGTCGGGTCGTGGATCTGGAAGAAGAACTCCAGAATCGCGCGGTAGTCCGTCACCGTCGGGTCGAACTCGATCTCGATCGACTCCGCGTGCGTCCCGTGGTTGCGGTAGGTCGCATTCGGGACGTCGCCGCCGGAGTAGCCGACCCGCGTCGTGAGCACGCCCGGCTGGCGCCGGATCAGCTGCTGCATCCCCCAGAAGCAACCACCCGCCAGCACGGCCTTCTGCGTCTGCGTGGCCACGGGGCACCCTCCTTCTCATCCGGTTCTACTGCCAACACGCCCAACGTCCGAGGTCGCGCGGTCATTCCTGCCCGCGCAGCAGGCCCGCCACCGCACCGGTGAGGGCGGCGTCCACGGGATACGGCGTGTAGAGGGAGACGCGGTCCACCGCGCCGCCGAACCGGGCGGTCAGCGCGGCCGCAACCTCCGCGGGGGTCCCGCCGACGGCGAAGGCGGTCAGGACGTCGTCGGGGATCTGCGAGGCCATCTCCTCCCACGCGCCGCGCCGCGACAGCAGGTGCAGGCGGTCGGCCAGCTCGCCCCAGCCGTGCTGGTCGAGGACCGGACGGTAGGCCGGCGTCGAGGCGTAGAAGGCGATCTGCCCGCGAACCGCGCGCTCCGCGTCCGCCCGAGCGATTTCGTCCGCGCCGAGGACGGCCATGGGCTGCAGGCAGACGGTGAAGTCGTCCAGTGCGCCCCCGCGCGCGGCGCGCAGCGCGGGGAGGGTGCGCTCGTGCAGGTAGGCGGGGGTGGTGAAGGCGTGGCAGAGCAGGCCGTCGGCGACCCTTCCGGCCACCTCGGTCATCCGCTCACCGACGGCGGCGAGCAGGATCGGCGGGGTGCCGTGCGGATTGGGGCCGGGGTCGAAGAACTCGGTCATCAGCGTGTGCCGGTAGAACTCGCCCTTGAAGAAGAGCCGGCCCTCCCCCGCCCAGGCGGCCCAGATGGCCCGCACGGCGCGGACGAACTCCTCCATCCGCGCCGCGGGCCTGCTCCACGGCATCGCGAAGCGCCGTTCGATGTGCGCCTGCACCTGGGAGCCGAGGCCGAGCTGGAACCGGCCCCCGGAGATGAGCTGCACGTCGTTGGCGAGGGTGGCCACCGTCATCGGATTGCGCGCGAACGCGACGGCGATGGCGGAGCGCAGCGCGATCCGCTCGGTTGCGCGCGCCGCCAGCGCAAGCGAGGTGAAGGCGTCGTGCCTGGTCTCGGAGACGGCGAAGCCGTCGTATCCGGCCGCCTCCGCGGCCACCGCCGCGGCCTCCGCCCCGAGCGGTGAGGAGGAGACGTCGGCCGCGTCGTCGATCTTCATGGTCACCCGCTCATCCTCGCAGGCTGCGGCGGGCGGTCCGACTCACCCGGGCGACCCGCAGGCCGCTCCCGCGGTCGCGCGGCGCTCGTCCCCCTCCTCCCCCTCGTCCGTCTCGTCGGCTTCACCCACGACGTCCGCCTCGTCCGCACGCAGTTCGTCGAGGAGCCGCTGCTGTTTCTCCAGCAGTTCGGCGAGGATCCGCCGCGCGACACGGAGCAGGTCCGCGACGTCGGGCCCGGTCAGCGCGTAGACGACGGCCGGGCCCTCCCGGTGGGAGGTGACCACGCCCGCCCGCCGGAGCACGCCCAGCTGCTGGGAGAGGTAGGCCGGCTCGACGCCGATGTCGTCGAGCAGGGCCCGCACGCTCGTCGGCCCGATGCTGAGCAGCTCCAGCGCGCGGATCCGCACCGGATGCCCGAGCAGCCGGAAGAACTCGGCCTTGCGCTGGTAGAGCGGGGGCGCGGCCGTCTGCGGGCTCACAGGTCGAGCTCGCCCTCGATCAGCTGCAGCCGGCGCCTGGCCATGGCCAGGTTGGCGCGCTTCCGGTCGAGGATCAGGACCAGGAAGAGACCCGCGCCGTTCGCGGCGGTGAGCGGCCGGATCAGGTGGTACTGACGGGTCAGGGTGATCAGGATGTCCTCGATCGCGCCGCCGACGCCGAGCATCTCCATGGTGCGCAGCTTGGCGCGCACCAGATCGGTGTGCCCGGCGGCGGCGACCGCCGGGTCCAGCTCGGCCGTGCCGCCGATGACGCCGAGACTCATGCCGCTGGCCAGGTCGACGAGGGCGGCGCCGAGTGCGCCCTCGATGGTCATGGATTCCTTGAGTGCGATGTCCGTGTTCGCCATGACCATGGACGCTAAGCGTGAGCGCTCCGTCGCACATGGTGAATTGCCGAAGTATGCAATTGGCGCGGGCGCGCACGGTACAGTGCGCGCCCGCGCCGGGTCTCCGGCTGGACGGCCGGGCTACGCGAGGGTCAGGAAGAGCTTCTCCAGCTCGGCCTCGGTCATCGGCGCGGCATCGACCGGGCCGTCCCCGTCGGCGGCGGCCAGGCACTGCCGCATGCCACTCGCAACGATCTTGAACCCCGCCCGGTCCAGGGCCCGCGACACGGCCGCGAGCTGGGTGACGACGTCCTTGCAGTCCCGCCCCGCCTCGATCATGGCGATCACGCCGGCCAGCTGACCCTGGGCCCGGCGGAGCCGGTTCAGCACGGCGCCCTGCGCGTCCTCGTCCACCTTCATGGCGTCATCGACCTCCTTGCTCGTCGTCTTCCGCCATCGTACCCCAGGGGGTATCCGGGACGTCTCTGTGCGAGCGGCCCGAAGCTGAGTACCGTGGGAGTGTCCGCGCGAAGCAGCGACGCGTCGTTGTGCGGCACGGGGGGCGTGACGCGCGGACGGCGACCACGAGATCGGGACACCGCCATGACATCGCCGACCATCCCCGCACCGCTTCGCACCAAGCGCTGGACACTGAGCGTCGACCTCTTCGAGGAAGGCGACGACACCCGGGCCCACGCCGTTCTGGAGACCCCGGAACGCACCCTCGAGGGCAACGGCTCCTCCCACCGCAACCCGCACGACGTCGAGATCGCGGACATCGGCGACGAGTACGCCGCAGGCCGCGCCCTGATCGAGCTCGGCCGCCAACTCCTGCGCGCGGGCGCGGTCGACGCCGCCGCGGAGGAGGACGGCCGGTTCGGCTGAACCCGCGCTGCGCGCTGCGGCGGGCCCGTCGCGCGGGTCGGTCAGGCCGACCGCGCCAGGCGCGGCTCCGCCACGGGCCCGGCCCGGTCCGCACGACGGACCCCGGGCGCCCCGAGGGCGGGAGGGACCATGAGGGAGGCCACGATGCGCAGCGGCCGGGCGCGAACCGACAGGACCGGCAGGACCGACAGGACCGGCCGAGCGGCGGGGCGTACCGGCGCGACCGGGACCGCCGGGAGCCTCGCGGCGGTCGGGGCCGCCAGGGCTGCGGGGCCTGCGGGCACTGTGAGAACTGCCGGGACTGCGGGGCCGGCCGCGGCCACCGAGGCGGCCGGGTACGCCGGGCGCTTCGGAGGCACGAAGCGTGCGAGGGCGGCCAGGAGGCTGCTGGGCGCCGGGGCCGTTGCGGCCCTGGCCGGAGCCGCCGCGTATCCGTGGCTCTGGCGGTACGCGTGCCTGACCTGGGGTGCAAGCGCGGTGGAGGTCTGCCGGGCGATGCCCGGCGACGAGCTGCTGCCCGCCGCACCGCTCGTCTCCACCCGCGCGGTCACCGTCGACGCCCCACCCGCGGCGGTCTGGCCGTGGCTGGTGGAGCTGGGCCCAGGGCACGGCGGCGCCTACACCTACGACTGGGTCGCGACCGTCTTCGGTCTGGAACGCCGCACGCCGGGCGGCGGCGCGGCCGCCCGCCCTGAGCTCAAGCCGGGCGACCTGCTGCCGCTGAGCCGCCGCGGCCCGGTCCTGGAGGTCGTCGAGGTCGACGTGGACCGCGGCCTGGTGCTGCGGTCCCAGGACGGCCAGTGGGTCTGGTCCTTCGGCCTCCGCCCGCGCGGCCGGAGCACCCGACTGGTCAGCCGCAACCGGATCGAGCAGGCGGGCGACACGCCCCTCTCCCGGCTCGTCTCCCGCTACGTGCTGGAACCGGCCGGTCTGGTGATGGAGCGCAAGATGCTGCTCGCCATCAGGACGCGTGCCGAGGCGGCGACCTGAGTCCCACCTGAGTCCAGCGATCCGGAGTTCGGATCCGGGTTCAGAGATCCGGGGTTCAGAGATCCGGGAGGACGGTGTTCGCCCGGGTGTCGGCCTGCCCGGCACGCAGCAACTGGTAGCCGAGGTCGATCAGCGCGCGCCCGGCGGCGAACTCGTCCCCGATCTGCGGCATCGGCCGGTCCACGGGGTCGCGCAGGGACGCGGAGTGCGCCTGCAGGCTGGTGTCCCCGCAGTCCAGCACCGCGTGCGCGCTGGTGACGTCACCGTCCTCGAACAGGTCCACGCGGACCCTCCAGGTCTTGGTGTGCACGCCGCTGGAGGCGGGGCCGCCGCTGTCGTCCATGATGGTCTCCTTCCGCCGGTCGACCCTCCCCCGACACGGGATACCAGCCTGCTTCCAGTGCGCCACGCTCCCACGCCGCAGGGGAAGCCCCCGGAGCGTGAACACCACGTACCGGCACGCCTGGGGCGCCCCGCCCCGGCGGACTAGCATCGTCGTATGACCACCCGTCAAGGCAGGCGTCGGGACAGGCGCCGGCGCAGCAGGACAGTGGACCGGGTCGCTCTCGCTGCCGCGATCGGCGTCACGGCCGCCGCCGTGGCCAAGGAGCTGCGCCGGCCCGTCGAGGAGCGCACCTGGCAGGGGCGGATCGCCGGACTGCCGTACGACTTCCGGCCGCCCACTCTCGCCCGTGTTCGCGCGGAGTACTGGGACCCGGAGAACGACGCCCTGTTCACCCCGCACGCCTTCGGGGTCGGCTACGGCGTCAACCTGGCCCGCCTGGCGCGCCTGGTCCGTCCGCTGCCGCCCGGGGAATGACCGTCGCGGTCCGCTACGCCTCGGGCTTCCGCTGCTGCGTGCCGTCGTCGAGCCGGCGCAGGCCGATGAGCACCCCGAGGAGCCCGGCCTGCTCCGGGCTGAGGCGGCCGACCGCGTCCAGCATCGACAGCGGAGCGGCAGGCTCCGCGTCAGCGGGCGACGCGGACCCCGAGAGTTCCTCGGGACGATCCGGCTCCATCCAACGTCTCCTTCTCTCGTCAGCTGATCGCACCTTTGCCCCCGGTCGAGGCAGCATGACAGATCATGCACCGTTCAGCGTCAGCGGGTGGGTAACCTGGCCCGACGCCCGACCGGGGACGAGAGGACAGGGTGCGCGCCCATGCAGGCCGAGGACGAGACGGAACTGCTGCGCGCCCGACCGCGCGCCGGGCGGCCCTCGGAGGGCCGCCCCTGCGACCCCCGGCGCGTCGCCGTCGTCGCGCACCGGGGCGCGCCGCTGGTCGCCCGCGAGAACACCCTCCCCTCGCTGCGCGCGGCGCTGGCGCTGGGCGCCGACTGGGTCGAGATCGACGTCCGGCTCACCCGCTGCGGCACACCCGTCCTGCTCCACGACGCGACGCTGGACCGCCTGTGGGGCGTGCCCCGCGCCCTCGCCGACCTGGACGTGACCGAGGTGGGCGCGCTGACCGGTCCGGCCGGTGAGCGGATCCCGACCCTGCGCGAGGCCCTCGCGGTGTGCGCCGAGGCGGGAGTCACCGTCATGGTCGACGTCCCCGCCCCGGACGGCGGCGAGGCGTCGCTCGCCCTGGTCGGCGAGCTCGGGCTGCTGGGCGTGTGCGTCTTCGCCGGCGACCTGACCGCGCTGGCGCGGATCCGCGCCGCGTCGTCCGAGGCGCGGATCGCGCTGAGCTGGGAGTCCTTCCTGCCGCCGGGCGCGGACCTGCTGGCCCGCATCCGGCCGCAGTACCTGAACACGGAGCACCACCGGCTGACGCGCCCGTTGGTGGCCTGGGCCCGGCGCCGCGGGCTGGCGGTGAGCACCTGGACGGTGGACCGCCCGGCCCGGATGACCCGCCTGGCCCGTCTGGGCGCGGACGTGATCATCACCAACGACCCGCAGCTCGCCCTGTCCGCGCTCACCCCCTCGGGCGGCACGGACGACGGCGCCGGTCGCGCTGTCAGGTCCTCGTGAGCGCCTGGTACTCACCCGTCGGCGTGCCGGTCGGCGCGGCCGCGCCCTGGGGCTTCCGGACGCACCAGGCGCCGTGGTGGCCACCGTCCTGGCTCCGCCGAAGCTGACGACCCCGCAGCCGGAGAGCAGGGCCACGGCGGCGGCAGATCCGCGCTATCGCCGGACGTAGCGGCGGTCCTGCATCAGGAGCGCGAGGTCGGTGAGCGCGAGGACGCCGACCAGCCGGCCGTCCTCCAGCACCAGCAGCGGCGGGTTGCCCAGTGCCGCGTCCAGCGCGGGGCCGGGGAGTTCGGCCTCGGGCCCGGCGGTCGCGCACCGCCCCAGCGGGAGGAAGACGTCGCGCACCCGCGTCCCGCCCCGGAGCCGCTCCGGGACGGCGAGCAGCGTGCGCAGCCGCACCACTCCGCTCGGACGCCCGTCGAGGTCGACGACCGCGACCGCGCCGGCGGCGCGCCAGAGCCCGCTGTCCGCGAGGCAGCGCGCCACCGTGGTCCAGTCGGGCACGACCAGCGGCGGCGCGGTCATCAGCTCCCCCACCGTGCGGCCGCGCACGGCCAGCCCGATCTTGGCGTGCTGGATCTCGGCTGCGGCGGCGACCGCCAGGAAGCCTCCGACGACCAGCAGCCACAGCCCCACGCCCTGGCCGCGGATCAGCGCGGCCCAGCCTCCGGCCAGCATCAGCACGGCGAGCGCCTGCCCGCAGCGTCCCGCCTGGCGCTCGGCGCGCTCACGGTCGCCCGCACGCCACCACAGCGCCGCCTGCAGCACCCGCCCGCCGTCCAGCGGCGCAGCGGGCAGCAGGTTGAAGACCGCGACCAGCAGGTTGATCACGCCGGACCAGAGCAGCAGCGCGGCCGGCACGTCCCAGCGCAGCCCCCGCAGCGCCACGAACCCGAGCCCGATACCCACCCCGGCGAGCGCGAGGCTGGTCAGCGGCCCTGCCAGCGCGACCCACAACTCGCGGGCGGGGGCGGTCAGCCGCCCGATCCGGGTCACACCGCCGAGGGCCCAGAGCGTCATCGAGTCCACGTCGGTGCCCGCCCGCCGGGCGACGAGCGCGTGCGCGAGCTCGTGCGCCATGAGGCTGGCGACCAGCAGCAGCGCGCCGAGCAGACCCGCACCGAGGTAGAACCCGTTTCCGCGTCCCGGCAGCCATGCGGGCAGCGTCTGGCCGCCCAGCCCGAAGGCCAGCAGGGCGACGAGCAGTGGCGCGCTCCAGTGCACCCGCACGGGTATCCCGAACAGGCGCCCGAATGCTGCGGAACCCCTCATCGCGCCGGCCTCCTCGCCCTACGGACAGTCTTCCCGCTCCGCCGGGGCCCACCGCCTCGACGGCGTGAGGAACTGATGAATTACGCCCCCGCAAGGGGCTCCGACCCGCGTCCATGGCCGGTTTCGTACCCGTGAGGGCGCGGTCCGGTGTCCCGCAGAGCATGAAAGGGCGGCTGGTGGGACTATCGAAACAGCCTCCGTCAGCGCCGCAGGCACTTCGCGGCCCCGCCGAGAGGTCCGTGCCGGAAGGCCGGGCCGGAAGGGATGCGTACCGTGTCGAACGACGAGTTGATGGGGGACGACGTCTACCAGCCCAGCGGTGACGGCGACGTCCAGGACGACATCTCCCCGTTGGAGCCCGAGGACACCCTCGACGACCGGGGACTGGAGGACGTGCTCGACGAGGGCTACGCCCCACCGGAACGGCCGCTGGCCGTCGGCCGGTACGGGAACACCGCCGCCGAGCAGCGCGACCGCGAGACGCTGACGCAGCGCCTCGCCGCCGAGAACCCGGACGTGTGCGCACCGGACGGCGACGGCATCGGCGACTGCGTGGACACCGACGGCGAGCCGGTGGACCCGGAGGCGGGCGAGACCCGCTCCGGGCGGCTGGTGGAGAGCCTCGACGCGCGCAGCCACCTGATCGCCGCCGACGCGGGCATCGCGGGCGGTGCGGCGACGGCCGAGGAGGCCGCCATGCACACCACGGACGACCCGGAGGCAGTCCTCGGCGGCTGGTGATCCGGCCCGCGGGCGGCGCGGCTCGGCCGTTGCTCGGCGAATTCCAGCCGACCGACCGATTTCTGTGACCCCCGTACCTTCCGTAGGGTCTCCACTCACGTACGGATGGAACCGACGTGGGCGAGGAGCACGGGATGGCGGGCTGGTCGGTGGAGGCGGGACTGGTCGCGGCGGCGCGCAGCGGGCAGCAGGAGGCCGTGGACGATCTGGTCGGACAGAGCCTGCCGCTCGTCTACAACATCGTCGGGCGCGCCCTGTCCGGACGCGTGGACGTCGACGACGTCGTCCAGGAGACGATGCTGCGGGTGCTGCGCGGCCTGCCTGACCTGCGTGACGACTCCGCGTACCGGTCGTGGCTGGCGGCGGTCACCATGAACCAGATACGCCGGCACATGCAGTCCCGCGCGAACGCGACGCAGGGCGGCCACGACCGCGCGCTGGACGAGCTCGCGGCCGTCGCCGACCCGGGTGCGGATTTCGAGGACCTCACCCTGACCGAGCTGGGCCTGTCCGGGCAGCGACGGGAGACCGTCGAGGCGACGCGCTGGCTGGACCAGGACGACCGTGAGCTGCTCTCGCTGTGGTGGCTGGTCACCACGGGCCATCTCACCCGCACGGAGCTGGCGGGCGCGCTGGGCCTGGAGGCGCACCACGTGACGGTGCGGGTCAGCCGGATGAAGGCGCAGCTGGACGTCGCCCGCGGGGTCGTCCGGGCGCTCACCGCACAGCCGCGCTGCCCGGAGCTGGCCCGCACGGTGCACCTGTGGGACGGCAGGCCGAGCGCGCTGTGGCGCAAGCGCCTGGCGCGCCATCTGCGGGAGTGCGAGCACTGCGGCGCGCTCGGTGCGGACCTCGTGCCGCCGGAGCGGCTGCTGGTGAACCTCGCCCTGGTCCCCCTGCCGGCCGGCTACGTCGCCTGGCTGCTGACCCGGCTCGGCGGGGGCGGCTTCCACGCGGCGGCCACGGCGGCCGCGTACCCGTGGCACCCGCAGCCGCTCCAGCACGTCCCGCACCCGGCCGAAGCGCCGACGGCGCACATCCCGGCGCAGCGCACCTCCTCCGGGCCGATCTCGCACCGGCTGCCCCGGCGTCGGCTCGGTCCGTTCTCCGGCAAGCCGCTGCTCGCGGCGGCGGCCGCGACGGTGACGGTCACGGCGGCGGTCGGCGCGGGTGCCGTGCTGTTCGGGCACACCGGGTCGAGCACCCAGCGGCCCGGGCTCACCTCGGCGGTCGCCGCCGAGGGCACCACCGCGTCCGTGGCCTCGCCGAGCCCCGACCCGACCCCGACGCCCACCCCGACGCCGAGCGCCCGCCCGTCCGCGACCCACTCCGCGTCGCCGACCCCGAAGCCCTCCCCGAAGCCCACGCACAGCGCGGCGCCGACTCCCACGCCGCCGCCGTCCGCCGACGAGGCGGCGGTGCAGCAGGTTCTGGCCGTCATCAACCAGGCACGCGCCGGGCAGGGGCTCTCGCCGCTGACGCTGACCTCCGGCCTGGACTCCAGTTCCGGCGCCCACAACCGGGTGATGGCCGGGGGCTGCGGCCTCTCCCACGACTGCCCCGGCGAGCCGGCGCTCGGCGCCCGGGAGACCGACGCGGGCGTCCAGTGGTCCAACGCGGGCGAGAACATCGGCACGGGCGGCACCGTCCCGGACGACACCTCCGGCATCGCGGGCATGGCCGTCGGCCTCACCCGCTCGATGCTGGCGGAGCAGCCGCCCAACGACGGGCACCGGAAGAACATCCTGAGCCCCGACTTCCACCACATCGGCATCGCGGTGATGCGCGACAGCTCCGGCAACGTCTGGATGACGCAGGACTTCTCCAACTGACGGCCCGGGTGCGGCGAGCGCGCCGCCGCCGGGCTACCGGTCGGCGGCGGGCTCCCAGCCCGGCGGCCCGAACACGTACCCGAGCTTGTCGCGCAGGCGAGGGGCGGCGCCGACCTTGCGCAGCAGTTCCCCGAAGGCCCGGTACTCGAGCTTGAAGACGTCGTAGGTCTCCACCGGCTTGGTCAGGCCGTAGGTCGGCCGGTGCAGCTCCGGCTGGAACGTGCCGAAGATCCGGTCGAAGACGATGAGGATGCCCCCGTAGTTCCGGTCCAGGTACTCCGGGTCCGAGCCGTGGTGCACGCGGTGGTGCGAGGGCGTGTTGAACAGGAACTCGACGGGCCGTGGCAGCTTGTCGACCAGCTCGGTGTGGACGAAGAACTGGTAGATCAGGTTCGTCGAGAACGCCACGTAGAGGGTCCAGGGGGCGAATCCGAGCAGCGGCAGCGGCAGCCAGAAGAAGAACTCGAACCAGGGGTTCCACTTCTGCCGCAGTGCGGTGGCGAAGTTCATGTACTCGCTGGAGTGGTGTGCCTGGTGGGCGGCCCAGCCGATGCTCGTCCGGTGCACGAACCGGTGGTTCCAGTAGTACGAGAAGTCCAGCGATATCAGCAGCAGCACCCAGAACCACCAGGCGCCGGTGGGCAGGTGCCAGGGCGCCAGATACGTGGAGACCGCGCTGTAGACGAAGAACGTGCCGACCTTGAACGCGGTCAGGAAAAACAGCGACCCCACACCCATGGTGAGACTGGCGCGGGCGTCCCTGAACGAGTAGCCGGTCACGTTGTCGTCGTGGTCGAGCCACCGCAGCGCCGCCAGCTCGACGAGCACGCTCAGCACGAAGAACGGCAGGGCGTAGGTGACGGGGTTCTGCATCGGATCCAGCACATCCGACATGGAACTCCTCCCATGAAGTGACGAAGTGACGGAGAGTAAGTGACTTCTGGGTAAGTTACCATGGGGTCAATTGGGTCCGCTATGCTTCGGGCATGGTCAAGGCAGGAACCAGCAAGGCAGGCACCAAGGGCGTCGCCCGGCCGGAACGCGAGCGGCAGATCGTCGACATCGCCGGCCGCGTCTTCGCCGAGCACGGATACGCCGGCACCTCGCTGACCGCCGTCGCCGAGCAGGCCGGCATCTCCAAGCCCCTGATCTACAACTACTTCGGGTCCAAGGAGGGGCTGTTCGCGGCCTGCCTGACCTGCGCGGGCGAGGTGCTCGTCGAGGTCATCGAGCGCACCGCCCGGCTGGGCCTGGTGGGACAGCAACGCGCCGTCGTCACCCTGGACCAGTTCTACGCCGCCCTCGAACCCCGGCCGTGGATGTGGCGGGTCTTCCGCGACCCCACCATGCCCGCCACGCCCGAGATCGCCGCGCAGCACGACCAGTACGCGCGGCGCATGCACGCCGTCGGCGTCGAGGGCGTCCGTGAGCTGCTGCACCTGGCGGGCAACGACGACCCGCTCGACGCCTCGGCGATGACCGCGGTGTGGGTCAACGTCTTCGACGCCCTGGTGACCTGGTGGATCGACCACCCCGGCGAGTCCCGGGCGAGCATGACCGCACGCACGATCCGGCTGAGCGGCGCGGTCTTCGGGCCGATGGAGACCGCCCCGCCGGTCGGTCCCGCCTTCGACTGAGCGCTCGGTTGACCATGTTCGACTGAGCGCGCTGCACCGAGCGGGCGCAGCCCGAGCGGGGGCTTCGGCCGCCGGGCCCGGGCGGGTCGGTCAGCCGGGGCGGACGAGGGCCAGCAGCGCCTGCACCGCCTCCTCGGGCGACGCCGCCTCGCGCGGCCCCGGAACGCCGCCGCTCGGCGGCGTCAACCCCCAACCGCCGAGGGACACCACCGGCTTGCCGGTCCGCAAGGCCAGGGCGACCTCGCTCATCGTGCCCCAGCTGCCGCCGACGGCGATCACGCCGTCCGCGACGCCGACGACCAGGCCGTTGCGCAGCTCGCCGAGGCCCGTCGGGAGGGCGACCGTCAGAAACGGGTTCCCGTCCGAGCGGGCGCGACTCGGCAGGAGACCGACGACGGTGCCGCCCGCGCCGCTCACGCCCCTGGCGGCCGCCTCCATGACGCCGCCGAGGCCGCCGCAGACGACGATCGCCCCGCGTGCGGCGAGTCGGCGGCCGACCTCCGCCGCCATCGCGGACTCCCCCGGCGTGGCCTCGCCCGGCCCGATGACGGCGACGTAGGGCGCGGGGCTCACGTGGTGGCGCGGTCCGGCGCCGCCCGGCGGTCCGGCGGCTGGATCAGGCACAGACGGGTGCCCGACGGGTCCTGGAGCTGGGCGAACGGGCCGTAGGGGGTCGGCGTGGCCGGGACCACGACCTTGCCGCCGAGCTCCACGGCGCGCGCGAGCGCGCTGGGGAGGTCCGGGGTGGCGAAGAAGACCCGCCACGCCGGTGGGGCGACCGCGCCGGTCTCCGGCGACGGCTCGGGCCCGCCGATCGCGGCGATGCTGCGGCCGTCGATGCGCAGGACGACGCGTTCGTGCTCCCAGACCACCTCGGTCCGGTGGGAGATCTCCGGATCCCAGTCCAGCACCTCGCCGTAGAACAGCGCGGACTTGAACGGGTCCCCGGTGCGCAGCTCGATCCACGCGGGGACGTCGGCCACCAGCGAGGTCGACGCCTCGGGAAGCTCCTCCGGGCCCTGCCACAGCCCGAAGCTCGCGCCGTCCGGATCGCGGGCCAGCACGATGCGCCCGGCATCGATGGCGACCGGCCCGACCCCGATGGTGCCGCCCCGGTCCGCGATGCGGCGGGCGCTCTCGTGGGCGTCGCGGACGCCGAAGAACGTCGTCCAGCCGATGCCGAAGCCGAGGTCGCCGACCTCGCTGATCCCGGCGACGCGGTGGCCGTCCACCACGACGTAGACGAACGCCCCGAGGCGTTCCGGTCCTTCCTCGAACTCCCAGCCGAGCAGGCCATGGTAGAAGCGCTCGGCGGCGGCGAGGTCGCGCACGATCAGGCTCACCCAGGACGGCGCGCCCTGGACGCCGCGCACCCGCGTCCCGCGGACCCTCGGCCGCGCCTCGTCCGGGTCAGGGGAAACCGGAATGTCGCCAGGCATCGGTTCGCCTCCCGGATCGATCGGCGGCGCCCGGCCTCGGCACGCCCACCTGTGGGTCGCTCCCGAACCATCCTACGCTCCGCGAACCCCCGCACCGGGGACCTTCGGGCCCGTGTCCCCCGGCCCCGCCGAGGCCCGGGCGCCGCCGCCCCGAAGGGGCGGAAACGGAACGGGCGGAGTTGCCGCCGTCCTCCGTCCGGGTTAGAAGGGATCATGGATTCCGTCACGGCGAAGTCCCGGGCCGGCCGGGCCTGGCGGGCAGTGCGGACCTACGTCCGCAGGGCCCCCGGCACCTTCGTCTGGCTGGTGATCCTCTTCGCGACCACCGTCGTGCTGCGCCACGTGAGTCCGCACACCGCCAACCGGATCCTGGAACGGCACTCCACCAACCTGCACTACCTGTCGGTGTCCCCGGTGCGGGTGCTGATCACCAGCGGCTTCTACATCGCGGGCGGCGGCTGGTTCTTCTACTTCGTCCTCTACAACATCTTCCACGTGCCGGCCGAGCGCTGGCTCGGCACCGCGCGCTGGCTGGCGGTGGTGCTGATCGCGCACGTGGGCGCGACCTACATCAGCGAGGGCGTGCTGCTCTGGGCCATCGACCACGGCATGGCGCCGGAGAAGGCGCGCTACACCCTCGACTACGGCGTCAGCTACGCCCTCGCCGGGATCGAGGCGGTGCTCGTCTACCTGATCACGAAGCCCTGGCGCTACCTGTACCTGGCCGGGCTGCTGCTCTTCTACGGCCTCGGCGTGGTGCGCAGCCGCGACTTCACCAGCATCGGCCACCTCAGCGCCCTGCTGCTCGGCCTCGCCTGCTACCCGCTGACCCGGTCCCGGTCGGGCTCCTGGGACCCCGCCGCGGCCGCCCGCGCCCTCTGGCACCGCCTTCCCCGCCGCGGCGCCCGCGCGGACGCCCGCACGGACGCCCGCGACTGACCCGGCATCACCCGTCCGGCATCACCGCTTCCCGCTCGGGCGCTGCGCGCGCGTTCAGGCGAGGGCTCCCCTGGGCCGCGGGCTGACGGCCTTGGACGCGCGTTCACGCGGCCGGGCGCTCTGCTCGACGGCGGCCAGGAGTGCGCGCAGTCGTCGGGTCTCGGCCGCCAGTGCATCGTGCCCCTGGTCGGCGAGTGCGTAGACCTTCCGGGCGCGGCCGTCCACGACCTCTTCCCGCTCGACGCGGATCAGCCCCTCGCGCTGCAGGCGGTCCAGGGCGCTGTAGAGGGTGCCGACCCGCAGCCGCACGCGCCCGGCGGAGATCGTGTCGACCTCCTGGATCAGGGCGTAGCCGTGCTTCGGCTCCGCGGCCAGCGCTGCGAGCAGGAGCAGTGTCGGCTCCTGCATGGCTCGATCGCTCATGGTGCCAGATATATCGGCCACCAGAGCATCCGTCCACACGGGACGTTTTCGATGGTCCAGTGGACCAGATATTCAGTTCACCGATATATATCTCCTCATGAGTGATGTGCTTGCAGAGGAAGGCTCCGCGACGAGGACCGTCGTGGCGACGGCGCCGCAGCGCGCCGGCCGGGCCCTGGCGTCCCGCCGCGCCCTTCCGGCGGGGCTGACGGCGTTGTTCGCGGTGCTGTACGCCGTGCTCTCGGTCCGCCGGCACGAGCGGCTCCTCAGCATGGGCTTCGACCTGGGGATCTTCGAGCAGGCCGTCAAGGCCTACGCCCACCTCCACTGGCCGGTCGTCCCGCTGAAGGGACCCGGCTACGACGTGCTCGGCGACCACTTCAGCCCCGTCGTGGCGCTCCTGGCCCCCGCCTACCGGCTCTTCCCCACGCCGGTCACCCTGCTGGTCGCCCAGGCCGTGCTCATGGCCCTGGCCGTCCACCCCCTCACCCGCTGGGCGCAGCGGTTGCACGGGCCGAGGATCGGGGCACTGGTCGGCTGCGCGGTCGGCTGCTCCTGGGGCATCGTCAAGGCGGCCTCCTTCGACTTCCACGAGATCGCCTTCGCCGTACCGCTGCTCGCCTTCGCGGCGGAGGCGCTGGGTCGCAGGCGCTGGCACGCGGCGGTCTGGTGGAGCGTGCCGCTGGTCCTGGTCAAGGAGGACCTGGGACTCACCGTCGCCGCGGTGGGCGCGTACATCGCCTGGTACGGACGCCGCCCCCGCCTCGGCCTGCCCCTCGCGGCGTTCGGACTGCTGGCGACGGCGCTCGAAGTCCTGGTGGTGGTCCCGTCGTTCAACCCGCACGGCGCCTTCGACTACCTGTCACAGGTGACCCCGGGAAGCCACGGCGCGGCACCCCTGGTCACCCACCTGCTGTGGCCACCGCTGAAGTGGCTCACCCTGCTGATGCTCGTCGCACCCACGGGCTTCCTGTGCCTGCGCGCCCCGTTGCTGTGGCTCTGCCTGCCCACCCTGCTGTGGCGGTTCGCCTCCGACAACCCGCACTACTGGGGCGTCAGTTACCACTACAGCGCGGTCCTCATGCCGATCGTCTTCGCCGCGATGCTCCAGCGCACGCCCCGGCTTCCCCGTCGCCGCCTCCGGGCCGGTCTGTCCGGCGCGGCCGCCTTCGCCTGCCTGATGACGGTCGTCTATCCGCTGCACGAGGTCGTGATGCCCGAGAGCTGGCAGACCTCCGCCCATGTGCGCACCGCCCGCGCCCTGCTGGCGCTCGTCCCCGACGGCACCACCGTCGCGGCCTCCGACCACCTCGCCGCGCAACTCGTCTCCCGCACGACCGTCACCCTCTACTGCGCCGCCCCCACGCCCACCGGGCCCCAGTGGGTCGTCGTCGACCGCACCGACCCGACCGTCAAGTCCCCCTGCCCGGCCGACCAGATGCAGCACTGGCTCGACACCTACGCCCGCAACGGCTACCGGGTCCGCGCAGACCGGGACGGCGTGATCCTCCTCGAACGCCGATGAGCCCACGCCGCCGTCGCCCGGGACCCCCGACCTTTCACGCGCTTCGTCGGGGAGGCGGCCTTCATGGACCACGGCGGTGCACCCCTGGTGACGGCCTGCGGCTTGCGGCCGCTTGGCCGGGCGCTCGTGTCGTCGCTGAACCGCGAGGTCGGCCTGGCGGGCCTGGCGGAGGACGTCTGTCGAGATCGGCTACCCGCAGCCCTGGGCACGACTGAGAGGCGCTGCCTGCGGCACTCGTCCAAAAGTGCGTCCGGTATCCGAGACCGGAAAGGCCGTCATGTTGACTGGCCTTATTCAGCCCACATACAGTCCATGACCATGCACGCGCACCACCACATCGCCCCGTCCCAGCCGGCCTACCAGGTCGCGCTGCTGGCCATGTGTGCGCACAGCGTGTCCGACAACTTCTGTTGTCGCTGACGCATCGGCGGGCCGCTGCCCGCATCCGCTTCCAGCATCCAGGCTCTGGTCATCAGGGTCTCGTCAGCTGAGATATCACCCCGTCAAGGCGCGGCCCTGTCGCCGTGCCTCGCCGCGTGCGCGCCCCGCCGCGCGGCCTTACTCCTGCCACGGGCCGACGCCCGACCGAGGACGCCACGATGCTTCGCCCTGCCCGAATAGCGCTATTCACCGCCACCGCTGTCGCCCTCACCGGCTCGCTCGCCGCCTGCGGCGCCGGCAGCGGCTCCTCCGGGAGCTCCTCGGACGCGTTCTCGGCCGCGAACTGCCAGGGCGGCACCCTGCGCGTGCTCGACAGCGCCAAGAACGACAAGGGCTTCGACCCCGCCGTGCTCTACACCTCCGGCGGCGGCGCCATCCCGCGGCTGCTCTTCCGCACCCTGACGACGCGTCAGAGCGTCGCGGGCACGAACGGCACCAAGGTCGTGCCAGACCTGGCCACCGACACCGGCACGCCCAGCCAGAACGCCACGGTCTGGACCTACCACCTCAAGTCCGGCCTGAAGTTCGCCGACGGCACGGCCATCACCTCCGCCGACATCAAGTACGGCGTGGAGCGCTCCTTCTCGCCGCAGCTCGCGGGCGGCCCGCCCTACCTGCGCGACTGGCTGGTCGGCGGCGCCGACTACCAGGGGCCGTACGGCAGCGGCGCGAAGGACCTCGCCTCCATCGAGACGCCCGACGCGAGCACCATCGTCTTCCACCTGCGCAAGAGCGAGGGCGACTTCCCCTACCTGGCCGCCGAGACGCAGTTCGCCCCGGTGCCCAAGGGCAAGGACACCGGCAAGGACTACAACGCCGACCCCGTCTCCTCCGGCCCCTACTCCATCGCCGGCTTCACCAAGGGCCGGGAGCTCGACCTCGTCCGCAACACCCACTGGTCGCGCAGCACCGACCAGCAGCGCCTGGCCTGCCCGGACCGGATCGACATCTCGCTCGGCCTCTCCTCCGCCGTCATCAACCAGCGCCTGAGCGCCTCCGTCGGCCAGGACGCCGACGCCATCACCACCGACACCTCGCTGGACGCGCCGACCCTCGCCAAGGTCTCCGCCGACCCGGCGCTGAAGAAGCGTGTGGTGACCGGCAAGTTCCCGCAGATCTTCTACCTGGCCTTCAATCTCAAGAAGGCCCCCTTCGACAACCAGCTGGTGCGCGAGGCGCTCTCCTACGCCGTGGACCGCACCGCCCTGGTCAACGCCGAGGGCGGCACCCAGCTGGCCGTGCCGAGCACGACCTTCACCCCGGAGAGCCTGACGGCGGCTCACCAGGACTACGACTACTTCCCCGCGGGCGCGACCGGGAACCCGGCGAAGGCCAAGCAGCTGCTGGCCCAGGCCGGTCACCCGAACGGCATCACCGTACCGCTCGCCTACGACACCGACGACGTGAACACCGGCTCGCCGGCCGCGACCGCGCTGCAGCAGGCCTTCGCCAAGGCCGGGATCACCCTGCAGCTGCAGCCGCTCAGCGACGCGGACTTCGGCAGCACCGTCAACACCCCGGCCACGGAGCCGGCGCTCACCCTCACCAGCTGGGGCGCCGACTGGCCGAGCGGCGGTCCGTTCCTGACGCCGATCTTCGACGGCCGTCAGATCGTCACCGGCGGCGGCAACTTCAACCTGGCCCAGTACAACGACCCGGCCGTGAACGCACAGATCGACAAGATCAACCAGATCACCGACTACGCCGCCGCGCAAAAGCAGTGGGCCGCGCTCGACGCCCAGCTGGGCAAGCTGGCGCTGACCGTCCCGCTGTACGAGGAGGCGACGAGCGTCCTTGCCGGCTCGCACGTCAAGAACGCCTACCTGGACCAGTGGCGCGGCTGGTACGACATCGCCTCGGTGTCGGTCAAGTGATGGACAGTCAAGCGACACCCGCCGGCACCGGGACCGGTGCCGGCGGCGGCGCGGCCACCCTCCGGGCCCGGCTGTGGGCCCGACGCGGCGGGCGCGCCGCCCTGGTCACCGTCGGCCTGCTCGTCCTGGTCGCGCTCACCGCCCCCTGGCTCGCCGCGCTCGAGGGCCAGGACCCGAACTCCTTCCACGACACCCTGCTGAACTCCGCGACAGGCGGCAGCCCGAACGGCGCCTTCGGCGGGATCAGCGCCCGGCACTGGCTCGGCGTCGAACCCACCACCGGCCGCGACCTGTTCGCGCGTCTCGTCTACGGCGCCCGGGTCTCCCTGGGCGTCGCGGTCGGCGCGACCCTGGGCCAGCTGCTGCTGGGCCTGCTGGTCGGCCTGGCCGCAGGCCTCGGCGGGCGCTGGGCCGACGGCCTGCTCAGCCGGGTCACCGACCTGGCGCTGGCGCTGCCGACCTTCTTCTTCTCCATCGCGCTGCTGGCGGTCGTCCCGCAGTCCTTCCCGCGACCGCTGCTGCTCGGCCTGATCCTCTCCGGCCTGGGCTGGGCGCCGATCGCCCGCATCGTCCGCGCGGAGACGCGCGTGCTGCGCGAACGCGAGTACGTCGCGGCGGCGGTCCTGACGGGGGCGAGCACCTGGCACATCGCGCGCCGCGAGATCCTGCCGGGCCTGATCGCCCCGGTCGCCACCTACACGGCGATCGTGCTGCCGCAGAACATGGTGGCCGAGGCGGGCCTGTCCTTCCTCGGCCTCGGCGTCCGCCCGCCCACGTCCTCCTGGGGGCAGATGCTCTCCACGTCGACGACGTGGTTCCAGGTCGACCCGACCTACGTGCTGATCCCGGCGCTGACCCTGCTCGTCTGCGTCCTCGCCTTCGCCGGCCTCGGCGAGGCCCTCCGCGTCGCCTTCGACCCGAAGACGCCCGCTCCGGTCGCGAAGCGCGCCAAGCGGGAGGCGGCCAAGGCGGCCAAGGCGGCGAAGGCCGCCACGCGCCTCCCGGCCGTGCCGCGTCCCACGCCGGAGGGCAGGCCGACGGCAGGCGACACCGAAGCTCCCGCGAACCCGGCCGCGCCGACCGACGGGGCCACCCTCCCGACCCCCGACGGCCGCCCGGCCGCGCGCAGCGCGGAGTCCACGCCCGTGGATCGCGGAACGCTCAGGACCGCGACCCGCCCGGCACCGGCCGGCGAGCCCGCCACGCGCAGCGCCGCCGACCCCGCCCACCCCGCGCACCCCATCGGCACGAAGGGCGAAGGCCAGTGATCCGCTTCCTTCTGCGCCGCCTGCTCGGCGCAGCCGCCGTGCTGCTGGCGCTCGCGGCGCTGACCTACCTGCTGTTCTACGCCATGCCCGGCGACCCCGCGCAGCTCGCGTGCGGGAAGGGCTGCACCGCTCCGCAGCTCGCGCAGGTGCGGCACGCGCTCGGCACCGACCAGCCGTTGGTGCAGCAGTTCTGGACGTTCCTGACCACGCTCGTGGCGGGCCACGGCTTCAGCACCGGCCCGTCCACGGTGTGGTGCTCCGCGCCCTGCCTCGGCTACTCGTACCAGAGCAACGAGGCCGTCACCCAGATGCTGCTGGACCGCCTGCCGGTCGACGTCTCGCTCGCGCTCGGCGCGGCCGCGCTGTGGCTGCTTCTCGGCATCGGCACCGGCCTCTACGCCGCGCTGAAGCCCGGCCGCTGGCGCGACCGGATCACCAACACCGTGATCCTGACGCTTGGTTCGACGCCGGTGTTCGTCATGGCGCTGCTGCTGCTGATGGGCGCCTGCGTCTGGCTGCAGATCCTGCCGTTCCCCAACTACGTGCCGATCACCGAGGATCCGGCGCAGTGGGCGCAGAACCTGCTGCTGCCCTGGCTGGCCATCGCACTGGTCTCGGCCGCCGGCTACACCCGGCTCACCCGGGCCGGGGTGCTGGAGACGCTGAACCAGGACCATATCCGCACGCTGCGCGCCTACGGCTACCCGGAGCGGCGCATCGTGCTGCGGCACGCCGTGCGCGGCGCGCTGCCGACCGTGGTGACGGTGGCGGCCATGGACATCGGCATGGTGCTGGCCGGGGCCGTCTTCACCGAGACCATGTTCGGCCTGCCGGGCCTCGGCAAGCTGGCGGTCGAGTCGGCGAGCACCGTGGACCTCCCGGTGGTCTGCGGGATCACCCTGCTGGCCGGCGCGCTGATCGTGGTCGCCAACACCGTCGCCGACCTGCTGCACGCGGCGCTCGACCCCCGAGTCAGGATCTGACGATGACCCACCCCGTTCTGCAGGTCGAAGACCTGCGCGTGATCCACCCCGGGCCGGTCACCGCCCTCGACGGGCTCTCCTTCGAGCTGGCGGCCGGTCAGGTGCTGGGCCTGGTGGGCGAGTCCGGCTCCGGCAAGTCCGCCGCCGCGCTCGCGCTGCTCGGCCTGCACCGCGGGACGCGGACGCAGGTCGAGGGCGGCGTCCTGCTGCACCGTGACGACCGCCCCGTGCTCGACCTGAACCGGGCGAGCGACGCCGAGCTGCGCACCGTGCGCGGCCGTGAGCTGGCCATGGTCTTCCAGGAGCCGCTGACCAGCCTCGACCCCTACCGGCGCATCGGCACCCAGATCGCCACCGCCTACCGCCTGCACACCGGCGCCTCGCGCGCCGACGCCAGGCTGCGCACGGCCGAGGTGCTGGACCGCGTCGGGATCGACCCGAAGCGGGCCCGGGACTACCCGCACCAGTTCTCCGGCGGCATGCGCCAGCGCGTGCTGATCGCGATGGCGCTCGCGCTGCGCCCGCGCGTCCTGGTCGCGGACGAGCCGACCACCGCACTGGACGTGACCGTCCAGGCGCAGATCCTGCGTCTGCTGGACGAGTTGCGCGAGGAGACCGGCATGGCGCTGGTGCTCGTCAGCCACGACGTCGGCGTGGTGGGCGGGCTGGCCGACGAGGTCGTGGTGCTGCGCCAGGGCCGCGCCGTCGAGCGGGGTGCGACCGCGCGCCTGCTCGGCCGGCCCGAGCACCCCTACACGAGGGCTCTGCTGCAGGCCGTGCCGCGCCTCGACGCACCGCTGCCGGAACGGGACGCGCCACGGGCGGACGACGTCCTCGTCGAGACCGAGGGACTGGGGGTCGACTTCGGCTCCGTCCGGGCCCTGCGCGGCGTGGACCTGACGGTGCGCCGAGGCGAGACCCTGGGTGTCGTCGGCGAGTCCGGCTCGGGCAAGTCCACGCTCGGCCGCACCCTGGTCCGGTTGCAGGACCCGACCGGCGGCAGCGTCCGCTTCGAGGGCCAGGATCTCGCCTCCTGGCGCGGCCGGGAGCTGCGCCGTCGTCGCCACGAGCTGCAGATGGTCTTCCAGGACCCGACGTCCTCGCTCAACCCCCGCCGCCTGATCGGCGACTCCGTGGCCGAGCCGCTGCGGGTGCACGGCGGACGCGACGAGGCGAAGCTGCGGGCCGAGGCCGTCGGCCTGCTCGAACGCGTCGGCCTGGACGCCGCCCACGCGGACCGCTACCCGCACCAGCTCTCCGGCGGCCAGCGCCAGCGCGCGGCGATCGCCCGCGCGTTGATCCTGCGGCCCAAGCTGGTCGTCTGCGACGAGCCGGTCTCGGCGCTGGACGTGACCACCCAGGCCCAGGTCGTCTCACTCCTGCGGGAGCTGCGCGAGGAGTTCGAGCTCACGCTCGTGTTCATCGCCCACGACCTGGCCGTGGTGCGCTCGGTGAGCGACCGGGTCGCGGTGATGCGCGAGGGCGAGGTCGTGGAGACACTGTCCGCGGCCGAGCTGACGAGCCCTCGGCACGAGTACACCCGCGCCCTGCTGGACGCGGTCCCGCGTCTGGACGCCGTGGGCGTGAACTGACCGGCACCGGCGCTGCTGAGCAGCGGCCGGCCGCTACTGGCCGACGAAGGAGAAGCTGCGGAAGATCTGGCCGAGCCCGCTCGGCCTCGAGGCGCCGACGGACGTGTTGGTCGAGAGGTAGACGTTGGTGCCGCTGCAGTTCGTCGACGAGTACAGACGCATGTCGGCGATCGTGCCGTTCATCACCGTCGTCACGCCGATGGGCGCGAAGCGGTGGCAGGAGGTGGCGGTCGGGTTCGAGAGGATCTGCACGACGGTCCCGTCGAGGTTGGTCGCCGTCACCGTCCCCTGGGGCGGGTCCGAGCACCCGGCCAGCGCCACGACGAGCACGGCCCCGCCCAGCAGGGCGGCGACGGATCGGCTGCGGGACATCTGCGTTCCTCCCGAGGCTCGGCGACACGAGCCTCTCGGCCCTGCTCCGACGCTAGGCCCGCCCCTTGGACGTCGCAGCCCGGCCGCGCCGTCCGGGTGAGGACCGTCCGCGTGGCGGGCGGTGGCGCTCTGCGCGAAGGTGGAGTGAGCTGCCCTTCGATGGAGGCCGAGATGAGCGACCACACCTACCGCGTCACCGAGATCGTCGGCACGTCCGCGGACGGCGTCGACGCCGCCATCCGCAGCGCGCTCGGACGCGCGTCGAGGACCCTGCACGGCCTGGACTGGTTCGAGATCACCCAGATCCGCGGCTCGATCGAGAACGGCGAGGTCAAGCAGTTCCAGGTCGGCCTGAAGGTCGGCTTCCGCCTCGACGAGACGGCCGGCTGACTCCGGCCGGTCCCGGCGCGAGGCACGGCAACGACACCGTAACGCCCAGGTAACCTCTGTCGACTTGTCTGTATGTCAGTGAAGACGCATGTCAGTACAGACATGGGCGGAGCCGGAAACGGACGGTGCGGCAACAGCGTGAGAATCGTCGTCGACGACCTGTCAGGCACGCGGATCGCGGGCTTCCTCGAGGAGCACGTGCGGCAGATGCGGGAGATCTCGCCGCCGGAGAGCAAGCACGCGCTCGATCTGGACGGCCTGCGCCGCCCCGAGGTCGTCTTCTGGTCCGTCCACGACGGCGAGGAGCTGGTCGGCTGCGGCGCACTCAAGCGTCTCGACGCCGGCCATGCCGAGCTCAAGTCGATGCGGACGGCCGTCGCGCGCAAGCGCGGCGGCGTCGCCTCGCTGCTGCTGGACCACATCCTCGCGGAGGCGCGAGGATTGGGCTTCTCGCGGATCAGCCTGGAGACCGGCTCAGCGGACTTCTTCCTGCCGGCGCGACGCCTCTACGCCAAGTTCGGCTTCGCCGAGTGCGAGCCCTTCGCCGAGTACCGCCCCGATCCGCTGAGCACCTTCATGACGCGCACGCTGTGAGCCACGCTGTGAGCCTGGCGCACACCGGGAGCCTCTGAGCCCTCAGGCCTCGCCGAGGTCGTGGGAGATGCGCTCCAGCGCGTCGAGGCGCGACTGAAGGGTCGGGTGGGTCGACATCAGCTGCGCCATCCGCCCCTCGCCGTCGTGCTCGCCCTCCCGTGGCACCGGCGCGAAGAGGAAGGCGCTGAAGGCCTGTGCGGTGCGCAGGTCCTTCGTCGGGATGCGGGCGGCCGTGCCGCTCACCTTGACCAGCGCGGAGGCGAGCGCGGAGGGGCGCCCCGTCAGCTGCGCGGCGGAGCGGTCCGCGGCGAACTCACGGTAGCGGGAGAGCGCACGGATCATCATGAAGCTCAGCGCGTACACCGCCGCCGACACCACGACCACGGCGGCGACGATCAGCGCCGTGTTCTGGTCACGGCGGGCGCGCCCGCCGACCAGTCCGGAGTAGAAGCCGACGCGCACGGCCAGCCCCGCCAGCACGCCGAGGAACGAGGCGACGGTGATCACCACGACGTCCCGGTGCGCGATGTGGGAGAGCTCGTGCGCGAGCACCCCGTCGAGTTCGTCGCCCTCGAGGCGACGCAGCATGCCGGTGGTCACACAGAGCACCGTATGGTCGGCGTCGCGGCCCGTGGCGAAGGCGTTGGGCAGGTCGGTCTCGGCCACGGCCAGCCGCGGCTTCGGCATGTTCGCCAGCGCGCAGAGCCGGTCGACGGCGCCGTGCAGCCGCGGCTCCTCCTGCGGCGTGACCTCCCGCGCCTTGAGGGCGAAGATCGCCATCCGGTCGGAGAACCAGTACTGCGCGGCAAGCAGGCCACCCGCGACCAGCACCACCAGCACCGCCGACTTCAGCAGTGCGACCAGCACCGCGGCGAAGACGACGTAGAGCAGGCCGAGCAGGAAGACCACGGTGGCCATGCGCACCGTGAGCTGGCGGTCCGGAGCGAAGCGGGACCGGGAGCGGGGAGAAGAAGAACGAGTTCGCACGGTGATCGCCTCCGCGAAAGCACAGACGCGCGCGCCGGCATCGGTCCGTGCCGGACGCCTCCAGGGTAGGCGCGTCGACGCCCGAACGGACAGTTCTCGACCGGCGTTCTGCCCGAGGGCGTCGGCGGGCCGCTGTCAGACCCGGCGGCTACATTGCGAAGAAGATCAGCCCGGGGCGCCCCGAGGCACGGGCCGGAGCGACAAGCCGGCGGACAAGGCCAGGTACAGGGCCAGGAGCAGGGGCTGGGAGAGAAGACGATGCGCGATTCGCTGCTGCGGGCCAGGGCCCGCCACGTGCTGGGCCGCGTGGGCCTTTCACGGCGCGGTCGGCGCGGTCGGCGCGCCCGTCTGAGCTGCTTCGACGCGGGCGCCCTGACGCGCTCCCGCCGACACGGCAGACACGGCGTCGCCCCCGGCGCGCTCGTCTTCGCCGCGGTCGACCTGGAGACGACGGGGCTGGACCCCGCGGTCGACCGGGTCTGCGAGATCGGGGTGGTGCGCTTCCGGGCCGACGGCGAGGTGCTGGACGAGTTCGTGACGCTGCTCGACCCGCAGCGTCCGATGGACGCGACCGCGATCCACGGGATAGCCGCCGAGCAGGTGCGGGGCGCGCCGACGTTCGCCGAGGTCGCCCCCGAGCTGGAGCGCCTGCTGGCCGGGACGGTCGTCGTCGCACACAACCTCGCCTTCGAGGACGCGTTCCTCGCGGCGGAGTTCCGTCGGGCCGGGCGTCGCAGGCCGCGTTGGCCGGGGCTGTGCACGCTCGTCACCGCCCGGGCCCAGCTCGACGGCCCCGGCTACGGCCTCGCCGCCCTGCACCGCAGCCTGACCGCCACCCCCGTCGACGCCGCCCACACCGCGCTCGGCGACAGCCGCGCCACGGCGGCGGTCCTGGCGGCGCTCCTCGCCCAGTCCCCCACTCCGCTTCGATACCGCGGCCGTCATCCGCAGGCCGCCGCGCTCACCCGGGCCCCGGCGCTGGTCCCGCCCGCGACACGCGCGCCCACAGCACTCCAGGCCGGCGCGGCCGACAGGCCCCCTCTCCCCCGCCACACCTGGCGCCCCCGCGAGCGCGCCCCGGAGTGGCGCCGGGCGTAGGTCGACCGCCCCGGCGAAAGCGCCCGCCCCCGGACACCCTCGCGCCGCGACCCACCACCACTGGGTGGCGCGCGCCGTGCCCGAGCCGTCCCCACGCCGCCCCGAACACCGCAACCTGACCGCCACCCCCCGTCGACGCCGCCCACACCGCGCTCGGCGACAGTCGCGTCGACGGCGGCGGTCCTGGCGGCGCGCCGCGCCCGAGCCGTCCCCACGCCACCCGGAACACCGCAACTCAACGCCGACCCGCACCCCGACCGGGCCTCACGACGCGACCGACCACCGGCCGGACGCCGGATCCCGGTCGAGGCCGGGGGCGAGAGCGGCGCGGCTCAGCGCACGGCGGCGGCGCGGAACGCGGCGACGAACCGTCTGCCGGCCAGCAGGGCCGCCGCGTAGGCGGCGAGGATCACGGCGAGGAGGGCGTAGAACTCGCCCGGCAGCAGGCGCAGACCGAGGGACGCGCCCAGTGGGGTCGCCGGGAGCAGGATGCCGGTGACGACCAGGCCGAGGTTGGCGACGCGGACCGGCCGGGCCGCGGGCGCCCACGCCCGCGTGCGGCGCGCGGACGTGCGGAGCAGATGGACGGTGACGGCCTGGGTGATGAGGTTCTCGGTGAACCACCCGGAGTGGAACAGCACCTCCGCGTGGGAGGCGTCGAGGCCTGCCGAGAGGAAGCGCAGCACCGCGAAGGTGGCCACGTCCGCGCAGGCGTTGACGGCGCCGAAGAAGAGCGCGTAACGCGCCAGGTGGGCGCGGGTGAGCCGACGCGGTGCGGCCGTCGCCGCGCCGTCCCGCAGGGGACGGTCGAAGGCGAGGGCGAGCTGCGCGACGTCGAAGCAGAGGTTCTGGGCCAGGACCTGCGCGGGCAGCATCGGAAGGAACGGCACGGCCGCGCCCGCCGCCAGCATCGCGAGGACGTTTCCCAGGTTGGAGGCGAGGGTGATCCGGAGGTAGTTGCCCACGTTGGCGACCGCCGTGCGCGCGGCGCGGAGCGCACCGGCGAGGTGGCGCAGGGCGTCCGCACCGAGGACCAGGTCGGCGCTGCGGCGGGGGCCGGGGTCGAGGGCGGCGGGCGAGCTGACGCCGACGTCGGCGGCGTGCAGCGCGGGCAGGTCGTTGAGGCCGTCGCCGAGAAAGCCGACGGTGTGGCCCGACGCCTGGAGCGCGCGCACCAGCCGGGCCTTCTGCGCGGGGGTGAAGAGGGCGAAGACGGTCGTCCGTTCGGCCGTGCGACGCAGTTCCGCGTCGTCCATCGTGTCGGCCTGCGGGCCCAGCAGCGGAGTGCCGGGTTCGAGCCCCGCGGCTCGGCAGACGAGCGCGGCGGCTCCGGCGCGGTCGCCGGTGACGATCTTCACCGCCAAGCCGGCGGCGGCGAGGTCCCCGAGGGCTGCGGCGGCGTCCGGCTCGGTCGCGTCGGCGAGGCAGGCCAGGCCCAGCAGGGTCAGTCCGTACGGGTCCTCCGCACGGCGTCGGGCCGCGCGGGCGCCGGGTCCGGCCACCGGGACGTCGGTCTCGGCGGTCGCCACGGCCAGCACGCGCAGACCGTCCGCGGCGCGGGCGTCCGCGAGGACGACGATCGCGTCCCGCCGCTCCTGGGTCAGCGTCCGCTCCCGACCCGCGACGCGCTCGCCGGCGCACCGGGCGAGTACGTCCTCGACGGCGCCGGTGACGGAGATCGTCCTGGCGCCGAGCCCGACGGGTCCGTGCACCACGGCGACGGCGATACGGCGGCTCGGCTCGAACGGGACCGCGAAGACGCCCGTCAGCCGGTCGGCGAAGTCCGGGTCCGCCGCCCAGGCGGCGTCGAGCAGGGCCTCGTCGACGGAGTCGACCAGCGGCGGGTCGCCGAGGTCGGTGCAGACCAGGCTGGTGACGGCGGCCCAGTGCGCGGGCGCGGGGTCCGGGTGGCCCTCGGGGTCGAGTCCCGCGTCGAGGACGAGCCGGTCGCGGGTGAGAGTGCCGGTCTTGTCCGTGCACAGCACGTCGAGCGTGCCGAGGTCGTGCACGGCGGTGAGCCGCCGGGCGTAGACGCCGCCGCGCCGCAGCAGGTCCGACTGGCGGGCGAGCGCGGCGGTCACGACCAGCAGCAGCATCTCGGGCGTCAGACCGACGGCGACGGCCGCCGCGTAGGGAACGACCTCCCAGCTGTGTCCCTCCGCCAACGCCCCGACCAGCAGGCCGGCCGCGCCGGAAAGGAGCGTCAGGCGCAGCAGCAGCCCGGAGACGGCGCGCGCGGTGCGGTCGAACGCGGTCCGGCGCGGCGACGGCTCGTCGGGCTGCGCCGCCACGTCAAACGCGCCCGGGTGACCGGGGAGAGTCGTCGACGCGGGCCGTCCCGCCAGGTGGGTGTCGGCGCCGGTGGCGACGACGACACCCGTTCCGGTGCCGTGCACGACGGTGCACCCGCGCAGGCAGACCCGCGCGTTGTCCGGCGTGTGGAGGCCGGATGCGGCGGCCGTCGACACCCCGGCGGCGTGCTTGACCACGGGCAGGCTGACACCGGTCAGCGCCGACTGGTCCAGCGTCAGCCCGCTGGAACGCACCAGCACGAGGTCGGCGGGCACCCGGTCGCCGGGGGCGAGGCGGACGAGGTCGCCCGGCACGAACTGGTCGAACGGCAGCTCCCGGGCGTGGGCCCGGTCCGGGCCGCCGTCCGCGGCGACGCGGCGGCGCAGGACCGTCGCGGTGCCCTCCGCGAGTCCGCGCAGCGCGGCGGCGTCCTGCTCCGCGCGCCGCTCGCCGACCAGCCGCAGCGCGACCCCGGCGACGACGAGCGCGGACAGCACGGCCGCACTGCGGAACGCGCCGGAAAGGCAGGTGACCGCGATGAGCAGGCACAGCGTCGCGGCATACGGATCGCGCGCCTGGGCGGCGACGCGCCCGGCGAAGGAGGGCGACGGGGGAACTGGCAGGACGTTCTCGCCGTGCTCGACCAGGCGCAGCTCGGCCTGCCGTTCGTCGAGTCCGCCGAGGCCGGTTCCGAGCGCGCGCAGCACCTGCAGATCGCTCTTCCCGGCCGGCTGCGTCAGTGGTGCCTCCTTGTCACGCTCCTGTCGAGGCAAGGCTATCCGGCCTCATGGCGCGGGAAGGCGCGGGCGGCGGTGTCGGACGGTGTGAAGGTCCTGAAAGGTCGCGCGGCCGCTGGGTCCTGGCCGTCGGGCGGGCCCCTCGCGGGGACCGTCGGGCGGCGCGTTCGGGCGGCGCCTACGGGAGGAAGACGACGCGGTCGGCCAGCTCCTCGGCGACGCCGGGCGGCAGGTCCGCCCAGACCTCGAGTTCCGCCACGCTGCCGAACCCGCCCCGTTCGCCGCGCGCGGCGACGATCCGTTCGGCGTACTCCGGGGTCATTCCGGGCAGCCCGGCCAGCACCGGCGCGGGCGCGTGGTTGATGTCGGCGAGCCCGCCGTCGTCGTACTGGTGGGTCAGGTCGGGCCGTCCGATGCCCAGCTCGCGGGCGAGTCCGGGATCGCGTTCCACGAGCTCGCGCGCCTGCGCCCGGCGGTTGCGCCGGTCGAGGGCGGCGGTGACGGCCGGGTCCTGGGCGGAGGGTCCGACCAGCCTCGGGCGCAGCGCGAAGGTGGTCGCCAGTCCCCCGCCGACCAGCACGGTGACGATCAGCGCGCCGGCCGCGGAGTTCTGCGGGCTGTCGGCCGGCGCCTGCGCCAGCCACAGCGCGGCGACGGTGACCGCCGCGTCGACGGCGGCGAGTGCGGCCACCACCCGCGAGCGCAGCCGCCAGGCGGCCCACCCGGCCACGGCGGCCGTCCCCATGCCCACCGTGAACAGCGGCAGCAAGGCCCAGAACACGCTACCGGCGGAGCTCATCCGCCCACCGGGGCGCACGCTTTGACCGGTTTCACCCGTTTCAGACACGCTCTCACCGTAGATCGGGCCGCCTCCACCGGCACCCCCAGCCGGGGCCTGCCGCACTGCCCCGCATTGCCGGGTATTGGGCGGCCCGGACTAACGTGGCAGTTGTGAGCGACTACGACGACGAGGGCGGACCCGGGGAGCCGGAGGAAGGCGGCGAGGCCGCGTGCTGGTTGCATCGGCTGTGCCCGGAGTGTGATGCGGTGCAGGACGAGGCCCGCCCGGCGCGCTGCTGGCGCTGCGGGGCCATCCTGGGCGGCGAGGCGGACGCTCCCGACCTACGCTGAGCCCATGGCCCGGCTCAACGACCAGGTCCAGGCGCTGCTCGAGGAGTACGCCGACCTGCTGACCATCACCGGCGGGGACGCGTTCCGGGCTCGCGCCTACGAGAAGTCCGCGCGGGCGATCGGCGGCTGGCCCGCCGACCTGGCCGCCATGGACCCGAAGGACATCCTGGAGATCCCCGGCGTCGGCAAGTCGACGGTGGGCAAGATCGACGAGGTTCGTCGCACCGGTTCCCTCGAGGCCGTCGAGAAGCTGCGCCAGAAGATCCCGCCCGGGGTCCGGGCGATGATGAAGGTGCCCGGCGTGGGGCCCAAACGGGCGCTGACCCTGCACCAGGATCTGGGCGTCTCCACCGTGGAGGAGCTGCGCGCCGCCGCACAGGCCGGGCGCCTGCACGATCTGCCGGGCTTCGGCGGCCGCACGGAGGAGAACATCCTGCACGGCCTGGACGTGCTGCACGCCTCGGCCGGCCGCGCCGACCTCGGCACCGCGACGTCCCTCGCCGAGGAGGTGACGGCGGCGCTCAGCGCCGTCCCCGGCTGCCTGCGCTGCACCTGGGCGGGTTCGCTGCGCCGCCTGCGCGAGACCGTCGGCGACCTGGACGTCCTCGTCGCGGCCCACGAATCGGCGCCGCTGATGGAGGCCTTCGTCGCGCTGCCCGTGGTGGCGGACGTGATCGTCCAGGGCTCGACCAAGACGTCCGTGCGCACCGCTGCCGGCCTGCAGATCGACCTGCGCGTGGTCGCCCCGGAGGCGTGGGGCGCGGCGCTGGTCTACTTCACCGGCTCGAAGGCGCACAACATCAAGCTGCGCACGATGGCCGTCCGGGCGGGCCTCAAGCTCTCCGAGTACGGCCTGTTCGACCAGGAGACCGGCGCCAACGTGGCCTCGGCGACCGAGGAGGACGTCTACGCCGCGCTCGGCCTGCCCTGGATCCCGCCGACGATGCGCGAGGACCGCGGCGAGGTGGAGGCCGCGGCGGTGGGCGAGCTGCCGACCCTCGTCACCGAGCGTGACCTGCGCGGCGACCTGCACACCCACACCGATCTCACCGACGGCGTCGCCTCGCTTGAGGACATGCTCGCCACCGCGAAGGCCCGCGGCTACGCGTACTACGCCGTCACCGACCACGCCCCCGACCTGGTCATGCAGCGCATGACGGACGAGAAGATGCTGGCCCAGCGGGCCCGCCTGCGGGAACTCGCCGAGGCGCGCGCCTACGGGCGGATGCGCCTGCTCCACGGCACCGAGCTGAACATCGCCCCCGACGGCTCGGTGGACTGGCCCGCGGAGTTCCTGGCCGGGTTCGACGTCTGCGTCGCCTCGGTCCACTCCCACTTCGGCGCGGACCGCGCCACGCAGACGCGTCGCCTGATCCGCGCGTGCGAGAACCCGCACGTCCACATCATCGGCCACCCCAGCGCGCGCCGGGTCGGCCGCCGGGCGCCGATCGACGTCGACTGGCCCGCGGTCTTCGCGGCGGCGGCGCGGACCGGCACGGCCCTGGAGATCAACGCCGCGCCGGGACGGATGGACCTCAACGACGAACACGTCCGCGCGGCCCGCGCGGCGGGCGTCCGCTTCTCGATCGACAGCGACGCGCACTCGACGCCGCAGCTGGCCAACCCCCGGTTCGGCGTGGGCACGGCCCAGCGCGCCTGGCTGGGGACGGAGGACGTCATCAACACCTGGCCCTGGCAGAAGCTGAAACACTTTCTCACCAAGCCCGCAGCGCAGGCGGGTTAGCCCTGGGTTAGCCCCGCGCTGAACTCCCGACGCCGCCGCGCGCACGGCCGGAGGCACGACGGACCCGGCACGCTCACTCGCCCGACCGGACGAACCCCATGCCCGGGGGCAGAGTGGGCGGTGCGTCGTGGGGCGACGTGTCAGCCCTGCGCCGAGCTCGCCTCGGCTCCCGAGGCGGGGCCGGTGCAGCGGCCCGGCGGGACCGAAGGCCACCGTTCAGGCCCCGCGCGTCGCGCCCGCGCACGGTGGCCGCGCGTCAGGGCGCGTCCGCGGTGCGCGGGCCGCCGGATCACAGGCCGACCCAACCCGACGTCATCTTCTGGACGGCCGAGCCGTCCAGGTCGGAGAGCTTGGGGGAGACGAAGGCGCGGGCGGCGTCGCTGGTCTGGATCCGGAACGGCGGCTCCGGTGCGTTCAGGGCGTCGACGATCGACGCGGCCGCGTCCGCAGAGGACTGCGCGGCGGCGAACGCGTTGCGCGTGCGGGCGACGTAGGACTCGAGCGCGGGGCCGTAAGGGCCGGCCGCGGCCACCATCGCCGGGATGTCCAGCTCCTGGCTGGCCACGAACTCGCTCGCCACCGCGCCCGGCTCCACGACCGTGACCTTGACCCCCACGGACGCGGCGACCGGCGCCAGTGACTCGAGGAAGCCCTCCGCGGCGAACTTCGCTGCGCAGTAGGCCTCGTTGAACGGCTGGCCGACGACGCCGCCGACGCTGGTGACCGTCACGACGCGGCCGCCCGTCGCGCGCAGGTGCGGCATCGCCGCGCCCGTCATCTCGACGACGCCGAAGAAGTTGACCTCCATCGCGGAGCGGAAGAGCTCCGTGCCACCCTGCTCGACCGTGCCGACGACGCCGGCCCCGGCGTTGTTGACCAGCGCGTCGAGGCGGCCGTGGGCGGCCAGCACCTCCTCCAGGCAGGTGGCGACGGACTCCCTGTCCGTGACGTCGAGGCGGCGCAGCTCCACGCGGTCGGCGACGCCGGCCGCCTCCGCGGCGGCGGTGAGCGGGCCGGACTTGGCGGTGTCGCGCATGGTGGCGACGACGTGCCAGCCGGCCTGGGCCGCCGCGACGGCCGAAGCGAGGCCGATCCCCGAGGAGGTGCCGGTGATGAGGACGATGCGAGTGGTTCCGTCGGCAACCATGCCAGACTCCGTTTCTGTGCGTGCGCACACACCCTACGACTTCTGTGCACGCGCACGCAACCCGATAAGCTGTCGTTATGACCCGCGCCGAGCCGACCATGGGCGAACTCTCCGCCCGCGACCACGCCTTCTACGGTCTCATCTGGGCCGGCACCACGCTGGCCGCCCACGTCGACCGGGCCCTGATGCGCGCGCACGAGCTGCCCCTCTCCTGGTTCGAGGTGATGCTCTGGCTCAATGGGCAGACCGAACCGGTGCCGGCATCCGCGCTGGGCGCGAAGACGCTGCTGAGCCGACCGCAGGTGTCGCGGGTCGTGGACGCGCTGCAGGCGCGCGGACTGGTCGCCCGCACACCCGCTCCGCACGACGCGCGCTCGGTGGAGATCGCGCTGACGCCCGAGGGCCTCGCCGCCTTCGCCGAGGCGAACGCGACCCGCCGGGCGGCGCTGGCCGACGTCTTCGACCAGCGCCTCGACGATGCGGACATCGACGCGCTCGAGACCGTCTGGGCCAAGCTCAAGGCCTGACGTGAGAGCCGGCGGCCCCGAGGGGCTCAGCCGATCGTCCGCAGCCCGCGCTCGCGCAGCTGCTCGTCGTAGAGGCTGGCCGGAAGCACGGTCTTGCCGCCGCCGGCCACCTGGCCGTTCGAGCCCGGGAGCAGCTTGCCGGCGCAGCCGAACGCCCAGTTGTTCGCGGTCGGCGGCGCCTGGATCTCGTAGCCGAGGGTGGTGGCGCAGTTCCACGCGGTGCTGTTGGCGTCCGACCAGCCGTGGCCGGTACCGCGGCTGCCGTTGTTCACCAGCAGCAGCGTCCCGGCGACGGTGACCTGGTCGTAGAGCGTGCCACTGCCCCAGCGCTGGTGGCCGCCCGCGTCGTACGCCGTCTGCGTCAGCCTGGCGGTGCAGCGCGAGTAGACGTTCGGGCCGGACTGGTGCGCCTCGGTGGTGAAGGCGTGGATCTTCGACGCGGTCACCAGGCAGTCCTGGATCAGGTTCTGCTGGCCTTCGAGGGTGTAGCCGTCGGAGCGGGCCGAGGTGGCGTCGTTGACCAGCATGTCGAGCGTGGCGGTGTGCAGCACGGTGATCCTGCGGCTCTGCGGGCCCAGACCGGTGACCCCGTCCTGGCCGAAGTGCTCGCCGGTCACGTCGTGCACCCAGGAGTCCTGGACCGCGCCGAAGGAGGAGAGGCTCGCGCCGTAGAAGTCCTTGGCGTAGTTCGGGTCGGCGGCCATCGCCTTGCCGTCGGCGCTCAGGTCCTCGATGCCGACGTGGTCGATCCGCGGGAACGTGTAGCGGTAGACGGTGGCCTGCGTGTACTTCGCCTCGAGTGCGGTGGTCAGCGGCACGTCCAGGGTGAGCCGGTGACCGCTGATCGCGGTGATCCGGCGCTCGGAGTACAGACTCCAGTTCGGCGACCAGAGATCGCGCATGCCGAGCGCGTCGATCCACGCCTGCGTGGTCGGCCGCTGGACGACGACCTCGGCGCCGACCTTCAGGCCGGTGGTGCTCCCGACGTCGAGGGAGGTCGCGCCGACGGGCACGTAGGAGTCGGTGACCTTGGCAGGCGCGCCGACGACCGTGTAGCGGGAGGACCCGCCGACGGTGATCAGGACGCGGGCGGTCGCGCCGTGCGCGACCAGGCGGGTGCCGCCCGCGCCGTCGCCGGAGCCGCGCAGCACCACGCCCGAGGCGTCGATGTGCAGGGCACCGTCGATCCGGTACCCGCCCGGCGCGAGCAGCACCGCGCCGCGCAGGCCGTCCGCACCGACCGGCAGCCTGGAGACCGCGTTGATCGCCGCCTGGATGCGCGCGGTGTCGTCCCCTCCGCTGGGCGCGCCCACGCGCTGCTCGACCGCGGCCACGGGCAGCGGGACACCGCCGCCCTCGTAGCCCGCGGAGGAGTAGTCGGGGACGCGGTTGCCCTGCGCGTCGTGCCCGTAGACCAGCTTGCTCCCGGTCCAGGAGATCCAGTTCGTCCCGGCCGGCGAGTTCTGGGCAGTCGCCGCGGAGGTGGTCGGGCCGGCGGTGGTCGCCCCGGCGGAGGAGCCGGTGACCGAGGCGCCGGCGGTCGCGGCCGCGTAGACGCCCGCCCCGACGACGAGCGTCACGACCGACGCGAGAAGAAGGGTGCGCCGCTTGGGGCGCTTATGGCTGATGCTCACGGGACGCCATCATGACAACTGCGCGTCAATCTCGTAAAGCTTGCTTACCTGATTCTGTCCAGCTCGCCACACACCGTTCGCCCCTGTGTTCCCGCTGCGATTCCTCACCGGTTCTCCGGCTCGGGGCGCGGATCGCACGTTTGCTCGGGCAAGATGGACGCTCGGGCCAGGGACGCGGATGCGGCGTGCCCGGCTCGGGGTGATCATGGATTGAGTTCTTGCCGATCGGGGGACGAGGGGAGAACGTGGGCGCGGAGGCCCCGAAGCGGGACGCCGCCGCGGCAGCCATCGACGCGGCGGCCGTCGTCATGACCGAGGGGGGAACGCTGTCGTCCCGCGTGCTGGACGCGCTGCCCGTCGGTGTCGCGCTCCTCGACGCCGAGCTCCGCTGGCGCTACGCGAACGACGCCTTTCTCCGCCTCACCGGCCTGCCCGCGGAGGCGACGTCCGGCCGGCCGCTCGACGCCGCACCGATGGGGGACGTGCCCGAGCGCGGTGCACCGGACGAGACGGCCGCGGCAGCGCAGGCCGCCACCCTGGTCCTGACCGACGGCGTCACCCGCGAACTGGTCACCGGCACCGCCAACGAGCCGATCCGCATGCGCCTCCAGCGCATCGCCGCGGTCCCGGACACGCGCGAGCCCGGCGCCGACACCGGCGAGGCGGCCCGAACAGGTCGCCGACCGGGGACCGGACCCACCGCGGGCGCTCCGGAGGAGACAGTCGAGCCGGGTCTCCCGCCCCAGGCCACGACCCGCCCGGAGACCTCGCCGGACACGGAAGCCCGGCGCACCGCCGAGTCGGGCCGCCCAGCCGAGCCCGGCCCCGGTCACAGGCCCGGGGACGAGGAGCCCCGGCGCGGAGGCGCAGGCGCAGGCGACGTCGGCGCGGGTCAGGGCGGCGCGGGTCAGGGCGGCGCGATGGTGCTCGTGGTGGCACTGCTGGACGCAGCGGCGCAGTCCGAGGCCGGTGCGGCAGCCACGGCGACGGCGACGACAGCGCCCGAGGCGGCTGCGGCCACCGCCCCCGTCCCGCCGTCGGAGGTCACATCCGGCAGGCCGGACGTCGGCGTGGCCGCGGGAGACGCGAACGCGGAGGAGCGGGCGCGGCGACGTCTTACCACGCTGACCGCCGCGGGCGAACTGATCGGCACCACGCTGGACACCGACACCACCTGCGCCGAGCTGGCGCGCTTCACCGTGCCGGACCTCGCGGACCTCACCACCGTCGACATCCTGCCGACCGGCGTGCCGGAGCACCGGCTCGGCATGCCGCTGGGCACCCTGCGGCTGCTGCGCGCCGCGGTGGCCGCACGGCCCGAACTGCACCAGCAGCTCGCCACGCTGGCCCACCCCGGCGAGTCGGTGCGGCATCGCGAGGGCTCGCTGGTGGCCCGCAGCCTCGTCGCGGGCAAGCCGTTGCTGCTGGACCTCGCCGCGATCGACGAGGGGGCCGAGGGAGCGGCGGCCATCTCCGACCCGGCGACGCTGGAGGTGTACCGCGCGGCGGGGATCGCGTCCGTGCTCGCCGTCCCGCTCGCCGCCCGAGGCCACCTCGTCGGCGCCCTGACCCTGGCCCGCGCCCGGCACGGCTCGGGCGAGGGCTACTCGGACGAGGACATCGCGCTGATCGAGGACCTGGCCGGGCGAGCCGCCCTCAGCATCGACAACGCCCGCCGCTACATGCGGTCCCAGGGCATCGCCCTGGAGCTCCAGCGCGCGCTGCTGGCCGAGCCCGCCAACCCGCACCCGAACATGGAGATCGCCTGCCGCTACCTGCCCTCGGGCAGCAGCTCGGTCGTGGGCGGCGACTGGTACGAGAGCGTGCGCCTGCCCTTCGGCCGGACGCTGCTGGTGATCGGCGACGTCATGGGACACGGCGTCGAGGCGGCGGTCGACATGAGCACCTACCGGTCCATGCTGCGCTACGTCGCGGCGATGGACCTCCCGCCGCACCGCATCCTGCGGCAGCTCGACGCGATGATCTCCGAGAACGACGCCGCCCGGCCCGCCACCTGCCTGCTCGCACTGGTCGACCCGGCCCGCGACCGGGTCACCTTCGCCAGCGCGGGCCATCTGCCGCCCGCGCTCGTCAGCCCGTCCGGCGTGACCGAGCTCGTCCCGGTCCCGAGCGGTCCGCCGCTGGGGACCGGGGTCGGCGGCTACCAGCAGCTGGTCCGCGAACTCGCGCCCGGCGCCGTGCTGCTGCTCTACACCGACGGCCTGGTCGAACGTCGCCACGAGGACATCGACGTCTCCCTGGAGCGCCTGGCCGCGCTGCCGCTGCCCGCCGCGGGCGACCTGGACGACCTGCTCGACGCGGCGCTGCACAGCTCCACCCCGAGCGAGGCCGAGGACGACATCGCCGTCCTCGCCGCCCGGGTCCGCCCGCGCCCGTCCTGACCGGCCGCCGGAAAAATCCTGGAACTTCCTTCCGCCGGAGTGTCGATCCGGCCGGTTCCCGTTCGTAGTGGTGGTATCAGCCCGGCAGGACGCCGGGCCGGAACGGAACGCACCACCGCACGCATCGCCGCGTGCACCACCGATCGCAACGAGGAGTTCGCCATGAGCGCCACGAAGATGTACCTGCTCTCCGTCCACATGGTCGAGGGTCAGGAACCGCCGTCCGAGGAGACCATGCAGACCATGTACGCGGACGTGGACCGCTTCAACCAGAAGCTCCAGGCCGACGGCGCCTGGGTCTTCGCCGGCGGCCTGCTCCCCGCGGACGTCGCCACCGTCGTCCGCACCCAGCCGGACGGCAAGGTGCTCACCACGGACGGTCCTTTCGCTGAGACCAAGGAGCACCTGGGCGGCTTCTGGGTGGTCAAGGCCGCGGACCTGGACGCCGCGCTCGCGCTCGCCGCGGAGGGCAGCAAGGCCTGCCAGGGCCCGGTCGAGGTGCGGCCCTTCCAGGACATGCCGGAGCAGTAGGACCGACGACCTTGTCCGACATCCTGGGCAGGATGGACGGCATGTCCGAAGAAGACCAGCGCGAACAGCCCGCCGCCCGCCGCGAGACCGAGCAGGTCTTCCGGGCGGAGTACGGCCGCTGCGTGGCCACCCTGATCCGCTTCCTCGGCGACATCGACCTCGCCGAGGAAGCGGTCCAGGAGGCCTTCACCGTCGCCCTTGAGCAGTGGCCGCTGCGCGGCCTGCCGCCCAACCCCGGCGGGTGGATCACCACGACGGCGCGCAACCGCGCCGTCGACCGGCTGCGCCGCGAGGCGTCCCGGCACGACCGCCACCGCCAGGCACACCAGTTGCTCGACGCGACGACGACCACCCAGGAGGAACGCGCGGCGGAGGAGGGGCCCGTGTCCGACGACAGGCTGCGGCTGCTGTTCACCTGCTGCCACCCCGCGCTCGCGCCCGCCGCGCAGGTCGCGCTGACGCTGCGTCTGCTCGGCGGCCTGGAGACCGCCGAGATCGCCCGCGCCTTCCTGGTGCCGGAGGCGACCATGGCCCAGCGTCTGGTCCGCGCCAAGCGCAAGATCAAGGAAGCCGGCATCCCCTACCGGGTCCCGCGTGAGGCGGAGCTCCCCGACCGGCTCGGGGGTGTGCTCGACACCATCTACCTGGTGTTCAACGAGGGTTGGACCGCCTCGGTGGGCGAGACCCTGGTCCGTGAGGACCTCTGCGCCGAGGCGCTGCGCCTGGCCCGCGTGCTGGTCGAGCTGATGCCGGACGAGCCGGAGGCGGTCGGCCTGCTCGCTCTGCTGCTGCTGACGCACGCGCGTCGTGGGGCGCGGATGCGCGCCGACGGCACGTTGGTGCTCCTCGCCGACCAGGACCACCGTCGCTGGGACCGGGCCGAGATCGACGAGGGCCAGGCCCTCGTCCGGGCCTGCCTGCGACGGGGCGCTCCTGGCCCGTACCAGATCCAGGCCGCCGTCAACGCCGTGCACAGCGACGACTCCCTTGCCGAGCGGCAGCGGTGGGAGCAGATCCTCGCGCTCTACGACCTGCAGCTCCGCCTGGCGCCGACGCCTGTCGTCGCGCTCAACCGCGCGGTCGCGCTTGCCGAGGTCTCGGGCCCGGAGGCTGGGCTCGCGGCGATCGACGCCCTGCGCGAGCCGCTGTCGGCGTACCAGCCCCTGCACGCAGCGCGCGCGGACCTGCTGCGCCGCCTGGCGCGCGACTCGGAGGCGGCCTCCGAGTACCGCGCGGCCCTGGAGCTCACCGCGAACGAGACGGAACGAGCCTTCCTGGCAGGCCGGTTGGCCGAACTCGGCTGACCTCCGCAGACGGCCGCCGCGCCACTGACTTCACCCGGACGAGTGGTGTCAAATGTCTCGTACATGCCTACTTGATCTGGAATGGTGGAAACCGGCCAAAGTTCGCAGTCGGGTCACCACCTCCCAAGGAAGGGCGCAGATGGCGCGCGTCGCAGGAAAGTTCGGCAAGCTCGGACCTCAGTTCCCGGTCGGCCTCAAGCAGTTCACCGCCTACGCGGCAGCGCCGCTGCCCAAGCCGCCCGCCGCGGTCGACTGGGCGACCAAGGTCGACGACTGGCCGATGGACGGCAACGACCAGTACGGCGACTGCACGATGGCTGCCGCGGCGCACCTGATCCAGTCGTGGAACGCACAGACGGCCCAGGCGGACCCGGTGCCCACCGAGCAGCAGGTGGTGGACCAGTACTTCCACCTCTCCGGTGGCAAGGACACCGGCCTCGTCGAGTCCCAGGTGCTGGCCGCCTGGCAGAAGAAGGGCCTGTGGGGCAACCGGATCATCGCCTACGCGCCCGTCAACGTCCACGCGCAGACCGCGATCAAGCAGACCATCTCGCTCTTCGGCGGCGTCTACGCGGGCATCCAGGTCCCGGCGAACGCGCAGCTGCAGTTCCAGGACGGCAAGCCCTGGACGCTGGAGGAGAACTGGCAGAGCCAGCCGATCGAGGGCGGCCACGCGGTCCCGCTGCTCGGCTACGACGCCGACTGGCTCTACGTCGTCACCTGGGGCGCGGTGCAGCAGGTCGCCTGGGACTGGTGGCAGACCTACGGCGACGAGGCCTGGGCGGTGCTGGCCCAGGAGTACCACGAGGCCGGAACGGTCAACGGCATCGACATCGCCACCCTGACGGCGGACCTCAAGCAGATCTGATCCCGGCCCGCGCCGGGAGCCCTCCGAGTCGTCCCGGCCGGGGGTGGAGACCGCCGGACCCCACCGCCGGCCGGGCACGCCGCATCGCACTGCATCGCGCCGGACTGCACTGCTCCGCACTGCACTGCACTGCACTGCACTTCGGACCGTACTGCTGCGACACGACAGGCTTTCTGGTGATCCGTCAGGCGGACCCAGCCATCCGATCAACCTCCGCCACGTCTATGATCGCCACCGACCACCTTCGATCACCCGAAGCCCGGCACCGAGTGGAGCATCCGTGGACACCCCGCCGCCGAACATAGCCCGCGTGTACGACTATCTCCTCGGCGGCAAGGACAACTACGCCTCCGACCGGGCTCTGGGCGACCAGATCGCGGTCGCTCTCCCCCAGGTGCACCTCGGCGTGCAGGCGCAACGTGCCGTGCTGCGCCGCGTCGTCGACCACCTGGTCCGCGAGGTCGGCCTGCGGCAGCTGATCGACATCGGTTCCGGCCTGCCCACCGCCGAGAACGTCCACCAGGTCGCCCAGCGCATCGCACCCGACACCCACGTCGTCTACGTCGACAACGACCGCGCCGTGCTCGCCCACGCCAGAGCGCTCCTCGCCGACAACAAGCAGACCGTCGTCACCGACGCCGACCTGCGCCACCCCGACGAGCTCCTCGCCGACCCGGTCCTGCGCGCCCACATCGACTTCGACCAGCCGGTCGGCCTGCTCCTGTGCGGCATCCTGCACTACATCCTCGACGACGAGGACCCCTACGGCATCGTCCGCACCCTCGTCGACCAACTGCCCTCCGGCAGCTATGTCTTCGTCCACCACCTGATCACCGTCGGCCCAGAGGTCGACGCCGACACCGCCGAGGCCGAGGCCGCCCTGCGCCAGGGCGTCGGCCGCGGCCAGTTCCGCACCCTCGACCAGGTCGCCGCCTTCCTCGACGGCCTCGACCTCGTCGACCCCGGCGTCGTCATCGTCCCCGACTGGCGCCCCGGCACCGACGACCCCTCCCCCGCCGCCCACCCCGTCCTCCGCCTCGCCGCCGTCGGCGTCGCCCGCAAACCCTGACAGACCGCCACGCCACAGACGGCTAGCGCAATCGCCGTTTCCACCACGCCGACCTGCGTGGTGGAAACGATGCGCCCTGCCGAGGCAAGCGCCCGAGGAGCCTGACGCATGGAGGACCTTCAACGGTCCGTCGAGGCCGGCCTGGAGCCGATGGACCGCAAACACGCCCAGGCTCTGGTCGAGAACACGCAGCTCAAACAGCGCCTGCGCCAAGCGGAGTCGGAGTCACGCACCCTCCAGGAACGGCTCCGGGCCGCCCAGTCCAACCTCCGGTTCCAGGACCGACGGCTCGCTTCCGTGGAGGCCGAACTCCTCGATCGCGGCCTCCACGATCCGCCGACTCGATCCTCCCTGGGCCTGTCCAACAGCGGATCGATGCCACAGTCTCAACATTGGGAGCCAGAGGCGTAGTCGGTCTGATTGACCGGTCCGGCACTGTTGAAGTACTGCGACTGCAACTGGATCTCCAGGAAGTACGAGTGTGTCCGATAAGCGGTCTCCACCACCTGGGAGACATCGACGCCCCGAAACTGTCGCACTCCCACCGCGTCGATCGCGTCGGACTGCGGGGTGAGCACCGGCCTGATCCACACCGGCAACGCGGGTCGCTGCCCCCACACGCCGACCGTGAGACCGGTTCCGAAGACATCTGAGTAGAAGGATGTTGGAAGGTCACTGACCTCAAGAGCGCGTCCCGTCCGGCAGCTGACGCCCTTGCCCACCATGGGAATGGCCTTCCAGAGAAGGGACATACCACCATTGGCCGGTGCCTGCCAGCCTGCCTGTTCGATCGCCGCGCTGATCTCGTGGGTCCTCGGAGTGGTGGAGCGGGAAAACGCTGTAGTGCGGCCCGCCGCCACCTCGTTCTCGCGGAGCGGTGGTTCGAGCAGGAAGCCATGCCCGACGCCCTGGCGGCGGGCGCCGAAGACCTTCTCCGGGAACGGCGCCTTCCGCAGGGCCAGGACCCTGCTCGCGTACACCGGTCCAGTTCGCCGCTGCCCGCGCCACCTGCCGCCTCCACAGGTCGGCCGACCGGATTGCTGGAACCCCGCACCTGGGTGATCGTGCCAACTCAGCTGGGAACGATCAACAGGTTAGGGAACCAGCACGAACCGCGACCGTGCCACGTGCGGCGAAGGCCCCGAGTCGGGCGTTGCTGCACAAGCCTCTCCAACCATCGGGAAGCGCCTGGTAAATGACGAGACGTCAGGC
>NZ_BBPP01000031.1:0-1315 GCF_000787835.1 Streptacidiphilus melanogenes
ACACGCCGGGACGCCAAGGGGGGTGCGCTGCTTCCCGATCGGTCCTTGTTTCGATGAGGTGTGATCCGTCACTGGGTGTCGCCCTGGCGGGAACGGGTCTTCCTCATCCTTCTTTCTTTCAAGGGGACGCCGCATGAGCCGAACCACGGGGAGGGCGCACTATCGTGCTGCTCTCGTTGCCTCTATGGCGCTGGCCCTGTTCACCGGAGCCGTATCGGCGGCGTCAGCCGCCGAGCACGGACGGATCGTCAATGGCTGGACGGGCCGCTGTCTTCAGGCGAACTCCTACGACGGCGCTGTTTTCACCGGTGATTGCGGGAAGGCTCCCGGGGACGGGCGCGCCCTGTGGGCGGTACGCGCCGACGGCGTGACCGGGAGGAATGCACGGATCTTCTGGTCGGACGGCGGATGTCTGGCCAGCGGCCGCGAGCACACCGTGGTTGTCTCGCAGTGGTGCAAGGACGACAACTCGGTGTGGGTCCGGGCGCGGGACGGCAGGCTCGTGAACCTGGCCACCGGCCGGTGTCTGACCGACGAGGGCCTTGGCTATGCGCAGCTCTCCAGTTGCCGCGACGGCCTCGGCGCGCGCCAAGCCTGGCGCACCGGGGCCGGGTGAACCCCGCTCCCGCTGTAGCGATTGCGTCCGGCCGGCGCCTCGTTTAAGGACACCGGCCGGCCTTTGGCCGCCGAGACGGTTCGACGGTTCCCGGGCGGCAGCCCCGCAGTCCGGATTTCGTGCCCCCAAGTGGTGCAGCCGATCACGGCTCGGCGACACCCGTCTTCACTGTGACACCCGTCTACACTGCGCCGCCCGCCGCCCGCCGCCTACTGGGCTTTGGCGACGGGGCGGGTTTTCGTTCGGCCGGGGGGCTTGTCGTGCGTTGCTGTGTGGTCGTGTGGGTTGGGTGCGTCGTGTGTCCGCGCCAGGGCTGCGCTGCGCCCTCGGGTTGTCGGTCGGGTGTCCTCGCGGCTGTCGCATGGTTTCCCGTGTGACGCCCGGGCCGGGCCGGGCGGGGCCGATCTGACTGGTCGCCTGGCGCGCAAGACTGCGCTGGACGCTCGCGAAGAGTCCCTGCTCTGTTGAAGACCGGACGAAGTGAGGCGGCCGGCGCGACTGGCCTTTTCCGGGCTGTCCTCATCAACCGGACGCCGTTTGGCCGTGGGGCGGTTGAGGTCAACCCCGCGGGATCGAACGCGGTATGTCCAACTGGGCTTTGGGGCTTGTCGGGTACTGGCGTCGTGGGGGGCCGGGGGGTCGGCGGTTCGGCTGGTCGGGTGGGCCGGTGTTGTCTCGGCGGGCCGGAGGTCAGCCTGG
>NZ_BBPP01000031.1:1335-30715 GCF_000787835.1 Streptacidiphilus melanogenes
GCGTTTCGGCTGGTCGGGTGGGCCGGGTTGTCTCGGCGGGCCGGAGGTCAGCCTGGATCGACGGTTCGGGGGTGAGGGGGAGGCGCCCGGCGCACGGGTTTGGGGAGTTCGTGTTGTGGGCGGTGGTGGTGGCCGCCGGGGGGGGGAGTCCTGCGGACGGCTCACTGTCGGCGGGGTGGGTGCTGCGCTGTGGGGCCGGACGCGGTTTTGCGGATGCGGCGGCGGCGCCTGTCGCGTTAGCTGGGAGGGGTCGTGACGATTTCCCGTCGGCGTCGTGTGCGTCATCGTCCGGCCCTTGTCCGTCTTGCCCCGTGTCGAGTGTCGGGGCTGTCTTGAGGAAAGGACGGTCGGATGCACACCCTGCGTCTGTCCGCCGTCGCCCTGGCGGCCGGCGTCGTGCTGCTCCTGCCGTGGTCGGCTGCGGCCGCCGGTGGGGTGACGGTGACCCCGAGCACGGCGACACCGGGCTCTGCTTCGACGGTCAGCGTGACCGGCTGTACGGCCGGTTCCAGCACGCCGACCGCCACGTCCGCCGCGTTCACGGCCCCGGTCCAGCTCGCCCAGAATGCGGCAGACGGGACGTTCGCCGGCGTCGCCACGGTCAGCCCGTCGGCTGCCCAGGGCACCTATGCCGTCACGGTGCAGTGCGACGGCCAGTCGACGACCGGGAACTTGACGGTTGCGCCCGCCACGGCTGTTGCCTCTCCCGCGGTGCCCTCGACGCAGCCGGTGGCGCCGACGGCGGTGCCCACGGTCACGGTCACGATGACCGCGGCGGGCGTCGCCCCGTCGGCCACGGTGACAGGTGTCCCGACCTCGACGGCAGCGCCCAGCAGTGCCGCGGCGACGGGCGACGGTGGCAGCCAGCCAAGCGGTTTCCCGTTCGTCGCGGCCGGTGCCCTCCTTGCCGGTCTGACCGCCGCAGTGATCCTGGCCTTGCTGTATCGGTTCCGGCATTGACCACTGGTCGGCGTCATGCTGCCGGCCGCGGGCTACGGCTCCTGGCTGCGGCACTCGCCGCGGCCCTGACCGCGGGTTGCGGATATTTTCTCACCACGCAGATCGTCACCGGCGCTGCCACCTATGACCGGACCCCGCCCCCGCAACCGCCCGCCAGCGGTCTGCCTGACGTGCTGTCACCCGAGGCTCTGCCTGCGGTCGTTCCGCTGGAGCGTTCGGACCCGGTCAGCATCGATGTTCCCCGTATCGGCATTCACGCCCGGATCATCGAAGTCGGCCAGAACCCGGACGGCAGCGTTGCCGTCCCCAGCGAGTACCAGGCTGCCCAGGCGGCCTGGTACAACGGCAGCGCAACCCCGGGACAGATCGGCCCTGCCGTCATCCTTGGCCATGTCGACTCCCAGGAACTGCCTCACGGACGTGCCGCCTTCTACGCTCTGGGGGCGGCTCGTCACAACGACGAGGTGGACATCACCTTGGAAGACGGCATCGTTGCCCGGTTCCGTGTCGACGTCGTCACACTGGTCTCGAAGCAGCAGTTCCCCACCGAGGCCGTCTACGGGCCCACCACCGAGCCCGCTCTACGCCTGATCACCTGCGGCGGAGCCTATACTCGGGCCGACGGCTACGCCGGCAACGTCATCGTCTTCGCCCACTACTTCGGCAGCCGTCCAGCGAACTGACTGCTTCCGGTGCCGTTCGGATGCGTGCGGGGGCGCCGGGTGGGCCGGGGTCGCGGACACGCGCCGACGCGTCCCGCTGGGGGTGGCGGTCGGCTGTGGGTCCACCCGACCCGTGGTGCGTCCTGAGCCTGCTCCGCTTTGACCGGCACCCTGGGTGAGAAGCCGGGCGCTGCGCACAGGGCCCTGGGCGGGCCTTCGGTGTCCCCTTCGGCGGCCGGTTCCGTGTTGGCGGCTGGCCGTTGGCACACCGCCTGGTTGCACCACTGGCTGTATGCAATCACTGCGATGGCAGATCGCCCGGGCGAGGCGGATCCGGGGCAGCGTCGCCGATCCGTTTACCTTGAACGTGTCGTCTCCTCGGGGTGAGTTCTTGTCGTCAGCGCGGCGGGTGTCCCCAGGGGCTGAGGGGTCGGGGCCGTAGTGTCACCGCGTCCACGTGCCGGAGGGATGGGCGAGTGCCTTGCTGAACGACCACCCGCAGCCCGGGCGGAGCCGGCTGAACCGAGTGCTGCGGGGCACAGGGCCGGCGGACGTGCGGTGGTGGCTGTGGCCGGTGCTGGTGCTCAGTCTTGCCGGCGGGGTGGTTGGCGCGCTGCTGGCCCGGGGCCCCGAACGGGTGTGGGTGTACACGGCCGAGCGCGCCGCTGTGCGCCTCACCTTGACCTCCGACGCCACGGTGGGGTCTTCCGCGCGGTACTGGCTCTTCTTCGGGGCGGCGCTGGCCGCCTCCGAGGGCCGGGCCCCGAACGCCTGCGCCGCGTTCCCGCAGCATTCCGACCCGGCAGCCCTGCTGGGGCGCGTGACGTCGCTCCAGATCGGTAGCGGGACGCACGTCGTTGCAGGTGGCATCCTGGCTACGGCCGACACCGGTCCCGCCGACACCGCTTTGGTATCGGCCGCCCAAGGCCTGCGGGACGCCCAGGCTCTGCTCGCCGCGGACCGCACGGCCGTGCCCCGGACGCTCGTGCCGGCGGCCCCCAACGTGCCGACGCCGACGCCGGCGCCTTCTGCTGACGCGGCTGGGCTTTCTCGCTTGTCGGCCGACGCCCAGATCGGTGCGGACATGGACAGGATCGCCCGGCTGCAGCAGGCCGTGACCGCCGCACAGGATGCCCGGGCGGCGGCGGTCGTGACCGCCCCCGTCGACGGTGTGGTCGAGCAGGTCACCACTGCGGTGGGCGCCCTTCCCACATGCAGCACCCCGGCCTTGGTGATGCGCTCGGACGCGTTGACCGCGCACACAACGGTGCCCGAAGGTGTTGTGACGTACATTCAAGGCGGCCAGGACGTGAGGGTCGCGGTGCCGGCCACCAGGCAGGTGCTGCACGCTCGCGTGGCGGGATTCCCGGGGCAGGCCCCGCCGGTGGGTCCCGCGGTTCCCCAGGGCGCCGGTGGCGCGTCGGCAGCCGCCCCGGTCGTCTTCCCGTTGGACCTGCCGCTGCCCAACCCGCCTGCCGGGCTTCTGCCCGGCATGCGGGCCACCGCGACCTTCACGGTGGTCAGGACTGGTCTGGCCGTTCCGACCACGGCCGTGCGATACGGCGCGGGGGGCGCCACCACCGTGCTCGTGTGCCCCTCGGGGCCCGCAGGCTGCCACCACAGGCACGTTGCGGTCCCCGTGACGATCGGTCTTGTCGGCGACACCCTGACGCAGATCACCTCGGGGCTGGCCCCCGGCGCGGCTGTCATCTTGCCCAAGGGCTGTCCGGCAACGTCTTGCCGAAGATCCGGGGCGTCGGTCGGGTGAGGCGTGTGCCGTGATCGCCTGCGCCGAGAGGGAAGGGGCTGTGACGGCCACGGACGACAGAGCCGGCCCGGTCCCCGCAACCTCGCGGGAGCGGGCAGGGGTTTCGCCGCAGGCTGCCCCAGGGCGGGCGGTGGAGCCCAGGACGCCTCTTGCGGCCGAGGCCGGGCGGGACGTCGGGCCGTGTCGAGAAGGCCTGCGTGGCCCTGGTCGCGGCGGGTGCGCGATCCTCGCCCTCGAGGGTCCGAAAGGGGGCCCGCCGGGGTGTACTGGGCGTCAGGTGGGCTGGCTTCAACCCGGTTTGAGGCCGTGCGGGGCGGGATCGACCTGGGGCGGGGGAGCGGTCTTGCGGAGGCGACGCCCTTGGCATCCGGTGCGTGGGCGATGGCCTGGAGGCCGGGGTTCGTGCGGCGGATCGCCTGCGGCGCCTTGTGGGGAGTCGTTCAGTGCAGCGGAATCGAGGTGTTCCCTGTGATGGTGACCGGGGCGAAGGGGTAGGTCGAGGTCGCGTCGTAGATGACGAACTGCGTGTACTGGGACGCCGGCATGGTGCGGCCGAGCGACGTCATGACGGTGCGCCAGTACGCGAGGTCGAGCTGGATGCGGTTCTGGGTGATCGCGACGTTGTGGAGGTTCGGCGCGGTGATCGAGAAGAGGTCGACGATGTTCGCGGCCTGGTACACGGAATTGTTGGTGAAGGTCGTACCCGAGGCGACGATATTGATGCCCCGGTAGTAGCCGCTTACCGTGTTTCCGGTTATGTTGACCTGGCTGCCGTGCACCTCTATTGCGGCGGCCACGGCGGCATTGCCGTTGAATGTGTTGCCGGAGATTTGCGTGTTGACGCCCGAGGTGTAGACGGACGAGTGGTCGTGCCAGGGGGCGTCCACGGTCGAGAAGGTGCTGTTGGACAGGACGACGTTCTGCGTCCCGCTCCCGGTGACGACGGTGTTCGTGTTGTTGGTGTTGAGGAAGGTGTCCTGGTTCATCGTGATCCCGGTACCGGCGAGGAGGGCCAGGACGAATCGGGGCGAGGCCGGCGAGAGGCAGTTCGTGGACGTGGCCGAGGCGCAGGTGCCGGTGATGGGGTTCCCTGCCGAGTTCTGGTCGAAGACCACACCCGAGATCGTGAGGCCGGAGAGGTCGGTGGACGCCGGAGCGGACAGGATCGCCCGGTAGTTGCCGTAGTTGTTGACGACCTTGAGGGTGGTGCCGTTCCCGTTGATGGTCTCGCCTCGTGGGATCGTGAGGCCGGGCTTGATCAGGAACGGGTTCGACGAGGGCCGGTAGGGGAGGTTCACCACGCCGTTCACGGGGTTGTTGAGAAGCTGCTGGATGTAGCTGGTGTCGTCGCTTGCGGCAGGCACCTGGACCCGTGCGGCCGCGGCCGCCCACGTCGAGGGCATCACCGGGACGCAGAGCGCGGCCGTCGCCGCCATGGTGATCGCGCACAGTCTGACAGGAGCGGCGCGGTGTCGTCGCCCGGGGCCCGCGGACCGCTGCCGGGGTCGGCGGTGATGGGTCAGTTCTCTTGGCCGGCAGCCCTGTCGGGGCGCACGACAAGTCTTCTTGATGATTGCGGAGAACACGGAGATGCTTCCTTCGCGACTTAGCCAGGGCAGGCGCAGTGCCGGTCGGGGGCATCCGGGCATGCGGGATCCCGCTTTGTGACCAAGCGGGTCCCGGCTGATCTTCAGCTCAAACGGCCTCAGAGGTAGGTGCGATGACGGTGCGTCGGTTCGCATGGAGCGGCGCCGGAGCCGGGCGTCGTCAGGCCGTGCTCGGGGATCGGCTCACAGGCCAGGCTGGGGCCGATCATCAGCAGGCGTGGGGCGCGGGGTCACAGGGCGAGCTGAAAACGCATCTCGGAAGTCCCTCGGAAGAACCGGGACGGTGCCCACGGAAATGAAAAAAGGCGGTGCGCGACACGCGGGACCGGGGCGAATTCGTAGGTGCGACGCTGTCGCGTCGCCCTGGATGAACATCGCCGGGCCCGAATCGGCGTCGGCCGCCTTAGGCGCTTCAGCGCCCAACCACCACGCTGGCTACGGGGAACCAGGTTCCCCATCATTGCCGCACTGATCACCCACGGTCAAGGGTTTTCGCCCGAATCCGGGGGCATTTGCCCCGATAATCTTGGCCGGTGGAGAGCCCGACGCGACCGGGCGAACTCCCAGTGAGAAACCCACTACATTGAGCCACCTTCGGGCGTTGCGGGAATTCGGCGGGCGGCCCGGCGGGAGCATCGAACGATCCGCCGCTTTGGCGTTCCGTGCACCGCTGTCCGCGGTCGCGGCGCCAGCGGCTGGGGCGGACACCGCAACTGCTCCCCGTCCGGGCCCGGCGGCGCTCACCGTTCCCCACTTGGTTGCCCGTGCAACCGATCGGGGGCGCACAGCGGCGCCGCGGCCGTGGTCGCCGGCGGGGCCGCGGGCCGGGGCCGCCGTCTTGGGTGGGACAAGCGCGGGAGAGGCGCACTCCTGTCCGGGTTTCCCCGCAGCGAGGTTCCCTTCGAGGGCGGGCGAACACATCAGGACCCCGTTCGCGGCGTCGCTGGGCGCGTGGGCGTCCGGGCCGGGGCGGGACGGCATCGGCTCCCTGCGATCGGGCGCACGGCGCAGCCGGGCCCAGGCCCGTGGGTCGCGACGCGTGCACGGGAGCCGGCTGCTGCAGGTGGCGTCCGCTGTGCCGGACCGGCTGCTGCAGGTGGCGTCCGCTGTGCCGGACCGGCTGCGTCCTGCCCGGCGCCCGCGGGCTTCGGCAGTCGTGGTCCCGGGCGCTCCCGTGTGGTCGGGCTCTGCTGTGCCCGTTGCCGGCGGTGGAGGGCTCCCGGGGAGCAGCGGCCGGGCCGACGGCACACCGGTCACGGCGGTGCCCGAGGGCAGGCCGGGGCGCGCTGACCCAGGGGAGTCACCGCCCGCGGCAGCGCCGCGAGCTGCTGCGTTCACCGCTGCCCGTGCGGACCGCCGGGTTGGCTTTCTCCTGGCTGCTTGCCGAACGGCCGGCGGTTTCGCCGGCCGTTCCTTTGATTTGCGGTGCCGCCGGTCCACGGCCGGGCGGGTGCGGTGCCGCCGACGCCATGACCGGCAGCCCCGTCTGCGGCGGCGGCCGGACGGGCCAGGCGGCCGCGCTCGTCCTCGCGTTGGCCGCTCGTCCTTGCCTGCACAGGGGTGCGCCTGCCGGCCCCACGGCGGTCGGTCCCGCGGGGCGGCGCCGGCCGCGGGATCCGCCCGCCACCCGTCCTTCGCGCCCGCCGTGTGGACCTTGGACGGGAGGACCGCCTGGGCTTGCGCCCCTGTCGCGTGGCGGTTCTGGGGCCCGGCCGGCGCGCCGTGGTCCCGCTGGCCGCTTTCGGCGAGCGGTGTCGCCCGTACGCCGACCTGCCTTCTTTGCCTCAAGGCGCCCGCTGCCGGGCTCGCGGACCGGCGGTGGCTTGTCCGCCGCCGTGGCTGGACTCGGGTGTCCTGCGGCGCGGTGCCGGGCATGCGGACGGGCTCGACGCGGCGGTGCAGGGATGGCGGGCCGGATCGTGAACCGCACGCCAACTCCTGGTCGGGCTGCGGCATCCGTGCCCGACCGCGGCGGCGCAACCGGGCCCGCATCGGTCAACTGCCCTCGGTGGAGCTGCGAAGCCCGGTTCCGTGCGGCGGCAGCAAGCCCAATTGCTCTTCCCGGGAGGCGGGTTGGCGGACCGGCCGGTGTCCCCTTGTCGGGTGTGCGGACCGCCGCCGGGGCCGGGCCGCAAGCGGCAGTGCCGTGCCGCGGCCCTCGTCATCGGCCCGGCGGTCACCGGAGCGGAGCGGACCCCTTTTGCGGTCCGTGCGGCGGCTTGGGCCCCGCGTGCTTGCCTCGTGCCCGGCGGTGACCCTTCGTATGCTCGTGGCGACAGTACGCAGTCGAACGGCCGCTGTGCAGGAGGTGAAGAGGGATCCGATGCGCCGTCCACGTCGTGTTCGCGCCGCCGGGTCCCTGGTTCCGGCGGCGTCGTAAGCCGTCGTGCGATCGCGGGATGGCTTGCGGCCGTGCCGGCTTAGAGCTCGGAAGGAGCCTCACGATGTTGGACAGGTCCGCAGTAGATCACGGACATCTCCCCCCGGCCACGAAACAGGGGGCGGGGCGTCGCTGCCACGGCCTCGCGAAGAAGGCGGCGGTTGCGCTCGCGGTGGTGTCGGCATCATTTGTCGCCGTGCCGTCGGCGCATGCCGCGGACTGCACCCCGGGCAGCTATCCGCCGGCCCAGTGCTCGGCGTTGGTGAGCTCCACGGTGGTGCCCCAGGGCGGTTCCCTGACCGTCTTCGGGCCTGGCTTCGCTCCTGGGACGTCGGTCTCCATCGACATTCTCAGCGATGTCGTTCACCTGAGGACGGTGAAGGCGAGGGAGGGCGGCTGGGTGCGGGCGCGTGTGCGCATCCCCGACGATTTCGAGGAGGGCACGCACACGCTCATGCTCACCGGCCGGAACCCGGACGGCTCGGCACGGCGGCTCTCGGCGACCATCGAGGTGGTCGAGGCCCGCCACGGCGGAGCACCGTGGCAGCCGGGGGACGACGGCAACGGCGGGAACGGCGGGAACGGCGTGCCGGCCCACACCGATGCCTTCCAGGGGCCTGGGGACGGCGGGCACGGCGAGGCCGGTGTGCTGGCCCACACCGGTGCCTCGGGAGCTGCTGAACTGGGCGTTGTGGGCGGGACTTTGCTCGGTGCCGGCGGCCTGACCCTGCGACTGGTGCGGCGCCATCGGCGGTCTCGTGCGAGCTGAGCCGCGCGCCGGCCGGTCCGGCACGCCGCGGCAGGCCGGTTTCTGGCGCGGCCGCGGCAGGCGCGGCCGCCTGTTCCTCCTCGGTGCTGTGGTCTGCCTGCCGCCGGTCCTGCTCGCGGCCTGGCTGCTTGGCCAGGCACGGACGGCCGAGGGCCGCCTCCTGGCGGCTCAGGTGACGGCCGCCCGGTTGCGCGCCGAGCTTCCCGGTGGAGGCGCGGGAGCCGGGCAGGACCTGCGCCGGCTGCGGGAGGAGACCTCGGCTGCCCGCCGGGCGACGTCCGGCCTGTGGTGGAGTGCGGCGGCCCGCATTCCGCTCGCGGGCCGGCCGTTGCGTACCGTGCGCGGCATCGCGGCCGCCGCCGACGAACTGTCGACGCAGGTGCTGCCGCAGGCCGTGACGCTGCGACAGGTCGCCGCGCCGACCGTTGTCGTGCGCGGCGGCGGTGTCGATCTGGGGGCCCTGGCCGCGGCTCGGCCGGTGCTGGGCAGGATCGAGGGCAGCCTTGCCGAGGTCCGCAAGCATGTGGACGAGCTGCCGGGTTCGACCGGTGTGGACCGTGTGGATCGGGCCCGGGCGGGGCTGGCCGGCGAGGTCGCCAAGCTCGCCGGGTCGGTGGCGAAGGCGGAAAAGGCGGTGAGCCTGCTCGTGCCCGCGCTGGGCGGGTCGGGTCCTCGGTCCTACTTCCTCGCCTTCCAGACCAACGCTGAAGCGCGCGGCACGGGCGGCCTGGTCGGCGCCTTCGGTGTCGTGACCGCGGACCGTGGCCGGGTCACCGTGCACGACCTGTCCTCCGACGACGTGTTGACGGCTGCGCCCGCGCCGGTGGCGAACCTCGGCGAGGCATTTGAGGCACGCTATGGCGCAGCCGAGAGCAGCAGGATGCTCGCCAACTCCAACCTCTCCGCCCACTTCCCCTACGCCGCGCAGATCTGGACCGGGCTGTGGCGCTGGCGTACCGGGCAGCGACTCGACGGGGCGATCGCCACCGACCCCGTGGGCCTGGCCCAACTCCTGCAGGCGACCGGCCCGGTCAGGCTCGCGGACGGCGAAGAGCTCACCGCCGCGGACGCCGTCGCCCTCACCGAGAGCACCTCCTACGCCCGCTACACCGACAAGGCCGACCGTCATCGGTTCCTCGTCCAGGTCGCACAGGCGGTCAGCGAGACGCTCCTGCACGCGCGTCACGATCCGGTCGCGCTCCTTGGAGCGCTCGAGCACCTCACGGCGGGCGGCCGGCTGCGGGTGTGGAGCGCGGACCCGCGCGTCCAGGCGGCGGTGGAAGGCACCAGGCTCGCGGGCGCTGTACCGCAGCGGCCCGGACCCTACGCGGCCCTGGTGGTGAACAACTCGGCAGGGAACAAACTCGATTACTACCTCGACCGTCAGCTGCGTTACGAGTTGGGGCCGTGCTCGGGCGGCTATCGCACCAGCACCGTCCGGATCCGGCTTACCGACCGGGCCCCGACGTCGGGTCTGCCAAGCTACATCACGCTGCGGTCCGACGACCCGACCCATCCGCACCCACCCGGCTCCACGTTGGTGTGGGTGTCGCTGTACGCGGCCGTGGGCGCCCAACTGTGGGACGCCGAACTCGACGGCCGGCCGCTTTTGATGTCCCCGAGCGTGGAGCGCAGTCACCTGGTGGTCTCCGCAGAGGTCGAGTTGGGCCCCGGCCGGACCCGCGAACTGGACCTTCGGCTGCGTGAACCGGCCTCTTCCGCCGTTCCGGTCGTCCCGGTCCAGCCGCTGGTGCGGCCGCAGACCACCCAGGTGGCCGCCGCGACCTGTCTGGCAGGCCGGGGCGCCGACCGGCCCTCCCTCTGAAGCGGGCCGCGCCCGCGCGCCGGATGCCCTGGTCGCAGGCGGCCTGCGACCAGGGCATCCGGGAGCGGGTCTTACACCCCAGGTGCGCCCAGAGCGTGTCGCAGAACCTCGACCATGCGGGCGATGTCGGCCTCCAGGAGGCCGGGATGGACGGGCAGTGACAGGACCTGGCGGCACATCAGTTCGGCTGTGGGCAGCGGCTGGTGTGCGACCCGGGGATGACGGCGGTAGCACTCGTAGTCGAAGACCAGCTTGGGGTAGAAGACCCGCGCCTCGATGTCCGCCTGTTCCAACGCCTCGATCAACTGGTCGCGTCCGAGCCGTGCCTGCTCGGTCAGCCGGACCGTGTACTGGTGCCAGACGTGGGTACGGCCGGTGGCCGCCTGCGGGGTGATCAGGCCGGGGATGCCCTCCAGGCCCGCGGTGAGCCGGGCGGCGTTCTGCGCCCGGCGCCGGTTGATCTCGGGCAGGCGGCCCAGCTGCACGGCGGCGATCGCCGCCTGCATCTCGGTGAGCCGGTAGTTGGAGCCGGGCATCACGTGCTCGTAGCGCTCGCGCATGCCGTGATTGCGGATCAGGCGCAGCCGGTCGGCGATGTGGCTGTCGCAGGTGGTGACCACGCCGCCCTCGCCGCAGGTGATGTTCTTGCTCCCGTACAAGGAGAAGGCCGCGGTCCAGGCGCCGCCCGCGCATTGCCCCGCCACCCTCGCCCCGTGCGCCTGTGCGGCGTCCGCGATGATGGTGAGATCGTGCTGCTGGGCCAGCGTGTTCAGGGCGGCCATGTCGGCGGGCAGGCCGTACAGATGGACCGGCATGACGGCCCGGGTCTGCGGTGTGATCGCCGCGGCGACGGCGGCCGGGTCCAGCAGGTAGTCCTCGCCGACGTCGGCGAAGCGCACGGTCGCGCCCGCCTCCAGGATGGCGCTCAGCGTGCCGGCGAAGGTCAGCGGGCTGGTGATCACTTCGTCGCCGGCGCCGATGCCGTGGGCCCGCAGCGCTGCGATGAGCGCCGTCGTGCCGTTGCTGACGGCGACCGCGTGGGCGGTTCCGTGCGCGGCGGCGAAGGCCCGCTCGAACTCCTCCACTTTTGGACCGGACGTCAGTTGGCCGGACCGCAGGACCGCGAGCACGGCGTCCTCCTCCTCGGCGCCCAGTGTCGGCATGCCGATCCGGATCCGGCGCCGCTCGCCGGCGGGCCGGGTTTCAGCCTCGCCTTGCGCGCACGGGCCGCAGTCGAACCGGGCGGGCGGTGCCGGCGATCGCGAGACCACCGCGCCGCAGTCGCAGACCCAGCCCCGGGGCCGGGCGGGGTTGCCCGCGACCAGTTGGTGGGGGAGCACCGACCGGCTGACCACGGCTCCGGCCGCGACCATGGCCCGCGCGCCGATTTCGACGCCGCAGACGATCGTGGCGTTGGCGCCGATGGAGGCTCCCTGGTGGACCCTGGTGGCCAGCGCCTGCCAGGGACCGGTGGCACGCGGACGCAGGTCGTTGGTGAACACCGCGCAGGGGCCGACGAAGACCTCGTCCGCAAGTTCCACCCCCCGGTACACCGAGACATTGTTCTGGATCTTCACGCGGTCGCCGACGACGGCTTTGTCGTCCACGAATACGTTCCTTCCGAGCACGCACTGCCGGCCGACGATCGCACCGGCACGGACGTGGGCGTGCTGCCAGATCCGGGTGCCGGCTCCGACGACGGCCCCCGGTTCGACGTCCGCGGTGGGGTGGACCTCAGGTGGCGCAAGGTGGGGATCCGATGATGGGGCGGCGCCGACCCGCTCAGTCGTGCGCTGCCCGGTTGCCGCAACAGTTGTCATGATCGTGAATCCGCAGCTCTCATGGTCGGGGAGGCCGGCGGGGGCGTCGGGCCGGCCAGGAAAAGGACGATCTCGGTCACTGCCAGGTCGATCTGCTCGGCACAGGAGGCGACGGCGGCATCGGTGCCGTCGGGGTCGGCGATCTCGTCCAGGACAGGCTCACACCAGGGGACCCGTCCTCGGTATCGGGCCGCGTGGGCGACCATCTCCCGTGCCGCTTCGGCGCGTTCGCATCCCGCTGCGGTTCCCGGTGCCGCACCGCCGGGCGGCCAGGAGGCGGGCCGCTTCAGCAGGACCGGTGGATGACGCACCAACCGGGCGAACTCTTTGATCATGAATGTGCGCCGGGACGCGGCCGGGCACAGCGCGACCACGGCGTCGCGCTGCGCGAGATCGGCCGTCAGCACGAGATCGTCCCCGGCCACCATGGCCGCGGTGAGACGCCTGCTGCGAAACCCCGCGGGATCGGCCCCCACGCCGCCCAGGTGACGGGCTGCAGGCGGATGCATCCGCATGCCGTCCCGGGCATGCGTGCCGGCGCTGCTCACGGCGAGCCACCGGGTCGTGGCGTGCGGCACCCGCAGCACCGCGATCCGTTCGGCCAGCGGTGACCGGCACAGGTTCGCGGTGCAGACGAAGCGCAGCTGAAAGGTGTCCATCGAGTGCGTCCGCCGCCGCTTCACAGCCGCGGCGGGGTCGCGTCCGATGCCATGGCGCGGTTGCCGGGGCGGCCCTTGGCCCGCTGGGCCAGCGGTTCGGCAACCGCCTCGCCGCGGCCTGGGCGGGCCTGCCCGCCCAGCCGGGCGCCCTCCCGCTGCTCCTTCTCGGCCTCGTAGTAGCCGTACCCGTAGCCGTAGCGGCCCCCGCCGGCGTCACGGGAGCGCACCATGTTGAGTACGCCTGCCAGGACGGGGGTGCCGGCGGAGGCCAGCGATTCGCAGACCCTGCGCAACTGCGCGGCCCTGGTCCGGCCGTGCCGGGCCACGATGATCGCGCCGTCGCAGTACTGACCGACCGCGGCGGCGTCGGCCAGGGCGAGCGCGGGCGGCATGTCCAGCAGCACGACCTCGTAGCGCTCGCGGAGCCTTTCGATCAGCTGCTCCATCTTGCGTGAGCCCAGAAGGTCGCCCGGGTTGGGCGGCAGCACGCCACTTGTCAGCACATCGACGCTGTCGTCACCCCAGGTCTGGATGACGTCCTCCAGCCGGGCCCGCTCGAGCAGGACGTCGGTCAGACCCGCGCCGTTGGGCAGCCCGAGGTACTTGCCCACCTGCGGTCGCCGCATGTCGCACTCGACCAGGACGGTCCGGGTGCCGACGGTTCCCAGCGCGATCGCGAGGTTGCACACGGTGGTGCTCTTGCCGTCGTTCGGCAAGGCGCTGGTGAACATGAGGACCTTGCGCGGGGTGTCCACCTCGATGAACCCGAGGCTGACGCGCAGCTTGCGGAACGCCTCCATGCGGGGACCGGTCAGCAGCCCGTCACCCGGGACCGGGTTGCTGCGGCTGGTCGGGTCGTAGGGGATGACGCCCAGCACGGGCTTGCCGCCGAGCACCTGGGTGACCTGGTCCGCCGTCTTGAGCGTCGTATCGAGTGACCGCGCGGCGGCGGCAAGTGCCAGGCCGGCCAGCAGTCCGAGTGCCAGACCGGTACCCACGTTGCGCAGGGGCTCCGGTGATACGGGCGTCGGCGAGAAACTTGGCGGCTCGACGACCTGGACGACCGCGGTCGAGGCCTTGCCGGTCGCCGTGTGCTCCAGCCGGTCGATCTGGCCGGGGAAGATCCTGGCGATCGCACGTGCGATCTCCTGCGCCTGGTACGGCGACTCGCTGGTCACGCTGGCACGCAGCAGTACGGTCTGCGGCACCGCCTGCGCGGAGATTCGTGACTGCAACTGCGCGGTCGGAATGGAAAGACCCGTGCTCTGCACGACCGCCGACGCAAGCTCGTGACCGGTCAGCAGGTTGGCGTACGACTGAACCTTCTGCTGGGAGAGCAGGTTCGCCTGGTAGGCCTGGACGACGTTGGAGGAGTCGATCTGGGCGGACACGAAGAAGGTCAGACCCGAGGAGTACATCCGGGTGGTTCGCGCCGTCACGCCGGCGCTGATGGCTCCGGCCAGCACCGTCACCACCACGATGAGCTTCCAACGATCCTTGATCAAGCCGAGGAAACTCCGAAGCGTCATATCTTTCTCGCCCTCCAGCGCGCTTTGCCGCAGATGGTCACCGGCTGCATGGTCCGGCTGCGAATAGTAGTTACCTCGCCGTGATCTGAGGTCAAGTCACCCCGCCGCCTTGCGTCATAAGTGGTCCGCGCATCGCGGTGCGTGGGAACGTCCCCCGCTGCGAGAGCCCCGCAGCGTCACGTGGTCGATTTCGGCGAGCGCTGTCGCCCGGACGCCGAACGGCAATCGACATTCTTTCGCTGTCCGCGCGCAGGCCCCGCAGGGCGATTTTCTTCCGCCTCCGTCGACGCTGATCAAGGGGCTCGCCACGACCGAACCGCCGTGGCCGCCGCCGCCTTCCGCAGCGCATCCCCGGGAGTCCCGACCGACCCGGCGGGACCTCTCAACATGCCTGCTGACCTGGGGATCAGACCTCCCGAATGCGAGGCCTGCAGCACGCGCCGGTGCGCCGCCCCCGCCGCGTTCCGGCGACGTCGGACGATGCGGCCCCGCGCGCGCCCGGGCGTCGCCGCGGCGAGCGGAACGACCCGGTTCGGCCGGCGGGCGGCGAACTGGGACGCAGCGCGCCACGAGGAATCAGTTGAGTCGAGGGCGGCGAACTCCGCTCGTATGCTCGCGGCCACGAAGCGTATTCATTCGATTACGCATCACCTTGTGCGCATCGCGAGCACAGCGTCCGAATCGACGCCCGCCGAATCCGAAGGATGCGAGGACACGTTGAATGGGGACAGTGCCAGTAATGGCGAACTCACGCGCTTGACCGCACGAAGCCGACGGCGCGCGGCCCGCGTTGTCGCCGATGCGACGGTCTGGGCGGGGGGCCTCTACCTGGCCGGCCGGATGCTGAACGGCGGCCAAGGCCTGCCCGGCGCACCGTGGAAACTGGGCGTCGCCTACGTCGTCACCTGCGCGGTCGCGGTCGTGGTCGGCGGCCAGCGCGGGTTGTACTGCGGCCGTTTCCAATCCGGGAGCGGGGCGGAGCTGAACGCGGTGCTGGCCTGCGCCGCGATCACCGGACTCCTGCTGATGACCATTCCAGGGGTCCCGTGCGTCGGGGATGCGCCGACCCTGGCCGTGATCACGACCATGGTGAGCGCGCTGGGGATAATCACCGAGCGCGCCGTGATCGCGGCCGTCCGGCGCAGGCCGCGAAGGCCCGCACCGACGGCGGTCAAGGTCATCGTGTTCGGCGCAGGCAGCGCCGGCACCCAACTGGTGCAGCGGCTCATCGGCCAACGCGGAGCGCCCTACCGGCCGGTGGCCCTGCTCGACGACGATCCGGCCAAGCGCAAACTGCGCATCTGCGGCGTGCCGGTACGCGGCGGCCGGGAGCGGATCGCGCAGGTGGCCGCGGAGACCGGCGCCACGGTCATGGTGATCGCCATCGCACGCGGCTGCCGAGACGGACGGCTCTTCAAGGAGTTGGTGAGCGCGTCGGAGGCGGCCGGTCTGATCACCAAGGTGATCCCGCCCGTCGACGAGCTCGTCGCCGGTTGCGCGCGCATCGACGGCGTCCGCGACCCCCGTATCACGCACCTGCTGGGCCGCGAGCAGATCAGCCTCGACATGACATCGGTCGCCGGGCAGTTCGCCGGGCGGCGGATCCTGGTCACCGGTGCCGGAGGCTCGATCGGCTCGGAGCTGTGCCGCCAACTGCATCGGATGGGCCCCGCATCGCTGGTGATGCTCGACCGCGACGAGTCGGCGCTGCACGCGGTCCAGCTCGCCCTGCACGGCCGCGCACTGCTCGACTCGGACGAGACCGTGCTCGCAGACATCAGGGACGCCCCGAGGATGCAGGAGGTCTTCGCGCTCGTACGGCCCGAGATCGTCTTCCACGCAGCCGCGGTGAAGCACCTCCCGTTGCTTGAGCGGTATCCGGCCGAGGCGTTGAAGACCAACGCGCTCGGCACGCTGAACGTCCTCGAGGCCGCGGTGAACCACGGTGTCCAGTCGTTTGTGAACATCTCGACCGACAAGGCCGCGGACCCCGTCAGCGTCCTTGGGACCTCCAAGCGCATCACCGAGCGCCTGACCGCACACATGGCCGCTCTGGCGCCCGGTAACTGGGTCTCCGTCAGGTTCGGCAACGTACTGGGCAGCAGGGGTTCGCTGCTGTCGTCGCTGTCTGCGCAGATCGCGGTCGGCGGCCCGGTCACCGTGACGCACCCCCAGGTCGCCCGCTACTTCATGACGGCCAGCGAAGCCGTGCAACTGGTCCTGCAAGCGGTGGCCGTCGGCCGCAGCGGTGAGGTGCTCGTCCTGGACATGGGAGAGCAGGTCCGGATCGCCGACCTGGCCCGCCGCATGACGCAGGCGGCCTCGAGCACGGCGGAGATCGTCTTCACCGGGCTCAGGCCCGGCGAGAAGCTGACGGAGGACCTGCTCGGGCCGGGGGAGGCGGACCACCGCCCGCGGCACCCCCTGGTCCGGCAGGTGCCGGTGCCGCCGCTCGAACCAGCTGAGGTGACCCGACTGAGCGACCTTGCCGACCCAGACGATGTGCGCGCGGCCCTGGCCAGGACCGTGGTCGCAGGGGTGATCCCGTCCCCGCACCCGGCCCCCTCGTCGCACGGCACTTTCCCGCCGGACTGCCCCCCGTCGCCGGACTGCGTCCCGGCACCCGGCACGACCCAGCCCGGCACCCATGCCGCTTCCCAGACGTCGCAGGCCGCCCGGTGACCGCCCCGGCCGTGCCCGGGAGACACCTCTGGCGCGCGAGCGCACCTGAGGAATCCGCAGCGCCGTCCCCCTACCGCGGCAAACGGCTGCTTGATCTCGCCGTCGTGTGCCTGGCGCTGGCGCCGGCCCTCGTTCTGTGCGCCGCAGCCGCAGCCGCGCATCTGATGGCGCACGGCAGACCAGTCCTCTTCCGCCAGCCGCGGGTGGGCCGCGACGGCCGCCCGTTCGTGCTGTGGAAACTGCGCACGATGGCAGACCCCAAGGACGAGTCCGGCCGGTCCGCCGGCGCCGACCTGGCCCGCGTGACCGCGGTCGGCCGGGTGCTGCGCAGACTGTCCCTGGACGAGCTGCCCCAGTTGCTGAACGTGATGCGCGGTGAGATGAGCCTGGTCGGGCCCCGCCCCACGCTGGCCTACCAGGTGCACCGATACACCGACCGGCAGTTGGTGCGGCTGCGCGCCCTGCCGGGCCTGACCGGCCTGGCCCAGGTGCGCGGACGGCAACGGCTGACCTGGCCGGAGCGGATCGAATGGGACCTGCGCTACGTGCGCCACCAGAGCCTGCGCCTGGATCTGACCATCTTGTTGCTCACCGTCTGGGCGGTACTGGCCCGGGGCGGTACCACCGTCGGCCACGACAACGATCCCATCGCCCGCACCTCAGAAAGGATCCACCCAGGTGCCTGACAGCGACGTCCGCATCCGGCTGGCCAGCCCCCAGTTCGGCGAGGAGGAACTGGACGCGGTCGGCAAGGTGCTGCGCAGCGGCGTGCTCACCAACGGCCCCGAGAACGAAGCCTTCGGACGGGAGTTCGCACAGCGTCACAAGACCCGGTTCGGTGTCACGTTCTGCACCGGAACAGCCGCTCTCGCGGCCATGCTGCTCGCCGAGGACATCCGCCCCGGCGACGAGGTCATCGTCCCTTCGATGACGTTCATCGCCACCGCGACCTCCGTGTGCCACGTCGGCGCCGTCCCCGTCTTCGCCGACATCGACCCCCGCACGTTCAACCTGGACCCGGCGTCGGTCGCGCAGCGCATCACCGCGAACACCCGGGCCGTGCTGACCGTGCACTACGGCGGACAGCCCGGCGACCTCGAAGCGCTGGCGCAGTTGTGCGCCGAGCGGGGGATCGTCCTGCTGGAGGACGCGGCGCAGGCGGCCGGCGCCGAGTACTGCGGTCGGCCGGTCGGCGCCTTCGGCCGCTCGGCGATGTTCAGCTTCACTCCCACCAAGAACATCACCACCGGCGAAGGCGGCATCGTGCTGACCGACGACCCGGGCATCGCGGAGCGCTTGAAGCTGCTGCGCAACCACGGCCAAACCATGCTGTACCGGCACGAGAGCCTTGGCTACAACTGGCGCCTGACGGAGATGCAGGCGGCGATCGGCCGGGTGCAACTGCGCAAGCTCGACGCCATCTTGGAGCGGAAACAGGCGGTGGCCGCACTGCTGAACCGTCGACTCGCCCAGGTGCCCGGTCTGACCACCCCCTATCAGGCCCCCGACGCGCGAGGGACGTGGATGATCTACACGTGCCTGCTGCCCGGCATCCGAGACAGCGTGCTCGCCGGGCTCCTCGGCCAGGGCATCGAGGCACGGGTCTACTTCCCCCCCGTGCACCGACAGCCGGTCTTCGCCGACGCCCCGGCCCAAGCCGTGGGGCCGGCGCCCGCCCTGCCCGTCACTGAGTCGGTGGCGGACGCGATGCTGTCCCTGCCGGTGCACCACCGGCTCACGGACGCCGAAGTGAACGAGATCGCCGACGCGGTGATCGGAGCCGTCGCCCGAGCGACCGCCACGCGCGCAACCGTGAAGCCGTCGGCGGGCGCCGTACCCGGGTACCGCGCCCCCCTGGCGGCCGCACCCGCGGCCCCCGCGGTCGCCCCCGGCGCCGCCGCGGAACAGGCCGCGGACCGGTGAGCGAACTGCGAGCCGCAGTGTGCGGCCTTGGCACGATGGGGCGCCACCACGCCCGGGTGCTCGCCACGCTGCCCGGCGTACGCCTGGTGGGCGCCTGCGACCCCGACCCCGGCGCCCGTCCGGCGCTGGCCGGCCTGCCCGTCTTCCCGGATCTCGACACGTTGTTGGAGCTGGATCTGGACCTGTGCGTGGTGGCCGCCCCCACCCTGGCCCATGCTGCGATCGGCAGCCGGTTGGCGGCGGCAGGCGTCCACACCTTGATCGAGAAGCCGCTGGCCGCCGGCGCGGAGGAGGCCCGGGCGTTGGCCGCAGCCTTCGAAAGCGCCGGCCTGGTCGGCTGCGTGGGCCACATCGAGCGGTTCAACCCGGTGGTACAAGCCATGCGGGAACGCATCCGCGACGGCGAGGTGGGCACAGTGCTGCAGATCACGACGAGCCGTCAAGGACCCTACCCGCAAAGGATCCGCGATGTCGGAGTGATCCTCGACCTCGCCAGCCACGACATCGACCTGACCCGCTGGATCGCCGGAGCACCCTACGTGAAGGTGTCCGCGGTGACCAGCAAGGTGGCCGGCGCCAGCGGCCATGAGGACCTCGCGGCGGTGGTGGGCGTGCTACGGGACGGCACGGTGGTCAACCACCTGGTCAACTGGCTCTCCCCGGTGAAGCGGCGGCAGGTCACCGTGACAGGGGAACTCGGCTGCCTGCGCGGCGACTTGCTGGACGGCACGCTCTGGTTCCACGGTGACCCGTCCCGTGCCGCAGCGTGCGGCGAGCGTCAGTCCCCGCCGGGAGGCAGCCCCGTGCGCTGCGCGCTGACCCGACAAGAGCCCCTGCAGGCGGAGCTCGAGGCCTTCGTGGCCGCCGTCCGCAGCCAGGCGGCCCCTGCCGGCCGCACGGAAGCGGTCGACGGCGTCGGCGCCGTGGTGCCGATGTGGGCAGGAGCCGAGGTGATGGACGTGACCGCGGCGATTCTGGCCGAACCGGCCGCATCGGTCGAGGTTTCAGCCGCAGGCAGGCCGGTCGACGACCCGGTGCGGCGCGATCTCGCCCGGGCCTCCCTCGTCGTGCCGGCGTCTCCCGGCGTGGACCACGCCGTGGCCCTGGCGGTCGCGGACCGGGGCGGGACCGCCGTCGCGTCCTTTGACCACGACACCTGGCCCCCGGGCGGCCTGCCCACGTTGGTCGCCGGCTACGTGCCGGTTCCGGGCTCGCGGCGGTGGTTTTGATGAGCATGGTCACCGTCGTGGGGCTGGGCAAGATCGGACTTCCGCTCGCGGTCACCGTGGCCTCCGCAGGCCACCACGTGACCGGGGCCGACATCTGCAGGCAGGTGGTGGCCGATGTCATGGCGGGACACCCGCCCTTCCCCGGTGAACCCGGCCTGAACAGCCGGCTGGCCGAGGTCAGGCACCTGGATCTGCTTCGGGCCACCACCGAGACTGCGGAAGCGGTCTGCGCGAGTGACGTCGTCGTCATCGTGGTGCCCCTGGTGATCGGCGCCGATCGGCGGCCGGACTACCGTGCGCTGGACGCGGCGGTCGACGCGGTCGGCGCAGGCCTGCGAGTCGGATCGCTGGTCATCGTGGAGACCACCCTGCCGGTGCACACCACCAGGCGGCGCATCGCGCCCCGGCTCGCCGCCGCCTCCGGACTGCGCCCGGGCCCCGACTTCGCTCTGTGCCACAGCCCGGAACGGGTCTCCAGCGGGAGCGTGTTCGCCGACCTCGCCCGGTACCCGAAACTGGTCGGCGGCATCGACCGGCTGTCCGGCGAGCGGGCGAAGGACTTCTACGCGTCCTGCCTGAAGTTCGTCGAGCGGCCCGACCTCGCACGGCCGAACGGCGTGTGGGACCTGGGCTCGGCCGAGGCCGCAGAAATGGCGAAACTCGCCGAGACGACCTATCGCGACGTCAACATCGCACTGGCCAACGAGTTCGCGTGCTTCGCCCACGAGGCCGGACTGGACCTGCTTGCGATCATCGAAGCGGCGAACAGTCAGCCGTACAGCCATCTGCACCGGCCCGGCATCGCCGTGGGCGGGCACTGCATCCCGGTCTACCCGTGGCTCTACGCCGCCGGGGACCCCGCCGCACGGCTGCCGGTGCTGGCCCGCGAGATCAACGACGCGATGCCGGCCAGGGCTGTCGACATGCTGGTGGCACTGGCGGGCGGACTGCGCGGAAGGCGTGCAGCGGTGCTTGGCCTTGCCTACCGCGGCGGGGTCAAGGAGACGGCTTTCACCGGAGCGCTTCCCGTCGTCCGGGCCCTGCAGGCCCAAGGGGCGCTGCCGCTGGTGCACGATCCCCTCTACGACGACGCCGAGCTGTCCGAACTCGGTCTGCAGCCCTACCGTTTGGGCGAGCCGTGCGATGTCGCGATCGTGCAGACCGACCATCCGCAGTACGCGCGACTGGCGCCCGGAGACCTCCCGGGCGTGACCGCCTTGCTGGACGGCAGGTCGGTGACCGATCCGGCCCTGTGGTCAGGGGTGCCCCGGCTGGCCATCGGCGCCGGCGCCGCGGGCCTGGCCGCGCCCGCCTGACCACGACGGCCCGGAAGAAGACCCCGACCGGCGGTCCACGCAGGAGGGGAGGGCCTGCCCGTGGGAGACCCGGGCAGGCCCGTGCACGCGTCCGGGGTCAACGTGGCCGGGCGGGGACGCCGACGACGAGCTGGCCACCCGACACGTCGCGGGTGACCAGCGCCGCGGCGCCGACGGTCGCGGCGGGCCCGATGCGTCTGCCCTGCAGCACGGCGGCGTTGCTTCCCACCGTCGATCCGGCCGCGACGGTCACGCTCCCGGCGATGTTGGCGCCGGGGAGGATGGTCACGAAGTCTTCGAGCACGGTGTCATGGCCGATGCTGGCGTGGTAGTTGACGTGAACGTGGGCGCCCAGGACGGTGCCGGTGGAGACGAACGCCTGGCCGAGCAGCACGCAGCCCGGCCCGATCCTGGCACCGCCGGAGACCACGGCACGCGGGTCGACCACCGTCGCAGGCCGCAGCCCGCGGTGGGTGAACAGCTCGGCCAGCCTCCGGCGTGCGAGGGGGTCGGCGATCGCGACGACGAACTCGTGCTGGTTCCCCTCGCGGTCCACGCGGCCGGGCTCCAGGACCTCGCATCCGTCCACCCGTGCGGCCCTGGGGTGTTCGTCGACGAAGATCACGTCGTGCTGTGGCGCAGCCGACCGCCGCACAGCGTCCAGCGTCTCGCGGCCGAAGCCGCCCGCGCCCACAATATGAAGTGTCACGGGGAGCCCTCCGAAAGGTCGTTGACCGGCCCGTAGGCGGTCGGGCCGGAGACCGCCTTGAGGAACGCGTCTGCCAAAGCGGTCGTCCCGTGGTGCCGGTAGACCCAGGACCGTCCACGGCGGCCCATCTGCTCGCGTTCCGAAGCGGTCATGCCGGCCAGTTGTGTCAGCGCGTCGGCGAGAGCGTCGGGCGACTCCGCGGGAACGCACACCCCGCCGCCGGATTCACGGACGGGGCCGCCTGGTGCGTTGCTGGCGAACAACACCGGTTTGCCGCAGGCCAGGTAGTCGAAGAGCTTGTTGCTGCTCAGGCCGTAGCGGAACACCGCGACGTCCCTGAGGCAGAACAAGGTCACATCCAGTTCGGCCAGCACGGCGGGGACGGCGCTCTTGGGTACGGGCGGCCAGAACAGCACGTTCTCCAGGCCCAGATCGTCCGCAAGCCGTTGGCAGGCGGCCTTCTCCGGGCCGTCGCCGACCAGGACCGTCGCGACCTGGGGGCGCCACGTGCAGCGGAGCCGCGCGGCGGCGGTGACGACGGTGTCGAGGGCGTTGGCGCGGCCGTGCGAGCCAAGGTAGCCGGCGACGAGATAGCCCTGTTCGCGCAGGCGCCTGATCCGTGTGATCAAAGCGGTCACCTGCAAGTCGTGGTCCGGGGCGTCCGGGGCCGGCGCCGGACGGTGCTCGACCGGTGGGCGGTGGTCGTCGATGCCGTTGGGAACGTAGTGGATCCGGTCGGCCGGGACACCCCGGGACTGCAGGTAGCCGGCGGCGGCCGGCAGGAGGCAGATCACCGCGGCCGCGCGCCGGTAGCAGAACGACTCGACCAGGTAGAGCAGCCGGGCCCGGATGCTGCCGGGGTGCAGCGCGCCCATGTCGATGAGCGTCTGAGGCCAAAGATCTCGCACTTCGACGACGAATCGTGCGCCGCGGAGCCGGGCGGCGACCCAGGCGGCCAGTACGGCCCCCGGGTGGACGCAGGAGCCCACGATGGCGTCGGGCGTGTCCAGGTCCCGCCCGGCGGGCAGGACCCGGGCGGCGTAGCTGCACATGTTGAGGAACCGCCGGTATCCGTTGCCGGTGTAGGCAGTTGTGCGGACCCAGACGAACCGGACCCCGTCGATGTGCCGGACCGCTGTCTTCTCCCCGGGTGCCAGCCGTTCCTCGCGTCGGGTGAAGTGGTTGAAACTGCTGGCGAAGACGGTGACCTCGTGGCCGGCAGAGGTCAGCACCCGCCCCAGGTCGTAGTGCCGGGTGCCGGCCGCGCAGTCGGGTGGCGCAGCGTAGTGGTTGAAGATCCAGACCTTCATGCCGTCACGCTCCGCCGGGTGGGCCGCGACACGAGCACCGGGCGCTCACCGCGATTGGCCAGTTGCGAGACGATTGCGGCGGCGGCGTGCCCGTCGCCGAACGGGCTCGGCGGCGGCCCGGCCGGACGGGTGCGGGCCACGACGGCGGGGAGGTCTCGAGGATCGGGCACCAGCACGTTCCACCCGTCACTGAGGGTTTCGGGCCACTCCGTCTCGGCCCGCAGGGTGCTGCACGGGGTGCCGAGAACCAGCGCCTCCTTCTGAAGGCCGCCGGAGTCGGTGACGAGTCCGGCCGCGGCGGCCAGGGCGGCGACCATCGTGCGGTACGGCAGAGGATCGGCCGTGCGCAGCGAACCGCCGACCGGATCGATGCCGAACTCGCGGCAGCGGGCGGCCAGTCGGGGGTGGACCAGGAGCCATACCGGTTTGGGGCAGGCAGCCAGGGCTGCCAGGACTGCGGACAGCCGCTGCGGGTCGTCGGTCGTGGCCGCCCGGTGCACGGTGGCGAGAAGATATCCGTCCGGGCTGTCGGCGAGGAAGCAGGGCAGTTCCGCGGACGCTCCGCCCGAGGAGGGCATCACGGCGCGAAGGCAGTCCACCATCAGGTCGCCGCACAGCACGGAGCGGTCGGCCAGGCCTTCGGCGGCCAGATTGTCCATCGCCGCCCGGGTGGGGGCCAGGAGCAGATCGCCGAGATGGTCGGCGACGACCCGGTTGCGTTCCTCGGGCATGGTGCGGTTAAAGGAGCGCAACCCCGCTTCCACGTGGGCGATCGACAGGTTCTGCGCCGCTGCGGCCAGGGTCCCGGCAAGGGTGGAGGTGGTGTCGCCGTAGGTGAGCACCCAGTGCGGCCGCGTCTGCGCGAGCACTGGGTCGAGCCTTGCCAGCATGTCCCCCGTCTGCAGGGCGGGAGTGGCCGAGCCGGCCGCCAAGTTCATGTCGGGCGACGGGATCTGGAGTTCGTCGAAGAACGACTGGGACAGCAGTGGGTGGTAGTGCTGTCCGGTGTGGATGATCGTGTGCTCGTGGCCGCGTCGGGCCAACTCGTGAGCGATCGGTGCCAATTTGACGAACTGGGGACGTGCGCCCACCAGGCTGACCACTTTCAAGGCCGACTCTTTCGACGCAGTGCACAGGGCGCTGGAAGAGTGGCGCCCCCGGAACACGCACTACTGTGCGTGCTTACGACACTACCCTGCGTGGTTGAATCGGCGGTGTCGTGCTCGCTGGTGATTTCGGAGGGCATTCCCACGTGCAGCGAATCATGGAAGTCATGCGCGCCCGGCTGCCGGGCCTGAGCCCAGGCGCGGTCGGCGGCACGGTAGCCGCCCGGCTGCTGGCCACGGCGATGAGTTTCGCCGCGAGTGTACTTTCGGCACGCGGACTTGGCGTGCACGACCGCGGGGTCCTCGCAGTCATGGTCTCGGTGCCTGCGGTACTGAGCATCGTCGCCGTCCTCGGCATGGACAACGCCAACGCGCGCTTCGCCGGCACCTCCCACACAGCGTTCCGCTGGATCGTGCGAGGGAGCCTGCTGTTCTCCCTGGCAGCCGGGTCCGCACTGCCCGGGCTCTGGCTGCTGCTCGGCCGGCACTGGCCGGCTCTGCTGCTCGCCGTCCCCTTCCGCCTCGCCGTGCTCTCCGCGGCCCTGTGCCCGGTCACCCTCCTCACCACCTTGATCGGCACGGCTGAGATCGGCCGCGGCCGCGTCACGACGTACAACCTCACGACCCTCGTGCCGTCAGCCTGCTACCTGGCCGGAGTCGCCGGCCTCCAGGCCGGCGGGACCCTGACGGTCGGCAACTGTTTCCTTTGTGTGCTGGCCGGACAGCTGGCCGGAGCTGTGGTGCTGCTGTTCGCGGCCACCGCCCGGGTCCAACCCGACGGCGAGTCGGTGCCCCTGAGGCTCTTCGGCGGTTTCGCCCTCAAGGCCTACCTGCCGAACCTGGTCCACTACGGCATGCTGCGCCTGGACGTCCCGGTGATCCAATTGCTGGCCGGGGCCGGAGCGGTCGCGCTGTATGCCGTGGCGCTGCCCCTCGCCGAGGGCCTGGCCCTGCTGCCGACCGCAGTCGCGCTGGTGCTGTTTCCCCGGGTCACCTCGGGGGCCGTCGACGCGCGGGCCGCCGGCCGGATCGCCGGGACCATGATCGTGACCACCGCCGTGCTTGCCCTCGCGGCCGCCGTGGCCGTGCCCGTCTTGATCCCGGCGCTCTACGGTCCGCCGTACGCCGGGGCCTCATGGGTGGTGTGGGCGATGCTCCCCGGCATGGTGCTGTTCGCCGCGGGCCGGTCACTCCAGGCCTACCTCGCCGCGTCGGACCTGCTGCGCCCCGTGATCGTCGCGACCGCCGCGGGCGCCGCCGCCGGCATCGCACTGCTGGGGATGCTGACGCCGCGGTACGGCGCGGTCGGAGCGGCCGCCGCGGACTCTGCGGGGTACCTGGTGTTCGCCCTGCTGGTCCTGTGCGGCGTGCACCGCAGTACGAAGGCCAGCTGGCCGTTGACCTCGCAAGCGGTCCCCGCGGTTCGGCGAAGCGCACAGCGGTGCGCCGAGCACGTTCGGCATGCCTGGTCAGCGCTCCACGGCCAGCTGGTCTTGCCAGTCGCGCTGGCGCTGCCGTCCGCTGCCGCCGCAGGCCTGCTCGCCTCCACCACCGGCCCGGCCGCCGCGGGCGTCGGCCTGGGCCTCGTCGTCCTGGTCTGCCTCCTGGTCCCTGACACGGGCCTCTACACCCTTGCGCTGGCGATCCCGCTGTCCCAGTCCCAGCTCGGGGCATCGCTTGTGACGCCGAAACGACTGCTCGCGCTGATGCTGGTGTGCGTGCTGAGCCGTGCCGTGAGCGGCCGCGGCATCGCCCGGCCGAGGCCGGGCGGAACCCTGGTGACCGCCGCCACCGTCGGCTACCTGCTCGCGGCCAGCGCCGTCACGGGAGGTGGCGACCCAGGAGCCACCCACAACTGGCAGTACCTGCTGCTGGTCTGCGCCCCGCTGCTGCTGGTGCCGTTGCTCGCGGCGCCGGGGGCCACGCTGGACCGGCTACTCACCGTCTTTTGCGCCGGCGCCGCCGCCCTGGCCGCGCTGGAGATCGTGCAAGCCGGCGCTGTTTTCGCAAGGAACACCGACCAGAGCCCGGACGACGTCGCAGTCCTGGCCATCACCCAGCCCGGCACGGCCAACCACAACGCCGTGGGCGCCCTGCTTGTCATGGCGGCTGCCGTGCTGCTGGCCCGCACCCGCGCCGCACGGACAGGACTTACGAAACTGGCCTGCTGGGGCGGCGTGCTGGTGCTCACCGTCGGCATCGCCTACTCGCTCAGCCGCGCCGCATACCTGGCCGGGATCGTCGTGCTCGTGATCCACGCCGGCCGTCGGCCGCTGCGCGCCCTGCCTCCGGTGGCCGTCGGTGCGGTGTGCCTCGCGCCGCTACTGCCGCCGGCGGTCGCAGCCCGATTCGCCTCCGTACTGGGCGGAAGCACCCTGGACGCCGACTCCGCGGTCCGGCTCGACCTGTGGAGCAGCGCGTTGCGGATGTTCGACACGCACCCCGTGTTCGGGGTCGGGTACCTCAACTTCGCCGGCCAGCTGCCCCTCTACTACCGCGCCACCGGAGACTACAACGCCATGTTCCTCCAGTTCCCGCTGCTCGAGTTCGCGCACAACACCTACCTGACCGTGCTTTCGCAAACCGGCCTGCTCGGAGCTGCGGGCATCGCGCTGCTGGTCGCATTCGGCGTGCGCCGCGCAAGGTCGGCACTGCGGGCGCACGACCTCGCGGTCCAGACGGCCGGCGAGGCCGCACTGCTGGCACTGACCGGAGCGGGCGTCTGTTCCGCCTTCGGCGAAGTCCTACTGGTGCCACCCCTGTTGGCCTGCCTGCTGCTGATCGTCCGCGCCGCCGGGCGAAGCGAGGAGACCTGCGCCCCCGTGGCGGCGGTCCTCCCCGCAGGCGGGCCGGTGCGGGTCCCGATCCTGGCGGGGCGATGAGCGGGCACCTGACCGAAAGCTCCGCACCGCTTCGCATCCTGCAGATCACCTCGACCGCTGTGGGCGGGAGCTGGTTCCACGACCAGGTCCGCGGCCTGGCCAGGCTGGGCAACGAGGTCTGCGCGGTGCTGCCGCGCGAAGGCCCGCTCGCCGACCGCCTGCGTGCGCTTGACGGCGTCCGAGTGGAGATCATCCCCTTCGGCCTGTCCCGCCACCCCCGGCAGTGGCCCGGCATCATCCGCGGGCAGTGGCAGCTGACGAGATTCATCCGGCAGTACCGGCCGGACGTGGTCCACGCCCACCTGATCATCGCCATGCTGGCCGCACGAGCCGCTGCCGCCTGCTACCCCCGGGCACTGATGGTCTCCCAGGTACCCGGTCTGGTCCATCTGCGCATGACCCCCTTCCGTGTCCTGGACCGAATCTCACTGCACCGCGACGACCTGCTGCTCGGTTCCTGCCGCGCGATCGCGGCGCGCTACCGGGCGATGGGCGCCCGCGCGGTCGAGGTCAGTTACTACGGCTGCGACGTGCACCGGTTCGACCCCGCGACACCCGCCGAGCCGTTTCGCACGGAGTTCGACCTCGGCGGGACGACACCCGCGATCGGCATGGTCGCCTACATGTACCCCAGCCGGTTCCGGGACTTCCGAGCCATCGGCGTCAAGGGGCACGAGGTCTTCATCGACGCGATGCCCCTGATCCTGCGCCGACATCCCCAGGCGAGGTTCTTCGTCGTTGGCGACGAACTCGTGGGCGACGGCCACTACCGACGCCGGCTGCAGGAGCGCGCGGCCCGCCTCGGGATCGCGGACCGGGTCGAGTTCACCGGCCTTCGAAGCGACATCGGCTCGGTCATGGCCGGCCTGGACGTCCTGGTGAACCCGTCGATGGACGAGTCCGCCTGCTACACCGTCGTGGAAGCACTGCTGATGCTCAAAGGGGTGGTCGCGAGCGAGGTAGGCGGCCTGCCCGACACGGTCCACGACGGCCGGACCGGACTGCTGGTCCCGCCCGCTGACGCAGCGGCGCTCGCACACGCCGTGGACAAACTCCTCACCGATCCCGACACCCGACGCGAACTGGCAGCACAGGGCCGGCAACTGGCACTGCACCAGTTCGACATCGAAAGGACCGTAGGCCAGGTGAACGACCTGTACCACCGGATGCTCGCAACGCCTCCGTACCGCTGCGCCCGGCTCCGAAGGAGCCGGGCGTGACGCCCCGACAGCGGACCCGGCCGGCGCCCGCTGTCCTGCTGCGCAAGGGCCTACAGGATCTGCGGCGGCCCAGCTTCCCAGTCGACACGCCGGCACTGTCCCGGCCGCAGGCCGCCGGGCCGCCGGGCCGCTACCCGCTGGACCTGCGGCCGATGACGGCCGCGACCGCACTGGACGGCGACGGGCTGGTCGTGACCCGGGCGCCGAACGGCGAGACCTATCGCAACCCCGTTTCGATGAGCCTTTACGCACTCGGTCGGCACACCGACGCCCTCAGCCCGAAGGGGCACAACAGCGCCGCAGTCGAGCGGCCGGCCGGCCTCCTGGCCTTGGTGGACCAAGCCCGTTGGCTCAGAGCCGCCCAGGACGGCAACGGAGGATGGCGCTACCCGGTCCCAGTGCCGCGCTACGCCGTGCCTCCGGGATGGTACTCGGCGATGGCCCAGGGCCTGGCCGTGTCCGTCATGCTCCGGGGCTACGCCCTCACGCAGGAGCGTTCCTTCCTGGACGCGTGCCAGGGCGCCAAGGAGCTGATGCTGCGCCCGCTGTCGGAAGGCGGATGCTCGCACTACGACCAGCAGGGACGACCGTTCCTCGAGGAGTGCCCGTCCGATCCGGCCAGCCACATCCTCAACGGCGCCGTCTTCGCGCTGTTCGGCCTGCTGGAACTGGGCCGCCAACTGGGCGCGCCCGAAGAAACCGGACGCTCAGCAGAGCGCATCCGCGACTCCCTGCCCGGATTCGACCTCGGCTACTGGACGAGGTACGACCTTCGCCACCGCGCTCCGGCCAGCCTCGCCTACCACACTTTGCACGTCTCGTTGCTGACCGCAGCCGGCCGGGTCCTCGACGACCAGCGCTGGCTGGCGACAGCCGCCACGTGGGACGCCTACACCCGCGGACCCGCCCGGCGTCTGCGCGCCGCCGTGGGCAAGGGCTGGTTCGTACTCGGGGAACGCCGTGCGGGCAGCTGACCCCACCGGGGCGGAACCCTCCGCGCCCGGGCCGGCCGCTTCACCGCTGC
>NZ_BBPP01000031.1:31149-60342 GCF_000787835.1 Streptacidiphilus melanogenes
ACACCCGGCGCTGGGCGGACGCTCTGGCAGCGCGAGGCCACACGGTGACCGTGTGCAGCTGGCCCGACCCGGGACCGGGGGAGCGGACAGGAGACTGGGAGCTCTCGTGCGCACCCGCGCCAGGGGCATGGCGACCCTGGCGCCTGCTGCGCGCGAAGAGCTGGCTGCGCCGCGAGGTACGCCGCACCCGCCCGCAGGTCGTCCACGTCCACTCCCTCGGCGTGCACGGGCTCCTGTCGCTCCTGCTGCCGACGCGTGCGGCCCCCCGGGTCGTCACGCCATGGGGGTCGGAGCTGAAGGCCGCCGCCCGCCATCGCGGCCGGGCGTTGGTCGCCCGCCTCGCCCTGCGACGGGCGGACCTCGTGCTGCCCACCTCGCGCGAGGTCGCGGCCACCGTGGCGAACCGATACCGGGTCCCCCAAGGAACCGTCACCGTCCTGTCCTGGGGCGTACCAGACCACCTCCTCGACCAGAACCGCCACGACCACAGCCGGCAGCGCGAAGAAGCCCGCCTGACGCGTGCGAAGTACGGCATCCCAGCCGACGCCACCCTCGTGACATCGATCCGCAGCACCTCACCGGTCTACCGGACGCGGGAAATCGTTGACGCCTTCGCCGAAGCCGCGCCCCGGCGACCCGACCTGCACCTGGTTCTGGTCACGGGCCACCGCCCCTCCCACCCTGCTGCGGCCCGAGCACAGCAGCACTACCTGGCCACGCTGCACCCTCGAGCCGCGCAGTTGCCCGGCCGCGTCACTGTCATCGACCAACTGATCAGCCAGAGCGAGCTGTTCGCGCTCATGCGGGCGAGCGAAGTCGCTGTCTCCGTGCCCTCCGCAGACCAGCGCAGCTCCTCCATCCTGGAGGCGGCTGCAGCGGGCTGCCGCCTCCTGCTCGCGGACATCGCCCCATACCGGGAACTGGTGGCGGACGGCCTCCATGCCGACCTGCTCACCGACCCCCTCGGCATCGCCCTGGCCGAGTCCCTCACCGGTGCCGCCCCGCTGCGCGCGGCCGACCGCTGGGCCAACCAGGAGCTGATCGGGCGCACTGAGCGCGCCTCCGCCCAGACCACCCGACTGGAGCGCCTGTTCGAACAGGTCGCCGGGCGGCGGACGGGCCGCGGGAAGACCCCAGGGAGCAGGTGCCCGTGAGCGTCTCGTGCGAGGCGCCTGGCCGTCATGTCCAGTGGTCTATCGGCCCGGGCGAAGACGCCAGTGAGAAGACGACCACCTGGTGCACACCTCGCAGGGCTCGGCGCCCGGCCCCGACCGAGTGGTTGCGTCCACCGGCGTTCACGTTCCTCGGCCGCCCACGGGCCGAAGCCCGGAGGATGCCGTGACCGTGGGCCGATCTCATAGAAGAAGGCCCAGGGCCCACCTGCGACAAGCATGACAGACCGTCAAGCCCGCCCGGGCGCACGCCAGACAGACCTCGGACGGGCCGAGGCCTGTTGATGAGCGGAGCCCGGGCTCCCGGTGAATCCCGGGCGCACACCAGCGGCCCAGACGATCCGGCACCCCGACTGCACGCCTTGAACGGCGCCACCCCCAGAGCATAAACACCGGCATACGCCCCCGGAGCACAACACGACGGGGCACGCACTACTTCGCGCCCGTACTGTCGAATCCAAGGGCCTTGTCCCCGGCTGGGGCGAGGCTATCATCAGTCCTTAGGAATGAAGGACTGGTCGCCCTTCCCTGGCGCGCTGTCCTGCGTTCGGCGGCATGCCGCACCCCCTCGCGAACCCGGCCTCGAGCCGCGCCGAGGGCTGGTGATTCCATCCCCATGGAGCGCAGTCATTTCTCATTCCGCTCCGATCAGGCCCCGAACCAACCGGTCGCTATTCAACGCTGCTCATTGCAGGCGAATCACCTGGCCGATTTCAATGAGCGTACTCATCCGCAGTCCCTCTGTAAAGGCACCCTGTATTTCGCGGAGGTAGAGGTAGATGGCGAACAGACGAGATGTCATGGTCACCGGCATGGGTTTCTGCCTGCCCGGGAGCAGGAAGCCGGTCCTGACCGCCGCGGATCTGTGGGGGGCGGCCTCGCGCGGTCGCTCGTACGTCAGCCATGACGGGGTCTACTACGGCGCCGTGAACCTTCCCGAGGGCCTGTTCGACGAACTCCTGCCAGACGTCCCCGGAGTGTTCTCCCGGCACTACACCGACGCGCACCGCTTCGCGCTGATCTCCTTGGCCGAGGCCTGCAAGGACGCCGACCTCGCCATCGACGCCGGAGACCTGAAGGAAGCGGCGATCCTGGCGGGGCGAGGCGGGATCGACGCCAATGTCGGCAACTACCTCGCGGTGCTCCAGGCGGACGCCGCCACAACCACACCCGTCCAGGCGATGGAGCTCTTCGTACGGGCACAGCAGGGCCTGACCCCCTCCGACGTCGCGTTGGTCCAAGGCGCGCTCACCCGCACGACCGGACCGTGCTTCACCGTGTCCTGCGGCTGCGCGTCCTCCGCCGTGCAGGTGGGCAGTGCCCGCCGCATGATCGCCGACGGGGAGGTCGAGCTCGCCGTCGTCACTGGCGTCGACGTCTTCGCCGTCGACGTGATCCGCAATGTGCAACGACTGCTGCGGGGAGCGCAGCACACCTACCAGGCCATCCGGGTCGACGGCATGCCCGAGCTGCTCCCGTCCTTCGACCGGCTGATGCGGCCCTACGACCGGCGGGCCGACTGCGTGAACCACGGGGAGGGTTCGGCAACGCTGGTCCTGGAGAGCCGGGAGCACGCCGAACGGCGCGGCGCCGACTGCCACGGACAGATCCTCGCCCATGCCATGACCCGTGACGGCCTGTCGAACCCGCTGGCCAGTGACGAAAGCGGCGCATCGCTGGCGACCTGCGTGCGCCTGTGCCTGCGGGACCGGTGGAACCTCGACCAGGTGCCGTACATCCATGGGGGCAGCGACGGAGACGTCGTAGTGACCGCCTTCGAGTCGAACGCCGTCCGCCTGTTGTACGGCAGCGCCGCCTCAGACGTCCTGGTGACCTCGCAGGAGGCGTGCTTTGGCCACAACGGCGCACCGGCGGGCGCCGTCGGGGTGGCGCTGACCCTGCTCATGATGGAAATGGGTCAGGTGTGCCCCACGGCGAACTGCGAAGAGCCGGCGGACAACCTCAGCTTCGACCCCGTCCCCGGCATGTCGCCCCGGGACCTGGACTTCGACCACGCGGTCAGCTGCAACTACCAGATCGGGGGAGTCAAGAGCGCGATCCTGCTCGCGAGCCCCGACGCCGTTTGACTTCCCCTTCGCGAGAGCCCGACCTGAACTGGAGAACCGGCCATGGGGCAGGAGCACGAACTGAAGCACATCGCCGTCATCGGCATGGGGTGCCGGCTGCCCGGCGACGTGGACTCGCCCGCGGCGCTGTGGCGTCTGCTCATCGAGGAACGCGACGCGGTGACAGAACCACCGCCCGGACGCGAACGGCAACGCTTTGGTGAGGACCGCCTGCCGCCGCACGGCGGGTACCTCAGCGACATCTCGGGCTTCGACGCCGACTTTTTCGGCGTCTCTGGCAAGGAGGCAGACGTCCTCGATCCGCAGCATCGGCTGCTGCTGGAGGTGGCCTGGGAGGCCCTCGAACATGCCGGGCTGCCCCCCGAGCACCTCAGCGGGACTGCCACCGGTCTGTTTGTCGGGCTGAGCTACACCGACTACATGGACGCCCTCGCGGGCGGCCCCCAGGAACTCGAAGGCTCCGTCTTGACCAACGGTCAGTGCGTTGCCGCAGGCCGGATCTCCTACCTCCTTGGTCTGCAGGGCCCCAGCCTCGCCCTTGACACAGCCTGCTCCTCCTCGCTGGTCGCACTCCACCTTGCCTGCCAGGCACTGCGAAACGACGAGTGCGACCTGGCTCTGGCCGGCGGGGTGACCCTCATGCTGCACTCCAGGACGACGAGATCGTTCACCCGCATGGGCATGCTCTCTGCCGGGGGTCGCTGCCGCACCTTCGACGCCTCAGCGGACGGCTTCGTGCGCGGCGAGGGCTGCGCGGCCGTGGTCCTCAAGCGGCTCCCCGACGCCCTGCGCGAAGGCGACCGGATCCTGGCGGTCATCCGCGGATCGGCGGTCAACCAGGACGGCCGTTCCGACGGGCTGGCCGCGCCCTCCGCGCACGCCCAGCAGGCGCTGTACCGGCAGGCGCTGGCGAGAGCCGCAGTCGACCCGCGCCAGGTGGGATACATCGAAACCCACGGAACCGGCACGCCCATCGGCGATCCCGTGGAATTCCAGAGCGTCTCGGCGGTCTACGGGAAGGGCCAGGGTCGCTGCGCGCTTGGCTCTGTCAAGACCAACCTGGGACACCTCGAGCCCGCGGCAGGCGTGGTCGGCTTCATCAAGGCCGTGCTGTGCATCCGGCATGGAATGGTCCCGGCCAACCTCCACTTCACCAGCTGGAACCCCGCCATCTCGGCCGACGGTACCCGGCTCTTCGTCCCCACACAGCTCAGCTGCTGGCCCACCCGGACACCGGTCCGCCTGGCTGCGGTCTCCTCCTTCGGCTTCTCCGGCACCAACGCCCACGTGATCCTTGAGCAGGCTCCCGAACGTCGGTCAGAACCCTTGCCGGGGCGCAAGAGAGCCAAAGAGGCTCCGCCCGAGGTCTTCCTGGTCGGGGCGGGCTCCCGCGCCGCCCTGCCCGGAGCCGCCCAGCGCTTGAGCGACTGGCTCCAGCACGACGGAAGCGCCGCGTCGTTGCGCGATGTGGCCCACACCCTGGCGCTGCGACGCTCGGCCGGACATGGGCGGCTCGGCGTGGTCGCCTCCACACGACCCGAACTGATCAGCGCCCTGGAGGCGTTCCAAAATGGGCGCGCCCATCCAGGTGTCGTGTCCGGCTCCGTCGGCGCCGGGGTCACCCGCCGACCCGTGTGGGTGTTCTCCGGTCAGGGCTCGCAGTGGCAGGGAATGACCAGGGACCTGCTGCACCACGAACCCGCCTTCGAGGCCGCCCTCACCGAAACCGACGGGCTCATCGCCGCAGAAGCCGGATTCAGCGTGCTGGAGCTCCTTCGGTCCGGCCGCAAGGTGAGCGGATGCGCGCGGGTCCAGCCGGTCCTGTTCGCCGTGCAGACCGCGCTGGCCGCTGCCTGGCGTGCCCATGGGGTCGAACCGGCCGCGGTGCTGGGCCACTCCATGGGAGAGGTCGCCGCCGCGGTCTGCGCGGGGGCCTTGACGCCGTACGACGGCGTCAAGGTGATCTGCCGTCGGTCCGCGCTACTTAGTCGCATCGCCGGAGCAGGCGCCATGGCGAGCGTCAATTTGGACGTCGCCGCGGTCAAGGCCGAACTCGCCGCTGCGGGAGCCGCAGGATCGGTCTGCATAGCCGTCCTGGCCGCACCCGATTCCACGGTGGTGTCCGGCGACCCGCTGAGGATCCGCCGCCTGGTCACGACCTGGCAGAACCGCGGCCTCGCCGCACAGCTGATCGCGGTGGACGTGGCCTCCCATTGCCCCCAGGTGGACCGACTGCTGCCGCACCTTGCAGGCGCCCTCGCGGACCTTGCACCCCGCCAACCTGAACTGCCCTTCTACACCACGGTTCTGGACGACCCGCGCGAGACCCCCTTGTTCGACGCCCCCTACTGGTGCGCCAACCTGCGCCGACCCGTGCGCTTCGCCGCCGCAGTGGCCGCCGCAGCAGTCGAACGACACCAGATCTTCTTGGAGATCTCCCCCCAGCCCGTCGTGACCCGCGCCGTCAGCCAGACCCTGGCCGACCTGCCGTGCACCCCCGTCGTGCTGCCCACCCTGCGGCGTGAGGAGAACGAGCCGTTCACCTTCCGCACTCAACTCGCTGCCCTGCACTGCGCCGGAGTCGACGTCGACTGGTACTCCCTGTACGCCGATGACCACCTCGTGGACGCGCCCACACTCACCTTCAACCGCACCGGCCACTGGATCGACAGCGTGGACGTGCCGCCTGTGCAGCGCGAGGACGCGCCGGCAGCCCTGCCCGGCACACACGTCCACGTGCCCGGAGCCCAGCCACGCGAGTGCTGGCACGGCGACGCCGGCACCGACACGCTGCCCTGGCTCGCGGACCACCGCGTGCACGGCACCCCGGCGCTCCCTGGCGCAGCCTCGTGCGCACTTGCGCTCACCGCCGCCTGCGAAGTCTTCGCCGCCGACGCGCACACCGTCGAGGCCACCGACATCGTCTTCCACCGGCTGCTCCACCTCGCCGGCAACACGCCGGTGAGCACCACGGTCACCTGTCTTGGCCCTGATCGCGCCGAGTTCGAGGTGTTCTCACCCGACGCCCACGGCGAATGGGCCCCTGTGGCCAGCGCACTGCTGCGCCGCGCCCTGCCGGCACGGGACACGCCACCGCTGCCCCCGGCCGAAACCAGCGATCGCCACCCGGTCGAGCTCGACCCTGCCGCACTGTACGCGAGCCTGCGCTCCCGTGGCCTGGAACACGGTCCCGCCTTCTCCGGTGTCACCGCGCTGCGGACCACAGCCGAGCGTGACAGCTTCTGGGCCCGCGTCGAGGTCCCCGCACCGGCCAGCGCAGGACGTCACGATCTGCGGATACATCCGGTCCTGCTCGATCTGTGCGCCCAACTCGTCGTCGCCGGCCTGATCGGGGACACCGACAGCGGCCCCCTCCTGCCGGTCCGCATCAAAAGGCTGCGGCTGCTCGCCGATCCAGTCACCGCGCGCTACGGCCAGGCAGTGGTCACCCGCAGCGACGCGAACGCCATCACCGGGGAGGTCCGGCTCACAGACGAGACGGGACGCGTGGTGGCCGAGGCCGAAGGGATCCACTTCGTGCGCCGCCCCGCCGCCGAGCGCACCAGCGTCGACGACTGGTTCCTGGAGACCACCTGGGAACCTGCCGGCCACCGGCACCTCGACACCGCCGTCGCCGCACGGACCTGGCTGGTGATCTGCGAGGCAGACGACTCAGGCCGCGTGCTCGCCGACGCTCTGCGCGCCGGCGGAGCGACGGCCGCCGTGATCAGCCTCGACGAGGCTGCCTCCCTTGAGCAACTCACAGAGACTCTCAGAGGCCACTGGAACCCACCAGCCGCAGCGCCGGCCGCCGTCGTGCTGCTGTGCAAGCCGTCCGGTGACAGTGACGATCCGACGGACCCCACGACCACCGCTGAGCGGCGCGTCCGGCAGTTGCTCGCCGTGGCCCAGGCCGCCATCGCGGCCGATGACCCCCCGCGCGTCTACGCCGTGACCCGTGCCGCCCAGGATCTCGCAACAGGCCGTCCGGCCGACCCCCTCCAGGCACCGCTCCGAGGGATGATCCGCGTCCTGGCCTTCGAACACCCCGAGCTGCACGCCACGCTGGTGGACGCAGATGGCACCCCCGGCGGCCTGGAGACCGTCGCTGGGGAACTGCTGGCATGGGCGGACGAAGACGAAGTCGCTCTACGGGCCGCCACACGGCACGTTGCACGCCTGACCTACCGTCCACTCTCACCGGCGGAGCGCACCAAGGCCAGCACACGCACCGTCCGCTACGGGGCGGACGGATTTCGGCTGCATGCCGCACGACTCGGCGACCTCGGCGCACTGCAACTGGGCGTCAGCGCCCGACAAAAGCCCGGCCCAGGCGAGGTCGAACTGCGCGTCCAGGCCGCCGGGATGAACTTCCGGGACGTCCTGACCACCATGGGCCTGCTGTCGACCGACGAAGCTGCCGGGCACCGCATCGGATTCGAGTGCGCGGGCGTGATCACGGCCCTGGGACCGGGTGTGAACCACCTGAACGTCGGCGACAAGGTCCTCGCAGTCGACCTCGAAGGGGGCGTCTTCGCCAGCTTCACCACGGTGCCGGCCACGCTGGCCGTTCCGCTGCCCGACAGCCTCACCACGGACGCAGCCGCCGGCGCCCCCATCGCCTTCCTCACCGCCTGGTACGCGCTGCGCCACCTCGCCCGGCTCGCCGAAGGCGAAAGGGTCCTGATCCACAGCGCCACCGGCGGCACCGGCCTGGCCGCCGTCGCGATCGCACGTCAACTGGGCGGCGAAGTGTTCGCCACCGCGGGCACCCAAGCCAAACGCGAGTACCTGCATGACATGGGAATCCGCCACGTCATGGACTCCCGGTCCCTCGACTTCGCCCGACAGGTCCGAGACGCCACTGCGGGCGAGGGGGTCGATGTCGTACTGAACTCTCTCACCGGCCGAGCCATCCGCGCCGGCCTGGAAGCCCTGCGGCCCCTCGGCCGATTCGTCGAGCTCGGCGTGCGCGACATCGCCGCAGACAGTCCGCTCGGCCTCGGCGCGCTGCGGCACAACATCACGATGAGCGCCGTAGACCTGATCGAACTCCAACGCGAGCGGCCGCACCAGTTCGCCGGCCTCCTGCAGGAGGTCGTCCAGGAGCTGCGGCAGGGCCGTCTCAGCCCCCTTCCCACGCAGACCCACTCCCTGGAACACGCCCAGGACGCCTTCATGCAGATGGCGGCCGCCGCACACATCGGCAAGCTCGTGCTCACCGTCCCTGACGACGGTGCCACGACCGCGACCTTGCCGCAGACGCCGCCACCGGTCCGCCCGGACGGGTCCTACCTTGTCACCGGAGGCTTGCGCGGCGTCGGACTGGCCACCGCAGACTGGCTGAGCCGCCAGGGCGCGCGCCGCCTTGTCCTCAACGGCCGCACAGCACCAGGGCCCCAGGCACAGGCCCAGCTCGAGCGGATCCGCCGACGCGGCACCGAGATCACCGTCGAGCTCGGCGACGCCGGCGAACCCGGCACCGCCCAGCGCCTCGTGGCCGCCGCAACCGAAGGCGGCCTCCGCCTTCGCGGCGTCGTCCATGCGGCCATGGTGCTCGACGACGCGGCCATCGCCAATATCACCGACGACCAACTCCACCGCGTGTGGCACCCGAAGGTCAGCGGAGCCTGCCAGCTGCACCTGGCGACCCAGGCCCTTCGACCGGACTGGTTCGTCCTCCACTCGTCCATGGCATCCCTGCTCGGAAATCCAGGACAGGGCGCCTACGCCGCAGCGAACGCCTGGCTTGACGCCTTCGCGTCCTGGCGCAGTGCCCTGGGCCTACGCACCCTCGCCGTCAACTGGGGCCCCTGGGGCGAGACCGGCGTGGCCACAGGCTTCGCGGAGCGCGGCTACCAGACCATCGCCACCTCGGACGGCATGCAGGCGCTTGCCACGCTACTGACCCACGGCCGGATCCGCACCGGTGTCATCCCCGGCGATCCGCGCAGCTGGATCCATTCCACCGGCCGGAGCTCCTCGCTGTTCGCCCGGCTCACCCAAAGCACGGCCGCCCCGGGAGGGGACGGTGCCGCGCGGGACGACGTGGTGGCCGGCCTTCGATCGGCCGCATCAGGCATGGCCCGCCGCATCGCCCTGGAGCAGTACCTCACCAGTCACATCCGCGGCGTGCTCCGCCTCCAGGGCACCGACATCGACCCCCAGACACCGCTGCGGGCCCTCGGCTTCGACTCCCTGCTGCGCATCGAACTTCGTGCGCGCCTGGAAACCGGACTCGGAGTGAAACTCGGCAACGACTTCGTGGCCCAACATCCCACGCTGGCCGCACTCGCCACCGGCATCGCCAGCCGGCTCGACCTGCACCTCGGTGGCGAGGACACCCCTGACCCCGGTGCGGTTCACACCACCGCACCGGAAACCCCACCGTCGACACATGAGAAAGGACAGCAATGCTCCTCCCACGACTGACCGGCCACATCGCCCTGCTGGCCGCGACCCTCGCCCTCGCCGCCGTCCCCCTGGCACTGCCGGCCACGGCCCGTGCGGCCGAGGACACGCTCAGCCTCTCGGTCGGACCCGTGCCCGTGCCGAACGTCCCGGTCTCGGTCTGCCTTGACTCCTCCTGTGTGGCGACGCCACCACTGACCAGCGTCTCGCTCACCGTCGCGGCAGGCGTCCGTCACGGTCCGCTGCCCGTGGTGGTGCTCACCGCCGCCGCCTGCCCCGCGGGTGGCAAGGGCGTAGCGATCAGCGTGACAAGCCTCGCACCGGTCACCGTCACCGTCAGCGCGTCGGTCTCGGGCATCACCACCGCCGGTGGCCCGCTCCGCGTTCCCCTGGGACCGGTCACGCAGCAGCTCACCCCCGGCAGCCCGGGCCTGCTGGTATCCGCCTGCACCGACTGACACACCCGTTCGCTCAGTCGTCCCAACGCGCCCCGCCCCGGCGGTGCCTCGCTGGCCCCCAGCGCGGCACCGCCCGTGGGGACATCATCGACGTACTCCTCGCCGCGGATGTCCGGCCGCCGGGGCCCGCCCAAAAGATATGGAGGCGGTCTTGAGCACCCCGGTGCCCTTTGCAGTCCCTCGGCTGTTTTGTCCCTTCGACGCCGCGATCCACCCCGAAGCCGAGGCCGTCGACAGGCGCGCAGCCGCCTGGGTGCTGGAGCTGGGTGCCTTCCTGCCCGACGAACGGTCCGTCAAGCGCACCCTGGCCGCCCGGTCCGGCCTCTTCGCCGCTATGTGTATGCCGCACGCCGAGGCGAGCCGGCTGGAAACCTTCGCCCGATGCGGCTACTGGGCCGCCGCCTTCGAGGAGGTGTACTGCGCGGGCGGCCCGACCCGCACTGCCCCCGACCTCTTCTTGCCCCTTGCAGCCCGCCTCGTCCGGGCGACTCAGAGCCAGGATCCGAAGATCGCCGCCGGAAGCCGGTTCCTGGCCGGCCTGCAGGACCTGACCCGCTGCTTCGCCCAGCACGCCAGCCGCCATCAGATGATCCGCTGGACCGAGGCCCACCGACGCTGGATGACAGGCAACGCCGAGCTCATGGCCTATCGAGCAGCCGGGCGCACGCCATGTCTCGACGACTACCTGCTCACTCGTTTGAACAGCGTCGGCGGCGACGCCTTCTTCACCGCCCAGCAGATGGTCGTCGGTCCCGCGCTGTCCGCGGACGAGTGCCACGCCCCCGCCGTCCGGGCCCTGGTCGAACTCGCCACTACGGTCACAACCTGCGACAGCGACCTCTTGTCCGCCGCCGGAGGGGGAACCGGCCCGAACGACATCAGCCTGACCGTCATACTCGCGCGTGAGTACCGACTCAGTGCCGAGGAGGCCATCGCCCACGCCATCGCCCTTCGAGACCGCGCCCTTTGCCGATTCCTGATACTCCAACAGCAGGTCGCTTCCAGAGCCGGGGCGCAACTGCGCGCGTTCCTGGAATGTCTGGGCAGGTCGATCCGGGCCAACTTGGACTGGAGCGTGTCCTTCCTCTCCGCACGCCACGCCGCCCGCGGCTTCACCACCCCGAGCCTCGGGGCATGGGCCGACCGCCCGACCAACGACAGCCCGCACGCGCCCCCGCTGTCGGCGATCGCGTGGCTGTGGGACGACTTTCCCTGCTGAGCCACGCAGTGGCCGGTCACTGGCACTGGGGAGTTCCGGTGAGCGGAACTGGCCCCGTTCGCGTGAGCGGCGCTGGCGGCCGGCGGATCCGGTCCGGGGCCGCGGTGACATCTGTGCCTCGCCCCCCGGCGAGCAGGGCGGTCGGGCAACTGTGCCGCACCGGGCAGGCTTTGAGGCACTCCGGGCCTCAGCCGAACGCTCCCTGCGGCGCACAGCAGCGTCGCGCACGCGAGCTCCCGAAGCCGGGCCAGCACGTGCGCGCTGAACGGGCCGTGCACCGTGCGGCCCCGCAGGGGGTGGAGGATTCTAAAGCTTCCAGGCCGGGGGAGGTGGGCAGGCGTCGGAGCGGCCCCGGCTCGGCCTGGTCACCCCAGCAATCCGGCACCTTAGCCTCGTTGCTGCCGTTCGCCGCGACGCGATGCAGGGTCACCTTCCGGGGAGCCGTCGGGTCGTGCGAGTCCTCGAGCGAAGCCGCGCAGGACGCCAGGTCGGTGGCGCCGATGTTGCCCGCGGCGCCTTTGAGCGTGTGCCCGTGCTCCTCGATCGCGGTGGCGTCCTGATTGTCCGCGGCCGCACGCAGTGCCTCTACGAGCCCTGGAGCACGCTCGAGGAAGGAGGCCGCCAACTCGGTGACCAGCCGCAGGCTTTCCGCTGTCTCGTCCCCGCGGATCTCCGCCAGGCGCCGCAGGACGGGGTGGGGGTCCGCCGTCGGGCCGGCATCGAGGCCGCCCGGCCTGTTCTCGATCCACCGGCTCAACGCGCGCTCGAGGTCGGACACGGCGAGGGGCTTGGTGAGGTAGTCGTCCATGCCCGCTGCCAGACAGCGGTCGCGGTCCTCCGCGAGGGCGCTCGCGGTCATGGCGATGACAGGCAGCCGCGGCCCCGACTCCTCCCACTCGCGGTCACGCAGCAGGTGCGTGGCGGTGTAGCCGTCCATCCCGGGCATGCGGCAGTCCATCAGCACCGCTTGGTAGGGGTGGGCTGAAAGGAGCTCCAGGGCCTTGGCCCCGTCGTTGGCGACGTCCGCCTCGTAGCCGAGTCGAGTGAGCAGGCCGAGCGCCACCATCTGATTGATCTCGTTGTCCTCGACCAGCAAGACCTTGCCTCGGGCCGGGGGCGGCGCCGGTGCGTTCGGGCGGGCCGGGATCGGCGTGCTGGTCACGGTTCCCGGGGCCATGAGACGCCCGAGCCGTTCGAGGAGTTCGGACTGCCGTACGGGCTTGCAGACGCTGTCCCGGAAGCCTGCTGCGTGCAACTGGGCGGGGTCGACGATGCCGTCCGAGGAGAGCAGCAGCAGCCGTGTGCCGGCCAGGATGGGCGCGGTGGTGACGCGTTCGGCCAGTTCCAGCCCGTCCATGTCCGGCATGCGGTGGTCGATGATGGCGAGGTCGTAGGGCTCACCGGCTGTGCAGGCGCGTCGGAGCTCGTCCAGTGCGCGGGGTCCGCTGTTCACCGAGGTTGGGTGCATCTGCCAGTTCCGCAGCTGCACTTCGAGGATCTCGCGGTTGGTGCGGTTGTCGTCGACGACGAGCACCCGCCGCCCGCGCAGTGAGGCCGGTTGCGGTACGGGCGGCGGTTGCTCGCCCACGGCAGGCAGTCGCAGCGGGAAGGTGAACCAGAACGTGCTTCCGTGTCCGGGGCGGCTGCGCATGCCCAAGGTGCCGCCCATGGCGTCGACGAGGCGCCGGCAGATCGCCAGGCCGAGGCCGGTGCCGCCGTAGCGCCGCGTCGTCGAGGAGTCGGCCTGCGCGAAGGCGTCGAACATGCGGCTTTGCTGGTCGGGTTCGATACCGATGCCTGTGTCGGCCACTTCGACGCGCAGTTCGTCGCCCTGGGGGCGGGCCCGCACCACGACCTCTCCGCGGTGGGTGAACTTCGCGGCGTTGGACACAAGGTTGAGCAGGACCTGGCGTACCCGGGTGGCGTCGGCGATGACCGCTGCGGGCAGGCGCGCGTCGGCGTCCGTCAAGAACTCCACCTCGGGAGACGCGGCTGATTGGGCAACCAGAGCGACCGCCTGCTCGACCATGAGCCGGGGGTCGAAAACGACGTCTTCGAGGACCAGCTTGCCCGCCTCGAGTTTGGAGAAGTCCAGCACGTCGTTGATCAGCGCGAGCAGAGACGCTCCCGCGTCCCGCACGCCTTCTGCGTACCGGCGCTGTACGGGGTCCAGTTCGGTGTCGAGCAGGAGCTCGCTGAGCCCGATCACGCCGTTCATGGGGGTGCGGATCTCGTGGCTGATGGTCGCAACGAACTGGGACTTGACCTCCGAGGCCCGAAGAGCCTCGTCGCGTGCCCGGGCGAGTTCGCGCTCGGCCTGCTTGCGGTCGGTGATGTCACGCACGAATGCGTTGAAGCAGCGGATCGTCCCGAGCTGCATCGGCCAGACCGCAAGCTCGACCTGGAACTCGTGCCCATCGCGGTGAAGGGCTGTCAGTTCGACCTGCTGCCGCAGCACCTTCGACGCCCCGCCTGCCACGATCCGCGCCAGACCGGCCCGGTGGGCTGCACGGTGCCGCTCTGGAATGACCATCTCCGCCAGTGACCGGCCCATCGTGTCGTGACGCGGGAAGCCGAACATGGCTTCCGCGCTGGGATTCCAGTCGATCACCAGCCCTTGTTCGTCGATCGACACGAACGCGTCGCTGGCACTGTCGATGACCCCCCGCGCCTGCTCCTGCAGCGCCCGCAGCAGCTCGTCGCGCCCGTGCTCCCCGCTCGGACGAACGAACCCGCGCACCTCGACCGTTCGTCCCGCCTCGTCCAGGACCTGCCATGACGTCACCTCGGCCCAGAACAGCTCCCCGTCCAGACGTCGGAACCGCACGACCACGACCGAGCGGCCCCACTGCTCGAGGTCCTGTACGCCGGCGCTGAACTCCTCCATGTCGTCCGTGTGGACCCAGGCGGCGATGTCCGTGCCGACGATGTCGTCGATGTCCGCGCCCAGCACTTCGCGGGCGGGGCCCGAGACATCCAGCAACGCCCCTTGCGGTGTGCGCCGAAAGACCATGTCCGGAGAGTTCTTCACCAGTCGCAGGAACCTTTCCTCCTCCATGCTCCCCGTGCTGCCCCCGCGCCTGTTCTGCCGCCCAATGTCGTCCATGGCTGCGCCTTCCGTGGACCGTCGTCGTCAGACGACCCCGAATCCCGGTGCTTCCCATGGCACTCCCGGCTGGTCGGCCCCGCAACCGGGCGGCCTGAAGCAACTTCGTGTGCATAGGTGGCAGTGTCACTATGGGCCACGAGTGCAGAGGGAGCCGTGGAGGACGGCGTGCGGTCGCGCCGCGAACACCAGGAGCTCATGCGTCGGATATCGGCAGCGAGCACCCTCCGCCGTCTTGTTCGGCGGTGCATTCCGGCGAGCACCGGAACCGGCCGAGATGGCGTAACCATGTGGGGATGTTCACCGAGCGAGCTGGGGAATATTGGGAGCGCGATGGTCCAATTTCGGCGAGCAGCTCAGTGGGCAGTCGATTTCGGTTTCCGAGTACCGGTCACGGGATTCACCCGATACCGCGGGCAGAGTCTTGACCACAGCTGGTGCCACGTCATCAATGCCGACCGCCGTGGTGTTTGCGGGCGAGCTCCGCGAACCGGTGGGAACTGGGTGAACACGGCGCGCTGCCGGGAGATCGGGATCGACGGGCAGCCCCCGTGACCTGGTCAGGATCACGGGGGCTGTCGATCCGATCCGGACCGACCGACATCCTGGCCTCACCAGGAGTCGACGAAATGAAGGGTACCTCTCCCCTCGGCAGGCGCAACTGTCCACAGCAGGGCCATGGTTCGGCACAGCATCCGCGCCGCACTCGAATCCTTCCGATTTTCGTGGCTCCCATGCTGACCGGTGCGTCCTGCACGGCCGCCGGGCCGGGGAGGTCACAGCGGACAGCAGGCGGCCCATTCCAAGGGCTCCTGCGTTCGGGGTCGAACTCCGCCGCACCGTTCACTGATCCAGCCAAACTCTCGGTCCCAGGAAGCACCACACGTCTCCGAGGGGCCGACGCTATCGGTGTCAGGCGGCAGCCCTTTGACCGAACGTGAGGGCCTGGTGAATTTGCCTCAGCGGGGGCACTGCGCAGGGCGGGGGCGGCGAGCGCCCAAAAGAGTTGCATCCTGGGGAAATTCGCCGGGCGTGGGAAATGAGGTGATGGAAGGAAGCCCGAATGGCGGGCACACGCATGCCACGCCTGATCGTTGGCTGGGCATGGCGATCAACCGCATTCCGTCGAATCCCTCGAATCTCACCGCGTACCCTGTCTGCCGACTCGGCTCCTGGCTGCTCGTGCCGGACCGGTGGAACCGTTACGGCGAGAAGCGGGTGGGCTACCTCTGCAACGGCTCGGCACGCGTTCGCCTTGCCCACTCCTGCGACATCCTCGTGGAGTTCGTGCAGGCCCTGTACCGCCTGGAGGAAGACGCCTGGGGAGTGCGGACCGCTCCGCGTACTCATCTGGGCTGAGCGTCCCGTGTGGTGGGGAGGTTCGCCGAGCGTGTCGATGGCGGCGTGACGGCTCGGGTGTCACTACCGGTCCATTGCCCAGATTCAGTGAGCGCCCGAGGGTGAAGTGCCGTGTATTTGTGGGCTGGTGCGTCCGAGAGCGGCCTGTGTTACGGATGGGACAGGCGTGCCGTACGGCGCGACTCGGGGGCCTGACGATCCCTGAGGACATGTGAGGCCCAAGCCATGAAGCATTTCTTCAGCCGCGGTCGCGGCGTTGACCCGGAACCGCAGAGCGACTCCCCGATAGCCTGGGCGGCCCGTTCGGGCCGCACCCCACGTCGCACGGGCATACGATGGCCGCTCGGCCAACGTAACCGCCTCTTCGGGTATCTCGTCCTGCCCGCAGTTGGATTGCTGGCAGTGGGAGTGTGGGCGACCGGGCTGCTTGGAGCAGCCGGCCCCGCCGTTACCGAAGTCGAACTCGGCCCGGCCTACGCGACGGCAGAACTACCCGTCTCGGCAACCCTCGAGCTCCGCTCCGCGTCCTGCTTCACGCCCAGCGCCCTCGTGGTCGCGGTCAGGGACAAGCACGGGGACAACCTCGACTTCCCGGGCGCTGGCAAGCCCAAGGTGTGCCCATCCGGATATTCCCTCACCACCGGAACCCGCGCCTTCGCCGCGGGAACCTACACCATCTTCGGCGCGTACGAGATCGACGGCTCCTGGACCGACCTACCCTCGATGACCATGGTGGTGCGCGCGGCCCCCAAACCCGCCCCGGCGCCTCCCGGCCGGGCGAGCGGAAAGGCTCTGGCGTGGTCCGACGAGTTCAACTCGTCACTGTCTTCCGCCAAGTGGAGCAGCTCCGCGACCTCCTCCTACCGGTACGGGAACCACAACCCTGACGACAGCAAACTCGACTGGCTGTTTCCCGCCGACGTCTCAGTCGCCGACGGAGTGGCCACCTTCACCGCGCAACCGAGCAACCGCACGCTGGAGAACGGCCAGCAGGCATGGACGACCGGCCTGCTGACCACCGAGGGCACATCCGAGGGTTTCCAGGTCAGAGCCGGTGACTACATGGAGACACGGGTGAAGCTCCCCATCGAGCAGGGAGCGTGGCCGGCCCTTTGGACATGGAAGGACGGCGGCAACGAGATCGACTCTTTCGAGTACCACCCTGACAACCCGAACCTGCTGGAGTTCACCAACCACGTGAACCCGGCCTACCACTACTACACAGACGCGAGCGCGGTCCGCCCGGGCCAGTGGGTGACCGTCGGCACGTCCTTCGGGGCATCGTCGGTGCAGTGGTTCGTCAACGGCCGGATGGTGTACGAGGACCACACGGGCGTCGGCAGCAGCTGGTCCGCCTTCCTCATCCTCAACCTGTCCGTCTCGGCTGGCGAGTATCACCCCGCGCCGGAGAGCGGCGAGCCCATCTCGTTCGCCGTGGACTACGTGCGCGTCTACCGTTAGCGCCGCCGTGGGACCTTGGGCTGCCCGAGGGAACCTGATGCCCTGTTCGGCCTCTCTGCCGACGCGCGGGGTGTGTGCGACGGGCGTGGACCGTAGAGATGTGGCTGCTTCATGGCCCTGCACAGGCGGGGCCGGCAACGCCATGCCAAGGAGTAGTCACATGGTTTCCTTGAATTGCGGGCGCCTTCTGGTCGCAGCAGGCCTTCCGGCCGCGGCTTGCAGCCTGGTGCTGACGGCCGGAGGGTCGGCGAGCGCCGCTCCCGTCACTCTCCCGGCCCCGGTTGCGATCACAAATGGCGGCCCGTGTGCCGGGCACGCCGCAGTGCCGCCCGCGAAGACACCCACCACGGAGCACATCCGACCGGGGCGGGTGCACGCGGTCAGTCCTCTTCGTCCGGTCGCCGCCGCTGCAGCCTGCGGGACCACGCAGACCCATTTGCCGGTGCACGCGGTACCCGCGCATCCGCTGGCACATGGGGCCCCCGCGCATCCAGTGCCGCAGCACGTCTTCCTGCAGCCCGTTCTGGTCGATCCGACGGGGCAGGACAAGGATTCGGGGGCCTGGGTGCCCGCGATCTACCAGACGATGGCTGCGGAGATCGAGACGACCGCCTTCGGCATCGTGGCGACCCAGGGGTCCTAGCGGAGCCACGTGGCCGGTGCGGGAACGCACCGCGCCGGATCGCACCACGGCGTCATGTTCACGGCCCACGTTCGACCGGTGGGAGACCTGCCCGGACCCGTGCCGTCGGGGCCTGCTTGTTACTCCTGGGCAGGTCCCGACCGCGTTTGAGCCGAGGCTGCGGTCAGCATCTGAGCGACAGGTGGCCGTCAGGCCCGGTGGCCTGGTAGGGGACCAGCGGTCGTCCCAGACACTCGTACGTCCACCCGGCACGGCGCCAGCGCAAAGGATCCAGGACGCCCCGGGCGTCGATCACGTGCGGCCTGGCCACTCGGTCCGTGAGCTTCTCGGGCCGCGCTGTGCGGTACTGGGGCCAGTCGGTCAGATGGAGCAGAAGGTCCGCCTCGACGGTGCATTCGACCAGATCCTCGCTGAAGGTCAGGTGCGGGTGCGACTTGCGCGCCTCGTCGAGCGCCATCGGATCGTGGACGACGACCTGGGCCCCCTTGCGGTACAGGGCGTGGGCGACCGCCAGGGCGGGGGAGTCTCGCACGCTGTCCGTCATCGGTTTGAACGCAGCACCCCACACGGCGATCCGCTTGCCGTCCAGGCATCCACCGCAGCGGTGCCTGGCCAGCCACACGACCCGGGTGCGACGGCGGATGTTCACGGCGTCCACCTCGCGAAGGAACCCGAGGGACTGCCCGGTGCCCAAGGCGGCGGCCGCTGCCATGAAGCCGTGGATGTCCTTGGTCAGACTTCCGCCGCCGAAGCCGAGGCCCGGCCACATCCCCGCGGCACCGATGCGTTCGTCGTACGCGAGCGCCTCAGCGAGCTGGTGCACGTCGGCCCTGGTGGCCTCGCACAACTCGGCCATCGCGTTGATGAACGAAATCTTCGTAGCCACAAAGGCGTTGGCCGCCCACTTGACCAGCTCGCTCGTCGCGATGTCCGTGACCAGGAACGGTGCGCCCCTGCGCAGGACGGGCCCGTAGACCTGGCGGAGCACGGCTTCGTCGTCGGCGGCGTCCTCTCCCTCCAGCCCGACAACGATTCGGTCCGGGTACAGGGTGTCGTGGATCGCGGTGGATTCGCGCAGGAACTCGGGGTTCCAGGCCAGGTGTGTCCTGGTTCCTGCCGCGCTGATTCGCTTGAGGTAGTCGGCCAGGCGCGCGGCTGTTCCGACCGGGACCGTGGACCTGCCCACGACCAGCGACGGCTGGCGCAGATGCGGAGACAACTTCCGTACAGCGGACAGTAGATGGGAGAGATCCATCGGGCCGCCGCGATTGGTCTGCGGGCTGTCCAGCGTGAGGAAGTGGACCTCGGCGAAGCTGCCGGCCTGGGCGTACGAGGTGGTGAAGCGGAGCCTGCCTGAGCACGTGTGCCGGACGAGCAGCTCGTTCAGCTCGGCTTCGAAGAAGGGCGCTTTGCCCTGATTGAGCAGGTGCACGCGTTCCGGGTCGCTGTCGACCCCGAGGACGTCGTGACCGAGTTCGGCCATGCAGGCGGCGTGAGTGGCGCCGAGGTACCCACAGCCGATGACGGTGAGTCTCACTGATGAAGTCCTTTCGACGGGACGGATGGGGTTGGTCGCCGCGGACGGTGCCCGGGGCCAGAACCGTGTGCGGGCGCGGGTCTGGCCTTCCCCTGGCGGCACCTGCGCAGAGGCCGAAGGTGTGCCAGGGGAAGCCCGGACGCCCCCGCTGCGCCTTCCGGGGGCGGTCCGTGCCCGCCTCCGGGGGGCAGACCGGGTTTTCGGGTACGGAATTCGGGGGGGCGTTATGGCCTGCGCCAGCAAAAAGCGGACTGCAGGTCGGTTGCCATGATGGTGAATGATGCTTGTTTGGAGCCGCCCAGCTGTGGGGGCAGTCCCGGAAATGAGGTGTGGTACCTCACGTCGACGTGCCGGAATTGCATCTTCAAGTAGGCGGCCAGGCAATCTGCCGTCAGCCCCCAGGGCATCCCGGCGCATTCGGGAGGATGGGGAGGACGGTGCCCTGAACAATTGGGGTCGGAGCAGAAGGCCCAGCCGGCATCGATGCCGCTGGTCCCCTCCCTGCCCGACTTTTTCAAAATGCCGATGCTTTTGCTCAGGACGAGGCCGAGTTTCCTGCGTGACGTCTGCGCCGGGGGAACGTGCGTGCACAGGAGTGAGCCGGCCGGACGGAGTCTTGCGACGAGCTGCCGGAGGATGAACAGGTAGTCGGGATCCAGTGGAAGGTCTGAGACGCAGACCGCCGCTCCGAGCGGCCGGCCGATCGCGAAGCGGCGGCGGTGCGGGTCGAAGAGCACGCTCACCCGTGGGTTGTGCCGAAAGCGATGACGCAAGATCGCCGCGCCGGAGTCGCTCGCGGTGACCGCCTCTACCTCGCAGCCGGCGGCGGCAAGATGGCCGGTCAGTATCCCTTTGCCCGCGCCGAGGTCCAGGGCCAGGCACGATCCGGTTCGGTCCATGACATCGGTCACCAGTTCATGTGCCGCGGCGGCGACCGACTCGCGGAGCTGCTGACCGCACAGCCCCAGAACCTCCTCGGCGGCGAGCGGCACGGTGCTGGGCGGACCCGGGCGCCGTGCCCGCCCATCCCTGGGGGTCATTGCCAGCAAGCGGCGCTGGGAGCCTTCGGCGCTGCCCGGTAGCCGCGTACCGGTGCCCCGCCGGTCGGCCTCCTGCGCCCCCCGGTTGCCATGATGTGCAGTACGGCCACCGGGTCGCTTTCGAGTTGATAGATTGCCAACCGTCCTACGGCCATGAGGACAGCGATGCGGAGCCATTCCTCGTGACACTGCTCGATTTCATTGATGATGGCCTGGTCCTCGTCGGAGCCACTCGCCCACGCGCGCAGCCTCTCGAGCGCGCCCGCCTTCTCGGCGGCCGCCGATACCTGTTTGCGAGTCATTCCGACTGCCCGTTGCCGGGTTGATTCACGAACTGAGGAAGGAATAGTCAACGCCCGTTCCTCTCGCCTGCTTTTCTGACGGGTCAAATGTGCTTCGAGCGACCGGATCGTAGCATGGGGGCGTAGGCGGACAATGACCGCTGTACCCCTGATGGGCGAGGATTTTCGGGTAGCGGAATTCTGGTGAATATAAGCGCCCACGGTCTCGGCCCAGGCGGGCCGAGACCCGTCCTGCGGGCTTCGTGGTCGGGCTCAGGACGTCAGCGGCCAACTGGCTTCGGCGTCCGCCACCGCTGCAAGGATCAGATCCGAAGCGCCCGTCCCGCTGACGATGTCGCGGGCCAGGGCGGCAAGCCCAAGACGGTGTGTGCGGGCCCAGTCGCTGAGCACCGTGAAGGCCTCTTCGAGGCTGATGCCCCGGTGGGAGGCCAGCAGCCTCTTGGCCTCGGCGATGGCCGCCCACGCCTGCTGGTCGGTCCGGCGTCTTGTGGCCTCGGGTTCCTTCGTCTGCAGTTTTTGGGCCTCGGCCGCGGCCGCCGGCGAAAGAGGCGTGTAGCCGCCGCGGCGGCAGGGCGTTCCGGGCGGCCGCGGGGGCCTTGCCTGCCGTTCGAGGGTGATCGGTTCAGTCGTGCCGTTGACCGTGCGCCGGGAGCCTCGTGGAGCGAGGACATGGCGGGCGATGACCGCTCCGCTGGTGGTCGCGATCGAGACGTGAGCCTCGCCGATTCGCCAGCGGACCTCCACGGCTGCGCCCGCCAGATCGGGGGCGACCGCGTAGGCGTTGCCCCGGAACGGGACCAGGCCCCGAGGGGCGACGGTCCGCATCGCGCAGATCTGCGCGGGATAGGGGCTGTCCGGCAAGGGCAGGAGCGACGGCGCCTTCTCGGTACCGCGCTGCTGCGCCGTCTGGGCACGCCGGGTGTCCAAGCGCGTGCCCAACTGGTCGAAGCGGTCCTGGGCTGCGCGCAGTGGACAGGTGGAGCTGACAGTCCGCCAGGTGCACATGATCTGCCGCAGATCGTCCTCCGACAGGGCGCCACCGCGTTCAGTGCGTGGGGCGGCCTCGGCAGAGGCGCCGTAGTGCTCGGCGACCTGCGCGAATTCACGCAGGCTCTTGGTGGCGGTTCTGCTGTCGGCGAGGATGGAGGGATCCAGGATCCATCGGGCCCCGGTGCCGCCCAGGCGTCGCAGTACCTCGTCGATCGCCTCCACCTCGTAGGGAAAGCCGTCACTGTCGGTCAGTACCGAGCGCCAGCGCCTTGAGGTCTCCAGCCGGCCGACTGTGAGGTAGGCGCACCTGCCGAATCCCCACTCGGGGGGCGGATCCATCAGCCGCAGTACGGTGAGGTACACGCTTTCGGCGGTTCGTGGATCTGTGGACGGGAGCGGCGGGCCGACCTGGCGGTTGCAGGCGGGGCAGGGCGGCCGAAGGTCGTGCTTGCGCAGGGCCCGGGTGAAGGTCGAGTATCCGCCGGTGTAGCCGAGCTCGACGATCTCGTCGAAGAGATCGCTGGCCGGGAGGTGGGCCGCGTCCGTCAGCCGTTGCTTGCAGTAGGGCGCGAAGCGCAGGAACGAGTCTTCGGGGCTGCGTCTGACGCCGGGCCTTCGGCACCCCGTGAGGTACGACCTCACCGTTTTGCGATCTCGGGATAGGTGCCTCGCGATGGCGGACACCGACCACCCCTGGCCCTGCAGCGCTCGGGCCTCGTTGTATTCCTCACGCGTCAACATTGCACAGTCCCTCGCAAGCTCACCGATACCCTTCGCGCTTTTGGCGATGCGTTTACCCCGCCGCGCTAACTCAGCGAGACGTTAACACGAAGTGACCCAGATCACTTTTGGAGAAAGGTTTCTCTCGAATCTTATGAAGGTAACAGATCGGTAAAGCCAGTGGGTCTTCCGGATTGCCCCGCGGTCGGGGACTTTCACTGAGTGCGCATGCGCGAACCGAGATCCGTGATGCGCTGTGCTGTGCTTTTGGCGGTTTTGTCCAGGCGCGCCGTGGCCAGTTTCGGCGAGTATGACCAGCCGCGGTTGCGGAGCGTCACGCCACTCCTGTGAGGCGCTGGGCTCCTGCCTGACCTGCTGCTTCGTGGCGCGTGTCGAAACGCTGGGCCCCTTTGCCCCTTCCCGCGCGGCCAAGGTGGGCGTCGTGGAACCATGAACAGGGCTCCCTCAGGCGGGGCCGCGTCGAAGACTCATTCGAATCAAGTCGGTGCATTGCTACTGGTGGACGGCCAGCTGTGGCCAATCCCTCCCATCGGCCAGAAGTCCATCCTTTCGGAGCTGCTTTACTCCGGGCCCGCTCGTTGATTGTCCTCAGGGGATGGTCGATTTGCGTGAGCGTAACTCGCATGCGCATTGAATGTCACCCTTTGGGGGCGCATCCGCTGGAGATTGGCGTCGTTTTCCCCGATGTGAATTCAGTGTGCGGAACGCCGCTGCCGGTGAAGTCCCCAGGCGCGGCTGTATTGGCGAGTTGTTTGCGGGCGGAGAAAGTCGAGGGCGGGTCCACGGCCGGCGTTTACCGGCCGGGCCGGGGCGGTGAAACCCCGACGGCAGGGGTGCGGCCGATCGGATCAGGGGTGCGTGGTGTACCAGCCGGTCGCTGACCCCCTCGATCCTTTCACCGCGCAGTTGGCTGGCCTCGACGCGTCGGCCGGCACATGGGGGGCTGCCGAGGACATCCTCCCCGGCCGGTGGTGGAACGATGCGCTGACGGCGCATCACCTACAGGCGGACCCTCCTGGCGAGACGCCTGCGGCCGACGGCAGCGACGACGGCGGTGAGGTGCCCGCATCGCAGCGCCGCAAAGAGGTGCCTCAGGAGCTGTCTTCCTCCCGGGCGCGCCGCAGGGCCGCCCTGCGCGCAGGGCGGCCGCCACTTGTCGGCACGCTCTTCGAGGCGGCCACGGCACTCATCGCCGCCGTGGTGTGCGCCCTTGGATACCTGCTGTCCTACGGTCCTTTGCACCACCTGGCGGAGCTGCGCGTGTCGCAGAGCCTTGCGCAGCCGTGGCCCGTCGTCATCTACGGCCCGTGGCTCGCTGCGTGCCTTTCCCTGCTGAGGGCGGCGCTGGACGGGCGCCGAGCCTTGCACTCCTGGTGCGTCGTGGTGGTGTTCTCATCCGTCGCGACGGTGCTGTGCATCGCGGACGTGCCCCGTACCACCATCGACACGGTCATCGCCGGCCTGCCGCCTGTCACTGCGGCCGTAGCCCTGCATCAGTTGGTGCGTCAGCTGCGCCTGAGCCGAGGCCAGCGCCGCGGTGGCCAGCGCACGCGCCGGCACCGTGGGCGCCGGGCTTGAGTCCGAGGTCCCGCGGGGTCGCCTGGCCCTGGTGGCGGCGTCCCGCAAGTCAGAGAGGAAGCATCCAATGTCCTGGTCGGAGTTCGAGGCCGGTGCGGTCAGTCGCGGCGAAGGGACGGCATGGCAGATGGCGGCGCGTCTGGAGGCCGTGGTGGCGCCGTCCGTCCCGGTGACGGCGGCGGACGCGCAGGGGGCCACGCCCCTCTTCGATCAACTGGCCCGTCTGTGGCACTCGCAGAGACGACAGGTCCCCGGTGAGCCGGATCCTGAATGGCATGCGTTGGTCTCCCGCGGGTCGGGACGCCGCAGGCGCCCGTCGGATCAGCGGTGGTCCACTGCGGTGTGGTGACCGCGTTGCGGGGTCCCCTTTTTCTGTGCGGGTGGATGTACGGGGTATCGAAGATGGGGTGGTTCGCGCAATGGGACCGGCTGGTCGAGGGCAGGCATATGACTATTGCATGTCCGCGGGCCTCTGGCGGCGACGGCTGCAGGACCGTTTTCCGGCCCCGCCCGGTGCCTGGATGTGCCCCTGCGCGTTCCCGATTGTGACTCCTTGCCCAGTTTCGTTTTTGTGAGGAGCCGCCGCCGCAAAATATCGAGCGCGGGACGGGGCAGCCGGGATTGTCCTATGACATGTCTTCCGTTGTGCGTGGGTTGGCTGCGAGGCGGCGACGAGTCGTCCCCAGTCGCCGCGTCCCGTGGCACCCCACGCCGGTGCGAGGCCTGCCGGTAGACCCGCCGGGTGCTCTCCCGGCCTTCGCAGGACAACCCCGCCCGGTGCCTTGGGCTGCAGCGCTCGCGCAGCGCCGGTCTGTGGAGCCCGCACGGACGCGACAGCGGGCGGGGGCCTGACCCCAATGCGTATGCCGATGCTGGCCGTTGATCCTTCCACGAAGTGGGGATCTCCCACGAGCCGGGCAGGGGTCCGGGGCTCCGCGCCGAGAGGGGCCGAACGAGTACTGCGACGGCCCACGGCTGAGCCGTTCGGTCGATTCAGTGCACGCACGTGTGGGAACGGCACCGGCACCCCGTACAGATGAGCCGTGGGACTGGTCTGATCCGCCGGGTCACACAGGGCTTGGGTCCGCGAAGCACAGGAGTGGGGTTGATGGGTGTGTTGCAGAAGCCGGCGCGAAGGGCCTGTGCGGTCGCCGCCGCGGCGGGACCGTCGCGCCCGGGGGGACTGGCGGGTGCGTCCCCAGCCAGAGCCCAGGCCTACCCGCCCGGGGGCTCCGCGTTCGTCAGCAGCACAACGCTGGTGCTCGTCGGCGGGCACCTCACGTTCACTGCGACGCTTCCGTTCGCTGAGCCGGTTGTGGTGGACCTGAGCCTGCCGATCCTTCCGCCCCTTCCCGGCCCGTCGGCCGCAGCGGGCACCCAGGCGAACCAGACCAAGCACCAGGAGACCCAGGCGACGCGGACCCTGGCCACACTGATGCCCGACGCCCACGGTCGTGTCTTTGGAACGGTGACCATTCCCTCGAGCACGGTCCCGGGTGACCATGTCCTCAGACTGGCGACGAACAAAGGGGCGCCAACTGCTCGTGGCCACGCCACTAAGGATGCTGCCCAAGGGCACGGTGATCACGTCATCCGCGCCGGTGGGAGGCTGGCACGCGGCTCGGCGGCCCGTCCGGGGCCCCGCCGCACGCCCGTGCGCCAAACCGCTGCTGGCCGCAGGGGCGATGTCGGTCGGGGCCGGCCTCGGTGGCTGGGCCCTGTAACGCAGGGCGTCCGCACCGCGACGACTGAGCCCACGAAGCCGGGGCAGTGCCGCGAGCTCAACGTCGGCCTTCCCTTCCCAAGTGCTGCGCTCCCCAAGCTATCTGACTGACAGTCACACGAGCGGACGGCTTCCGGTTGCGGAAACCCCCAGCCGGGGGCGGACTTGAAACCGGGCCACACGCGATCGAACATTCGGCCCCGACGCGTGTGGCCCCCCTCAGCTCGGCACACCCGATTGATCCTCCTGGGAGGCACCGTGCGCCTGCGCCCCGATCTACGGCTCAATGTCGGCGTCCTCGGTGCCCTCGCCGCTCTCGCAGCCTCCTTGGCCGCCGTCCCGGCCGCCCACGCGCACACCGTGCCGCAGTCCCGGGTCCTGGGGGACGACGTCGTTCCCGACACCGGACGCGCGCAGCATCTCGGTGAGCTGCCCCGCAGCGCCTACCTAAGGCTCGCCTTCACACTCACCGCACGGAACAAGCCCGCCCTGGACCGCTACGTGAGCGAGCTCGACGACCCCGGCTCGCCCCACTACCGCCACTACCTCCGGGGGAAGGAGTTCACCGCCGCCTACGGCCGCACCGCAGACGAGATCGACCGCCTGCGGGCCTTTCTGGCCGGCAACGGTTTCCACATCGACGACGTGCACTCCGGCCGCCTGGTCGTCGACGCCTCGGCGACCGCAGCCGACGTGGAACGAACGTTTCGCATCCGGCTGGACACCTGGCGCGACCCCTCCACCGGCCGTGCGTTCTACGGAAACACGACACCTCCCACGCTCCCGGCGGACCCGGGCCTGCTCGTGGCGGACATCGCCGGGCTGACCGACAAAGCCGTGCGAGCGTCGAACGTGCACTTCGGAGGCGTCGGCGGCCTGGCGCCCCGAGAACTTCGCGCCGCCTACCGCGCCGGTCCCACGGGCCAGGGGGAACAGCGTGGCACGCCGCCACGTGTGGCCCTCGTGGAATTCGCGGGATTCCAACCACAGGACATCGCCGTCTACGACCGCCGGTTCGCCCCGACGTCACCCGCACCCGAGCTGCGCCTGGTCGACGGCGGCCCCGACGACCAGGAGTCCGGCCGCGAAGCCGTGGAGGCAGAGCTCGAGACGGTGCAGGCGGTGGCCCCCACTGCCGTCACGCAGGTGTTTTCGGCCGAGAACAGCGCGGCGGGTGAAATCGACGCCTGCCAGGGCGTGATCGACGCAGGCGTCACCGTGGCGATGACCGGATGGGGCGCCCCCGAGGACGAGCGGACGGCGAGTGGCCTGCGGGCGATCGATCTGATCTTGGAGGAGGGCGCGGCAGAGGGAATCGGCTTCTATGCCTCCTCACCGGATCCCGTGCGCCGTCCACGCGATCGCGCGGACCTCGGTGCGCAGTTCCCCGCCTCGGACCCCTACGCGACAGCGGTGGGAGCCGCGGACGATGCCGGACGCGTTCGCGGGGACGGCCGGTCGATGGCGTTTGCAAAACCCTGGTGGCAGGCGCGCTGGGACGCCACAGCCGATCCACGCGCCAGGCGTGAGGTCCCGGACGTGATGGCGCGCCTCGCGCCGGGGGTGAGGGTCCAGACCGGCGGCCGGTGGCGCACCGCGACCGGGGCCGGCATCGCGACGGCCTTGGCGACTGCGCTGGCGGCCGGTCAGCACCTGCGCGCCAGCGCCTGCGGCGGCGAATCCGCACCGGGGTTCGCCGCGCCCACCCTCTACCGCCTGTGGCACGAACAAGCCTCTCGGGGCGGTGCCGTCCCTGACAAAGACGCAAGGCCCTTCGACGTCGCGCGGATGCCGGACACGGTCCTTTGCCCGAACCGGCAGCTGCGATGAGCAGCAGGCGAGGTCCTACCGGCGCCGGCACCGGCCTCCCCGGCCCCGCGCACGCCCGCATCGACGTGGACCGCCCACCCCCAAGGCAGCATCCCGCCCCGCTCTGGTGCCTGTGGCTGTACCCGACGCGACCGCTTCCCAGCGCGTGCGGCCCGCCCCAATCGTCGTCCACCCGAACCGAATCGGCGACGACGACAAGCCACTTGACCGACAACGGGCGAAAGAGAGAACGATGGCATCCGTCCTGGTGGCCGACGACGACATCGACATCCGCAACCTGGTGTCCTACAAGCTCACCCAAGCGGGACATGAGGTGACCGCCGTCGAGAACGGGCTGGCCGCACTCAAAGCGGTGCGGGAACACCCCGTGGACCTCGCCCTCCTCGACGTCAGAATGCCGGGCATGTCCGGCCTGGACGTCTGCCGTGAACTGCGGGCCGACGCGGCGACCAGGGCCGTGCCGGTCATCCTGCTCACCGCACGCTCCCAGGAGATCGACGTGGAAACGGGCTTCGCCGCAGGAGCGGACGACTACATGGTCAAACCCTTCAGCCCCCGCGAACTCACCAGCCGGGTCGAGGCCGTACTGGCCAGGCTCTCGCGGTGACCCGCCTCGGACCGCTCGGCCTCGCCGCCGTCGTGCTCCTGGCAGCAGGCGCCGTGCTGCTGATCGCCCTGGTGGCCCTCCGCATCCGCCACCAGGCCCGGCGCATCCGAGCGGACCGGGCTGCCGCGCCCTGCACTGCGCAGCTGCTTGAGCTGCTGTGCGCAGAAGAGGAGGACCGGGAACGGGTCCTCGGCAGGCTCGTCGAGTTGGACGACCGCAGCTGGGCCGTCCTCGAGCCGGTCGCCCACACCTATCTCGGCAAGGTGACCGGGCAGGCCGCCGACTCCCTCATCGAACTCTTCGAGCGGCGCGGCCTGGCCGAGCGCGCCATGGCGGACCTCGAACGGCCGGGACGCACCCGTCGCGCCCTCGCTGCGGAGACGTTGGGCCAGCTGCGTCATCAGGCGGCCGTCGAAGGCCTCCTGCCACTGCTGCAGGATCCCGACCCCGACGTACGGGTCGTCGCCGCCAGGGCCCTGGGCCGAATCGGGGACGCCGGCGCCGCGACCGCCCTCCTGTCGGCGCTGCACGGCCCGCACACGGTTCCCGCGTCGGTGGTCCTTCAGGCGCTCACCGAACTCAGCGCCGACAGCCACCCCCTGATCGCGGCAGGACTCGACGCCCCGCAACCACTGGTGCGCGCCGTCGCCATCGAAGCACTGGGCGCGGTCGGCGCGACCGCCTGGGCGCCGAGCATCATCCTGGCCCTGAGCCGCGATCCACATCCAGAGGTACAGATCAGGGCAGCACGCGCACTGGGCGCACTCGGCGCACCGTCGGCCCTGGAGCCGCTCCTCGATGCGCTCGGGCAAAGCCGGCCCGCGCCCCTGCGCGCGGTGGCCGCCGGCGCCCTCGGCCGGCTCGGTGACCCCGGTGTGGCCTGGCGGCTCGGGGAACTGCTCGACGACCCGGCGCCGCGCGTAGCAGCC
>NZ_BBPP01000031.1:60742-101742 GCF_000787835.1 Streptacidiphilus melanogenes
GTCCTGGTCCTGTTCATCCGGGTGTGCGACTCCGTCGTCCTCGGATACTTCCTGGCCATCAACACCGCCTACCTCATCCTGGTCCTGATCGCAGCTGGCGACTTCGTGCGGCACCTGCGCCGGGCGCCGTTCTCCGGCTACGACGACATCGCAGCAAGCCCGTTCACCCCGCCCATCTCGCTGATCGTGCCCGCGCACAACGAAGAAGCCAGCATCGTCCCCGCCGTCGAGGCGATGCTCCTGCTTCGCTACCCCTCCTTCGAGGTGATCGTCGTCGACGACGGTTCGACGGACGCCACCTTGGAGCGCCTGCGCGAGGCGTTCGACCTGATCGAGGTGCCGCACGTGGTACCCGGTGAGGTGGCCGTGCGAGGCGAGGTGGAGTCGGTCCATCTGCCCAGTGGTGGCGCCGTCTCACTGCTGGTCGCCCGCAAGCGCAACGGCGGCAAGGCGGACGCTCTCAACCTCGGCATCGATCTGGCTCGCTACCCGTTGTTGTGCATGGTCGACGCGGACTCGATCCTCGACCCGCAGGCGCTGCTGGCCATCGCCAAACCTTTCGCCGACGACCCGCTGCACGTGGTGGCCGCAGGCGGGGTCGTCGGCGTCGCCAACGGCTGCACCGTGCTTGCGGGACGCATCGCGCAGGTCCGGATGCCGGACGGTCTGCTCGCCAGGATCCAGACGGTCGAGTACCTGCGCGCGTTCCTGCTCGGCCGCACGGGCTGGTCACGGCTCGGCGGGCTGCTGGTGATCGCTGGGGCCTTCGGGCTCTTTCGCAGGGATGCCGTGGTCGCGATCGGCGGCATGGATCCGGACTGCCTGGGGGAGGACGCGGAGCTGGTCGTCCGCCTCCACCGGCACCAGCGCGAGCAGGGCCGTGATTACCGGATCGTGTTCGTCGGCGAGCCGATCTCGTGGAGCGAGGCGCCGGAGACGGCGCGGATGCTCGGACGGCAGCGGCGACGCTGGCACCGCGGGCTGACCGAAATCCTGCTCAAACACCGCAGGCTGATCGGCAACCGCCGCTACGGCCGTGTCGGCGTGATGGCGCTCCCGTTCTACGTGGTGTTCGAGCTGCTGGCACCTGTCGTCGAACTCTCCGGTCTCGTCCTTGTGCCGCTCGGACTCCTGCTGGGGGCCGTCGACGTGGCCTTCCTATGGCGGTTCCTGCTCGTCGCTTACGGATACGCCGTCGTGGTGAGCCTGGCTGCCCTGGTGGCCGAGGAGTACGCGTTCCACCGCTACCCACGGTGGCGCGATCTTGGTGGCGCGGTCGTCGGGGCGTTCGCCGAGAACCTCGGCTACCGGCAGTACACGGCCTGGTGGCGGGTCCGCGGCATGTGGGACGCGCTGCGGGGCGCCCCACAGGTCTGGGGCGCCATGACCCGGCGCGGCTTCGGCACAGCGGACGACGAGCGCCCTGATGGCACGTCAGGCGAACGAGCCTGAGGTCAACCGCGCCGCCTCCTCTTCCGCTGCCGGTAGCGGCGGCAGAAGGCTGTCGCGCTCGCGGAGCAGAGCGAGGTAGCGGGTCCGGGGCAGCAGCACGGCCCCCATCGCGCGCGCGTGTCTGCTGTCCCATTGGGCGTCCAGCACCGCCCCATCGACCTGGGCGAACCGCCGGGCCAGGTCCGCCACCGCGACCTGCGCGGCCCCGACCTGACGGCCGAACATCGAGTCCATGCTGAACACCTGGCCGATCCGGATGCCGAACACGCCGCCGATCAGCTGTTCGCCGTCCCACACTTCGACACTGTGCGCCCGGCCCATCTCATGCAGCCGGACCAGGCTGCGTACGAGATCATCTGTCAGCCACAGCGGATCCCGCCCGGAGCGGCATTCGCGAACGACTGCCTTGAAGTCCCGGTTCGTGGTCGTCGTCCATTCCAGGCGGTTGCGCAGACGCCGCGCGAGCCTGTGGCTGAGGTGCACCTGACCGGGATACAGAACCGGCCGCGGATCGGGCGAATACCAGGCAACCGCCCAGGGATCGCCCGTGCGGGGGCCGACGAACCGGATCCTGCCCGCCGCCACCCCCTCGGCGGAGCTCGACTGGTGCAGGGCACGCGCGTCGTCGTCGGGGGCGGGCATGGGGAAGGCCCCGGCTTCGTAGCCCGCCAGCAACTGGTCAGGACCGATGTCGCCTCCGAACGCGACCGGCCCCTGTTTGGCGGACTGCGACAGATCGAGGTCGGCCCAGCCGACGTTCCCGCGCCCGCGCAGGGAGCCTCGCGGCGGCGGCAGGTAGCCGTCCGACTGGAGGAACCGCACGTAGGTGTCCAGCATGTGAAGGTCAACGGGTGGGATCTCGATGGCGCTGTCCAGCAGGGCCCGTTCGGCGTTCGCCCGGGTGAATGCCGGGAAGACACCCTCGAGGTACATCTCGCTCACCGTGAGGTCGGCCCGGTTGCAGCGGTCCACGAACAGGGGCACGAACGGAGTCAGGGGGTGAGTGGGGTGGCCCGCCGCGAACTGGATGAGGTCGCGGACCCATGCGCCGTAGGGGACCAGCTCGACCGGGTAGCCGTGGAGCCGCAGGCAGTCGGCAAGCGAGCTGATCAGCGCAGGCCGGGGGTTGGTCAGGTGGTAGACCCTTCCGCGAGCCGGGCGGGTGGTGGAGATGTGACCGACCGCCCTGGCGAAGACGTCGGCGGGAAGGAAGTCCAAAGGCAGGCCGACCGCCGGACACTGGCCGGTGTCGGCGATGAACCTGATCAGCGCGCAGATTTCGGTACTGGTGTTGAGAACGCCGGTGTCGAGTGATCCGGTGATGTCCTGGAGCCGGTACACCGTCACCGGGACGCCTTCCTCGGCGGCCTGCCGCAGCATGGCCTCGGCCACCCATTTGGTCTCGACGTAGCCGACCGACAGGTAGTCGGCGTAGTCCAGTGGGGTCTCCTCGCTGACCGTCCGGATCCCAGCCGCTCCGAAGCCGGCCATGACGGCCAGACTGGACGCGTAGTGCAGTGGTACGGACCGCGGCGCGGCCAGACGGACCAACTCGCGGACGGAGTCCACGTTGGCGCCCCGAAGGTCCTGGTAGGGGTAGATGAAGTTGACCAGTCCGCCCAGGTGGTAGACCAGATCGACGGTGTTCCCGAGCTCGGCGAAGACCTCCAGGGGCAGCCCGAGCCTCGGCCTGCTCAGATCGCCGGGCACCAGCAAGATCCTTTGGTTGCGCAGGACAGCGGGCAGGTCGCGGCGCAGGAACCGCTGGTGTGCCGCGCGGACGCGCTCCCACGCCTGTTCCCCATCCGCGGCGCGGACCAGGCAGTGCACGCGTGCCCGGGTGTGCTCCAGCAGATAGGCCAGCATGTGGGAGCCGCATAGGCCCGTCGCCCCGGTCAGCAGCACGTGCCCCGGATGCTGCCACACCGGCGCAGCGGCCGCGGCGTGTTCCCAGCTGAGCAGCAGCTGCGCTTCGGCGGCGAAGTCGGTGTCCACGTGTTCCGTTTGAGCCAGTGTGCCGGCGCGGGCCTGGCGCGCGTGTTCGGCGAAAGCCGAAAGGGTCGAGTGATGAAGGAGGGCGCGGGCCAGTTCGCGGACCTGATCGATGCCGATGCCGAACATGACCCTGGCGCGGGCCAGCATCTCCATGGCCAGCAGCGAGTTCCCGCCGAGTTCGAAGAAGTCGTCCTCGGCCCTGATCCGCGGCACGTCCAAGATCCGTTCCCACAACTGCGCCATGCCGGCCTGCAGGGAGGCAGCCGGCGGCGCTGCTCCTTCCTCGACCGGGACCACGACCGGCTGAGCCTGGGGCATGGCCTTGCGGTCGATCTTGCCGTTGGGCGTCAGCGGCATGTCGGACAGCGGGGCCAGGACGCGGGGAACCATGTAGGCGGGCAGGAGTTCGGCCAGGGCGGCACGCAGCCGTTCCGGGGATGAGTCCTGCGGTGCCGTGCCGGCGCCGCACCTGGTGTAGAAGGCGGCCAGTTCCAGCTCCTGGCCCTGAGGGCCGGGGCGTGCGGTCACCACCGCCTGGGCCACACCCGGCTGGGAGCGCAGCACGCTCTCCACCTCTGCCGGGTCCACCCTGAAGCCGCGGATCTTGACCTGCTCGTCGACCCGGCCGAGGATCTCCAGGTTCCCGTCCGTGCGCCAGCGCCCCGTGTCGCCGGTGCGGTACATCCGCGCCCCTGGGACTTTCGCGTACGGGTCCGGCAGGAACTGCAGGGCAGTCAGGCCGGGCTGATCCCAGATGCCTTCCGCCAGGTGAGTCCCGCCGATCCAGACCTCCCCGCGCTCGCCCGGCGCGACGGGGCGCAGTCGCGGGTCGAGCACGTGCACGTGGGCGCCTGGTAGCGCCTGACCCACCGGCGCAGGCGCACTGCCGGGTGAGGACAGCAGCTGCTCGTTGAGCTCGCAAACGGTGGAGGTGATGACGGTCTCGGTCAGCCCGTAGGCGTTGACGAGCCGGGTGCCGGGGAAGTGCCGCAGCCAGGCGTGGCAGTCCTTCGCGTGGACGGTCTCGCCGCCCAGGATGACCAGGCGCACCGTGGACAGGCGCTCTTGGCCCGGGCCCAACAGGTCCAGTAGCCGGCGCCAGTAGGCGGGGGTGAGGTCGACGACCGTGACGCCGAGCTCGGGGACACCCTGCAGGAGGTCGGTGGGGGCCCACACCTGTGGGCCCGTCAGGACTGTCGCGGCGCCGTTGATGAGCGGCGCGAAGAGTTGCTCGAGCGAGGTGTCGAAACCCAGGGCGGCCAGGTGCAGCACCCGGTCCCCGGGAGCCAGGTCGTAGAAGTCGCCTGCGGCGGACAGGGCCCCTGCCCAGGCGTGGTGGGTGATCGCGACCCCTTTGGGCGGGCCCGTCGATCCGGAGGTGAAGATGACGTAGGCGACAGCGGCAGGATCCGGGTCCTGCGGCTGCCCGTCCGGCTCATCTGCAGGGTCGGCCAGCAGGTCCTCAACCGCCAGGACGCGGGGCGCTCCCGCAGCCCCGGCGCCGGGCTCGGAGCTCTTCGCGGCATCCGGAGACGACACGCCGAACAGGGGGCTGTACTGGTGGCTCGTCAGCACGTGTGTCGCTTCGACCTCGGCGGTGAGGCCGGTCAGGCGCCGTGCCGGAGCGGCGGGGTCCAGGGGGAGGAAGGCGGCACCAGTGCGCTGCACGGCCAGGAGCGAGACGACCAGTTCGGGCACGCGACCCAGGCACACCGCCACCACCGCTCCTGGTTCAACGCCGCGTTCACGCAGCCGGCAAGCCAGTGAGTCGGCGCTGTCGTCCAGTGCGCGGTAGGGCAGCTCACCGCCTTCCCACAACACGGCGGGAGCGTTCGGGCTGGACTGCGCGAGCGACCGGACTCGCGCGGAGACCGTCGCCGGCGGCGCGCCTGGTCCGATCGACGATTGCCGGCCGCCGACCGTGGGACGGCGGCCAAGCCGCCACTGCGCCGTCTTGCCGTCCAGGGCGGCGGCGGCCTCGGCAGCCGACGCGGCGGCCTCGCCGACCTGCCGCCAGCCTTCGGGCACCGGCAGGTACGAAGGCCACACGGCGTGGTGATCCTGGTCGTTGCGCAGCAGGAGCCAGGACTCGGGACGCTCGTCCGGGATCTGTTCTTCCGCCACCTTGAGCCTCCAGCCCGCCTACCACGTGCCGTGGGTTGCGATCCCGGCTGACTCGGCCAGCAGGAACGACTGCGCTGCCTCCGAGTCCAGTGGCCGGGCGAAGAGGTAGCCCTGACCGAGAGGGCAGCCCATCGAGATCAGCAGGTCCCTTTGTGTGGTGTTCTCCACTCCCTCGGCGATGACCTTCATGCCGAGTGTGTCGGCGAGATGGGTGATCCCCTCGACCAGGGCGTACTGCTGGGGCGAGTGGCCGAGTTCGTCGATGAACGACTTGTCGATCTTCAGTATCGAGATCGGGAACTCCCTCAGGTAGCTGAGCGAGGAGTAGCCCGTGCCGAAGTCGTCGATCGCGATCCGGATGCCCATCTCCGTCAGGGCCTGCATCTCGGCCAGGACCCGCTCGTCCCGTCCCAGCAAAAGGCCCTCGGTCAGCTCCAGCACCAGCCGGGACGGGTCGACGCCGGAGCGGTCCAAGGACCACTGCATCACCTCCAGGAAGCTGCGGTCCCGGAATTGACGTGGCGAGACGTTCACACTCACGTACGGCAGTCCGGTGCTGGTGCCGTCGGCCAGTGCGACCGCGCGCTCGGCCAGCATCGAGTGCCACGCCACAGCCTCCTTGGACGCCTGTACCAGGACCCAGCTGCCCAGTGGCACGATCTGCCCGCTCTCCTCGGCGAGCGGGATGAACTGTTCTGGCATCACCATGCCGCGGGTGGAGTGAGGCCACCGCAGCAGCGCCTCGAAGCCCGAGACCCGTCCGGTGCCGAGCTCGACGATGGGTTGGTAGACGACCTTGAACGACTCGACCTGCGCGCGGTCCAGGCTCTCTTGCAGGGCGTGCCGTTCCACCATGCCGCTCTGCAGCGCAGGGTGGTACCGACGCCACTGCCGCTTGCCGGCCGTCTTCGCCTCGTACAGGGCCAGGTCCGCGTGGGCCAGCAGCTCCACCGCGTCGAAGCTGTCCTCCGTCGTGGCGATGCCCACGCTTGCATAGACGCTCACCATTCCCACGCTGAGCCGGAAGGGCTCGGCGAAGACCTCGAGGACGTGGTCCGCGAAGGTCTCCACATCCTCGGGCGTCATCGGGTCCTCGACGAGAAGGGCGAACTCGTCACCGCCGATGCGTGCCGCGGTGTCCGAGGCACGGACGCTGGTCGACAGCCGTAGCGACAGGGCGACCAGAAGCTCGTCGCCGACGGCGTGGCCCTGCACGTCGTTGACCACCTTGAAGTCGTCCACGTCGACGAACAGCACGCCGACGACCTTTCCCGCACGCTGGCTCTGCGTCAGCGCGTGGGAGATGCGCTCCTGGAACAGCACCCGGTTGGCCAAACCGGTCAGCGGATCGTGAAAGGCCCGGTGGGTCAGCTCCCGCTCGAGCTTGCGCTGCTCGGTCACGTCGCGCAGGGTCAGCACGAGCCCTGCGACGGTGGGGTCCTGGCGCAGATCGCTGCACCGGACCTCGACCTCGATGGTCGTCCGGTCGGCACGCAGCATCCGCCAGTGCTCACGGCGTCCCTGGAAGTCACGCTCCCGCATCTGGTCCAAGGTGCGGACAACTGCGCGGCTTTCCTGCGGCGGGACCAGCTCCGTGAGGCGGGATCCGACCAGCGTGGTCGAGCCCAGGAGCTGGTCGGCGGAGGGGCTCGCATACCGGATGCGGTCGTCGTCGAGGATGAGGATCACGTCCGACGCATTTTGAACCAGCGTTCTGAAGTAGGCCTCGCTGTTGCGCTTGCTGACCTCATGGCTGAGCAGGATGCGTTGCAGTGCCTGGGAGGCCTGGGTGGCCAGGGTCACGAGGCTGTCGTGGAGCACCGTCAGCTCGCGTTCGTCGCCGATGACCAGGAGCACACCGACGACAGGGTCCTTCGCGTCCGCCTTCAGCAGCGCGATCGGGCACACCAGCGCGCTGCGCCGGGGCTTGATCCATTCGAGCAGCGGCTTGGGCAGGCGCTCGGCGTTCAGTTGGCGTGGGCGGCCGTCGCCGACCAGTGCGCACAGTGCGGGGGCCGCCTGGGGCACGGCCGTCTCGAGTTCGCTTCGCGTCGCCCAGGCCGCCCAGGCGCCGCTCTCGTTGCTGATGGTGAACACCGCTTCCGGGCCGGAGCCACCCAGCAGTGCGGTGGTGGCAGCGTGGACCGCCGCGCAGATGTCGCTCAGGGAGTCCGCCTGACCGAGTTGGGCCGTAGCGGCACGCAGTACCTGTTCCCTGGTGACCGCCTGACGGTGGGTGGCTGCCACGCCCGAGAGCCGGTAGAGCACCAGGAGGAACAAGATCGCGGAGAAGGCCCCGATCACGCCGGCGTTCCTGGTGTCCCCACGGGCGGCGGCCAGCAGCAGCATGCCGGGTGCGATCAGCGAGGCGAGGGTGAGCAGGCTCAGCCGTCCCCGTCCGGTCTCCGGTTTCGCTGGGACGGGCTGGGTCAGTGTCACCATCGACGGGTGCAGCGCGGCCGCGCCCCAGGCGGCGTAGAAGACCGCCCAGCCCAGGTCGACGATGGTGCCGGTCCGCCAGGTGCCGTACAGCTGTATGAGCGCGTAGGCGATGTCGGAGGCGAGCAAACCCAGCGTGCCAATGGTGAGGAGCACCACCGAGGCGCTCTTGCCGCCGCGCGGGGCCAGCAGACGCAGCAGCATCGCGAGCACAAGGATGTCGCCCAACGGGTAGGCGATGGTGATGGCCTTCTGCAGCCACGACAGTCCGGCGGTGTGCGCGTAGGGGACGATCACGTAGATCCAGCACAGCAGAGCCAGCCCGACAGTCAGCGTGAGCGCGTCGATGAAGCTGGCGCGGTCTCGGCGTGCCGAGCGCCATCGGACGAAGCCGAGCAGTCCGGCCGCGTAGAAGATGTACGTCGCCAGGTAGAAGCCGTCCGCCGTCGAGGGAAACGGGTCCTCGTGCAGGAATTGGATGAGCACGATCTGGGCGGACTGCCCGGCCGCGAAGCTCAGGTTCGCCGCCGCGAGAAAGAGCCACGGCAGCCGCCCGGCGGGCCGGTTGACGGCGACGCCGACGAGTATGGCCGACACACTGCTCAGGCCGATGGCCACGAAAATCAGCCGCTGACTGGAGAAGGCGTAGTAGAGGCAGGTGAGCAGGGTCACCAGGACACCGAAACCGGCCAGCAAACAAGGATGGGACCGCCGTTGAGAACTCACGACCGCCACCTTCCCGGCCCCCTCGGCAGGCCAGAGGCCGACGAGAACGTCGCGGCGCAGCGGGGGCCGGCGCAGCCGCATGCAGACGGGTACGCGACTTCCGTAACCTGTCTCCCACTCCTTCGCAGTCCTTGGCTCGGCCCGGAACAACGCTATACCTGCCGACTTTGACGTGCATTTGCTGAGCGCAGCCCAGGCTTCACTCGGCTCTTCCAGCGCCTTCGCGCCCGGCAGTCAGGCGCAGTCGCAGAAGATTTCGCGGTCAATCAACCGGGGAGAGGTGAGCGGGCGACGGCCGTATTCATCGAGCCGGGTAGCCCGGATGCCGACCTGGCTCGTGCACGGCGGCGACGTCCAACGCGGCATTTGGCCGCCTGTGCCCGGTGCAGGACCGCGAAGCCGGGGCAACGATCCTGGCGGTGTCGTGAGCGGCTGTCGCCACGTCATCCACAACGGCACCCGCCCGAGCGGGTTCGATGGCCAACTCCCTTTCGGGGGTGCGGTCAAGGCACAGGGGCGGGCCTCGTCGCCCGGCAGGCGGTCCCAGGTCCTCGTGCCGCCCGCCCGCAGGGAGCCGCGACCTCTCCCGCGGCCTTCGGAGGGGACCGGATCGCCGCCGGCTGTCTGCGCCGGGTCCCTCGTTCGGGGCTGATCGCCGCAGGTGACGCGAGTATCGGGGGCTGCTGGCGAGGCGGGACATCAGGTGGTGATCCCCATATGCTCCGCTGCAACGGAGCGTAGCTATTCGATTGCGTAGTGCTACTGGCCTGCGCGGCCGCGCTCGAGACGAAGAAGGAGGGATTGGCATGCGCAGTCCGCGCATAGCGGCAGTGGTGGCAGCGGGCGTTGGGGTCCTCGGTATGGGCGCGCCGGCTTCGGCATTGGCCCAGGGGCACACCACTGGAGCGTCGGAGGGAGTCAACGTCGCCCTCGCGCCCGGTCACGAGCGGCCGCTCGCGAACGTCCTCGGCGCGGTCGAGAGGTCGCAGCCGCGACCGACTCGCGCAGGCCAGATCGGCATGGCCAAGCCGAACGCGAACCTGAGGCAGGCGGTGGTCCCCGGGCTCGACCTGTCCGTCGGCAAGTCCCACATCGGGCCTTTCCGACAGGGCCAGCACAACGCCACCTACATGATCACGGTGAGCAACCTCGGTTCCGTCCCGGCCTTCGGGCTGTTCTCGGTCACCGACTCCCTTCCCCCGTCGATGACCGCCACCTCGATCAGCGGCGTGGGCTGGGACTGCACACTGGCCACGCTCACCTGCGACCGGGCCCCGGGGCCGCTGCTTTCGGCCACGGACTTTCCCACGATCTACCTGACCGTGAACGTGGCGGACGACGCTCCCGGGTTCGCCACCAACACCGCGACGCTGACCGCCAGCGTGAACGGACGCCCCCCGATCGTCACCACGGTGACGGACCCGACCCGGATCCTGTCCGGAAACGAGGATCGGGATCCCGGCAAGGGCGGCCGCGTGGACGTCAAGATCGACAACCACAACAGCAGCGCCGCGCTGAACCTCAACCACACCTCGGCCCATGCTGGAGCCCACCAGGGCCAGGGCCAGGGCCAGGGTCAGAGTCAGAGCACGAGCGTGAAGACCAAGGTCAACACCAAGTTGCACGCGCACAACAGTGTGGTCGTCGGCAAGTCCCGGCACCACCGCCACCACCACGGCTGACGCAACAAGGCTGACACCCAACGGGGATTGAAGCCCAGGTCCCGCTTCCGGCACGGAGGCGGGACCTGGCACATTCCCGAGACGGAGCCGGATGTCCGAGGCCATGTAGGCGCCGTGAGCGGACCCTTGTGCCCTGCGTGGTTGGCCACGCAGGGCACGACGCTGTGCGGTACCAGTCCCGCCTTGGACGGGTGCCTGGGCCGGCGGCACACTGGCAGCGCCGTGATTACCCACCGGTGCCCGGGGGGCGCCCGCGACCTTCGGGCCGGGCGGGGAATGCCGAGCCGGCCCGTCAAGGCCACGCTGGCTGTCCAGCGGTGACCCGACCCATGGTCTTTGTCGCCGACGATGCGAGGCTCAGGGTTCATTTGAGCCACACCGGGTGCCGTGCTTTCTCCTTTCCCACTGATACCGGCATGAACCGGCAGGAGTTGGGTCATGTCTTCAGGGTGCCGCGGCAACGGGGAGGGAACCTGTGATCACTGCGAATGCTGTTGGCGGGGCGCTCCGTGTGGGCGCCCCCGGACAATGGTTCCTGCTTCCCGATGCGGTTCGGGCGGATGTCGAGGCGGTGACCGGCGCCCGGGTGATCGGCGCTGACCACCTGGGCGGTTGCGGCTCACCAGGAGCGGTCCGACTACGTTTCGCTTCCGGGGCCCGCAGGCTCCTCAAGACCATTCCCCTCGACCACGTCCTGTTTCCGCGCTACAGGGCGGAGGCCGAGCACACTCGGGCGCTGCTGTCTGCGGGTTTGCCGGTGCCCAGGCTGCGTGTCGCCTGGCAGGCGGGTGGCTGGTGGCTGATGGCGTTCGACGACGTGAGCGGTGCCCGGCATCCGGATCTGTCTCCCGGGTCACCGGACATCCGACGCGCTCTGGGGCTGTTGGACCGGCTCTTCGCCACGCCCACTGCCACGCTGCGGCCGCGTGCGCGCGGCTTCGTTCCAGCTGTGGGCGAGGCGCTGTGCCGCTGGCGGCAGTTGGCCGAGCGCGGTGCCGATCTGGAGCCTTGGGCAGCCAGGAACCTGGACCGGCTCGTTGCGACTGAGCGGTTCTGGATCCACTATGGCGACGGCTCGACGCTGCTGCACGCGGATCTGGGCACGGACACCATGCTCCTGGCCGACAGACAAGGCGGTGACGTCGCGTTGGACTGGGCCTACCTGCACCGAGGCGCCGCCTGGATCGACCCAGCTCTGTTCGTGCCGCATCTCATCCTGGCCGGGCACACACCCGCGCAGGCGGAGGCTCTCATGGATGGTTCGGCTGCCGCGTGGGCGGACGCGCCTGCGGAGGCGATCACCTTCTTCGCCATCGCGCTCACCGGCTACTGGGAGCACTCCTGCCGTCTTCCCTTCCTGCCGCAGGCACCTGACTTGCGGCTCTACCAGTCGCGGATGGCCGGTATCGGCCGCGCCTGGATCAGGCATCGCACCGACTGGACCTGATCCCTCGCGTCCCTTCCGGTGCAGGTGTTGCCGCGGCCGTGGTGGGTTCGGTGAGCGGGGGTGGGGAAATTGCTGCAAAGTCTGGCCGGTCGTGTGCGCCCGATTACACACTGGATCGCATGACCAACACCCTGGCCTTACGCAGTGCACTGCGGGCGGAGACCGTGCGTGGCGCTGCGGCCGTGCAGGTGGTGCCCTTGCTGCGCGCCTCGCTGGACCCTGCGTCACTTCGGGCCGACAGCCTCGAGGACTCTCCGGCAGGGCGCATCATCGCCCAGGTGCTCTATAGGGATGTGGACGCCGAGACGTTCGACGGCACGGCTCACCTGGCCGCGGGGGTGGTCCTGGTGCTGTCATGGCTGGTGCCGGCACTGGCGGCGCGAACGGGGGCAGGCAATCCGAAGGGACTGGCCGGTGAACTGGCCGCGCAGTCGCGGTGCGGCAGGGGTGGCCAGTACGTTGCCGACGTGTTGGACCGACTCTTTGACGGCAGCGCGGGGGCACCAGTGCTGCGAAAACTTCTCGCAGACGATCAGGAGACGCTGCTGGAGGTGGTTGCCAGGCTCGCCGAGGTTGCTGCGTTGCAGGCGCGAGCGGTGGCATTCAGTGACGGTACCGACCTGGAGGCGGTCCTGGCGCAGATCGAGGACGGTCTGCGAGACCACCCGTGATGGTGTGACCTGACCATCGGTGACCGTGTCCTGTCGTAGAGCGTGCTGTCGGCGGTCTGGGGGTGTCGAACGACAGACCCGCCCGGGCTGCCCTCACCGCTGCCAGGTCGCACCTGTCCGTCCCAGGGAATCGACGGTTGCACACCAGACCCCAGCCGGTTGCCGACGATCTTGAACCCGGCAAGCACCACCCGGGCAGACCTGGCAGGCGGAAGGTGCCGGCCAGCGGTCCTCCCGTGAGCGCACCGCCGATGCGAACGGGGCAGGCCATATGGCTTTGTTCATGAGTTGCGACAGCGGATGTACGCGACTTTGAACAGCACCGTCGAACCGCCGCGTTCGATCTTCACGAGAAGCGACAGCGCCGCCTGACGCCGCGCCGGGGACTCAGCGTCGGCTGTCTGTCGGCCGAGCTGTGGCGGTCAGCCCGGGGGTGACCAGGGCGAGCCAACGGGCCCGAGCTGCGGGCGGTTGTTCGGTGGGGGCGGTGGAGAACAACAGGTAGATGTCGCCGACGGTGACGTCGGGGTGGATATCGCCGTCGGCCTGGCCCGCTCGGATGAGTGCGGCGACGGCGGCGCTGCCCCGGTCCTCGTCGACGCGATCGCCCGGCTCCGCGCCCAGCGTCTGCGCGGCCGCCTTCACGGCGCGGTCGGTAACGGACTGCTCGATGACCCGGCCGAGGAAGGTGGTCAGCTCCTCCGCGGCCCGGGCTCCGGCAGTGACGCGGGCAAGGACGGCTTCGGCGTCGTCTGCGACGCGCGCGACGGACTCGGCGACGACGGCGGCGACCAGGTCCGTCTTGGTGGGGAAGTGCCGGTACAGGGTGCCCACGGCCACGCCGGCCGCGGCGGCGATCTCGTCCATGCCGACCTCGGGGCCGTGCTGGGTGATCTGCTTCCCGGCGGCGGTCAGGATCTTCCTTCGATTGCGCACCGCGTCGGCGCGCGGCGCCCTGGCCTGGGTCACGGGACTCGCCTGCCCTTCCACTTGCATCAAGATGAACCGCGGTTCAGGATAGATGGTGAACCACAGTTCATCTTACATGTGAGGACTCCCGCCATGCCCGCCAAGACCGCCCTTGTCACCGGTGCCTCCTCCGGCATCGGCGAGGCCACCGCCCTGAAGCTCCACGAGCTCGGCTACACCGTCTACGGGGCCGCCCGCCGCACCGACCGCCTGGCCAAGCTCGCCGACCGCGGCATCCGCCCGCTGGCCATGGACGTCACCGACGACGCCTCGATGCAGACCGGCATCGAGGCGATCGTTGCCGAGACCGGCCGGATCGACGTGCTGGCCAACATCGCCGGCTACGGCTCCTACGGCGCCCTCGAAGACGTCCCCCTGGACGAGGCTCGCCGCCAGTTCGAGGTCAACGTCTTCGGCGCGGTCCGCCTGACCCAGCTCGTGCTGCCCCACATGCGAGTCCAGCGCTCCGGCACCGTCGTCAACGTCACCTCGATGGGCGGCAAGATCTACACCCCGCTCGGCGGCTGGTACCACGGCACCAAGTTCGCCCTGGAAGCGCTCAGCGACTGCCTGCGCCTGGAAGCCAAGCCCTTCGGCATCGACGTCGTCGTCGTCGAGCCGGGCGGCATCGCCACCGAATGGGGCGCCATCGCCGCCGCCAAACTGGAGAAGTCCTCAGCCGACGGCGCCTACGCCACCCAGGCCGCCGCCGTGGCCTCCTCCCTGCGCTCCGAGGCCAACGCGAAGCGCAACTCCCCGCCCAGCGTCATCGCCGACGCCATCGGCAAGGCCGTCACCACCCACCGCCCCAAGACCCGCTACGCCACCGGCTTCGGCGCCCGTCCCCTCATCGCCCTGCGCCGGATCCTGCCCGACCGCGCCTTCGACACGGTCATCTCCCGCGCCGTCGGCCTGCCGCGCTGACCATCCGGGAAACAATCGGGGACCTGCAGGGCGCTGTCGAATCTCGTGAACTGTTCGATGGCCCTCGCCGCTCGGGTGCCTCCCAAACTCGTCAACAAGTGCTGTCGCAAATTGTGAACGCAGCCAGCCATACGAGCCGGGCCGTTCCAGGGGATCGCCACGCCCACGACGGCGAGAACGACAGCCCAGCGGCGGCGCGACCTGCCGCGTTGGACTTCGCCGGTTCCTTCCATATAAGGGAGCCGGTGCTGGCCCTCTCGTGCGCCAAGCGCCTGACAGTCACATCGCTATGGGGAATCTGCGTGAGCAGCGGTGGGCCGACGCCATGCAGGACGCTGGAGGGATGTGCGCTTGTCGGCAGGGTCCTTGAGGAGGGTGCTCGTGGATGAGATGCCTGGTCCGCTTCCGTCGGAAGTGGACCTGTCGCAGCCCAATATCGCTCGGATGTGGGACTACCTCCTCGGCGGGCGCGTGAACGTCGAGGCGGACCGGGAGGCCGCCCGCAGGCTCATGAAGTCGATGCCTGAGCTGCCGGGCGTGCTACGTGCCAATCGGGCGTTCGCGGCCAGGGCGGTCCGTCTGCTGGCCAAGGCGGGCATCCGTCAATTCCTCGACCTAGGTTCCGGTCTGGCCACCGTCCACCCGGCCCATGAGGTCGTGGGGGAGGGGGATGCGGAGGCACGGGTGCTGTACGTCGACAACGATCCCGTCGTGGCGGCACACAACAAACTCCTGGTCCCGACACGGACCTGCGCAGTGCTGCGGGCGGACCTGCGTGACACCGCGGCTGTGCTGGAGTCGCCGCAAGCGCAGCGCCTCTTCGACCTGAACCAGCCGGTCGCGGTCCTGCTGATCGCAGTCCTGGACTCCCTTCCCCATGCAGACCGGCCCGCTGACATCGTGGCGCGCTATCGAGACGCCCTCGTCGCCGGCAGCTGCGTGGCGCTCACTCATGCCGTGGGAACCCAACCGCACACGAGCACGATCCAGGCCGCGCGGGCCTACGCGAAGCACGTCGCCCCGGTCCATCTGCGCACCCGTAGCGAGATCGCGGGGTTCTTGAATGGCTGGGACGTGCTGTACCCAGGGCTCGTGCCCACCCCCGATTGGCGCCCCGGACCAGCTGTGGCCGACCATGAGGCCACCTGGTTGAGCGGCCTGGCGGCAGTGGCGTGGAAGCCCCCGCAGCTGGCCGCGAACCGCTCCGCACCCGGCTGAGCCTCACAGCCTCCTAGGATGCCTCTCCACGAGCGGGAGGCGCCTCGAAGCCGCTGCCGCGCCGTGGCGGACCCGCGAGATCGACAGGTGACGCCGGACCGGCTGGCTCCCATTCCGGCCGACACGATGCGATCACCCAAGCAGAGGAAGCCTCTCGACGCTGAGCCATGTCGCGCCCCCATGCGGTCCGGAGACCGGTGGCCCTGGCCTTGCAGGCTCCCACCCGGCCGGAGGCCGAAGGGTGTCGTCCAGCCAGCGGTGGGCCCGGTTCGGGCCCCCACCGCGGGTGGGTTGCGATGCTCATCGGGAGTAGGTGATCACGAAGTCGGAGTTGCCAGTGTCGGCAACGGAGGTGACGGTGACTCTTCCGTGGGCCCCCGCGTAGCTGCCCGTGCCGCTGGTGATCGTGAACTCCATCACGCTGTTGCCCGCGAGCTCCTGCGTGGAGTGATCGCAGATCAGCATCCCGCCGCTCAGCTGGAACTGAGCGGAGCAGGTGCCAGTGGTGGGGGCTTTGGTAATCAGGCAGTACAGATGGTCGCTGCCCACCGTCCGGGCCGAATGGTCTGCGTGGTTGCCGTCGTAGTCCGTATCGGTGCCAACCGCGTAACTGCCCAACGCCGGCACGGCGCGGGGATGGGAATCCGGCGTGCCGTCGGGCGCGTACAGAGCGGCCAAATCCTGGACGCCGTACAGATGCAAAGTAGTGGTGGTGCCAGACGTGCTGGAATGTGCAGAGGCGATGGCAGGAGACGGCGGACCCACGGTGGACGCGCTGGAGGACGAACATCCGCACGCAACCGCCACCATCCCCGCCGCAAGGGCGGCCGCCGTCGCCGTGCACCAGGGCCGGCGCGAACTGCTCATGGGCTCTCCAAGCTCGACATATAGACCCCTCGCATCACATTGTCCGCGCTGCATCCACGCCCTCTGCCTCGACCGGCCGGTCCTGACGCCAGGACCATCAGGACGACAGGCGCGGTACTCGACGCGGGCGGACCCCCTCCTGCCAACTGCCGGCATACTGGCCTCACTTGGGAGGCACCTCCGCCCGCGCCTCCGGATGGGCTATTCGGAGGGGATGGGGAATTTGCCGAGCCCGCCGCCGGATCGCCCCGGCGTACCCGGCTCATCGGATACCCCTCCGGCACGGACTCACCGCCGCCGCGATCAAACTGATCCGGCTTGACGGGTCTGAGGAGTCGACGGCCTCGCACCGGGAGACTGTCAGCTGTTCCCGCTCGGCCTGGGCGGTCATCTCTGCGGCGGTGCGGGCCGCCTCACCCGAAAATCGCGGTCAGACGGTCGGCCACCCACGCCTCGGCCTCGGCAGTTCCCGGTTTGTAGAAGGCGTGGGCAGCGGCCCAGACATACTCGGCGACGTGCACGAAGTCCAGCAGGACGTGGACCGTGACGCCGCGTCGGCCGGTCTCCGCTGCGATCAGGTCAAGCTGGTGGCGAACGCCATCGCCAACGCCTGGGCCACGTTGGACACGGCGGCCGGGCACACGCGCAGCCGCCCGGCCGCGCAGCCGCGCTCCTCCACAACTTGGCCTGGTTCAGTCTGAAACCACAGCACAGCGGCGCCCAGGTACGAGCCTGGCGCCGCTGGCGTTCTGATGCTCTTGGATGTCAGTGCCAGTACTGGTTGCTACCGCCGACGAACTGCCACAGCTGGACGCGCGTGCTGGGGTTGTTCATCGTGTTGGTGTCCGCGTCCAGGAAGTCGTGGATGCCGGCCGCACTGTCCTCGTTGGTGATCGTGCCGTTGGAGTTGACGGACCACCACTGGTTCGTGTTGCCGGAGATGAGGTCCCAGAGCTGGATCACGGTGCCGTTCTTGTTGAGGTTGTTCGCGTCCGCGTCCAGGTATCGGCCGCTGTACGCGTTCCAGAACCGGGCGTAGCTGCCGTAGTTGTCCTCGTACCACCACTGGTTCTTGTTGCCGGAGATGCAGTTCCACAACTGGACCACGGTGCCGTCGCGGTTGATCGTGCCGAGGTCGGCATCCAGGCATTTGCCCGTGTCGTTGTTGTAGAGGTAGAACGGACCCGTCCTGGCGAAGGCCGCGGAAGCAGCCCCGGTGGTGGCCTTCGTGCCGCGCGGTGCGGAGGGCGAGGTGGTGGTCAGCAGTCCGCCGTGCGTCGTCTTGATCCGGGGCGCGCCGGCGACCGGCACCGCGATCAGACCGTGACCGGTGGCGTCCTGCCGCACCGAGGCGGCCGAGCTCGTAGCTGACGTGGCGTGACTGGACGCCGTCGACGCGCTCGCCGTCCCGGTCACGGCCGGGATCGAGATCAGCGCCGCGACTGCGGCCATGCTCAGCACTGTGACACGCTTCTTGATGTTCACGAGATCACATCTCCTATGGATCAGTTGACTTCTCGCTCAACAGGGCTGCTCAAGAGACGAGCAGCCGCGATGACGACGACAATCCCGTACAAGTCCGTACACTGGCTGGGCTCTGGACCTGGGATGCGGATCCGGCCGCAACGCCTTGCACCTCGAGCCAGCCCCTTTCCCCCAGACAGCCCCGCTTGGAGTGGTCTTCAAACGGCGAGACCAGGATGCTCAGGGCGGTTGGGTGATGTCGTCTTTCCTGCACGAATTCGTACACCCCGCTCTTAGACTCTCTTTGGTCAGGGGCACGGCTTCACAGTCGGGGGTTTCATGGCTGAGCAGGGCGGATCCATGCCGGATCCGGGCGGGGCCAAGGATCTGGCGGAGTTCGTCGCTCTGCTCGGTGAGTTGCGGGCGTGGGCGGGGATGCCCTCGTACAGGGTGCTGGCGAAGCGGGTCGAGGCACTGATACGGCCGCCGCGGACGATCTCACCCTCCACGCTCGTGAACGCCTTCAAGACCGGGCGTCAGCGTCTGGACCTGGACCTGGTGGTCGCGCTCGTCCGCGCACTCGGCGCGAGCGAGGGGGCAGTCGATAGCTGGCGCCATGCGTGTATCAAGGTCCACGCACAGGCCAAGACTGGCGGCCCGGTCGGTGCGTTCCGGCAACTTCCGGCCGATCTGCGCACGTTCACCGGCCGCCAGGAGGAGCTCGCGCAACTGATCGTGGCCGCGACGCAGCATCATGACAGCGGCGGCGCGAGGACAGTAGTGGTCTCAGCGATCGAGGGCATGGCTGGCGTGGGCAAGACCCAGCTCGCGATCCATGCCGCCCATCAGCTCGTCCGGCTCGGCCACTTCACCGACGTTCAGCTGCACGTCAACCTCCGGGGCTTCGACCCCGAGCTCCCACCCGCTGACCCGTCCGCAGTACTGGAGGCCTTCCTGAGGCACCTGGGCGTCCCGGCGCAGCAAATCCCCGCAGGTGTCGATGAGCGCGCCGCGATGTACCGTGACCGGCTCCAGGACCGCAGCGCGCTGGTCCTGCTGGACAACGCCGCAGACGAGGACCAGGTCCGCGACCTGATACCGGCCAGTCCAACCTGTCTGGTCATGATCACCAGTCGCCGTAGCCTGGTCGCGCTAGATGGGGTCTCCCCCCACCAGCTCGACGTCTTCACCGAGACCGAGTCCCTCGATCTCCTCTCCCAGATCGCCGGCCCCGACCGCGTGGCCGACGAACCAGAGGCTGCCGCCCAGATCGCCGAATACTGCGGCCACCTGCCTCTCGCCGTCTCTTTGGCCGCGGCACGTCTGCGTTCCCGGCCCACCTGGACCCTGCAACACCTCGCCGACAAGTTACGCGCGGGACGCCTGACCGCCATCCGCGCCGACGGTCGAGCCCTGCGCCCGGCCTTCAACCTCTCCTACCAGGAACTCGACGCGCCACTGCGCCGGATCTTCCGGCTTCTCGGTCACCACCCCGGCCCCGACGCCACACCCGCCCATCTGGCCGCCCTGGCCGACATCACCGCAGAGGAGGCCGAGGATGCCCTGGAGCAACTCCAGGACGAGCACCTCCTGGCCCAGCCCACTCCGGGCCGCTACGAACTCCACGACCTGCTGCGTCTGCTGGCCGCCGAACTCGCCGCCGCCGAACCGGAACCCGTCGCTCCACTCACACGGCTCGCCACCTGGTGCGTAGCCACCGGGTATGCCGCAGCCGCCCTCATCGGCACCCCGAACCTGACCGGCGCCCCCGCGCAGGCCGCCGAGACTCCAGGCTTCGAAAGCTATGACGACGCCCTGACCTGGTTCGACCAGGAGCGAAACACTCTCGCTGCCGTCCAGCACGCCGCGGCCGAGGCCGGACTGGCCAGGCACGTGTGGCAGCTCGCAGAGACCCAGAAGCAGTTCTTCGTCGTCTGCCGCCACCTCGACGACTTCCTCGCCGCGCAGCAGTTGGCGCTGGTCGCCGCCCGGGCCGACGGCGACCGCAGAATCGAAGCCCAGATGCTGACCGTGCTCGGAGGCGCGTACTGGATGGCAGGGCGGCTCGACGACTCCGAGGACTGCTGCCTGCAGGTCCGCCGCCTCTACCAGGCCCTGGGCGACGCGACGGGTGAGGCGTCCGCACTGATGGCCCAGGGCGTGGTGCAGAACCATCGGGGACACCCAGAGCGCTGTGTCGACCTCATCACGCAGGCCCTCGCCCTCCTCGCCGGCCCGGACACGCTCCATCTGCGCGGGCAAGCGCTCATGAACCGCGCAGTGGTGTACAAGACCGCGCAGCATCGCCGTCCGCAAGACGTCGCTGACCTCCGCGAAGCCCTGACGATCTTTCAGCATGTGGGCGACCGTCGCGCCGAGGCCCTCGCCGTGGGCAACCTCGCTGACTTCCACCTACTGGACGCCGACCTTGATCTGGCGCTCCGCCTCTACCACGAACAGCAGAAGCTCGCCCGCGAGCTCGCGGACGCCTACGTTGAAGCGGAGTCACTGCGCGGAGCCGGAGACGTTCACGCCGCGGCCCACCGAACGGCGCAGGCACGACAAGCCTGGACCGAAGCCCTCGCCCTCTACGAGAAGATCGAGCACCCCAAGGCCGCCGAGGTTCGACAACGCCTCCAGACCGCCGCCGAGACCGCACCGTAGGGAGCCCGGCTGGTGCGGGGACAGCAACGATGGTGGCCGGTGCCGGTCGACGGCGTGCACACGAGCCGCCAGCGGCGGCTGCGGGTACCTGGCGGGGTGAGTGGTGCATCGAGGACGGCCACCCACACCACGGCCAGGCTCGGCTCGGCGAACAGATGCCGGGCCCACGGGCGATCGCGGGGCGCCCGTCCTGGAGCTCGGTCTGGACGGCGCGCTGGCGGTGGTCCGTCGGCACATCAGGCACCGGTGTACCCCGTCGTCGGACAGCTTGAGTAGCTGCTGGCGGCCGTCGCATGAACAGGGAGGACACTGATCGGACTGTGCAGGGTGCCCGCTCGTCTCTTCTACTGACCTTCGAGGTGTGATGTCGTCAGGGCGAGACCATCGCTGCACCGAGCGCAAGCTGACCCGTAAGTCCTTGGCGACCTCCCCGGTGGTGGCTCCGATGGAGAACCGCTCGGCTGCCTCCATCCGGATCCGCTCGAAACGCCTGCCGTTCAGGCGTCAGCCCACCACCCTGCGGATACCTCATACACCCGGCATACCGCGACGATTACACTCCGTCAGCCCCAACGACACCACGCCCCGAAAGTCAGTAACGCCAGCCCTCGGCCCGACTCGGACCGAGGGCTTTACCAGTACTGGGGGAGGGCGTCAGGCACTGCCCTTCAGGAGCTGTGCGTAGACCCGCTCGATGAGCTCCTGGGTGGTGGGTTCCATCTCGACGTCCAGGGCCCGCAGTTCTTCCTGGAGGTGGGAGACGACCCGCTGGACCTCGGCGCGGTTGCCGCCGACGGCCTCGAGGGCGATCCAGTCCCTGTACAGCATCTCGGCCGCGGTGCGACATGCCGGTTTGGCGTCAGTAGGTGTGCTGTCAGTGACAGTACGGTGGCGGGATGGCTTTTTCGGCTGTTCGGCGGGTTGCTGGGGGTCGGGGTGGCCGCTGACGTGAGGGTGGCATGGTGGGTGCTTTTCTCTGTCATGGTGTGGTGTTTCAGCGGCTCTGGTGCTGTCGTGGGGGCGGTATGTCTGATGACGGAGGGGGGCGGGTGTTCCGTTTTGGTGGACCGCCGGGGCCCGGAGTGGTCTGGTCAGTCGGTGTCGGTGTGGCTGGCAGTGGTCGTCTGACGAGCGAGGAGTTGCTGCTCGGCGTGCTCTGCCCGCTCTTGGGCCATGTCGTCGCGCAGTAGGCGCTCTGTGACTTTCCAGATGGGGGTCACGATGGAGATTGCTGTCATGGCGTCGATCCTCAGGTCGCTGCGGACTGTCCAGTGTCCGGGTGGCGCCTGCTCCTTGACCGGGATCGGGATCAGCTTCTGGCCCGTGTCGATTCCGAGGAGCCGGATCTCCGTGCTTGGGTTCGCGTAGGAGTTGCCGCGGAAGCTGCCGGATTCGATCAGCAGGCAGACGGCGGAGCCGCTGAAGCCCGACAGCGTGTGCATTTCCACGAGATAGGCCTCGACCCTGTGGCCCCGGCCGTCCAGGATTGGGTCATCGCGATTCGGCATCAGGGAGATGTTTCCGAACCGTGCGACCGGGTTGTTGGCCGCGCGCCCAGCGTGTCCGCTGAACCTGCCGATCATGAACGTGTCGTCGCCGGGTCCCACGTTGAGTTCCTGGGCTTCCTCCGGGGTCAGGGCCATCGTCTCGATGGGGAACTGGACGGTGTTCGTACAGTCTGAGACCGTCAGTCGGGCCACGGCGTAGTCGTCCGGGATCCCGGTCTGCCAGTCCTCGTTGGGGATGTTCACGATACGGCCGTCATCGAGTCGTACCCACTGGCCGCCGCTTTCCACAACGTGGGCATTGGTCACCACGTAGCAGGTCCGCAGGTCCGATTCCGGGGTGCCGTGGCTGACAAGAAACCCTGAGCCGCCCTCCGGCAGCCCTTCGAGCGCGGCGTCCTGAGACGGGTAGATGAAGACAACAGCCTTGAGGAAGTCGTCTGGGATACGGGGCACGGCTTGACCACCTGTCGCGGAACGGGGGTGCCGTGTCGTGGGTTTGGTGGCACCGGGGTGTTGATCCGCTGGTCATCGTAGTCCGCGTAGGGCCATGTCAATTCCGTTTTAGGTTGGGCGAATTGGCCTCCCTGTGGACCCCAGGGGTGGTGCGCCGGCGTGGCACCAGCATGGTGTCCACGGTGCTGTCATGGGCCGGTGTGTCGCTGACGTCTGCTGGTACACCCACCCCGCCCGCACTGTCATGGGAACGGCACTTTCTGCTCTCGCGGGTGCGGCGGCTGCCCATGGTGGTGGGTGTCCCCGGTGCCGGGGTGGGCGTCGTGGAGGGCGGGTCCGGGGTGGCGGTGCGAGCGCGTGGCCGCGGTGCTGACGTGGTCTCGGATGTGTTGCCGGTGTTGTCGGTCGAGCGGCCGGTGCTGGTGGCCCGGCTGCTGGAGTTGAAGGCGGCGGGGGCTTTGGCGTCGGCGCATGTGCGGGCCGGGGCGCAGGTGGCGGGGGTGAATGTCCGCACGGTGTGGCGGTGGTTGGAGACCGCGGAGGCGGAGGGGCGTTTCGAGCGGCGGCCGCGGCGGGGGTTCGTGATCACTGATGAGCAGTGGGATGTGCTCGGGCGTGCGGGTGGGTCGGTGGCGGTGCTGCACCGGCACCTGAAGGCCACGGCGGGCGAGGGTGCGCGGGTGCCGTCGCTGGCGACGTTGTACCGGGTGGTGCACCGGGACCTGGAGGCGGGTCGGGTGCTGCCGGAGCGGGAGGCCGATGCCCGGGCCCAGGTGCGGATGGAGCGGGCGTTGACGGATCTCGCGCTGGCCGGCCGCGCCGAGGATGCTGCGGCGGGCCCGGAGCGGGGCGGGGCAGGGTATGCCCCGTCGCCGGCCGGCCGGACCGTGCCTGGGGCGGGTTCGGGGCAGCCGGGTAGGTCGGTGGGGCGGCCGGGCGTGGTGGCGGGTGTGGTGCTGGCGGCGGGAGCCGCGCTGGTGCGCACGGAGGCAGTCGGCGCGGTGGCGCAGGCGTTGGGGTCGGCGGTCGCGGGTGCCGGCCAGGGCATTGCGTGTGTGTACGGGGATACCGGGCGGGGCAAGACGGTGGCGCTGCGCGCGGCCGTGGCGGGGCTTCCGGCAGGGTTCGAGGCGGCCTGGGTGATGACGCCGGTGCGCCCGTCGCTGGCGGAGCTGCGCCGGGCGGTGTTCGACGCGCTGGGCTTGGCGGGCCGGTTCCCGCAGCGCTCCGCCCAGGCCGACGCCCTGATCGTGGAGGCGCTCGCCGAGCCGTGGGTGCTGGTGGTCGACGAGGGCCAGCGGTTGCCGGTGCCGTGCCTTCAGTACCTGCAGGGCCTGTTCGACCATCTGGGGACGCGGGTGACGCTGGTGCTGTGCGGGGCGGGTGTGGAACGTGCGGTGGTGCGCCTTCCGCAGTTGGCGTCGCGGGTCAGCGCCTGGCAGGAGGTTCCGCGCCTGCCTGCTGCCCGGGTGCCGGAGGTGATGGGTGACTTCCACCCGTTGTGGCGCACGGTGTCGGCCAAGGACCTGAGGTGGATCGACGGCGCCTGTGCGCGGGGCGGCTTCCGTGCGTGGTCGGCGCTGACCGTCCACCTGCAGAACGCACTGCTGACCGTCCCGGACGCGCAGGTGGACAGGACGGTGCTGCGCCGGCTGTTCCGGCGCGTGGGCCCGCCGCTGTGACTGGTGCCGCAGGGGCCTCGCAGAGGAGTTGGATCGGAAGGGAGACGTGGCGGTGGACGGGGATCCAGAGGTGCATGGGGCGGGCACCGGCGGGTCCGCGTTGCCGGCCGCGTCGCTGGCGGCGCTTCGCGGCCCCGCGGTTCGTCGCCTGCTGGAACTGCGCGAGGGCGGCGCGCTGAAGAGCGACCATGTCCGCTCGGTGGCCGCTGCCTTGGCGGTCTCGGAGCGGACGGTCTGGCGGTGGCTGGCCGCGGCGCAAAGCAACCCCCACGCTGCCGCCGCTCCTGGGTTCCGCGACCGGAGAGCGACGCGGTTCACGGTCACCGAGGAGGTGCGGCGGCTGCTGGCGCTGTGGAAGGGGAACGTGGCAGCGGTCCAGCGCGAGCTCGCCGCCCGTGCGGCCGCCCGCACCGCGATGGAGACGGCGCTGGAGGCGGCGCCGGGCCCGGGCCGGGGCGTGGTGGGGGTGCCGTCGCTGACGACGCTGCACCGGGCGATCCGCCGGGACCTGTCCGCGGGGGAGCGCGCGGGGCTTGCGGGCGGGGAGCGGGCCGCGCGCAAGCACGACGTGTTCCTGTCCCGGCCCCGGGGCTGGCGCAATCAGGTGTGGGAGACCGACCATGTCCAGGTCCCGGTCCGGGTGGACGTCGAGGGCCGGCCGCAGCGCCCGTGGATCACCTGGTTCGTCGACTGCGCCACCTGCGCGGTCACGGGGGCCGCGGTCACCCCGGGCGCGCCCTCACGCGAGTCGGTCCTGGCGGCGCTGCGGTCGGCCGTGCTGACCCAGGAGCCCTACGGCCCGTTCGGCGGCCTGCCCGAGAGGGTACGCGTGGACCGCGGCAAGGACTTCCGCTCCAGGGCGGTCGCCGCCGCGTTCACCGCCCTGGACGTGACGGTCGAGGAACTGCCCGCCTACACCCCGCACTTGAAGGGCACGGTGGAGGGCCTGAACCGGTCGGTGGAGTCGATGTTCCTCGTCGCACTGCCCGGCTACGTCCGCCAGCCCCGCCCCGGGCGGCGACCGGCCGCGCCGAGGGACGAGGAACTGCTTTCGTTCGAGGACTTCACCGAGCGGCTGCTGGAGTGGATCGGCTGGTGGAACACCGAGCACCATCCCCGGGGCCTGGGCGGGCGCACCCCACTTCAGGCCTGGCAGGCCGACGCCACCGTGCTGCGGGAGATCCCCGCCCGCGACGTGTGGACGCTCACCCTCGAGGACGCCGGAATGCGGAAGATCACCACCGGGGGCGTACGGTTCCGCAACCGCAGCTACGTGGCCGCGTGGATGACCGGGCACGCCGGCGCCCAGGTACGCGTGCGCTACATGCCGCACCACGACCACGAGATCGAGCTGTTCGACCCCGTAAGTGGCCGCCACCTCGGCTCCGCTCACCTCGCGGACCAGGCCACCCCCGACCAGATCAGCGCCGTGCGCACCGCCCGCCAGGCACGCTCCCGACAACTGCGCAAAGACCTCGAGGCATCGCGGGACCGCGAGCGCTACGCGGCCGCCACCGTCCCCGGCCCGCCCCGGACGCTCACGGCGCTCACCGCTGCCGAGGCCGAGGGGGAACTGGCGGCCGCCGATCGCACCGACCTGGCGGCGCTCGCTCTGCCCGACCTGCTGCCGCTGGCCGCGCCGCCACCTGGCTTGCCGGTTCCCGCGTCGGTGGCTGCCCGCCTCGCCCGCGCACACCCGACCCCGCCCGGACCTCACCTGGTCGAGCCCGCGCCCGACCCCGCCCCCGACCGTCTGCCCGCTTGGGAGGAATCGTGACCGGATCCTGGCCGCACTACGTTGACCTGCCCGGCGCGCAGGTGGTCTCGACCCGGGCGCTTCTGGTCGCGCGGGAGAACTTGTCCGACACGATCGCGGCGCGGGCGATGATGTGTGTCCACGGTGCCGCGGGGCTGGGCAAGACGCTCGCGGTCAACACCTGCCTGCGGGAACTGGAGCCGGCCGAGGACGTGCGCCGTCTGACGTTCCGCGCCCGCCCGACCGCCCGCGCGGTGCGCTACGAGCTGTTCACGGCCCTGGATCTGCCGGGCGAGCCGCCGCGCCATCCCAGCGAGTTCGACCGCCTGCTGAAGACCACACTGGCCGAGCACCCGCGCACCCTGCTGGTGGATGAGGCCCAGTGGCTCAACTCGGAGGCGTTCGAGTACTTCCGCTACCTGTGGGACGAGCCCGCGACCCAGCTCGCGATCGTGTTCGTCGGCGGAGCCGGCTGCCACACCGTGCTGCGGCGTGAGCCGATGCTGTCCTCGAGAGTGTTCATCTGGCAGCAGTTCTCCCGCCTCACCCTGAAAGAGGTCAAGGAGACCATCCCGCTGTTCCACCCGATCTGGGCCACCGCAGACCCCGCCGACATCGCCTTCGCCGACGGACACGCCGCGCACGGCAACTTCCGCGCCTGGGCCCAGTTGACCGCCCATGCCCGGACCGCGCTGGCCCGCACCGGCCGCTCGCGCATCGACCAGGAACTGCTGCGCTGGGCCTTCAGCCGCCTCGCGTGAGCCCTCGCCCCGCGTGCCCGCGACGAACCGTGACGGAGGGTTCCTGATGATGACCTGTTCCGACCCGCCCCCGGTCACCGTGGTGCTGGACCCGTTCGACGACGCGCTTCACACCCGTGCCGCGCTGGCGGCGCACGACCCCGGCGCCGGCCGCCTCACCGTCCATCCCACTCCCGGCACCGACTCCAGTGTCTGCCTCGCCTACGACGTGCTCGCCGCACTGGGCAAACCGGTCCCCGTCAGCGGCTATCCGGGCCGGGCTGCCGGGCCGCCGTGGGCGATGGCCGCCGCCTGGATCCTCGCCACGTCGATCACCCGCCTGACGGTGCTGCGCGCCCACCTGCTGGACCGGCGCCGCCTTCAGGACCTGCTCGATCTCCGCTCCCGCACCGGCGTGCGCCTGGTCCTGGTCTGCCACCGCGGAACGGTCCCGGCCCCGGTGGAGCGGATGCTCGCCCCTGTCGGCTACCGTCTCGCGCACGCCTGCGCCGTGCTGCCCGGCGTACCGGACCCTTCCGTGTCCCAGTTGCCGCCCTACCGGCCGCTCGCGGGGCGCTGGCTTCCCCTGTCGGCGCTGACGACCCTGGTCGCGGCCGACGGCCCAGACCGCCGCTGCCGCTGCACCGCACCCGCCGCCCAGGCCCGAGGCTTCCACCCACCGCAGATGCGCGCATCGGTAGCGGAGGAGATCGCCCACCGGCTCCACGCGGCGACCGCCCACCCGCATCTGGCCGCCGAGCTGGCCACCGCGGTCTTCACCGCCGCGTCCACCACACAGCTGGCCACCGTCCACCCGGGCGACCTGACCACTGGAGCGACCGCGATCACCCTCCACGACCCGGGCCGGCTGCGGCGGGGCTGCCTGACCCACCAGGTGCCCTCCTGGGCCCGCCCCTTCCTGCTGGCCGCCGCCTACCTGCGCCGCATCGCCGCCGTGCCCGACGAGCCGCTGTTCACCCCGCCCTTCCCGACCCGCGGTCTGCCCGCGCTGACCCGCTTCGCCGAGGCCTGCAAGCTGCGCCCGCCCCAGCCACGCCAGTCCCGCCCGGCCGCGGGAACCCGCGGGCGCCAGTCACCCAGCAAGACCGTCTGGCCGCTGAGCGCTGCGCACTACCACTACCCCTGGGCCGTCACCGAAGACCTGCGGGGATGCCCGCCCCCGCCCTCGTCGGGTCGGCGGCGGACCTGAACGCGGTCCTGGGGGAATCGCCATGTCCTGCTGCATGACCCGCGATGGGATGCCGGGCGCTGCCCGGTTCCGGGGGCGCGGCGAGTCCCGCCGGATGTTCGAGTCCGAGTCGGCCCGAACCCACTGAACCCGCGTGTGTGGCCGACAGCTCGCGACGCGGACACTACAGGTGGATGCCGGGTGGGCGGAGAATGCGGCTGTCCAGGGCGATGGCGTGCTCGAAGCCGCCGGCCATGGTGGTGCCGTTGAGGTCCCGGGTGCGGGGGCCGGGCCCGCGCACATGGAGACCTTGGGGGTCCACCCAGACGTGCGTGTCGCCGTACCGCATGTCGAGGCGGGTGATATCGATGCGGTCGGGCACCTGGAACGAGGCCTCGAACTGGAAGTCCCCGGGGCCGTGGCGCAGCGTCAGCCGGGTGCCGATGAAGGTGATGTCCCAGGCGGTGGTGGCCAGCACGATCTCGTTCGCGACGATCAGCAGGGCGACCTCGCCCGAGCGGTCGGGAATGCTCGCATTGAGTTCGAGGTGCCCGTCGTTGTTGAAGTCGAACGCGATCGGCTCCTGGTTGTTCACCAGCATCGGGACCAGGCGCCGCCCCTCGGACAGGAAGCGGTTGCCGCCGAGCAGCATTTCGCACCGGCCGCCCGAGAAGTGCAGTCCGTAGGGGTCGGTGACGCCGCGGGATCGATTGAAGGGCTCCCTGTTTGCTGCCTGCACATCCGTGCGCGACAGGAGCCCCTTGGTCTTCTCCAACTCGTGGAGCGGACACAGCAGGGTCAGGTTCTCCCTCTCGTGCACTGGGTTCTCCGCGTACTCCACCATGTGCTCGTAGATGTAGAGCGGACAGCCACAGATGACGCATCCGAAGCCGCACCACTGGCGCACCTGGCGCTGCATCTCCGCTTTGATCGCCTCACGATCGCCCACCATGGCGGCCCCTTTCTTCGGCGGAGAGTGATGCTGTCACGGTCCGGCCGGCACGAAGGACAGCTTTCACTTCCAATGCCTATCACGTCTTAGGATAGTTACTGACAGTCTGTTAGGGTTGTGGGATGCCGCTCTATCGGGACATCTACGCCGACCTCCGCCGGCGGATCGCCGAAGGCGAATGGGAGGTCGGCGACCGACTCCCCGACCTCCAGGCGTTCATGGAGCACTACGACGCCTCACTGAACACCGTCCGCAGGGCTACCACGGACCTGCGCGACGAAGGCGTCCTGCGCATCTCCCAGGGCGAGGGCACCTTCCTGGCCGCACTTCCGCAGCCCACCGGCGAGGAACTGCTGGAGCGACTGCGCAACGCCCAGGCCGCGATCGGCGACGCCATCGCCGCCCTGGAAGCCGTGAACCGGAAGACCACGAACACGACGCCGGAGGGAACGTCCGATGCCCAGCGGTGACGACGACAAGTTCGCCGGCGTCGACGCGTTGCTCGCCGCCGTGAACGCGGGCACGGTGTTGCCCGTCCCGGCCGAGCGGGTGCGCCTGCGCGAGGCTGCCGGTCTGACCGTGGCCGCGGTGGCGCAGGCTCTGGGCACGCGTGGCCCGACGTTGGAGTCCTGGGAGGCCGGGCGCAGCGAGCCGACTGGTGACAAGCTTGCCGCCTACCGGCGCCTGCTGGAGGGCCTGGCCCAGCGCTACCCCGCCACCCCGGCCCCCGTGGAGCCGACCCCGACGGCCCCTGCGCCGGCGGCGACACCCGGCCCGGACCGCACCGAGCCGGTGCAGCCGGCCCCGACCGCTCCGACCACGCCCCGGCCCCCGGTCGCGGCCCCGATGCCTCCGGAGCGTTCCGCGCAGCCGTCCCCCCCGACCACGCGGACCGCCGCGCCGTCCCGGCGTCCGGCCTCGACCCCGGCCCGCACTGGCAGCCGACCCGCCGCGCAGCGGCCCGCGGAATCTGCCGCTCGGTGGTGGCCCGCGGTCGCCCTGGACGCCGCGCCGGATCGCTGGGTGCTGGACGTGCCGCAGGTCCCGGCCCCGGCCGGACCGAAGTTGACCGATGTTCTCGCGTGGCTGGGCACGGGTCTGCCGCTGCGGATCGAGCGGATTCACGCCGCTGGTCGCGGCGGCGACGGCATCGTCGTCCTGACCGCCGGAGCGCTCACCCAGCTCGGCCTCCCCGTCACGCTGCCGTCGACGGACAAGGCCCTGGCCGCGTTGCAGGCGAAGCTGGCGAAGGCCGCCGCGAGCGTGGGCATGGAGGTCTCCGAGCAGATCGGCCCGACGTTCCACGCCTTCCGGCGCAAGGGTGCCGCGGGCGGCCCCCGTACCTCCCTGCGCGTCCTGGTCGCCCCGTGGCTCGGGCAGGGCGACGCCCGCCAGCAGGCCACCAGTTCCCTTGCCGCGCCCCTCGCGACCGGTGTGGACGGCAGTACGGACGGGCTGACGCTGGCCCGGCGGATCCGCGCGTTCACCGCCGACCTCGGCGTCGCGCCCGGCGCGTCGACGGCCACGACCGCGATGCTGCTCCTGGACGCCGTGCGCCCCCGCATCGAGTGGGAGCGGGACGAGACCACGGGGGAGTGGACCCACCACCTGCGCGACGGCGCGCTCCCGGCCGGGGACCTGTGCGTCGCCCCGGCCGCCGGGGCCAGGCACCCGCTGACCCGTCAGCTCCTGTCCGAGGGCGGGGTGGTGTGTGAGGAGGAGGACTACAAGTGGTGGGCCCGCCCGCTCACCGCCGAGGAGGCGACCAGGCGGTTCGCGGTCGCGGTCGACGTCTGCGCCTCCTACCTGTCCGTGACCGAGTCCCTGCGCCTGCCCGTCGGCCCGCTCAAGCTGGTCAAGCAGCCAGTGTGGGACGAGAAGACGGCCGGCCTGTGGTGGGCGGATTTCACCACCACGCCGGTGGACGAGCTGCTGCCGCACCCGGCGACGTTCCACGGCATGCCGCCCACGGGGCCGGGCTGGTACGCCACCCCGACCGTCGCCTACATGGCTTCGGCGTACGGCTTCGACCCGGGCACGATCACCGAGGCGTACCTGTCGACGCACACGGCGCCCATGCTGAAGGAGTGGACCGGCCGGCTGCGCGCGGGCTACAAGCGCACCTACGCCGTCCTCGGCCTGGTCGACGGCCTCGGCCCGGAGGCCTTCCTCGACATCTACGCCCTCCACAAGGACATCGGCACCGACGAGGACCTGGCCGACGCGCTGACCCTGGCGAAGCTCTACAAGAACGTCTACAAGGGCGGCATCGGCAAATGGTCCGACTCCGCCCGCCACCTAGACGACCAGACGTGGCTGGAGAAGGTCGCCGCCTCGTGGGCGTACCGGCCCGAGATCCGGTTCCACATCATCGCCGCCGCCCGCATCGCCGCCCACCGTCGCCTGCGCAAGACCCTCCAGCTGACCGGCCGGGCCCCGTTCGCGGTCAACGTCGACTCGTACTTGTACGCCACCGACGCCCCGTCACCGATCGAGCTGCTGCCGGTCAAGGACGACGGCTCCCCGGTCCCCGGCGCGCTGCGCCTGGGCATCGCCCCCGGCTCCCACAAGCACGAGTCCTCGTTCCCGCTGGCCGAGGCGGTGGCGGCGATGGAGCAGCAGGTGCACCCGTCCCGTCTGGTCCACCAGTACGGCACCGACGGCAACCCCATCAGCGACGCCCAGGGCGACGACGTGCAGGAAGAAGGTGAGTTCTGATGGCGGGCAGGGGCATGTTCGGCCGGGTCCGCGGGGCGCTGTTCCCCTCGCGGAAGGCCCCAGTGCAGGCGACCACGCGGGCCGAGCACGTCCGTGACAAGCTGTTCGGCGGCTCCACCCGGGCCATGGCCGCCGCGTACGGCGTGAGCCAGCGGACCGTGGAGCGCTGGATCAAGGGAACCCGCACACCCCCGGAGCTCTCCCGCGCCGCCGAACGGCGCTGGGAGAAGGAGAACGCCGCCCGCGAGAAGCAGGGCCGACCGCCGCTCCCGCGCCCGGCCACGTCGGCCGACCGGCTGGCGAACGATGCGGTCCGCGCGCAGACCACCGAGCGCGGCCGCCAGCGCAAGGCCAAGCAGCTGCAGCAACTGCGCTTCTCCGGCCACACCGCCCGCGTCGGCCGCGCCACCACCTTCACCATCCGCGGCTCGGACGCCGTGCGCTCCCGCGACGTCCACGTCACCCTGACCGGCGAGCAGGCAGCCGCCCTGGCCCTGGCCGACACCGAGGAGCAGGTGCGTGCCGTCATCGGCCAGGTCCTCGCCGACTACTTCAACGGCGGCCCCTACGGCGGCTTCGGACCAGGCGACTTCGAATGGGACGAGAACGAGTTCGACGTCCGCTGACTCCCGCGCAGCTGCGCCCCTACGGCCTGGGGCCGGTGGCCGCGTGCTGGCCTGGAAAATTGAGCGGGGTGTTCCAGGTACAGCCACTACACTGGTTTCACCGACGCGGGGTGGAACAGCTCGGTAGCTCGCTGGGCTCATAACCCAGAGGTCGCAGGTTCAAATCCTGCTCCCGCTACGACACGTGGGGTCCGGCGTTCGCCGGACCCCACGGTGCTTTCCCGGGCTGTTCAGCCGCGGGCGTCCTTCCTCGCCGACAAACCTGACGGGTTGCCCGCCGCGCTTGGCCGTGGTCCAGGGGCGCACAGAGAGCTCGGCCGTAGCCCATTACCAGCGACAGCGCCGCCCCGGGCGCTAGCGTGGCCTCCATGGCCACGTCCACTCCAGGTCCGCGCGACGACACCCAGGGAACGGGCCGCCGCGCCGCCACGGCGCGCCCGTACCGGGGAGAGTTGGAAGGCCACCTGTACGTGCCCGCGAGCAGGAAGCCCGGCTACCAGCAGGCGTCTGGATGGCTCTGTGCGGTGTGCCAGCAGGCGCCCGCGTCCGTCCTTGATCATTGCCACGAGCACGGCTACGTCCGCGCGCCGGTCTGCCCCTCCTGCAACTCCCGGGAGCGCCCGGAGTTCCTCTACCGCACCGATGTCCTGGTCGGCAGCCGCTACGAGGGCCTGTTCGGCACCCAGGCCGAGGACTGGCTGCGCCATTGGCACCGCTGCCTGGGCTGCCGCACCCGCACCACTCTGCCGCTGCCGCATGTGGCCGGGCTGACCGCCCACCTGGCCGCAGCCGAGCTGCGCCCGACGCACCGCTCACCGGGCAGCGCGCGGGGACGTAAGCCGTGCGGGGTGCTGCGCGCGTCGTGGACCGGGAGCCAGAACGCGCCCGTATCGTGCGAGATCACCGTGGCCGTGGATTTCTGCCCGAGCGGGGAGCACCGGATTTTGGCGCGTGTCTCCTACCGTGACGCGGTCGACCGCTTTCGTACGTGGCTGGCCGTCACGGCCCCTGGTGTGGCCGCTGCGGCCGGCCCCGGTCGCCACGACGGCATTCCCGCCCAGTTCCGGCCCGTGATCGCGGACACCAGCGGTGAGGGCCTGGCCCTGTTCTGAAGATCGGCGGTGACGCCCGCCGCTCGGCCCCGCGCCCCACGGCTCTACTGCCAGCGCATGCCGAGTTCGGTGAGCCGCTGGCCGCTCCGTGTGGATGGACGCCCTACTGCTGCGGCTGTTCGCGAGGAACAGCCCGAGGTGACGACTGCGGTGTTGCCGTCGTCCACACGATCTCCTCCTTGTGGCTGCAGGGCGTCCAGATGGACCTCACGCGCCCGGAACTGCGCGGCGGCGAAAGACCCTGCGGCGCTCCTTCTCCGAGTGCCGCACAGGGCTCTGGGGCGCTCGGTGGGGGCCAGGGGCCACAAGGCCCAGGACGTGGTGACACATCCACTGCTGCGCCGGTGTGAGCTTGTCTGAGCGCAGCTGCTGGGTCCGCGCCCACCCGGCGAGGTCCTCACCCCTGTTCCGACGCACGCTCAAAAGCTGATCTTCGGGTCTGCGTGGACCGCTTCAACAACGTGCGTTGAAACCAATGGCCGAGCGGTTGACGATGGTCCCACATCTTGATCCCTGATGCGTAACTGCTCTCTATTTCATAAGAGTTGATGGGATTTCTCATCTCTCCAAGTGTGTCAGTGGCCTCTCGGGGGAACCGTGTGGGCCAGGGAGGGGCAGATGACTTTCGCGGCAGAAGAACTGCAGGATCTCAACCTTGCGCGGTTGAAAGCCGAGGCGGCTCTGACTGAGGCGGGCATTCACGTGGTGACGGGTGCGCTCACGCCCGAGCGTGAGCAGGCCGTTCGAGATGCGGCCGAGCGGCTCACCAGCATCGCTGACCGTTTCCAGCGTGCGTTCGATGCGAGCCCGGGAGCTCCAATCCTGCCGGCCACGGAGCCGGCGACCGCGCTACTGCGTGCTCAGGCGCTCGCGGCGGAGAAGCTGGCAGAGCTTGAGGAAGCTCGTGGCGATGCGGCAGCGGCCACGTCGCTGTACGACAAGGCGGCAGACGCTTGGCTTGCGGCCGGACGCACAGCCGACTTGCTGCGCTGCTTGGCTGCGGCGCGCTACTCCGGGCGGGATGAGAGGAACCTTGACGAGGACATCACCCGGCTGCTGGCTCGGCTCAACGCCATCGACCATTCTGATCAGCGCACGGCTGGCGAACGCGCGGCCCTGGAGAGCCAGCTTGCGTATGTGTACTACCACGCGGGGGATTCCGTGGAGGCTTTGCTGTACTTGGAGCGTGCCCGCGTTGCGTTCCGCGATTCGCTTGTGCCTCCGCTTCCGGTTCTCCCCGAGGGGCCGCTGGGGCTGTCACCTGAGGTCATGGCCTATCTGGTTGCGCTTCAGGAGCGGGGCGAGCACTGGCAGGTAGGGGCTGACATCTCGCAGCTGGCTCTGCAGTTGGAGCCGAACGCGGAGAACCAAGCGGCCTTCAAGGAAGCAGCCGCGGCAGCGGGTGCCGACCTCGATGAAGCTCCTTGGGACCGTCTTCTCGCCCACGCGGATCAGGATTTTGCGGAGGCCGTCGAGACATGGCGGGCCGCGGCATCGAAGCCGTCCCAGATCGGCACGTTGGCGGCCGAGGTCGCGGACCTTGACCAGATTGCGGCCTCAGGCCTTGCGTCGGGGCCTGAGCGCGATGCTGTGCTGCTGTCGGCGCTGGATCGGGCTGTGCAGTTGATCGCTGATGCACAGGCGATCAAGGATCCGACGCTGCTCCTGGTCATCGGCGATCTCGTCGCCATCGGCGAACGTACGCATGCCGATCTCCTGCTCTTGGTCGGGCGCCCCCAAGATGCGCTCGAAGCCGCCCAGCACGGTTTGAAGCTCCTGAACGAGCAGCGGCGCCCAGACGTGCGAGCATCTCTGCTCCTGCGCGTTGTCCGAGCGCATTTGGCGCTCGATTCCCCTGAGCAGGCGCTGCAAGCTGCCAGCGAGGGCATCGACTTGGTAGAAGAGCGGCTGCGGTACAACACGAGCGGTCTCTACACCCGCGACAGCCGCCTGCGCCCGTGGGTGGAGCTGTACCAGGCCGCAGCACGCTGCGTCCTGGCCACCGGTCGGAGCGCGCACGGAGTCGTGTACTTTGCGATGCTTGCGAGAGCGCGACGAATCACATGGGACAAGCAAGGCCTGGACCTCGCGGGTCTGGAGGCTCTCGACGACGAGCGTCCGGCAGAGCCGGCTTCCACGCCCAAGACACCCAAGACGCCCAAGGACGCTAAGGCCGAGGACCTGCGGCGGCGGCGGCGCCTCGCGTGGGACGCGGCGCTCGCCCACACCTCAAGCTGGCCGCCCCCGTCCCCGGCGGCCGCGATAGTCCAGCAGCGCCTGCGCCGTGGCGAGGCTGCGCTTGTGTACTACTGGGTCGGTGAGCGCGATCTCGCTGTTGCCCTGCTTACACGCGACCGGGTGAGCGTTGACATCCGGCAGCTCACCGCTGCTCGGCGCGACCGGCTCGCTGAGTGCATCGATACCCTGCTCGCGGAGGGCCAGGATCACTTCCAGGCGGCGCAGCGCGTCTTGAGGGACATCGCTGAGTGGGCCGATGCGCTGCTACCTGACGATCCTGCCCTGTTGTCCGCAGATCGCCTGTTCGTGAGTGCTCACGGGATCCTGCACGGCTTCCCCATTCACGCTCTCACGCTTCAGGGAACACAGCTCGGCGTTCGGTTGCCGGTCACCTACCTGCCCAATCTCAGCGTTCTTGCCGAGGAGGCTCCGCCGTTGCCCGGCCCGGACACCCTGATCCTCGGCGTGTCGCAGTTCCCCGCTCACGCTGGAATGCTCGACCTCAGCGGCGCCGAACCGGCCTTGCGACAGGTTGCCGATCTGCACCGCGACGACGGCCGCCGAGTGACCACGCTTCCCCAGCAGACCTCTCGCCGCTACCTAAACGATCTGCTTCGCAGGCCCGGAGCAGAGCGATACGGGGTGCTGCACCTGAGCACGCATGGGAGCAGTGTCCTGGCCGCGTCGCCCTTGGAGTCGAGCCTGCTTCTCCACGACAGCCATATCGACGGCCTCGACATCGCCGCGTGGCGCCTGGACGGTGCTGTCGTCGTGGCGACGGCCTGCTCCTCCGGGCAGCGCTCCCTGCTCGGGCGCTCTGGTGCCGGACGGGGGCTGGCCGGAGACGAGATTTTAGGCCTCCAGGCTGGCTTCTTCGCCGCCGGGGCGGAGTCCGTCCTTGGGACATTGTGGCCGGTGAGCGTCGATGTCGCTGCCAGGGTCACGCACGGTTTCCATCACGCTCTGCTGGGGGGCGCGACCGCGGACCGAGCACTGCACCGCGCTATCGCCGAGTACCGGGTGTACGCAACAGGTACAGACGCCCTGTCCTATCGGTGGACTCCGTTCTTCCTCAGTGCCAGGACTCGGCCCCGCCCCTTCCCGAGCGCCAACCCAGACCCGCAGGAGACGGCCCGATGACTGACCATGTCCAGGTCTTGATCTACTGGAAATTTGCGACGCGGGAGGAAGGTGAGGTTGCCGCCCAGGTCATCGACCGGGAGCTGGGGCAGATGGCTGGCGCGGTGGCCGTTGTCACCTCGGTCGAGTCGACCAGCATGGGTCACGAGGAGCTGGTCCAGCAGGTCATCACGGTCCTTGAGGTTGCCAACACGGTGTACGGAACTGGTGAGCTGATCAAGCATCTTCGCGGCAAGGTAACGGCGTTGAAGGAGCACCTCCACGGCGCACGCGAAGTCAGCATCGACGCCCCTGATCCGGGGAACGCCCCGGGTGAGGCGGATGAGTCGGACGAAGCTGGGACCTCCGCCAGCCAGTAGGTGACTGACCTGTAAAGGTGGATGCGTCGTGCAGGAACACGGCGTATCCACCAATTCGCGCCTGGCTGCCCCCGGCCGCCTGGCGAGCTTCGTCCGGCCTGGCTGCTCGTTGCGCGCTGGTGTGCCGTTGTGCGGTCGTGTGGGTTGAGCGCGCCGTGTGTCCACACGGGGTTGCAGCTCTCCCGCTCGGGTTGCCGGTTCGGCGTTCTCGCGGCTGTGTCGCGATCCCGTGTGACACCTCTGGCCTGCGGAGAAGTCCCGCGATTGGGTGGCGCCAGCCTGGCGTGTGAACCCACCGGGTCCCGAGCCCCCTGGCCCCCGGCCTGCGCCCGCCTCGTCCGTGCCGCTGCACTCCTACCTGCGGTTTATTGCCATCTCATGTCGAGTTGGGTGAGCCGGGCTGCGCGTTCGGTGGGGATGGACGCCCTCCTGTTGCGGGTGTTGGTGAGGTAGAGGCCGAGGCTGACGAGTTCGGTGGTGCCGTCGTCGAGCACGATCTCTTCCTTGTGCCCTCTGGGGGCGTTGAGGTGGCCTTCTCGGGCCCGGAACTTCTCTGCCGCCAGCAGGTTGCGGCGTTCCTTCTCTGCGTGGCTGACGGGGCTTTTGGGGCGCTGTTCGGGGGTCATGGGTTCCAGTCCGAGGACGTGTTGGCACATCCACTGCTGCGCGGGTCCGAGGTTGTCCCAGCGCAGTTGCTGGGTGCGGGCCCATCCGGCGAGGTCTTCGCCCTGGACCGCGATGCTGCCGGGCTCCGCGCCCAGCAGGACGCCGCCGGACTGGACGTGGCGCCGGGCCAGGGTGAAGCAGCGCTGCCACTCCAGGGGCCAGCCGGTGGGGCACCAGGCGGGGTCGATCGCGTCGTACGCGGCCTTGCGTTCCGCGGGGAGCGTGCCGGTCCAGTCCAGACTGGTCTCGCCGGCCTCGGCGCGGCGCTGGAGCGCCTGGGTGCGGCGTTGGGCGGTGCGGGCGTTCTTCATGATGGTGCCGACCGGTAGGCCGTTCCACACGGCGTCGTTCGGCGGGCAGGCGTGCCCGTGTTCGTGTGCGTAGCCGGCGACCGCGGTGAGGTTGTCGGTGAAGGCCGTGTCGAAGTGGCTCCACACGAACCCCTGCTCCTCCAGCAGCGAGACGCGTTCCTCGTCGAGGACGCCGGCGGCCTTGTAGCGGCGCTGGTCGGCGACCCAGACCCCGAGCGGGTGCCCGGAGGGAGCCTTGTGGGCGTAGGGCACCTTCACGTCCCCGAACGCCGCCTTGTAGACCAACAGCTCGGCAAGTCCCCGCCGAAACTCCTCCCGCTCGGGCTCCAGCACCCGGGTGGCGATGAACGCGGCGATCGCGGCGGGGTCACGCCGGGTGGAGAACGTCAGCAGCTCCCGCTCCCCGGACGCCGACGCCTCCGTGCTGCTGCGCGGCTTTCGCTCCGCTCCCTCGGCCCCCTCGGACTGTGGCATCGCCAGGCGTTCGATCGCGGCGGCGTCGTGGGACCGCAGCGCCATGAGGATCTTCGACAGGCCGTTGTACGCCTTCGAGGTGAGCAGCTGGTGGTCGCCGTCCTCGCCGGGCGCGAGCAGGATCGGGGCCACGATCGTGGCGATTTTGCCGCTGCCGGGCTGCATCCGCAGGGCGCGGCCGACGGCCTGGACCAGGTCGACCATGGAGCCGCGGACGTCCGCGAAGAACACCGCGTCGCAGTGGAAGGTGTCCACACCTTCGCTGAGGACCTTGACCGAGGCGAGGATGTACCGCAGCCGCCGCCACCCGTCTTCGGTCAGCAGTGACGCGAACTCCTCCAGCACCGCCTTGCGCTCCTGGGGCGTGTGGGCGGACTCCAGCCACGCGGTGCCGATCTGCGCCGGGGTCGGGTGCAGCGCCGGGTCCTGCTCCCACAGGGTGCCGGCGGTCTCCAGCAGGCCGGTGCTCATCGCGCGTGCTTCGGCGACCCGGTGGTGGAACGACAGGACCCGGCCCAGGTCCCACTCTGCTGCGGCGGTGAGGGCGGCGGTCTGCAGCGCTGCGAGGCGTGCTCCGCGGTACTCGACGGACCGATCGTCCAGGCCGCGCTGGTCCAGCTCGTGGAGCAACGGGTCGTGGACGTCGACGCACAGGATCCGGTAGGGGGCGATGACGCCGTCGCTGATGGCCTTCCCGAGCGGGTAGTCGTGGGCGATGGGGCCGAACTGGGTCTCGTCGTCCATGCTCGCGATCAGCTCGGCCTCTTCCATCCCGGCCGCCGCAGCCCGCTCCAGGTCCCCTTCCCGGCCCTGCCACAGCCTGGGGGTGGCGGTCATGAACAGGCGCCGGTCGGCCGGCACCTTCGCGTTGTCCAGGATTGCCGCCCACGGCCGCCCAGCAGCCCCGGAGACCCGGTGCGCCTCGTCCACGACCGCGAGCGACCACGGCTCCAAACCCTGCTGGTGGGCCTCTTCGAGGTAGCCGAGCCCGAGCGAGTGGTAGGTGGCGAAGACGGTGACCTTCCCCGGCCCCTTCGTCCAGGCCACCAGCTCGCCGGGATCGGTGGTGCAGTCGATCCCCGGCTGCTCGCCGGCCTTCAGCGAGCACAGCCCGAACATCCGCCCACCGCGCCCCTCGGCCTGCCACACCCCGACGGTCTGCTCCAGCAGTGCCAGTGAGGGCACCAGGACGAGGACCCGCTCGGCGTGGAGCCGGGAAGCTACGTGAACCGCCGTCAGGCTCTTGCCCGCGCCCGTCGCCGCACGGATCTGGCAGCGCAGCCCCTCCAGAGGGACGATCCCGGACGCGGGCACCGTCAGAAGTCGTACCGATGAATCGCACGCCTCTTCCTGGTGCGGGCGGAGCTTCTTTGCCTTGCTTATCATGGCGACATCACTTCCTTTCCCAAGCCTTTTCAAGCGAGTTATTCGCCGACCGTTCCGCCGCCCAATGCGGGTTCCAGGACGTGCTCCCACTGCTACCGGGCCTTGTTCAGTCCTGCCCGCGCTGTGTCACGGCCTGGGCCGACGATTCCTCTGGTCACCAGATGCGGGCCCGTGGGACGATCGCTTGTGGGTTTCGATGAAGCTAACGCCCGCTCACTCCGGCGGCTGGTGTTCGGGGTTGCGGCCGCAGTGGGTGGTTCCTGGTGCGGCATAGCCGCCCTGGCTGTGTTGAGCGTGCTCTGGCCGCGCGACCACGTGCCGCAGATCCTGCTTGCCGCCTGGGTCCTGGCAACAGTGGCGAGAGTCGCCTACCGATGGCCCAAGGAAGCTCCAGGACGAAAGAACCGCGCAGGTGACATCGTGACAGCTCCTGCGATTGTGCTGCTTTGGCTAGTCGGTTACTGCTGGAAGACCCTGCGCCGCTAGCTGCGCCCTGGACCCGGGCGGGCAGGACGTCACCGGGCGCGATACCCGAGCTCCCAGGCGAAGGCCCGTACGCGCCGGGCGACGCCCTGTTCTGGAGCACACCTGACCGACGTCGGCAGCAACCGCCCCTGGGGTCTGGGAAGGGGAGGGGCGCGCGCCTCTGCGCGTGGTGGCTGCTCTTTTCTTCAGCTTGGATAGTGCCGCTATCGTGCATTTCTCTCCCCTTTCTTGTTCCGTGTTTCCGTATGGTCCGGGATAATGTTTCCGTGGCGTCGTTTGGTCTGTCTTTTTCAGCGCCTGGAAGAGTCCCCCGGAGGCCTCTGCCTATCCCAGAGTCTAGCGCGTCACCATCTTTGATGCATGCGAACGCTGAACCCCCGTCACCACACCACCCCAACGAGTGATCCACCAAGGGTGCGAAGCACCTCACCCCCCAACCACTCCCACCAGGCCCAGCCCGTGCCCGCGGTGCGGCATCCCGCCCGCCGCCGCGGGTGACGGCCTGTCTGGTGGCGGCGGGCGCAGCCCGTGCCACCCCCACCCCGTGACGCAGGCTCAGGAT
>NZ_BBPP01000030.1:0-32194 GCF_000787835.1 Streptacidiphilus melanogenes
GATCATCACCGCGGCGGCCGCCGGGGAGTTGGACGCGCTGCTGGTCGGCGGCGTCGAGATCGACGACCTGCCGGACCCGGCCGCCGCCGACGAGGCGCTGGCCAGGGCCGGTTTCGTGGTCAGCCTGGAGCTGCGGCCGAGCGCGGTCACCGCGCGGGCGGACGTGGTGCTGCCGGTCGCGGCGGTCGCCGAGAAGGCGGGCACCTTCCTGGACTGGGAGGGCAGGGTCCGCTCCTTCGAGCCGGCTCTCAAGCCCGACCAGCTGACGCAGCGTCACCTGAACGACGACCTGCGGGTACTGCACATGCTGGCCGACGCCATGGACAAGCACCTCGGCCTGCCGGACGTGGTCGCGGCCCGCCGCGAGCTGGACGCCTTCGGGCCCTGGCGCGGCGAGCGCGCGGACGCGCCCATCGAGCTGGCCCACCCGCTGCCGCGTCCGAGCGCGGGCGAGGCGGTGCTGGCCGGCTGGCGGCAGCTGCTCGACAACGGCGTGCTGCAGCAGGGCGACGAGGCGCTGGCCGGCACCCGGCACCCGGCCGTGGCCCGGCTCTCGCCGGCGACCGCGGCCGAGGTCGGCGTCGCCGACGGGGCGCCGCTCACGGTGACCGGACCGGCGGGCGTCGTCACGCTGCCGCTGGCGATCACGGCGGAGCTGCCGGACCGGGTGGTGTGGCTGCCGCTCAACTCCAGCCCGGGCGGGGTCGCGCGGACGCTCGGCGCGGTGCCCGGCCGGATCGTGGCGCTGGCCTCCACCCCTGACGAGAAGCCTGACATGGAGGAGCAGCGGTGATGCATCCTGCGGTGCTGCTCGCGGCCGAGGACCTCTCCTTCTTCGGACGCGACCCCTGGTGGCTGGTGCTGCTGAAGGCGGTGTTCGTCTTCGCGTTCCTGGTCCTGACGGTGCTGATCGCCATCGTCTGGGAGCGCAAGGTCGTCGCCTGGATGCAGCTGCGCATCGGCCCCAACCGGCACGGCCCGTGGGGCCTGCTGCAGAGCCTCGCGGACGGCGTGAAGCTGGCCCTGAAGGAGGACCTGGTCGTCACGGCCGCCGACAAGGTGGTCTTCGTACTGGCCCCGATCATCTCTGCGATGCCGGCCTTCATGGCCTTCGCGGTGATCCCGTTCGGCCCGGCGGACCACCAGATCTCCATCTTCGGCACCCGGACCACGATGCAGCTGACCGACCTGCCCGTCGGCATCCTGTTCATCCTGGCCACGGCCTCGATCGGGATCTACGGCATCGTGCTGGCGGGATGGGCCTCCGGCTCGACGTACCCGCTGCTCGGCGGGCTGCGGTCGGCGGCGCAGATGGTCTCCTACGAGATCGCGATGGGCCTGAGCTTCGCGGCGGTCTTCCTCTACTCCGGCTCGATGTCGACGTCCGCGATCGTGGACGCGCAGACGCACACCTGGTTCGCGGTGCTGCTGCCGGTGAGCTTCCTGGTCTACCTGGTGTCCATGGTCGGCGAGACCAACCGCGCCCCCTTCGACCTCCCCGAGGCGGAGGGTGAGCTGGTCGGCGGCTTCAACACGGAGTACTCCTCGCTGAAGTTCGCGATGTTCATGCTGGCGGAGTACATCAACATGGTCACCGTCTCGGCGGTGGCCAGCGTGATGTTCCTGGGCGGCTGGCGGGCGCCGTGGCCGATCAGCGCCTTCTGGGCCGGGGCCAACCACGGCTGGTGGCCCATGCTGTGGCTGATCATCAAGATCCAGCTGCTGCTCTTCGTCTTCATCTGGCTGCGCGGCACGCTTCCCCGGCTGCGCTACGACCAGTTCATGAAGCTGGGCTGGAAGGTGCTGATCCCGGTCTCGCTGGTGTGGCTGCTGCTGGTGGCCACCGTCCGGGCGCTGCGCAACGAGGGCCACAACTTCGGCGACGTGGTGCTGTACGTGGCCGGCGGCGTGGTCGCCCTGGTGCTGCTCTCGGTCCTCTTCGACATGCTGCGGCCGAAGAAGCAGGAGCCCGCCGAGGCGGGCGCCGGCCAGGAGCCTTTCGACCCGATGGCGGGCGGCTTCCCGGTGCCGCCGATGCCGGGGCAGCAGCTCCCGGCGGTGCCGCGGCGTCCGTCGCGCTCCCAGCCTGCGGAGTCCACCACTGTTCCTGCACTGAAGGGAGACGACGGTGCCTACTGAGAACCATGGGTCATGGGGGCTGGGACCCGCCGCGGGCTTCGGCGTGACCTTCAAGGCCATGTTCAAGAAGCGCCTGACCGAGCAGTACCCCGAGTACAAGAAGCCCACCGCGCCGCGCTTCCACGGGCGGCACCAGCTCAACCGGCACCCGGACGGGCTGGAGAAGTGCGTCGGCTGCGAGCTGTGCGCGTGGGCGTGCCCGGCGGACGCCATCTACGTGGAGGGCGCGGACAACACCGACGAGGAGCGCTACTCGCCGGGTGAGCGGTACGGGCGGGTCTACCAGATCAACTACGCCCGCTGCATCCTCTGCGGCCTCTGCATCGAGGCCTGCCCGACGCGGGCGCTCACGATGACCAACGAGTACGAACTGGCCGACAGTTCCCGCGAGTCGCTGATCTTCACCAAGGAGCAGCTGCTGGCCGGACTGACCGAGGGCATGGTCGACACGCCCCACGCCATCTACCCGGGCACGGACGAGGGCGACTACTACCGCGGTCAGGTCACCGAGGCCGCGCCGGGCACCGAGCGTCAGGTCGCGGTCAGCAAGGGGGAGGTGGCCTCGTGACCTCCACCGGTGAGGCCGTCCAGTTCTGGGTGCTCGCGGTGGTCGCGGTCGGCGGGGCGCTGGGCATGGTCCTGTGCCGCAAGGCGGTCCACTCGGCGCTCTGCCTGGCGGGCACGATGCTCGCGCTGGCGGTCTGCTACATGGCCGAGGGCGCGGTCTTCCTCGGCATCGTGCAGATCGTCGTCTACACCGGCGCGATCATGATGCTCTTCCTCTTCGTGGTCATGCTGGTGGGCGTCTCCTCGGCCGACTCGGTCAAGGAGGTGCTGAAGGGCCAGCGGGTGGCCGCGGTGCTCGGCGGGATCGGCATGGGCGTGCTGCTCTGCGCCGGGATCGCCAACGCGCACCTGCGCAGCTTCACCGGCGTCGGCGCGGCCAACCAGGCGAGCGGCGGCAACGTCCCGGGCCTGGCGCGGCTGATCTTCACCCAGTACGTGTGGGCCTTCGAGGTCACCGGCGCGCTGCTGATCACCGCCGCGGTCGGCGCGATGGTGCTGACGCACCGCGACGCCACCGAGGTCAAGCAGAGCCAGCGCGAGCTGGCCGAGCAGCGGGTCCGTCTCGGCACGCAGGTCACGCCGCTGCCGGCGCCCGGCGTCTACGCCCGCCACAACGCGGTCGACGCGCCCGGCCTGCTGCCGGACGGCACCCCGGCCGAGATCAGCGTCAATCCGACGCTGCGCCAACGCGGTCAGATGCGGCAGCTCGGCAGCGACGTGCTGCGCCGCATGGGCGAGCTGGAGTCCGGCGCCGCGCACTGGCTGGGCCGGAAGACCCCGAAGCCGCGCAGCGGCAGCGAGCTGTCGCACGTCGGGCAGAAGCCGGAGCAGCAGCAGCGGGAGGTGGAGTCGAAGTGAACCCGGTCAACTACCTGTATCTGGCCTCCCTGCTGTTCACCATCGGCGCCGTCGGCGTGCTGGTGCGGCGCAACGCGATCGTGCTGTTCATGTGCGTGGAGCTGATGCTCAACGCCTGCAACCTGGCCCTGGTCACCTTCTCCCGGCTGCACGGCAACCTGGACGGGCAGATCATCGCCTTCTTCACCATGGTGGTCGCGGCGGCCGAGGTGGTCGTCGGTCTGGCGATCATCGTGAGCGTCTTCCGCACCCGTCACTCGGCCTCGGTCGACGACACCAACCTCATGAAGCTGTAGCGGCGGAGGCTGACGAGAAGTGGACAATCTCATCCCCGTACTGGTCGCGGTTCCGCTGCTGGGAGCGGCGTTGCTGCTCTGCGGCGGCCGCCGCCTGGATCGCGTCGGGCACTGGCTCGGCACGCTCCTCGCCTTCGCCTCCTTCGGCGTGGGGCTCGCGCTGTTCTTCTCGATGCTGGGCCGCTCCGCCGCCGACCGGCCGGTCCATCTCAACCTCTACACGTGGATCCCGGTGAACGGCTTCCAGGCCGAGGTCGGGTTCCAGCTGGACCAGCTGTCGATGACCTTCGTGCTGCTGATCACGGGTGTCGGCTCGCTGATCCACCTGTACTCGATCGGGTACATGGCGCACGACGAGAAGCGCCGTAAGTTCTTCGGCTTTCTGAACCTCTTCCTCGCGGCCATGCTGCTGCTGGTGCTGGCCGACAACTACCTGCTGCTGTACGTCGGCTGGGAGGGCGTGGGTCTCGCCTCCTACCTGCTGATCGGCTTCTGGCAGCACAAGCCGAGCGCGGCCACGGCGGCCAAGAAGGCGTTCCTGGTCAACCGCGTCGGCGACGTCGGCCTGTCCATCGCGGTCATGCTGATGTTCACCACCTTCGGGACCTTCGCCTTCACGCCCGTCTTCGCAGACGCGCCGAAGGCGACGCAGGCGACGCTGACCGGCATCGGGCTGATGCTGCTGCTGGCCGCCTGCGGCAAGTCGGCCCAGGTGCCGCTGCAGTCCTGGCTCGGTGACGCGATGGAGGGCCCGACCCCGGTCTCAGCCCTGATCCACGCGGCGACGATGGTCACCGCCGGCGTCTACCTGATCACCCGCTCCTCCGCCATCTTCAACCTGGCGCCCACGGCCCAGCTGGCGACGGTCGTGGTCGGCGCGGTCACGCTGCTCTTCGGTGCGATCGTCGGTTGCGCCAAGGACGACATCAAGAAGGCGCTGGCCGGGTCGACGATGTCGCAGATCGGCTACATGGTGCTGGCGGCGGGCCTGGGCCCGATCGGCTACGTCTTCGCGATCATGCACCTGGTCACCCACGGCTTCTTCAAGGCCGGACTCTTCCTCGGCGCCGGTTCGGTCATGCACGGCATGAACGACGAGGTCGACATGCGGAAGTACGGCGGTCTGCGGAAGTACATGCCGCTGACCTTCGTGACCTTCGGGCTCGGCTACCTGGCCATCATCGGCTTCCCCGGACTGTCCGGCTTCTTCTCCAAAGACAAGATCATCGAGGCGGCCTTCGGCCACGGCGGGACGGAGGGCTGGATCCTCGGCACCTGCACGCTGGTCGGTGCGGCCGTGACCGCCTTCTACATGACCCGCGTCATGCTGATGACCTTCTTCGGCGAGAAGCGCTGGGTTCCCGACGCGGACGGCCACGAGCCGCACCCGCACGAGTCCCCGGCCGTCATGGGCGCCCCGATGGTGATCCTCGCCTTCGGCTCGGTCTTCCTCGGCGGTCTGTTCAGCATCAACTCCTCGTTCGTCCACTGGCTGAGCCCGGTGACGGGCTACCAGGAGGGCCACTCGCCGCTGAGCACCACGACCGTGACCGCGTGCACGACGGTCGTGCTGCTGCTCGGCGTCGGCGTCGCCTGGATGATGTACGGCCGCAAGCCGGTCCCGGCCGTGCCGCCGCTCGGCTCGCTGCTCACCCGGGCCGCCCGCCGGGACCTGCTGCAGGACGACTTCAACCACGTCGTCCTGGTCAGCGGCGGCTCGCACCTGACCCGCTTCCTGGTCTACCTCGAGGGCAAGGGCCTGGACGGACTGGTCAACGGCATCGCCGCGCTGATCGGCGGGACCTCCGGCCGGGTGCGCAAGGTCCAGAACGGTTATGTCCGCTCCTACGCCCTGTCGATGTTCGGCGGCGCGCTGGTGCTGGCCGCCACCACGCTCCTGATGAGGGCCGTCTGATGAGCTTTCCGATTCTGACAGTCGCCGCCGCGCTGCCGGCCGTCGGCGCGGTCCTCACCGCCGCGCTGCCGCCGGCCACCAACACCCGCAGCCGCGACCGCAACAAGGTCGTCCCGCTGCTCTTCTCACTCGGGACGCTCGTCCTGGCCTGCGTCGTCGCCGCGCGGTACCAGCCGCACGGGGCGCGCTACCAGATGACCGAGAACCACAGCTGGATCCCGCAGTTCGGCATCAACTACAGCCTCGGCGTCGACGGCCTCGGCGTCGTGCTGATCCTGCTGACGGGCGTGCTGGTGCCGTTCGTCATGCTGGCCTCCTGGCACGACGCCGACCCGGTCGTGGACGACTCGGGGACCTTCGAGCGCAACCGCCGCACCCAGGGCTTCTTCGCCCTGATCCTGGCGGTCGAGGCGATGGTGGTGATCGCCTTCGAGGCCACCGACGTCTTCCTGTTCTACGTCTTCTTCGAAGCCATGCTGATCCCGATGTACTTCCTCATCGGCGGCTTCGGGGACCGGACGAAGGGCGAGGACGCGCGGCAGCGCAGCTACGCGGCCGTCAAGTTCCTGCTCTACAACCTGCTCGGCGGCCTGGTCATGCTGGCGGCGGTGATCGGCCTCTACACCATCACCCACACCTTCTCCCTGGTCTCCATCACCACCGCGCTGCAGAACGGCTCGCTGCACTTCTCCTCGACGGCGGAGAACGCCCTCTTCCTGGGCTTCATGTTCGCCTTCGCGGTGAAGGCGCCACTGTGGCCGCTGCACACCTGGCTGCCCAACGCCATGGGCGAGGCCACGCCGGGTGTGGCGGTGCTGATCACGGCGGTGGTCGACAAGGTCGGCACCTTCGCGATGCTCCGCTTCTGCCTGCAGCTGTTCCCGCAGGCGAGCAAGACCTTCGCCCCGGCGATCCTGGTGCTCTCCGTCATCGGCATCCTGTACGGGGCGCTGCTGGCGGTGGGTCAGAAGGACATCAAGCGGCTGGTCGCCTACGCGTCGATCTCGCACTTCGGCTTCATCATCCTCGGCATCTTCGCGCTGACCAGCCAGGGCCAGTCGGGCGCGGAGCTCTACATGGTGAACCACGGCGTCTCGACGGCGGCCTGGCTGCTGGTGGCGGGCTTCCTGATGTCGCGTCGCGGCAGCCGGCTCATCGCCGACTACGGCGGAGTCCAGAAGGTCGCGCCGATCATGGCCGGGACCTTCCTGGTGGGCGGACTGGCGATCCTGTCGCTGCCGGGGCTCGGCCCGTTCGTCAGCGAGTTCCTGGTCCTGGTCGGCACCTTCGAGCGCTACCCGGCGCTCGGCATCGTCGCCACGGCGGGCATCGTGCTGGCCGCGCTGTACGTGCTGGTGCTCTACCAGCGCACCATGACCGGCCCGGTCAAGCCCGGCAACGAGGGCGTGGGCGATCTGAAGGCCCGTGAGCTGGTGGTCGTCGCCCCGCTGATCGCGCTGCTGCTGGTGCTGGGCGTCTACCCGAAGCCGATCGCCGACATCGTCAACCCGTCGGTGAACCAGACGCTCTCCCAGATGGGGCAGAGCGACCCGACGCCGCATCTCACCAGTGCGCACAGTAACGCTGCTACGACCACCACCGGAGGCGGCCAGTGACCGGCATGACGCTGGCGGCGGCGATTCCCCCGATCTCCGCGCCGCACATCGAGTACCTGCAGCTGTCGCCGATGCTGGCGGTCTTCGGCGCGGCGCTGGTCGGCATCCTCGCCGAGGCCTTCGTGCCGCGACGGCACCGCTACACGACGCAGATCGGCATCGCGCTGGCGGGGCTCGCGGCCTCGTTCGGGCTGATCCTCTACCTGGCGGTGGACGGCTACGCCACGAACAAGGCGGACCTCGCCGCGATGGGCGCGGTCGCCGTGGACGGGCCGTCGCTGTTCCTGCAGGGCGTGATCACGCTCGTGGCGGTCGTCGCGGTGCTGCAGTTCGCCGAGCGGCGGCTGGAGCCGCGCTCGGGGACGGGCGCGGCGGTCGACGCGTTCGCGCCGGAGGCCGCGGCGGTGCCCGGCAGCGACGCGGAGCGGCGGGCGGCGACGTCCGGTCACGCGACCACCGAGATCTACCCGCTGACGATGTTCGCGGTGGGCGGCATGCTGCTCTTCCCGGCCGCCTCGGACCTGCTGACGATGTTCGTGGCGCTGGAGGTCTTCTCCCTTCCGCTCTACCTGCTCTGCGCGCTGGCGCGCCGTCGTCGGCTGCTGTCGCAGGAGGCGGCGGTCAAGTACTTCCTGCTCGGCGCGTTCTCGTCGGCGTTCTTCCTGTTCGGCCTCGCGCTGGTCTACGGCTACGCGGGTTCGGTGCAGCTGAGCCGGATCGCCGACGTGGTGGAGGGCAAGGCGACGATCACGCCGGCGCTGGCGCAGACCACCGGCAACGACGTGCTGCTGCTGATCGGCCTGGCGATGCTGGGCGTGGGCCTGCTGTTCAAGGTCGGCGCGGTGCCGTTCCACATGTGGACGCCCGACGTCTACCAGGGCGCGCCGACGCCGGTCACCGGTTTCATGGCCTCCGCCACCAAGGTGGCCGCCTTCGGGGCGATGCTGCGGCTGCTCTACGTCGCCTTCCCGGGCCTGTCCTGGGACTGGCGGCCGGTGCTGTGGGGCGTGGCGATCCTGACCATGGTCGCGGGCGCGATCATCGCGGTGACCCAGACGGACGTGAAGCGCCTGCTGGCCTACTCGTCCGTGGCCCACGCCGGGTTCATCCTGACGGGCGTGATCGCGCTGGACCGCAGCGGTCTCGGCGCGGTGATGTTCTACCTGGCCGCGTACTCCTTCGTGACGCTCGGGGCGTTCGCCGTGGTCACCCTGGTGCGCGACGCGGACGGGGAGGCGACGCACCTGTCGCGCTGGGCCGGTCTCGGGCGGCGCTCGCCGCTGCTGGCGGCGGTCTTCGCGCTGTTCCTGCTGGCCTTCGCGGGCATCCCGCTGACGTCCGGCTTCACCGGGAAGTTCGCGGTGTTCCAGGCCGCGTCGGGCAGTGGGGCCACGGCGCTGGTCATCGTCGGTGTGCTGTCCTCGGCGGTGGCGGCGTTCTTCTACATCCGGGTGATCGTGCTGATGTTCTTCTCGGACCCGCGCGCCGACGGCCCGACCGTCGCCGTGCCGAGCCCGCTGACGGGCGCGGCGATCGGGCTGGGCGCGGTCGTCACCGTGGTGCTCGGCGTGGCGCCGGAGTACTTCCTGCATCTCGCGAACCAGGCGTCACTCTTCGTTCGGTGAACGGTCCGGGAACGCCGGAACAACCCTCATGCGCGCCCGGCCCGCTGTGACAGTGGGCCGGGCGCGCTCGGTGATCGACAGTCGACCGGATACGCTGCCCTTGGTGGCTCTTATCGGCCGCCCCCACCCGACCAGCGCAAGGAGTGTTCCCGGTGACCGTCGTGGGGCCCTTCGGGCTGAGCGTGCAGGACCAGGCACTGGAGACCGACGTCCGCCTCGGGCTCTCCGCCGTCGAACAGGCACTGGCCGAGGCGACCAAGAGCGACGTGCCGTTCATCACAGTCGGCGCACAGCATCTGCTCCACGCGGGCGGCAAGCGGTTCCGCCCGCTGCTGGCCATCCTCGCCGCCCAGTTCGGCGACGCGAACGCGCCGGGCGTGGTCCCGGCCTCGGTGGTGGTCGAGCTGACCCACCTGGCCACGCTCTACCACGACGACGTGATGGACGAGGCGTCCATGCGCCGCGGCGCGGTCAGCGCCAACGCCCGCTGGGACAACTCCGTCGCCATCCTCACCGGTGACTTCCTCTTCTCCCGCGCCTCGCAGATCCTGGCCGACCTCGGCCCGGAGGCGGTGCGGTTGCAGTCCCAGGCGTTCGAGCGCCTGGTCACCGGCCAGATCCTGGAGACGGCCGGGCCCGGCCCGGAGGACGACCCGGTCCGGCACTACCTGGACGTGCTGTCCGGCAAGACCGGGTCGCTGATCGCCGTCTCCTGCCGTCTGGGCGCGCTGCTGGCCGGGGCCGACGAATACGTCTGCGACATACTGACGCAGTACGGCGAGCGCATCGGCATCGCCTTCCAGCTGGCCGACGACGTGCTGGACATCGCCAGCGACAGCCAGGAGTCGGGCAAGACGCCCGGCACGGACCTGCGCGAGGGTGTGCCGACGCTGCCGGTGCTGCTGCTGCGCGCCTCCGAGCCGGACGAGTCCGTCCCGGGCGACCTGCGGCTGCGCGAGCTGACGGCCGGCCCGATCGAGGACGACGAGCTGCACGCCGAGGCGCTGCGCCTGCTGCGCGGCCACCCGGCGCTGGCGCTGGCCCGGGAGGAGACGCTGCGCTGGTCCGAGGAGGCCCGCGCGCTGCTGCGCCCGCTGCCGGACTGCTCGGCCAAGACGGCCCTGGAGGGCCTGTGCGACGCGGTCGCTCTGCGCACGATGTGATCGCTAGCATGTGAGCCATGCTGCGTGTCGTGATAGCCGAGGATTCCGTGCTGCTGCGCGAGGGCCTCACCCGGTTGCTGACCGACCGCGGTCTCGCGGTCGTCGGCGCCGTGGAGGACGGCGAGGCGCTGCTGGCGCTGGTCGACGAGCTGGCGGCATCCCCGGAGGGCGTGCCGGACGTGGTGGTGGCGGACGTGCGGATGCCGCCGACCCACACCGACGAGGGCGTGCGCGCCTGCATCGCGCTGCGGGAGCGGCACCCGGGCGTGGGCACGCTGGTGCTGTCGCAGTACGTGGAGGAGCGCTACGCCTCCGAGCTGCTGGCGGGTTCGACGCGTGGTGTCGGCTACCTGCTGAAGGACCGGGTGGCGGAGGTGCGCGAGTTCGTGGACGCGGTCGCCCGCGTCGCCGCGGGCGGCACCGCGCTGGACCCGGAGGTGGTCGCGCAGCTGCTGGGCCGAAGCCGCAAGCGGGACGTGCTGGCCGATCTGACGCCCCGGGAGCGGGAGGTCCTGGGCCTGATGGCGGAGGGTCGCAGCAACGCGGCCGTGGCACGTCAGCTGGTGGTCTCCGACGGGGCCGTGGAGAAGCACGTCAGCAACATCTTCTCGAAGCTGGGCCTGGGCCAGAGCCCTGAGGACCACCGCCGGGTGCTGGCGGTGCTGACCTATCTCAATTCCTGATTGACCGTCAGATATCGTGTCCTCGGGATCCACCGCCAGGCACCTTGACGGGCATAGGATCTTTTACGCGGAGCACACCATCGGTGACGAGGGAGGCCCACGTCGTGACCAGCAGGGTCGAGGAGACGGGTTCCACGTTCGACGAGTCCCATGATCCGGAGTCCGAGCCGGCCAATGGGGGCAAGCGGGTGCGGCGGCTCGACCGTGTCGTGATCCGCTTCGCCGGGGACTCCGGTGACGGTATGCAGCTGACCGGTGACCGGTTCACCTCCGAGACGGCGGGCTTCGGCAACGACCTGTCGACGCTGCCGAACTTCCCGGCGGAGATCAGGGCCCCCGCAGGCACCCTGCCGGGTGTCTCCAGCTTCCAGCTGCACTTCGCCGACCACGACATCCTGACCCCGGGCGACGCCCCCGACGTGCTGGTGGCGATGAACCCGGCCGCGCTCAAGGCGAACCTGGCGGACCTGCCGCGCGGCGCGGAGATCATCGTCAACACCGACGAGTTCACCAAGCGCGCGCTGGCCAAGGTGGGCTGGCAGGCGGACCCGCTCGACGACGGGACGCTGGGCGAGTACCGGGTGCACCCGGTGGCGCTGACCACGCTGACGGTGGAGGCGCTGAAGGAGACCTCGCTCGCCCGCAAGGACGCCGAGCGGGCCAAGAACATGTTCGCGCTCGGGCTGCTGTCGTGGATGTATCACCGGCCCACCGAGGGCACCGAGACGTTCCTGCGGGCCAAGTTCGCGAAGCGGCCGGAGATCGCCGAGGCCAACGTGCTGGCGTTCCGGGCGGGGTGGAACTACGGCGAGACCACCGAGTCGTTCGCGGTCTCCTACGAGGTCGCCCCGGCCGCGAGAGCCTTCGCGCCCGGTCGCTACCGCAACATCTCCGGCAACCTGGCGCTGGCCTACGGGCTGATCGCCGCCTCGAAGCAGTCGGAACTGCCGCTGTTCCTGGGCTCCTACCCGATCACCCCCGCCTCCGACATCCTGCACGAGCTGTCCAAGCACAAGAACTTCGGCGTGCGGACCTTCCAGGCCGAGGACGAGATCGCCGGGATCGGCGCGGCGCTCGGCGCGGCCTTCGGCGGCGCGCTGGGCGTGACCACGACGTCGGGGCCGGGCATCGCGCTGAAGAGCGAGACGATCGGGCTCGCGGTCTCGCTGGAGCTGCCGCTGCTGGTCGTCGACATCCAGCGCGGCGGCCCGTCGACGGGCCTGCCGACCAAGACCGAGCAGGCGGACCTGCTGCAGGCCATGTTCGGGCGCAACGGCGAGGCGCCGGTGCCGATCGTGGCGCCCGCCTCGCCGGGGGAGTGCTTCACCATGGCGCTGGAGGCGGCGCGGATCGCGCTCGCCTACCGCACGCCGGTGTTCCTGCTCTCCGACGGGTACCTGGCCAACGGCTCGGAGCCGTGGCGGGTCCCCGAGGTCTCCGAGCTGCCGGACCTGCGGGTCGCCTTCGCGACCGAGCCGAACGCCCCCGACGGCTCGGGCGGCTTCTGGCCCTACCTGCGCGATCCGGAGACCTTGGCGCGTCCGTGGGCGGTGCCGGGCACGCCGGGGCTTGAGCACCGTATCGGCGGGATCGAGAAGCAGGACGGCACCGGCAACATCTCCTACGACCCGGCCAACCACGACCACATGGTCCGCACCCGTCAGGCCAAGGTCGACGGCGTCAGCGTGCCGGAGCTGGCCGTGGACGATCCTGGCGGCGACGCGCGGCTGCTGGTGCTCGGCTGGGGATCGACCTTCGGGCCGATCGCGGCCGGTGTGCGGCGCGCCCGTGCGGCGGGCGGCAAGGTCGCCCAGGCCCACCTGCGCTACCTCAACCCCTTCCCGCCCAATCTCGGCGAGGTGCTGCGGCGCTACGACAAGGTGCTGGTGCCGGAGATGAACCTGGGGCAGCTGGCGATGCTGCTGCGGGCCAGGTACCTGGTCGACGCCCGCTCGTTCACACAGGTCAGCGGCATGCCGTTCAAGGCCGCCCAGCTGGCTGCCGTCATCTCGGAGGCGCTCGATGACTGACATCAAGCCGGCCGGCATCACGGCGAACGGCGCGCTCAAGCTGACGGCGAAGGACTTCAAGTCCGACCAGGAGGTGCGCTGGTGCCCCGGCTGCGGGGACTACGCGATCCTGGCGGCGGTGCAGGGCTTCCTGCCCGAGCTCGGCATCCCCCGAGAGAAGATCGTCTTCATCTCCGGCATCGGCTGCTCCTCCCGCTTCCCGTACTACCTGAGCACCTACGGGATGCACTCCATCCACGGCCGCGCCCCCGCCATCGCCACCGGCCTGGCGGCCTCGCGCCCGGACCTGTCGGTCTGGGTGATCACCGGTGACGGCGACGCGCTGTCCATCGGCGGCAACCACCTGATCCACGCGCTGCGCCGCAACGTGAACCTGAAGATCCTGCTGTTCAACAACCGGATCTACGGCCTCACCAAGGGCCAGTACTCGCCCACCAGCGAGCCCGGCAAGATCACCAAGTCGACCCCGATGGGCTCCCTCGATGAGCCGTTCCGCCCGCTGTCGCTCGCACTCGGCGCGGAGGCCGGCTTCGTGGCCCGCACCATCGACTCCGACCGCCAGCACCTGACCTCGGTGCTGCGCGCCGCAGCCCAGCACCAGGGCACCGCACTGGTGGAGATCTACCAGAACTGCAACATCTTCAACGACGGCGCCTTCGAGGTCCTGAAGGACCCGGCGACGCGGGACGCCGCGCTGCTGCGCCTGGAGCACGGTCAGCCGTACCGCCTCGCCCCCGACGGTGAGGCGATCGTCCACGACGTCACCGACCCCGACCCGACGCGAGCCTTCGCGCTGTCGCGGCTCACCGAGCCCACCCCGATCGGGGTCCTGCGGGCCGTCGCCCGGCCCGCCTACGACCGGCAGCTGAACGCCCAGCTGGAGCAGGCCGTCACGGAGCGTGGTGAGGGGGATCTGGCGGCGCTTCTTAGCGGTTCTGACACGTGGATGGTTCGGTGAGATCACGTCGGCGTTAGAGAGGCGCTAAGATCCCGCTCCCAGCGGGAAGATGTCCGGATTGTTCCACCGGGCGGCGGTATGCATGGGGTGTCAACTCCCGCCCGGATCGGAACCCCATCATGGCCGGCACCATCAGCCCCTCTGGCGAGGTCGAGCTCCCGGAGAGCCTCGGCTACCGAGTGAAGAAACGTTTGCTCGGTAAGCCCCTGGTCACCGAGCAGCTCGGCCACGAGAAGCTCTCGAACTCCGTCGCACTCGGCGTGCTGGCCTCGGACTGCATCTCGTCCATGGCGTACGGCTCCGAGCAGATGCTGGTGATCCTGATCCCCGCGATCGGCATCGCCGCGTTCACCGCGCTGATCCCGCTGACCTTCGTGATCCTGGGCCTGCTGGTCCTGCTGACCTTCTCGTACCGCGAGGTCGTCTCGGTCTACACCCGGGCGGGCGGTTCGTACGTCGTCGCACGCGAGAACTTCGGCCCCCGGATCGCCCAGATCGCGGCCGTCGCCCTGCTGATCGACTACATCGTCACCGTCGCCGTCCAGGCGGCCGCCGGCACCGACGCGCTGGTCTCCCTCGGGCAGTTCCTGTGGGGCAACAACGCGTTCATATCCGACGTGGCCGACCACAAGCTGTGGCTGACCGTCGCCGTCGTGCTGCTTCTGTGCTGGGGCAACCTGCGCGGCATCCGCGAGGCCGGCCGGGCCTTCGCCCTCCCCGCCTACCTGTTCATGGGCGCGATGGGCCTGCTGGTGATCGTCGGCTTCCTCCGGTTCCTCACCGGCGACCACACCCAGCTGAGCACCCACCAGCCCGGGATGTACGCCCTCGGCACGGGCGAGCACGGCTTCTTCTACGGCGCTGCGCTGCTCACCATGCTGCGCGCCTTCGCCAACGGCGGTTCCTCACTGACAGGGCTGGAGGCCATCTCCAACGGCGTCAGCGTCTTCCGCAACCCGCAGGGCAGGAACGCCCGCAAGACCATGGTCGTCATGTCCGCCGTGCTGGGCACCGGCGTCCTCGGCGTCTCGCTGCTGGCGCACATCACGCACGCGACGCCGTTCGTGAACGGCACCCCGACCGTCGTCTCGCAGGAGGCCAGCTGGGCCTTCGGCAACAGCTGGTACGGCAACGCGGCGCTGGTCTTCGTGCAGCTCGCCACCGCGCTGATCCTCTACACGGGCGCCAACACCTCCTTCAACGGCTTCCCGTTCCTGGCCAGCTTCGTCGCCGAGGACTCGTTCCTGCCGCGCCAGCTGACCCGCCGCGGTCACCGGCTGGCGTTCTCCAGCGGCATCATCGTGCTCACCGTCGTCTCGCTGCTGCTGCTGATCGGCACCGACAGCGATCTGACCCGCCTGGTCAGCCTGTATGCGATCGGCGTCTTCACCGGCTTCACGATGGCCGGCGCGGGCATGGTCAAGCACCACCTGGACCGGCGCGAGGGCAAGTGGAAGATCAAGGTCGCGGTCAACGGCGCGGCCGCGATCGCCTCCTTCGCGGTCGTCGGGATCTTCGCGGTCACCAAGTTCACCGAGGGCGCCTGGCTGGTCGTGGTGATCTTCCCGATCGGCGTCTGGTCGCTGATCAAGGTCAACAAGCGCTACCGCGAGGAGGCCGAGGCGCTGGCCATGGCGCCGGTCGACGCCACCAGCCCGACTCCGCGCCGCCAGGTGATGTACATCCTGGTCGACCGCGTCGACCTGGCCGTGCTCAAGGCGATCCGCTACGCCCGCTCGATGCGCCCCGCCGAGATCCGCGCGGTGCACTTCATGACGGACGACCGCGAGGCCGACCGCCTGCGGCTGCAGTGGAGCAACGTCGAGGTCGGTGACCTGTCGCTGGAGATCGTCGAGTGCCCCGACCGCCGGATCACCCGCGCCCTGGTCGAGCTGATCGCCCGCACCGCCAAGCGGGAGAAGAGCCAGATCACGCTGCTGATCCCGGAGCGCAACTACTCGCCGGTCCTGGGCCGTCTGCTGCACCGCCGCACGCCCGACCAGATCGCCCGCGCTGTCGGCAAGCTGCCGAACGTGGTCACCACCATCGTCCCGTTCGACGTGGTGAGCGCCCACGACGAGCTGGAGGACGCCGCGGCGTCCGGCATCAAGGTGGAGAAGCTGGACCACCTCGACCACACCCTCGAGGGCACCGACCACGCCGATGAGGCCGACCACGTGGACCACACCGAGTCCAAGCACTGAGACCGGGTCCCCGTCCGACCCGTCGCAGGCGCTGAGCGCCCCCGCCCGGACTTCCTGGGCGGGGGCGCTCTCGTTTACCGTCCTCGGGTGAGAGGTAATGAGCAACGCACGGGTTTGTGGCTCGGCTTCGCCGCCTACGCGATGTGGGGGTTCTTCCCCCTGTACTGGCCGCTGCTGAAACCGGCGGGCGCCTGGGAGATCCTGGCCGACCGGATGGTCTGGTCCCTGGCCGCGGCCGTCGTGCTGCTGGCCTTCCAGCGGGCCAGGCGCCCGGACGCGCTCGCCTGGATCCGCCCGCTGCTGCGGCAGCCGAAGCGGCTCGCGCTGATCGGCCTGGCCGCCGCGGTGATCAGCGTCAACTGGGGGATGTACATCTGGGGCGTCAACAGCGGGCACGTGGTCGAGACCTCGCTCGGCTACTTCATCAACCCGCTGGTCACCATCACCTTCGGCGTGCTGGTGCTCAAGGAGCGGCTCCGGCCCGCGCAGTGGGTCGCGGTGGCGACGGGAGCCGGGGCGGTCCTGGTGCTGACCCTCGGCTACGGCCGGCTGCCCTGGATCGCGCTGACGCTGGCGCTCTCCTTCGCCACCTACGGGCTGCTGAAGAAGACGGTCGCGCTCGGCGGCCTGGAGGGCTTCGCCGTGGAGACCGCGTTCCTCTTCCTGCCCGCCCTGGGCTACCTGCTGTGGCTGTCCGCGAGCGGGGGGTCCACCTTCACCGGCCACGGGTCCGGCCACACCGCGCTGCTGGCCCTGTGCGGGGTCGTGACGGCCGTCCCGCTGGTCGCCTTCGGCGCGGCCGCGGTCCGGGTGCCGCTGACCACGATGGGGCTGCTGCAGTACCTGGCCCCGGTCTTCCAGTTCCTGCTCGGCATCGCGGTCTTCCACGAGCACATGCCGCCCGAGCGCTGGGCCGGCTTCGCGCTGGTCTGGGTGGCGCTGCTGGTCCTGACGGTGGACGGGCTGCGGCAGGCGCGGAAGGGAACTGACGTCGCGTCGGGCGCGGAGCGCGACCCCTTGACAGCGGTGGGTCCCGGGGTTTCTGATATGCGCGATCCTGTTTGATTGCGTTCAGGGACGTCCGACTCTGTGTGAGGCGGTGTCCTCCGCGGCGAGGGGAGCGAGGGAGCGACATGCTGGCGAAGCGGCGCCAGTCCGTGATCCTCGCGGAGATCCGCCGGTGCGGCAGCGTGCGGGTGGGGGAGCTGTCCGCGCGCTTCGGCGTCTCCGACATGACGATCCGCCGGGACCTGGCGGAACTGGCCCGTCTGGGGCTGGCCCTGAAGGTCCACGGCGGGGCGCTCCACGCCGACGGCGCAGGCGGCGTCGAGCCCGGCTTCGAGGCGAAGACGGAGTGGGAGCCGGAGGCCAAGGACGAGATCGCCCGGCTCGCCGCGCGGCTGGTCCGCCCCGGCACCGCGATCGCGCTCTCCGCAGGCACGACGACCCGGGCCTTCGCCCGCCACCTGCTGCGCGTGGAGCGGCTCACGGTGGTCACCAACTCCGTCCGCGTCGCCGAGGTCTTCGCCGAGGCCCGGCGCCCCTCCCGGCCCGGCCCGACGGTCGTGCTGACCGGCGGCGTGCGCACCCCCAGCGACGCGCTGGTCGGCACCATGGCCGCGCTGGCCCTGCACGACCTCCACGTCGACCAGCTCTTCCTCGGCTGCCACGGCGTCGACCCCACGGCGGGCCTGACCACCCCCAACCTCGCCGAGGCGGAGACCAACCGCGCGCTGATCGCCTGCGCGGGCAGCGTGGTCGTCCTCGCGGACCACAGCAAGTGGGGGGTGGTCAGCCTGTCGTCCTACGCGCCGCTGTCGGCGGTGGACACCCTGGTGACGGACGCGGGGCTGCCGTCCGGGGCCCGGGAGCAGGCCCGCGCCGTCGTCGGCCGGATGCTGGTGGCGGGGGCCTGACCCTTTAGGCGGCGTACTGCTTCGCCGCCGCCTCCAGCGCCGTCTGGAGGCGCCCCGGATCACGGTTCGTCACGAACGAGTTGAGCGCGGAGTCGATCGCGTTGTTCCAGGCCGCGCGGGCCACCACGCCGTGGGTGAGGGAACCGACGACCTGCTTGGTCGTCCACTCCACCATCGACCAGTTCGAGTACAGGTCGAACAGGCCCCGCTCGGTCGCGCCGATGACCGCGCGTGGCGGGATCGCGCCCTTGACGGTGGTGAAGGAGTCCTGGCCGGCCTGGCTGCCGCACTCGACGAGCCAGGCGATGGCCGCGTCGCGGTCCTTGGCTCCCTTGGGCAGGGTGAAGCAGTCGGAGGCGAACAGGAAGGCCTCCGAGGTGCCGGGGGCGGTGGCCCAGGCGTAGTCGCGGTGGGGGGAGAGGCCGGCGAGGGTGAAGGTGGCCTCGGTCCAGTCGCCCATGATCTGGTAAGCGGCGCTGCCGTTGCCGACCATCGCGCTGGCCTGGTTCCAGGTGACCTCCGCGGTCGGGTTGACGGCCAGGGAGAGGATCTCGCGCAGCGCAGCGAGGGCCGCGGTGACCGGTTGGGAGCCCCAGTCGCCGCCGCGCCGCCACAGCGCGGGCCAGCCCGCGGCGCCGAGCTCGGCCAGCAGCAGGCACTCCATCAGGTGCTTGAGCTGCCAGATCTCGTTCGGCGTGACCGAGATGGCCAGCGGGTTCTTTCCGGTCGCGGCGACCTTGTGCAGGGCGCTGACGAAGTCGGCGACGGAGGCGGGGGCGGTCGGGACCCCGGCATGGTCGCAGACGCGTCTGTTGGCCCAGATCAGGTTGATGTGGTGGATGTCCAGTGGCACCGACCACTGCTTGCCGCCGCGCTGGGTCAGCTGCAGCAGCGTGGGGCTGAGCAGCCTGTCCCAGCCCTGCTGCCGGTAGAGGAAGCCGAGGTCCTCCAACTGCCCGGCGTCGACGTAGTCGTCGAGCATCGCGCCGGCCTGACCCTGGAAGGTGTCCGGCGGGTTGCCGGCCTTCAGGCGGCGGGCGAGCTCGGCCTTCGCGTTGGCTCCGGCGCCGCCGGCGACCGCGCGGTTGACGAAGTCGATGTGCGGGTTGTGCACGTGGAACTCGCTGACCAGGGAGGCGAGCGCGGCCGCCTCCCCGCCCTCGGTCCACCAGGAGAAGACCTCCAGGGAGGCGGGGGTTCCGGAGGGTCCGGTGACGCTGGTGCTGCTGCTGGCGCAGCCGCTCAGCAGCGCCGTCCCCGCGCTGAGGCCGGTGAGACCGGCGGTGGCGAGGACGGCGCGGCGGCTGATGCTCATACGTGATGCCTTCTGGCTCGAACCGACGACGCCCCCGCACTGGGCGTGTGTGACGGTCCATGGCATCCGCATCAACTGTGGTGCGTCAAGGTGCCTTTCAGCAGGTGAGACGGGGTGCGTCCAGGGTTCTGACACCCCGTCGAGTGGTGTGGACCACGTTGGGCGCGCCTTCCCTCACCAGGGTGCTACGGAAGCTGGAAGGTGGCCTGCACCGGGTAGTGGTCGCTCGGGGACCGGGTGTCGGTCTGCCCCTGGGTCCAGCCGGCCTGCGGGTCGAAGTCGGTGGTGACCGACGGCAGCGCCAGCGGGGTCGGGCGGCCCGGGGCGTTCAGGTAGCCGACGTAGTCGAGGCTGTCCTGGTAGTCGCTCGGGAAGGTCTCCACGCCGGACATGTACTGGCACCAGGCGGAGACCGGGCAGTCCATGGTGGTCAGCTGGGTCGGGTCGGTGGCGGGGGTGCCCAGCACGCCGCCCACCGCGTTCTGCGCGTTGGCGTAGTCGCCGCGCGAAGCGCCGTGGAAGTACTCGACGTTGAAGTCGCCGCCGATGAGGACCGGCGCGGAGGAGCCGACGATTCCGCCCACCCAGCTCTTGATCTCGCCGAGCTGGGCGAGGCGGGTGGCCTGCGTGGTGTCGGTGGAGGTGCCGGACTGGTCGGCCTGCAGGTGCGTGCCGACGACCCAGGTGTTGACGCCGTTCTTGTTGATCTCCGCGAGGGCGGCGCCCTTGTTGGAGTCGTAGTCCCAGGTGCCCGAGGTCGAGTTGGAGAAGACGTGGGCGTACTGGGCCTTGATCGGGTACTTCGAGAAGATCATGGTGCCGCCGTTGATGACGAACAGCGAGTTCGAGCAGTCCCCGCTGATGCCGTTCCAGCCGCCGCCGGAGCAGACCTGGCCGACGACCGGCGTGTGGTACGGGTACTGGGCGGCGAGCGCGCTCTCGATGCTGCTGGTCGAGCTGTGGTTGAACAGCTCGTCGAGGACCACCACGTCGGCGTTGTGCTGCTCGATGATCGACTCGATGACCGGCGTGCGGCCGGCGGCGTTCTCGTTCTCGGTGCTGTCGACCACGGAGGTGGCCAGGTCGACGTTCCAGGCGAAGACGGAGAGCGAGTTGCCGCTCGTCGTCGCGTGGGCGGCGGGCGCGACGGTCAGGCCGCCGAGAACGGCGGTGGCTGCGGCGACGGTGGTGGCGAGCAGAGCGCGCTTGCGCACGAGGGTCTCCTCGGTAGAGGCGGGCCGGTGCATGACGGACCTGCACGCTAACTACCGAGAAGTAAGTTTGGAAGAACGATGCGTGAGCAGATGTGATCGGCCGACCGAAGACTCGGTCGACCGATCACTTGTCCAGACTAGTTTTTGCAAAAGATCTTCACTTGTCTGGACTGCTTCCGGGTGTCTCTGGACTACTTGGCGAGGTTCTCGAGGAACTGCGGGGTGACCGCGCCGGCGTAGACGGTGCCGTTGTCGGTGATCAGGACGTTGAACGCCTTGGTGCTGAAGAGCGTGCCGCCGGGGACCGAGTGGCCGAGGGACTTGAGCGCGTCGGCCGGGTTGCCCCCCTTGCCGTTCTTGCCGTCCTTCGCGGTGGCCGACGGGCTGATCCTGTAGACCGTCGTCCAGCCCGTGCCGATCACCTGGACGTCGTCGCCGTGGGCCGGCGCGCCCTGCGGCTTCTGCACGCCGGGCCGGCCGGGGGCGTGCTCCCCGCGCGCGGCCTGCGCGGCGGGCGCGGTGGTCAGCTTCGCGCCCTGCGGCAGGGTGAAGTCGAAGGTGCTCGCGGCCGGCTCGTCGTAGCTGATCGACGCGAACCGCACGTCGGCGATCGGGCTGCTTCCGTCCGACGGGTCCACCTGCACCCCGAGCGGCATGTCCGTCCGCGCGTCCACGGAAAGGCGCACGTCGCCGATCGTCGAACCGTGCCCCTTGGGGGAGATGACGAGGACGTAGACCTGGCGACCGGCCACCATCGAGTTGCCGTCCACCGAGACCGAGCTGAACGGCGCGATCTCCTGAAGCATCCGCGCCGCGTCCGCCGGGGTGGTCATGGCCGGGGCACTCGGGTGCGTGGTGGCCTCGTCCGGGTTGATCCCGGTGTACTGGGTGGCCTGGTTGCTCCGGCTGTCGTACGCCCAGGCCTCGGTGCCGTTGTGGATGAAGCGCACCGTGGCGCCGGTGTCCGTCGAGCTGAACGCCTGACGGTTCGGGCCGTCCATGGCCACGGTGAAGTCGTGCGTCCCGGACAGCAGGCTCAGCAACTGCTGCTCCGCCTGCTGGGCCTGCGGGCTCGAAGCGGCGCTGGCGCCGGACTTGGCGTCCGGGGCGCCCGAGGCGCCGAGCGCCGAGGGCAGCTGGGAGACCAGCTCCGAGGGCAGGCCCAGGTCCACCGTCGACTCGATGGTGCCGGAGAAGACCTGCTGGTGGCTGCTCAGCGCACGCGCCAGCAGGTTCTGCGCCGACACCGACGGCAGCGAGGGCCCCGCCGCCAGCGCCGTCCCCGCGGCCACGGAACCCGCCACGGCCGCCACGGCCGCCGACACCAGCAGCAGCCGCTTACGGCTCGTCCGGGCGGTGCTGTTCGACATTGATCGTCCCTCCGTCGTCATGCAGGATCGCTCTTTCCCACGCTGCTATTGAACGCCTCACCCCACCGACACGGCATCGGCCCACGGGCGCAAAGCCGCTTCCACCCGTCGGACTACGGAACCCTGAGACGATCTCAGGGTTACTCAAGGGCCGGTCCGGCAGATCCGCGTATGGTTCACCTCATGAAGGACCAGTCGAACGCGCAGCCGGGCGTGCAGCCGACCGAGAACGCCATGCGACGCGCCGTCCACCGCGCGCGGACCGGCGTCGCCCTCGACGTCGCCGAGGCCGCGGTGCTGCTCCAGGCGCGCGGTGAGGCCCTCACGGAGCTCGCCGCGTCCGCCGCCCGGCTGCGGGACGCGGGGCTGGAGGCGGCCGGCAGGCCCGGCGTCATCACGTACTCGAAGAGCGTCTTCATCCCGCTCACCCGGCTGTGCCGCGACACCTGCCACTACTGCACCTTCGTCACCGTCCCGGGCAAGCTGCGCCGAGCCGGGCACGGGATGTTCATGTCCCCGGACGAGGTGCTGGACGTCGCCCGCAGGGGCGCGGCGCTCGGCTGCAAGGAAGCGCTGATCACGCTCGGCGACAAGCCGGAGGACCGCTGGCCGGAGGCGCGCGAGTGGCTCGACGCGCACGGCTACGACGACACGATCGCCTACGTCCGCGCCGTCTCCGTCCGCATCCTGGAGGAGACCGGCCTGCTGCCCCACCTCAACCCGGGGGCCATGTCCTGGACGGACTTCCAGCGCCTGAAGCCGGTCGCCCCGTCCATGGGCATGATGCTCGAGACGACCGCGACCCGGCTCTGGTCCGAGCCGGGCGGCCCGCACTACGGCTCCCCGGACAAGGAGCCCGCCGTGCGGCTCCGGGTGCTGGAGGACGCGGGCCGCTCGTCCGTCCCCTTCACCTCCGGGCTGCTGATCGGCATCGGCGAAACCCACGAGGAGCGGGCGGAGTCCCTGTTCGCGCTGCGCCGGATCTCCCGGGCCTACCACGGCATCCAGGAACTGATCATCCAGAACTTCCGGGCCAAGCCGGGCACCGCGATGCGCGGCATGCCGGACGCCGAGCTGGACGACCTGGTCGCCACGGTGGCCGTGGCCCGGCACATCCTGGGCCCGTCGGCCTGCCTCCAGGCCCCGCCGAACCTGGTCGACAGCGAGTACGAGCGGCTGATCGGCGCCGGCGTCGACGACTGGGGCGGCGTCTCGCCGCTGACCATCGATCACGTGAACCCCGAGCGTCCCTGGCCGCAGATCGAGGAACTGGCCGAGCGCTCCCGCGCCGCCGGTTTCGAGCTGCGCGAGCGGCTCTGCGTCTACCCCGAGTACGTGCGTCAGGGCGAGCCGTGGCTCGACCCGAGGGTGCTGCCGCACGTCCGCGCGCTGGCCGACCCGGAGACGGGCCTGGCCCGCGAGGACGCCTTCCCGGTCGGCCTGCCGTGGCAGGAGCCGGAGGAGGTGTTCACCGCCACCGGCCGCACCGAACTGCACGTCGAGATCGATGCCGAGGGCCCGGGTGGGGGCCGCAGCGGTGACCGTCGGGCGGACTTCGACGACGTCTACGGCGACTGGGAGTCGCTGCGCGAGGTGGCGGCCGCGGCGGGCGCCCCTGATCGTCCGGGAGTGGAGCGACTGGACGCGGACGTGCGTGAGGCGCTCGCCGTCGCCGCCGACGACCCGCGCCGGCTGACGGACCCGCAGGCGCTCTCGCTGCTGCATGCCGACGGCCCCGCGCTCGACGCGCTCTGCTCCGTCGCCGACGCGGTCCGCCGGGACGTCGTCGGCGACACCGTCACCTACTGCGTCACGCGCAACATCAACTTCACCAACGTCTGTTACACCGGCTGCCGCTTCTGCGCGTTCGCGCAGCGCCGCACCGACGCCGACGCCTACACGCTCTCGCTGTCCCAGGTCGCCGACCGCGCCGAGCAGGCGTGGGAGGTCGGCGCCACCGAGGTGTGCATGCAGGGCGGCATCCACCCGGACCTGCCCGGCACCGCCTACTTCGACATCGCCCGGGCGGTGAAGGAGCGCGTGCCCGGCATGCACGTGCACGCCTTTTCGCCGATGGAGGTCGTCAACGGCGCGACCAGGACCGGGTTGTCCATCAGGGACTGGCTCGCGCAGGCCAGGGAGGCCGGGCTCGACACCATCCCCGGCACCGCCGCAGAGATCCTGGACGACGAGGTCCGCTGGGTGCTGACCAAGGGCAAGCTGCCCGCCGCGACCTGGGTCGAGGTCGTCACCACCGCGCACGAGCTGGGCATCAGGTCCTCGTCCACGATGATGTACGGGCACGTCGACCAGCCCCGCCACTGGCTCGGCCACCTGCGGCTGCTCGCGCAGATCCAGGAACGCTCGCTGGAGGCCGGACGGGGCGGCTTCACGGAGTTCGTGACGCTGCCGTTCGTGCACACCAACGCGCCGGTCTACCTCGCCGGCATCTCCAGGCCCGGCCCCACGATGCGCGACAACCGGGCCGTCACCGCCATGGCCCGGCTCCTGCTGCACGGGCGCATCCCCAACATCCAGACCAGCTGGGTCAAGCTCGGCGCCGAGGGCGCCGCTCAGATGCTGCGGAGCGGCGCCAACGACCTGGGCGGCACGCTGATGGAGGAGACCATCTCCCGGATGGCCGGCTCCGCCTACGGCAGCTACAAGTCCATCCGCGACCTGGAGGCGGTCGCCGCCGCGGCCGGCCGTCCGGCCGCCCAGCGCACCACCCTCTACGGCGAGGTTCCCGCCGAGCGGCGCGCCGCCGCGCTGGCCTCGGACGGGCACCTGCCGGAGCTGCTGCCCGTGGTCGAGTAAGGGGCGTTCCGGAGCCCGCCCGGGACACCGGTCATCGGTCACCGGTCACCGGTCAGCGCATGATCTCGCCCGCGTTGACCAGGAGCGACTGGCCGGTGATCGCGCGGGCGCGGTCGGAGGCGAGGAAGATCGCGGCCTCGGCGACGTCCCCGTCGGTGGCCAGCTCCGGCAGGACGACCCGCTCACTCAGACGCCCCACGACCTCCTCCCGCGGGACGTTCTCGCCGGTCGCGGTCCAGGTGACGTAGGCCTCCACCATCGGGCCCCACATCCAGCCCGGCAGCACCGTGTTGACGCGGATCCTGGACGGGCCGAGCTCCCGGGCCATGCTGTACATCGCGCTGGTCAGCGCGCCCTTGGAGGCGGCGTAGGCGGCCTGCCGGACCTGGGACGGCGCGGCGATGGCGGACTGGGTGCCGACGATGACGACCGCACCGCCGCGTTCGCGCAGCGCGGGGAGGCAGGAGCGGGTCAGCTGCAGCGTGCCGATCAGGTTGACGTCGATGACCCGGCGCCACTCGTCGAAGTCGGCGTCCTCCAGCCCGCCGAACGACTGGTCCATGGCGGCGACGTGGATCACCGCGTCGATGCGGCCGAAGCGCTCGACGGCGAGCGCGGCGAGGGCGTCGCAGCGCTCGGGGTCGGCGATGTCGGTGCGCTTCCACGCGGTGGCTCCCGGGCGGGTCGCCTCGATCTGCTCGGCGGTCTTGACCAGGTTCTCCTGTGTGCGCGCGCCGAGCACGACGCTGGCGCCGTCACGGGCCGCGGCCAGCGCGACGCGGTGCCCGAGACCCGGCCCGACGCCGGAGACCACGACGGTGCGTCCTTCGAGCAGCATGGCGATCCTCCCGATAGCCCTTTTCTGACGATGCGTCAGAGTAGGGTGTCCGGCCGCAGGGTGCCAGAGTCGGGAGTTCGGCGGGGGTCGGTGGGGCTGCGCGGGTCAGAGATGGGTGACACCGACGAGCGCCCAGAAACGCTCCAGCGGCTCCGCCTCCGGCTCCTCGGTCGCCGCGGTGGCCGGGGCGCTCGCGCCCCACAGGGCGCTCGAGGTGGCCTTCTCGGCGGCGAGGGCCTGGAGCGCGTGGGTGACCCACTCCTCCGACAGCGTCGGCACGAGGTCGCGCACCGGGCGCACCTGGGCCTGCCAGCGGCCGTCGACCGCGCGGCGCAGCAGCTCCTCGAGGTCCTCCTCGCGGCCGCAGGCGCGGACCAGCACGGGCGGGGAGAGCCGCAGCGCGGTGGCCAGGTCGCGGGTCTGGGTCCGGTCGCCGGTCCAGCGCACCTCCAGCTTCGCGTACTCGCGGGGGGTGACCCGGATCCGGCGGGCCACCTCCTCCTGGGGCAGGTCCAGGGCGAGCCGGTGGTCGCGCAGCGACTCCGCGCGGCCGCCCATCAGCTGGCCCGGCAGGCACCACAGCACCCGCGCGAGCGCGATCAGTTCGCGCTCGGTGGGGTGTGCGCCGCCGGTCTCCCAGGCGATGACCAGGGCGGGCGGCACGGGCATCGCGTACTGCTCGGCGAGCGAGCGGGCGACCATGGCGGGGCTCAGTCCGAGGGAGGAGCGCACGGCACGGGCCGCCGCTGGCTCGAACGGAACCGGGACGGAGGAGGCAGGGGTGCGTCTCGGCATGAATCGGATGCTAAAGGGACAAGGCGGGGCGGCCCAGGCAACGATCGCACAAGGCATCCGGAGCCCCGCCGGTTCTGCCTGGAGCTTCCTCTGGGCAGTTGCCGATATCTGACTTACCGTCAGCTCCATGACGGATGCGGATGACGCGGAAGAACTGCAGCGCTACACCGAGCTGGCCGCGCGCGGCCCCTACGGCGTCGCCATCGGCAGTGCTCTGATCACCATGGTCGAGCCCCTGCCGGGCCACGAGTACGCCTACAACCGTTGGTACGAGGACGACCACTTCTACGCGGGCGCGATGGCCATGCCGTGGATGTTCGCCGGGCGCCGCTTCGTCGCCCCCCGCGAGCTGCAGCTGCTGCGGTACCCGGAGAAGTCCGCGGTCGCAGAGCCGGTCACCGCCGGGTGCTACCTGTCGGTGTACTGGGTCACCCAGGGCCGCCACGAGGCGCACATGCGCTGGACGGTCCAGATCAACAAGCGGCTGAACCGGGACGGCCGCGTCTACCGCGACCGCACCCACGTCTTCACGGCCTTCCAGCAGCACGTCAGCACGTACTACCGGGACGGCGCGGCCGGGCCGCGCGACATCCACGCGCTGGACCACCCCTACCAGGGGCTGGTGATGGAGGTCGTCGACACCGAGACGGCCGAGCAGCGACGGCAGCTGACCGACTGGCTGATGGACCGGCATCTGCCGTCCCGGCTCAGGTCCGGCTCGCCGGCGGCGATGTGCACGATCTTCGAGCCGCTGCCGTTGCCGGTCGACCGCATGTCGTACGTCAAGCCCGTCGACGGGACGGACACCCGGCTGACCCTGCTCTGGTTCCTGCAGCAGGACCCGCGCGGCTGCTGGGACTCCTTCACCGGCCTGGACGGGGAGGTGGCCGGGGCGGTCCCTGGCGCGCGGGTGGAGCTGGTGGCGCCGTTCCTACCGACCCTGCCGGGGACCGACGCCTACGTCGACGAGCTGCGCTGACGGCCACATGCTCAGGGGGTGCCCGGTGGGGGCGCGGGGTCTGCCCCCGCCGGGCGACAGGTCAGGCGCGGTCGAGGGAACCGGTGGCCACCTCGGCGAGGAAGGACTGCCAGGCGTCACGGGAGAAGGCGAGGGACGGACCGGCCAGGTCCTTGGAGTCGCGGACCATGACGGCGTCGGCGGGGCGGGCGACCTCGACGCAGGCGTTGGCTCCGGAGTAGCTGGACTTGCGCCAGTCGAGGGCGCCGTCGCGGTGGTCCTCAGTGATCATTTCCATCTCCAGTCGGGAGGAGCGAGCTGACGATCCGCTGATCGCGTTTACGGGTGCCAGTCTGCCCACACCGTCCCGCCGCTGGGAACTGTCGACTGTCGGCGTTCACTCATCCGAAAGGATTTGAGGAATGCACCGCTGCTCTCGCCGGGCCGTGGTGTATTCTTCCGCGACTTCGCGATCACCGAGTGTGCAGTTTGGCGACCTTGTCCACGAGTTCGCGGGTCTGCTCCGGGCCGAGCGCCTGCGCCTGGAGGTGTTCGTAGAGCGTCGCGTAGGCGCGGACGTCCGACTCCTTCTCCAGATAGAGGTCGCTGGTCACGCCCTCCAGGTAGACGACCGTCGCGTCGGAGGCGTCCCGGTACTCCAGCACGGAGAAGTTCGCGGTCATACCCGGGTGCGCGCCCACGCCGAAGGGCAGCACCTGCACCGTCACATGCGGCAGCAGGCTGGTCTCGATCAGCGCCTCGAGCTGCGCCCGCATCGTCTGCGGGCTCCCCACGACGCGGTGCAGCGCGGCCTCGTCGACGACCGCCCACAGCCGCAGCGGCTCGTCGTTCTTGCGCAGCAGGTCCTGACGCACCATCCGCACGTCCGTGCGCTTCTCGATCTGCGCGGGCTGGGCCTCCGGCTGGATGCCGGCGACCACGGCGTGCGCGTAGTCACGGGTCTGCAGCAGGCCGGGGATGAACAGCGACTCGTAGGTGCGGATCGAGACCGCCTCGGCCTCCAGGCCGATGTAGACGCTGTACGGGACGTCACCGAAGGCGTGCCACCAGCCGCGTTGCCGCGACTCGCGGGCCATGGTCATCAGGCCCTCGATCATCGCCGGATCGCTCACGCCGTAGACGTCGCACAGATCCCGCACGTCGCGCTGGCTGATGCTGCGGCGTCCGTTCTCCAGACGGCTGATCTTCGACTGGGAGACCAGCAGCTGCTGCGCGACCTCCTCCGCGGTGAGGCCTTTCTGCTCGCGCAGCCGACGGAGCTCGGCCCCGAGCCGGCGGCGGCGGACGGTGGGATTGACACTGGCGGTCGACACGGTCTCTCCTGGGCATCGATGGACTGGCACGCCCCTATAGCCAGCCAGGATGCCATCCCGACACGCCCTCATGTGGCTCAATCGGCCCGCTTCTTGACGGATTGGCTCAGAGGCGGAACGATTCTGCGCCCACAGCTGCCGCCCTGGAGACCTGGTGAGCGCGAGGAAGCGGCGGCGAAGGGTGGTTCGCCGCCGCTTCCGCTCGTGTCGCGTGTCGCGCCTCGCGTGTCGTGCCTGACGTGTCGTGCTGTGCTTGGTGTCGCCCGGACTACCTGATGCCCGCGCGGACCATCCCGGTGACGACGGCGGGCCGGGCTGCCGGACGCGCGGTCGGACGAGCGGCTCCGCCGCCCGCGCGCACCTGCGTGGTCGGCATGCCGTTCTGCACGTCCATGACCGCGTGCGCGACCATGCCGCCGAGAGGGTCGTAACGGATCAGGTCGCGCAGGCGGGACCTGCAGGACCGTCCCTCGTTGCCCGGGTAGAGGTGCTTGCCGAGCCCGACCGAGTGGGCCAGCGCGGCGAGCGCGGCGGTACGCGGGTCTGGGGGGACCCCCGTCCGGATCGCCGCGTCGAGGCGTTCCTTGATGGCACTGTTCGTGCAGTCGTCCGACGCCTGGTAGCGGGTCGTCGGCAACACTCCGCACACCTGGCCCGGCACGGCCTTCACCATCTCGCACCGTTCCAGGTGTGCGAGATAGGTCTGGCGCAGGCCCAGTCGCGGGCCGCCGATCCACTGTACGGCGCGCACCGCACTGCCACGTCTGCGCAGCAGTTCGAGCGCGTGATCGAGGGTCGGGTCGCCGGTCGGTCGCGGATTCACCACGGTGATCCGGTCCCCGTCCGGGACGATGCGTCCGGCCATGGCCAGCTCGACGAGCTGTGCTCCGGCCAGTCCGAGGTCGAGCGTCTGGGGCTGCGCCGTGGTACCCGTGGCCGGGTCCAGAGCGAGCAACAGCAGCTCCTCGGGAATTGTTCTGCGGCTCCTGCCCATCCAAGCCTCCCCGCGTGGATGCACAACAGAGTGACGCCTCTCACACCCTGCTGTCGAGAGGGCCTCGAATGTGACACCTCGCCGTGATCTTTCGGAACCGTCCGCGGGCGGGCTCTCGTCTGATCGTGCGGCCGGTCGGCGGCCTGGCGAGCGCGGATGTGCGCGCGGGTGCAGGAGACTGGTGCCAGGCAGAAGCGGCATGAGCATGAGCTTGAGGAGGCTGGGTTACGTGGGTGAGTCCCCCGACAGGTCGAACCGGACCGCGGGAGCGGAGGAGCAGCAGGAGGCGGAACGGTCGACGGCCGAGGCGGTCACCCCGGCCGCGCCCACCCCCACGGACTCACCCACTCGCACCCTCCGCCCGCGCGACGCACGCGAGGAGGACACTCCGGAGGAGCGCGAGGAGGAGACGGACGCGGCCGAGGACGCGGACGACGCAGAGGCGAACGCGGACGCAGAGGCGGACGCAGAGGCGGATGAGCACGCGGACGCGGCGGAGCCGAAGGTCGACGCCGAGACGCGCCTGCTGCGCGGTGCGGTGATCGAGAAGGCGCCCGAGGCGGCCGAGGCGGCGGGGTCCGAGGCGGCCGGGGACGGCGAGCCCGAGGCGTCCGGGGAGGCTGATCCCGAGGAGCCGGAGTCGGCCGTCGCCGACGAGACGCGCTTGCTGCGCGCCGCTGTCGTGGGGAAGTCGACGGAGGCCGCCGCGGTCGAGCAGTCCGGCTCCGCCGAGCGGTCCGAGAGCGCTGAGTCTGCCGCGGGTGGGGGCGATCCCGAGGAGGCCGAGCCGGAGTCAGCCGTCGACGACGAGACGCGCTTGCTGCGCGCCGCGGTGATCGAGAAGACCCCGGAGGCGGAGCCCGCGGCTGAGGACGAGCCCGAGGATCCCGACGAGGCGGAGGACGAGGACGGGGCCGAGGCTGAAACCGACGAGGAGCCCGAGCCCGAGGCCGCGGCCGACCCGGAGCCGGAGGCCGGCCCGGACCTCGAGCCGGAGGCGGGGACGCCGCCGGTCGTCGCCGGGCCGCGGTCCGTCGCGGACGAGGAGACGCGGCCCATGTCCGCGTTCCCGCCGCTTCCGCCGCCGCCGGGGCCGTCCCGGCCGGCCGGGACCGGTGCCGAGCCGGCGCGCGGCCTGCCGGCGGGGGCGACCGCTGTCGCCGACTCTCCCGAGACGACCGTCGAGGCGATGGAGGTGCTGGCCGGTCTCAGTGCCCGGCCGATGACACCCGCACGGATCGCGCTGCGGCGGGTGCGGCTGTACGGGGTGCTGCTGGTCCTGCTCGTGCTGGTCCTCGGCACGGTGCAGGCGCTGCGGCCGCTGCCGTCGCCGAAGCTGCAGCAGTCCGCCGTGGGCAGCTACGCGTTCGCGGGCGGGCGGCTGTCGCTCGCCTGGCCGGCCAACGGGCAGGCCGCGGTCTCCGTCCCCGGGCTCGGGTCGATGGGGAAGAGCGGCAGCGGCAACCCGGTTCCGCTGGCGAGCGTGACCAAGATGATGACCGCGTACATCGTGCTGCACGACCACCCGCTGAAGACGGGTGAGCTCGGGCCGACGATCACCGTCGACCAGGGTGCGGTCGACGACTACAACACCGGCAGTAAGTCGGGCGAATCGGTGCAGAAGGTCGCGCCCGGGGAGAAGCTCACCGAGTACAAGGCGCTGCAGATGCTGATGATCCCGTCGGCGAACAACATCGCCCGGCTGCTCGGGCGCTGGGACGCCGGCACCGATGCCGCGTTCGTGCAGAAGATGCAGGCCACGGCCGCGCAGTTGGGCATGACGCAGTCGACGTACACGGACCCCAGCGGTCTGGACGCGACGACCCGCAGCAACGCCGACGACCAGCTGAAGCTGGCCACCGCGGCGATGGCGGACCCGGTCTTCCGCGAGGTCGTCGGTACACAGTCGTTCGACTCGCCGCTGAACGGGCTGACTCCGAACACCAACACGCTCGTCGGCCACGACGGCGTGATCGGGATCAAGACCGGCACCAGCACGGCGGCGCTGGGCAACCTGGTCTGGGCGGCCGAGCAGTCGGTGGGCGGAGTGGACCAGCTGATCGTGGGTGTGACGCTGAGCCAGCCGGCGATCGGCAGCGGGCCCGGGCAGGGCATCCTCGACCAGGTGCTGGCCAACAGCAAGAAGCTCGTCGTCAGTGCCGAGCAGGCGCTCCAGGGGCACACGATCGCGCACAAGGGCGACGTGGTCGGCTACGTCGATGACGGGATGGGCGGCCGGACGCCGGTCGTGGCGACCGCGGACGTGCAGGTGGCGGGCTGGAGCGGGCTCTCGGTCGACGTCTCGCTGCGGCCGCTCGACGGCAAGGCGGTCCCGCACAGCGCGGCGGCCGGCACGGTCGTCGGCGAGCTGGTGGTCGGCAGCGGCCCGACAGCGCAGACGGTTCCCGTCGCGCTGCAGTCCGGTCTGACCGCTCCCGGTTTCGGCGCGAAGCTGACCCGGCTGACCTGACCCGACCGATCCGGCCCGACCGATCCGGCGAGCTGACTGCGCATCACCTTCACGGAGCGCGCCCGTCCCATCCGGGACGGGCGCGCTTTTACGTCAGGCCGAAGGTGTATCAACCGGAC
>NZ_BBPP01000030.1:32214-62419 GCF_000787835.1 Streptacidiphilus melanogenes
CGTCCCATCCGGGACGGGCGCGCTTTTACGTCAGGCCGAAGGTGTATCAACCGGACATAGGCCAGGGAAGGCTGACAAACCACTGGGGCAAATCGGGCAATTGGGCGAAGGGGCTCTATGAATCCTCTCGGCGCGGCGTGACGGACCTCTCAAAGCCCGGGTGCTGGCTTGAGGTTTACCGGCCGATCTGCCTACGGTCACGCCCAGCCGCACTTAAGCGGAACTGACATCTCCGGAACGCCGAGTCCTGCCGCCGGGGAACGTCAGTCGTCATCCGGACGAACGCCACGGCAGGAGCGGGGGACCCAGGTAAGTCGCCGCGGAACGCAGACCGCGGCTAGGGGTGAAGCCGTGCCTCAGCACGGCCGGGCTACTCCGGCCCGAACCCGACAGCTCACCTCGCAGGCGTGGGAGAGGACCACCTCATGCTGTTCAGCAGCACGGGTCGCCACCGCGCGCCCAGCTCCGCCCGCATCGTCTCCAAGCGCCTCGTCGCCACCGCCGGTCTGACCGGCGCCGGCATAGCCCTCCCGCTGGTCACCGCGACCGGCGCACACGCCGCCAGCGTCTCCACCTGGGACGCCGTCGCCCAGTGCGAGTCCACCGGCAACTGGTCCATCAACACCGGCAACGGCTACTACGGTGGCCTGCAGTTCGACCAGTCCACCTGGGACGCCTACGGCGGCCAGCAGTACGCCGCCCGCGCCGACCTGGCCACCAAGGACCAGCAGATCACCGTCGCCGAGAAGGTCCTGGCCAGCCAGGGCCCGAGCGCCTGGCCCGTCTGCGGCCCGCAGGCCGGTCTGACCCAGGGCGGTCCCGCCCCGGTCCTCGGCACCTCCGGTTCGTCGAGCTCCGCCGGCTCCTCGAGCTCCGCCTCCTCCACCGCGTCGGCCCCGTCGAGCGGCACCGCGGCCTCCGGCAGCTCCTCCGCCCGCCACGAGGACGGCTCCGAGTCCGCCCACGGCAGCTACACGGTGAAGCCGGGCGACTGGCTGTCCACCATCGCGCAGAAGAAGCACGTCTCCGGTGGCTGGCAGCGCCTCTACCAGCTGAACAAGGCCGAGCTGACGAAGGGTCCGGACTGGATCTACCCGGGCGAGAAGCTCGTCCTGGGCGGCCACGCCTCCTCGTGGGGCCACACCAGCTCGGACTCCTCCGCCAAGCAGTCGTCCGCGTCGACCGGCGCGAGCAGCAGCTCGGCGACCACGACCACGGCGACCACGGCCTCCGCGACCACCTCGATCCCGCAGGGCACCTCCGCCGCCGCGGCGTCGGCGATCGCGTTCGCCGAGGCGCACGTGGGCGACGCCTACGTCTACGGTGGCACCGGCCCGAACTCCTGGGACTGCTCCGGCCTGGTCCAGGCCGCCTACGCCCAGGCCGGCGTCAACCTGCCGCGCACCGCCGCCGACCAGGCGTCGACCACCACGATCATCCCGGTCTCCCAGGCCCAGCCCGGCGACCTGCTGTTCTGGTCCAACGACGGGAGCGCCGGCGGCGTCTACCACGTCGCGATCTACGTAGGCAACGGCCGCTTCGTCGAGGCCGCCAACCCGAGCTCGGGCGTCAAGTGGGAGACCATCTCCAACTACACCCCGGACTTCGCCGGCCGCATCGGCTGACCCACCGCGATCTGCGGATATCTGCGGTAGTTCTCTCCTCACGCACCCGGAGTGCCGGACACCCTGTCCTGGTACTCCGGGTGTCGTGTCAGCCAGTCCTTGATGAACGGGCAGGTCACCTCGACGGTGACGCCCCGGCGGATGCCGTCCTCCACGGCCGTCCTCGCCAGCAGCCCGCCGATGCCGAGGCCCTCGTAGGCGGGGCCGACCACGGTGTGCTGGTAGACGACGCGGTCGTCGTCCCGTACGTAGGAGGCGAAGCCGACCAGCTCGCCCTCGATCCGCGCCTCGAACCGGTGGGCCTGCGGCGCGTCCGCGACCGTGACCTCCGCCTCACTCGTGCTCATCCTCGCCGCCTCCTCCTCGGTCTGCCTCGTCTTGCAGTCTCGACCATTCGGGCGGTGCGCGGGCGAACGGACACGCCCGCCGACCCGGAGCCACTCCGAAGAAGTATCCCGGATGCCGATTTTCTTGGGTCGGGCGACGGCGCATCGTAGGCTCGGGGCATGCACCTGATGAAGTCCACCGATCTCGCCCTGCGGCTGCTGATGCGGCTCGCGGTGCGCTCGGCCGGGGACGGACCGCTGGGGTCCGGCGCCGCGCCGACCACGCGGGAGGTGGCGGAGGCGCTCGGGGCGGCCTACACCCACATGGCGAAGGTGGTCGCCCGGCTGCAGCACCTCGGTCTGGTGGAGGCCAGACGCGGCCGCGGCGGCGGGCTGGAGCTGACGGTCGCCGGGCGGGCGGCCTCGGTGGGCGCGGTGGTGCGCACCTTCGAGGGCTCCGGCGATCTGGCCGACTGCGTCGGCGACGACGAGTCCTGCCCGCTCAACGCGGCCTGCCGACTGCGCGGCGCGCTGCGGCAGGCGCAGGAGGCGTTCTACGCCTCGCTGGACCAGGTCCTGCTGGAGGACGTGGTCGCAGCGCCGACCGGGCCGCTGCTGCTGGCGATCAGCAGGCGGCCCGGCGACGGGGAGTGAGGGCGGGCGTTACTGCTTGCCCAACCACAGGTCGGGGCCGAAGACCTCGTAGTGGATGTCGCTCGCGGCGACGCCCTTGGCGAGCAGCTGGCCGCGCACCGCGCGCATGAAGGGCAGCGGGCCGCACAGGTAGGCGACGGTCCCGGTGGGGACCTCGACGCCGTCCAGGTCCGTGCGGCCGGTGCGGTCGGCGGCCTCGGCGTCGCGCTCGTAGAAGAAGAGGGTCTCGCCCTGCGCGAGCTTGCCCGCGAGGGCGGTCTGCTCCTCGCGCAGCGCGTGGTCGGCGGGGGAGCGGTCGCCGTGCACGACCAGGACGGGCTGCTGGTGGCCGCGGATCTCCAGCTCGTGCAGCAGCGACAGCATCGGCGTGACGCCGACGCCGGCGGAGGCGAGCAGCATCGGGCGGTCCGCGAGGTCGCCCGCCCGCTCCGGATCGTCCAGCACGAGGTCGCCGAAGGGCGCGGAGACGCGGAGCGTGTCGCCGACCTCGACGTGGTCGTGCAGGTGGCTGGAGACCTCGCCCGCCGGGGTGGTCCCGTCGGCGCGCTCGCGCTTGACGCTGATCCGGCGCACGGCGGAGTCGGTGGCGCCGACCAGGCTGTACTGGCGTATCTGGCGGGCGCCGTCGGCCAGTTCGACCTGGACCGAGACGTACTGTCCGGCGCGGAACGGCAGCGGCCGAACGCCGTCGCCGAGCGGGCGGAGCAGGAAGGAGGCGACGTCGGCGGTCTCCTCGGTGCGGTCGACGACCTCCCACTCGCCCCAGCTGCCGCCGGGCAGGCAGCCCTGTTCGGCGTAGAGGCGCTCCTCGACGGCGATCAGCGCGCCTGCCATCAGCCAGTAGACCTCGTCCCAGGCGGCGGCGACCTCCGGGGTCACCGCGTCGCCGAGCACCTCGAGGATGGCGGCGAACAGGTGCTGGTGGACGACCTCGTACTGGGCGGGCGCGACCCCCAGGGAGGCGTGCTTGTGGGCGATGCGGCGGAGCATGGCGTCCGGCCGGGAGTCGGGGTGCTCCAGCAGGTGGGTCGCGAAGGCGGCGATCGAGCCGGCCAGCGCCTGGCGCTGGGTGCCGGCGGCCTGGTTGCCGCGGTTGAACAGGTTCCGCAGCAGGTCCGGGTGGGCTTCGAACAGCTTCGCGTAGAAGAGCTCGGTGATCTCGCCGATGGCCGCGCCCACGGCGGGCAGGGTGGCGCGGACGACGGGGGTCGACTTCGCGGAGAGCATGGGTGACTCCTGGTGCCTGGTGTCGTGCTCGGTCGGCGGGCGTCCCGATGACGTCCCGAGCCGACCGACCTCAAGCTAACATGCACCGCAGATGCATATTTAAGCGGGGGGCGGGAGCCGGGGGTGTGAGGGTGGTCTCGTTCGCGGAGGACGCGGGGCTGCCGAAAAGGCAGACGGCCCGAGCTGGGTGATCCCCCCGTGCCACCCGGCTCGGACCGGCAGTCCTGACGATATGGACACCGGTCCTAGATCCGTCCTAGGTTCGTCCTGGTCAACACGTCATGTCCCGGCCGAGAACAGGCCGGGAACGCGCGGGGAGCAGCGGGGAGCGGTGGGCACACGACAGGCGGACGTCGGGATGGGAGTCCTCGGGCCGCTGAGTGCGGAGGTCGACGGCCGCGAGGTCGCGCTCGGCGGGCCCCGCGTCGCCAAGGTGCTCGCGGCGCTGCTGCTCGAGCCGGGCCGGACCGTCCCGATGGACCGCCTGGTCGACGTCATGTGGGACGACGGCGGACCGGCCACCGCCGTCCGCCAGGTGCAGGACGCCGTCTCCGGTCTGCGTCGCGCCCTCGCCGACGCGGGCGCCCCCGGCCTCGTCGTGACCCGGCAGGGCGGCTACCAGCTCCGGCTGACGGCGCGACAGCTCGACCTCCTCGCCTTCGAGGAGGCCCGGCGCGAGGCCAGCGCCACCCCCGGGGACGCCGTCGCGGCGCTGCGCCGCGCCCTCGCCTGCTGGCGCGGCCCCGCCCTCGCCGGTCTCACCGGCGCCGTGCTCCGGGCGGAGGCCGAACGGCTCGACGCGCTCCGTGTGGCCGTGCACAAGCAGTGCCTGGAGGCTGAGCTGGCCCTCGGCCGTCACCAGGAGGTCGTCGGGGAGCTGGCCGCGCTGCACGCCGGGCAGCCGCTGGACGAGCGCGTCGCGGAGCTGCGCCTGCTGGCCCTGTACCGCAGCGGCCGCCGCGGCGAGGCTCTGGAGGTCTACCACCAGGTCCGGTCCCGGCTGGCGGAGGAGCTCGGCGTCGACCCGGCCCCGGCGCTGCAGCGCACCCACCAGGGGATCCTCGTCGCCGATCCGACGCTGGCGGCTCCGCCGCCGGGCGGGCAGCTCGACGCGGCGTCCGGGGCGGGCAACGCCGGCACGCCAGCCAGGGCAGCCGCGGCTCCGACCACCGCCGCGCCCGCCGAGCCGGTCGTCCCGCGTCAGCTCCGGCCCGGGCTGCGGGACTTCACCGGACGCCAGGTGCTGGTCGCGCGGCTGCGCGAGGCACTGGCCGACCGGGACGAGAGCGGCGGCGCGGCCACGGTCGCCGTGCTCGCCGGGCCAGGAGGCGCCGGCAAGACCTCCCTCGCGCTGCACGTCGCCCACCAGGCCGTGGAGCGGTTCCCCGACGGGCAGCTCCAGGCGGACCTGCGCGGCTTCGGCGGCACCCCGGCCGAACCGGGCGAGGTCCTGGCCCGCTTCCTGCGCGGCCTCGGCGTTCCGCAGCGGCGCATCCCCGAGGACGTCGAGGAGCGCGAGTCGCTCTACCAGACCACGCTGGCCGGACGCCGGATCCTGCTGCTGCTCGACAATGCCCGCGACGCCGCCCAGGTCCGCCCGCTGCTGCCCGCCTCCGGCGGCTGCGCCGTGCTGGTCACCAGCCGCAGCACCCTGCCCGGGCTGGACGGCGCGCGCCGCTTCCCCGTCGGGGTGCTGCCCGAGGACGAGGCCGCGCGCCTCTTCGGCCGGATCGTCGACGCCGCGTCCGTCGAGGCGGAGCCGGAGGCCGTCGCCGAGGTGCTGCGGCTGTGCGCGGGACTGCCGCTGGCGATCCGGATCGCCGCCAGCCGCCTCGCCTGCCAGCCGGGCTGGAAGGTCGCCACCCTCGCGGCCCGGCTGCGCGGCCAGGACCGCCGCCTGGACGAGCTCCACGTCGAGGACCGCGCCGTCCGCGGCTGCTTCGCGGTCGGCTACGACGCGCTGGAGCCGGCCGCAGCCCGCGCCTTCGCCGTCATGAGCGCCTGGAGCGGCCCGGACTTCACGCCCGAGTCGGCGGCGGCCATGCTGCAGGCGCCGCTCGCCGAGGCACGCCGCCTGCTGGAGGCGCTCGCGCGCACCCACCTGCTCGAGGCGCGCCGCGGCGAGTCCGGCAGCGCCGAGCGGTACACCTTCCACGACCTGGTCCGCGTCTACGCGCAGGAGTGCGCGCGCGAGTCCTTCGAGGCGGAGTGCGCTCAGGCGGCGGAGCGCCTGGCCGCGTGGTACGCGCACGCCACCGACCACGCGTCCAACCTGCTCCACCGCGAGCACACGCTGCTGTGCGCGCAGGAGAGCCGGCCCTGCCCGGGCGGGCTGCCCGGCTTCACCGACCGCGGCTCGTCGCTCGCCTGGTACCAGGACGAACGCGCCAACCTGACCGAGGCGGTGCTGCTGAGCGCCCAGGGCGAGCCGACGCCGGTCACCTGGCGACTGGCTTCCGCGATGCACATCTTCGCGGTGCAGAGCGGCAACTGGCGGTCCATCCGCTCGGTCAACCTGATCGGCCTGGCCAGCGCCCGCCGCCTCGGCGACCGCCGCGGGCAGGCCTGGATGCTGCTCGGCATCAGCATCTCCTACATCGGCATGGGCGATCTGGTGCTGGCCGAGCGCCGCGCCCGCGAGGCCCTGGAACAGGCGGAGCTCTCGGGCGACCGCAACGCCCAGACCACGACGATGGCCCACGTCGGCCTGGTCATGCACCACCGGGGACGCTACGAGGAGGCCGCCCACTGGCACGGCCTCGCCGTGGCCGACGGCCGCATGGCCGAGAAGCCGGGCCTGCTCGCGGCGACCCTCAACAACCGCGGCTACGCCTTCCACGCCCTGGAGCGATACGCGGAGGCGGCCGAGTGCTACGACGCCGCCCTCGCCGTCCTGCAGGCGTCCCCGGAGCCGATCCCCTACGTCGAGGCGGGCCTGCTGGACAGCCTCGGCCAGACCCGCCTGCGCCTCGGCCGCACCGAGGAGGCCGCCCTCGCCTTCCGCCAGTCCGCCGCCCTCCGCGCGGAACTCCGTGACCTCGACGGCCAGGCCGCCACCCTCGACCGCCTCGGCGACCTCCACGCCACGGCCGGCCGCCCGGACGCCGCCCGCGCCGCCTGGACCGAGGCCCTCACCGCCCTCCGCGACCGCGACAACCCCCTCGCCCCCACCGTCGAAGCCAAACTCGCCGACCTCGGCGCCCGCCACTGACCCCGCGTCCACGCTGCGCCCACCGCGCGTCCACTCCGCGTCCGCCCGCCCCGGTGATCCGCTACGCTGTCAGGGGTTGCAGGCCTCATTAGCTCAGGGGATAGAGCACGGCTCTCCTAAAGCCGGTGTCGCAGGTTCGAATCCTGCATGGGGCACAGCGCTGAACAGCCGAAGGCCCCGGACCGTGATCGGTTCGGGGGCCTTCGTGCCACTCGCGCGCCGGAACGGCAGGGCGGCCTCGCGCGGATGTGCAGATCAGCGGTCGAGGTAGGCGAGGACGGCGAGGACACGGCGGTTGTCGCTGTCCGAGGGCGGCAGGTCGAGCTTGGCGAAGATGTTGCCGATGTGCTTGGCGACGGCCTTCTCCGTGACGAACAGGTCGGCGGCGATGCCGGCGTTGGAGCGGCCCTGGGCCAGGCACCCCAGGACTTCCCGTTCGCGGGCGGAGAGCCCGGCGAGCCGCTCGTCGCGGCTCCTGCGGACCAGCAGCTGCTGGACCACCTCCGGGTCCATCGCCGTGCCGCCCGCGGCCACCCGTTCCAGGTCGTCGGTGAACTGGTCGCCGTTGGAGACGCGGTTCTTCAGCAGGTAGCCCACGCCCTCGGTGCCGGTCGCCAGCAGTTCGTGGGCGTAGAGCGGTTCGACGAACTGCGACAGCAGCAGCACGGGGAGGCCCGGCACCCGGGTGCGGGCCTCCACGGCCGCGCGCAGCCCCTCGTCGCTGAAGTCGGGCGGCAGCCGGACGTCCACCACCGCGACGTCCGGCTCCTGCTCGGTCAGGGCCCGCAGCAGCATGGGCCCGTTGTCGACCGACTCGACCACCTCGTGTCCGTAGGCGGTGAGCAGCCGTTCCAGCCCGTCCCTCAGGAGGAAGTGGTCTTCGGCGAGGACAACGCGCACGGCAGCTCCATGGTGATCAGGGTCGGTCCCGCCGGCGGGCTGCTGACGGCCAGCACGCCGTCGAAGGTCGCCAGTCGCCGCTCCACCCCCTGCAGGCCGGTGCCGCGGCTGGGGTCCGCGCCACCGCGTCCGTCGTCGGTGACGTCGATGCGCAGCATGCCGCCGACGTAGCGCACGTCGATCCAGGCGCGGGCGGCGCCCGAGTGCTTGGCGGCGTTGGTGAGGATCTCGGAGACGGCGAAGTAGGCGGCCGACTCGACCGGCGGTTCGGGGCGGCCCGGCAGGTCGATGGTGACCTCGGTGGACAGCGGGCAGAGGTGTGCGAGCGAGCGGATCGCGTCGCCCAGGCCACGGTCGGCGAGCACCGGCGGGTGGATGCCGCGGACCAGGTCGCGCAGCTCGTCCAGGGCCTTGGAGGAGGACGCCCGCGCCTCGGCGAGCAGGGCCGGCACCTTGTCGGGGTCGGACTTCAGCAGCCGCTCCGCCGCGCCGAGCGTCATGCCCATCGCGACCAGCCGGGCCTGGGCGCCGTCGTGCAGGTCCCGTTCGATCCGGCGGATCTCCGCCATCTGCGTGTCGACGGCGTCGGACCGGGTGGTGGTCAGGTGCTCGATGCGCTCGGCCATCGCCTCGTCCGCGCTGGGTGCGAGGACGCGGAGCAGGTAGCGGGCGTGACGCGGCGCGGTGTGCGGCGCGTCCCACAGGGCTACCAGCGCCACGGCGACGGCGAGCAACCCGGCGAGCACCGCGGTGAAGGGGCCGCTGACCGGGATGAACATGTACCAGATGTTGCCCCAGGCGTGGGACAGCTGACCTCCGAAGAACGCCGTCACCAGCCCCCACACGCTGCTGAGCAGCAGTGCCGTGGGCACGAAGGCGATCACGCCGCCGGCCAGCGGGTCGATCACCACGAACCGCCAGTCCCGCCACACCTGGTTGTGCCGACGGGCGAGCAGCGCGTGCAGCTCCGGGCCTTGCCCGCTGTCGGGCAGCGGGGGGTAGCGCGCGGGCACGGAGACACCGGACCACTGCGCGGCGAGCTTCCGCTGCCGGTCGACGAGCCGCCGTACGGCCCGCTGGCTGCCCGGCAGCAGCGGCACGCTCAGCCCGGTGGGCAGGAAGGTGTAGACCACGCTCAACCAGAGGCCCAGCGCGAGTGCCCGGAGGGACAGCCCGAACAGCACCAGCGAACGGCGCAGGGCGGTGTGGACCTCGGCCCAGGTCGGTCGCGTCGACCAGGGCCTGGCCGCAGTCGCGACCCCTCGTGTTGTGTCCATCCTCAGCCCCCTGGTCTCCCGCTCTGCCGACGGGTGGTGACGCTTCGTTGTCCCGTCCATTATCGAAGCGGATGCGCGGGGTGGCAGGGGAGGAAAATCCACTCTTCGTCGATCAGACAGCCATTGACAGTGTGTCGGCCACACACGCGACGCCTGGCGCGTCCTCCACCTCGACCTCCATCCGCAGCCCGAACAGGAGACCGGTCGGCAGCCGCCGGGCGCGCCGCAGCGTGGCCGAGGCCCGGATCCGGCGGCCGACCGGTATCGGCCGGCTGAAGCGCACGGAGTCCAGGCCGACGTTGAGGAGGTGCTGCGTCCCGCCGATGGTGAAGATGCCCTGCGTCATGGCGGTCAGCAGGCTCAGGGTCAGGTAGCCGTGCACGACGGTCCCGCCGTAGGGGCCGTCCGCGGCGCGCGCGGGGTCGGTGTGGATCCACTGCTCGTCGCCCACGAGGGCGCCGTACCGGTCGACCTGCTCCTGGGTGACCGTGATCCAGTGGCTGTGGCCCAGGAGCTGTCCCTCGGCGCGGACGAACTGCTCGACGTCGTCGAATGCCTTCACGGCGCACATCCTGGGGCGCGGCCCGAGAGGGTGGCAAGGGCCGAGGGGCGACGGTCAGCGCGGAGTCAGCGCGGCGTCAGCAGGTCGTTAGACGGTGGTCCCATGACGGCGATATCGGCGGTCGCCAGCCACCGCCCCGACACGGTCCCCCTCGACCGGCTGCAACACGACATCGGTCTGACCGACCTCCAGTTGCGCCAGTACGAGCGGTTCTACGGGCTGGCCGAGATCTGCCGGGAGCCGGGGAGCGGTGAGGCGGACCTGCTGCGCCAGGCCGTGGCGGCGCTGGGGGAGCTGCCCGGACGGGAGCAGGACGTCCGCTACGTGCTGCAGGCCCGCACCATGCCGTCCCCGCTGCCGTACCCCCGCACGTCGATCGCCACGCTGCTGTCCGAGCTGGGGCTGCGGCACGCGACCGGCGTCGTGGTGTCGCAGCACGCCTGCGCCTCCGGCCTGCTCGCCCTCGACATGGCCGGGACGCTGCTGGCGGCGGACGGCGATCCGGACGCCCTCGCCCTGGTGCTGGCCGGGGAGAAGGTGGGCACCAGGCAGTCGCAGTCGATCCCCGGTGTCACCGTGATGGGAGAGGGAGCCGCCGCAGTGCTGGTGAGCGCCGCCGGCACCCGTGACCGCATGCTGGGCTACGCGGCCGACACGCACAGCCGTTTCCACGACGCCTTCCTGATGGACGACGAGACGGTCGCCGCCGACTTCCGGGCGGTGTACCCGGTGGCGCTGGGCGAGGTGATCCACGCCGCGCTGGACGAGGCCGGATGCGGTCCGGACGACGTCGCGCTGGTGCTGCCGCACAACGTCAACCGGCTGTCGTGGGTCGCCGTGTGCAAACAGCTCGGTCTGCCGCTGGATCGGATCTACCTCGATCTCGTGCCCCGGACCGGGCACTGCTTCTGCGCCGACCCGTTCATCAACCTCCAGCAGGCCGTGGCGGACCGGCGGTTGACCCCCGGCGACCGCTACCTGATGACCAGCGTCGGCCTGGGGGCCACCTTCGCCGCCATGGTCCTCCAGCACTGACCGCTCCACCACCGACAGGCCCACCACTCACGTACGAAAGGCGAGGTCGAGCCTTGGACGAGACCGAAAGCGGCTTCCGTGCCCGACTGGGACGGGCCGTCACCGGCTCCCCTGTGACACCGCTGCTGTTCCTCGGCAACTTCGAGGTCGAGAACAGCTGGGCCGAGGGCGAGCCCGCGCTGCCGCGGGTCGGCTCGCACGCCGGGAGCGCGGTCGTGAACCGGATGGACGAGTTCGCGCTGCTGCTCGGCGGCGCGGACGACCACGTCGTGCTCAAGGCCGCCCCCGACCCCGACTACCTCGACCAGCTGCGGGAGCTCGGCATCCCGACCCCCACCGTGCATGTGCCGGCTCGTCAGGACCCGCTGCGCACCGTGACCGAGGACGCCCTGGACGACCCCGGACTGCTGGACGCGCTGCGCCGCGACCTCGCCCCGCTCGGGGTCCAGGTCGTCGCGCACGGCGTCTCCCTGGCCGAGGAGGAGTTCGCGGCCCGCACCGGGCTCCGTCTCGCCGCCCCGGCGGCGGCCCTGTGCAAGCACGTCAACAGCAAGATCTACAGCCGGCTGCTGGCAGACGAGCTGTCGCTGCGTCAGGCGCCGGGCCGTACCTGTGAGACGACGGCGCAGCTTGCGGAGGCGGTCGAGTGGGCGCGCGGACCGCTGGCCGGCGGCAGCCGGGTCGCGGTCAAGGACGCCTACGGCGTGTCCGGCAAGGGCATCGTCGTGATCGACAACGTGCGGCGGCTGGAGCGGTTGGCGCGCATGGCGGTCGGGCAGGCCGGGCGGGCCGGCAGCGACCGGCTCGCGCTGGTGGTGGAGGAGTGGGTCGACAAGAGCACCGACCTCAACTACCAGTTCACGGTGGCGAGGGACGGCTCGGTGCGGTTCGACTTCGTCAAGGAGGCGTTGACCGAGCGCGGGGTGCACAAGGGCCACCGGATGCCGGCCAGGCTCACCGCGGCGCAGGACCGCGCGGTACGGGAGGCGGCGGCGCTTCTCGGCGGCAAGCTGGCCGGCGACGGCTGGTTCGGGGTGGTCGGCGTCGACGCCATGGTCGACCCGGACGGCGGCCTCTATCCCGTCGTCGAGATCAACGCGCGCCACAACATGTCGACGTACCAGGCCGTCCTGAACGAGGGGCTGATGGGGCCGGACGCCGTCGCGGTGGCCCGCCACTACCCGGTGCGGACGGCCCGCCCGCTGCGCTTCGCCGAGCTCCGGGACGCGCTGTCCGGGCTGCTGCTGGCGGAGCGGGGCGGCACCGGGCTGCTCGTCAACAACTTCGCGACGGTGAACGCCGCCGCCGCGACCGGGGGCGAAGGACCGTTCGAGGGACGCCTCTACGGCGTCGTGGTCGCCGCCGACGACGCCGCGACCGCCCGCCTCGACGCCGAGGTCGCGGGGCGACTGGCCGCACTGGAGGCGGCCCACACACAGCTCGAAGGGAGCGCGGAATGAGCCGGGAGTTCACTGTGCAGGGCGTGGGCGTCACCGCCCTGGCCGAGGAGTTCGGCACCCCGCTGTACCTCTACGACGGCGACGAGATCACCGCTCGCTTCCAGGAGCTCCGCTCGCTGCTGCATCCGGCCCTGGAGGTCTTCTACTCCCTCAAGGCCAACCCGAACATCTCCGTCTGCGCCCTGCTCCACGCCGCGGGCGCCCGTGCCGAGGTGTCCTCGCTGACCGAGCTGGTCACGGCGCGCCGCGCCGGGGTCGAGCCCCGCGACATCCTCTTCCTGGGCCCGGGAAAGAGCCGCACGGAGATCGCCGCCTGTCTGGACGAGGGCATCGCCGCGATCGTCTGCGAGTCCCTGGGCGAGCTGGAGCTGATCGACGAACTGGCCGCCGCGCGCGACGTCCTGGCGCCGGTCGTGCTGCGCGTCAACCCCGCCTTCACCGTCAAGGGCTCGGGGCTGACCATGGGCGGCAAGCCGCGGCAGTTCGGCACCGACGAGGAGCAGCTCGCCGCCGCCCGGGACACCCTCGCGCGCTGCCGGGCCGTCCGGGTGCACGGGGTGCAGGTCTACCTGGGCACCCGCATCCTGGAGCCCGCCGCGGTCGCGGAGAACACCGGCCGCATTCTGGACCTGGCCGAAAGGCTGGCGGAGCAGCTCGACTTCCCGCTGGAGCTGGTGGACATCGGGGGAGGCCTGGGCGTCGCCTACTTCGACGGAGAGAAGGACCCCGACCCGGCCGCGCTGGCCGAACTGGTGAACCCGCTGATCGCCGGCTTCCACGACCGGCACCCCGGCACCAGGCTGGTCATGGAGCTGGGCCGCTACCTCGTCGCGGTCTCCGGCACCTACGTGGTGCGCGTCCGCTACACCAAGACGTCCATGGGCGAGCGCTTCGCGGTCGCCGACGGCGGCACCAACCACCACATGGCGGCCGTCGGCATCGGCTCCTTCGTCAAGCGCAACTTCCCCATCGTGGCGCTGCAACGGCTCGACGAGCCTTCGATCGAGCACTGGAACATCACCGGACCGCTGTGCACGCCCAACGACCTGGTGGGCAAGAAGGTGGCGCTGCCCGAGCTGCGCCCCGGCGACCTGCTGGGCGTCCTGCGGTCCGGCGCGTACGGCCCCACCGCGTCGCCCGTGCACTTCCTCAGCCACGGCTATCCGGCCGAGGTGCTGATGGTCGGCGGGGCGCCGCATCTGATCCGGGAACGCGACGACGTCGAGTCGATGCTCGCGCGCCAGCGTCTCCACCTGCCCGCGGGCGCCGCGGGTCCGAACCGAGAGAGGAACCGATGACCGACGACATCACGACCGTGTCCACCACGGGGGAGCGGGCCGTCTACCTGGCCGCGGTACGTGAGGCCCTGGCACAGGTGCTCAACCGGGACACCTCGGAGCTCACCGAGGAGGTCCGGCTCTTCGACGACCTGGGCCTGGACTCCAGCAGCGCCCTGGAGATGCTCATCGTGATCGAGGACGAACTCGACGTGCAGTTCGACGTCGAGGGCCTCGACATGGGGGACTTCGCGACGGTCGGCTCGCTGGTGGCGTACGTCGCGAGCGAGGCGGGCTCCTAGCATGTTCCGCACTGCCGCACCGCCCGTCCGGCCCGCGACCGCCGCCGCGGTCGCGGGCACGGTCCCCTGTCTGCTGCGGGCGGCCTGGCACCTGCCGACCGGCCCCTCGGAGCGCCGCCCACCGCGCCCCGAGGTCGAGGCGATCCACCGGTGGACGGCCGAGACGCACGGCACGCGGGTGGACGGCGACCGGTTCGCCGCGTCGCCGTTGTGGGCGACGCCCGACCTCGTCGCGGGCGCCGTCGACGCCCTCGGGCCGCTCCCGGCGGCGGACGCCCCGCAGATCGCCGTCCTCGCGTACGCCACACCGGACTTCGAGCACACCCGGCTCGCGGCCTCGCTGCTGCACGGTCTCCTGCCGGGCGAACCGCTCACCTTCGCGGTCTCCGACCAGGGGGTGCTCAGCCCGTTCACCGCCCTCCGGGTGGCGGTCGAGTACGCCCGGCGGTCCGGCTGGAACCGGCTGCTGCTGGTCGTCGTCGACCAGAGCTCGCAGCCCTTTCCGCGGCCCGAGACCGGGCAGTTGGCGGTCGACCGGGACGCCGCTGCGGCGCTGCTGCTCGGCTGGGAGGGCGGGGCAGCGCCGGTCGCCGGTCTGGGCCAGGGGCGCCCCGAGCAGGCGTTGCCGGCGCTGCGCGCGGACCTGGCCGACGCCGGCCTGCTGGCCGCGGGCCTCGGGCTGGCGGACGGTCCCGAGCTGCCCCTGTCCGGTCCGCTTCGTCGGGACGCCGTACCGGGGCGGCCCTGCACGGGGGTGTGGTCGGCGCTGCGGGACGCACCGGCGGGACGGGTCGTGCTGGCCGATCTCGACCGGGGACTCGACCGCCTCGCCCACTGCACGCTCGATCTGCCCGACCCGCAGGAGGGATCCGATGACGGCAACCGTTGAGGCCGCCGCCCGGTGCGGGCAGGAGTGCCGCGCCACAGCCCGTCGCGACGGCGTCGTCCCGGCCCTGCACCGGCTCAACGCGGTCCTGTCGCCGGACGCCCCGCCGAGGGGCGCGAGCGGTCACGCCCTCGTGCCCGTCGACGCTGCGCCGCTCCCGGGCGGCGGCGGAGCCACGGCGCCGGGGCTGGCCCTGTCCGCGCCGGACCCGGACGCCCAGGCCGGGGTCGGCCGGGCTTCCGCCCACTGGCGCCTCGGCCTGGCGTGGGTGCGCCTCGGGGCCTCCGAGGGGCTGCGCGACCTGGTGCTGGTGCGCCTGGGCGAGCGGCACACCGAAGGCGCGCCGCTGCTCATGAAGCAGCTCGTCAAGGGAGCCCTGGCGGACGTGCTGACGGAGCATCTGGAGGCCGAGTGCGTGCTCGGCGAGGCCGGGACGGAACGGCACGGGACGGGCCGGCACGAGGCAGCCTGGGACGAGGCAGGCCGGCTGGGACGGGTCCACGACCGGATCACCCGGGCCGACCGGGCGCTGCTGCGGCTGCTCGGCGCGCAGGGCTTCACCCTGCCCGGCCCCGGCTGGGAGGCGCACCTTTCCGAACTGCTCGCCGACGTCTACCGCGAACGCCGTGTTGTCGTCTCACCGGAGGAAGCATGACCGAGCTGCCCGCACACCTGGAGGAGCTGCGCCGCCGCGCCCGTGGCTGGGCCGGCGACCTGCGGGCGGCCGCCCTGGAGGTGGACCGTGATCCGGAGGCCGTCCGTGACCTGTTCGACCTGCCCGCCGTCGGCTACCTGGCGAACCGGCTGCGCTCGGCCGACTCCGGGGACACCCTCGAACGGGTGGTGGTCGTCGAGGAGTTGGCGCGCGGCGACGCCGGGCTGATGCTGGCCTCGCCCGGTCCTTCGATGGCCGGGGTGCTGGTGGACGTGCTGGGCAGCCCGGAGCAGCAGGACTGGTTCCGCAGCCGGCTCGCCGCTCGGCCCGCCTGGACCTGCTTCGCCCTGACCGAGCCCGAACGCGGCTCGGCCATCGGCGAGATGACCACGGCGCTCAGCCCTCAGCAGGACGGGTCGTTCCGGCTCGACGGGGTCAAGCGCTACGTCGGCAACGCCTCGCGGGCCTCGGTGGCCGCCGTGTTCGCCCGGCGCGCCGGCGCCGACCGGCTCGGCGTCACGGCCGTGCTCGTCGACACCGCCGACCCCGGTTGGACGGCGGAGCCGCTGCCGACCCTCGGCCTGCGCGGCGCGCGGGTCGGCGCGGTCTCCCTGGACGGGGTCCGGGTTCCGGCGGGACGGGTGCTGGGCGCCCATCTTCCGCCCACCCGCCGCGGGATGTGGGGGATCGTCCAGGTCTTCAACCGGCTGCGGCCGAGCGTCGCCGCCATCGCCCTCGGGATCGCGGGCGCCGCGCACGACTACGTCGCCGAGCGCCGTCGCGAGCTGCGGGGTGCCGAGCGGGCGGCGTTCGAGGAGATCGGCCGCCGGATCGAAGCGGCCCGGCTGCTCACCCGGCGCGCCGCCGCGGCGGTGGACGCGCGGCCCTCCGACGGCTACCTGGCCTCCGCCGCCAAGGCGCGGGCCTGCGAACTCGCCGAGGACGCGACGCTGGTGGCGCTCGGGTGCTTCGGGCCCGCCGCCCGGGTCGAGCATCCGTTGCTGGACAAGTACGCGCGGGACGCGCGGGGCGTGGAGTTCATGGAGGGCACCGGCTTCGTCCAGCGGCTCAACCTGTTCCAGGGCCTGCACACCGGCCGGGTGGGGAGGGCCGCGCAGTGCTGAGACCAGAGCCGAGACCGCAGCCCCCGGACGAGGTCGAGGTCTGGACCGTCCCGCTGGGCTCACCCCTGGGGGTGCCTCCCCGGGGGCTCGACGCGTTGCTGGACGAGGAGGAGCGGGCCCGCGCCGCCTGCCTGCGCGACGTCGTCTGCCGGAACCGCTTCGTCACCGCGCACGCGGCGCTCCGCTCGATCGTGGGCGCCAGACTGGGCCGCGCCCCGGAGCAGGTCCGGTTCGTCCGGGGTCAGTTCGGCAAGCCCGAGATCGCGCACGGGAGCGGCCTGTTCCTCAGCTTCTCCCACTCGGACGGGATCGCGCTGGTCGCACTGGCGCCGAGACCGGTCGGGGTGGACGTGGAGCGGTGGCGCAGCGCCTCCGCCGCCACCCGGATCGCCGGACGGTTCTTCCCTCCGGCGGAGCGGGAGGCGGTGGCCGCGGCGCCGCCCCGACCGGGCGCCGGCGGTCGGTCGGCGCTCTTCGCCCGGCTGTGGACCAGGAAGGAGGCCTGCGTCAAGGCGACGGGCGCACGCCTGTGCCAAGGGCTGTCGCTGCCCGTGCAGGGCGACGCGGGCCTCTTCACGGTGCACGGCGCCGACGGCGCCCTGGCCGGCCCCTGGTGCCTCGCGGACCTGGCGCCGGCTCGGGGGTATGCCGGCGCCGTGGCCCTCTCCGGATCGAATCCGTTCCGGACCGCTCTTCGATCCTGGCAGCCGACGGTCGGCGGGGAAAGGGGAGAAAAGTCCACTCCTCTTCGGGAACTTGTCCCCGTGAGTGTGTGACGGGCCGTCGATAGCGTGGTTTCGACGGTGGGCACAGCGATGCTGACCGGCAGACGCCCGGAATGCCGGGCCGCTCTCTGCTTCTCCGCTGCGCAGTGCTGGTTTGTCCGCGGGAATTCGCGTGGAGGAAAGGACAAGTTCGTGAAGAACCGGAATGCGGTGACCAGGACGGCGCATTGGAGCGCCACCCACCCGTGGTGGGCCCTGGTGGTCTGGGTCGCGTTCGTGGTGGGTGCGCTGGCGGTCGGTGGTCACACGGGGACGAAGCAGGCCACGAACGCGGATCTGTCCATCGGGCAGTCGGCGTTGGCGACGGAGATCGCCAAGAGCGGCGGCCTGACGGAGCAGCCGGTGGAGGTGGTCCTGGTGACCGCCCCGCACGGCGGCTCCCTCGACCAGCAGTCCGCCGCCCGTGCGGCCACGGACGCGGCGGGCCGGCTCAAGGGCCTGTCCGCGGTGCAGTCGACGGGGCAGCAGGTGCTGTCGACGAACGGTCAGGCGCTGCTGGTGCCGGTGACCATGAGCGGTGATCCGGACACCGCCGCGGACCGGGTGCAGCCGCTGGTCGACGCGGTGCAGTCGGCCCAGCGCGGCAACCCGGGGGTCCGGGTCGAGCTGGTCGGTCCCGACACGGTCAAGGCCGCGCTCAACACGATGCTGAACCAGCAGGTCGGCCAGGCGACGGGGCTCAGCCTGCCGATCACCCTGCTGGTGATGATGTTCGTCTGCGGCGCCATCATCGCGGCCGGGGTCCCGGTGCTGCTCGGCCTCTCCTCGGTGCTGGCCGGCCTGGGCCTGTGGGGGCTCACCTCCCAACTGGTGCCCGACCCGGGGCCGGTGGGCGAGCTGGTGGTGCTGATGGGCATGGCCGTGGGCGTGGACTACTCGCTCTTCTACCTCAAGCGCTTCCGCGAGGAGCGGGCACGCGGCAAGGAGAAGATCGACGCGGTGGACGTGGCCGCAGCCACATCGGGCCACTCGGTCGTCGTGTCCGGGACCGTCGTGATCCTCTCCATGGGGGCGCTGTACCTCGCCGGAAACCTGGCCTTCACCGCGATGGCGACCGGAAGCATCCTCGTCGTGGCCATCGCCATGGCCGCCTCGCTGACCCTGCTGCCGGCGCTGCTGGTGATCTTCGGCAAGGCGCTGGAGCGGCCGCGGGTGCCGCTGGTGTGGCGGATCCAGGGCCGCGGCGACCGCGCCCGGGTCTGGTCGGCGCTGCTGCGTCCGGCGCTGCGGCGCCCGGTGGTCAGCCTGCTGCTGTCGACGGTCGCCCTGCTGGCCCTGGCGGCGCCCGCGCTGCACCTGCAGCTGAAGGCCACGGGCGTGGACGACCTGCCCAAGAGCATGCCGGCGATGCAGGCCGAGGCGCGGCTGACGCAGTTCTTCCCCATCCAGTCCGACACCCATCTGGTGGCGGTCGAGGCCCCGGCGGGGAGCGCCGCGCAGGTGCACGACGCGCTGGCCGCGCTGGTCCGGGAGGCCGGGCAGGACCCCCTGTTCACCTCCACGCCGACGCCCGAGATCAGGACCTCCCACGGGGGCCGGTACGGCGTCGTCGAGATCGGCACCCGCTTCAGCAGCAGCTCCCCCCAGGCGCGGCAGTCCCTCGCGCGGCTGCGTGACGACCTCGTGCCCGCCACGGTGGGGAAGGTGCCGGGGGTGAAGTGGGCCGTCGGCGGCAGCGACGTCGCCTACGACGTGGACTACCGGGCTGCCGTGGTGGACCGGATGCCGTGGGTGCTGGGCTTCGCCCTGGCCCTCACGTTCCTGGTCACGGCGCTGGCCTTCCGGTCGGTCGTGCTGGCCCTGGTCACGGTCGTGCTCAACATGCTGTCCGCGGGCGCCTCGTTCGGCGTGCTGGCCCTGGTCTTCCAGCACACCTGGGCGGACACCCTGCTGGACTTCCAGTCCACCGGACGTGTGGTGGCCTGGCTGCCGCTGGTCCTGTTCGTCATCCTGCTCGGCCTGTCGATGGACTACCACGTGTTCGTCGTGGGCCGGATCCGCGAGGCGACCCGCGCGGGGCTGCCCGTGCGGGAGGCGGTCGAGCGGGGCATCACGCGCTCGGCGGGCGTGGTCACCGGCGCCGCGGTGGTCATGATCTCGGTGTTCGCGCTCTTCGCCTCGCTGAGCTTCGTCGAGATGAAGCAGCTGGGTGTGGGCATGGCCTGCGCGGTGCTGCTGGACGCGACGCTGATCCGGATCGTGGTGCTGCCCTCGGTGATCGCGCTGCTGGGGGAGCGGACCTGGTGGCCGTCCCGGCCCGCGGCGCAGCCGGGGGACGCGCCGGAGACGGAGGCGGAGACGGAGACGGCGGCGGAGCGGGGCGAGCCCGTCGGCGCGGCCGGCCTGCTGGTGGCCGAGGACGTCGGCTGAGACGAGCTGGGGCGGGTGCCGGCCGCGGTGGGGCGGCCGGCACCCGCCCCACGGCGGATCACGACTCGGTGCAGGTCACAGCGAAGAGGTCAGAGCGAGAGCGAGGCGTCCTGGGTGAGGATCGCCTGGTAGAGCCGGTTGAGTTCGCGGCCGGGCAGGAGGCCCAGCTCCTCGTCGAGACGTCTGCGGGTGCGATGGAAGATGTCGATGGCCTCGGACTGGCGGCCCGTGCGGTACAGCGCGAGCATCAACTGCTCACTGAAACGCTCCCGTTCGGGATGCTCGGCGTGTAACTGCCGCAGCTCCGGCACCACGGCCCCGGCCTCACCACTGGCGAGCTGAGCGGAGATCAGGTCCTCATGAGCGAGACGGCGCTGTTCGTCGAGACGGAGTGCGGCGGCCCGGCAGCGAGGACCGTCGCCGACGTCCACCAGGGCCGGACCGTGCCACATGGCGAGGGAGCCGCGCAGTCGTTCGGCGGCCTTCTCGGGCTGGCACCCGACCAGGTCGTGGCCTTCCCTGACCTGCTGCAGGAACCGGTTGGCATCCAGACTGGTGGCGGGCATGCTCAGCAGATAGCCGTTGCCGACCGTACGGACCACGCCCTGCTCGCCGGAGTCCAGGCCGAGTTGGCCGAGCGATCTTCGCATCCGGGTGACGTTGGCCTGGAGGGCGTTCCGCGCGTTCTTCAGCGGCGTCTCGCCCCAGAGCTCGTCGATGAGCTCGTCGAAGCTGACCACCTGGCCTGCGCGCAGGGCCAGCATCGCGAGTGTGGCGCGGATCTTCTTGGCGCCCAGGATGGCGCTGGTGTTGCCGGCGCCGACCCGGAGCGGTCCTAGAATTGCGACGTACACAGACGTTATCCCCCCTGTGCGGAAAGCTGCGCCCGATCACTGGACCTGACTCAATGCATGGCGCGGCAGTCGAACGCTACATCGCAAATACGTTTGCATGTCAACTTCCTGGCGGCGAAGAACCGGATTGTGGGTTTCCGTTGTCCCTTCCGTCATCCCTGCGGCCCTTTCGTTGATTACTCAACGGTAATCCAGCGAAGAAGTGGAACGTCACTTTTCGAATGGTCGGGCGATGCGCGCCGCGGTCCGGTGCCGGGATCGGATCCGGGGTCAAGGAGCCTGCTCAGACAGGGGTGCTGAGACGCTGTCAGCAGGCCGTCAGTACCCGGTCAGAGCCGACGGAGAACCTCGGATGCGTCGACGCCACCATGTACCGCCGACGGCCGGGAGCCTTCCATGCCTGTCATAACCGCGCCGCACGAATTCGATGTCCAGGATCTGTTCGTCGATCTGCATCCGATCTTCGGCCGGCGCCTCTACCTCAAGGTCGAGGGGTTCAACTTCGCCGGATCGATCAAGCTCAAGGCGGCCCGCGAGATCGTCGCCCAGGCGGAGGCGGCCGGGGTGCTCGGCCCCGGATCGACGCTGGTGGAGTCCTCCTCGGGGAACATGGGCGTCGCGCTGAGCATGCTCGCCGCCAACCGCGGCTTCGGCTTCGTGTGCGTGACGGACCCCCGCTGCAACGTGGCCACCCGCAGGACCATGCAGGCCTTCGGCGCCGACGTGCGGGTGGTCACCGAGCCGCACCCCACCGAGGGCTACCTCGGCGCGCGCCTCCGGTACGTGCGCGAGCTGTGCGCCGCCGACGAGAAGGTGGTCTGGCTCAACCAGTACGAGGCCCAGGGCAACTGGATGGCCCACTACCGCACCACCGGACCCGCGATCGCCGACCGCTTCCCACACCTCGACGTCCTGGTGATCGGGGCCGGCACCACCGGCACCCTGATGGGCTGCGCCCGCTACTTCCGTGAGCACCGCCCGGACGTGCGCGTGGTGGCCGTCGACTCGTTCGGGTCCGTGACCTTCGGCGGGGCGGCCGGTCCGCGCCACATCCCCGGGCTCGGCACCAGCGTCCGCCCGGGGCTCCTCGACGAGTCGCTCGTCGACCACGTCGTGCACGTCGCGGAGGCGGACACCGTCCGGACCTGCCGCAGGCTGGCCGCCCACGGCTACCACCTGGGCGGATCCACCGGCACCGCGGTCAGCGGGGCACTCGCCTGGCTTTCGGAGCACCGCCCCGACGGCCGCGCCACGGCCGTCACCATCGCCCCCGACCTGGGCGAGCGCTACCTGGACACGCTCTACGACGACAGCTGGGTCCGCGACACCTTCGGCGACAGCACGCTGGCCGACGGCGGGGAGCCCGACGAAAGGCGAGCCGCGCGATGACCGCATCCCCGGACACCCCCCTGCCGCTCACCGCCGCACAGGCGGAGGTCTGGTACGACGAGCAGTTCGCGACCGGACCGCTCGGCTACGCCATGGGCGACTACATCGACCTGCGTGGCCCCCTCGACTCCGACCTGCTGCGGCGTGCCCTCGGCCGACTCTCCGTCGAAGCCGAGGGCCTGCGCGTTCGCTTCACCGAACGCGACGGCGTGCCCGGGCAGTTCGTCGCCCCCGCGGAGGACGGGCCGCTGCCGCTGGTCGATCTCTCCCACGAGGTGGACCCGGAGTCCGCCGCCGAGGCGTGGATGCTCCGCGACCTTGACGTGCCGATGAAGGCCGTCGAGCCGCCGCTCACCCGCCACGCGCTGCTGCGGCTCGGCTCCGAGCACCACCGGCTCTACGTGGGCATGCACCACATCCTGTGCGACGGGTACAGCCGCGACCTGATCCACCCCCGGCTCGCCGCGATCTACACACATCTCGCGGCAGGCGGGGACGCGGCGGAGCTCGCCGCGTCGGCGCCGCCGTCGTTCCGGCTGCTGCTGGACGCGGAGCGCGCCTACCTCGACTCGCCGCGCGTCGCCAAGGACCGCGCCTACTGGACCGCCCGGCTCACCGCCGGCGCGGTCGAGCCGTCCTCGCTCTCCACCAGGGAACCCTCGCCCGGCCGAACGGCGTTGCGCAGCACCGAGGTGCTCGCGCCCACCGCCGCGGGGCGGCTGCGCACCGCCGCGCAGGCGGCGGGGGCCACCCCGGCGGTCCTGGCGGCCGCCGCGATGGCCGCCTACGTCCAGCGGATGACCGGGCAGGACGAGCCGCTGCTCACGCTGCCCGTCACCGCCCGGGTGGGCGCCGTCGCCCGGGGCGTGCCGGGGATGGTCGCCAACTACCTCCCGCTGCCCGTCCCCGTCCGCAGAGGAGCCACCCGCGACCAGGTGCTGCGGGCGGCCTGGGTGGAGGTGGCGAACGCGCTGCGGCACCAGCGCTACCGGGGCGAGCAGATCCGCCGCGACCTCGGCCTGCGCACCGACGACCGGCGTCCGTTCGGCCCGTTCGTCAACGTTCTCGACCAGGACCCGGTGCTGGAGTTCGGCCCGTGCCGCGGACAGGTGGTCAACCTGTCCACGGGCATCGTCAACGACCTGATCCTCACCGTGCTCAACCTCGGCGACGGCTCCCTGGAGCTGCACCTGGACGGCAACCGCGACCTCTACGACGCCGGCGAGCTCGCCGCGCACGCCGCCCGCTTCCGGGCCTTTCTCGACGCCTTCGCGAGCTGCCCCGCGGACACCGTGGTCGACCGGCTGGACGTGGCCCTGCGGGACGAGCCCGTCGGCCTCCTCACCGGCCCCGCGGTCGACGCCGCGGAGGCCGACGCGGCCGACACGCTCGCGTCGGTCCGGGCGACGGCCGCGCGGACGCCGGACGCGGTCGCCGTGGTCGACGGGGACCTGCGCCTCGGCTACGCCGAGCTGGCGCGCCGCGCCGAGGGCGTCGGCGCGAGGCTCCGGGACGCGGGCTGCGGCCCGGACACCGTGGTGGGTGTGCTCACCCGGCCCGGCGCCGGCTACGTCGCCGCGATCCTGGGCGTCCAGGCGGCGGGAGCGGCCTGGCTCCCGCTGGAGGTCGCCGCGCCCTCGGCGCGCAACGCCTCGCTGCTGCGCGACGCGGGCGCCCGGGTGCTGCTCGTCCAGGACGGACTCGACGCCGAGGGCGCGGCGGCCTGCGCCGAGGCCGGTGCCGTCCTGGCGCTGCCACTGGAGCTGCCGTCGGACGCTCAGGCGCCGTACGGGCGCGGCCCGATGGACCAGGACGGCCCCGCGCGGGCCGCCACGGAGCAGGACCTCGCCTACGTGATGTTCACCTCGGGCTCCACCGGGCGGCCCAAGGGCGCGATGGTGCACCGGGCCGGAATGCTGAACCACCTGCGCGCCAAGGTCGACGACTGCGAACTGGGCGCGGGTGAGGCCGTCGTGGCCAACGCCCCCCTCACCTTCGACGTGCACGTCTGGCAGCTGCTGGCCCCGCTGCTGGTCGGCGGCCGGACCGTGGTCGCGGCGCCCGAGACGGCCCTCGACCCCGACGCCCTGTTCGCCCTCGCCGCCGCCGAGAGCGCCGCCGTGCTCGAGGTGGTGCCGTCCCTGCTGCGCGCGGCGCTCGACCTGTGGGACGCCCGCGGCGCGGCGCCGTCGCTCGCGGACCTGCGTCTGCTGATGGTCACCGGCGAGGCGCTGCCGGGCGACCTGTGCGCCCGTTGGCAGGCCCGCTACCCGGGCGTCGGCATGGTCAACGCCTATGGGCCCACCGAGTGCTCCGACGACGTGACGCACGCCTTCGTGACGCCCGCGGACGCGGTCGCCGGGCGGGTGCCGATCGGGCGCCCGGTGCGCGGCACCCGCCTCTACGTGCTCGGCGACGGGCTGCGTCCGGTGCCCGCCGGGGTGCCCGGCGAACTGTGGGTGGGCGGCGTGGGCGTGGGCCGCGGCTATGTCGGCGACCCCGCCCGGACCGCTTCCGTCTTCCCGGCCGACCCGTTCGCGGGCGGCGGCGCCCGGATGTACCGCACCGGCGACCGCGTGGTCCTGCGCCCCGACGGGCAGCTGGAGTTCGTCGAGCGGCGGGACTTCCAGGTCAAGGTGCGCGGCCGCCGCGTGGAACTGGGCGAGATCGAGGCGGCCGTGCGATCGGTGCCGGGCGTCCTGGACGCCGTGGTGGTCGCGCACGGCTCGGGACTGGCCGGCTATGTGGCCGCCGCGGGCGGTGTCGACGCGGCCCTGCTGCGGGAGCGGGTCGGCGCGGTGCTGCCGGGCTGGATGGTGCCGGGAGTCTGGGTGGTCCTGGACGCGCTGCCGCTCACCGCGAACGGCAAGGTCGACCGCAAGGCCCTGCCCGCGCCCGGGGCGGCCGGGACGCCCGGCCCGGTCCGTACGGCGCCGACCCTGGTGCCGGCTTTGGCGCCGGGGCCGCGCGCCGACCGCGAGGAGACGCTGTGCGCGGTCTTCGCCGCCGTCCTCGGCCTTTCCGAGGTCGGGGCGGACGACGACTTCTTCGCCCTCGGGGGTGACAGCATCCGTGCCATCGAGGTGGTCAGTGCGGCCCGCCGAAAGGGCCTGGTCCTCAGCACCCGGGACGTGTTCACGGGACGCACCGCGCGCACCCTGGCCCAGGCCGCCCGGGCGGCCGACGGATCGGCCGGGCCGCGGGACGGGTCCGTCGACCCGGTCGGCGTGCTCGAACTCACCCCGATCGCCGCCCGCCTGCGGGAGGACACCGGTTCGCCCACCGGGACGGCCGCCCAGTTCAGCCAGCACATCGCCGTCCGCGTTCCGGCCGACCTCGACGCCGGACGCCTCTCGTCGGCGCTGCAGGCCCTGATCGACCATCACGACGCGCTGCGCACGCGGGTCACCGAGCCGGCACCCGGCCTGTGGCAGGCCGAGGTGATGCCGCGCGGCGCGGCGCCCGCGGAGGACGGGCTGGTCCTGGCGGTGCCCGCGGGGCGCTCGCCGCTGGCGCTGCGCATCGAACAGCAGGCCGCGGCGGCCCGGGCCCGGCTCGACCCCGCGACGGGGCGGATGATCCGCGCCGTCCTGTTCCCCGAGCCCGAAGGCACGCAGGTCCTGGTCCTGGTCGCGCACCATCTGGTGGTCGACGGGGTGTCCTGGCGGATCCTGCTGTCCGACCTGGAGGCGGCCTGCGCCGCTCTGGCGCTCGGCCGCACGCCCGATCCGCAGCCGGTGGGCACCTCGTACCGCGCCTGGTCGAAGCTGTTGACCGAGCAGGCCGGCACCGCGCTGCGCGGACCCGAACTGGCCCTGTGGGAGCGGATCCTGAGCGGAGGCGACGAGCCGCTCGGCCCGCGCCGGCTGGACCCGGCCCTGGACGTCCGCGCCACCGCGGGCACCCTGCGCGTCGAGCTGCCGCCGGAGGTCACCGGGCCGCTGCTGGGCGCCGTCCCTGCGGCCTACCGGGCCGAGGTCAACGACGTGCTGCTGGCCGCGCTCGCGGTCGCCGTCGCCGAGTGGCGGCGGGCGCGGCGCCGTGGCGACGTCGAGGGCGGCACCCTCGTCGAACTGGAGGGCCACGGCCGCGAGGAGATCGTCGACGGCGTCGACCTGTCCCGCACCGTCGGCTGGTTCACCAGCATCCATCCGGTGCGGCTCGATCCGGGGCCGCAGGCCGCCGAGGGGCCCGGTGCGGCGGTCAAGCGGATCAAGGAGCAGTTGCGGGCCGTGCCCGAGCACGGCATCGGCCACGGCATGCTGCGGCACCTCAACCCGCAGGCCGCCCAGCTGCTCGCCCGGTACCGCCGCCCGGAACTCGGCTTCAACTACATGGGCCGCTTCGACGTCCGCGCGCAGGCGCTGTGGGCGCCCGTGGCCGGCGCCGGAGTGGTCGGCACGGGCACGCATCCGGCGATGCCGCTGGAGCACGTCCTCGAACTCACCCCCGCGACCGAGGACCTCGCCGACGGGCCGCACCTGGTCGCCAACTGGACGTACGCGAGCGGGATCCTCGCCGCGGAGGAGGTCGCGGAGCTGGCCGGGACGTGGTTCGGCGTGCTGCGCGACCTCGCCGGGCACGCCGGGGCGCCCGGCAGCGGCGGAGCCACCCCGTCCGACTTCCCGCTGGTCGCGCTCGGCCAGGAGGAGATCGAGGCGTTCGAGGCCTCGCTGTCCGGGGCCGCCCGGTCCGGGGCCGCACCGTCGGGGGCCATGCTCGCCGACGTGCTGCCGCTCACCCCGCTGCAGCAGGGGCTGTTGTTCCACCACGTGTCCGCGGGCGACGCGGTGGACGTCTACACCCTGCAGATCGTCGCCGACCTGGAGGGCGAGCTGGACCCGGAGGCGCTGCGGGCCGCCGGGCAGGCGCTGCTGCGCCGTCACCCGGCGCTGCGGGCCTGCTTCCGGTTCCGGGAGTCCGGCGAGCCCGTGCAGCTGATCGCCTCCGATGCCGAACTCCCCTGGCAGCTGGTCGACCTGACAGAACTGCCGGAGCCGCGGCGGGAGGCGGTGGCCGCGCGGCTGGCGGACGAGGAGCGCGCCCGCCGGTTCGATCTGGCGGAGCCGCCGCTGCTGCGGTTCACCCTGATACGCACCGGTCCGCAGCGGCACCGGTTCGTCTGGACGAGCCATCACCTCCTGGTCGACGGCTGGTCGATGCCGATCCTGGTCGCCGATCTGCTGGAGCTGCTCGCCGGTTCGGACGGCTCCGACGGCGGCTCTCATGGCGGCTCCGACGGCGCGGTCACGCCCGCCTCGCACCGGGACTACTACGCCTGGCTTGCCGGACGTGACCGCGGCGTCGCCCGGGACGCCTGGAGGCGAGCCCTGGCCGGCCTGCCCGGCCCCACCCTGGTCGCTCCGGCAGGTCCGTCCGCACCGTCCCTGCCGGAGTCCCTGCACCTCGATCTCGGGCCCGAGTTGACCGCCGCGCTCACCGCGGCCTCCCGGGCCGCGGGGCTGACCCTGAACACGGTGGTGCAGGGCTGCTGGGCGGTGCTGCTCGGCGAACTGACCGGCCTGACGGACGTGGTGTTCGGAGCGGTCACCGCGGGCCGGTCGGCCGAGGTGCCGCGGGTGGAGTCGATGGTGGGCATGTTCCTCACCACCGTGCCGGTACGGGTGCGGCTGCACCCCGACGCCACGCTCGGCGGCCTGCTGCGCACCCTGCAGGCCGAGCGTGCCGAACTGCTGCCGCACGAGCACCTGGGTCTGGCCGAGATCCACCGGGCCGCCGGTCTGGCCGGAGAGGCCTTCGACACGCTGCTGCTCTTCGAGAACTTCCCGCTGGGGGCCGGGCCGGAGACGGCCGACGCCGGCACCGTGCGCGTGGTCCGCGCCGAGGCGCGCGACGCCCGTCACCACCCGCTGAGCATGGTGGTGCTGCCCGAGGCCGACCGCCTGCGGCTGCGGCTGGACCACCTGCCGGACCTCCTCGACCACGACGAGGCGGCCCGGATCGCCGACCGGTTCACCGCGCTGCTGCGGACGGCGGCCACCGCGCCCGGAACGACCCTGGCCCGGCTCGGCGCCTCGATCCCCGCGCCGGTCGCGCGCGCGGTCCCGGCGGCGCCGGGACCCTGGCAGCCGTCCGCCGCGACCGCGCCGCGTCCGCCCAGGACCGAGCGGGAGGAGACCGTCTGCGCGGTCCTCGCGGAGGTACTCGGCCTCCCGCAGGTCGCGGCGAACGACGACTTCTTCGCGATCGGCGGCGACAGCATCCGCGCCATCCAGGTGGTCGCCCGGGCGCAGCGCGCGGGGCTGGCGCTCCAGGTCCGGGACGTGTTCACGGGCCGGACGGCGGCGGCGCTCGCCGCGGTCGCCGTGCCGTCCGGGGCGGCGGACGCACCTGGCGCCGGGGCGCCGGACGGCGGTCCGGACGACGAACCGCTGCTGGTCCTGTCCGACGGCGAACTGGACGATCTGGCATCCGACGTGAGTGAGGACATGCTGTGAAGCGCGCACCGAAGGTCGCCGAGGTCCTGCCGCTCTCCCCGCTCCAGGAGGGCCTGCACTTCCTCGCCGCCGAGGGGAGCGGCCCCGACCCGTACATCCTCCAGTTGTCGGTGCGAGTCGACGGCGTCATGCCGGCCGACCTCCTGCGGAGCGCGTCCGTCGCCCTGCTGAACCGCCACCCCCATCTGCGCGCCTGCTTCCGGGCTCGCCGCACCGGCGAGACCGTGCAGGTGATCCTGACGAGCGAGGACGTCGAGGTCCCCTGGCGGGAGGTGGACCTGACCGGTCTGCCGGAGCCGCAGCGGGAGGAGGCGGCCGACCACGTCGCGAACGAGGACCGGCGGGAGCGCTTCGACCCGGCGCGGCCGCCGCTCATGCGGTTCACCGTGATCCGCCTCGGCCCGCGCCGCCACCGGTTGCTGTGGTCGGTGCACCACCTGCTGCTGGACGGCTGGTCGATGCCGCTGGCCGCACGCGAGCTGCTCGGTCTCGCGGGCCTCCTCGGGCCGGATCCGCTGCCCGAGCCGGTGCCGTACCGCAGCTACCTGCGCCGGCTGGCGGCCCGGGACCGGGGGGCCGCCCGCGCGGCCTGGGCCGAGGTCCTCGCCGGACTCGACGGCCCGCTGAGGGTCGCGCCCCGCCCGGCGGCGGACGGCGGAGCGCTGCCCGAGACGCTGGACGCGGTCCTCGCCCCGGAGACGACCGGCGCGCTGGTCTCCTGGTGCGGCACGGCCGGGGTGACCCTCAACGCCGCGGTGCAGGCCTGCTGGGCGGCGGCGCTCGCCTACCTGACCGGGCGTCAGGACGTGGTGTTCGGCGCGGTGGTCTCGGGCCGTCCGGCGGAGCTGCCCGGCGTGGAGACGATGATCGGGCTGTTCGCCAACACCGTGCCGGTCCGGGCGGACGTGCGGCCCGACCGGACGGTCTCCGAGCTGGTCCACGACCTGGCCCGGCAGCAGCTGGACCTGCTGCCGCACACGCACCTGCCGCTCGCCGAGGTCCAGGCGGCGGCCGGCCTGCGCGGAGAGCTGTTCGACACCGGGCTCGCCTTCCAGAGCTACCCGATGGCCGAGGCCGTCCCCGGAGCCGGTGAGCTCACCCTGGACGACATCCGGGTCCGTACCGCCACACACTTCGCCCTGGGCCTGACCGTGCTGCCGGGCGACGGGCTGACCCTCTCCCTCGCCTACGCGCCCGGCGCGTTCGACGGCGACGGCGCCCGGACCGCCGCCCGCGCACTCGACCTGCTGGTCGGCGCCCTGGAGCGGACCGCCGCCGACCCGGACACCCTGCTGGCCCGGATCGCCGGGCCCGGCGCGCTGGAGGAGGGCGTCAGCAGCGGTCCGGACCTGCGCGAGGACGGGATCCGCGACGCCACCCTGCACGGCCTGTTCCGGGCCCACGCCGCGCGCGACCCCGAGGCCACCGCGCTGATCGTCCCCGACGAGGACCGGCCGGACGACCCGGCGGCCGCGCTGACCCTGAGCTACGGGCGGCTGGACGCCGAGTCGGACGCGCTGGCGCACCGGCTCGCCGCCCTGGGCGCGGGGCCGGAGAGCTTCGTCGCCCTGGCCCTGCCGCGCGGCCCCGAGATGATCACGGCGCTGCTCGCGGTGCTCAAGACCGGGGCGGCCTATCTGCCGGTCGACCTCGCCTATCCGCCGGAGCGGATCGCCTTCATGCTCGACGACGCAGCACCGGCGCTCGTCGTCACCACCTCCGGCACCCGGCTGCCCGACGGTTGCGCCGCCCGGCGGGTCGACCTCGACGGGACGGACGACGGGCCCGCGCCGGGCGGCCCGCTGCCCGACATCGCACCGGGCAGCCC
>NZ_BBPP01000030.1:62590-82385 GCF_000787835.1 Streptacidiphilus melanogenes
CGACGGGCCCGCGCCGGGCGGCCCGCTGCCCGACATCGCACCGGGCAGCCCCGCCTACGTCGTCTACACCTCAGGGTCGACCGGCCGCCCCAAGGGCGTCGTCGTTCCGCACGCGGGCGCCGTCAACCTCGCGGCCCACCATGCCGCCCGTCTCGGCGCCGGACCGGGGGCCCGCGCCCTCCAGTTCGCGTCGTTCAGCTTCGACGCCACGGTGTGGGAGCTGTGCGCCTCGCTCTACACCGGTGGCGCCCTGGTGCTGGCCACCGCGGAGAGCCGGATGTCCGGCGAGGCCCTGGCCCGGCTGTTCGCCGCGCACGGGGTCAACCACGCGGTGCTGCCGCCCACCGTCCTCGCGGGCCTGCCGGAGGACGCCCTGCTCCCGGCCGACCTGCGGCTGCTGACCGCGGGCGAGGCCCTGCCGCCCGCACTCGCAGCGCGGTGGTCGGCCGGTACCGAGCTGCGCAACGCCTACGGGCCCAGCGAGACCTCCGTCTGCGCCAGCGTCAGCGAGCCGCTGCGCGGCTCCGGGAAGCCGCCGATCGGCACGCCGGTCTCGGCCTTCCGGCTGTTCGTCCTCGACCCGGCCCTGCGGCCGGTGCCGACGGGTGTGCCCGGCGAGCTGTACGTGGCCGGTCCCGGGCTCGCCCGCGGCTACCACGCGCGTCCGAGCCTGACGGCCGCCCGGTTCGTCGCCTGCCCGTTCGGCGCGCCCGGCGAGCGGATGTACCGGACCGGGGACGTGGTGCGCAGGCTCGCCGACGGCGCGCTGGACTACCTGGGCCGCGCCGACCAGCAGGTCAAGCTGCGCGGCTTCCGGATCGAACCGGGCGAGATCGAGGCCGTGCTGGGGAGCCACCCCCTGGTCGCCCAGGCCGCGGTGACGGTCCGCGAGGACCGGCCCGGCGACCGGCGCCTGGTCGGCTACGTCGTGCCGCGCGGGGAGGGCGCCGTGGACGCGGAGACGCTGCGCGCCCATGCCGCGGTGGCGCTCCCCGAGCACATGGTGCCGGCCGCCTTCGTCGAGCTCGCCGCGCTGCCGCTCACCCCGAACGGCAAGGTCGACGTCCGGGCGCTGCCCGCTCCGGGGCACACCGCCACCGGCCGGGCCCCCGAGACCGCCGAGGAGCGGGAGCTGTGCGCGATCCTCGCCGAGGTGCTCGGCCTCGACGAGGTCGGTGCGGACGACGACTTCTTCGCCCTGGGCGGCCACTCGCTGCTGGCCGCGCGGATCGCCAACCTGGTGCGGGCCCGGCTGGGCCGCCCGTTGTCGGTGCGGGACGTGTTCGAGGCGCCCAGCGCCGCCGCTCTCGCCGCCTGCCTCGACCGGGAGCACGCCGACGGTGACGCCGGGGAGCCGGTCGCCCGTCCGCCGCTCGTCGCGGGGCAGCGCCCGGACCCGGTCCCGCTGTCCCACGCCCAGGAGCGGCTGTGGTTCCTCGAACAGCTGGGTGTGCCGGGCGGGTTGTACGCCATCCCGTTCGCGGTGCGGATGCGCGGCGCCCTGGACGTCGACGCGCTGCACGCCGCCCTGGGTGACCTCGTCGCCCGTCACGAGCCGCTGCGCACCGTCTTCCCCGCGGTGGGCGCCGAGGGCGCACGGGCCGAACAGCGCGTCCTGTTGCCGGAGGCCGCCGAGGTGCCGTTGCCGGTGCTGCCCGGCTCCGAGGCGGGGCTTTCGGCGGCGCTGGCCGGGGAGGCCGCCCGCGGCTTCGACCTGGCCCGCCAACTCCCCTTGCGCGCGAAACTGTTCGCGCTGGGGCCAAAGGAGCACGTGCTCTCGCTCGTGCTGCACCACATTGCGGCGGACGGCTGGTCGCTGGGTCCGCTCGCCGCCGACCTCGCCGAGGCCTACCGGGCCCGGCTGGCCCGAGGAGCCCCGGCGTTCCTGCCGCTGCCCGTCCAGTACGCCGACTACACCCTGTGGCAGCGGCGGCTGCTCGGCGCGGAGGACGACCCCAAGAGCGAGCTGTCCCGTCAACTGGACCACTGGAGAAAAGCGCTGGACCGGCTTCCCGCCGAGATCGAGCTGCCGTCCGACCATCCGCGCCGGGCGTCGGCGACGCACCGCGGCGCGGTGGTGCGCACCGAGGTCCCCGCCCCGCTCACCCGCGCGCTGCGCGCGTTCGCCCGCGAGTCCGGCGCCAGCCTGTTCATGGTGGCGCAGGCGGGCCTGGCCGCGCTGCTCACCCGCTACGGCGCCGGGACGGACATCCCCGTCGGCAGTCCGGTGGCCGGTCGCGGCGACGCCGCGCTGCACGGCCTGGTCGGCATGTTCGTCAACACCCTGGTGCTGCGCACCGACACCTCGGGCGATCCGACCTTCGCGGAACTCCTGGCCCGGGTGCGGGACTTCGACCTGGCCGCCTACCAGAACCAGGACGTGCCGTTCGAGAAGCTGGTGGAGGTGCTGAGCCCCGACCGGTCGATGGCCCGCAACCCGCTGTTCCAGGTGATCCTGGACTGCCGGGACGCCGATTCCGTCCCCGACACCGGCGCGGAGCTGACGATCGAGCCGCTGCCGACCGAGGCCGCCACCGCCAAGTGGGACCTGTTCGTCCAGCTGACCGCCGACCCCGCCGCCGACCGGATCGACCTGGCGATCGAGTACGCGCGCGACCTGTTCGAGGAGCGGACCGTGCGGCGCCTCGCCGAGGCCCTGGTCCGGCTGCTGGACTCGGCCGTCACGGAGCCCGCCCGCCCGCTCTCCCGGCTGGAGGTGCTCACCCCCGAGGCCCTGGGCACGCTGCGCGCCCTGGGGCAGGGCCCCGAGGGTCCGCGGGCCGCGGCCGGCACGGTCACCGCCCTCGTCGACGCGCGGGTCGCCGCCGCTCCGGACGCGATCGCACTGCGTTTCGCCACCGGGGCCGGCCCCGACGGTGCACGACCCGGCGGTGCACGACTCGGCGGCGCGCTGACCTACGCGCAGCTCGACGCCGCCGCCAACCGGACGGCCCGTCACCTCGCCGCCCTCGGCGTCGGTCGCGGCGACATCGTCGCGCTGTGCCTGGAACGCGGGGCGGAAGCGGTCGTCGCCATGCTGGCGGCGGCCCGGCTCGGCGCCGCCTACCTGCCGCTCGACCCCGCCTACCCGGCCGCCCGGCTGCGCCACATGGTCGCCGACAGCGGCGCCCGGATCCTGCTCACCCAGGCGACGCTGGCCGAGGCGGCCGCGGGCGCGGACCCCGAGGGCCAGTGCACGTTCCTGTGCCTCGACGACCCGTCGACCCGTCGGCGGATCGACGCCCTCCCGCCGACCCCGTCCTGCGTCACGGTCGACCCGGACGACCTCCTCTACCTCATCTACACCTCCGGTTCGACCGGCACCCCCAAGGGCGTCGCCGTCTCCCACCGGGCCACGGCACGGCTCGTCCTCGGCCTGCCCGCCCTGGGGTTCGGGCCGAAGGACGCGTTCCTGTGGACCGCCTCACCGGCCTTCGACGCCTCGGTGTTCGAGGTGTGGACGGCGCTGGCGCACGGCGCGCGACTGGTCGCCAACCCGCCGGGCCCGGCCGACCCCGAGGCGCTCGGCGCGCTGCTGCGGGAGGGCGAGGTGACCGTCGCCCTGATCACGCCCCGGCTGGTCAACGTCATCGCCGACCTGGACCCCACCTGCCTGGCGCCGCTGCGGCTGCTGCTCACCGGCGGCGAGGCCGTCTCGGCCGAGCACGTGCGCAGGCTGCGCGAGGCGCTCCCGGCCACGGAGGTGGTCGACGCCTACGGGCCGACCGAGACCGCCGTCATCGCCACCGTCCACCAGGTGCGCGAGGTCCCGCCGGATGTCCCGTCGGTCCCGATCGGGCTGCCGATCGGCGACACCGCCGTGTACGTGCTGGACCCCGGCCTGCGACCGGTGCCGCAGGGAGCCGTCGGCGAACTGTACGTGGCGGGGCCCGGGTTGGCCCGCGGCTATCTGGGCCGTCCCGGCCTGACGGCCGGGCACTTCGTCGCCGACCCCTTCGGCGGGCCCGGCGCCCGGATGTACCGCACCGGTGACCTGGTGCGCTGGGACGCGGACGGCCGTCTGGACTACGTGGGCCGCGGCGACCAGCAGGTGAAGATCCGCGGCTACCGGATCGAGACCGGCGAGGTCGAGCGGGCGCTCGCGGCGCACCGCTCGGTCGCGCGGGCCGCCGTCGTGGCCCGGGACGACGGCGCGGGGGACCGACTGCTGGTGGCCTACCTGGTGCCGGTGCCCGGCGAACCCGGCCCCGAACCGGCGGACCTGCGCCGGGATCTGACCCGAGCGTTGCCCGCGCACATGCTGCCGGCCGCGTTCGTGGTGCTGCCGGAACTGCCGTTGACCCCGAACGGGAAGCTGGACACCGCCGCGCTCCCGGCCCCGGCCCGGGAGCGCGTGGCCCCGAGCGAGCCCAGGACCCCCGCCGAGCGGGCGGTCTGCGCGGCCGCGGCGGAGGTGCTGGGGCGCACCGGGGTCGGTCCCGAGGACGGGTTCTTCGCGCTGGGCGGCGACAGCCTCAAGGCCATCCGCCTGGTGAACGCCGTCGGGCGGGCCGGGCTGCGGCTGGACCTGGCCGCCGTCTTCCGCCACCGCACCCTGGCCGAACTGGCCGAGTCCGCGGGACCCGCCGCCGCGGACGGCGCCGGTACGGACCTGCTCGCCCCCCTGCTGCCGATCCGGTCCGGCGGATCCAGGCCGCCGCTGTTCTGCGTGCACGGCGGTCTGGGCTTCGGCCTGCCGTTCGCCGAGCTCGCCCGCCACCTGGACCCGTCGCAGCCCGTGCACGCGCTCCAGGCACCCGGGCTCTCCCGCGAGCAGGAGCCGCCGGGCAGCCTGCGGGAGGTTGCCGAGGAGTACGTCGCCAGGGTCCGCGCCGTCCAGCCGGACGGTCCCTACCACCTGCTCGGCTGGTCCTACGGCGGCATCGTGGCGCAGGCCATGGCGGTCCGGCTGCGCGCCGCCGGGGAGGAGGTCGCCCTCCTCGCCAACCTCGACGCCTACCCGGACTCGGCGCCAGGGGAGCGACCCACCGACGCGGAGTTCCTGGCCGACTTCCTCACCGAGGCGGGCCTCGACCCGGCTGCGGCGCCCCGTCCGACCGTCGCCTCCGTCGCGGCGCTGCTCGCCCGCACCGAGGGCCCGCTCGCGTCGTTCGACGCGCCCGCCCTGGAACGGCTGCTCACCGTCATGCGCGGCAACGTCGACCTGTTCCGCGGCCACACGCCGGAGACCTTCGACGGGCGGATGACCCTGCTCGTCGCCACCGGCTCCCTCGACGGTCAGGACCCGCACGTCCGGGCCAAGAGCTGGGAGCGGTACGTGACCGGCGGGCTCGACGTCCACCTGGTGCCCTGCGTCCACGCCCTGATGATGAGCCCCGGCCCCGCGGCCGGGATCGGCCGGATCGTCGAGCGGCGACTGGCCGCGCTGCACGCCGCCGCGGGCACCGCCCCGGCGACCACCAACGAAACGGAAGACGAGTCATGAGCAACCCCTTCGACGACCCCGACGGCCGCTTCCTGGTGCTGGTCAACGACGAGGGGCAGCACTCGCTGTGGCCCTCCTTCGCCGAACTGCCGGACGGCTGGGCCGTCGCCCTCGCCGAGACCGACCGCCCGTCCGCGGTCGCCCACATCGAGGAGCACTGGACCGACATGCGGCCGCTGAGCCTGCGGAAGCGGGGCTGAGCCGTGTCCACAGGAACCGCGATCCTGGCCGAGGGGCTGCGCAAGCGCTACGCCACCCACACCGCCCTGCACGGGATCGACCTGGAGGTGCCGACCGGGACGGTGCTCGGCGTGCTCGGCCCCAACGGCGCAGGGAAGACCACCACCGTCAGGATCCTGGCCACCCTGCTCGCGCCGGACGGCGGCCGTGCCGTCGTGGCCGGACACGACGTCGCCCGCGAACCGCGCGAGGTACGCCGCAGGATCGGCCTGTCCGGCCAGTACGCCGCGGTGGACCAGATGCTGACGGGGCGCGAGAACCTGGTGCTGCTCGGCCGGCTGCTGCGGCTCGGCCGCCGCGGCGCCGAGGCGCGCGCCCAGGAACTGCTCGACCGGTTCGGGCTGCTGGACGCCGCGGACAGGCCGGCCGGCACCTACTCCGGCGGTATGCGCCGCCGCCTCGACCTGGCCGCCTGCGTCGTCGGCGACCCTGAGGTGCTCTTCCTCGACGAGCCCACCACCGGTCTGGACCCGACCAGCCGGAACGTGCTGTGGAACGTGGTGCGGGAACTGGTGGGCGGCGGGGTCACCGTCCTGCTGACCACCCAGTACCTGGAGGAGGCCGACGAGTTGGCCGACCGTGTCGCCGTGGTCGACGCCGGGCGGGTGGTCGCCGAGGGCAGCCCCGACGAGCTCAAGCGCAAGGTCGGCACGGACCGGCTGGAGGTGACCGTCGCCCGGCCCGACCAGCTGGCGCAGGCCGCCGCCGCGCTCGCCGTGCTCGGCGGTCGGGTGCCGACCGTCGACGAGGACGCCGTCCGGGTCACCGTGCCGCTCGAACACGGCCTGGACGACGTCGCGCTGGCCGCCTCCGAGCTGCGCCGCCGCGGCGTCACGGCCGCCGACTTCCAGGTCCGCAGGCCCTCGCTGGACGACGTGTTCTTCGCCCTCACCGGGACCGCCGCGAAGGCGGACTCCCCGACCCAGGAAGGAGCCGACGAGCGATGACGGTCACCCTGGCCTATCTCGCCGACATCGGGGCCCTCGCCGGCCGGCATCTGCGCCATCTGCGACGGTCGCCCGGCAGGCTGTTCCTGGTCACCATGACCCCGGCGGTCATGCTGATCGCCGTCGGCTACCTCTTCCGCGACTCGATCACCGTCCCGGGCAGCTCCTCCTACGAGGACTACATCATGGCCGGGATCGCCGCCCAGGTGGCCCTCGCCGGGGTCGGCCCCACCGCCCTCGGCGTGGCCGTGGACCTGCGCGACGGGCTGGTCGACCGCTACCGCTCGCTGCCGATCTCCGCCAGCAGCGTCCTGGTCGGCCGCGCGCTCTCCGACATGGTCACCGCGGCGGTCGCCCTCGCGGCCGTCTGCGGTCTCGGACTGCTGCTCGGCTGGCGTCCGCACGGCGGGCCGCTGCGGATCGGGGCCGGGTTCGCGGTCCTGCTCGCCTTCGCGTTCGTGATGCTGTGGGTCGGCATCCTGCTCGGCACCACGATGCGCAACGTCGAGGCCATCGACGGCACCGGTGCGCTGATCCTCGTGGTGCTGTCCTTCCTGTCCAACGCCTACGTCGCGGTCAGCGGACTGCCGAACTGGCTGCGGCCCGCAGCCGACTGGAACCCCGTCAGCTCGGTCATCTCGGTCTGCCGCACCCTGTGGGGCAACCAGCCGCCGCAGGCGGCCCACGGCGGCTTCCCGGCCACCCACCCCGGGGTGGTGGCGGCCTGCGCCCTCGGAGTCGTCCTGGTGACCGTCGTACCCGCCGCGCTGCGCGGTTTCCGGCGCGCGGTGGAGCGCTGAGCGGACGTCAGTAGTACGTCAGTTGCCCATCATCGAGGCTCGCTAGCGTCCCAGTCGAAGCACCGGAACCCGACAAGCAAGGAGCACCATGTCCACCGTCGTGCCCGAGCACTTCGTGCAGATCAAGGAAATCATCGCCAAGCAGATCGGCGTCGAGGTGTCCGGCCTCAAGGACTCCACGCACCTCGTCGACGAGCTCGGAGCGGACTCGCTGAAGCTCATCGACATCCTCAGCGCGATCGAGATGGAGTTCAACATCGTGATCGCCATGGACGACCTGCCCGACATGGTCAGCGTCGACGCCGCGTACCAGATCACGGCCCGCGCGGCCGGCTGGTAGCGGACCGCCCCGCCAGGCCCGGCGCACCCCACCTCGGAGGAGTCCCATGTCCACTGCACAGCAGCGGCAGGCCGTGGGCCGCCGCACTGTCGTCGTCACCGGCATCGGCGCCATCAGCAGCATCGGTACGGGCGCCGACGAGTTCGCGGCGGCGCTGAAGTCGGGCCGCTCCGGAGCCCGCCCCCTCACCCGCATCGACACCACCGGCTTCCTGCGGACCAACGCCGCCGAGGTCCCGGACTTCGAACCGTCCCGCTGGATCCGCAACCTCCCGCTGGAGTACACCGGCCGCGCCGGGCACTTCGCGGTCGCCGCCGCCCGCCAGGCCGTCGAGGACGCAGGGCTGACGGAGCAGGAACTCGCCGCGCGCCACGTCCTGATCAGCATCGGCACCACCGACGGCGAGTCCCACGACCTCGGCGTGCTGGTGGAGCAGGAGCTGCGCGGGGGAGCCCCGACCGCCATGGACCCGGTGCTCGCCAGGCGCCTGGGCTCGGGCCGGCTGTCCACCGCGATCGCGCGCGAACTTCGGCTGCGCGACGTGGAGGCGGTGACCCTGACCACCGCCTGCGCGGCCGGCAACTACTCCATCGGCTACGGCCTGGACGTCATCCGCTCCGGCGAGGCCGAGATCGCCCTGTGCGGCGGCGCCGACGCCGTGTGCCGCAAGACATTCGCCACCTTCACCCGGCTCGGGGCGATCACCCCCGACGTCGTGCGGCCCTTCGACGTCAACCGTCAGGGCATCCTCACCGGTGAGGGCGGCGGCGTCCTGGTGCTGGAGTCGCTGGAGTCGGCGCAGGCCCGTGGCGCGCGCATCTACGCCGAGGTGCTCGGCTACGGCCTCAGCTGCGACGCCCAGCACCCCACCGCGCCGAGCCGTGAGGGCGTCGCCCGCGCCATCGAACTCGCCCTGGCCGACGCGGGCGTCAAGAAGGACGAGGTGGACTACATCTCGGCGCACGCCACCGGCACCAAGGCCAACGACGCGGCCGAGGCGGGGGCCATCACCGACGTCTACGGCGACCGTCCGCCGCGCACCGTGGGCCTGAAGTCCATGCTCGGTCACTCCATGGGCGCGGCCAGCGCCCTGGCCGCCGCCGCCTGTGTGCTGTCCATCCGCGACGGGTTCATCCCGCCGACCATCAACCACGGGGAGACCGACCCGAAGTGCCCCGTGGACTGCGTGCCCAACCACGCGGTCGAGGCGGACGTGCGGGTCGTCCAGAACAACTCCAGCGCGTTCGGCGGCAACAACGCCGTCCTGATCCTCGGCGACCACAAGGAGTCCGACTGATGCCCGCCTCCCCGGCCCTCACGGCCCCGGCACCGCCGCCGTGGTCCGCCGACACGGACACACCCGTCATCACCCGGTGGTCGGCGGTCTCGGCGCACGGCCTCACCCGGCAGGACTTCGTGGACGGAGTGCGCTCGGGCCGGGCGGCCGTGCCGGCCGAGCCGGCCGACCCGCAGCGCTCGCTGCCCCGGACCGACGCCTGCCTGGTCCCCGGACTGGACGACCCGGACCTGCTCGGGAGGAAGTTCACCTACACCCTCGACCGCCTGGCCGTCATGGTCCTGCTCGCCACGGACCGCCTGCTGGTCGACCCCGACGGCGGACCCGTGCCGCACACCGACGACCGCACCGGCCTGGTCATGGGCACCACCATGGGCGGCAAGGACGGGATGGCCGAGATCGTCCGCGGCTCGCTGACCAACGCCAGGCCCTTCTACGTCGACGTCAGCCGCATCCCGGGCTGCGTGATGAACCACCCCGCGGGCGCCTCGGCGATCCGCCACGGGCTCCGCGGCCCCAACAGCACGGTCGGCGGCGGCCGGGTCAGTGGCCTGCTCGCCCTCGGCTACGCGCGCCGCCTGCTCGACCAGGGCCGCGCCGACAGCTGCCTGGTCGGCTCCGCCGAGGAGTTCGCCCCCACCCACGCGTGGCTTGAGCAGGCCGTCACCGGCTTCGACGAGCCCGCGCCGCTGCTCGGCGAGGGCTGCGGACTGCTTCTGGTCGAGCCCGCCCGCAGCGCACAACTGCCGCCGCTCGCCGCGGTCCTGTCCGTCACCACCCGTGTCGACGTCGACGACGACCCGCGGGCCGCGGTGGCCTCCTGCGTCCGCCAGGCCCTCGAACGGGCCGGGGTGGCGCCGGAGGAGGTCTGGGCTGCCGTCCCCTCCGCCGCCCCTTCCCCCGAAGGCGCGGCGGAGGAGGCGGCGTTGGCGGACCTGCTGCCGGCCGACGCGCTGTCGCGCGTGCCCTCGATGGCGCTGCTCGGCGACGTCGGCGCCGCGTCCGCGACGCTGCAGATCGCGACCCTGCTCGCGGTCGCCGAGGCGGCACCGGAGTCCGTCGGCCGCGCCGCGCTGGTCTCCGCCGTCGACCGTGACGGCGGAGTGGCCTGTGCCGTGCTGCGCCTGCTCGGGGCGGCGTCATGACGGCGCTGGTGAGCGGAGGCTCGCGGGGTATCGGGCGGGCGGTCGTGCTGCGGTTGGCCCAGGACGGCCACGACGTGGCCTTCTGCTACCGCTCCGACGAGGCCGCCGCCGAGTCCGTGCTCAAGGAGGCGGCGGAGCTGGGTGTGCGGGTCGTCGCCGCGCGCTGCGACACCTCCGACGGCGACGCCGTGCGCGCCTGGGTGCGCGCCGCGGAGGAGGAACTCGGCCCGGTGGACACCGTGGTGGCGTCGGCGGGCATCACCCGTGACCGTCCGCTGGTGCTGATGCGGGACGAGGACTGGCAGCAGGTGCTCCGGGTCAACCTCGACGGCGTCTACCACCTGTGCCGGGCGACCGCGCCCATGATGGCCAAGCGCGGGCGGGGGTGCGTCGTCAACCTCACCTCCGTCTCGGGCATCTACGGCAACGCGGGGCAGTCCAACTATGCCGCGTCCAAGGCCGGGATCATCGCGTTCACCAAGAGCCTGGCCAAGGAGCTCGGACCGCGCGGGGTGCGGGCCAACGCCGTGGCGCCGGGCCTGATCGACACCGACATGGTGGGCGGGGCCTCCGAGGCCGCGATCGGACGGCTGCTGCAGAACGTCCCGCTCCGCCGCCTCGGCCGTCCCGAGGAGGTCGCCGACCTGGTCGGTTTCCTCGCCTCCGGCCGTGCCGCCTACGTGACCGGGTCGGTGTTCGAGGTGCACGGCGGGCTCGTCGTCTGAAAGGCCGGCGCCTGCCCCGCCCCGCGAAACCGCCCTTCGTTCCGTCCGCTCGTGGAGAGACAGCATGCCCCAGATCCCCTCGTTCGCCGTGGTCTCCGGCGCCCAGGTGCACAGCGCCCTGGCCGGCCAGGAGAAGTCCGTGATCGCCGCGGTCGAGAAGGCCTACCGGCTCCACGGCGCCGGTGAGACGGTCAATCCCGACTCCTACTTCCTGCGCTTCCCGGACCGGCCCTCCTCGCGGATCATCGCGCTCCCCGCATCGGTGAGCGGCGACGTGGGCGTGCACGGCATCAAGTGGATCGCCAGCTTCCCGGAGAACGTGGCCGCGGGCTTTCCGCGCGCCTCGGCCGTCCTGGTGCTGAACGACGCCGAGACCGGCTACCCCTTCGCCGTGCTGGAGAGCTCGATCATCAGCGCGGCCCGCACCGCGGCGTCGGCGGCGCTCGCCGCGGTGGCGCTCGGTGAGGCGCGCGGCACCCGGCCGCGCCGCCTCGGCTTCGTCGGGGCGGGTCTTATCGCCCGCTACGTGCACACCTACCTCGCCGCGGCCGGGTTCTCCTTCGACGAGGTGGGCGTGCAGGACCTGTCCGCCGAGCACGCCACCGCCTTCGCGGCCCATCTGCGCCGGGCCCAGCCCGCCGAGGTCACCGTGCACGAGACGGCACAGGCGCTGATCACCGGCAGCGACCTGGTGGTCTTCGCCACCGTCGCGGGCGAGCCGCACGTGCACGACCCGGCGTGGTTCGCCCACAACCCGGTGGTGCTGCACCTGTCCCTGCGCGACCTGTCACCCGAGGTGATCCTCTCGGCGTGGAACGTGGTCGACGACGTCGACCACTGCCTGAAGGCGGGCACCTCCCCCCACCTCACCGAGCAGCGGGTCGGCGACCGGAGCTTCGTCGCCGGAACCCTCGACGACGTCCTGGCGGGGCGGATCTCCCCGCCCGCGGACCGGCCGGTCGTCTTCTCCCCGTTCGGCCTCGGCGTGCTCGACCTGGTCGTCGCCAAGCACGTCTACGACGAGGTCGCCGCGTCCGGGGAACTGGGGGTCGTCCGCGACTTCTTCCACGACACCGACCGCTACGGCCGAACGCTCGAGGAGCGGGCAGCGGGGGGTGGGACCCGATGAAGCGCACGCGTCGGCTCCGGCGGCTCGTCGTCCCCGCCGTCTCCCTGGCGTCGGTCGCGCTCGGGGGGCTCGCGGGCTGCAACCCCGACGCGGCCGACCCGGCCGCGGACGGGCCCGCGCACGTGCACCAGTTCGACGTCACCGGGCAGGTCAGCGACCTGGTGGTGACGTCGAACCACGGCAACATCGTGGTGCGCGGCACCGACGGCGGCACCACCCACGTCACGGAGACGGTGCGCTACCACACCGCTCAGCCGTCGACCAGCAGCGACTTCAGCGGCGGCACGCTCACCCTGACGGCGGGCGGATGCGGCTCGGTGCTGGGCGTCAACAGCACGTGTTCGGTGGACTACACGGTCGACGTGCCCCGTGGCGCCAAGGTCACCCTGCACGCCTCGGCGGGCGACGTCACCCTGGACGGCACGGGGGGCGGCGGCGACCTGCACAGCGAGGCCGGGAACGTCACCGCCGACGCGGAGTCGGGCGGCGCGCTGAAGGCCACGACGGACGCCGGCGACATCACCATGAGCTTCTCCGCCACGCCCGGCAGCGTCGACGCCAGCACCTCGACGGGCAATGTCACCCTGCACGTGCCCGACGGCCGCTACGCCGTCGACGCGAGCTCCGACCTGGGCGACCGCAAGGTGCACGTGGCCGACGACCCGTCCTCGGCGCACCGGTTGCACCTGCATTCCGACGCCGGCGACGTCTCGGTTCTCACCGCCTCCTGAGCGGGGCCGGCGCGTCACGGCCACGGGCGCGTCACGGCCGGGGTCGGGTCAGGAGCGGTGCGTCCACTCCGGCTCGACCTTGGCCCACTCGTTCTCCCAGGACTTCCACGCGCAGGCGTCTATGCGGTGCCGGGAGTAGGCGTAGCCGCCGGAGAGCAGCAGGACCGCGCCCGAGAAGACCGCCAGGGAGTAGGTCGCGGCGCTGCCGGCGCTCTGCACGGCCGGGATCGGGTCGGGCTGGGGGGCCTCCTGGGCGTCGACCCAGATGCTGACGTGGTCGCCGGGCGCGGTCGCGGGCGGGACCGGAGCCTGCTCGCGGTAGGAGTGGCCGGCGTCGGTCCAGGTGAGGGTGGCGACCCAGCTGTCGATGCCCGCGGAGACGGGCTCGGTGGCGGTGACGGCGTCGACCTGGTGCAGGCCGGCGGCCTGCCTGGCGGCTTCGGCGCGGCCGTCCGCGTAGAGGTGGAAGCCGAGCAGCACGGTGAGCGCGGCGGCGAGGGCCAGTGCGAGGGCGAACAGCACCCGCACCCAGAAGCGCAGCGAGTCCGTGCGGCGGTGCAGCGGATTACGGCGACGCGGCACCGGCGCCTTCGGTTGTGGTGCGACTGACGGCGTGGCCATCCCACCGCCTCCCAACCGCTACGTCCACGAACGTCCATATGCAGCGGGGACACCGGACGCACCCGACTGCATCCGGTTCTATGGTCATGCCCTGGGGCAGGTGTTTCAACCCTTGCGGCCGGGGGCGAATGGAGCCGTCCATTCCGTTTTCACGCCGAAGCCGCGGGCGTTGTCGATCAGCCGCAGCCAGCTGGGACGCAGCTCCCACAGGTCCGTCGCGGCCAGGGCCGCGCCGAGGCGTTCATCGGCTGTGACGAAGGGGAAACGCTGCGTGTACGCGGCCCATGCGGTCGCGCGCTCGGGGCTCCCGTCGGCCAGGCGGCGGACCGCGCCGCGGCCCTGGACGCCCTGCAGCTCGGTCCATCGCTGCCCGTCGGCCTGGACCGTGAAGGCGGCCCTGGGGTCGTTCGCGAGCCCGCCGCCGTGGCGGGTCGTCGCGGAGCTGACAAAGACCAGCGAACCCTCGCCGGTGACGGCGTAGAGCACGGCGCAGGCCTGCGGGCCGTCCGCGTCGCCGTAGGCGAGGGTCAGCGTGGTGTGGGCACGGAGGGCCGTGAGGATGGCGTCGTCGATCGTCACGGCCTCCATGCAACCACCTCCGCGTCGCCTCGCCCGGGTCATCCGGGGCACCCGGGTCGGCGGGTCACTCGGGCGCGAGCAGGCTCCAGGTCTGGTTGGAGCCGCCGTCGGCGGGCCACTGCAGGATCGAGGTGCCGTTCGAGCGGCCGCTGTTGTTCAGGTCGATCAGCTGGCCGTCGTAGGAGCTGCGGAACTCCACCAGGTTCGGGCCCGCGTCCAGCACGGTCCAACGGGAGTTGCTGTTGCCGTCGTCGTGGTACTGGATCAGCTGCGTGCCCTGGATCGTGGTCGGCCCGGGGATGTTGAGCAGCTTGCCGCTGTTGGCGTTGACGACGCTGACCGCGCCGCCGGACTGGGCGACGAAGGACCAGCGCTGGTCCGCCGCGCCGTTGTCCTGCCACTGCAGGACCGCCGCGTTGTCGGAGGTGGAGTCGTTGTTGACGTCCATCCGGCCGCCCGTGGCGCCGTTGACGATGCGGTACCGCTGCCCGGGCACGAGCACCGGCACCAGCTTCCACGTCTGGGTGGCCGCGCCGCTCGCCGGCTGCTGCACGACGGCGGAGCCGCTGACGTCCAGGACCTGGCCGTCCGACTTGGAGCCGACGGTGTAGCCGCCGGAGCCGTTCGGGGTGAAAGTCCACTGGGAGTTGGCGGCGTGGTCGTCCGGGTACTGGATGAGCTGGGTGCCCGCGGTGGTGCTGCCGCCCGGGATGTTGGCGAGCTCGCCGCTGGCCACGTTCGCGATCCGGTAGCCGTTGTTCCCGGCCGGGGCGAGCTGCCACTGCTGGTCCGTGCCGCCGTTCGCCGCCGCGGTGACCAGGGAGGAGCCGCTGGTGTCGAGGTACTGACCGGTGGCGGCGTTGACGACGTCGTAGTGCAGCGTCGTGAACGTGGAACCCGCGGCGGGGGTGATCCGCAGCAGCCGGGAGGCGTGGGCGGCCAGCGAGGCGGAGAAGGAGCCGTTGGAGCTGCCGAGGTCGGCGCCGCTCCACAGGTCCTGGACGTCGGCCGCGCCGCTGAAGCCCAGGTCGGCGAAGTGCGCGGTGGCGGTCGCGGTCCCGGAACCGAGGTTGAACAGGGCGACGGTGTAGCTGCCGTCGGCGTTCGCCGCGCTCCACACCTGCTGCTGGGCGACCTGGTCCACCGGGTGCGCGGGGACGCCGGCCTGGTCGACGGCGATGACGCGGTCGTCGGTGAGCAGCGCGAGGTCGGTCGGGTCCATGGCGGTGAGGTCGGTGCCGAGCAGCAGCGGCGCGCCCTCGATCGCCCACAGGGTGAGCTGGGTGCGGCGTTCGTCGACCGTCAGACCGTCGTTGGACCCGTTGCCGACCTCGACCGAGTCGAGGTCGTTCCAGCCGCCGGGCCCGGCGAAGGGGATCCACCTGGGGACGTCCGAGAAGCGCGAGGCGACGTTGTTCCAGTCCGTCAGCGGATAGGAGCCGCTGCCGCAGTAGCACTCCACGTCGCCCTCGACGCGCCAGCCGTTGGCGTACTGGCGCCAGGTGGCGGCGTTCGCCGGGTCGAGGCTGTTGGACAGCTCCAGATGGATCGGGCGGCCGCTCTGGTTGAGTGCCTGCGACCAGTGCTGGATGTCGGCGACGTCCCAGTCGCCGACGCCGTCGATCTTCAGGTAGTCGACGCCGTAGGAGGCCAACTGGTCGGCCCAGGAGTTGAGATAGGCCTGCGCGGCGGCGGGGTTCTTGTTGTAGTCGATGTAGTACATCGACCCGGAGCCGAAGTTGTAGTTGGTCTCGTAGGCCGTGGTGCTGGAGACGATGTCCCGCGCGTGCCAACTAGTGCCCTGGATAGGCGTGTTCTGGTTGTACGCGGCGACGGGGATGCCGGGGGTGAGGTACATCCCGAACTTCTCCCCAAGGCTGTGGACATAGGCGCCGACCGCGCCCATCCCGTCCGGGAAGCGACTCGCGTCGGTGACCCAACGGCCGTAGGAGTCCACGGTGTTCGCGGGGTTGAGATACCAGAAGTCGTCCACGTTGACGTACTGGTAGCCGTGGGCCAGCAGGCCGCTGTTCTTCAGGGCCAGGGCCTGGGCCTCGATGTTCGCTTCAGTGGGATTCTTGCGGACGAAGCTCCAACTGCTCCATCCCATCGGGGGCGTCAGCGCGACCCCGTTCGACTCGGCATGCGCCGGATCGGCGCTGCCCGGAACCAGTCCGAGCAGCGCCGATGCCAGTACAGTGCAGCCGGCCAGTAAAGTGCGGACCCTCCGGTGCATGGTGTCTCTTCCCTGACAGAAGGCAACAGGACCAAACGAAGTTCAACGCCATGGGCATTTCACAGGGTCCGCCTGGCCGCGTCAATAGTTGACGCAGTGTCAGAGCAGGTTCAGCCGACGGTCAGGCGGAACGGCCCGGCGAGCACGCCGTAGCCGTCGTTGGCCAGGTAGTACACGTCGTAGCTGCCCGCGCCGCTCAGCTTGCTCGTGGAGAAGGTGGCCGCGCCGCTCTGGTTCGGGGTGTAGGCCCAGGTGAGCGAGGACTGCGCGCCCGGCTTGACGCCCGCCGGGTAGATGCCGATCCAGTTCTTCGCGTTGACCTGCGCGGTCGACGGCAGCGCGTAGCGGAACGTCACGTTGCCGCCGTTGCTCACCGCGTTGAGGTCGCCGGTCAGCGTCGGGGTGGTCGCCGTGGAGGGGGCGAACGCGTCGTTCAGCGGCGTCGCGTAGGTGTCGTTGGCCGTCAGGCCGGGCAGGCCCAGGGCGGCCTCGATGGTGCGGCCGACGCTGTAGTGGTCGTAGTGGGTCGGGCTGGTGGTGCCGGCCGGCACCGTGCCCTGCGAGCCGACCGCGACGGTGGCGACGTGGTCGTAGGCCTCGTTCTCGCTCTCGTCCCAGGTGAGCAGGATCAGCGTGCGCTGCTGGGTCCAGGCCGGGGAGGACATGATCGGTGCGAGGGTCTGCTGCAGCCAGCCGTCCTGCGTCTTCAGGCTGGTGGAGCTGCCGTTGCCGGAGGACTCGCCGTCGTAGTAGTCGTCCGCGGCGATCCAGGCGTAGTTCGGCGTGGTCGCCGCCGACTTGAGGTCGGTGGTCAGCTGCGTGGTGTCGAACAGGTGCGCCGCGCAGCGGGCCTTGTTGCCGCTGATGTCCGTGTAGTTGACGAACGGTGCGTCGTCGGGCTCGTAGTAGCTGTCGGAGCCGCCGTTGGTGAGGTTGCAGGGGGTGACCATGCCCTGCTCGTAGGCCTTCCAGGTCTTGCCCGCGGCCTCGATCGTGTCGCCCAGGTTCTGCTCGGGCGAGTTGATGTTCGGGAAGTAGGTGGCGCCCTGGGTGTAGGTGTCGCCGCCCGCGATGGCCAGGTAGTTCTCGTCGCTCGGGTGGTAGACCGCGTGGGAGTCGGTCATCGTCGCACCCTTGGCCATCAGGCTGTGGATGAACGGCGTGTCCGTCGGGTCGTTCATGACCTCGGAGTAGTCCGTGTTCTCCATCATGACGGTGAACACGTGGTCGTAGCCGGGTACCTGGGAGACCGGCGCGGTCAGCACCGGGGCGGCGACCGGGGTGTCCAGGGTCAGCGACAGGTTGTCGAGATAGCCGGCCTCGTGGGAGGTGCTGAGGAACTGCACCTCGACCTGGATGTGCCGGGTCCCCGCGGGCACGGAGCCGGTGGCGCTGCGCGAGAGGAACTTGGTCGACAGGCCGCGGTCGGTGGCGGAGACCGTCGGCAGCTTGGCGGTGGCGCCGACCGGGTTGCCGTTCGCGTCCTGGAAGTGCAGGCTCACGGCGACGTAGCCGCTGTAGACGGTCCAGCCGCCGAGCCAGCCGGACAGGTTGTAGTGCACGCCGCCGCCGTCGATCGCGGAGGCCGCGGAGGAGACGTCGACGTTCTGGCTCATCGAGCCGTCGCCGAAGTTGCCCGGTGCGAAGAAGGCCTTGCCGGGGGTGTTGCCGTCGCTCGGCAGCCCGAAGGAGGCGACCGACTGGCACATCACGTTGATGCCGCCGGCCTGGGTGGTCCAGCCGGGCACGGTGGTGGCCGCGCTCCAGTCGTTGGTGCAGTAGCCGCCGGCTTCGGCGTTGCCGTTGACGATCAGGTTGCCGCTGGTCCCCGCCGCCTGGGCGGGGGCGGGGGCGGCGAAGATCAGCGTGCCGAGGAGGGCGGTCAGCCCGCCAAGAGCGCTCCGGCGCAGTCGCATGGTGTACCTCGTCCCGTCGTGAGGTGGTGCTGGCTGTGCGTCATGGACGGGACATAAGTACAGGCCGACGTTGTCCTTCGGAAGAATGCGGACCAAACTTGATTGGACAAGTTATGGGACGGGTGGCTCACACTTGACTAGACAAGTTTGCGCCAGACATAGGCGGCCGAGACCGGGATGCCACGGAACCGCTCCCACTTGGGCTTGCGCGCCACCCACGCGTCGCCGACCGGCTCCTCGCGCAGTTCGGCGAGCGTCCAGCCCGCTCCCAGACCGGCCGCGACATGGTCGCTGAGATAGTGCAGATGTGTGGAGATCGCCGTCTCGGTGCCGTCGGCGGCGGTGTAGTGGGTCGGCATCCCGGCGGTCATGATGAACTGCGGGTGCAGCCCGACCAGCACGAACAGCCCGTCCGGCGCGGCAAGCCGGAACGCCTCGCGGTAGAGCGGGCGCAGGTCGGGCAGGTGCTCGTCGACCAGGGACGTGATCACCAGCGGATAGGCCCCGCCGGGGAGCCCGGTGTCCGCGAGGTCGGCCTCGACCAGCTTCGCGTGCGCGCCGCGGGCGCGGGCCCGGTCCAGCATCTGCGGGGTCAGGTCCACCCCGTCCACCGCCGCCACGCCCTGCGCCCGCAGCCACGCCCCCGTGCGACCGGTGCCGCAGCCGAGGTCGGCTGCGCGGGGCAGGTCCCGCCAGCGCGGGACGGCGAGGGAGGCGAGGACGTCGACGTCCATCAGGTCCTCGACGGTGTCCTCGTAGTTCTCCACCCAGCCGGCGTAGCCGGTGCGGACGTCCACGACCGGGTAGCCACGGGAGTCGAAGTGCGCGCTGAAGGCGTCGGAGTGCCGGTCTGCCGGAGCGGGCCGGTCCGTCGGAGTGAGCTGGCCCGGCTGAGAACGCTGGTTTGTCTGAGAACGCTGGGATTCGGCGGTCATGTCCGCAGTCTCCGTGACCGTGGAGCAGGGGCGCGAGCGAATTAGGGCGACGGCAGGCCGCTCAGTCGCTCTCCTCCGCCTCCTCGGCCTCCTCCATCCACGGGTCGGGGCCGGGGTCGCCGCCTTCGGCGAGGACGGCGAGGCGGGCGAGGTAGTGCTCCCAGCCGTCCTGGTGCGGCTGACGGGCGGGCTCGGGCAGCGCGGAGTGGGTGAGCGTGAGCGCGGTGCCCTCGGCGTCCGCCGCGAGGTCGACCTTCACCTGGCTGCTGCCGGGCGGCACCGGGTCGCCCTCGTTCTCCCACCCCCAGGTGAAGACGACGCGTCGGTAGGGCTCGACCGTGGTGAACTTGCCGGCCGCGATCGCGTCGCCGACGATGCGGATCCGGTAGACGCCGCCCGGACGCGGCTCGAAGTAGCCCTCGACACCCTGCCAGGAGAGGCGGCGGTCGTGGTCGGTGAAGCAGACGTAGACCGTCTCGGGCGGGGCCTTGATCCGCCGCTTGACGACGACGGCGCCCTCGGGGGTGATCGTCACGGCTTCGCCTCCTTGGCCCACGGCCTCCCCTCGACTGGCTCCCATCCCACCACGGATGGCACCGGAAGGCACCCCGTCGCGAGGCGGCTCCGGACGGTTGCCGACACACTGGGCTGCGGCATGCGCATCACCGCTCTTCGCCGGAGGAGATCCGTCCCATGCTGTCCGAACCC
>NZ_BBPP01000030.1:82604-94085 GCF_000787835.1 Streptacidiphilus melanogenes
ACACTGGGCTGCGGCATGCGCATCACCGCTCTTCGCCGGAGGAGATCCGTCCCATGCTGTCCGAACCCGCCCCTGCCGCACCCACCCCTGCCGAAGCCACCCCCGTGGAGCTGGCCGACCGGCTCACCCGTGCGGCCCGCAACCTGCAGGCCCTCGCCACCGAGCGCCACCTCGCCGGAAGGCGCGGGCGGCCGACGCCGTGCGAGGGCCTCGACGTCCACCGGCTGTGCGAGCACCTGCTCGCGACCATGGTCCGCAGCAGCTGCGCCGCCGCGCGGAAGCCCGTCCCGCCCGGCGCGCCCGTCACGCTGACGGACGCGCCCTGGCGGGTGTATCCGCCGGTCGTCGACCGGCTCGTCGCCGCCTGGTCGAAGCCGGCGGCCTGGGAGGGTGAGGGGGCCAGCGAGGGCGGACTCACGATCCTGGAGCTGACCGTCCACGGCTGGGACCTGGCCCAGGCCGTCGGCCAGGGCTTCAAGGCCGCGGACGACGTGGTCGCCACCGCCGCGGCGGCCGCGCGGCGGATCGCTCCGCAGGCCCGCGCCACCGGTGCGTTCGGCCCGGAGCTCTCGGCCCCGGCCGACGCCACCGCGCTGGAGCGCCTGCTCGCCTTCACCGGGCGCAGGGCCGGCTGACGGCGGATACCGGGATGATGCTCCGCGCGATGATCATGATGGTTAGGGTGGCGGCATGTCGACACCCAACCGGCACATCGTGTTCGAGGCCCTGCACAACTTCCGTGACCTGGGCGGCTATCGAGCCGCCGACGGGCGGCCCATGCGCTGGGGCCGGCTCTACCGTTCCGACTCGCTCGCCAAGTTGACGAGCGAGGCCGACCTGTCGGCGTTCGCCGCGCTCGGCGTCCGGACGGTGATCGACCTGCGCCACGGCTTCGAGATCGAGGCGCGCGGCCGCGTCCCCGAGCGGACCGGCGTGACCTGGCACCACCTCAGCATCGAGCACCGCCCGTACGATCAGGCGACGTTGGGCCCGGAGGTCAAGGCGGGCCCGTATCTGGCCGAGCGGTTCCGGGAGGTCGCCGAGGACGGCGTGGTGGAGATCCGGCAGGCGCTGGACGTGATCGCCGACTCGGACTCGGGCCCGCTGGTCTTCCACTGCGCCTCCGGCAAGGACCGGACGGGCCAGCTCGCCGCGACGGTCCTCGCCCTGCTCGGCGTCGACGAGGCCGACATCGTCGCCGACTTCGCACTGACCGACCGGGTCCGTGCGCTGCTGCGCGCCTCCCACGTGGCCAACCACGGCAGCGAGCCGACCTGGCCCGACTACGGCGCAGCCCCGGCCGAGGTGATGGAACGCTTCCTCGCCGGGATCAGCGCCGACTACGGATCGGTGCGCGGCTACGCACACAAGTGCCTCGGCGTGGGCGACGCCCTGGTCGAGCGGCTGCGGGACACGCTGCTCGAGCCGTCGGCGTGACGGCGCCCGGCGGTCGTTGACCTTCACCCTGGGGCAGGGCCCAGCATCGTTCGCACCGGGGCCGCGTCGGTCCCGGTGCGAGGAGGAGGGGACATGGCGGAGCTGCTGACCATCGGCGCCTTCGCGCGGCTGGCCGAGCTCACGCCGAAGGCGCTGCGGCTCTACGACGAGCTGGGCCTGCTGCGCCCCGCGCACGTCGACCCCGCGTCCGGCTACCGGTACTACGAGCCGGTCCAGTTGGAGCGGGCCCGGCTGGTCGCCCGGCTGCGGCTGCTCGGCATGCCGCTGGCGCGGATCACCTCGGTCTGCACGCTGCCGCCGGCCGCGGCGGCCGACGAGGTGGCCGCGTACTGGGCGCAGGTCGAGCACGACACCGAGTCCCGGCGCCGGCTGGCGCGCCTCCTCGCGGACGACTTCAAGGGGAAGGAACCCGCCACGATGAACACCACCGTCTTCGGCCTGAGCGGCGCCGCCGCGTCCGACAGCGGCCTGGTCCGCGCGACGAACCAGGACACCGCCTACGCGGGCCCCGGCCTGCTGGCCGTCGCGGACGGCTACGGCCCCGCAGGCGCGCGGGCCGGCACCCTCGCCGTCGAGGCGCTGAAGGGCCTGACAGGTCCGCCGGAGCGGAGCGCGGGGGTGGCCCTGGAGGCGGCTAACCGTGGCATCGCCGGGCTGGGCGAGTCCGGGACGACGCTCACCGCGCTCGTGTGGAGCGGAACGGAGCTCGTCCTGGCGCACGTCGGCGACTCGCGCGCCTACCTGCTGCGCGGCGGTGAGCTGCTCCGGCTCACGACCGACCACTCCCACGTCCGCACGCTGGTCGACGAGGGGCGTCTCACCGAGGAGGAGGCCGCGGCCCATCCGCAGCGGGCGCTGCTGACCCGGGCGCTCGACGGCCGGGAGGGCAGCAGCGCGGACGTGTCGGCGCGTCAGGCCCGGCCCGGCGACCGGTATCTGCTCTGCTCCGACGGGGTGTCGGCGGTGCTGCCCGAGGCGGAGATCCGCCGGGTGCTGGTCGCGGCGGAGGATCCCGACGCGGCGGTGCGTGAGCTGGTCGCGCTCGCGCGCAGGGCCGGCGGGCCGGACAACGTCGCGGTCGCGGTCGGGGACGTCGTGCAGCGCCCGCGAAAGGCGGACTAAGGGGGAGGGGCGCGGGGAGAGACCTCCCCGCGCCCCTCGGCGCAGTCGTGGCCGTAAGGACTACAGGCCGAGCGACTTGGCGATGACCATCTTCATGACCTCGCTGGTGCCGCCGTAGATGCGGAAGACGCGGTTGTCCGCGTAGAGGCGGGCGATCGGGTACTCGAGGATGTAGCCGTAGCCGCCGTGGAGCTGGAGGCAGCGGTCGACGACGCGGCTGCACACCTCGGTGGTGAAGAGCTTGGCCTTGGCCACGTCGGCCGGGGTCAGCTCGCCGGTCTCGAAGGCCTCCAGCGCGCGGTCCACGACCGCCTGCGCCGCGTCGACCTCGGCCTCGCAGGCCGCCAGCTCGAACTTGGTGTTCTGGAACGACGCGACGGACTGGCCGAAGACCTTGCGGTCCTTGGTGTAGGCCACCGCCAGGTCGACCGCCGCGCGGGCGGAGGCGTAGGCGCCGACGGCGATGGCGAGGCGCTCCTGGACGAGGTTGTGGGCCAGGTAGGAGAAGGCCTTGCCCTCCTCGCCGAGGAGGTCCTCGACGGGGACCTTGACGTCGACGAAGGCGAGCTCGCCGGTGTCGGAGGTGCGCAGGCCGATCTTGTCGAGCTTGCGGCCGACGGAGTAGCCCGGGAGGGTCGTGTCGACGCAGAGGATGGAGAGGCCGGCGCGGCGGTCCTCCGGCGTGGCCGGGGAGGTGCGGGCGATGACCAGGACCAGGTCGGCCTGGACGCCGCCGGTGATGAAGGTCTTGGCGCCGTTGAGGACGTAGTGGGTGCCGTCCTCGGAGAGCTTGGCGGTGGTGGTCATGCCGGCCAGGTCGGAGCCGGTGCCCGGCTCGGTCATGGCGATGGCGGTCATCATCTCGCCGGAGACGAACTTGGGGAGCCAGCGCTTCTTCTGCTCCTCGTTCGCGTACTCCATGATGTACGGCAGGCAGAGGCCGGTGTGCACGCCGGCGGAGCCGAAGCTGACGCCCGCGCGGGCGCACTCCTCGGTCACGATGGCCTGGTACTTGAAGCCGGTCATGCCCGCGCCGCCGAACTCCTCCGGCACCTCGATGCCGAAGACGCCCAGCTCGCCGAGCTTCAGGTAGAAGTCCTTGGGCGCGTGGCCTGCCTGCTCCCACTCCGGGTAGACCGGGACGACCTCCTTGGTGATGAAGTCGCGGATGGTCTCCCGGAACGCCTCGTGGTCCTCGGTGAAAACGGTGCGGCGCACGACGGCGCTCCTCTCCTGGAAAGCTTGTCGAACGAACGTTAAGTTAATGAGGAGTAGCCCTCCTGTCCAGACTGCCGCGATGTGAGCCTGCGCGCTATCCGGTGAGGACGGGCGCACGCCGAGGCCCCGGCCGCGCGAAGGAGCGCGACCGGGGCTGAACGATCGCTCAGTGCGTCGGGGAGGCGGATGAAGCGCCCAGGGCGGCGTCCGGAGAGGCCGTCGGCAGCGGGGCCGGGGCGATCAGCTGCACGTCCGAGGCGCGGACGAAGGCGATCCGGTGGTTGAACCGGATGGGGTAGTACTGGGTCGCGCCGATCACGACCGTGCAGCTCGCAGGGCCGGACGCGGCCGCGCAGCCGTAGCCCGCGGTGGCGAAGTCGCCGCTCACCTGGGAGCTCGCGAGGTAGGCCTGCCCGGGGGCGATGGTGTCCGCCAGCGGGGTCAGCTGCTGCGCGGGCGAGGCGGCGAGCGATGCCAGCGCGGCCGGGTAGGCGGAGGGCTCGGGGTAGGCGCGGTCGAAGACCGGGATCGGCTGGTCGCCGGTCGGGGTGACCAGCGTCATCGCGGCTCCTGCCGCCGGGGCGGGCACGAGGGTGTCGCGCCACTGCGGATCCTCGAACCAGGCCTCCCGGCCGCCGTACCAGACGCCGACCCAGTCACCCCCGTCGTCGGATCCCGGGACCACCCCGGCGACCACGAAGGTCTGCCCGTAGGCGGCCTTGTCGCTGTCGTCCGAGGCGGCGGTCGTGCCGCCGTTCAGCAGAGGCGCGTCGGCGGCCGGAGCCTCGCGCAGGTAGACGAAGTTCGCCGGGTGCGAGGGGCAGGCGTGGTTCGCGCCGCCGCAGCCCGTCAGGTCCGGTTGCGTGGTGCGGTCGTACGGCGGGGCGACGGTGACCGCGCCGCCCACCACCGGCTGCGCGCGCAGGCCGGTCAGCGGTGCGCCGGCCAGTTCGAGCAGGCGGCTCCAGTCCCAGTACGGGGCGGTGTCCGCGTTCGTCGGGGAGGCCACGTCGTCCGGGGCGTCCGGGGCGTCCGGGGCGTCCGCCGTGGCCGAGGCCTGCGCCGACGCCGGGACGTCGTCCTGGCCGAGCAGGTGCTCGCGGTCCAGCGGGATGCCGAACCGCGCCGCCAGGTAGCGGACCAGGGCGGCGGTGGACTCGTACGTGGACTCGGTGTACCAGGTGCCGGTCCGCAGCGCGAAGCCCTCGTCCTCGATGCCGATCGAGTGCGCGTCGACGGTCCTGCTGCCCGAGTGCCAGGCGACGTCCCTGGTGGGGACGAGTTGCGTCACCGAGCCGTCGCGGCCGACGAGGTAGTGGGCGCCGGCGTAGGAGGTCGGGTCCTGGGCGAAGGCGATCGCGCCCTCGCGCGAGCCGTCGCTGTCGTGCAGCACCAGGTACTGGATGCCGTCGCCGTCGGTCGGGCGGTCGGCCTGCGCGTAGTCGCCGTAGTCCGTCGTGCTGCCCTTGGCGTCCTGCCGGTAGGCGGCGGGCGTGAAGGTGCAGGCGAGACCGGACGGGCACTCCGGCGTGGCCCCGCCGCCGTTGCCAGGAGCGGCCAGGGCGGCGAGCGCGCCGTCCAGCTGCGAGGGACGGACGGAGGGTGCGGCCGGGAGCGACACCCGCTGGTTGTCGTCGGTCAGGCGGCTCGCGCCGCGCTGGATGACGTCGTAGACGCGCGCCGCGAACTGCTGTCCGGCGGAGGGGGTTTCGGCCTGCGCGTAGGAGACGACGGCCGGCCACCACAGCGCCGGATCGGCGGGCAGGGACGCCTGGGCGCCGGCCTGCGGGTGCAGTCCGCGCTCGTACGAGGCGAGCAGGGCCGCTCCGCCGCGCACGCTCTGCCGCATGTCCGTCTTCAGCCGCTTGGCCGTCACGCCGGCCAGCGCCGCGGCGGTCTGCAGGGTGTGCAGCGCGGGGGAGGCCATGTCGATCCGGCGCAGCTCGGTGAGGGACCGGGCCGAGGGAAGCCGGGTGCCCGCCCCCGCGCCGCTCACGTCCGGCCGGACGGAGCCGGCGAGGTCGCCGGGGAGGACCTGGACCAGCCCCATCACGTTGTAGTTGCCGGTGGTGCTCGGCCGCCCGCCGTGGGACTCCCACAGGGTCTCCTCGTAGGAGACCGCCAGCAGGACCTGCACCGGCACGTGGAACTCGGCCGCGGCCTGGGTGAAGTCGTGCTGCAGCGCCGTCGAGGGCCGGGAGGGCACGCCCGGCCAGGCCAGTGAGCCGACGACGGGCGCGGCCGTCGGGGTGGGTCCCTTGACGCCGCCGCGGTTCGGGGCGGCCTCGGCGACCGCGCCGACCACCAGCGCGCCGGCGGCGAGCACGACGCCCATGCCGATCCAGCGCCTTGACCGTCTGCGGACGTGTCGAGCCGTCAACGCGTGCCTCTGCAAGTCTGTCGATGCCGCCGTGGAGGATTCCGTACGGTCGTGCGTACGGAGGGTGCAGCAGTGGACCTGATGGTTCGTGAGAAGTATCGGTCGCAAGTGAGCGTGAGGTTAGCACTGGTGGCACCGGGACCGGTCCGGGGGGTGAGACCGGGAACGCTCCGATCCGACGTGTGGGGCCCGTGAGTGCGAGGATGTGTCCATGGCGGATGCGAACCTCTCCCCGAACGGGCCGCAGCAGGTGCTCGAGGCCGGCGACTACCGCGCGGTGATCAGCGGCGTCGGCGCCGGGCTACGGGCGCTCAGCCACCGCGGGCGCCCGCTGGTGGTCAAGTACCCGGCGGAGGTCCAGCCGCCCGGCGGCGCCGGGCAGCTGCTGATCCCGTGGCCCAACCGGGTCCGCGACGGCCGCTACCACTGGCAGGGCGAGGACCGTCAGCTGGACCTCAGCGAGCCCGCCACCGGCAGCGCCATCCACGGCTTCACCCGCTTCCTGCCCTGGCGCGTGGTCGCCGAGGACGCCGGGCACGAGAGCGCCTACGTCCGCTTCGGCCTGCGGCTCTACCCGATGCACGGTTACCCGCACATCCTCGAGCTCACCGCCCACTACGAGCTGAACGAGGCCGGGCTGACCGTCGAGGTCGCCGCCCGCAACCGGGGCGACACGGCCGCCCCCTACGGTCTGGGCGCCCACCCGTACCTGACGCTCGGTCGCGGCCCGGGCAGCATCGACGAGGCGGTGCTGGAGGTCCCCGCCGACACCTGGCTGCCCGTCGACGACCGCAAGATCCCGACCGGAGCACGCGAGTCGGTGGACGGCACGCAGTACGACTTCCGCAAGCCGCGCCGGATCGGCGGCACCCAGCTGGACACCGCCTGCACCGGCCTGACCCGCGACGCCGACGGCCTGGCCCGGGTCCGGCTCACCGACCCGGACGCCGGCCGCGGCGTCGAGCTGCGGCTCGGCGCGGGCACCGACTGGGTGCAGCTCTACACCGGCGACACGCTGCCCGCCGCCTACCGCCGGGCGGGCATCGCCGTCGAGCCGATGAGCTGCCCGCCGAACGCCTTCGCGACGGGTGAGGACGTGCTCGCGATCGAGCCGGGCGCGCGGGTCGCGCACCGATTCGGTATCGGCGCGCTCTGACGTCGCCGCGGCGGGCGGTCGCCGCCCTACAGTGGGCCCGAAGGCACGTTGAGGGGGAGGGGCCCGATGGCCGAGCGACCGCTGTGGGCGCCGCAGGAGCTGGACACGCCGGAGCAGATGATCGCCGAGGCGCGCAAGGCGTTCTTCGTCATGTTCGCGTTCCTGGTGGTGATCTGGGCGCTGCAGATCCTCAACTGGGTGGACAGCCAGCGGCTCTCCTTCGAGTACGGCGTGATCCCGCACGACGTGGGCCGCCTGCAGGACATCTTCGCGGCGCCGTTCCTGCACTTCAGCTGGGCGCACATCGAGTCCAACTCGGGCCCGCTGTTCGTCTTCGGCTTCCTGGCCGCCTACCGCGGCGTGGTGCGGTTCCTGTGGCTGACCCTGCTGGTCACCGTCACCAGCGGGCTCGCGGTCTGGTTCTTCCAGGGCGGCGACACGGTCGGCGTCGGCGCCAGCGGCGTGATCTTCGGGTACTTCGGCTACGTGGTGCTGCGCGGCATCTTCGACCGGCACCTGATCGACACCCTGATCGGGCTGGTCATGGCGGCCTCCTTCGCCTACCTGGTCACCATCGTCGTCCCGGGCACGCCCGGCGTCAGCTGGCTCGCCCACCTCGGCGGTCTGGTCGGCGGCATCGCGGGCGCGTGGCTGCTGCGCGACCGCCGGCCGAAGGCCGTCGCTCCGGCGGGCGGGGGCGCGTCGGGTGGCGGGCCCTCGGGCGCCGTCCCGGCGCCGGTCGCGGGCCCGTCCACGGGGCGGCAGCAGCCCGCCCTGCCCGGCGACCGCTCGGACCTGCACAAGGAGCTCGGGGACCTGGGCTTGCTGTGAGCCGTCTGGGAGGTTCCGGTGAGCCGCCGGTGAGGCCTCGATGAGCCCGCTGAGGAAAACTCCCAGGGAACTCACAGCGATGGCGTAGCGCCACCTCATCGATTTCTCATCCAGCCTCGGCACGGTGTTCCGCATGACCACCGCTCCGGCCGATGCCTCCTCCGAGCTCCGCCGTCCCGACGGCACCCCCGTGCGGGTGCTGGTCGTCGACGACGAGGCGCCCCTCGCCGACCTGCTCTCCATGGCCCTGCGCTACGAGGGCTGGCAGACCAGCACCGCCGGCGACGGCGCTTCCGCGATCCGCGCCGCCCGCGACTTCCGCCCCGACGCGGTGATCCTCGACGTGATGCTGCCCGACCTGAACGGCCTGGAGGTGATGCGCCGCCTCCGCGCCGAGCAGCACGACATCCCGGTGCTGTTCCTGACCGCGAAGGACGCCGTCGAGGACCGCATCGCCGGCCTGACGGCCGGCGGTGACGACTACGTCACCAAGCCGTTCAGCCTGGAGGAGGTCGTCGCCCGCCTGCGCGGCCTGCTGCGCCGCAGCGGCGCGGCCGCGGCGCGCAGCGAGTCGCTGCTGGTCGTCGGCGATCTGACGTTGGACGAGGACAGCCGCGAGGTCCACCGTGCGGGCACGTCCATCCGCCTGACGGCGACCGAGTTCGAGCTGCTGCGCTTCCTGATGCGGAACCCGCGCCGGGTGCTGAGCAAGCCGCAGATCCTGGACCGGGTCTGGAACTACGACTTCGGCGGCCAGGGCAACGTCGTGGAGCTGTACATCTCCTACCTCCGCCGCAAGATCGACGCCGGTCGCACCCCCATGATCCACACCATGCGCGGCGCGGGCTACGTCCTCAAGCCGGCCCCGGTGGAGACCGCCGCGACCGCGTCATGATCCGCAGCTGGTCGACCTGGCCTCTCAGGGTCCGCCTGGTCGTCACCATGACGGTGCTGTTCGCGGCCGTGCTCGGGGCGATCGGCGTCGCCAGCGCCGCGCTGCTCCACGAGAACCTGATGGCCAACCTGAACAACCAGGTGCAGGACACGTTCATGCGGGCCGCAGGGCCGGGCGGCAAGGACCACTTCATGGTGGGGCCGGGGCTGGCCCAGGACGCGGTCGGCGTGGTGCTCGACCAGAACGGCACCGCGCAGATGAACGGCCGGTCCGACTACGTCACGCGGACGCTGACCGCCGGGCAGATCGCGGCGTTGGCCGCCGTGCCCGCCGACGGCGCCTTCCACGACATCACTGTCCCAGGGCTGGGTGCCTACCGGGCGCTCAGCGACCCCGCCCAGGGGCCGGGCAGTCCGGCCGACAGCCGGGTCGTGGTCGCCCTGCCGGAGGCGCACGTCGGCGAGACCGTCTCCGAACTGATCGTCACCGAGGCGGTCCTGGGTGTCGCCGGGGTGATCCTGGTCGGGTTCGTGGGCTTCGGGCTGATCCGGGTGTCCCTGCGGCCGCTCGACCGCGTCGCGGCGACCGCCGCGCGGATCTCGATGCTGCCGCTGCACGAGGGCGAGGTCGGGCGGCTGAACCGGGTGCCCGCACAGGACACCGACCCGCGGACCGAGTCCGGGCTGGTGGGGGCCTCGCTGAACCGGATGATCGACCATGTCTCCGCCGCGCTGGAGGCGCGTCACGCCAGTGAGACGCGGGTGCGGCAGTTCGTCGCCGACGCCTCGCACGAGCTGCGGACGCCGCTCGCGTCGATCAAGGGCTATGCCGAGCTGACCCGGCGCAGCCGGGAGAGCGTGCCACCGGACGCCGCGTACGCGCTCGGGCGCGTGGAGTCGGAGGCGACGCGGATGACCGCGCTCGTCGAGGACCTGCTGCTGCTCGCCCGGCTGGACGCCGGCCGCCCGCTGGAGCGGGAGCCGGTGGATCTCGCGCCGCTGGTCGTGGACGCCGTGCGGGACGCCCACGCGGCCGTGCCGGACCACCGGTGGGAGGTGCGGCTCCCGGAGGACGCCGCCGCCGAGGTCGTCGGGGACGAGAACCGGCTGCGGCAGGTGCTGGTGAACCTGCTGGCCAACGCGGGCAAGCACACGCCCGCGGGGACCACCGTCACGGCCTCGCTGACCTGCGAGGACCGGTGGGCGGTGCTGGCCGTCGCCGACGACGGACCGGGGATCCCGCAGGAGCTGCTGCCCACGGTCTTCGAACGCTTCGCGCGCGGTGACGGCTCCCGGTCGCGCAAGGCGGGCAGCACGGGGCTGGGGCTCGCCATCGTCGCGGCCGTCGTCGCCTCGCACGGCGGGCAGGTGTGGGTGACCAGCGAGCCCGGCGAGACGGTCTTCACCGTGCGGCTGCCGCTGGAGACCTCGGCGCTCCCCGCCGTCGCCGTCGCCGCGACGAGCTGACGGCGGGCCCACAGGAACGGCACACGCGGCCGACAGTGTGCTCGGCGACGGTGGGGAGCATGACCGCTACGCTCCCCGAACCGACCGTCGACCAGCCCGGCCGGCCGCCGTCCGCGCGGCCTGCCGCGCGTGACCCACGCTGGGCCAGGCCGGCGTTCCTGTGCCTGCTGGGCCTGACCGCGCTGCTCTACCTGTGGGACCTGGGCGCGTCCGGCTGGGCCAACCAGTTCTACTCGGCGGCCGTCCAGGCGGGCGCGCACAGCTGGAAGGCGATGTTCTTCGGCTCCTCGGACTCGGCGAACTTCATCACCGTCGACAAGCCGCCCGCGTCGCTGTGGGTGATGGAGCTGTCCGCGCGGCTCTTCGGCGTCAACGCGTGGTCGATCCTGGTGCCGCAGGCGCTGGAGGGCGTCGCCGCGGTCGCCGTGGTGTACGCGGCGGTCAGGCGCCGCCTCTCGGCCGGGCCCGCGCTGCTCGCGGGCGCGGCGCTGGCGCTGACACCCGTCGCGGCGCTGATGTTCCGCTTCGACAACCCGGACGCGCTGCTGGCGCTGCTGCTCGCGCTGGCCGGCTACGCCGTGCAGCGGGCCCAGGAGCAGGCGCGCACGCGGTGGCTGGTGCTGGCCGCGGCCTGCGTCGGCTTCGCCTTCCTGACCAAGACCCTGCAGGCGTTCCTGGTGCTGCCCGCCTTCGGTCTGGCGTACCTGCTGTTCGCGCCGACGGGGCTGTGGCGGCGGGTGCGGCAGCTGCTGCTGGCGCTGGTGGTGCTGGTGGTCAGCTCCGGCTGGTGGGTGGCGGTCGTCGAGCTGACGCCCGCCCAGTACCGGCCGTACATCGGCGGCAGCCAGCACGACGACTTCCTGGAGCTGACCTTCGGCTACAACGGCTTCGGCCGGATCACCGGCTCGGAGACCGGCAGCGTCGGCGGCGGCGGGGGCGGTGCGGGCGGTGGGGG
>NZ_BBPP01000030.1:94154-107334 GCF_000787835.1 Streptacidiphilus melanogenes
GGCGGGGGCGGTGCGGGCGGTGGCGGCATGTGGGGCGCGACCGGCATCACCCGCCTGTTCGGCGCGGAGATGGGCGGTCAGATCGCCTGGCTGCTCCCGGCGGCGTTCCTGCTGCTCGCCGTCGGGCTGTGGTGGACGCGTCGCGCGCCGCGCGCGGACGCGTTCCGGGCCGCGCTGGTGCTGTGGGGCGGCTCGCTGGTCACCACCTTCCTGACCTTCAGCTTCATGCAGGGGATCTTCCACCCGTACTACAACGTGGCGCTGGCGCCGTATCTGGCGGTGCTGGTGGGCCTCGGGGCTGGGCTGGTGTGGGAGCGGCGCGGGCAGTGGGCCGCGTCCGGGATCGCGGCGGGGGTCGTCGCGGTGACGTGCGTGTGGGCGTACGTGCTGCTGGCGCGGAGCGCGGACTGGCTGCCCTGGCTGCGCTGGACGGTGCTGCTGGTCGGCCTGGCGGCGGCGCTGGCGTTGGCGTTCGGGCCGCTGATCGGCCGTCGGCTCTGGGCGGCCGTGGCCGCCGCGGCGGTGCTGGCCTCGCTGGCGGGCCCGGCGGCGTACAGCGTCGAGACGGCGGGCACGGCGCACAGCGGTTCGCTGCCGTCGGCCGGACCGTCCGTGCAAGGCGCGGGCTTCGGCGGACCCGGCGGCGGGCCGGGTGGCGGCGGCTTCCCCAGCGGAGCACGCGGCGGCACGCGCGGTGGCCTCTCCGGCGGGATGCCGAGCGGGATGCCGGGCGGCCAGGGCTTCGGGGGCGGTCAGGGCTTCACGGGTGGTCAGGGCGGCTTCCCCGGCGGCGGCGCCCGGCTCGGTGGCATGCCCGGCGGCGGCAGGGGTGGCATGGGCGGCGGCGGTGGCGCGGGCGGGCTGCTGGACGGCAGCAAGCCGGGAACCGCGCTGACGGCGCTGCTCAAGCAGGGCGCCTCCGGCTACACCTGGGTGGCCGCGGCGGTCGGCTCGCAGAACGCGGCCGGGTACCAGCTCGCGAGCGACGCGCCGGTCATGGCGATCGGCGGCTTCAACGGCACCGACCCGGCGCCGACGCTCGCGCAGTTCGAGAGCCTGGTCCGGGCTGGGAAGGTCCACTACTTCCTCGGTGGCGCGCTGACCATGGGCGGCGGTGGCGGTGGCGGTGCCGGCGGTGGCGGCGGCAGCAGCACCGGCGGCTCGTCCGACTCGGCGCAGATAGCCTCGTGGGTCGCCAAGACCTACAGCTCCACGACCGTGGACGGGGTCACCGTCTACGACCTGACGAAGGCGAAAAGCTAGCGCGCCTGTCGGGAATCTTTGATGACAAACGCGACAATGCGGACAGAAGCCGATCGCCGTCCACAGTGAAGGTCGCCGTCATGGAGTTCCCGGCCGCCCGTCGCCTCGTCCCCGTCGTCGCCGCTGCTGCCCTGCTGGCGCTCTCCGCGTGCACCGGCAGCAGCGGTGGGGGGAGCGCGAAGTCCTCCGACCAGGGCACCGCCGCCCCGGCCCCGAGCGTCAGCAACGACCTGCAGACCGACTACGAGAACACCGTCAAGGCGGTGCTGCCGTCGATCGTGCAGATCAACGCGGAGAACAGCCTCGGTACCGGGATCGTCTACGACACCAAGGGCGACATCGTCACCAACGCCCACGTCGTCGGCACCGCCACCAGCTTCCAGGTGCTGCTGTCGGACCAGTCCAAGGCGCTGGCGGCCACCCTGGTGGCCAGCTATCCGGCCAACGACCTGGCGGTCATCAAGCTCAGCAGTCCGCCGTCCAAGCTGACGCCCGCGGTGTTCGGCGACACCTCCAAGGTGGACGTCGGGCAGATCGTGCTGGCCATGGGCAGCCCGCTCGGGCTGTCGTCCAGCGTCACCCAGGGCATCGTCTCGGCGACCGGGCGGACCGTCAGCGAGGGCAAGTCCGAGGAGAACCCGCAGGGCACGACGATCCCGAACATGGTGCAGACGAGCGCCGCGATCAACCCCGGCAACAGCGGCGGAGCGCTGGTCAACCTCTCCAACCAGGTCATCGGCGTCAACACGCTGGCCGCCGTCAGCAACGGCGAGAGCGGGGCGCAGGCGCCCGGCATCGGCTTCGCGATCCCGGCCTCGTCGGTGACCAACCTCGCGGACCAGATGATCAAGTACGGCAAGGTGGTCGACTCCGGCCGCGCGGCGCTGGGGGTCAGCGTCCGGACCGTGATCGTCACCAACAGCAACGGCAGCCAGACCTCCGGGGCCGGGGTGGTGACGGTGACCAGCGGCGGACCGGCGGACAAGGCGGGGATCCAGCCCGGCGACGTGATCACGCAGCTCGACGGCCAGGCGGTGGACAGCTCGCAGGCGCTGTCCACGGTGCTGGCCACGCTCAAGCCGGGCCAGCAGGTCCCGGTCGTCTTCCTCCGCGACGGAGCGTCCAAGACGGTCCAGGTCACCCTCGGGACGCTGCAGTAGCGGCCCGGTCTGGCTGCGCGCGAGGATGACGTGCACAACTCCTGACGGATCGTCAGATTGCGCGTAGCCTGACCGGCATGGAGAGCTTCCCCTGGATCATTTCGGTGGACGACCACACCGTCGAGCCGCCGCACGTGTGGCAGGACCGGCTGCCCGCCAAGTACCGCGAGCTCGGCCCGCGTATCGTCCGGGCCCCGCTCGCCGAGATGACCTTCGTCGGCGGGCGGTTCGCGCCCAGGATGGGCGAGCCGGGCAGCGACGGCCCGCTCGCCGACTGGTGGGTCTACGAGGACCTGCGCCGCCCGCTCACCCGCCTCGACACCGCCGTCGGCTACCCCCGCGAGGAGGTGCGACTGGAGGCGATCACCTACGAGCAGATGCGCCCCGGCTCGTTCTCCATACCCGAGCGGCTCGCCGACATGGACGTCAACCACGTCCAGTCGGCGCTCTGCTTCCCGACCTTCCCGCGGTTCTGCGGCCAGACGTTCACCGAGGCCAAGGACCACGAGCTGGGCCTGCTCTGCATCCGCGCCTACAACGACTGGATGGTCGAGGAGTGGTGCGGCCCGGCCGCGCGCGGGCGGATGATCCCGCTCGGCATCGTGCCGCTGTGGGACGCCGAGCTCGCCGCCGCCGAGGTGCGGCGCAACGCCGTGCGCGGCGTGCGCGCCGTCTGTTTCAGCGAGATCCCCCCGCACCTGGGCCTGCCCAGCGTCCACACCGACGCGTGGGACCCGTTCCTGCGCGCCTGCGAGGAGACCGGGACGGTCATCGCCATGCACATCGGCAGCTCCTCGCGGATGCCCTCCACCTCGGCGGACGCGCCGCCCGCGGTCGGCTCCACCATCACCTTCGCCAACTGCTGCTTCTCCATGGTCGACTGGCTGATGAGCGGGAAGTTCGACCGCTTCCCCGGGCTGAAGATCATGTACGCCGAGGGGCAGATCGGCTGGATCCCCTACATCCTGGGCCGCGCCGACGTGGTCTGGGAGGAGAACCGCGCCTGGGGCGGCGTCGCCGACAAGGTGCTGACCCGTCCCAGCGAGCTGTTCGCAGGGCACGTCTACGGCTGCTTCTTCGACGACCCGCACGGCCTGCGCAACCTCGACGCGATCGGCGCCGCCAACGTCCTGTACGAGACGGACTACCCGCACTCCGACTCCACCTGGCCGCGCAGCCGCGAGGTGGCCGAGGAGCAGATGGGCCACCTGGAGGCCCCCGTGGTGGAGCAGCTGGTGCGCGGCAACGCGATCGAGCTGCTGGGCCTGACCCCCGAGGGGCTGTGGGCCGACGCCGAGGGGGTGGCCGGTGGCTGAGTTCGGGATCCAGCTGCCCGTCCAGGCGCAGAGCACGATGTTCGTGGAGCCCTGGGAGACGCAGGCGGGGCCGGCGGAGCTGGCCGCCGTCGCGCAGGCCGCGGACCGGCTCGGCTACGCCTACGTGGCCTGCTGCGACCACGTCGCCATCCCGCGCCGGCTGGCCGGGCCGATGGGCGCGACCTGGTACGACCCGGTCTCCACGCTCGGGTATCTGGCCGCGCTGACCACGCGCACCCGGCTGCTCTCGCACGTCGCCGTCGCGCCGCTGCGGCATCCGCTGCTGAGCGCCAAGCAGTACGCGACGCTGGACCTGCTGAGCGGCGGGCGGCTGGTCCTCGGCGTCGGGGCGGGGCACGTCCAGGAGGAGTTCGAGACGCTCGGCGTCGACTTCCACCGGCGCGGCGAGATCCTGACGGAGACCATCGCGGCGCTGCGTGTCGCGCTGACGGACGAGTACCCGGAGCACGCCGGGCCGCGCTTCCCGTTCCGGGACCTCGCGGTCAGCCCGCGTCCGGTGCAGGCGCCGCCGCCGATCTGGGTCGGCGGCTCCTCCGCGGCGGCGGTGCGGCGCGCGGCCGCGCACGCGGAGGGCTGGCTCTCCCAGGGCGACACCCTGGAGACGCTGCCCGCCCAGCTGGAGCTGATCCGCTCGGTGCGGGAGCGCGAGGGGCGGTCCGCGGGTGGCTTCGTGGTCAACGCGATCGTCCCGCCGCTGTACGTCGGCGAGCCGGGCTGGGACATCGGCCGCAGGTCGGTGTCGGGCAAGCCGGAGCAGCTGGCGGAGCTGCTGCGTCGCTACGTCGCGGTCGGCGTCACCCACGTGCAGCTGCGGCCGCGCAGCCGTGACGTGAAGGAGTACCTGGCGCAGCTCGAACTCGTCGCGACGGACGTGCTGCCGCTGGTGCGAGAGGTCGCGTGAGGTCTTCCCTTGTGCGGGCTCGCCCAGCAAACTGACGATCCGTCAGTTTCCTGCGAGGGGAGCCCGCACCATGAGCGAGAGCACCGGCCGGCTGGCCGGCCGTACCGTCCTGATCACCGGGGCCGCCCGCGGCCAGGGCGAGGCGGAGGCCCGTCTCTTCGCCGCGGAGGGCGCCCAGGTGCTGCTCGGCGACGTCCTGGACGACCTGGGCGAGTCGCTGGCCAAGGAGCTCCAGCTGGAGCTCGGCCAGGACCGGGTCCGCTACCGGCACCTCGACGTCGGCCGCGAGGAGGACTGGGCGGCGGCCGTGGAGACGGCGGTCTCCGCCTTCGGCAAGCTCGACGGCCTGCTCAACAATGCCGGCATCCTGCGCTTCAACGAGCTGGTGGGCACGCCGCTCGACGAGTACCTGGCGGTGGTCCGGGTCAACCAGGTCGGCTGCTTCCTCGGCATGCGCGCCGCTGCTCCCGCGATCGAGGCCGCGGGTGGCGGGACGATCGTCAACACCGCCTCCTACACCGCGCTGACCGGGATGGCGCTGCTGACCTCCTATGCGGCCACCAAGGGCGCCATCGTGGCGATGACCCGGGTGGCCGCGCTGGAGCTGGCGCCCAAGGGCATCCGCGTCAACGCGATCTGCCCCGGAGCGGTGGACACGCCCATGTCCGATCCCGCGAACGCCTTCGCGGGCGCGGACGGCGCGCCGGCGCTCAGTCCGGAGGACGCGGCCGCGATCGCGGCGGCCACGGCGGAGCTCTACGGCAAGGCCGTGCCGCTCGGCCGCATCGGCCGCCCGGAGGAGATGGCACGCCTGGCGCTCTTCCTGACCTCGGCGGACTCGTCCTACATCACGGGCCAGCCGCTGGTCGCCGACGGAGGCTGGATGAGCGGCGTCTCCATCGGTTGACGCCCCGTCGGCTATTGACCGCGATCGGTGCCGGTGCGAGAGTCGGACACGCAATCTGATGGATCGTCAGATATGGATTGGTGACCCATGGAGTTCGGTGTCTTCATCCAGGGCTACGTGCCCGGAAGTCGCTCCCAGGCCGACCCGGAGGCCGAGCACAAAGCCCTGATGGAGGAGATGGACTACGTCGTCCAGGCCGACAGGGCGGGCTTCAAGTACGCCTGGCTCACCGAGCACCACTTCCTGGAGGAGTACTCCCACCTCTCCGCCAACGACGTGGCCATCGGCTACCTCGTCCACGCCACCGAGCGCATCCACGTCGGCTCCGGCATCTTCAATCCGCTGCCCCGGGTCAACCACCCGGTCAAGGTGGCCGAGCGCGTCGCCATGCTGGACCACCTCTCCGGCGGCCGCTTCGAGTTCGGCACCGGCCGCGGCGCGGGCAGCCACGAGATCCTCGGCTTCCTCCCCGACGTGACGGACATGAACGCCACGAAGGAGATGTGGGAGGAGACCATCGGCGAGTTCCCGAGAATGTGGCTGCACGACGAGTACCCGGGCTTCTCCGGCAAGCACTGGTCGCTGCCGCCGCGCAAGGTGCTGCCCAAGCCGTACGGCACGGCGCACCCGGCCATGTGGTACGCCGCGGGCAGCCCCGCCTCGTACGAGATGGCGGCGCGCAAGGGCCTTGGCGTGCTCGGCTTCAGCGTGCAGAAGGTCTCCGACATGGAGTGGGTCGTCGAGAGCTACAAGCACGCGGTCCGCGAGGCCGAGCCGGTCGGGGCCTTCGTCAACGACAACGTGATGGTCACCTCCACCGCCGTCTGTGCCGAGACGCGCGAGGAGGCCCGGCGCCTGGCCGCCCGCGGCGGCCTCAACTACCTCCAGTCGCTGCTCTTCCGTTACCACGACACCTTCCCGCGGCCCGAGGGCATCCCGGAGTGGCCCGAGCTGCTGCCGGAGTACAGCGAGGAGCTGATCGACCTCCTCGTCGCCGAGGAGCTGCTGATCTGCGGCGACCCGGACGATGTGCTGCGCCAGTGCAAGCGCTGGGAGTCCGCCGGAGCGGACCAGCTCGTCTTCGGCCTGCCGGTCGGCCTCTCCCCGGCGCAGACGGCGCAGACGATCCGTCTGATCGGCGAGCACGTGATCCCGAAGATCGACACCGATCCGGTGCACCGGACCACCCGTTTCCGGCAGGCGGCGTCCTGAACCTCCGAAGGGGCACTGACACCATGCTCGACCACCTCATCAAGGGAGCGACCCTCGTCGACGGCACCGGCGCCCCGGCGCGCGCGGCGGACGTCGGCATCAGGGACGGGAAGGTCGCCGTGATCGCGGCCGCGGGCGCCTGCGCGGAGCCCGCCGCGCAGACGGAGGACGCGACCGGGCTCGTGCTCACGCCCGGCTTCGTCGACCCGCACACCCACTACGACGCCCAGCTGTTCTGGGACCCCTTCGCCACGCCCTCGCTCGGCCACGGCGTCACCACCGTCGCCGGGGGCAACTGCGGGTTCACCCTCGCGCCGCTCAACCCGGCGCGGCCCGAGGACGCCGACTACACGCGGCGGATGATGGCCCGCGTCGAGGGCATGTCGCTCGCCGCGCTGGAGGAGGGTGTGCCGTGGGGCTGGTCGAGCTTCGGCGAGTACCTCGGCGCGCTGGAGGGCAGGATCGCCGTCAACGCGGGCTTCATGGTGGGCCACTGCGCGCTGCGGCGCCACGTCATGGGGCCGGACGCCGTCGGCGGACAGCCCACGCCGGAGCAGCTGGCGCAGATGGTCGCGTTGCTCAGGCAGGCCATGGCGGACGGTGCGTGGGGTCTGTCCACCACCCAGTCCTCGACCCACTCCGACGGGGACGGACAGCCCGTGGCCTCCCGGCACGCGGGGCGCGAGGAGCTGCTCGCCCTGTGCCGGGCGGTCGGTGAGGCGCCGGGCACGCAGATCGAGGCGATCGTCGCCGGATGCCTGGACCGGTTCGCCGACGAGGAGATCGACCTGCTCGTGCAGATGAGCGCGGTCGCCGGGCGCCCGCTCAACTGGAACGTGCTGACCGTCGACGCCGCCGTCCCGGACCGCGTCCCGCGCCAGCTCCTCGCCTCCGAGCGGGCCCGCGCGGCGGGCGGCCGGATCGTCGCGCTGACGATGCCGATCCTCACTCCGATGAACATGAGTCTCGGCACCTTCTGCGCGCTCAACCTGATCCCCGGCTGGGGGCCGATCCTCGGGCTTCCGGTGCCGGAGCGCATCGAGCAGTTGCGGCGTCCCGAGGTGCGCGAGGAGATGCTGCGCCGTGCCGACAGCCCCGAGGCGGGCGTCTTCCGCCGCCTCGCCGACTTCGCCCGCTACGTCGTCGGCGACACCTACTCGGCGGCGAACGCCGGTCTGACGGGCCGCGTCGTGCGCGACATCGCCGCCGAGCGGGGCCAGGACCCGTTCGCGACCCTGGTCGAGATCTGCGTCAACGACGAGCTGCGGACCGTCCTGTGGCCGATGCCCACCGACAACGACCCGGCCAGCTGGCAGCTGCGCCAGGAGACCTGGCAGCACGAGGACGTCCTGCTGGGCGGCTCCGACGCCGGCGCGCACCTGGACCGGATGTGCGGCGCGCCGTACACCACCCGCTTCCTCGGCGACTGCCTGCGGCGGCGGCAGCTCGTGCCGCTGGAGCAGGCGGTGCGGATGCTGACGGCCGATCCTGCGGAGCTGTTCGGCCTGCGCGACCGGGGCACGGTCGCCGTCGGCCACCATGCGGACCTGGTCCTGTTCGACCCGGAGACGATCGACGCCGGCCCGGCGACGCTCGTCCACGACCTCCCGGGCGAGAGCCCACGGTTGGACTCCCGCCCGGAGGGCGTGATCGCGGTGCGGGTCAACGGCGTCGAGACGGTCCGCGAGGGCAAGCTGACGGGCGCGATCCCGGGGACGCTGCTGCGGTCCGGCCGGGACACCCGGACGGTGGCCACGCGGTAGTCACGCGGTAGTCACGCGGCAGGCAGGCAGGCAGGCAGGCAGGTGGCGGGCGGCGGGCGGCGGGTCAGCGGAGCAGCGTGCGGGCCATCCCGCGACGCACCGCCGCCAGCCCCCGCACCACCTGCGTCGTCAGCAGCACCAGCAGGATGCCCGCCACGCACGTTGCGGCGATCTCCGGCACGGTCGAGAGGTAGTGGCTGTGGCCGTTGTTCTCCCACAGCCTGTAGCCCGGCCAGCCCACGTAGGTGGGGAAGACCCACTGGTACAGCGGGTACAGCGCGGCGCAGATGCCGACGCTCCACAGCGTCACCGCGAGGGTGAAGCCCAGCACGCCCATCGGCAGCAGCAGGAACGCGTACAGCGCGGCACGCCAGTTGGCGCCATTGGCGAGCATCCCGCGGGTCCAGCCCAGGAACCCTGGGCGCGGCGGCGCCACCCGCTCCGGCGCGGGAACGTCCTCCCCGAGCAGCGCCCGCGCCCTGGCGCGCTCCATCGCGGCGAAGCCGCGCGCCCCGCCGACGCAGGCGACCAGGACCGGGAGGCCGAGGAAGGTCATCACGGTGCCGACGCCGAAGCAGAACAGCGTGATGACGTAGCTGAAGGAGAGGACCCCCAGCGGCAGATCGAGTATCAGGTGCAGGGTCTCCCGCCAGGTCCGGCCTGTGAGGATCGCGGGGGTGCTCATGCCGCAGCTGCCTTTCGCTCGTCGCGTTGGTCCGGTGACCTTCCGGCTTCCAGCCTGCCGGGCGCGCGCCGCGAGGGCACTGGGGCGTCTCGGTGTCCTGAGGGTGGGGACAGCCCTACCGGAACCTGTCGACAGTCCCCGGACACAGCGATACCTCCGCCGTGTTCGAACGGAGGTACCGTGACCGGGGGTTCAGCTCACTACTTGTTCGCGCCCAGGCAGAGGACCAGGTCGGAGCTGTCTCCGCCGGTCTCGGTGTAGGCCGCCTCGTAGCCGGGGACAGCCGTGCACTGGTGGTAGTCGCTACCGTCGATGACCTTCAGCACCTTGAACGTGGCAGCCGAGTTCGAGCAGCCGATGACGTGGACGTCCGGGTTGGCGTCGGTACCCGAGTTCTGCACGCAGTCGCCGACCTTGGCGGTGTCGGGCGCGCCGGTGACCTGGTCATACACGAACCAGGCCGCGAACAGCAGGACCACGACGCCGAGACGGATCAGCAGCTTCTTGCCGAAGCCACCGCCGCGCTTGGCCGACTTGGGGGCCGGCGGGGTGGCGTAGCCGGTGGCCTGCGGGGCCGCGTAGCCCTGCGGCGGGACGCCCTGGTTGGGGCCCGGCTGGCCGGGGTAACCCTGGGGCGGGACGGTCGCGTTGGGCGCGGCGTAGGGGTTCTGCGGGGCCTGGCCGTCCTGCGGGGTCTGGTACGGGTTCTGCGGCGTCGTCACGGTTGGGTTCCCCCGAGTCTTCTTGAGCGTGTGTTCGATACGAACGCCGCAGCCTAGTGATCTCCGGTGATCACTAGGCGACTCGTGCGGGGGGCGAGACCCAACCGACGCTGTACAGCTCCTTAACCGTGATGAACATCTGCTCAAAGTCGGCGAATCAGGCGGAATCTGACGCCTTCCGGGTATGCCAGGGCAGTTCCGCGGTGACGACGGTCGGCCCGCCGAGCGGGCTGCGCACCACGAAGACGCCGTCCACGGCGCGGACGCGTTCCGCGAGGCCGGCCAGGCCGCCGCCGGGGAGTTCCTGCGCGCCGCCGGTGCCGTCGTCGCGGACCTGGAGCATCAGCCGGTCCTGGGAGCGCCAGATCTCCACGCTCGCGCTGTCGGCGCCGGAGTGCTTGGCGGCGTTGGTGAGCAGCTCGCTGACGGTGAAGTAGGCGATGCCCTCGATCGCCGAGGCCGGGCGCTGGTCCAGCTCCACGTCCACCCGGACGCCGCCGGGCAGCGGGCAGCGGGCGGCGACCGAGGACAGCGCCGCGTCCAGACCCCGGTCGGTGAGCACCGCCGGGTGGATGCCCCGGGCGAGGTCGCGCAGCTCCTGGAGGGCCAGCTTCACCTCGTTGTGCGCGCCCTCGACCATGCGCGCGGCCGCCTCCGGATCCTCCGTCAGCTTCTCCTTGGCCAGACCCAGGTCCATGGCGAGGGTGACCAGCCGCGCCTGCGCGCCGTCGTGCAGGTCGCGCTCGATCCGGCGCAGGTCCGCCGCCGCCGAGTCGACGACCGTGCCGCGGTCGTCCTCCAGCTCGCGGACCCGCTCGGTCAGCCGCCCGGGGGAGAGCAGCGAGCCGACCAGCGCGCGGTCGACGGAGGAGAGACCGTGGACGACCCACGGCAGCAGCGGGAACAGCACGACCGAGGCGACCACGGTGACGGTGAAGGCGAGGATGCCCCAGGGCAGCATGACCAGGCAGTAGAGCGCGGTCCGCCAGGCCAGCCCGTCGCCCAGGGTCGCGAAGACGCGCTGCATGGCGCCCGCCTTGCGCGGCTGCACGGGCGGCGGCTCCGGCACGTCCTCGCCCAGCAGCGCGCGGGCGCGCGCCCGCTCCACCGCCGAGAAGCCGCGGAGCGTCACCAGCACGGCGAAGAGCAGCCAGAAGCCGACGACGGTGAAGAGCAGGCCGATGCCGAGCGACAGCAGCGCCACCGTGAGCGCGAAGGCGAGGATGCCGATCGGGAGGTCGGTCAGCAGGTGGACGACCTGGCGTCCCAGCCGCCTGTCGAAATGGGGGCGTCGCGCTGGACGGTTCGGCTCATTCATGGACCCAAGCCTGACCGCTCGCGGGCTCCGCACGCCATGGGGAAGGGCGGACACCGGGGGTAGGGACAGCCCTACCCCCGGCTTGGGAGAGCGGTTCCGTCCTGGTTCACGGCCCCCGTTTCGAACCCGCGTCGAGCCCGGGTGGAGCCCCGGCCGAAGCCCTCTTCGCGCCCGCCTGTGCAGGCAGGGACCGCCCATAAGGTGGGCGCGGTTCACAGGTCGAAGCCGCTGGGACCTAGACTCCTGCCCCGTAAAGGCAAGGATTGCGTTAAGACCCACACAACCCACCGAACCGCGGGCGACCCAGACGGAGGAGACCGACCATGCAGGCCGTGCAGGCACTGGCGGCATCTCGTACGGGATACTTCCACGCCTATTCCGTCGTCGGTCTGATGGCGCTGATCGGGGTCCTGTTCGTCGGCACGGCCTTCACCGCCAACCGGCTGCTGCGGCCCTTCGCGCCCACGCCGGAGAAGCTGCTCGCCTACGAGTGCGGTGTGGACCCGGTGGGGGAGGGCTGGGCGCAGACCCAGATCCGCTACTACGTCTACGCCTTCCTCTATGTGATCTTCGCGGTGGACGCGATCTACCTGTTCCCCTGGGCGACGGTCTTCTCCGCGCCCGGCTTCGGGACCGGGACGCTGGTGGAGATGGGCGTCTTCATCGGCTTCCTCGCGGTCGGTCTGCTCTACGCCTGGAAGAAGGGCGTCCTGGAATGGTCGTGAACCTCGGAACCCCGGACCCCTCGCGCCCCGGTCCCGGCGGCGCTCTCGAAGTCCGCAAGCTCGGCCCGCTGGCCCGGATGGCGCCCGACCCGATCAAGGTCGTGCTGAACTGGGGACGCCGCTACAGCCTGTGGTGCTTCAACTTCGGCCTGGCCTGCTGTGCGATCGAGTTCATCGCCGCGTCCATGGCCAAGCACGACTTCATCCGGCTCGGCGTCATCCCCTTCGCGCCCGGTCCGCGCCAGGCGGACCTGATGATCGTCTCCGGCACGGTGACGGACAAGATGGCCCCGGCGGTCAAGCGGCTCTACGAGCAGATGCCCGAGCCGAAGTACGTCATCTCCTTCGGCGCCTGCTCGAACTCGGGCGGCCCCTACTGGGACTCCTACTCGGTGACCAAGGGCGTCGACCAGATCATCCCCGTCGACGTCTACGTCCCAGGCTGCCCGCCGCGGCCGGAGGCGCTGCTGCAGGGGATCCTCAAGCTGCAGGAGAAGATCGCCCGCGAGTCGCTCGCCGCGCAGTACCCGGCAGCGGCACCGTCCGCCTCCGTGCTGTCCCGCCCGCTCGTGCAGGGGCCGACCGGCGAGGGTGGTGACGCCTCGTGAACGTCGAGGAGACCGCTGCCGCGATCGGCCCGTGGGCCACGGCGAGCGAGGCGTACGAGCTGCTGACGGTGGACGTGCCCGCCGAGCACTGGATCGACGCGCTGACGGCCTGCCGCGACGGCCTCGGCCTCGCCTACCTCGACTGGCTCTCCGCCGTGGACGAGCTGGCCGAGGGCTTCTCCGTCTGCGCCCACCTCGTCCACGCCGGCGCCGGTCCCGTCCGCCGCCTGCTGCTGCGCACCCGCGTCCCGCGCGACGCCGCGGCGCTGCCGACGGCCGTGGCCGTCTACGCAGGTGCGGCCTGGCACGAGCGCGAGACGTACGAGATGTTCGGCATCGGCTTCGAGGGCCACCCGCATCTGGTCCCGCTGCTGCTGCCGGACGGCTTCGAGGGCCACCCGCTGCGCAAGGAGTTCGTCCTGGCCGCGCGCGTCGCCAAGGCCTGGCCCGGTGCGAAGGAGCCGGGCGAGTCCGATCACGCCCCCGCGGAGGGCGCGCGTCGTCGCATGCTGCCCCCGGGCGTCCCGGACCCGAACGAGTGGGGCCCCCTCAAGGGCACGCTGCCGCCCGCCCCGGAAC
>NZ_BBPP01000029.1:0-43434 GCF_000787835.1 Streptacidiphilus melanogenes
GCCAACGGCTGGTCGGGCTCGACGAGTTCGCCGGGCCCACTGGGCTCGGTGGGTTCAGTGGGTTCATTGGGTTCGCCCGGTTCGCTGGAGGCCGCCGAGCGGTCGGTCGTCGACGGGCACCCCTACCACCCGTGCTGCCGCAGCCGTCCCGGCTTCACCGTCGCCGACCAGCTCGCCTTCGCCCCCGAGCACGGAGCCGACGTCGCCCTGGAGCTGTTCGCGCTGCTGCCCGAGCGCACGCTCGCCGTAGGGGACTGGCCCGCGTGGCTGCGGGACGACCGCGGCGCGACACTGCTGCCCGTCCACCCATGGCAGGCCCGGGAGGTGCTGCCGGGCCTCGGCCTCTCGCCCACCGACCTCGCCCCCACCGGTCGCACCTTGCCCGCCGCGCCGCTGATGTCGGTGCGCACCCTCGCCCCGCTCGACGGCGGCCCACACCTGAAGACCTCGCTCTCGCTGCGGATGACCTCGGCCGTCCGGGACATCTCCGCCGGTTCGGTGCGCAACGCGCCCGCGATCTCCGCTCTGCTGGAGCGCCTGGTCGCGCCGCTGAAGGGCTCGCTGCGCATCACCCGCAACCTGGCGGCGGCCGCCGCCCTGGTCGACGGCGAACCCTGTGCCGACCTCGCAGTGATCGCCCGCGAGTCCCCGTCGGCGGTCCTGCGACCCGGTGAGCGCGTCATCCCCCTGGCGGCCCTGGCCGTCCACCCGCCGAGGACCGAGGATCCGGCCGCCTGGCTGCGCGCCTTCGCGCGCCTCACCTGGCCGCCGCTGCTGTCGCTGTGGGACGGCGGCGTCGCGCTCGAAGCGCACGGTCAGAACCTGCTGCTCGTCCTGGACGGCGCCGACCGCCCGGTGCGGCTCGTGTACCGCGACCTGAACGACATCCGGGTCAGCCCGGAGCGCCTGGCTCATCACGCACATGGCGGCGGCTCCGGACGAGCTCTGCCCGTCACCGGGCACGTGATCAGCGACGACCCGCTGGTACTGCGCCGCAAACTGCTGGGTTCCCTGGTCGGCAGCGCCTTCGGCGGCCTTGTCTCCGGATACGGAGGGGGCGACCGAGACCTCGAGAACCGCCTGTGGCGGGTGGTCGCCGCCGAGGCGCGACATTCGGCGGCCGAGCTGCTCCACGACCCGGCGGACCGCCGCGCGCTGCTTGAGGAACCGCTGCCGGTCAAGGCACTGGCCCTGATGCGGCTGGACGGCCGGACGGCCGGGGACCGGTGGACGGAGGTGCCGAACCCGCTCGCCTGATCCGTTGATCCGTGGTCCACCTCGGACGCCACGGCTGCACAGCTCCGAGGCGGCTCTGAGGTGACTCTCAGACGGTGCCCCTCCGCTGGACAGTGGTGATGTTGGTAAGGCTAACCTTGCCTGGTGAGCATCTGTGCGAGAGTGTCGGAGGAGCTGGCGGAACCGCTGGCCGGCAGCGCGCCGCGGGCCGCCGCCTGGCTGCTGATCGAGCAGTCCGGCCCGTGGGGGCCGCGCGCCCTCACCGAGAGCCACTTCCACCCCGAACTCGGCCGCGAACTGCAGGAGCTCACCCGCGGCACCGGCGTCGAGATCGCGCTGATCCGCCGCCCCGGCAAGCACGCCGACCGGCCGCCGACCGGTGAGCGCGCCGTCTACCTCGCCCACACCGCACCGGGCCGCAGCTGGATCCGCGCCACCCATCTGGCCGACCCGCACGTGCTGCGCGACCTCGACTTCGCCGCGATCGGCGCGGGCGACCACGGCGACTTCGGCGCCTCCTACGAGGGCGACCCGCTCGCCCTCGTCTGCACCAACGGCCGACGCGACCGCTGCTGCGCGCTGCTCGGCCGCCCGCTCGCGAGCGAGCTCGCCGCCGCCGGCCACGCCCAGGTCTGGGAGGTCACCCACCTCGGCGGTCACCGCTTCGCACCGACCATGCTGGTCCTGCCCTACGGCTTCACCTACGGCCGGCTGACCCCGCCCGACGCCAAGGAGGTCCTGGAGGCGACCCACCACGGCCGCATCGTCCCTGAGTTCTGCCGCGGCCGCTCCTTCTGGGACCGCCCCGGCCAGGCCGCCGAGCTGGCGGTCCGCCAGAACTACGCGATCGACGATGCCGAGGCGCTGACGGTCGTCCAGGCCGCCGACCCTGTCGCCGCCGACACCTGGACCGTCCACGTCCACCACACCGACGGCCGTTCCTGGCAGGCCGGAATCCACCGCTCCGCTGCCACCCCGGCCCGGCCCGAGAGCTGCCTGAAGGCCCCCACCACGCCCGACCGCTACGACGTGATCTCCCTCGCCCCTCTGACCGCCGCAGCCGCCTGACGGCGGTCGCCGGCCCGGGCCCGGCGCCGCCGGCGCCGGGCCCCAACGGTGCCCTGGTGCGGTGTCCTTATGCGCTTGCTTTCGAGCGGCTGCTCGCCTTGGCTCGAGCCGTGACAGAGAAACCGACCCTGCTGCGGACCGACCGCCTCCTCCTGCGCCCCTGGCGCGAGACCGACCTCGCCCCCTGGGCGGCCATGAACGCCGACCCCGAGGTCCGGCAACACCTGGGCGGGGTGATGACGCGGGACCAGAGCGACGCGTCCGTGCGCCGCTTCCAGGAGGAGTTCGCGGCGCGCGGCTACGGATGGTGGGCCGTCGAGGTCCGCGAGAGCGGTGCCTTCGTCGGGTTCGCCGGGCTGGACGACGTGGACGAGGAGATGCCGTTCACGGGGGTGGAGATCGGCTGGCGGCTCGACCGTTCGGCGTGGGGGCACGGCTACGCCACGGAGGCCGCGCTCGCGTGCCTGGACTTCGGCTTCGAGCAGCTCGGACTCGACGGGATCCTCGCCCTCACGACCGTCGGCAACCTTCGGTCGCAGGCCGTGATGCGCCGGATCGGCATGACCCGCGACCCCGCCGAGGACTTCGACGACCCGACCGTGCCGGACGGGCCGCTCCGGGCGAACGTGGTCTACCGGATCAGTCGGGAACGGCGCCGAAGGGATGCCGCACGTCAAGCCGGTCAGGCGCGTCGTGGCCGGTGAAGCCCGCGGAGGCCGGTGAAGCCGGTGATGCCGGTCGGGCACCTCGTCCCGGTGAGGCCGGCGAGGCCGGTCAGGCCGCGCGGTAGCGGTGCTCCGGGCGGCCGGTGGAGCCGTAGCGGAGTTCGAGACGGGCCATGCCCTCGCGGACCAGGTAGGAGAGGTAGCGCTGGGCCGTCGCCCGGGAGACGCCGGTGAGCTCGGCGACCTCGGCAGCCGAGAGGTCACGCCGGGCGGTGCGGACGGCGTCGCGGACCAGGGCGAGGGTCGGCGCGGAGTGGCCCTTCGGCGGCACCGTCGGGAGCGGCGCGGCGCGGCCCGCGCTGAAGAGCGCGTCGACGTCCGCCTGGTCGGTCTCCTCCGCGTCGACCAGCGCGTCCATCCGCTGCCGCAGTTCGGCGTAGGCGACCAGCCGCTGTTCGAACGCGGCGAAGCCGAACGGCTTGACGAGATAGCCGACCGCGCCGAGCTGCATGGCCTCGCGCACCGAGTGCAGGTCGCGCGCGGCCGTGATCATGATCGCGTCGGGGCGTCCCGCGTGGGTGACCGCCAGGTCGGGCGGCTGCGCGGCAAGGCGGCGCAACAGGTCGAGGCCGGTGCCGTCCGGCAGGTAGATGTCGAGCAGCAGCAAATCCGGGTGGAGCGCGCGGACGGCCTCCTCCGCCGCGGCCACGCTCGCCACCTGCCCCGCGACCTCGAAGCCGGGCACCTTGGCGACGTACGCCGCGTGGATGCCGCTCACCCGGAAGTCGTCGTCCACGACCAGGGTTCTGATCACCAGCGCGTCCTTCCCGAGTTCGGTCCTGCTGTCGTGCTTCTTCCCGCGTTCCCCGCGCCCACCGCGTTCCCCGCAGCCGCCGCATTCTCCGGGGGCACCGGAGGCGCGGCGATGAACACCGCTCCGAGCGGGGCCGGTTCCGTGTCGGGCAGCGGCAGGCGGACGGTGAAGACCGCCCCCTCGCCCTCGCTCACCGTGATCTCGCCTCCGTGCCGGGTGACCAGTCGGTGGACCATGGCCAGGCCGAGCCCGCGGCGGGCGGTCCCACGGTCGGGCCGGGTCGACCAGCCGTCCTCGAAGATGTGCGCGCGGGCTTCGTCGGGAACCCCGGGACCATTGTCCGAGACGCGGACCGTGATCTCGTCCCCGCTCTCCCGGATCAGCAGCTCGACCTCGGCCGGACCGCTCGCGGCGCGCCCGCCGCCGAGCGCCGGGGTGGCGGTGGCGTCGACGGCGTTGTCCAGCAGGTTGCCGACGACGGTGAGCAGCCGCCGCAGATGGCCCGGCTCGGCGCCGAGCTTGGACGCCGGGTCCAGTGTGAGCCGCACACCGCGCTCGGCGGCGACGGTGCACTTGGCCACGATCAGACCGACCATCAGCGAGTTGGCGATCCGTTCGCGGATCTCCGCCGCCTGCGTCCGGTCCGTCGAGGCCAGCTCGACCGCGTACTCGAGCGCCTGCTCCTGCTCGCCGAGCTCCAGCAGCCCGGCGAGGGTGTGCATCCGGTTCGCGAACTCGTGCTGCTGCGCACGCAGCGCGTCGGTCAGGCCCCGCACGGAGTCGAGCTCGCGCAGCATGCCGACGATCTCGGTGCGGTCGCGGACGGTGACCACCGCGCCCAGGGCGCGGCCGTGCAGCACCACCGGCATCCGGTTGATCGCCAGACAGTGGCTGTCGGTGAGGACGTGGATCTCGTCCGGTCCCAGCTCGCCCGCCAGGGCCCGTCGCAGGCGGCCCTCGGGCAGCAGGTCCTCCAGTCGGCAGCCCAGCGCGGTGCCGAGGCCGAGCAGGCGCCGGGCCTCGTCGTTGACCACGCTCACCTTGTCGCTCTGGTCGAAGGCGACCACGCCCTCGCGGATGCCGTGCAGCATCGCCTCGCGGTCCTGCAGCAGCCCGGCGATCTCCTCCAACTCCAGCCCGAAGGTGGTCCGCTTGAGTCGCCAGGCCAGCGCGTAGGAGGCCAGCACGCCGACGGCCAGCGCGATGCCGATGTAGAGCGCGAAGACGGACAGCTCGTTCAGCAGGCTGGGAACCACGTCCCGCTCGTCGATGCCGACGGAGACCTCGCCGATGATCCGCCCCGAGGAGTCCCGGAGCGGAGTCCGGGCGTTGGCGGACCGTCCCCGCGACCCGTTGTCGATGAAGAAGTGGTCGTGCCCGTCCAGGGCCACGACGGGCTCGGTGACGGCCTGGCCGATCTCGCCCACGATCGGATGGGAGTGCCGGACGTGCCGGCGGTCGATCACCACGACGTAGCGGGCCCGCGCGGCGTTCATGATCCGGGTGGCGGCCGTCTGGACCGGGCCGTGCGGGCCCCGGCCCGGATCTCCGGCACTCATGGCCGCGACGATCTGCGGGTCAGCGGCGGCGATCTCCGCGATGGAGAGCGCGCGTTGCTCGTTGACGTGGTCGATCTGGGACCGCTGCGCGAAGCCCAGCAGCACGAGGCCGACGACGCTGGTCACGGCGAGGATCATGAGTTGGCTCACCAGGATCCGGCCGGAGAGCTTGCGCCGCGAGAACAAGTCGGCCTCCAACCGGGGTGAACTGGGGCGAAAGCCCCGTTGCCACGCCCATGTCCCGGCGATTGTGCCTGGTGAGGCGGCCCTTGCCTACCCCCGTCACCGTGCGCAGAATGCGCAGAACCCTCGGTAACGCGAGAAATGCACAACTCCCACACTCCTGAGGCCGGTGGGAGCTACGCTGGAAGTCAGCCCCCGGGCGCGCCTCCCCCGTCGCGCCCGGGGGCCCCGCTGTTCCGTGCCGTTCCCCGTTGTTCCGTGCTGTTCCGCATCGTCCAGCCCGAGGCGGGGGCGTTCAGACCGCGCCGGCGCCGGTGAGCGCCCTGACCTCCAGCTCCGCGTAGGCGTCGGCCTCGGCCCGCTCGCGCGAGGTCACCGTGCCCAGCCAACCGGCCAGGAACCCGCACGGCACCGAGACCAACCCGGGGTTCTGCAAGGGGAACCAGTCGAAGTGCTCGGTGGGGAAGATCGCGGCCGCGTTGCCCGAGACCACGGGCGAGAGCACCACCAGGGCCAGCGCGGGGATCAGCCCGCCCCAGATCGCCCAGGCCGCGCCGCGCGTGGTGAACCGTCGCCAGAACAGGGTGAACAGCAGCGCCGGCAGATTGGCGGAGGCCGCGACCGCGAAGGCCAGCGCGACCAGCGTCGCCACGTTCAGTTTCTGGGCGTACAGGCTCAGGCCTATGGCGACACCGCCGATGACGACGGCCGCGATCCGGGCCACCGCCACCTCCTGCCGTTCGGTCCGCGGCTTCTCCTCCGGGCGACGGAAGGTGTGGGCCCACAGGTCATGGGCGAAGGAGGCGGAGGAGGCCATGGTCAGCCCGGCCACCACCGCGAGGATGGTGGCGAAGGCGACGGCCGAGGTCACACCGAAGAGAACCGTTCCGCCGAGCGAGTCGGCCAACTGCGGCACCGCCGTGTTGCCCGCACTGTTGGCGGCCTTGATCGCGGGCGCGCCGATCAGCGCGGCGGCGCCGAGGCCGAGCACGATCGTCATCAGGTAGAACGCCCCGACCAGGCCGACCGCCCACATCACCGAGCGCCGGGCGGCCCGCGCCGTCGGGACGGTGTAGAAGCGGGAGAGGATGTGCGGCAGTCCGGCCGTCCCCAGCACCAGGGCCAGACCCAGGCTGACGAAGTCGAGTTGGTCGGTCAACCCGTGACCGAAGCGCAGCCCCGGCAGGAGGTAGGCATTTCCGTGGCCGCTGCCCTGGGCGGCGGAGCGCATCAGCGAGCCGACGTCACCGTGGAAACGGAGCAGGACCAGAGCGGTCAGCAGAACCGTTCCGCTCAGCAGGAGCACGCACTTGACGATCTGGATCCAGGTGGTGGCCTTCATGCCGCCCACCGTCACGTAGAAGACCATCAGCACGCCGACGCCGACGATCGATCCGGCCCGCGCACTCGGGGAGTGAAGGTTCAGCAGCAACGAGACCAGCGTGCCCGCGCCCACCATCTGCCCCAGCAGGTAGAGCAGCGAGATCACGATCCCGGAGACCCCGGCCGCGATCCGGACCGGACGCTCCCGCAGCCGCATCGTCAGCACGTCGGCCAGCGTGTACCGGCCGCAGTTGCGGACCAGTTCGGCGACGAGCATCAGCACCAGCAGCCAGGCCACCATGAAGCCGATGGTGTACAGCAGCCCGTCGTAGCCGTACAGCGCGATCAGCCCGGTGACGCCGAGGAAGGACGCGGCGGACATGTAGTCGCCGCTGATGGCGAAACCGTTCTGCATCGGACTGAAGTCGCGCCCTGCTGCGTAGAAGTCCTCCGCGGCACGGCTGCGACGGCCGGCCCAGAAGGTGATGCCCAGCGTCACCAGGACGACGAACGCGAAGAGGCCTGCGGCCATGGTCAATCCTCCCTCGTGGGGCCCGCCGCGCTCCGCGGCGGCCTCACCGGAGTCGGTCCTGGGTCTCCCAGCGCAGGCCGAGCGCGGCGCGGTCCCGATGGGCGCGGGCGTGCCGGGCGTACAGCCAGGTGAGCAGGAAGGTGCTGGCGAACTGGAGCAACCCCAGCAGCCAGGCGGTGTTGAACGGTCCCGCGATCGGACGCGCCATCAACTGCGGCGCGGAGACGGCCAGCACGACATAGAGCAGGTACCACAGCAAGAAGGCGGCGGTGGCGGGCAGCACGAACCGTCGGTACCGGGCTCGGATCTCTTGGAACTCCGGACTCTCGTGGACGGCCCGGTAGATGGCGGCCCGGTCGGGGGCGTCATGGGCGGGAGCGTCATGGGCGGCGTCCACGCCCGCGTCAGGAGGTGGGCTGGTGTCCGCGTCGGCCGGTGCACCGCCGTGCTCGTCGACCCCGAGGGGCTCACGCTCGCGCCGCTGATCCTGTCTCTCCCGCGCCTCGGACGGCGCGGACCACCAGTCGAAGGACCCTTCCCCCGGCGACCTCGACGGCTCAGCCGTCGACAGTTGTTCGGCCGATGACTCGGCGGCCAGTTCTTGAGGACTCACGTCACAAGAATGGGCAGCCCACCGACCCACCGTGGCCCGGTGTACGGACGTTCACCCCATCAGGTGATGGAGTCCGTGCTTGTACGCATAGCCGACCGCCTGGGCCCGATCGCGGACTCCGGTCTTGGCGAAGAGGTTGTTGATGTGGGTCTTCACCGTGGCGACGCTGACGAACAGCCGGGTGGCGATCTCCTGGTTGGACAGCCCCGCCGCGATCAGACCCAGCACCTCCGCCTCACGGGCCGTCAGCCCGTCCGGCAGCGCCGTCGGCGTCGCGGCCGGCGCGTCGGCCGGCTGCGGACCGACCGGACCGGACGTCGGCGCGGACGCGGACGTGGGCTGCGACACCGTCGGCGACACAGCCGGCGGGACCGGCGGCTCGCCCGCGGAGAGCCGCTCCAGCAGCCGCGCCTGTACCTGCGGCGACAGCCCGGCCGCGCCCGACCGCACGTCACGGATCGCGCGGGCGATCTCCTCGCTGCCCGCGTCCTTGGTCAGATAGCCGCGCGCCCCCGCCTGGAGCGCCGGAAAAAGCGAGTCGTCGTCCGCGTAGGTGGTCAGCACGATCACGGCCGTGCCCGGATGCTCGGCCCGGATCCGACGGGTGGCCTCGACCCCGTCGACCCGCGGCATCCGCAGGTCCATCAGCACGACCTCCGGCGCGTGCTGAGCGACGAGGGCCACCGCCTCCTCGCCGTCCGCCGCCGCGGCGACCACCTCGATGCCCGGGAGCAGCCCGAGCAACATGACGATTCCCTCGCGCACGACCTGCTGATCGTCCGCGACCACCACCCGCACCGGCTGATCGTTCATCTGACCCATCGTAATCAAGAGATCCGCTGGGAACCCGCGGCAGGTCAGCCCTTGATCCGCAAGAACACCCGGAACCCGCCCGGCGTCGGCCCGGCCTCCAGTGCGCCCCCGAGCAGCTCCGCGCGCTCGCGCATGCCCAGCAGCCCGAGGCCGCTCCCGGTGGACGACAGCTCTCCCCCGCCCTTGCCGCCCTCGTCCACCACCTCGAGCTCGACACTATCGTCCAGGTACGACAACCGGACGGTGCAGGCGGCTCCGGGCGCATGCTTGCGGACGTTGGTCAATGCCTCCTGCGCGGTGCGCCGAACCGCCACACCCGCCTCGGCGGTGAGCGGGCGCGGCGTCCCGGTCACCTCCAGCCGGGCCGACTCGTCCCCGGTCAGCTTGACCAGGAACTCCCCGATCGGCGTGAACTCGCCGCGCAGCGCCGAGAGCGAAGCCCTGGTCTCCAGCAGGCCGTCCTGGGCCATCCGGCGCGCGGCCACGATGCGCTCGCGGATCTGTTCGCGCTCCGCCCCTCCGTCGACCATCAACCGGGCCGCCTCCAGGTGCACGAGCTGTGCGGACAGGCTGTGCGCCAGCACGTCGTGGATCTCCCGCGCGATCCGGGCCCGTTCGGCGAGCGCGGCCGACTCGGCCTCCGCCGTGCGCAACGCCCGCTCCTGCGAGAGCGTGCGCTGCGTCTGCGCCCGTGCCTCCCAGTCCTGCCGGGTGACGTAGCCGAGGATGCCGAGCCCGAGGATGGTGACGGCGTTGCCCCAGTTCCGCACGTCGTGGGGGACGACCACCATGAAGACGGTCGTGGACAGCAGGGTGAAGGGCGCTGCGGCGACGATCGGCAGCCGCTGGATGGAGCCGACCGCGATGGCGCACATGAAGATGATGCCCATGACGGGGGCATGGTTCAGTCCGCACAGAACGGCCTCGACGGCGACGAACGTCAGCCACGCCAGGCTGCGCCGCAGGTTCATCCGCGGCGCCGAGCGGATGAAGCCCGCGAAGGCGAAGACGCCCAGGGCGGTGTTCACCAGCACGATGAGGATCTGCTGGGTGTTCAGCTGCTCGTTGGCGAACGTCGCCCACAGCCCGCCGACCAGGCCGCCGATCCGGCCGATCCAGCCGGTCCAGCGCCGCGCCGTGGCGAGGCCCTCCCGGGCGAGAGCCTCCCGGGAGGGCCAGTCGGTCCAACTTTCCACGTCACTCCTGCCGCTCACGGCCTGCCCCGCGTCTCCTGGAGCATTCCGCACCTCAGAGCATTCCGGCAGAGCCACCGTAGGTACCGTACGCCGGGGCCGGCGCGAACTCCCGTGCCCGCCACGTCACCACGGCCCCGCGGACCAGGAGCAGCGCGGCCAGCGCGAGCAGCAGTCCGGCCTGGCCCTGCGCGACGCCGAGGGCGGCGGCCGCCGCGTAGAGGCCGATCCGGACGGCCAGCATCCCGATCCAGGCGAAGAAGCTGGCCGTGGTGCCCTTGGACCAGATCGTCCCGTCGGCATCGGCCCAGATCCGGGTGGTGAAGCCCCAGGCCGCGCCGAGTCCGATCTCGACCAGGACGCCGCCGATCAGGAACGCCGCGGACAGCGTCTCGTGGTGCGAGTCCAGCAGATGCGGGTCGCGCAGGGCCAGGAAGGCGAGCACCGCCGGGACCACCAGCAGCTTGCGCGGGTTGGGGTTCCAACGGCGGGCCTGGAACTGTCGGAAGACCACGTATCCGACCACCGCGATGATGAGCACTACGTTGGCAACGGCGGGCATCTCGATCGTCTCCTGCTTCGACTTCTCCGGCGTTCCGGCGGGGTTCCGCCGACACCTACGAAGCTACGGAGCCGCGGCCCGCCGGACCTCGGCGCAGGGATGGAGACGGGGGTGGAGAAGCGGTGCGGCCGCCTCTCCACCCCCGGGTGGACCCGTCGTCGATCCGTCGTTCCGCCGTTGTTCCGCCGCAGGTCAGACGTCGATGCGGGAGCGGTCGAGCAGGGCGGCCGAGTCGACGATGAACTCCTTGCGCGGCGCCACGTCGTTGCCCATCAGCAGGTCGAAGACCTTCTCCGCGCCGTCCAGGTCGCCGAGGTTGATCCGGCGCAGGACGCGGTGGCGCGGGTCCATGGTGGTCTCCGCCAACTGGTCGGCGTCCATCTCACCGAGACCCTTGTAGCGCTGGATCGGGTCCTTCCAGCGCTGGCCCTTGCGCTGGAGCTCCAGCAGCGTGTTGCGCAGCTCGCTGTCGGAGTAGGTGTAGATGTACTTCTCCTGGCCCTTGCGCGGGTTGGTCAGCTCGATCCGGTGCAGCGGCGGGACGGCCGCGAAGACCCGCCCGGCCTCGACCATCGGCCGCATGTAGCGCTGGAACAGCGTCAGCAGCAGGCAGCGGATGTGGGAGCCGTCGACATCGGCGTCGGCCATCATGATGACCTTGCCGTAGCGGGCCTGGTCGATGTCGAAGGTGCGGCCGGAGCCGGCCCCTATCACCTGGATGATCGCGGCGCACTCGGCGTTCTTGAGCATGTCCGAGACGGACGCCTTCTGCACGTTCAGGATCTTGCCGCGGATCGGCAGCAGCGCCTGGAACTCGGAGTTGCGCGCCACCTTGGCGGTGCCGAGCGCCGAGTCACCCTCGACGATGAACAGCTCGCTGCGGTCGACGTCGTCGCTGCGGCAGTCGGCCAGCTTGGCGGGGAGGGACGAGGTCTCCAGCGCGGTCTTGCGACGCTGCGCGTCCTTGTGCTGACGGGCCGCGACACGGGTGCGCGCGGCGGAGACCACCTTGTCCATCACCGTGCGCGCCTGGGCCTTGGCGTCGCGCTTGGTGGAGGTCAGGAACTCCTTGAGCTCCTTGGCCACCACGGCCGCGACGATGCGCTGTGCGGCGGAGGTGCCCAGCACCTCCTTGGTCTGGCCCTCGAACTGCGGCTCCGCGAGGCGCACCGTGACCACCGCGGTGAGGCCTTCGAGGGCGTCGTCCTTGGTGATGTCGTCCTCCGCGACGCGCAGCAGCTTCGCCGCGCGCAGCGCCTCGTTGAACGTCTTGGTCAGGGAGCGCTCGAAGCCGGCGACGTGGGTGCCGCCCTTGGGCGTGGAGATGATGTTCACGAAGGAGCGGACGGTGCTGTCGTAGCCGGTTCCCCAGCGCAGCGCGATGTCGACGCCCAGCTCGCGGACGACCTCCGTCGGCGTCATGTGGCCGAGCTCGTCGAGGACCGGCACGGTCTCCTTGAAGGTGCCCTGCCCGGTGAAGCGCAGCGTGTCGCAGACCGGCTTGTCGGGCGCCAGGAAGTCGCAGAACTCCGCGATGCCGCCGTCGAAGCGGAACACCTGCTCGTCGACGGATGCGCCGTCGACGCCGCGCTCGTCACGGACCACGATCGTCAGGCCGGGCACCAGGAAGGCCGTCTGCCGGGCGCGGTTGTGCAGGTTCTCGAGGGAGAGCTTGGCGTCCTTGAGGAAGATCTGCCGATCGGCCCAGTAGCGGACACGGGTACCGGTCTTGCCGCGCGGAGCCTTGCGGCTCTTGTCCAGGGTGCTGCCCGGCGTGAACGCCGCGTCCGGGCCCTCGCCCTTGAAGGAGCCGGGCGTGCCACGCCGGAAGCTGAGCGCGTGGACGTGGCCGCTGCGGTCCACCTCGACGTCGAGGCGGGAGGAGAGGGCGTTCACGACGGACGCGCCGACGCCGTGGAGTCCGCCGGAGGCGGCGTAGGAGCCGCCGCCGAACTTGCCGCCGGCGTGCAGCTTGGTCATGACGACCTCCACGCCGGACAGGCCCGTCTTCGGCTCGACGTCGACCGGGATGCCGCGGCCGTTGTCGCGGACCTCGACCGAGCCGTCGCCGTGCAGCAGCACGTCGATGTGGTCGCAGAAGCCGGCCAGGGCCTCGTCGACGGCGTTGTCGATGATCTCCCACAGGCAGTGGGTCAGGCCTCGGCTGTCGGTGGAGCCGATGTACATGCCGGGGCGCTTGCGGACCGCTTCGAGCCCCTCGAGGACGAGAAGGTGCCGCGCGGTGTAGTTGGAGCCGTCCTGCTGGGCACTGGCGGGCACGGTCTGTTCGGCGGTCACGCGGTCCTGCTCCTTAACCTTCTGAAACCTTCGGTCACGTGGGTTGCTTCAGTTACTTCGGTTGCTTCGGTCGACTTCAGTTACTGCCACTACTTCAGCTACTGCGGGTACTTCGGCTACTCGTTTGCGTGCTCGGTGCGGTGCGGTTCTCGGCGTTCGGAGTGACGGAACTCATGCCGACTTCCGCTGGCTGCGAACAAGCGCCCCTTCCCTGGCCTCCGACCCGGGGGCCAAGGCACCATGGCAGGAATGCTGCCGGGATGCAGGCTACCGGTGCGTGGGCTGGGGCTATTGCTTCACGCTCGTCGTGGCTTATGCTACGCGCACCTCGCACGAGCGTTCGATAACACGTTCGAGTGAAGGTCGGTCATCAACGGCGGCAGGCATGAACCGTGCGCGCTCCGGGCACGTCCTCCACAACGACAACGCATCGCAACGCACCACCGCACAAAGCACCACCGACAGCATCGCTACCAAGACCGCCGTCTCCATCCCCGGCCCGGCACCGCTCAAAAAGAAAGACCGAGCGGGAACGAATCCGGCCTGGTTGGATGTTGACCCTGGTAAGACAGCTCGTCGAGCTAGAGAAGAGGCGACGTGACTACTAACGTTCTCACCCCCGCGACCCCGCTGACCGCGGCCGACCGCTGCGACCGTTGCGGCGCTCAGGCCTACCTCCGCGTCGTGCTCGTGTCCGGTGGAGAGCTGCTCTTCTGCGCTCACCACGGCCGGAAGTTCGAGCCCGAGCTGAAGAAGATCGCCGCTGAGATACAGGACGAGAGCGGCCGACTGACGGCCACCCCGGCATCTGCGTCGACGGACGAGCGCTGACCTGATGTGGTCACGCGGGCACGCCCAGTGCGCAGGCCCGGGTTCAGCGTCTCCTTGACGACGAGCTGAACTGACGAACAGAGCTGTCTGAGACGGTGGGCGGCGGACCGAAAGGTTCGCCGCCCACCGTCGTTCTATCGGCCGGTCGACCCTGTGGCCTTCGTCACGTCAGATCGCCCACCACTGCGCAGGGCGTGCGGCCGATCCGCCTCTCCGAGCCTGACCGGCTCAGAGCCGACCGACTCGGAGCCAGCCGGATCAGAGCTGGCCGGATCAGAGCTGGCCGCGAACCGCGCTCACCATCGCCGAGAGGCGGGTGTAGACACCGGGGTGGCCCGGCTCGGCACACCCCTCCCCCCAGGACACGATGCCGACCAAGCGGCCGGCCACCACCAGTGGCCCGCCACTGTCCCCCTGGCAGGCATCCCGGCCCCCAAGAGCCTGCTGCCCTGCGCAGGCCATCGTGCGCGGGTCGAAGGTGCCCGACGGCCCGGAGTGGTAGTCGGCCGAACACGTGGCGTTCGCCACCATCGGCACCTGGACCTCGTGCAGCGTGGTCGGGTAACTCCCGTTGCCGTGCAGGTCGCCCCAGCCGAAGACGGTGGCGTCGGTCCCCGCCGCATAGGGGGCCGTGGCGCCCTGACTCACCATCGGCAGAACGCTGCCCGGATCCTGCGGCTCGGCGAGCGTGAGGACCGCCACATCCCACTGGTTGGTGGACAGCTCGTAGTTCGGATCCACCCAGGTGTCGACGACCGACACCTCCCGGCCGGCGGAGCCCGCCAGATCCGTGCGCCCCAGGACCACGGAGAGGTCGGGCCGGTCCACCCGCTGTCCGGTCGTCTCGTCATAGAGGCAGTGCGCCGCAGTCACCACCTTGGTCGGGCTCACCAGCGTGCCACCGCAGAACTGCCCGGAACGCAAGTCGCCATACACCGACCGGCTGGCCACGGCGACCATCCAGGGGTGGTCGGACGTGCTCGCCGCCACCCCACCGACGATCGCCTCCGCCGGTGTCGCCGGGACCGCCAACGCCGCCGGCAGTGCCGCGAACAGCACCATCATCGTCCGCCTGCGCCCAGGTCCTGTCCGCCTGCCGGGGGTTGTCAGCCTGGCTCCCACCCTGATCCTTCCGTCGCGACCCGCACTCCTGTCGCGCCTCAGGGTAGCGACATGGACACGCTGTGTGCCCGGTCGCCGCGCACAAACCAGCCTGAGCACATCTGTGCCCCGGGTGACGGTCCGTCGGCCCCCCGGTTGCCACGCCCGAAAAGTGCCACGCCCGAAAAGCGAAAGGCCCCCGCCCGCCAGAACGGCGGAGCGGGGGCCTTGTCGGTCTCGTCAGTCGAGGTAGTCGCGCAGAACCTGCGAACGCGACGGGTGGCGCAGCTTCGACATGGTCTTGGACTCGATCTGGCGGATGCGCTCACGGGTGACCCCGTAGACCTTGCCGATCTCGTCCAGCGTCTTCGGCTGACCGTCGGTCAGACCGAAGCGCATGGAGACCACGCCGGCCTCGCGCTCGCTCAGGGTGTCCAGCACCGAGTGGAGCTGCTCCTGGAGCAGGGTGAAGCTCACCGCGTCGGCCGGGACCACGGCCTCGGAGTCCTCGATGAGGTCACCGAACTCGCTGTCGCCGTCCTCGCCGAGCGGCGTGTGCAGCGAAATGGGCTCGCGGCCGTACTTCTGGACCTCGACGACCTTCTCGGGCGTCATGTCCAGCTCCTTGGCCAGCTCCTCCGGAGTGGGCTCGCGACCGAGGTCCTGGAGCATCTGGCGCTGGACACGGGCCAGCTTGTTGATGACCTCGACCATGTGCACCGGGATGCGGATGGTGCGGGCCTGGTCGGCCATGGCGCGCGTGATCGCCTGCCGGATCCACCAGGTCGCGTAGGTCGAGAACTTGTAGCCCTTGGTGTAGTCGAACTTCTCGACCGCACGGATCAGACCGAGGTTGCCCTCCTGGATCAGGTCCAGGAAGAGCATGCCGCGACCGGTGTAGCGCTTGGCCAGCGAGACCACCAGACGGAGGTTGGCCTCCAGCAGGTGGTTCTTGGCGCGGCGCCCGTCCTCGGCGATGATCTCCAGCTCACGCTGCAGGCGCGGCGCCAGCTTGTCCTCGGAGGCCAGCTTGTCCTCGGCGAAGAGACCGGCCTCGATGCGCTTGGCGAGCTCGACCTCCTGCTCCGCGTTGAGCAGCGGGACCTTGCCGATCTGCTTCAGGTAGTCCTTGACCGGGTCGGCGGTGGCGCCGGCCACGGCGACCTGCTGCGCCGGAGCGTCGTCCTCGTCCTCGTCGGAGAGCACGAAGCCCTCGGACTCCTCCTCGCCCTCGGCCGGCTCGGCGCCCTCGGGCGCCGCCGTCGCGGCGGGGTCCTCGAGCAGCTCCTCCTCGCCGAGCAGCTCCTCCTCGCCCTCGGCACCCTCGGCCTTGCCAGGAGCAGCCTTGACGGCGGTCTTCTTGGCAGCGGTCTTCTTGGCGGCCGGGGCCGCCTTCTTCGCCACGGCCTTCTTGGCCACGGCCTTCTTCGCCGCCTCGGACGGAGCAGCCACCAGGGTCGCCTCGACCGACGTCACGGTCTCGGTGACCGAGGTGGTCACCGGCGCCGCGGCGGCAACGCGCGGAGCAGCGGTACGGGTCGTGCTCGCGGCAGCCGCAGGACGCGGAGCGACGGGCTTGGTGGCCGTCGTCTTCGTGGCAGTGCTCTTCGCCGCGACGCTCTTTCGGGGGCGCTTGGGGGCGGACGACTCCGCAGCGCTCACCATCAGCGTCACACCCTCCTCATCGAGGACCTGGTTGAGGCTGCGCATGACGTTCTTCCACTTGGTGACCGGGATCTGGTCCACCTCGAAGGCATGCCGCACGTCATCACCGGCGATCTGCCCCTGAGCCTTACCCCGCTCGATGAGCGCCATCAGAGCGGCGGACTCGGAGATCTCGGGAGGGAGCGAACGGGATGTGCTGGCCGACACGAACAACCTCTCGGACGTGAGTGGACAGAAGGCCGGCCGCATGGCGGCCCTCTGGAAACTGCAAATGCTGTTGATCTGGCGGATCAGTACGGATCTGTCACCGCCCTCGTACACATCGCTCCGCACGGCAAAGCGTTACGCCCTACTTACGTGGCGCAGGTCACATAGTTCGAGAGACCCTTGCCAACGGAGGTGTACCCCGTTCAACGATGCCAGATCCGGGCTCATTCCGAGTGTCGCCTGAATCGGGTAGCGCGAGCAGCCTGGTGAGCGCCGGAGAACGAAGCAGGCCGCCGCGGTCATGGCGCGATGGCGGCTCATGACAGCGGCGGCCTGCTGAAGGTGCGGGGCGGAGCAGCCCCGAGGTCTGCGATCGGTGTCAGCGTCTGCGATCGGTTCAGCGCGTCTTCAGTGCTCGCGCGGACCGGGGACGAGCGGGTCGACGTCCGGGTGCACCGTGAGCAGGGCCCGCATGGCGGACTCCGCGGCGGTCCCGTCACCGGTGGCCAGAGCGTCGACCAGCCGGACGTGCAGACCGACCGAGGGCTCGGAGGGCCGGTCGCAGGCGGTGACCGGGCCGCCCGAGACATGGAGGGCAGAGGCGACGATCCCGGCGAGGTGCTCCAGCATCTTGTTGCCGGCGAGCTCCATCAGGACCATATGGAACTCGGCGTCGGCCCGGCTGTAGGTGAGCGCATCACCCTGGGCGGCGGCGTGGCCCATGATCTCGGTCATGTCGTGCATGCGCTGCCGGATCTCGTCCCGGCCGTGTCCGGCGGCGAGGCGGGCGGCCAGCGGCTCGATGGCCCAGCGCAGCTCGAAGAGCTCACGGCGCTGGTCGTCGCGCTGCGGCCCGAAGGCACGCCACTCGATGATGTCGGGATCGAGCAGGTTCCAGTCCGCCACGGGGCGGACCCTCGTGCCGACATTGGGACGGGCGCTGACGAGGCCCTTGGCCTCGAGCACGCGCAGGGACTCGCGGACGACGGTGCGGGAGACCTCGAACCGCTGCCCGATCTCCTCGGGCACAAGCGGGCGGTCGGCTCCGAGATCACCGGAAACGATCATTTGACCGAGCTGCTGGACCAGCTGTCCGTGCAGTCCGCGTCCGCGGCTTCCGGCGGCGCGGCGGCCGACGCGGCCGAGCTCGGGGTCCGCGCTCTCCCAGTGCAGCGAAACACCGCTCGTGGCGTGGGACACACCAGGGGCCGAGCTGTGCGGGGCGCCGACGGGAAAGCGGTCCAGCTGAGTGGACGTCATCTGGGCGGGGGGCATCGTGGGGTGCGCAACGGTACTCACGTCTCCTTTGTCGGCGATGGCGAGCGCACCCTTGAGGAATTTCGTGAAAAGCACACGAAAGGGTGATCGCGCATCACTACACAATTGACGCCATATCGGCTGTTATTGCCCCTTTGATGCGCCGGTGCGCCCGCTCGTGCTTCGACGTCCCCTCGACACGCTCCCCGCGCTGCCCCCTCCGCGCCTGGGCCCGACACACGTTGACGCCCGTCCGACCCCCGTCACGCCCAGGTCCGGGCAGCCGCAGCCCACGCCCCGAGCCGGACGGCCACGGCCCTCACAACGCGCTACGGCGCGGCAGCAGCACGAGGTAGGCGAGCAGCAGGACCAGCACCGGCGCGGCCACAGCGACCGCCAGGCCGGCGTCGGAGACGGCGGTCCCGCTGTGCAGCCCCGACAGTGCGCCGTAGAGCCACGCGTGGGTACCGTCCACCGGGAACAACCGGTGCCAGTGCAGCGCGCCCTGCTTGCCGCCGCCGCTCACGGCCGCGCTGCCGAGCAACGCGGAGGCGACCGGCTCGATGAGCACCGGCACAGTGATCAGCACGAGCATCCCCGCCGCGGCACTGCGCAACAGCACGGCCCCGAGCAGCCCGATCCAGCCTCCCGCCACGACCAAGGCGAGATAGCCCCCCAGTGCGGTCGGCACGTGGCCGTGGAGCGCCGCGGTCTCCAGCCGGACCGCAGCCGCATGACGGCCGAGGTGGAGCACGACCGCGTCGACGACGAGCGTCCCCACCCCGAGCAGCACGGCGAAGGCACCGACGGTCACCAGTTTGGCCAGCAGCAGCGCCAGACGCCGCCGCAGCGGCCGAAGCAGGACGAGCGGCGCGGGGTGTCGGAACTCGTGTCCGGCGGAGAGCGCCCCGAGCACGCCCGCCCCCAGGGCGGCGATAGGCAGCGGGAGCAGCGGCAGGCCCGCCGTGAGCACCCTGAGCGGATCGGCCGCCGGTGCCCCGGCCACGGCCCCCTGTCCCAGCGTCAGCACCGCCACCGCGGCACTGGCGCCCAGCACCACGAGAGGAACCAGCCAACTGGAACGCACGCCGATCAGCCGCCGACGCTCGTAGGTCAGTGCGTGCACGGGTCGCTCGCTCTCGTGTTCCCGCGCTTGCGCGCGGTCGTGGTTCTGCTGCTGCCCTGCCGGGTGCCGTGCAGCTGTTGCCTTGTCGTGCTGCTCCCAGCGCTTCGGCCCACCGCCGCGTCTCTCGTGAGTTCACGGTGTTGAACCGCCGGACGCCGAAGGCCGTGGCGGGACCGGTGACGCTGCCCTGGAGTCCGTGGCCCGGACAGCGGGCCTCCCGTCGGAGCGGCCCGGCCGGGTGCCGCCCCTCCCTGGGGCTCGCGCTCGACCGGGATCACGGGCTCCTGCTTCGCTCAGTCGTCCTCGTCGAGGTCCTCGCCGAAGAAGAGCGGATGCAGAACCCTGGCGGCGCGGCGAGCCGGCAGGACATGGGTGCCCGGGGTGGGCGGCGTGGGGACGATGACCTGCGTGGTGACGGTCTCGCCCGGCCCAAGGGCAACGGTGGCCTTGGCCAGCGATGCGCCCGACGGTTCGGGCGGCCGCGGCCCCGGCGTGGGGGCGTGCTCGACGACGCGATCGGCCAGCTCGTGGAGCAGGATGCCGTGGCGGAAGGCCAGCTCGCCGATCTCGGTCCTGGCCAGTCCTTCGACGGAGATCACGTTGCCACCCTCGTGCCGGACCGTGGCCCCGGCCGCCGACAGCAGATCCGCCAGGCGGGCCACCTGCGGCCCGCGGACGCTGACCTCGTCGCGCAGGCGGGTCCGGCTGAACTCCTCCACAGGCTGGTCCGCCAGGAGGCGGCCGAGCTCCAGGGTGACCACGCGGTCGGCGAGCTGCGCCGCCTGCTGCGGGCTGCGCAAAGTCACCAGAACTGCCCCGCCGCCGGCCGCAAAGGCGCGCAGGAAGGCGTGGAACCACTCGACGTTCTTGGGCGACAGACCCTCTGTGGGCTCGTCCAGCAGGAGCGTGCTCGGATCTCCCAGCAGCGCCTGTGCCAGCTGCAGGCGCCGGTTCATCCCGGGCGAGTAGGTGCGCAACCGGTGCTCGGCGGCGGGCCCGAGACGGGTCTGCTCCAGTAGTTGGTCGGCCCGGCGGGCGGCGACCCCGGCCGCCGCCGCCATCATGCGCAGATGCGCCCGAGCCCGCCGCCCCGGGTGCCCTGCGGGCTGGTCGGCCTCGCCGAGGACCACGCCGACCTCACGTTCCGGACGGGACAGCCGCCGGTAGGGGCGCCCGTGGAAGAGCGCCGTGCCCTGGCCGTGTTCAAGGCCAAGCGCCAGCCGCAGGGCTGTGGTGCGTCCCGACCCTTCCGGGCCCAGCAGGGCCGTGACCTGGCCTGCCCGTGCGTCGAAGGACAGATCGAGCAGGGCTGCCGCCCGACCACGTCTGCCCGCCTTGGTCAGACCGATCGCCTGAAACGGGTGGTGCACCTGCCGCACCTGCCGATCCGGAACGTCCGGGTCGGTCTGGGTCTGGGCCTGGACAGTCTGAGCCACGGTCGGACACCTCCGCGCTGATCACCCCCAACGCCAGCACGATAGACCGACATAGTGACTTTGCGTGGCATTGACCCGTACGGCGCGTAGCCGCTCGGCCTTCGTCCGGATCAGCTCTCGGGACGCAGCATCGGCGGATTCAGTACCGTGGCTCCGCCGGCTCGGAAGAGCTGCGCAGGTCGGCCGCCCTGACGGGTCGTCGTACCGCCCGCGGGGAGCAGGAATCCTGGCGTTCCTGTGACCTTCCGGTGGAAGTTGCGCGGGTCCAGCTGCACGCCCCAGACGGACTCGTACACCCGGCGCAACTCGCCGACGGTGAACTCCTCGGGGCAGAAGGCCGTGGCCAGCGCCGAGTATTCGATCTTGGACCGGGCCCGCTCGACGCCGTCCGACAGGATCGCACTGTGGTCGAACGCGAGAAGCATCCCGTCGTCGTCCTTGCTTCCGAGCAGCTCCTCGACCGGCGCCCAGCGGGCGCTGCGAACGTCACCGCCGGGCCGGGGGGTCGGCAGGTCCGGCGCGAGAGCCAGATAGGCCACGCTCACCACGCGGAGCCGCGGATCGCGCTGCGGAGCCCCGTAGGTGGCCAGCTGTTCCAGGTGGGCTCCGACGCCCGGCCCCTGCCCCGGGGCGCCGTGGGCGCGCAGGCCGGTCTCCTCGGCCAGCTCTCGAGCGGCCGCCTCGACGAGCCCCTCGTCCGGTCGGACGAAGCCGCCGGGCAGCGCCCAGAAGCCCTGGAAAGGCGGTTCACCCCTGCGGACCATCAATGCGCACAGAGCATGGTCGCGCACGGTCAGGACCACCAGGTCAACGGTGACCGCGAAAGGGGGGAAGGCCGACGGATCGTAACGCGACATGCGCCGCATCATAGTCGTCTCAGTGACGATAAACAGCGGGACCTAATCGCTTGATCGGCCCAGGCAACGCGGCAGCCTGCCCCGTCTGCGTCGAGCGGACCGACGGGACCGGGCCGCTCGTTCGGCGCGCAGAGTGGCACAGAGTGTGTCCGGCACCGCACCGCAGTTGATCGCCTCGTAGAGCAGGCCCGCGAAGGTGTAGGTCGGATCGACGGCCAGCGCCCGCCCCAGCGCCACCCTGGCCGTGACCGTGTCGCTCGTCACCCAGGCAGTCCAGCCGAGCAGCGAGAGCGGGGCGGCGGCGTGGGCCTCGAACGGGCCGACGCAGCGCCGGGCGAGATACCGCCAGAGCCTGGCCGCGTGCGCGACGTCGGGCGGATCCAGCCACTCGGCCGCACGGTCGCGGGCGACTCGGTCCTGCAGACCGAGGACGATCCGCGCCGCGTCGTGGTCGTCCAACTCGCAGTCGCCACGACCGAAGCGCCGCACGGCGGCGTCGACCAGAGCTGCCGTGGCCTCGCGCAGCCGTTCACGGCCGCCTTCCCGGTCGAGCTCGGCCAGCACGACAGGCGTCTCCCGCTCGAACGCGTGCAGCAGCGTCCCCACTGTCTCCGGGGCCAGAGGCTCCAGCTCCCGGTGCAGCTCACGGAGGCTGCCGCGGACCTGGATCCCGGCGAAGGCCGCAGCCGCGGCGACCGCCGAGGTACTGCCGGGCGGCCGCACCAGCGCACCCTCCTCCGGGCAGCAGGCCGGATCGGTGCAGGTGTAGGAGAACCACCGACCGTCGGACACGCACAGTGACTCGTGCACGGGGACACCCGCCGCCTTGAAGCCCTCGGCCAGCAGCGCTGCGAGCGGACGCAGGCGCTCCGCCACCTCGCGCGCCCTGCCACCCGGCTTCGGGTCCTGGCAGAAGTAGAGGATCACGGCGTCCGGGGGACGGTCCCGCTGCTCCGACAGCGCGAGCAGGAAGCCGACCACCTCCTGCGCCGCTGCGGGCCAGGCGGCCGGCGCCGGGATGTCGACCCGGACGGAGCCGCCCTGTCGGCGCCTCGTTCCCTGGAGGCCGAGCGCCACCACGCTGTCGCTCGGATAGAAGCCGAGCAGGTACGGAAGGGCGTCGGCCATGTCGGCCGGGCTCTTCATCCGGACCACGGGCTTCTCGAAGGCGGAGAAGGCCGGGACCGGTTCGTTCGACGGGGGTTGCGGCGACGCCGGCGGCGGGGTGCTGTCTTCGTTCATGCGGCGAGCGTGGCGAGCCGCAGGAGTTCGCGCACCCAGCCGACCCCGGATCTGTGGACAAACCGGGGGTGTGGAAAACCCTGCCACCCGATCGAGTGGGCTTCGGGGTGAGCGAATCGTTTCTCCACAGGCTTGACGTGACGGGTTCGCCTTTGTCGGCCCGGCCGACTATCAATGACCGCATGGATGACACCCAGCTCCAGGACCGCACCGCCGTGCGGGCGCAGGCCGACGCGGTACTGCGCTCGCTCGCCGGCGGCGACGCCCGTCTGCGCGAGGACCAGTGGCGCGCGATCGAGGCGCTCGTCGTCGACCGGCGCCGGGCCCTGGTGGTGCAGCGCACCGGCTGGGGCAAGTCCGCCGTCTACTTCGTCGCCACGGCCCTGTTGCGGGCCGCCGGCGCCGGGCCGACGGTCATCGTGTCGCCGTTGCTCGCACTGATGCGCAACCAGGTCGAGTCCGCCGCTCGGGCGGGGATCACGGCGCGCACCATCAACTCCTCCAACACCGAGGAGTGGGAGTCGGTCCACGCCGAGATCGCCGGCGGAGAGGTCGACGTCCTTCTGGTCAGCCCGGAGCGGCTGAACAATCCGGAGTTCCGGGACGAGGTCCTGCCCCGGCTCGCCGCCGCCACCGGTCTCCTGGTGGTCGACGAGGCACACTGCATCTCCGACTGGGGCCACGATTTCCGCCCCGACTACCGCCGGCTGCGCACCATGCTGGCGGATCTGCCGGCCGGTGTCCCGGTCCTGGCCACGACGGCCACGGCCAACGCGAGGGTCACCGCCGACGTCGCCGAACAGCTCGGCACCCACGCCGGCCCCGCTGCGGGGTCCGGCACCCGAGAGGAGGCTCTGGTCCTGCGCGGCCCGCTGGACCGCGAGAGCCTGAGCCTCGGAGTCATGCACCTGGGCGACCCCGCGCACCGGCTCGCCTGGCTCGCCGACCGGTTGGACGAGCTCCCCGGCTCCGGCATCATCTACACCCTGACCGTGGCGGCTGCCGAGGAAGTGACGTCCTTCCTGCGCCAACGCGGCCACCAGGTGGCCTCCTACTCGGGTCGCACCGAGGACGCCGAGCGGCAGGCCGCCGAGAGTGATCTGCTCGCCAACCGGGTCAAGGCGCTGGTCGCCACCTCCGCCCTGGGCATGGGATTCGACAAACCGGATCTCGGCTTCGTGGTCCACCTGGGGTCGCCCAACTCCCCCATCGCCTACTACCAGCAGGTCGGTCGGGCCGGGCGCGGCATCAAACACGCGGAGGTGCTGCTCCTGCCGGGCGCCGAGGACTCCGCGATCTGGCGTTACTTCGCCTCCCTCGCCTTTCCCCGGGAGGAGCAGGTCCGCACGACACTGGAGGCGCTGGCCGCCCACACCTCCCCTGCGGGGGAGCCGCTGCCGCTCTCGACCCCGGCCCTGGAGGCACGGGTCGACCTGCGGCGCACCAGGTTGGAGACCATGCTCAAGGTCCTGGACGTCGACGGCGCGGTACGCCGCGTGCGCGGCGGCTGGGTGACCACGGGGCAGCCCTGGGCCTACGACGCGGCCCGATACGCCCGGGTCAACGAGACGCGGGCGGCCGAGCAGCAGGCGATGCTCGACTACGCGTCCGCGGGCTCGTGCCGAATGGAGTTCCTCCGTCGCCAACTGGACGACCCGGAGGCGGCGCCCTGCGGGCGGTGCGACAACTGCACCGGCGGGCACCGCTCCACGGAGGTCACGGCCGAGACCCTGGAGGCCGCGCGGGCCGCGCTCGGCCGACCGGGCCTGGAGATCGAGCCCCGCCGCATGTGGCCGACGGGCATGGCGGCGGTCGGCGTCCAGCTCAAGGGACGGATTCCGGCAGGCGAACAAGCCGCAGCCGGGCGCGCGTTGGGGCGTCTCTCGGACATCGGCTGGGGCACCAGGCTGCGTGCCCTGCTCTCTCCGGAGACGCCCGACGCCCCCGTCCCGCCTCAGGTGCTGGACGGCGTCGTCACCCTTCTGGCGGATTGGTCCCGAGGTCCCTCCGCCTGGGAGCAGCGCCCCTCGGCCGTTGTGGCCATCGCCTCGCGCACCAGGCCAGAACTGATCGGCAGCCTGGCCGCAGGGATCGCCCGAGTCGGCAAGCTGCCGTTGTTGGGCCAGGTCGAGTACGCCTCCGGGGCCGATCCGCGCCGCGGCGGGCGCGGCAACAGCGCCCAGCGTCTCCAGCAGCTCCACGACGCCTTCGTCCTGTCACCCGAGTTGGCATCGGCCCTGGCTGCGCAGGGTGAGGCGGGCCCGGGCGGTGGCCCGGTGCTGCTGGTCGACGACTACGCCGACAGCGGCTGGACCCTCGCAGTCGCCGCCCGCCTGCTTCGCAGGGCCGGGGCTTCGGGGGTCCTCCCCCTGGTGCTCGCGCAGTCCTCCTGACTTCGGGCCGACGCCCAACCGAGGGCGGGCACAGCCGAACGGCCGAGAGCCGAACGGTGGAGACGGGACGGCACGCCGATGGGACTTATCTGTCGGATCGCCAGAAGCAGGGACACTTCCGGCGGGATCACCGTTGCCGGTCTGCTCAGAGCCGGTGAGAATTGGCAGGTATCCCGGCCAGACGGTCCGTCCTTGGCTGGTGTGCGAGGTGCCCGCGCTCGGGCACGGGGAAGGAGGATCTTGAGCATCGGCCATCCCCTCGAGTTGTCCAGGGAGCCGCACACGTCGACTCCAGCACGCTCGGTCGACCTGACCACCTGGACGGAGGCCGGGCTACCGACGCTGCTCGACCCTCGATCAGTGGTGGGAGAGCTGCACCGGATCCATCTCCCCCACCCCGGGGTCACCGTCCTCGGCGTGCTGAACGCCGACGGACACGTCGCAGCCGGCGCCTCGTTCGTGGTCCCCGAGCGGATCACCGACGGGTGGCACCTGCGCAACGTCCTGCTCGCGCACCTGCGTCACGTCGTTCCGCACGGCCTGCGCCGGCGCTCCCCGATGCACAGCACAGTCGTGCTGCAGTGCCGCGACTCCCCGGCCGACTGGACCGAACTCGACGGCGCCTGGATGTGGGCACTGCGGGACGCGTCGGTTCTGCACGGTCTGCGCTGCGGCGCGTACATCACTCTGACCGAGAACGGCTGGCAGGTCCTGGGCGAGAGCCGACACGGCCGCAGCCCCCAGGCCGGCTCCTGGGCTCGGCGGACGGTGAGCACCGTCCGGGAGCTGCCCAGCAGAGAACACCTCCCGGCGCTGACCGCGTCCACGGAGAGCCGACCGCGGGCCGCACTGCTGCCCGCCGCGCCGGTCGCGCAGATGGCCGCGCAGTGAGCTCGTCGCGCCGGGCCTGAACAGCGCCAGGTCCGGGAGCACGCCTCGTGTCGTGCTCCCGCCCCCTGCCGGGCGCCTGCGAAGAGGCGCCCCGGCCGACAGCTACCGCTGGACGGGCAGCGGGGTCTCGCCACAGACGATCAGCAACGAGCCGGCGCGGGCCAGCGCCACCGCGAGTGCGTCCTGCACGACGCCGGTGTCGCCACCGTTCACGGCGAGCACCACGACCTCACGGCGCGCCGGTCGGCAGTCCGCGGCGGCGGCGTAGAACACGTCGTCCCCCGCCTCGAACTGTGCCCAGTAGCGCTCGGCCCCGAAGCTCTGCTCATGCTGCTGCCAGGGGTGCGGCTCGGCGGTGGTGAGCACCAGGATCTGACCCGGAGCCCGTCCCGTGTCGAGCAGCAGGTCGACTGCCTCGTCAGCCCGGTCCAGCGCGGCCTCCGGCAGGGCCGGGAGCAGCTGCAGTTCGGGCAGGGTGGGCAACGAGTCAGCACCCCGACGGGCCTGGGCGCCCGGCTTGGGGGTGCGCGTGGGACCAGCCGGAGGGCCGGGGACGGGACGCCGGGCCGGCGGTCCGGGCCGGGGCCCGGGTCGCGGCGTGGCGGCCACACTGGTCGGGGAAGGGACTGTGGTCGCGGCGGTGCGGGCTACCGGGTCCGTCTCGTCGGTGGATGGAACGCCCTGGCCCGAGTCGGTCTTGTGGATCTCCAGCTCCTCGGCACGATTTCTGGCGACGCGCTCGACGGCGCCGGACAGCGCCCCAGAGCTTACTCGTTGCCTTTGAGCAGCCGATAGGGGGGATCGCCCGTTGCGCCGGACGATGGCCGAACATGCATCCGGCAGCCTCCTGAAAGCCCGTCACCGGTCGCTTTCAGGACATCGAAGACGGATACCGGAACAGTCGCCACCGCTCTGCGACGCGCCGTCAGAAACCCAGCGACAGCTGCTCGCCCGCGTCGACGGGCTCGCGGTACACGCGCAGATGCCGCCACTCCGGCAGCTCGTCCAGGTAGGCCCAGGAGAGGCGGTGATGTCCCGTGGGCCCGAGCCGCTCGAGCGCGGCGCGGTGCACCGGTGAGGGATAGCCGGCGTTGTCGGCGAAGGCGAAGTCGGGGTACTGCTCCCCCAGTTCCGCCATCATTGCGTCGCGGCGCACCTTGGCGATCACCGAGGCCGCCGCGACGGCGACACAGGACTGGTCGCCCTTGATCACGGTCCGGACCCGCCACGGGCCGCCCAGGTAGTCGTGCTTGCCGTCCAGGATGACCGCGTCAGGCTGCTCCGGCAACGCCTCCAGGGCGCGCACGGCAGCAAGCCTCAGAGCGGCGGTCATGCCGAGTTCGTCGCACTCTCCCGGGCTGGCATGCCCAAGGGCGAAGGCGTGGACCCAGTCGGCCAGCACCGGCTCGAGCTCCTCACGCCGCCGCTGGGTGAGCAGCTTGGAGTCGGTGAGCCCGGCGGGTGGCTTGCGCAGGCCGGTGATCGCGGCACAGACGGTGACCGGACCTGCCCAGGCTCCGCGGCCCACCTCGTCGACACCGGCGACCAGCCGGGCGCCGGCCCGGCGCAGGGAGCGCTCGACGGAATGGGAGGGCGGATCGACGGGCATGCACTCAGCCTAACGGCCCGGCCGAGGCCCGAACGCCCCCGTCCTCGCACCCGGTCGGCTCCGATCAGCCGCGGTCACCCCGAGCCGACGACGCGGGACGCAGGAGGACCGGGAGCAACACCTGGTCGACGAGGGCCTGCGCGTCCTCCTCGGTGAAGCCGCCCGGCTGGGTCTTGGCGCGGTACATCATCATCGCGGGCACGATGTCCAGCACCGTCGGCGTCGCCACCTCCAGGCTCGCCTCGCCGCGTTCCACCGCCGCCTCGACCACCTGGAGCAGAACGAGATGCGCGGGGTCGAGGATCTGCCGGTGCACCAGGCCGATGAAGGCGGCGGCCCGCTCGTGGTCGAGCTCGCTGATCACGGCCCGGGCGGCGCAACCCGTGCGGGAGGCCATCGCCGCACGTAGGGCCCCGATGACGGCGAGAAGGTCGGCGCGCAGGCTTCCGGTGCCCGGAGGCTCCGGAGCCGGCGGCAGGCTGGCGCTCAGGGCGTCGAGCACGAGTTGCTCCTTGCTGCCCCAGCGTCGATAGAGGGATGCCTTCCCGGTCTGGGCGGCGGCCGCCACCGCCTCCATGCTGAGCCGGGCGTAGCCGGTGACGATCAACTGCTCGAGGGTGGCCTCGAAGATCGCCCGTTCCAGCGCCGGACCACGACGCCGGACCACGACGGGATACGTCGTCCTGCGCATTGCCTGATCACCCCCGAACATGGCGCCGCCTGACCGGGCGGCGGGCTAGATAGAGGGTTGTGTCCGTATTTGTCCGGGTCTAGTGTCGAGGTTAGTGAACGCATCCGTTCATTCCAAGCCCTTCCTTTCCCAGCCACCGTGGCGTACATCCCAGGGGGACCCGTGGCCACTTCGAAGACCCTCACCCGCAGCGTTCCGGCCCAGGCCAGCCGTGGTCAGCATCCGGGGATCTCCCTGGCGGTCATCGCGACCACGCAGCTGATGGTCGTGCTGGACATCACCATCGTCAACATCGCGCTACCGCACATCTCGACGGCTCTGCACTTCACCCCGACCAGCCTGTCGTGGGTGCTCAACGCCTACACACTGACCTTCGGCGGCCTGCTGCTCCTGGGTGGCCGCATCGGCGACATCCTCGGGCGCAGACCGACACTGATCACGGGCGTGCTGATATTCAGCTGTGCCTCCCTGCTGGGCGGACTGGCCACCGCGTCCTGGATGTTGCTGGCCGCGCGTGCCCTCCAGGGGATCGGCGGCGCCATCGCCTCACCGACCGCCTTCGCACTGATCGCCACCAACTTCAAGGAAGGCCCCGAACGCAACCGGGCCTTCGGCGTCTACTCGGCCGTGGCCGGCGCGGGTGGCGCGATCGGGCTGCTGCTCGGCGGCATGCTCACATCCTGGCTCTCCTGGCGCTGGGTGCTGTTCGTCAATGTGCCGATCGGCTTGGCGCTTGCCGCACTCGCCCCCCTGTACATCAACGACTCCGAACGCCACCCGGGGCGCTTCGACCTGCCAGGCGCACTGACCTCGACCCTTGGCATGGTCAGCCTGGTGTACGGCTTCATCCGCGCAGCCGACAAGGGATGGACCGACACCTGGACGCTGGCCTCCTTCGCGGCAGCCGTCGTGCTGCTGGCCGCCTTCCTGCTGATCGAGTCGCGGACCGAGCAGCCGATCACCCCCTTGCACATGTTCCGCAACAGAAACCGTTCGGGCGCCTACGTGCTGATGCTCTGCCTGGCCGCCGCAATGTTCGGGATCTTCTTCTTCATGACCCAGTTCATCCAGGACGTCCTGGGATTCAGCCCGATCCGGGCCGGGCTCGGGTTCCTGCCGATGAGCCTGTCGATCATCCTGGCCGCCCAGATCTCCGCACGGTTGCAGACGCGCTTCGGAGCGAAGCCGTTCATGATCCTCGGCACCGTGCTCGTCAACGCGGGGGCCTACTGGATCACCCAGCTGGACGTGCACAGCAGCTACATCGGCGGCGTCCTCGGCCCCACGATGATCTTCGGTCTCGGCATGGGCTTCATCTTCGTCCCGGTCATGCTCACCGCCGTCTCGGGCGTGGCGCCGCACGAGACCGGCTCGGCCACCGGACTGCTCAACACCACCCAGCAGGTCGGCGGCTCCCTCGGGCTGGCCATCCTGGTGACGGTGTTCGCCACAGCCCAACGCAACGAGGCCAAGGCGATCTACCCCCGTCATGATCCCAACCAGATCTTCGTGCACGGCATGACCACGGCGTTCCAGATGGCCCTGGTCTTCACCGGCATCGCCCTGTTGATGGCCCTGTTCGTGATGAAGCCGCCACAGAATCTGGGAGCCTCCGCGCCGCCCGCACCGTCGGCCGACCCATCGGCCTCCTCGGATCCGCCGCACGCCACATCCGCCTGAGGCCACTCCGGCTCGACGCCCAGAGGCGCATTCATTAGCAGGCGTGAACGGTCTCGTGCAGCAATCATCGCTGGTGCTTCACGGCAGTCGCCGCCCAGGCTGGAGTGCATGAACGACATCCACTCCGGGGGCGGCGACCTCCCCTTGGGCCGCTGCCTGGCCGCCATGGTCACCCCGTTCCGGCACGACGGATCCCTCGACGCCGACGGAGCGCAGAAACTCGCCGTCCACCTGGTCGATTCCGGCTGCGACGGCCTGGTCCTGAGCGGCACCACGGGCGAGTCCCCGACGACCTCCGACGACGAGAAGGAGCGCCTCGTCCGCGCCGTCGTCGAGGCCGTCGGCGGACGAGCCCGGATCATCGCCGGGGTGGGCAGCAGCGACACCGCCCACACGACCGGGTCGGCCCGCGCAGCGGAGCGTGCGGGCGCAGACGGCCTGCTGGTGGTGACGCCGTACTACAGCCGTCCCCAGCAGGAGGGCGTGAGACGCCACCTGCGCGCCGTCGCCGACGCGGTCTCACTCCCGGTGATGCTCTACGACATTCCGCACCGCACCGGGACCCGGCTCTCGGCCGAGACCCTGCACGATCTGGCCGAGCACCCACGCATCGTGGGAGTCAAGGACGTCAGCTACGACCTCGCCGGGGCTGCACGCGTCATCGCCGCCACGGGCCTGCACTACTACTGCGGTGCGGACGAACTGAACCTGCCGTTGCTCGCGATCGGCGCCGTCGGCGTGGTCAGCACCGTCGCCAACGTCGCCCCCGCAAGGACACGCGACGTGCTCGACGCCCACGCGAGGGGGGACAACGCCGAGGCGCTGCGCCTGCACCAGCAACTGCTTCCGCTGGTGCAGGCGATGATGGACGACGCGCCAGGCACCGTCACCGCCAAGGCGTTGCTCAACGACTCCGGGCTGCATGCGGGCCCGGTCCGGCTGCCGCTCGTCGACGCCGACCAGCCGCTGCTCGACCGGCTCCGCACGGCGCTTCAGGACGCCGGCTGCTCGCGGTAGTCGGCCAGGCACTCCGCCGTCTTGGTCGCGGTGAACTCCACCACGTCGTACTGGGCGACCCCACCCTTGGCGAAGGGGTCCTCGGCAAGCACCCGGTCCAGTGCGGCCCGGTCCAGGCCGCCTGCCAGCAGCACGCCGCCGGTGCGCGGCACCTTCGCACCCGAGGCGAGCAGGACGCCCTTGGCGTACTGCTCGTCCAGCCAGGCACGGTGCTCCAGCAGCAGCGCGTCCACCTGCTCGATCGGCGCGGTGTACGAGAGGGTGACGACGAACACGTGAGGCTCCTTGCCCAGGTGGACCGAGCGATCAGGTCCAACGGTCGAACGGACGATCAAGCGTATAGCGCCCGTCCGGACCGAGGTTGAGGGTCCTCATCTCCCCGTTGTCGGGATTGGAGAGCGCCTCGAACTCGTCCACGCTCCAGTGGAACCACCGCATGCAGAACAAGCGCATCAGCAACCCGTGGCCGACCAGCAGCACGTTCGGGGGATAGTCGGCCCGCTGGAAATTGCGGTGCAGGGTCTCGAAGAAGGCACCGACCCGGTCGTAGGCGTCGGCGCCGGACTCCCCCTGCGTGAACCGGTAGTAGAAGTGGCCGTACTCGTCCCGCAGCTTGCGCTGTCTACGAATGTCCTCGACGTCCTGCAGGTTTCCCCAGTCCTGCTCACGGAGCCGCGGCTCCTCCATCACCCGTATTCGGGCGGACTCCAGATCAAGCAGTTCGAGCGTCTGCCAGGTCCGGGTGTAGGGGGAGACGTAGACCTGCACCCGCTCCACGCCGAACAGCCCGCGGAGCTCGACGCCCGCAGCTCTGGCCTGCTCGCGCCCGCGTGCGGTCAGGGTGAGGGCATGGTCGGGGACACGCTCGTAGATCGTCTCGTCCACGTTCCCTTCCGACTCACCATGTCGGATCAGGACAATTCGCCTCGGCCGCGCCATACCGGCCACCGTAACCCAGGCGGCACCGAGGAGCCTTGCCGTCTCACCGCACCGAGCTGTCCCAACGCCACTGCCCAAGCCGGGCCAAGCCCGGCAGCTCGCCGCGCCCCGTGGCCCACAGCAGCGTCTCCCACGGGTCGAAACCACCGGGTGCGTCAGGGAAGAGCCGGTGCAGCACGCGCTCGCACAACTGCGTCGGCGGCTCCCAGTCCAGCCCCAGGCCCCGGGCCAGGTCATCAGCGTGGACCAGGGTCTCGACCAGCCCCATGGCCGCCGAACCTTCGGCGTCGGCGGCGCCGAAGATATGGAACGCCCTGGCCTCGGGAGCGGCCGTGCGCACCATGGCGACCAGCAGGGCCCCGCATGCCTCCAGCACCCGGACGAGCCCCTCGGGCCCCGCCTCACGCTCGGCGAAGACCACGCTCCTGGGCTTCCCCGGCGCCTGCCGCACCACGACGAACGGGACCGGCGAAGCTGCCTCGTCGCCCGGCACCGGAGAGCCGAGCTCCGCGGCATATGCGAACAGGTCGTCGGCCAGGTGCTCCGCCGTCTCCCAGCAGTCCCAGCTGAGGGGTCCCGCCGCACTGCGCCAGTCGGCGGCGAGCGCGGCAGGCTGCCGCAGCATCGCCACCGCGAGCCCGACCCCGAGCGCGAGATCGTCAGCCGTGACCGGCCCGGGGTGTGTGCCTGGATCGTGGACGCCGGTCATCTTCGGTGCTCTCCTGTCGTCGGGTACCGAGGGGCGTGCCTTCGGTGATGGACTTCGGCCGATGCTCAGCCCTGGTCGAGGACGGCGGCCTGCTCGGTGACCGCATTCGGGAGCGGCTGGAGCCCGTCCGTCAGGACACGAGGGTCCACGGCCCGGCCATCCGACACCGGGCCAGGCCCGCCACCACGAGTCCGCGGGTGCCTGCCAACTCGTCCCGGAGCTCGTCGCCCGCCCCGTGCTGGTCCTGACTCACGGGCGCACCCTGGTGACCCGCGTTGATTCGCGGCAACGCACTTGCGCCCGCGCCACGGAACGGCGAGAGGGGCGCCAACTCGACGTTGACGCCCCTCTGGTCAGGCATGACCCGCCGGTCTACCCGGAATCAGCTGCAGCCGCTGGTCGAGCCGCAGCCCTCGCAGACGTAGCAGCTGCCGGCGCGGCGCATCTTGGTGCCGCAGGAGAAGCAGAGCGGGGCATCGGAGTTGACGCCCTGCTGGATCTCCAGCAGCTCCGCGGTGTTGTGCGGGGCCGGAGCCGCGGCGACCGGGGTGGTCTGGATGACCACCGGGGCCGAGGCGCGCGGAGCGGACTGGGCCAGGCCCTCGACGTCGACGTCCTCCTCGTCGGTCGGCTCGTAGGAGCCGGTCTCCAGGTGACGCTGACGCTCCTCGACGGAGTGGATGCCGAGCGCGGAGCGGGTCTCGAAGGGCAGGAAGTCCAGCGCCAGGCGGCGGAAGATGTAGTCGACGATCGACTGCGCCATCCGCACGTCCGGGTCGTCGGTCAGACCGGCCGGCTCGAAGCGCATGTTGGTGAACTTCGAGACGTACGTCTCCAGCGGCACGCCGTACTGCAGGCCCACCGAGACGGCGATGGAGAAGGCGTCCATCATGCCCGCGAGGGTCGAACCCTGCTTGGACATCTTCAGGAAGACCTCGCCGAGGCCGTCGTCCGGGTAGGAGTTGGCGGTCATGTAGCCCTCGGCGCCGCCCACCGTGAAGGAGGTGGTGATGCCGGGACGACCCTTGGGCAGGCGCTTGCGGACCGGACGGTACTCGACGACCTTCTCGGTCACCGGGGCCGGAGCCGAAGCGGCCGCGGGCTCCACGGCCTTGCTCTCCGTCGACGCCTTCTTCTTGGCCGACAGCGGCTGACCGACCTTGCAGTTGTCGCGGTAGATCGCGAGCGCCTTGACGCCGAGCTTCCAGGCCTCGAAGTAGATCTCCTCGACCTCCTCGATGGTCGCGCTCTCCGGCATGTTGACGGTCTTGGAGATGGCACCGGAGATCCAGGGCTGGATCGCGGACATCATGCGGACGTGGCCCATCGGGGAGATGGAGCGCTCGCCCATGGCGCAGTCGAAGACCTCGTAGTGCTCGGGCCTCAGACCCGGGGCGTCGACCACGTTGCCGTGCTCGCCGATGAAGGCGACGATCGCCTCGACCTGCTCGTCCTGGTAGCCGAGGCGCTTCAGCGCGCGCGGGACCGTGCCGTTGACGATCTGCATCGAGCCGCCGCCGACCAGCTTCTTGAACTTGACCAGCGCCAGGTCGGGCTCGACCCCGGTGGTGTCGCAGTCCATCATCAGGCCGATGGTGCCGGTCGGGGCCAGCACAGAGGCCTGGGCGTTTCGGAAACCGTTCTGCGCACCGATCCGGACGACGTCCTGCCAGGCCTCGGTGGCCGCGGCCCACACCGGGGTGTCCAGGTCGTCCATGCGCTTGGCGACGTCGTTGGCCTCGGCGTGCTGGCGCATGACCCGCTGGTGCGGCTCGGCGTTGCGGGCGTAGCCGTCGTACGGGCCGACGATGCCGGCCAGCTCGGCGGAGCGCTTGTAGGCGGTACCGGTCATCAGCGAGCTGATGGCTCCGGCGAGCGCGCGGCCACCCTCGGAGTCGTAGGCGTGGCCGGTGGCCATCAGCAGGGCGCCGAGGTTGGCGTAGCCGATGCCCAGCTGGCGGAAGGCGCGGGTGGTCTCGCCGATCTTCTCGGTCGGGAAGTCGGCGAAGCAGATGGAGATGTCCATCGCGGTGATGACCAGCTCGACGACCTTGGCGAAGGTCACCGCGTCGAAGGAGTCGTCGTCGCGGAGGAACTTCATCAGGTTCAGCGAGGCGAGGTTGCAGCTGGAGTTGTCCAGGTGCATGTACTCCGAGCAGGGGTTGGACGCGTTGATGCGGCCGGACTCGGGGCAGGTGTGCCAGTGGTTGATCGTCGAGTCGTACTGGATGCCCGGGTCGGCGCAGGCCCAGGCGGCCTCGGCCATCTTGCGGAACAGGCCCTTGGCGTCGACGGTCTCGATGACCTCGCCGCTCATGCGGGCACGCAGACCGAACTGGTCGCCCTTCTCCACGGCCTGCATGAACTCGTCCGAGACGCGCACGGAGTTGTTGGCGTTCTGGTACTGCACCGACGTGATGTCGTCGCCGCCCAGGTCCATGTCGAAGCCCGCGTCGCGCAGGGCGCGGATCTTCTCCTCCTCCTTCACCTTGGTCTCGATGAAGGCCTCGACGTCAGGGTGGTCCACGTCGAGCACGACCATCTTGGCCGCACGCCGGGTGGCGCCACCGGACTTGATGGTGCCGGCGGAGGCGTCGGCGCCGCGCATGAAGGAGACCGGGCCGGAGGCGTTGCCGCCGGAGGAGAGCAGTTCCTTGGAGGAGCGGATGCGGGAGAGGTTCAGGCCGGCACCGGAGCCGCCCTTGAAGATCATGCCCTCTTCCTTGTACCAGTCGAGGATCGACTCCATGGAGTCGTCGACGGCCAGGATGAAGCAGGCGCTGACCTGCTGGGGCTGAGTGGTGCCGACGTTGAACCAGACCGGCGAGTTGAACGAGAAGACCTGGTGGAGGAGGGCGTAGGTCAGCTCGTGCTCGAACACCTCGGCGTCGGCGGCGGTGGCGAAGTAACCGTTCTTCTCACCGGCGGCGCGGTAGGTCTTCACCACGCGGTCGATGATCTGCTTCAGGCTCCACTCGCGCTGCGGGGTGCCGACCGCGCCGCGGAAGTACTTGCTGGTGACGATGTTGACCGCGTTCACCGACCAGAAGTCGGGGAACTCGACGCCGCGCTGCTCGAAGTTGATCGAGCCGTCGCGCCAGTTGGTCATGACGACGTCACGACGCTCCCAGGTCACGCCGTCATAGGGGTGGATGCCCGGGGTGGTGAAGATGCGCTCGACCGTCAGCCCGGCGCCCGCCTTGGCCTTGGCGTCGGCCTTGCCCTTGGCCGCTCCGTTCCGGCCGGCGCGGGAGCCGCTCGTGGTGTCTGTCATTGCCGCCTCCTCCTGGGCAAACGCCCTGAGCGCCCCGCTGCTTCCCGGGGTCGCCTGCTGGTTCGTGTCTTGCTGATCAGCACCGCGTTGAGAGAAGAAGTGCTGAGAAGGTGCCGCGCGCACCCTGGAACGTGCCGAGGGTTCAGGGCGTGGGCGCGGGCACGGGGGGCCGCTCGCCGGGGAGCTCGGTGCGGAGCTCGGCGATGGCGTCCTCGAAGTCTTCGAGCGAGTCGTAGGCCCGGTACACCGAGGCGAACCGGAGGTAGGCCACGACGTCCAGCTCCTTGAGCGGGCCCAGTATGGCCAGACCGACGTCGTGGGCCGACAGCTCGGCGCTCCCGGTGGAGCGGACCGCCTCCTCGACCCGCTGGCCCAGCAGCGCGAGGGCGTCCTCGGTGACGGGCCTGCCCTGGCAGGCCTTGCGGACCCCGTTGATCACCTTGTCGCGACTGAAGGGCTCGGTGACCCCGCTGCGCTTCACCACCATCAAGGCGGCGGTCTCCACCGTCGTGAACCGGCGGTTGCAGTCGGGGCACTGGCGCCTGCGTCGGATCGAGCTGCCGTCGTCGGTGGTACGGGAGTCCACGACTCGGCTGTCCGCGTGACGGCAGAAGGGGCAGTGCACGTCCCGCTCCCCTCCTGACTGTGGCTGTGCTCGCTCCGCGGCAGACCACAATCTGTGGGCTGCGGTCCCCTATCTAACCACTAGATCTGGTGTGTCACGCACCATCTCACCGCCGCGTGTCGTGTCGGTCGGTTCACGCTTCGCGATCGGCGCAGGTCATGCCTCAAGGGCCGGCGACCGCCCGCGGCACGACGCGCGAGAAGGGTCGAAGAGGGGGTTTCGAGCACGCTCGGAGGTGATCCGTGAGAGGATTCGACTCGAACAAGCGATCGTACGAGCGAGTAGAAATACACCCGAAACCTTGATCAGTTCAGGGTTTCTGGCAATAATTCACTCGAACGTGTGTTTGGCGCAACCTTTCGATAGGACCTACCGTTGGCCTATTCAAGGGAGAACGTCCGTAGGTAGAGAGGGGCCGCCGTGACCATCGCCGAAAGCAGCACCGTCCCGGTGCAGGAACGCTCCCAGTTCGCCACCCAGGAAGAATCGCGAAACCCCGCCTCCGGCCTCGTCCCGGATCAGGCTAGCGGCCCTTCCGTCACGCACTCCTCGGGACACTCCTTGGATATTCAAGAAAGCCCCGCACGCGCCCTCCCGGGGCGCCCGCCGGGCATCCGCACGGATGAGGCGGGGCTGACCGAACGCCAGCGCCGCGTCATCGAGGTCATCCGGGATTCGGTGCAGCGGCGCGGGTATCCGCCCAGCATGCGGGAGATCGGTCAGGCCGTCGGCCTCTCCAGCACCTCCTCCGTCGCGCACCAGCTGATGGCGCTCGAGCGCAAGGGCTTCCTGCGCCGCGACCCACACCGCCCGCGCGCCTACGAGGTACGCGGCATGGAGGTGGCCCGTCCGGTCCCCGAGGCCAACAGCGGTCGTCCGGCCACGTCCTACGTCCCGCTGGTCGGCCGGATCGCGGCCGGTGGCCCGATTCTCGCCGAGCAGTCCGTCGAGGACGTCTTCCCGCTGCCGCGGCAGCTCGTCGGCGACGGTGAGCTCTTCGTGCTGAAGGTCAGCGGCGATTCGATGATCGAGGCCGCGATCTGCGACGGCGACTGGGTCACCGTGCGCCGCCAGCCCGTCGCGGAGAACGGCGACATCGTCGCCGCGATGATCGACGGCGAGGCCACCGTGAAGCGCCTCAAGCGCGAGGACGGACATATCTGGCTCATGCCGCACAATGCCGCGTACGAGCCCATTCCAGGCGACAACGCGACCATTCTCGGCAAGGTCGTCGCTGTCCTCCGCCGTCTCTGATCAACGGCTCCTCATCCGGGGCCCGAACAACCTGGGCCCCGACCGGCATCACGCGCCGGCCGGGGCACCGTGGGGACGTGGCGCAGCCGAATCCGGGCGGTCCGGATTTCGCTCGCGCCACCACACTTCTTCGAGCAGCACTCCTTGGGGCAATTGCCGTCGGGTGTATCTCCTCCCCGACCGGGCAACCCGTGGACCACGGCAGCCCGTAGCCGGCAGTCCGGGTCGCAGTCATCGCCCCCGCCCGTGACGCACCAGGCGTGGACGACGAGCTGCTACCGGGCCCGAACGGGTGGGGCCGAGGCGTTGATCGCGGCGAGGGAGCGACGGACCTGGTTGCGGTCCGTGGTGTACCAGAGGTCCGGCATGGACGAGCGGAAGAATCCGCCGTACCGGGCCGTGGCCAGGCGCGAGTCCAGGACGGCGACGATGCCGCGGTCGTCCGCGGAGCGGACGAGGCGGCCGGCGCCCTGGGCCATCAACAGCGCGGCATGCGTGGCCGCCACCGCCATGAAGCCGTTGCCGCCGTGCTCCTCGACGGCCTTCTGGCGGGCACTCATCAGCGGGTCGTCCGGGCGCGGGAACGGGATCCGGTCCATCACGACCAACTGGCAGGCCGAGCCCGGCACGTCCACGCCCTGCCACAGCGAGAGCGTGCCGAAGAGGCAGGACTCCGCGTCGGCCGCGAAGCGCTTGATCAACTCCCCCAGTGTGTCCTCGCCCTGGAGCAGGATCTCCCCCGGAACGCGGTCGCGCAGGGCCTCCGCCGCCGCCTGGGCCGCGCGCATGGAGGAGAAGAGACCGAGGGTACGACCGCCCGCCGCACCGATCAGGTCGGCGAGCTCGTCCAGCATCTCCGGACGCTCCGGATCGCGTCCCGGCGGGGGGAGATGGCGGGCGACGTAGAGGATGCCCTGCTTGCGGTAGTCGAAGGGCGAGCCGACGTCGAGGCCCCGCCAGACGGGAGCCGCGCCCGTGCCCTCGATCGTCTCCCCCACGTCGTCGCGCCCCGTGGAGGAGAGGCCGAGCGAGGATGCGACCCCGGTGAAGTCGCCGCCGAGCTTGAGGGTGGCCGAGGTCAGCACCACCGAGCGGTCGGTGTAGAGGTTCTCCCGCAGCAGCCCGGAGACACTCAACGGGGCCACCCGCAGCGAGGCCGGAGCTGCCAGGAAGCGGTCGTTGCGGTCGATCCAGACGACGTCGTAGACGCTGCCCTCGAGCAGCCGGTCCGTGGTCTCGTGGATGGTCTCCAACGAGGCCATCGCCTGCTTGCGCACGGCGTCCTCGTCACTGACGCCGCGGTCGCGGATCTCACCGAGCGAGGTGATCACCTCGCGCGCGGCCTCCCGGATCGCGGCGACGGCAAAGTGGAGGTTCTCCGGGAGCTCCTCGACGCGTCCGCCGTCGGCGATCTCCATCAGGCCGTGGTAGTTCTCCGCGGCGGCCTGGAGCTTGTCCACGGCCTTCTCGTTGGCGAGCTTCGCGGCACGCTTGACGGCGCGGTTCACCCCCGTGGTGGTGAGCTCGGCGGTGGCGATGCCGGTGACCCGCGAGACGAGCTCGTGCGCCTCGTCGACGATCAACAGGCCGTGCTCGGGCAGGACGGGCGCACCCTCGAGCGAGTCGATGGCGAGCAGGGCGTGGTTGGTGACCACCACGTCGGCGAGCTTGGCCCGCTCGCGCGCCTTCTCCGCGAAGCACTCGCCGCCGTACGGGCACTTGGTCGCACCCAGGCACTCCCGGGAACTGACGGAGAGCTGCTGCCAGGCCTTGTCGGAGACACCGGGTGACAGGTCGTCGCGGTCGCCGGTCTCCGTCTCGTCGGCCCAGTCGCGCAGCCGGACGATGTCCTGCCCCAGCTTGCTGCTGGGGCCGCCCAGGACCTCGGCCGGATCGAAGAGACCGGCCTCGTCGTCACTGGGTGAGCCCTCGTGGACCCGGTGCAGGCAGACGTAGTTGGAGCGGCCCTTGAGCATCGCGAACGTGGGCTTGCGACGCAGCAGCGGACGCAGCGCGTCGACCGTGCGCGGCAGGTCGCGTTCGACCAGCTGCCGCTGCAGGGCCAGCGTGGCCGTGGCGACGACGACCTTGTCACCGTGGGCGAGGGCGGGGACGAGATAGGCGAGTGACTTGCCCGTGCCCGTGCCCGCCTGGACGAGCAGCTGCTCGCCGTTCTCGACCGCGGCGGCGACGGCCTCGGCCATCGCCACCTGGCCGGGACGCTCGGTTCCGCCGACCGACGTCACGGCGGCGTGGAGCAGCTCGCGGATGCGCGAGGGGGCGTCCGCGCCGGTGGCAGCGGCCTCACCGGAGGGCGTGTCGGGCTGCGCGCCGGACGGCTCGGAGGTGGCGCCGGAATCGGCCGGGTCGGGCTCAAGGATGCTGTCACTCATGGCCCTCCCACCCTAGAGGGCGCCACCGACAAACCGCGGCCGGACGGGTGCGGTCAGGCTCGGATCCACCAGCACGGGTTCGTCCGCGCGGGCGGCGCGCAGCACCTCGGGGACGAACTCGGCGACGGCCAGGCCCGGATCGGCCTCGCCCGCGTCGGCGAGGAGCTCGCCGAGCGGCCCCCAGATCGCGCTGTGGCCGGCCCCGGTGTACGGGCCGCTCGGCCCGCAGTGGTTGGCCAGCACCGTGTAGGACGTGTTGTCCATCGCCCGCGCCGGAAACATGAAGGAGTTGGCCTTGGCGGAGAAGCCGGCGCTGAACATGCCGCCGTTCAGGTAGGCGTGGCAGCCGTCCAGAGCCGCGGCACGGGCGTGCTCGGGGAAGGAGGAGTCCCAGCAGATGCTGAGGCCGAGCCGCCATCCGTCGAGGACCAAGGTCGTGCCGCAGGCCCCGGGGGCGAACCCGGCGACGCGCTCGCTCGGTGTCGCGTGCTGCTTGTCGTAGGTGGCCGCCGGCTTTCCGTCGCGGTCGAAGGCGAGCGCGGAGATGCGGAGCGTGCCGTCCTCGGCGCAGGTCGGCGCACCGACGACCAGGGCGGTGCGGTGGGCGGCGCAGGCCTCGCGCAGGGGGTCGAGGCGCGAGTCGGCTGCGCCGGTGGTCTGACGGTCCGGGTCGGCCGTGATGCCCGGAAGCTCGTAACCGGTGAGGAAGAGCTCCGGCAGGACAAGCAGGTCGGCGCCGCGATCGGCGGCGCGGCGGACCAGGTCGGCGGCGGTGGCCGCGTTGGCGACGAGGTCGAGCGAAACGCAGGCGGCCTGCCCGGCGGCCACGGTCAGCGGCTCGGCGGGCAGCGACAGTTGATCATCCATGGCGCGGAGCCTAGCGTCATGGAGGCGCAGCTGTCAGGGGTGAACCAGTGCTGCGGGGCTTTCAGTCGCGGCGAGGTGCGCAACGTGCACGGACCCGTCCGCGAGGTCCACCGCTCGCGCGTGGGCGGCGGAGCGCGCGGCGGAGCCGGTGGCGGAATGGGTCGCGGCATGGCCCGTGGCATGCGCGGCGGCGCGGGTGGCCGGGCGCGCGGCGGCGTCCGCGGGCACGTCCCGTGCGCTACGCGGACGGCCGAAGGTGGTCCACGCCGTCGCCTCGGGGAGCCGATGCACGGGTCGGCCCAGCACCTGGGTGCAGACGGCGTTGAGAATCACGGCGGCGCGGTGTGCGCCGAGGCCGAGATCGGGTGTGCCGACGCCGTGGGTGTGGAGTTCGGCGTTCTGCACGTACAGCCCGGCGGTGACGTCCGCCCGCAGGCGCACCCGATGGTCGAGGCCCACTCGGTAGCGGCCCTTCGCGTCCCAGTCGACCAGGTCCCGGACGGGGTCGAGCAGGGCAGGCCTGCGGGCGGCGTAGCCGGTGGCGAGCACGACGAGGTCGGTGCGGAGTACGTACTCGGCACCCGACTGCGGGTGGGCGCAGCGCAGTTCGAGCCCGCCGCCGGTGTTGCCACAAGCTGCGAGCACCTCCGTCCCCGGCACGATCTCGACGTCCGCGGCACCGCCCGCGGTGGTGCGCTCGTAGATGGTCTCGTGGACGGCTGCCAGGGTCTCGGCGCTGGCCGCCTTGTACAGCTGCCACTGGCGCGGCACGAGCGCGTCGCGGGTGTGCTCGGGAAGCGAGTGGAAGTAGCGCGTGTAGTCAGGGGTGAAGTGCTCCAGGCCGAGCCTGGAGTACTCCATCGGCGCGAGCGCCGTGGTGCGCGTGATCCAGCGCAGGTGCGGGCCCGCGTCGCCGCCACGACGCCGCAACAGGTCGAGGAAGACCTCGGCGCCGGACTGACCCGAGCCGACCACGGTGACGTCCCTGAGTGGACCGGGTCCACCGGCGTTGTCAGTGGGGCGCGCTAGCGTCAGGGGTGAGCGGGGAGAGGTGAGGTACTCACCGGAGTGCACGGCCGGGCCGGCTGCGGCCACCAGTTCGGCGAAGGCCGTTGGGATGACGGGCTCGGTGCCGACGCCGAGCACGAGATGGCGTGCGAGGTAGGGCTCCCGCCCCGGCACCTCGACCTCGAAGACGCCGCGGTCCGCGTTCCAGCGGACCGCCTTGACGGGGCTGTCGAAGCGGCAGTTCGGCAGGCGGTCGGCGGCCCAGAGGCAGTAGTCCGCGTACTCACGGCGGGTCAGGTGCCACTGCTCGGCGAAGTAGAAGGGGAAGAGACGGTCCCGGTCGGCGAGGTAGGCGAGGAACGACCAGGGGCTGGTCGGGTCCACCAGCGAGACCAGGTCCGCGAGGAAGGGCACCTGCATGCGGGCGCCTTCGATCATCAGACCCGGGTGCCAACTGAACTCCGGTTTGGCCTCGAGGAAGACGGACCGAAGGCCGGGCACCCGGTCGGCCATGGCGGCGAGTGAGAGGTTGAACGGGCCGAGACCCACGCCGACGAGGTCATGGACCTCACCGGTGCGGCGGTCGTCTGCGCAGGCGCGAGGCTGCGCCGATCGGCGGGTGGCGGCTCCGTCCGGTGAACGTGAGGGATCCACTGGCAGGCTCCTTTCGGATTCGGACGGTCACGGTGAACGAGGGAACGGAGGATACGGAGGGAACGGAAGGGAGAAGGGTGGTGGGGAGGCCCGAAGAGCGGGCATCGAGAAACCCGCACGGCAGCGAAGCCGCGGCGACACGCGCGCGCCGCGTGCCACGTGCCGCGTGCCGCGTGCCGAAGGCTCTCCGGGTACTGCGCCGCGGCAGGTGGCTGCGGACCGCCATCCGTCAGTGCGGCCGGTCGTAGACCATCAGGGCGGCGTGCTTCTCCGGAAGCAGAAGCTCGGAGTCGAGACGGAAGCCGGCTCGCAGGAAGGCGCGCACGGACGGCAGGTTGCGCACGTCCGGCTCGGCGACGATCCGTCGGGCCGCCTGTCTCTCGCGGAGGATGCGCCGGGTGAGCGCGGCCAGGAGGGTGCTCCCGACCCCACGGCCACGTTGAGCGGCCGGACCGATCAGCAGGTGGAGGCCGGTGTCGTGGGGGCGGGCGGGGTAGTGCCGGGCCAGTGGGTCCACGTCGGCCCGGTAGATCTCCCAGTAGCTCATGGGCCGCTCGTCGAGCAGGCCGAGGCACGGCACGCTGCGCCCGTCGCCGTCGAGTTGGGCGCGCACGTGGTGCTCGGTGAGCTCGGGCGGGCCGCAGAGTTCCCAGAACGCGGAGACCACCGGATCGTTCATCCAGTCCACCAGCAGCGGCAGATCACGCGGCAGGCGCACGGGCTGGAGGCGGAAGTCGCCGTGCCGGGTGTGCATCACGCCCCAGCGGGCCACGCCGTCGAGGAGATCGCCGCGTCGGACCCAGTGCGGTCGCTGCCAGGGCGGGTGTGCGGTTCTGGGATACCCGGGGG
>NZ_BBPP01000029.1:43761-108373 GCF_000787835.1 Streptacidiphilus melanogenes
GCACGGCACCGCCGGGGCGGCGGCCGCGGCCGGTGGCGGGGAAGGCGCCGCCGGCGTCGCCGCGGCCCCGAAGGCGCCCCGCGTGTGGTGCTGGTCCTTCACGCTCCCGCCCCGGCGAGCGCGCCGGCTCCCGGCACGGCCGGCAACACCGACGCCGGGGCGGCGAGCACCAGCGGGTTGGCGTAGGGGACGTACACCGACTGCGTCTCCACCGGCCCGACCAGCTCGTCCATGCTGTGGAGGCGGGTGAGCAGGTTCGCCTTGCAGCGCAGGACGGGCGTGTCCAGCAGCCGGGCGGCCAGGGGCGACCCCGTGGCCTTGCCCTGCCCTGCCAGGAACCCGCGCAGCGCGGCGAGCAGCACCCGCTCGTCGGACAACTCCTGGGCGCCGAACGCGCCCACCAGGCCGAGGAGGTGGTTGATGCCCAGGTAGTAGGCGAACCGCTCGTCCGCCACCGCGTCCGGGACGAAGGTGTCGCTGGCCCGGCCGATGCCCGGAAGCCGCTGCTCCAGCCCTGCGGCCGCCGAATCGCGGAAGTAGTAGCCCTGGTTGTCGCGGTAGCGGCCGCCGACGGGCCAGCCTTCCGTATCGAGGACGACCAGGCTGTTCTGCTGGTGCGCCTCCAGGGCGATGCCCGCGTGGCCGTCCAGCCAGAGGATGGGGAGCACCACGGCGTCGAGGTAGCGCAGGAACCATTCGGCCGCCACGGTCGACAGCGGACGGCCGGTTCGAGCGGACAACCGGTGGACCAGTTCGGCGAGGTGCGAGGCGTGTCCGCCCGGCCAGGGACGTTCGGCCACCAGACCGGCCACGCAGTGGGCCCGTTCCTGCGCGCCGAAGGGATTCTGGCGCAGGACGGTGTCGAAGCCGCTCGCGCAGCCGGGTTCTGCCGCCACGCCGGGGAGGTCGACGCCGATCCAGGCCGGATCGCGGACGATGTCGAACCCGGGGTGGGCGCCGCGCCACTCGGCGCCCAACCCGGACTCCAGCAGCCGGTGCACCTCGGCGCCACGCAGCAGCTCCTTGCGCAGGTTCTCCCGGCGGGAGTTGGTGATACGCAGCCCGAGGGAGAGCTTGAGCATCCAGGGCGTTCCCGGCCGGTAGACGGTGCGCACGGAGGAGGTCGGAAACCAGAGCCCGCCCGCCTGGCCCAGATCGTGCACGCGCCCGGCGTCGAGCAGCGCGCGGATGGCCGGGCGGTTGCTCAACTCCCGAGCCTGCCAAGGATGGACGGGCAGCAGGACCGTTCCGTCCGGCGGCGGAGGGGCGTCCGCGCCGCGTAGGGCCGAGGTGATCAGGGCCGTTCCGGCCACGCCCAGCAAACCTGCCGACGGGCCGTCCGGCGCGCCGTCGGGTCGACCGGACGAGGCCCAGGACGGCAGCGCTCCCTCGCCCGCGGCTACGAGGTCGCGGTCGACAGCGAACCAGTGCAGGTGCAACGCACCGCGGAGTTCCGGTGAGTAGGCGGCGGTTTCGGCGTCGCCGAGGCCCTCTCGGCTCTTCGGCGTCGGATGGAGCGGGTGCCCGAGCAACAGGGCCTGCTCGGAGCGGAGGAACGGCGTGAGGCTCGGTCCCGGCTCGGCGGCTGCTCTCCTCTCGGCGACGAACTGCGCTGTTCGTCGCACCGAGTCCGCGACGCGCCCCGCCAGATCGGCGACGTGCTCGGGCCGCACCACGGTTCCGCCTTCGGCGGTCGGCTCCGCCCTCCCCGCCGTCCCCGCCGTCCCGCTCGCCGCACCGCTGCGACCCGCCGATCGTGCCAGCAGTGCGGCGACGGTGACGGCGTCGGCCGGGCGGGCCGACTCGGCGACGGGGACGGCGGTCTCGGCAGCGGTTGTCGCGTCCGTGCGGCGAACCAGGCAGGCGCGTCCGAAGCGGTGCCATCCGGCGGCTGATCGATGGCGCACCGGCGCGCGCAGCAACAGGCCGTCTTCCAGCGGGAGTTCCAGGACCTTCCCCACGGCTGGAACCTCGGTGCCGGTCTCACGCACCCAGCAGCGCAGCAGGTTCTCGATCGCCGCGGCGTCCGCGACCACGACCGGGTCCGGATCGTGCAACGGATCGGGGGCGGTGGGCAGGATGACGCCGAGGTCAGGCAGGGACGAGGGCAAGGGCGAGGACGCGAGCGGGGACAACGACGGGGACGGTGGCGTGAGGGGCTGCTGCGCGGGGAGGGTGGTCACGCGGGCTTCTCCTGGGTCTTGCTCGGGCGGTGCTGGTCGGCTCCGGCGCGGCCCGCCCGTTCGTGCTCGACCGCGGCACCCGCCGCGACGACCAGAGCGAGCAGGCGGTCGAGATCCGCTTCTGTGCTGTGAGGGTTGAGCAGGGTGAGCTTCAGCCGCACACCTCCGCCGGCTCCCGGCAGTTCGGTGCGACCGACGACGGCGGTGCCGTTGGCGAGCAGCATCCGGCGCAGCTCGGCATTGACGAGGTCGACGTCATCAGGGCCGCTCTCGTCGGCCACGGCTGCGGCCAGGCCGAGCTCGGGGAGGTAGCGGAAGAGCACGGTGGTCAGCACCGGTTGCGCGACCAGCTCCAGACGCGGTTCCGCGGCGATCACGCGCGCCGCGTGGCGGGCGAGCTCGTGGCAGCGGTCCACCATGGAGCCGAGACCGGCCCGACCGAGACTGCGCAGAGTGACGGCGACCTTGAAGGCGTCCGGTCGTCGCGTCGTGCGGAGGGAGCGGCCGAGGAGAGAGGTGTAGCCGGCCTCCTCGTCGTCGGCCGGATTGAGATACGCCACCCGCTGCTCCAGCGGGCTCAGCGTCGCCGCTTCGGCGGCCAGCAGGACGCCGGCCGCGACCGGCTGCCAACCCAGCTTGTGCAGGTCGAGGCTGACGGTGTCCGCGAGGCCCAGCCCGTCGAGGAGCGGCGCGAGGGCCCGCGAGAAGAGCGCGCCACCCCCGTAGGCGGCGTCGACGTGCAGCGGCACACCGTGCCGCCGGGCGACGGCGGCGACGGTGCGCAGCGGGTCGACGGCGCCACGGTCCGTGGTCCCAGCCGTCGCGACGACGCAGCACGGGACGAGCCCGCCGGTGCGGGCGTCGGCCAGGCTCCAGTCGAGCAGGCGCGGGTCCATGGCTCCGTCGTCGGCCACCTCGATCGGCACCACGGCGTGGGAGCCCAGGCCCAGCACCGCAGCCGCCCGGGCCAGCGAGAAGTGTGCGGCGGTCGAACAGAAGATCCGCAGCCGTCCGGCGGCTTCGGCGGGGATCGCGCCACCCCCCTGGAGGGCGAACTCCCGCGCCAGGACGGCGTCTCGTGCGAGCAGCAGGGCCATCAGGTTGGACTCGGTCCCACCGGTGGTGAAGACGCCGCGCGCAGCGTCGGGACACTCGAAGCCCACGGTCTCGGCGAGCAGCCGCAGCACGGCCGTCTCGATCTCGGTGCCGCCGGGGGCCTGGTCCCACGAGTCGAGGGAGGGGTTCAGCGCGGCCACGGCCAGGTCTGCCGCGGTGGCCACGGCGAGCGAGGGGACGTTCAGATGGGCGGCACAGGCAGGATCGGCAGGATCCGCGGCGGTGGCCGCCAGCGCACGGGTCAGCTCCACGAGGGCATCCGGATCGCCCGTCTCCGGGAGCAGCGCATCCGGGCGGAGCAGTTCGCGGAGCAGGCGGGCCACGCCGCTCGGCCCCCCAGCGGGCAGCGGCCCGCCGCGCGCTTCCGCCCCGACTCGCAGGGCTCCCAACACCTGTGCCAGCAGGGGCGCCAGGGCCTCGGGCCCGTCCAGCCCACCGGCCAGTTCCGCCCCGCGCGCGAGGCCCCTGCCTCCGGCCAGCGCGCCGGAGCGACCGCCAGCACCGCCGAGTCCCGCGCCACCCCCCTCCGCGGCGCCTGTGTCTCCGCGGCTCGCGCCTTCGCCACTCGCGTCGCGCGAGTCGGGAGGTTCCGAGGTCCGGCCCCGCACCCCCTCGGAGGTCACTCCGCACCGCCGGGGCAGGGAACCGGCTCGGACGCAGCGGATCGGGCGGCCGGCACCCGGCCGACCGGAGGCGGGACCCTCGGCCCCGGTGCCGCAGCCGCCCGTGGAACGGCCGACACCGCAACCGACACCGCAGCGCTCGGCACCACAGCGGTTGGCACCGCAGCGCTCGGCACCACGGCGGTTGGCACCGCGGCGGCCGACGCGGACAGCCAGGCCGGGCCGTAGAGCCGGCGACCGGCCGAGACGATCGCGTCGGCGAGTCGTTCCAGCACCGCCTCCGCCTGCTCGTCCGTCATCGTGAGCGGGGGCAGCAGGCGGACCACCGAGCCATGGCGGCCCCCGAGTTCGAGGATCAGACCGAGACGGAGCGCCTCGCTGCGGACGGCATGGGCGAGTTCCGGGGCGGCGGGCCGGGCGCCCAGGTCGTCGGGGGCGGTCTGGTGGTCCACCAGCTCGACGCCCAGCATCAGGCCCCGGCCGCGCACGTCGCCGACGACGGGGAGCTCACGCTGGATGCCGCGCAGGCGGGCCAGCATGCGGGTGCCGAGCTCGGCGGCGCGGGCGGACAGACCCTGCTCGCGGACGAAGCGGAGCGTCGCCGCGCCCGCCGCCATGGCGAGTTGGTTCCCGCGGAAGGTGCCCGCATGGGCGCCGGGAGACCATGCGTCGAGGTCCGAGCGGTAGACGATCGCGGCCAGCGGCAGGCTGCCGCCGACGGCCTTGGAGATGACCATGACGTCCGGCTCCACTCCGGAGTGCTCGACGGCCCAGAAGGCGCCGGTGCGGCCGACACCGGTCTGGACCTCGTCCAGGATCAGCGGGATGCCGTGGCGCGCTGTCAACTCCCGCTGCTCGCGCAGCCACTCGTCGGGTGCGGGGATGACGCCGCCCTCGCCCTGGACGGCCTCGACGAGCATCCCCGCCGGGCGGTCGACGCCACCCTTGGGATCCTCCAGCAGGGAGGTGGCCCAGCGCGTGCCCAGCCGGGCCCCGGCGGAGCCGCCGACGCCGAACGGGCAGCGGTAGGCGTAGGGGTAGGGCAGACGGGTCACCGAGCCGCCTGCGCCACCCCCCTCGCCGAGCCCGGCGCGGACGGCCACGTCGCCCGTGGCTCCGAGGGAGCCGGCGGTCTGTCCGTGGTAGCCGCCGGTGAAGGCGAGCAGGCCGTTGCGGCCGGTGGCGAGGCGGACCAGCTTCAGTGCGGCCTCGACCGCATCCGTCCCGGCGGGGCCACAGAACTGGATGCGCCCGTCACGCGCCAGCGAGGGCGGCAGCGTCTCGAAGAGCGCGGTGGTGAACTCGTCCTTCACCGGCGTGGCCAGGTCCAGGACGTGCAGGGGCGCCCCGGACTCGAGGACCGCGCGGATCGCCTCCAGCACGACGGGGTGGTTGTGGCCGAGTGCGAGGGTCCCCGCACCGGCCAGGCAGTCCAGGTAGCGGCGGCCGTCGGCGCCCTCGACGGTCATGCCGCGGGCGCGGACCGGGACGATCGGCAGGGACCGCGCGTACGTGCGGGCGGAGGACTCACGCGCGGCCTGCCGCCCGAGGATCGCCTCTGCGCTCCCACCCGTCGTGGCGGTGTTCGGCGTCGTGGACGGCATGGACGACATGGACGACATGGGGGCCCTGGTGGACATGGGCTCAGTACCTCCTCGCGGACGGGCAACCACCCGAACGAGCAGCCCCGGTTGCGGTGGTACGCACCCCCTTCGGGTGACGTTCCATCGGGCTAACGACCATGAGCGCCACGGAGAAACGGCCTTGCACAAACCCCGCACACGAGCTGCACGTAGGAGGCGGTGCAGCAAGGAACGGGACAGCCAAGGAGCGCGAAAACCAAGGAGCTCAAGGCCAAGGAGCTCAAGGCCAAGGAGCGCAGAAACGACTGAGGCCCGCGTGTCCGGGTGTTCCCGGGACCACACGGGCCTCTGCCCTGTCCTGAGTGCCCTCAGGGGCTCTCAGGTTTTCTCAGCACGCCGACCGCTCTCAGCTCTCGGCGGCCGCCAGTGCCAGCGGCGCGAGCGCGAAAGCCTCGAGCTCGGCGGCCAGTTCGGAGCCGACGCGGGCGCGCAGCACGGTGCCCTCGCCGTTGTGCTCCTCGCCCAGCACCTCGCCGTCGCGGTGGACCTTGGCCACCAGGTCGCCGCGCGTGTACGGCACGAGCGCGGTGACCTCGATCGACGGGCGCGGCAGCTCGGACTCGATGAGCGTCAGCAGCTCCTCGATTCCCGCGCCGGAGCGAGCGGAGACCGCGATCGCGTGCGGCTCACGGCGCAGCAGGCGCGCGAGGACGAGCGGGTCGGCGACGTCCGCCTTGTTGATCACCACGATCTCCGGCACGTTCTGCGCGCCGACCTCGACGACGACCTCGCGCACGGCGGCCAGCTGGGCCTCCGGCTCGGGGTGCGCGCCGTCGACGACGTGCAGGATCAGGTCGGCGTCGGCGACCTCCTCCATGGTCGAGCGGAAGGCCTCGACCAGGTGGTGCGGGAGGTGGCGGACGAAGCCGACCGTGTCGGCCAGGGTGTAGACGCGGCCGCCGGGCGTCTCGGCGCGGCGGACGGTCGGGTCCAGGGTGGCGAACAGGGCGTTCTCCACCAGCACTCCGGCTCCGGTGAGCCGGTTGAGCAGGGAGGACTTGCCGGCGTTGGTGTAGCCGGCGATGGCCACCGAGGGCACCTGGTTGCGACGGCGCTCCTGCCGCTTGGTGTCGCGACCCTTCTTCATGTCCGCGATCTCGCGGCGGAGCTTCGCCATCTTCTCGCGGATCCGGCGCCGGTCCGTCTCGATCTTGGTCTCACCGGGACCACGGGTGGCCATGCCGCCGCCGGACGAGCCGGAGCCACCACCACCCATCTGCCGGGACAGCGACTGACCCCAGCCTCGCAGCCGCGGCAGCATGTACTGCATCTGCGCGAGGGAGACCTGGGCCTTGCCCTCGCGGGACTTGGCGTGCTGGGCGAAGATGTCCAGGATCAGGGCGGTCCGGTCGACCACCTTGACCTTGACGACGTCCTCGAGGTGAATCAGCTGGGCGGGCGAGAGCTCACCGTCGCAGACCACCGTGTCGGCGCCGCTGGACAGCACGATGTCGCGCAGCTCGGCGGCCTTGCCGGAGCCGATGTAGGTCGCCGGGTCGGGCCGGTCGCGGCGCTGGATCACGCCGTCGAGCACCTGGGAGCCGGCGGTCTCGGCGAGGGCGGCGAGCTCGGCGAGCGAGTTCTCGGCCTCCTCGGCCGTGCCGTCCGTCCACACGCCGACGAGGACGACGCGCTCCAGGCGGAGCTGTCGGTACTCGACCTCGGTGACGTCCTCGAGCTCGGTGGAGAGCCCGGTGACACGACGCAGCGAGGCTCGGTCGGAGCGGTCGTACTGGTCGCCGTCGTAGTCGTTGGTGTAGAGGCGCCCGGGAATCCCGTCGATTCCCGCGAGGTCCTCGTCCATCAGTGCCTCTGCGCGCAGACCGGCCGGGCGGCGGGCGCCGCGGCCGTCGTTCGCGTCGGCGTCGCGGGTTTCGAACGTGGAGGTCATTGCGTCCTTTGGCAGTCGATGACAGTCGGTCGGGGCCTACTCCCTCGACAGCTCCGGCTCCGGACGCTCGTCCTGCGAGAGACCGACCGGGTGCTGGGAGGAATCGCCCAAGGTGAAGAACGCGGCAGGTCTGCCGCGCATTCCCCTCGATGGTCGCACGCCCCTCCGACTCCGGTCACCATCATTTCGCGTGCCGACGGCCTCCGGGCGGGCCGAGGGCTCGGGCAGCGCCGCGGCCGCGGCCTGCGCCGCCGCACGTCCCGAGGCGCGGCCGCCCGTTCCGGCCGCGCGGTAGACGTCGTAGACCCCCGGGACGCGCAGCATCGCCCGCATCAGCTCGGGCAGGGCCTCGGGCGCGGGGAGCTCGACGGTGTAGGTGTGGCGGACCTGCAGCTCACGCGGGGGCTCGACCTCCGCGGAGATGATGTCCACACCCGCGCCGGACATGGCGGCGGTGAGGTCGGCGAGGAGCCGGGGGCGCCCCAGGGCGTCGGCCTGGATCGTCACCCGGTAGCCCGTCGGCGTCGGGCTCTCCAGCCAGCGCGCCTCCACGGGCGGGCGGCCTGCGGCGCGCATGGCGGTGCCCGTCGGGCAGTCCTCGCGGTGGGCGGCGAGGCCCCCGCCGCGGATGGCGAAGCAGAGCAGCTCGTCCGGGGGCACGGGCGTGCAGCAGCGGGCCAGGCGGACCGGTGCGTCGGGCATGGCCGGGGCGGTGATCACAGCCCGGCTCGCGTCGACCGGACCGCCGCCGAGCAGCGCTCCGACGCCCGCGCGCCGGGTGCGCGGCGCGTCGGCCTGCGACCCGGGGGACGTTCCCGCGGTCTGCTCCCGCTCCGGGTGTCCGGCGAGCCAGCGCTCGATGGCGATCCGGGCACCCGGCGTGCGGGCGTGGGCGAGCCACTCGGGGGCCGGTCCTGCGGTCTCCTCGCCCGGCGGCTCGGTGAGCAGCTCGACGGTGTCGCCGTCCTGCAGCGGGGTGGAGAGGGCGGTGAGGCGGCCGTTGACGCGCATGCCGATACATCGGTGCCCGTGCTCCTCGCCCGGGGCGTAGGCCGCGTCGACGCCGGTGGCGCCCATGGGCAGCTGCAGCCGCACGAGCCGAGCGGCCTCGCCCACGTCACCGGCGAGCACGGTGATCTCCCCGTCACCGGCGAGGTCGGCGGTCAGCTGGGACCAGAAGGTGTCCGGGTCGGGCGTCTCGCGCTGCCAGTCCAGCAGCCGGGCCAGCCAACCGGGACGGGCCGGGTCGGTGTGGTCGAGCGGGTCGCGTCCGTCGGTCGCCTCGATGGCCTCGGCCCCCGCCCCGGCCTCGCCGCCGCCCAGCGCGACGGCGTCGGCGGTGCCGGGTGTGCCGGGTGTGCCGGGTGTGCCGGGGGCGCCTTGGATGCCCGGAGCGCCGGGGATGCCGGGGGCGCCGAGTGCGACCACGCCGAACTCGGCGACCTGGTGCATCCGAGCGGTGCGGACCAGCACCTCGACCACCTCGCCGCGCTCGGTCGCGACGGAGGTGTGCAGCGACTGGTAGAGGTTGAACTTGGGCGCGGCGATGTAGTCCTTGAACTCGCCCGGCAGCGGCGTCCAGCAGGTGTGGAGCTCACCGAGGACGGCGTAGCAGTCGGCGTTCTCCTCGACCACCACCAGGAGGCGGCCGAAGTCGGCCTGCCCGAGGTCCGCGCCTCGGCGCAGCCGGGCCCGCTGCAACGAGACGCAGTGCCGCGGACGGACGCTGACCTCGGCGGACACGCGCGCGTCCCGCAGTTGGCGGCGCAGCTGCGCGGCGAAGGCCTCCAGGGGCTCGGCTGCCCGACCGTCCACCGTGCCCGTGCCCGTGCCTGAGCCCGTGCCCGCCGCCTCGGCCGATCCGGCCTGCGCGCCGGCTGCGACAGTTCCGACAGCTCGGCCGGTCTCAGGCACGGCAGAAGTCCGAGCAGCGGCGGAAGCGGCACCGGTACCGGCTGCGCCGGACAGGGCGGGGTCGGTGGTGGGCCGACCGGACCGACGGGCCTCGTCGGCGGTCAGCAGGGCTCGCGTGGCGCTGTACTCGTCGGGGTGGAGGGTGGCGAAGACGATGTCCTCGAGCTCGGTCTTGACCACCTGGATGCCGAGACGCTCGGCCAGCGGGATGAGCACGTCGCGGGTGACGGTGGCGATCCGGATCTGGCTGGCCGGCTTCATGTGACGGATCGTCCGCATGTTGTGCAGGCGGTCGGCGAGCTTGATCACCATGACCCGGACGTCGCGACCGGTGGCGACCAGCATCTTCCTGAAGGTCTCGGCCTCCGCCGCCGCACCGAAGTCGACCTTCTCCAACTTGGTGACGCCGTCGACGAGATAGGCCACCTCCTCGCCGAAACCCTCGCGTACCTGATCCAGCGTCATCGCCGTGTCCTCGACCGTGTCGTGGAGCAGGGCGGCCACCAGTGTCGTGGTCTCGGCGCCGAGCTGGGCGAGGATCATGGCGACGGCGAGCGGGTGCGTGATGTACGGCTCGCCGCTCTTGCGCTTCTGGCCGCGATGGGAGGCCTCGGCGACCTGGTAGGCACGGTCGAGCAGGGCGAGGTCCAACTCGGCGCGCGGATGGTGCAGTCGGTGCGCGCGGATCACCGGTTCCAGGGCGTTCGCGGACTGCGGCCGGCCTCCGGCGAGCAGCGCCGCTATCCCCGCGCGGCCCAGACCCGTGCGGGAGAGCCCCGTCCGCCCGAGGGCGGCCCGGCGCAGGCCCGGCAACGCACGCACCGCGGAGACCGCAGAGGCAGACACCGAGGCCGAGACTGCAGAGACGGTTCTGCGCCCCTCCAGCGGCCCCTGCTCCAGGGGGACGTTGGGGACGCCTGGTACGGCGTGGGCTTCACCGGCATTCATGCGCACCTCCGGCAGCGATCACCGGAGCAGGCGGCAGCTCCGATGGTCCATGCTAGCGAGTGCAACACACACAGCGACGCCACGTGTTCCGAACGTCACCTTGATCACCCATTCGGGGGATTTGAACCGTCCCGCGAGTGGCAAGGATAAAGGGTTGACCGGAACACGGCTGGTCAGGTCGCGTCCCGCAGGAGCGGTCAGGCGCGGGCGGCGAGCCAGTCGGCATCGAACTCGCCCTCGGCGAGGATGACGGCCGGGCCGGTCATCTCGATCCCGCCGTCCGGGCGCTCGGTGATGACCAGGCGTCCGCCGGGCACGTCGACCGTGTACGTGGCGGGTTCACCGGTCACGGCCGGGTCCACGCCGTCGCGGCGCGCGGTCGCGACCATCACGGCGCAGGTGCCGGTCCCACAGGAGCGGGTCTCGCCGGAGCCGCGCTCGTGCACCCGCATGGCGACGTGGCGCGGGCCGCGGTCCACGACGAACTCGACGTTCACCCCTTCGGGGTAGACGGCGGCGGGCGTCACGTCAGGTGCGGCGAACAGGTCCCCGGCGTCGGCGAGGTCGGCGACGAAGGCGACGGCGTGCGGGTTGCCCATGTTGACGTTGCGCGCGGGCCAGCGGCGGGCGCCGACGGCGACCTCGATGCCGGTGTCCGGTCCGGGCAGCAGCGCCTTGCCCATGTCCACGGTGACGTCGCCCTCGGCGGGCACGCGCACCTGCCGGATCCCGGCGCGGGTCGCAACGGCGAGGTCTCCAGGCTCGGCGAGCCCGGCCTCGACGAGGTAGCGCGCGAAGACGCGCACGCCGTTCCCGCACATCTCGGCAACGCTGCCGTCCGCGTTGCGGTAGTCCATGAACCAGTTCGCGACGGCGGCCTGGGCCTTGGCCTCCGGGTGCGCGTCGGCGCGGACCACGCGCAGCACCCCGTCCGCGCCGAGGCCCGCCCGGCGATCGCACAGCAGGGCCACCTGGGCGGCGGACAGCTCCAACAGCCCGTCGGGGTCGGGGAGGATGACGAAGTCGTTCTCGGTCCCGTGGCCCTTGAGGAAGCGGATGCCCTTCACCATGTCGTTCACGTGATCCATGGTACGGGTGAGGACCGTCACGCCTCCGCGTCGCTCACCGGGTCCGGGACAGCCGCCGTCTCCGGCGGCAGGCTCAGCCGTGCAGGTGGGCGACGCGCCAGAGGCCCAGGGCGAGCAGGATCAGCGCGGTCGCCGTGTAGGCGAGCAGGGGGCGCCAGCCGGCACGCGTGCCGGAGCCGGCACGGGGGAGGCCGGGGAAGACGTAGCCCGCGCGGCGCGCGGCCATCGCGCCCCAACCGGCGGACGCGGCCGTCAGCAGGAGACCGAGCATGCCGACCAGACTGCCCGCCGAGTCGCCGGAGGCGCCCGCGCCGCCCTCGAAGGCGAGGGGGAAGGCGAACATCAGCGAGCCGAGGATGGCCAGCGCGGCGATCGGGAGGACCTGCCAGACCCGCAACCGGCCTGCGGGGCGCAGCTCGCGGCGGTGCAGGGCGTTCTCGTCCTGCGCGGGCAGCGACGGAAGCGGCGTCAGTTCCCGTGCCCGAAGCTCCTGTGCGTGCACTGCTTCCTGGTCCTCGGAATCGAAGGGGTCATCCGGAAGCCGATGCGTGTCGGGGCCGGTATCCATGGACACGCGGCCTCCCTGCGCGAAACGCCGGGGAGTCAGCTCCACCGGACAACCGATGCTCTCGATGCTCGATGATGGCACGGCGGAGGCAGGCGGCGACGCCCGCAGATGGCGTTCTCGGTGATCCGTGGCCATGACGTGATCAGGTCGTGACCGGGCGTCCGATCGTCGGCGACAGACGTGCGAACGACGGTCGTCCACGCGCCGACAGGCGGCTGACGCGGCTCCGCCGGAACACTCTCCGAGCAGGGCCCGAGTGCGCAGCGAGCGCGCCCCGCGCTGCGCCGGTGCGACGTCCGGCGCGCGTCCCGCGCCACCCGTCGGGCCGCCCGTCGAACCGGCCGTCGGGCCGCCTGCCCAGCTGCCCGTTCAGAGCAGGGTGAGGGCCCGCTCCAGCAGCTCCTCGGCGGGGAGGTCCGGGTCGCGGTCGAGCCAGTGGACGCGGGGGTCGCGGCGGAACCAGGACTCCTGCCGCCGCGCGAACCTGCGGGTCGCGCGGACTGTCTCGGCGCGCGCCTCGGTGTCGTCGTACTCGCCGTCGAGTTGGGCGAGTGCCTGCTGATAGCCGAGCGCACGCGAGGCGGTGCGGCCCTGGCGCAGGCCCTGCGCCTCCAACGCGCGGACCTCGTCGAGGAGACCGCCTTCCCACATCCGGTCGACACGCAGCGCGATCCGCTCGTCCAGGAGCGGGCGCGGCATGCGGACGCCGATCTGCAGGGCGTCGTAGACGGACTCGTGGCCCGGCAGGTTGGCGGTGAAGGGCAGGCCGGTGATCTCGACGACCTCCAGCGCCCGGACGATGCGGCGACCGTTGCTGGGCAGGATCGCCCGGGCGGCCTCCGGGTCGACGGCGGCGAGCCTGGCGTGCAGCGCGCCGGAGCCGTGCGCCTCCAGCTCGGCCTCCAGGCGGGCACGGACCTCAGGATCGGTGCCGGGGAACTCCAGCTCGTCGATCGCCGCGCGCACGTAGAGGCCGGAGCCGCCGACGAGGATCGGCGTGCGGCCCTGGGCCAGCAGGTCGTCGATCCGCTCGCGGGCGAGGCGCTGGTACTCGGCGACGCTGGCGGTTTCGGTGACGGCCCAGATGTCCAGCAGGTGGTGCGGGACCCCGTCGCGCTCGTCCATGGTGAGTTTGGCCGTGCCGATGTCCATGCCCCGGTAGAGCTGCATGGAGTCGGTGTTCACCACCTCGCCGCCCAGGTGCTGGGCGAGTGCTACGCCGAGGTCCGACTTTCCGACGGCGGTGGCGCCGACGACGGCGACGACGCGCGCCCGGCCTGCGGCACGGGCGGGGGAGGCGATGGCGGGGCTGGTCACCTCTCTAGTCTGGCAAATCCTCCGGGCGGAAATACCATATGGGTATTGATGGGCGAAATGCCCCGTTCTGGCCCCTTGGGCCCCAGGCGAGAAACGGAGCGGTCATGGGCGTCACTGACTCCCTCAAGAGCGCGATGAACCAGGCCACCAAGAAGGCCACCGAGTACGCGGGCAGCCACAAGTCGCAGATCGGCGCCGGCCTGGACAAGGTCGGCGACATGGCCGACAAGGCAACCAAGGGCAAGTACAAGTCCCAGATCGAGACGGGACGGGACAAGGCGAAGCAGGCCGTCAACAAGATGGGCGGCCCGAAGGACACCATCCAGGGCGAGGCGACCGAGAAGCCCGCCGACGCGGCGTCGGACCGGGCCTCGGATCGGCCCCGCGGCCAGAGCGCCGGCCAGGACTCCGGCCGGAACCCCGGTCAGACCCCGGGCGACCAGGAGGCAACGAAATAGCCGACCCCGTACGGGGCGTCGTCGTAGAGCAGCCGCGCGGAAGCGACCGGCTGCTCGTCGCTGTCCGCGGCGCCGGCCAGCACCTGCCAGGGGGCTCGGCCGGACGCCATCAGCTCGAACGCGAGCTCCGCGTCGACCTGCGGCAGCCTGCCGCTCGCGAGGCCAGCGGCGACGGACGCGTCGAAGGGCTCGGCGCGCTCGTCCAGGTAGCCCGGCGCCTTCACGGTGCGACGGGCGCTGCCCTCGCCCATCACCAGCAGCGCCACGCGTTCGGCCGACTCGCGCAGCTCGACGCCGTTCTCCCGGCACAGCGGCCATTCGAGGTAGTCGGGGACCGCGAGCCCCTTGGCCGGCCCCTCCCAGCCCGCGCGCTCCAGCAGCCAGGCACCCACGGCGAGCCCCGGCGGAAGCATCTCCCCCTCGACGCGCTCCCCCAGCCCCACGGTCACGTCGACCCCGAAGCCCTGGAAGCCGCCGACCCCGCCCCGGTCGAACAACCGGTGCTCGGGCCCCGGGCCGACGACCCACACGAGGTCGGGCTCGGCGGCGAGCATCGCAAACAGCGCCTCGTCGCACGCCTCGCGCAAGGGATCGAGCTCCGGTGCTGCTCCGACCGCGACCTCAGGCAGCAGCAACGGCGGGCAGGGGCAGACTGCGGCGGCTACGAACATGGCTCAAGACCCTACCGGGCGGACACTTCGCTACCTCAAGTAGTTGCGTCCAGGCCTCGTGACCGCCGACCCACCCGTCAGCAGGCGCAGCCGCTCTCCGCGGCCGGGAGCGGAGCGGGGACGCCGATCTTGGGCAGACCCAGCATGACGCCCGCCTGCTTCGGCGCGGACGCCTCCGCCTGACGGCGCTCCCACGCGTCGCCCGCGCGGGTGCGACGGACCCCGAGGGTCGGACCCTCCGCGAGGAGGTGGTGCGGGGCGGCGTAGGTGATCTCGACGGTGACCATGTCGCCGGGGCGCGCAGCGAGCCCGGTGCCGGACTGTGCAGTGCCGGGGCGCGCAGCGAGCCCGGTGCCGGACTGTGCAGTGCCGGGGCTGACCGACTCCTCGGGGCGGGTGAAGTGCACCAGGCGGTTGTCCGGCGCCCGGCCGGACAGACGCGCGGTGGCCCCGTCCTTGCGGCCCTCGCCCTCGGCGACCAGCACCTCGATGGTCCGGCCGACCTGCTTCTTGTTCTCCTCCCACGAGATCTGCTCCTGCAGCTCGACCAGGCGCTCGTAGCGGGCCTGGACGACCTCCTTGGGGATCTGGTTCTCCATCTCCGCCGCCGGCGTGCCGGGACGCTTGGAGTACTGGAAGGTGAAGGCCTGCGCGAACCGCGCCCTGCGGACGACCTCGAGGGTCTGCTCGAAGTCCTCCTCGGTCTCGCCGGGGAAGCCCACGATGATGTCGGTGGTGATCGCAGCGTCCGGCATGGCGGCCCGGACCCGCTCGATGATGCCGAGGTAGCGCTCCTGCCGGTAGGAGCGGCGCATCGCGCGCAGCACCTCGTCGGAGCCGGACTGCAGCGGCATGTGCAGCTGGTGCATCACGTTCGGCGTCTCGGCCATGGCGGCGATGACGTCGTCGGTGAAGTCCTTGGGGTGCGGCGAGGTGAAGCGCACCCGCTCCAGGCCCTCGATCTCGCCGCAGGCGCGCAGCAGCTTGCCGAAAGCCTGGCGGTCGCCGATGTCGGAGCCGTAGGCGTTGACGTTCTGGCCGAGCAGGGTGACCTCGACGACGCCCTCGTTCACCAGCGCCGCCACCTCGCCGAGGATGTCGCCGCTGCGGCGGTCCTTCTCCTTGCCACGCAGCGCGGGGACGATGCAGAAGGTGCAGGTGTTGTTGCAGCCGACGGAGATGGAGACCCACGCCGCGTAGGCGGACTCGCGACGGGTGGGCAGCGTGGAGGGGAAGACCTCCAGCGACTCCAGGATCTCGACCTGGGCCTCCTCCTGCACCCGCGCGCGCTCCAGCAGGGCGGGGAGGTGGCCGATGTTGTGGGTGCCGAAGACGACGTCGACCCACGGGGCCTTCCTGACGATGGTCTCGCGGTCCTTCTGGGCCAGGCAGCCGCCGACGGCGATCTGCATGCCGGGGTGCTGCGCCTTGACCGAGGCGAGCCGGCCCAGGTTGCCGTAGAGGCGGTTGTCCGCGTTCTCGCGCACGGCACAGGTGTTGAACACGACCACGTCCGCCTCGCCGCCCTCGGCGGCGCGGACGTACCCGGCGTCCTCCAGCAGACCGGAGAGGCGCTCGGAGTCGTGGACGTTCATCTGGCATCCGTAAGTGCGGATGTCGTACGTCTTGGAAGTGTCAGCGGAGATGTCTGCGGTACCCACGCCCCCAAGGGTACGGGCAGCGCCGCACCCCTTTCCGCGCGCGGCCCGACCTTCCCGGGACGCCCGGGACGCGGACAACCCCTTTCCCGGGCGGCGCGGGGCTGGCAGGATCCCGACATGCCACCGACCCTGCCCCCGCGACTGCGCCGCCTGCTCGGCCTGCGCCGGGTGCGGATCGGGGTCGCGTTCCTGCTGGTGGTCGCGACCGCGCTGGGCGGATGGCTGGGCGCGAGCGCCGACCCCGGATATCCGACGGGGACGTTCCGGATGGCGACCGGCACCCAGTCCGGCGTCTACGCGCTGTACGGGTCGCTGCTCCAGGCCGCCGTCGACAAGGAGCTGCCGGGGGTGCGGCTGCAGCTGGACCAGAGCGTGGGCGGGCCGGACAACCTGGCCAGGATCGCGGACGGACGGGACGACTTCGGCATCGCCACGGCGGACGCCGTCGCGCACTTCACCGGGCCGGGCAAGGACCAGCTACGGGCCGTAGGCGAGCTGTACGACGACTACGTGCAGCTGGTGGTCCCGACCGACTCCCCGGTGCACAGCATCACGGACCTCAAGGGGCGGGGGCTCCGGGTCGGCACGGGTCAGCACGGCAGCGGGGTGGAGCTGATCGCCGACCGGGTGCTGGCGCTCGCCGGTCTGAAAGCCGGGCGGGATCTCCAGGAGTTCCCCTACGGCATCGCGGACGCGCCGGCCGCACTGGAGGCGCACAGGATCGACGCGTTCTTCTGGTCGGGCGGCCTGCCGACCGAGGGCATCATCGCCCTGACCAAGCGCGCGCAGGTGCGGCTGGTGCCGCTCGGCTGGCTGGCGACGGGTATGGACCAGGTCGCCCAGCGGACGGACGTGGGCGCGCGCAACACGCAGATCTACCGGACCTCGACCGTGCCGACCTCGGCCTATCCGGACAGCTCCCCCGACGACTCCGTCTCGACGCTGGCCGTGGCCAACCTGCTGGTGACCCGCGCGAACGTGCCGAGCTCGCTGGTGGAGCGGATGACGCAGGTCGTCATGAACAGCCGCGACGCGATCGGGCAGCGGGTGCACTCCGCTCAGCTGGTGGACGTCCGTTCCGCGATCTACACCGAGCCGCTTCCGCTGGCGGAGGGCGCCCGCCGCTACTACGTCTCCGTCAAACCCTGAGCCCTGCCGCCCCCTGGACCCGGCCTGTTCAGAGCTCCTCGGCGACCGCTTCGCGCACGGGTTCCGGAAGGGAGGCGACGGAGGCCTCCAGCAGCAGCGTGGCCTCGTGGCGCATCGCGCGCGCGAGCTCCGCGTCGACGACGGCCTGGGCGAGCGGGCGCATCCGACGGACCGCCTCGGCGGCGAGGGCCGCGTCGACGTCGTCGATCGGGGCGGAGCCGACATAGCGCGGGAAGACCTCGACGGCGGCGAAGTGGACGAAGCGGCGGGCCAGGTGCTCCATGTCGGTGCGCACCTCCTGCAGGTGCGCGATGCTCGCCGCGAGCGGCACGCCGAGCTCGTACAGGCGGGCGGCGACGTCGAGCAGGGCGGGGCTGGGCACGCGGTAGCGCTCGGGGAGCGCGTCGGCGGACGCCGCCTGCTCCCGTCCGGGTTCCGGCTCCAGCACGCCGAGGCGGACGGCCGCGGCGATCGCCTCCGAGTCCCGCAGTCCGCCGAAGCGCGCGGCCAGCTCGGCGCGCTCCAGGTACTCGGGCTGCTCGTCGGACCAGGGCGCGGTCACCTCGGCCACCAGCCCGAGCAGGCCGCCGAGGCTGCGGCCGTCCTCCCAGGCGTCGAGCAGTTCCTTGATGCCGGCGAGGGTGTGACCGCGGTCGAGCAGACCGGCGATCAGGCGCAGCCGGTCCAGATGGCTGTCGTCGTAGACGTTGGCGCGGCCGCGCCGGTCGGCGCGCGGCAGCAGGCCGCGGTCCTGGTAGGCGCGGACGTTGCGGACGGTCGTGCCGGCGGCCTGGGCCAGGTGGTCGATGAGGTACTCCCGGCGCGGGCCCGGCACTCTGCCCATGGCGTCGGTCATGGCGTCCTCCTCCGCTCCTGCCGCGTGCCCGGTGGCATGCGACGCGCCGTCAGGCGCCGTCAGAGCGCCGGATGGGGGTGCCCCAGGCCGAAGGCCGGGGGCAGGTCCGCGCGGTGATCGCGGCCCACCGACGGGATGCTACCTACGCGTACGGCATCGACGAACTCGGTGATCAGGTCCGCGAGCACCTGTGGGCGGGTGAGGGGCAGCCAGTGTCCCGCGTCCACGGTGTGCCGGCGCAGCACCGGTGTCCACCGATCGAGGTCGTCGTAGAGGCGCGCGGAGAGGAACGGGTCACGCTCCGGGAGGACGAGCTGGACCGGCACGTGCGCCACCCGGTCGGGGCGCGGCTTGCGGGCGCGACGGCGGGTGTTGGCCCGGTAGAGCCACAGGCCGTTGGCGGCGTCGCGGGCCAGCGTCGGCGCGGGGTGCCCCGGCACGCGGGTCCGCTCCAGGGCGCGCCAGACGGCGGCCCAGCCGCCGTGGGCCAGCGGTCCGCGCCAGAACGCCTCCGGCAGGCGGGGAAGCTGGAAGGCCGTGATGTACCAGGAGCGCAAGCCCTGCTCGAACAGGGCGCGCAGATCCGCCGCACTCCGGCGGCCAAGGCGCGTACGCGCCCAGAGCGCGGCGTGGTCGAGGCACGGGCCGCCGATGCTGGTGAACGACGCGAGCCCGCCCTGCAGGCGCGCGGACGTCGCGAACTCCCAGCCCTGCACCGACCCCCAGTCGTGGCCCACGAGGTGCACCGGCCCGTAGGGGGCGAGCGCGTCCAGTACGGCGAGGAAGTCCTCCTCCAGCCGCTCCAGCGTGTAGCCCGCACGGGCGGGCCCGAAGGGCTCGGTGGAGCGGCCGGTGCCGCGGGTGTCGTAGGCGACGACGTGGTAGCGCTCCTTGAGGCGGCTCATGACGGGTTCCCAGAGGTCCCGGCAGTCCGGGTAGCCGTGCAGGAACCAGACCGTCGGCCGCAGCGGGTCCCCCGCCTCCACCACGGCCAACTCCACGCCGTCGTCGGTGACGACCCGGTGCTCCCGCGCCCCGTCGATCAATGGCCCTCCCCAGGCACCGGCCGAGCCAGACGCTGACACCGGCCAATGTCGCAGTGCTCGATGGCTTGGTCAATGCTCACGACAAACTGCCGACGAGGGGCGGGCACCGTGGCCGCCGGGGCCGGCCCTGCTCCGCCGCCGGGCCGGCTCAGTCCGTCGGGAGGGTGAAGGTGACCGTCAGGCCCGTGGGCTGCTGGGCGGCGAAGGCGATGCTGCCGCCGTTGGCCGTCAGCAGGGCCCGGGCGATGGAGAGGCCGAGGCCGGAGCCGTCCGTGTTCTGGTGGCGCGGGCTGCGCCAGAAGCGGTCGCCGATGCGGGCGAGCTCGTCCTCGTCCAGACCGGGTCCGCCGTCCGTGACGCGGATGAGGACCTCCGAACCCTCCACCGCCGCCTCGACCCGGACGGCGTCGCCCGCGGGGGTGAACTTGAGGGCGTTGTCCAGCACCGCGTCCAGGGCGCTGCCCAGGCCCACCGGGTCCGCCAGGGCGAAGAGCGGGCCGCCCGCAGGGGTGCAGACCAGGGCGACCCCGCGCTCACGCGCGAGCGCCCGCCAGCCCTCGACGCGGTCGGCGACGATGCCGCCGACGTCGCAGCGCTCCGCGACCGGCCGGGCGTTCTCCGCGCGGGCGAGACCGAGCAGGTCGTCGAGGACCTGGGCGAGACGGCGGCCCTCCTCGCGCACGCCGGACATCTCCTCGTCGTGCCCCTCGGGCAGCTCCATGCCGAGCACCTCGACCCGCAGCATCAGCGCGGACAGAGGGTTGCGCAGCTGGTGCGAGGCGTCCGCGACGAAGGCCCGCTGCTGGTCGAGGACCTCCTCGACATGGTCGGCCATCTCGTTGAAGGAGCGCGCCAGCCGGCGCAGCTCGGGCGGCCCGCCGGCGGGGGCGACGCGCGAGGCGAGCCGACCGGTGGCGATGTCATGGGTGACCTTGTCCAGGTCGTGGACCGGCCGCAGCACCCAGCGCGTCAGCGCGACCGCGACGCCGACGGCGAAGAGGACCGCGAAGGCCTCGCCGCCGATCAGCCAGAGCCAGGCGCTGAAGACCCGTGCCCGCAGCCCGTCCGTGGGCGACTCGGTGACGATCACCGCCACCACGTCGCCGTCCCAGATCACCGGCGAGGCTATGACCAGGCGGGCCTCGCCGCCCTGCCACGGCCAGACCTGGGCGGGGTCGTCGCTTCGGCGACCGTCCAGGGCCTCGCGGAACGGCTCGGCGGACGGGCCGTCGAGGGCGTTCGTCCAGGTGGAGGGGTAGGCGTAACGGGCTTGGCCGTTGAGGTCGAAGACGCCGGCCCAGATGCCGTATACGGCGTGATAGCGGTTCAGCTCCGTGCTGAGGGTGCGCTTCTGCTCGCTCGCCGCGGCCGAGTCCGCCTGCCCGAACGGGTTCTGGGCCAGCGCGGCGAAGCGTGCGGTGTCGTCGATCCGGTCGACCACGACGCGCTGCTGCTCACGCTGCGCCTCGCTGGCGGCCAGCGGCAGGCCGAGGGCGAGCAGCACGCACGCGAGAAGTGCGAGCAGGATGCCGAGGAGGCGGGTGCGCATACGGCTACGTCCGGATCGGTTTCAGTGTCGGTCTCGTCGTGCTCAGGTGTGATCGGTCGCGCTCACTCGTGGACCAGGTGATCCGGCACGGCCATCTTGTAGCCGATCCCGCGGACCGTCTCGATCAGGCCGGGCAGGCCGAGCTTGCGACGCAGGGACGCGACGTGGACCTCCAACGACCGGGCCGTGCCGTCCCAGCTGCTGCGCCACACCTCGCTGATGATCTGCTCGCGGCGGAAGACGACGCCGGGGCTCTGCGCGAGCAGGGCCAGCAGCTCGTACTCCTTGCGGGTGAGCGCGACGTCCTCGCCGTGGACGGTGGCCCGGCGCGAGGCCTGGTCGAGCACGAGCCCGAAGGCGCGGCCGAGCAGGTGGTGCGGTTCCTCGCGCGGCGGCTGGGCCTGCACGGGGACCGGGCGGGCGGCCGCGTCGCGGCGGGCCACGGCGTGGATCCGGGCCAGCAGCTCGCCCATGTCGTAGGGCTTGACGATGTAGTCGTCGGCGCCGATGTTCAGCCCGTGGATCCGGTCGCGAACCTCGGCCCGCGCCGTGACCATGATCACCGGGATGCCGCAGCGCCGCCGGATCTGGTCGCAGACGTCGAAGCCGTCCCGGTCCGGGAGCCCGAGGTCGAGCAGCACCACGCGGAACTGCGGGCGGCCGTCCGGGACGAGGGCGTCCAGCGCCTCGTTCCCCGAACGGGCATGACGGACCTCGAATCCGTGTTTGGTCAGCACGGTCACCAGCGCGGCCGCGACGTGCTCGTCGTCCTCGACCAGGAGCAGGCGCATGGTCACTCCTCCGTCCCGGCTCGCTGCACTTTCTCCAACAGTTCTCCAGCACGCATCCACTCCCATGCGACCGGGTCCGGTCAAGGGGGCGTGGGACGCGTGGGGCGACCGTTACCGAGCTGCGACGAACCACCGCATCACGCCGCACGCTCCCGGATCGGCGCATGATCCTCAAATCACCCTCAGAACTGCGGTGCGCCCGCGAACGGCACCGTAGAGTCGACCCGTGCTCCGCGCGGCTCCCGCCGGGACGACCGCGCGGCACACCCGATCGGCGGCAGCGCAGGTCGGCCGGACCGACCAGCGCCACCAGCCAGTACCCGAGGAGTGGGACACCGTGACCTCCGCCCCCGCGCCGCGCGCCGGGTTCTTGCAACTGCGGGGCGTGAGCAAGCGGCACGGGCTGGTGCAGTCGTTGCACGAGGTGGACCTGGAGCTGTCCCCGGGCGAGGTCGTCGCCCTGGTCGGCCCGACCGGCGCGGGCAAGACCACGCTCTGCCGGGCCATCCACGGCGCGGAGCGGATCGACTCCGGCGAGATCCTGCTGGACGGCACCCCCCTCGTCGCCGGCGCGCGCGGGCGCGTGCGGCGCACCGCGCGGGCGGACGTCGGCCTCGTGCCGCCGCCGGAGACCGTCGAACACGCCCTGGTCGCCGCGCTCGACGCGCTCGGCCTCGGCCGGACCGTCTTCGGTGAGCTGACCCGCTGCCAGGTCGAGGTCCGCGGCACCGCGCCGGAACTGGCCGCCGAACGCACCCTGGCAGCGCTGCGTCTCGTCGACGCGGACCACGAGTCGAGCCTGCGCAGCCGCCAGCTGAACCCGGTCGTGCGCGGCCGGGTGGCGCTCGCCCGCGCCCTGGTCCTCGATCCCAAGGTGCTGGTCCTCGACGAGCCGGCCGAAGAACTTCACTGTCTCGCCCGCGAGTTGGCCTCCGACGGGCGTACCATGCTGATCGTCACCGAGGACCTCGGCTTCGCCCACGCCACGGCGGACCGGGTCCTGTTCATGACCGGCGGCCGCATCGTGGAGTCCGCGCCGCCGGAGCAGTTCTTCTCGGCGCCGCGCACGTCGAGAGCGAGGGATTTCGTCTCGCGCCTGCGCAGACGGTGACCCCCTCGGCGTAACCTCGGCCGGCGACCGGTTCCGCACCCCTGGGCGGCGTGACGCCGCACCGCCCGGGACCGAATGGTTCCCGCGCGCGTGTGAAGTGAACCGGCGTACGCCTGACGCTGCTTGACGTCGGCACAGGCGATCTGGTCCATTTCCTTCTATGACTGGCCCAGCCCATTCCGGATCCGACCCTGTGATCATCGCCGGCGCCGGTCCCATCGGTCTCACCCTGGCGCTCGCCCTGGCCCGGCACCAGGTGCCGAGCATCGTGCTGGACGAGGGCACCGGGGTCGCCCCCGAGAGCTCCCGGTCGACCGTGCTGCGCACCGACACCGTCGGCTTCCTGCAGCGCATCGGCTACAGCAGGGTCACCGCCGACGGTCGCGGCTGGACCGCCTGGCGGACCCTGCGCCGCCACCGCGAACTGCACAGCGTGGAGCTCCAGCACGACGACGTGCTGCACCTGGCCCAGCACCGCCTGCTGCGCGGTCTGCGGGACGCCGTCTCCGCGACGGGGCTGGTGGAGCTGCTGCCGGAGTCCACCCTGCTGGAGCTGGAGCAGGAGCCGGGCGAGGACGCCGTGAACGTCCACACCCAGCACACCTGGCTGCGCGGCAGCTTCCTGGTGGGGTGCGACGGGCCGCGTTCCACGGTCCGCAAGCGGCTCGCGTTGCGCTTCCCCGGGCGTGCGGCCGCCGACCACTACGCACTGGCCACGATCCGGGCGGACCTGCCGTTCCCCGGGGAGGCGCTGCTGCACCGGGACCAGCCGCGGCAGTCCGGTGCGCCGATCGCGCGCGAAGTCGCGGCGCGACCGCTGCCGGACGGCGTCTGGCGACTGGACTGGCGGCTGCCGCCGCGCGCGCCCGGTTTCAGCCCGGACCAGCTGATCGAGCAACTGCGGGCCACCCTTGCGGCGTGGAACGGCGGCAAGGTCCCCGCCTACGAGCTGATCTCCAGCGCGGACTACGTCGTCCAGCAGCGGCTGGCCACCAAGTTCCAGGTGGGCCGGGCCTTCCTGGCGGGCGACGCGGCGCACCTGCTCGGCTCCCTCGGGATGCAGAACCTCGACGAGGGCCTGCGCGATGTGGACAACCTCGCCTGGAAACTCGGCCTGGTCTGGCAGGGCTGCGCGCCCGAGCGCCTGCTGACCACCTACCAGGCGGAACGCCGCAGCGCCGTGATCGCCCGGCTGCGGGCCGTGGACCAGGCGATGCCGCTGCTCCAACCCAGCACCGCCCTGCTGGAGGCGCGCCGCAGCCTGCTCTCCGGGTCGCTGCGCCGCAACGCGCGGCTGCTCTCCGACGGCAGCCTCGGCACCGGTCGGCTCGGCGGCGCGCCCGCCTATCCGGCCTCCGAAGGCCGTGGCAGCTCGGCCCTCACCCCCACGCTCAGCCCGACCAGCCCGGGCGTGCTGGTCCCGGACCTCCCCGTGATCACCGCGGACGGGGCCCACGACCGACTGCGCGCCCGGCTCGGCCGAGGCTTCCTGGTCGTCCTCGTCGCGCCCGGCACGGGCGTGTGGGCGTCCGAGCACTGGCTCGGAGCCGGCCTGATGCCGCAGCTGACGGAGACGACGGAGGGTCTGCCGCTCCCCGCCGAGCTGCTGGTCACCGAGAGCTACCCGGGCGCCGCCGCCCACAGCGTGCTGCTGATCAGGCCGGACGGGCACCTCGTCGCCGCCGTCGAGGGAAGCCGCCCCGGCGAGCTCTACGACCTCGCGGACCGGGCCCGCAGCGCCGCGGCCGAGCTCCCCGTGCCGCGCACCGCGACCGGCGTGAGCGCCCGCGAAAGGCTGACGGCCGGTCAGTCCTGATGGCGGACGTTCCTTGACGATCACCTGGGGCCGTGCTCTACTCGCGGCATGGGGATCACCGTTCTGCTGCCCGCCCGCAGCACGCGCCGACCGGACGCCGTCCGGTGCCCCCACCTGTGTTGCACCTCGTTCTGCGCGTCGTTCTGTACCCAGGGCTGACCTGACGCCCGGCTGGAGAAGCACGCTTCTCGCCGCCGTCACGGACGGCCCTTCACCCGGCATCCCACGCCGCCGCGCCACCTGACCCGACCGCAGCCGCGCCTTCACGCGCCCGCGCGGTCCTCCCCCAGCCTTCGGCCGGGGGTATCCCATTCGGCGCCCGGCGGCGTCCCGTCATCGCCCCGACGCCTCCCAGGACGCCACCATGACCACGAACGCCGACACCGTGACCGCCGACGCCCCGCCCTCGGGCGCCGCCGCCGCCAACCCCGGCACCGCAACCGCCCCGACCACGACCGTCGCCCCCGATCTCACGGTCCTGCTCACCTTCGCCCAGGCCGTCGCCGCCGACCCGGACGCACTGGGCCGCCTGGCGCTCCATCCGACGGAGCGCACCTGGGTCCGTCTGGACGGGCCCGGCGGCAGCGAGGCCTGGCTGATCGGCTGGCCGCCCGGTTCGGAGACCGGCTGGCACGACCACGGCGGCTCCAGCGGCGCGTTCGTCACCGCGCGCGGCGAGCTGAGCGAGCACTCGCTCGTGATGCCGCTGCCCAGCAGCGGCTGGCGCAGCCTGGAACTGGAGGAGGGCGTCGACCGGCAGCGGGTGCTGCCGTCGGGCCGCGGTCGCGCCTTCGGTCCCCACCACGTGCACCAGGTCGTCAACCCCTCGGTGGCCGACCACGCCGTCTCGGTGCACGTCTACCACCCGCCGCTGCCGCGGCTGCGACGCTACGAACGCAGCGGGGACGTCCTGAGCGTCACCGCCGTCGAAACCCAGGAGGACTGGTGAGCACACGGATCGACATCGACGCCCTGCTCGAACGTGAACGCGCGCACCTGCGGCGCGTGACGCCGCACGAGGCAGCACAGGCCGTCGCGCGGGAGGGCGCGCTGCTCGTGGACATCCGCTATGCCGCGCTGCGCGAACGGGACGGGGTGATCCCGGGGGCGCTGGTCGTGGAGCGCAACGAACTGGAGTGGCGCATGGACCCGCAGTGCGCCCACCGCGCGCCGGAGACCACGGACCACGACCGCCTGGTCATCGTGGTGTGCAACGAGGGCTACGCCTCCTCCCTCGCCGCGCGGTCCCTCCAGGCGCTCGGCCTCCACCGGGCCACCGACCTCATCGGCGGCTTCCAGGCCTGGGCGGCGGAGGACCTCCCGGTGTCGAGATAGCGGCGAGCCGCGCCTGTGCTGCGCCCGCACTAGCGGGCGAAGCTCGTCGCGCGGCTCTCCCGGATCACCGTGATCCGGATCTGGCCGGGGTAGGTGAGTTCGTTCTCGACCTCGCGGGCCACGTCCTTCGCCAGCACCTGCGCCTGGACGTCGTCCACCGCCTCCGGCAGCACCATCACCCGGACCTCGCGGCCCGCCTGCATCGCGTAGACCTTGTGGACGCCCTCGTGCCGGCGGGCGATCTCCTCAAGCTTCTCCAGGCGGCGCGCGTGGAGTTCCACCGACTCCCGGCGCGCGCCCGGCCTGCCGCCGGAGCAGGCGTCCGCGGCCTGGGTGAGGACGGCCTCGACCGTCTGCGGCTCGATCTCGTTGTGGTGCGCCGCGACCGCGTGCACGACCTCCTCCGACTCGCCGTAGCGGCGGGCGAGTTCGGCGCCGATCTGGGCGTGACTGCCTTCCGCGACGGGGGCGCTGCCGCCGGGAGGCTGCGGGAGGGTGACCGCCTTCCCTATGTCGTGCAGCAGGCTGCACCGCTTGACCAGCATCGGGTCCACCCGCAGCTCGGCCGCCATCGCCCCGGCCAGATGCGCGGACTCGACCAGGTGGCCCAGCACGTTCTGGCCGTAGGAGGTGCGGTAGCGCAACCGGCCCAGCAGACGCATCAGTTCCGGGTGCAGCTCGTCGAGGCCGACCTCGGCGACCGCCTCCTCCGCCGCCGCCCGGCAGAGCCGTTCGACCTGGGCGAGGCTGCGCTCGTAGGCGTCCTCGATCCGCTGCGGATGGATCCGCCCGTCGGCGATCAGCTCCTCCAGGGCGAGCCGGCCCACCTCCCGCCGGACCGGGTCGAAGCAGGAGAGCAGCACCGACTCCGGGGTCTCGTCGATGACCAGGTTGACGCCCGTGACTGCCTCGAAGGAGCGGATGTTGCGGCCCTCGCGGCCGATGATCCTGCCCTTCATGTCCTCGCCCGGCAGCCGCACGGCGGTGACCACGTGGTCCGCCGTGCCCTGCACGGAGACGCGCTGGATCGCGGAGGCCACGATCTCCCGGGCGCGGACCTCCCCGTCCGTCCGGGCCTGCCGCTCGATCTCCCGGACCGTCAGCACGGCGTCACGCTTGGCCTGCTGCTCGACGGACCGGACCAGTTCCGCGCGGGCGTCCGCCGCGCTGAGGCCGGCCACCTCCTCCAGCATGCGCCGCCGCTCGACGGCCAGCTCCTCGGAGCGAAGCTGGAGTTCGGCCTGAGCCTGGGCCGTGTCCAACTCGCGCTGGAGCAGCCGGTGCTGCTCCTCGTCGATGCGGGCCTCGCGTTCCGCGCTGCGCTGCTCGCGCCGGTCCAGTTCGAGCGCGCGCTCCCGGGCGCTGTGCAGGAGTTGACGCACCGCGAGACCGGCGACCGAGAGCAGGACCAGGCCGATGATCATCAGGAGCACCGGAACGGTTGCGGTCGCTGCGATGGCCAACGTCATCAGCCCTCCCCGTCCGGCGCGGGATCACGCCGTGATCACACTGCGATCTCGGTGCGAGGCTGGCATCGGCCCCTCATCACTCATGGTGAGGCTAGGTGCGGGTTACGAAACGGTCAAGACGGCAACCGCCCCTGACCGTTGAGTAGTGCAAACACACAGGAACCAGCGGCCCCAGGAGGCGACTTCCGCGCCTCCCGTTCCGGGCGGCCCGTGTCCGGCTCAATCCTGGCCTGAGTCGAGGAAGGCGTCCTCGTCGTCGAAGCCGTCCGCATCCTCCGCGTTCTCCGCGTCGAGGGCGGCGCGCACCACGCGCAGGGCCAGGCCCTCCGGATAACCGCGGCGGGCCAGCATGCCCGCGAGCCGGCGCAGCCTTACCTGGCGGTCCAGTGCGCGGGTGGAGGCGAGCTTGCGCTCCACCAGCCGCCGCGCGGCGGCCTCCTCGTCGTCCGGGTCGACCTCGGCGACGGCCTCGGCGACCAGCGCGCTGTCGACTCCCTTGGCCCGCAGCTCGCCCGCCAGAGCGCGCCGGGCCAGGCCCCGGTTGCGCTGTCGCTGCTCGACCCAGGAGCGGGCGTAGGCGGCGTCGTCGATCAGCCCGACCTCGGTCAGCCGGTCGAGCACCTGCTCGGCGACCTCGTCCGGGATCTCCTTGCGCCGCAGGGTGTCGGCGAGCTGCTTCCGGGTGCGGGCGGAACCGGTGAGCAGCCGCAGGCAGATGTCCCGCGCCCGCGAGGCGGGATCCGTCGGCGCCTTGTCGCGCCGTGCCTCGTCGCCCTCCTCCTCGGAGGCGCGCCGCGTGTGGCGTCGCGAGGAGCGGCGCCGGTCGGACGCGCCACCGCGCCCCGCCGGGGCGTCGTCGTACCTCTCGCCGTACCTCTCGTCATGCCCCTCGACATGCCCCTCGGCGGTACCGGGGTAGGCCTCGTCATCGACGGGCCGCCGGACGTGGGCGGAATCCGGGGTGGGGGGGCGGTCAGCCGGCGGTTCCGGCCGGCTGCCGCCGCCCCCGTGGGACGACCAGTCGCGCGGACCCCACGCGCTCTCGGTCGACGTCGACGTCACCCCGTTCAGGCCTTGACCTCCGCCGGGACGGCCTCCGCAGCCTTGGCCTTGCTGCCGCGCGCGGCGGGAGCCTTGGTGGTCGCCGCGGCCGGGGCCTCGCCGACGACCGGACCGGCGGCCTCAGCCGGGGTGTCCAGCTTCGGGCCCACGCCGAGCTTCTCCTTGATCTTCTTCTCGATCTCGTCGGCCAGGTCCGGGTTGTCGCGCAGGAAGTTGCGGGCGTTCTCCTTGCCCTGGCCCAGCTGGTCGCCCTCGTAGGTGTACCAGGCGCCGGACTTGCGGATGAAGCCGTGCTCGACGCCCATGTCGATCAGGCCGCCCTCGCGGCTGATGCCCTGGCCGTAGATGATGTCGAACTCGGCCTGCTTGAACGGCGAGGCGACCTTGTTCTTGACGACCTTGACGCGGGTGCGGTTACCGACCGCCTCCGTGCCGTCCTTCAGCGTCTCGATACGGCGGATGTCCAGACGGACCGAGGCGTAGAACTTGAGCGCGCGGCCACCCGTCGTCGTCTCGGGCGAGCCGAACATGACGCCGACCTTCTCACGCAGCTGGTTGATGAAGATCGCGGTGCACTTGGTCTGGTTCAGCGCACCGGTGATCTTGCGCAGCGCCTGGGACATCAGGCGGGCCTGGAGACCGACGTGGGAGTCGCCCATCTCGCCCTCGATCTCGGCCCGCGGCACCAGCGCGGCGACCGAGTCGATGACGATCAGATCGACGGCGCCGGAGCGGATCAGCATGTCCGTGATCTCCAGCGCCTGCTCGCCGGTGTCCGGCTGGGAGACGAGCAGGGCGTCGGTGTCCACGCCGAGCTTCTTGGCGTACTCCGGGTCGAGCGCGTGCTCGGCGTCGACGAAGGCGACGATGCCGCCGGCCTTCTGCGCGTTGGCCACCGCGTGCAGGGTCAGCGTGGTCTTACCGCTGGACTCGGGGCCGTAGACCTCGACGACACGGCCGCGCGGCAGGCCGCCGACACCGAGCGCCACGTCGAGGGCGATGGACCCCGTGGGAATCACCTCGATCGGAGCCCGGGCCTCGTCGCCGAGGCGCATGACGGAGCCCTTGCCGAACTGTCGCTCGATCTGTGCGAGGGCTGTCTCGAGGGCCCGCTCGCGGTCGTTCGCTGCCATGGGTGCCACCTTGGGGGTCTGTGCTGAACGCTTCATCACCGAAGACGCTAGCGCGCACCACTGACAAAAGACCCTCGCGGAGGGCAGGCCTGTGGATAACGTGCCGGAATCCAGTATAGGGAACGCACGTTCGAATAAGCAGACACCTGCTGATTTCTCCTTCTCATCGGCTCGGCGTCGGCGGCTCAGCGCCTCGACTCGGGGACGCCCATCGACACGCAGACGGCCCGCCAGACGTCCTTCGCCTCCCAGCCGGCCTCCAGGGCCTGGTGGACAGTCCGTCCGCCCAGCTCGGACATGACATGGTCGGTGGCGAAGCTCTCCGCGTAGCTCTCCCCGAAGTGGGCGTACATCCTCTTCCAGAACTCGGTCAGGCGCATGCGCCCAGTATTGCGCCGGTTCAGGCGCGGCCCGGCGTCAGCCGACCGCCCGCACCAGGGCGGTCACCGCCACCGCGACCACGATCACGACCAGGAACGGAGCCCGGCGCCACACCGCCACTCCCGCCGCGGCCAGCCCGGCCGCCCGGGCGTCCAGGACCAGTCCGTGCGTGCCCTGCCCGAAGGTCTGCAGCGCGGTGAGCGCGGCCAGCAGCGCGACCGGCGCGAGCGCCGCGAAGCGGCGGACGACGGGACGGTCCAGCAGTCCGGTGGGAACGGAGAGGCCGAGCAGCTTGAGTCCGTAGCAGCCCGCCGCCGTGCCCAGGATGGCCAGCCAGGTGGTGTTCATCGTCCGTCCTCCTTCGGCAGATTCCGCTGCGGATCGGCCGTCGTCCCGGCCGCGGTCCCGACTGTTTTCCGGGCCGTCGCCCCGGCCCGGTTCCGGCGGGAGCCGAGCAGCAGCACGACCGGGACGGCCGCGAGCGCGATGAGCACCGGGACGCCCGCCGGGACGAGCGGCACCGCCGCCAGCGCGAGCACCGCACCGAGCAGCGCGGTCGCCCGTTCCGCGCCGCCCTCGCGCAGCCGCGGGGCCAGCAGCGCCAGGAAGACGGCCGGTCCGGCGACGTCCAGGCCGTACCGGGACGGGTCCCCGAGCGCGTCGGCGCCCAAGGCGCCGGCCAGGGTGGTGGCGTTCCAGATCAGATAGAGGCTGGCCCCCGTGACGAAGAAGCCGAGCCGGGTCGAGCGCCGGTCGGGCTGGACCAGCGCCACGGCCGCCGTCTCGTCGATCACCGTCTGCGCGGCCACGGGCCGCACCCAGCGCGGCAGCTCCAGCCGCTCCGCCAGCCGCAGGCCATAGAAGGCGTTCCGCACGCCCAGGAAGAGCGCCCCGACGACGGCCGCGAGCGGTGCGGCGCCCGCCGCGAGCGCACCGATCAGCGCGAACTGGCTGGCGCCGGTGAACACCAGCAGGCTGAGCGCACAGGTCTGCCAGACCGTCAGGTGGGCGGTGGTCCCGGCGACGCCGAAGGCGATCCCCGAGACGCCGACCGCCACGCCGACCCCGAGGGAGTCCCGGATCACGGCGCGGTCGGGGCGCGCGCCCGTGGCGGGGGCCGGAGCGGCGGGTGGCACGGTGCTCGGTGCGGGTGGATCGGAGAGGGCCGTCATACGCCTCATGCTGCCGGGGGCGCGCCGTCCGAATCTTGTACGTTCTTGCGCGCCCGCCGGTAGGCGCCCGGCGGGACGCCCACGATCCGGCGGAAGTGCCGGGTCAGGTGCGCCTGGTCGACGAAGCCGACGGCCACGGCCGCGTCCGCGGGCCGGACGCCCGCGTCGAGCAGGTTGCGCGCGGTACGGACCCGGTGCTGGGTCAGCCAGGCGTGCGGCGGCAGCCCGTACTCGTCCCGGAAGGCCCGCAGCAGCGGGAAGGGTCCCGTCCCTACGGCGGCGGCGAGCTCCTCCAGGGCGGGCGGCTCGTCCAGCCGCGCCGCGAGCAGGTCCCGCGCGGCGCGGGCGGCGTCGCGTCCGACGCGCGGCGCGTCCCGCACCAGCCGCTGCGAGGAGTGCAGGCGCAGGGCACGGGCGAGCGCGAGGCGGAGGAAGGTTCCTGCGGCCAGCCCCTGGTTCTGTTCGGCGGCCTGGTGGGTCTGCGTCACGAGGCGGGCGAGCTCGTCGTCGTCCACGACGGCCGTGCCGAATCCCGGCGAGCCGGGCAGCACCCCCAACTCGGCGGCGACGGCCGCGACGTGCTCGACGCTCGGGTAGAGCACCTGGTAGCTCCACCCGTCGGGCACCCCCGCGTGCCCGGTGTGCACCCGGTCCGGCTCCACGAGCGCGACACTGCCCGCGGGCGCGACCTCCAGGCCGCCGCGGTAGTGGAACGCCTCCACCCCTTCGGTGATGGCGGCCAGCACGTAGCCGTCGTGGGTGTGCTTCCCGAAGGTGTGGTGGACGTAGCGGGCCCGCAGCAGATCCACTCCGGGCAGCGCCGGATGCTGCCAGTAGTGCGCGCGTTCCTCACCCATGACACCAGCCTCCCTCCGAGTGAGCCTGCCACGCACCCGAGACCCACGCGGCGGCCGGTCCACCATGCAGGACGCCTGAGCGGCGAGCCGATCCGTCCCTCCCCGGGCGCCCTGGGACGGGGCCAAGGTCCCCGTCCCAGAAGCGTGAGGCCAAGAGTGGGGCGGGCGCTGTCTGCAACGACGCGTGACCCCGGCGGGTGGTGCCCGCCGGGGCCGGAGGCCGGGGGTTCAGTGCCCGGTTGCGCTCTCGTGGAGGTCCTTGCGGCGGATGGTGGCGAAGGCGATCACCGCGGCCACGGCCGCGACCGCCGCGCAGATGGTGAGGACGTCCGTGAGCCCGTGGACGAAGGCCGCCCGCGCCGCCTCGGCGACCTGCGCGCGGAGCGGGCCCGCGCTGCGGGCGACCTGGTCGCCCGCGCCCGCGGCGACCGCCTGCCGCGCGCTCGCGGGGAGTCCGGGCACCGCCGCAGCGAAAGCGTCGCCGACGCGGTGCTGGAAGAGCGCGCCGAAGCCGGCGATGCCGATCGCGATGCCGACCTGCTGGAAGGTCTCACCGATCCCGGCGGCCATGCCGGCCCGCGCGGGTTCGGCGACGCCGATGGAGATCGACGCGCGCGGCGGATTGAACATGCCCATCCCGCCGCCCGTGAGCAGCATGCTCGGCAGCATCGCGGTCCAGTCGCTGTGGACGTCGACCAGCCGCATGGCCAGCAGGCCGCCGGCCATCAGCGTCATCGAGGTGCCGACGAGCAGCCGTGGCGGGAGCGCAACCGTGAGGCTGCCGGTGACGGCCGCGACGACGAAGAGCATCAGTGTCAGCGGCAGGAAGCGCAGACCGGCCTGCCAGGGCGACGCCCCGAGCACGTTCTGCACGTAGGAGACCTCGAGGAAGATCGACGCCATGCCGGCCGCGTTGCCGAGCAGCGTCGTCGCCGAGATCCCGTTGAAGGTGCGGTTGCGGACCAGCGAGAGGTCCAGCATCCCGGCCGCGCCGAGCCTGCGCTCGACCAGCAGGAAGGCCGCGAGCAGCACGACGGACGCGGCGAAGAGGGAAAGGATCAGCGGGCTGGTCCAGCCCTCCGCCTCGCCGCGCAGGAAGGCGAGGACGAGCGCGGCGAGGGCGACGGAGAAGAGGGTGAGGCCGGGCCAGTCGACGCCGTGGGCGCCGGGCTCGCGGGACTCGCGGATCCGCAGGGAGCTCAGCACGATGGCGACGACACCGATGGGGACGTTCACCAGGAAGATCCACCGCCAGCCGACGCCGCTGGTCAGCGCCCCGCCGATGAGCGGGCCGAAGGCGATGGCGAGGCCGGAGACGCCGCCGAAGACACCGAAGGCCATGGCCCGGTCCTTGCCTCGGAACTCGTGGCCCAGCAGCGCCGGTCCGACCGAGAAGAGGACGGCGGCGCCCACGCCCTGGAGACCGCGGGCGAGGTTGAGGGTGATCACGTTCGTCGCGGCCCCGCAGAGCAGGGAGGCGGCGGTGAAGACCGCGAACCCGGCGATGAAGACCCGCTTGCGGCCGAGCCGGTCGGCGAGTGAGCCGCCCGTCAGCAGGAACGCGGCGAGGGTGAGCGCGTAGGCGTCGAGCACCCACTGGAGGCCGGAGAAGTCGGCGTGCAGCGCGTTGCGCAGGTCGGGCAGGGCGACGTTCACGACGGTGAGGTCGAGCATCAGCATGAACGTCGCGATCGACACGATGGCGAGCGTCCACGCACGGCCGGGCGCACGGGTCGCGGCCGGGGCTTCCGGATCGACGGTGACGTCGTCGGGCGCGCCGACGGCGTCCACGGTTGCGGACATGGGTGTCCCCCAGAGCTGGTGAAGGCTGATCAAGGCGGATGAAGGCTGCGAGAAGGCATGGCAGGAGCCGGGAAGAGAATGCGAGTGTTTGCTCGTAAATCTCACTCCAGAGATTACGAGTGATTGCTCGCATTCGTCAACGGCCCTACCATCGGCAGGGTGACCGCCGAGACCACGCACCCGAGCACCGAGCCCGCAGCCGCCGAACGGCCAAGGAAGCGCCAGGCCCGCGGGGAACGCCGGATCGCCCAGCTGCTCGACGCGGCCGGGCACGTCTTCGCCGAGTCCGGCTACGCGGCCACCACGACGAACGCCATCGCGGCGCGGGCGGGCGTCTCCCCCGGCTCGCTGTACCAGTACTTCCCGAACAAGGACGCGATCGCGGCCGCGCTCGCCGAGTTCTACGCGGACAGCCTGGACGAGCTGCTCGCGCCGTTCGCCGCGCTGGACCCCGCCGCCGTGTCACTGGAGGCGGCGCTCGGCGCCTCGCTCGGACCGATCGTCAGGTTCCACCGGGACAACCCGGCCTGCCTGGCCCTCTTCATCGGCGGGAACGCGCCGGGCCACGTGATGGACCTCCAGGCGCCGTTGATGGCGCGCACCCACGCCCGGATCGAGGCGCTGCTCGCCCTCTACGCCCCGGAACTGCCGGCCGCCCGGCTGGAGACGGGCGCCGCCGTCACCCTCGCCGCGTACAAGGGCGTGCTCCCGCTGCTCGTCGAGGCCGAAGAGGAGCGGGTCCCCGCGTTGACGCAGGAGCTGGGCGACCTGCTGCTCGGCTACTTCGACCGGCTGCTCCGGCCGTAAGCCCCCGCCGTCGCCGTCTCCCCGGACCGCGCGGGCTCAGCGCACGTCGACCAGGCCGTAGCCGTAGTACGGGCCGCCCGGGCAGTCCTTCGCACCCGGATCACGGGACGGGCACCCCAACGGCATCGCCTGCTGCTCCATCAGCCGGACCAGCGCCGCCCCGCGGACGTCCGGGTGACGCGCCGCCTCGACCGCGGCAACGCCGCTGACCGTCGCCGCCGCCATCGAGGTGCCGGCGAGGGCCGCGTAGCGGCCGCCCGGCCAGTCGGAGACGACCGCGGCCCCCACGCCGCCGTCCGGATCGCCGCCCGGCGCGGCCAACGCGATCTCCTGCGAACCCCAGTTGGAGTACGCCGCGAGGCTGCCGTCCGCGACGAGCGCGCTCACGTTCACCACGCCCGGCAGGCCGCCGGGCAGCCGGATGCACTCCGTGCCCAGATGCCGCACCGGCGCGTTCACACCGTCGGGCCGGTCGTTGGGGCTGCGGTCGTCGATTCGCGGGCCGGCGAGGTCCTGCCCGTCGTTGCCCGCCGAGGCGACCACCACGGCGCCCTTGTCCTGCGCGTACTTCACCGCCCGGCCGACCGCCGCGGCGATCGCCGCTTGGTCCGGGTTCTCCGGGCAGTTGTACTTCCACGGGTCGGCGAAGTAGCTGTCGTTGATCACGGAAGCGCCGTGGTCGGCGGCCCACAGGAAGCCGCAGACGATGTTCTCGCCGTAGTACTGCCCCGGCCCGCCGAGCAGCCGCACGGCCGCGATGCGCGCGCCCGGCGCCACGCCGACCACACCGTCCCCGGGACGGTCGCCGGCGATGATCCCGCTGACGTGCGTCCCGTGGCCGCTCTCTCCCAGGTTGGGATCCGGCCGCCAGGCGCCCGGACGGCTGTCCGGCGTCCCGGTCGCGCAGGAGACGGAGCGGCTCGGGTCGACGGCGGAGCGCAGATCCGGGTGGGTGTCGTCCACGCCCGAGTCCAGCACGGCGACGACGACGTTCTTGAGCGCGGCGCGGTCCTTCGCGGGCAGCGGGCTGCTCTCGCCGACCATCTGCTGGCTCCACTGCGGCCGGCCGTGCGGATCGGCGACCAGCGGCACGTCGTCGCTCGGCACGGCGTCACCTGCCCGCTTGGACGAGACGACGGCGGACTCGCCCTGCGCGCCGCTGTAGGGCGTGCCCACCCTCGGATCGGGCACCGGCGCGGTCCGGCTCGCGCCGGCCGCGGCGATGCCCGGGTGCATCCGCACCCGGGCGCCGAAGTCCGCGACGGACGCGTAGGCGAGGACGACGCCGATCTGCGGGTACTCCTGGCCGACCAGGCCCTGCTCGTCCCTGACCGCCAGATCCGCGGCGGCGATCCCCGCGGCGTCGGCGCGGTCCGCGACGACGAGGTAGGCCAGGTAGAGGCGGCCGGTGCTGCCCACGTACGGCACGGCGCCCCCGAGCAGCAGGGTCACCAGCGCCAGCACGACGGCGCACCGCGCCGTCGTCGATCGCAGGCCCTTCGCGACACGCGCCACCAGGCCTCCAGAGGTCGGGGCGCGCGACGGCGCCCGGGGCGAGGGATATTCCGACGATATGTACGGTTCCTCCGCTTTCGCCCGCTGAGCTCCTCCGAGTGGGCCACCTCCCCCCGAACGCCCGTCACCCCCACCTCCCAGGCCCCGCGGCCCGGCCCCGCGGACCATCCAGCCTCGCGCCGCCCCGAGCCGCCTCCAGCGCCAGAGACCGGGTCGACCGCCTCGGCATCACCCCACTTCCCAGGCCCCGCGGCCCGGCTCCCTGGACCATCCAGCCTCGCGCCGCCCCGAGCCGCCTCCCCCGCCAGAGACCGGGTCGACCGCCTCGGCATCAACCCACCTCCTGGGCCCAGTGACCCAGCCCCTCGGACCATCCGGCCTCGAGCCCCTGAGGCACCTCCCAGCCAGGGGCTGGTGCCAGGGCGCCACCCCGCCGGAGGCCGCGACGGGCGCGGGTGGATGCCCCACGGGCTCGGGGTCCGTGGGCGGTCGCCCGTTTGTCGGTGGCGCAAGGCACGATGGGCGCATGGCACGCGCAAAAGCCGAGAGGTCCGCTCTGGAGAGCTTCGCCGCGCCCACGCGGGCGTGGTTCGAGGGGGCGTTTCCCGCGCCCACCGGGGCGCAGGAGGGGGCGTGGCGTGCCATCGGCGCCGGGAGCGACGTGCTGGTGGTCGCGCCCACCGGCTCGGGCAAGACGCTCGCCGCGTTCCTCTCCGCGCTGGACGGGCTCGCGTCGACACCCCCGCCGGCCGAGGCGAAGAAGCGGTGCCGTGTCCTCTACGTCTCGCCGCTGAAGGCCCTCGCCGTCGACGTGCAGCGCAACCTCCGCGCGCCGCTCACGGGCCTGCGGCAGGCGGCCACCAGGATGGGGCTGCCGGAGCCGGAGATCGAGGTGGCGATCCGGTCCGGCGACACCCCGCCGGCCGAGCGGCGGCGCTTCGCCACCCACCCGCCGGACATTCTCATCACCACGCCCGAATCGCTGTTCCTCCTGCTCACCTCCAACGCCCGCGACGCGCTGCGCGGCGTCGAGACGGTGATCCTCGACGAGGTCCACGCCGTCGCGGGGACGAAGCGCGGCGCGCACCTCGCGCTCACCCTCGAACGCCTCGACGAGCTGCTGCCGAAGCCCGCCCGCCGGATCGGGCTCTCCGCCACCGTCCGGCCCGTCGAGGAGGTCGCCCGCTTCCTCTCCCCGGGCCGGAACGTGACGATCGTCCAGCCGCCGTCGGAGAAGCAGTTCGACCTGTCCGTCGTCGTCCCGGTCGAGGATCTGGGCGAGCTGTCCGGCGGGCGTGGGACGCACGGCACGCCCGAAGAGGACCCGCAGCAGGCGGCGTCCATCTGGCCGCACGTCGAGGAGAAGATCACCGATCTGGTCCAGGCGCACCGCTCGACGATCGTCTTCGCCAATTCCCGCCGCCTCGCGGAGCGGCTCTGCAACCGGCTCAACGAGATCGCCGTCGAGCGCGCCGCGGGCGAGGCGCTGCCCGCTGCCCACGCGCCCGCGCAGCTGATGGCGCAGGCGGGGGCGAACAAGGGCGCGCCGCCGGTCCTGGCCCGCGCGCACCACGGCTCGGTCTCGAAGGAGCAGCGCGCCGAGGTCGAGGAGCAGCTGAAGTCCGGCCGGCTCCCGGCCGTGGTGGCGACGTCCAGCCTGGAGCTCGGCATCGACATGGGCGCGGTCGACCTCGTCGTGCAGGTCGAGTCGCCGCCGTCGGTCGCCTCGGGGCTCCAGCGCGTCGGGCGCGCCGGGCACCAGGTCGGCGCGGTGTCGACGGGCGTCGTCTTCCCCAAGTACCGGGGCGACCTGGTGCAGTCGGCCGTGGTGACGGAGCGGATGCGCGCCGGGCAGATCGAGGCGCTGCGCGTCCCGCGCAACCCGCTGGACGTGCTGGCGCAGCAGCTGGTCGCGATGACGTCGATGGACGACTGGGACGTGGACGAGCTGCTGGCGCTGGTCCAGCGCGCCGCGCCCTTCACCTCGCTCCCCCGCTCCGCGTACGAGGGCGTGCTCGACATGCTCGCGGGCCGGTACCCGTCCGACGCCTTCGCCGAGCTGCGGCCCCGCATCGTCTGGGACCGCGTCGCCAACACGGTCACCGGCCGTCCCGGCGCGCAGCGGCTCGCCGTCACCTCCGGCGGCACCATCCCCGACCGAGGCCTGTTCGGCGTCTTCCTCGCCGGGGCCGACCCGAAGAAGGGCGGCGGACGCGTCGGCGAGCTCGACGAGGAGATGGTCTACGAGTCCCGCGTCGGCGACGTCTTCACCCTGGGCACCAGCTCGTGGCGGATCGAGGACATCACCCACGACAAGGTGCTCGTCTCGCCCGCGCCCGGCGTCCCCGGCAAGCTGCCGTTCTGGCACGGCGACGCGCTCGGCCGCCCGCTGGAGCTCGGCCGCGCCCTCGGCGGGTTCCTGCGCGAGCTCGCCGCACTGCCGCCGGACAAGGCGACGGCCCGGCTCGCCGCCGCGGGCCTGGACGAGTGGGCGGCCGGCAACCTGCTGGCCTACCTGGCCGAGCAGCGCCAGGCCACCGGCCACCTGCCGGACGACCGCACCATCGTCGTCGAGCGCTTCCGGGACGAGCTCGGGGACTGGCGGGTGGCCGTCCACTCCCCCTTCGGCGCGCAGGTCCACGCGCCGTGGGCGCTCGCGCTCGGCGCCCGCCTGAGCGAGCGTCACGGGCTCGACGCGCAGGTCATGCACGCCGACGACGGCATCGTGCTGCGCCTGCCGGACGCGGACCTGCTCGATTTCCCCGACCCGGACGCGCCCCTCAGGTCAACGGCCGCCGACGAGGCGCCGGTCGGCGCCGAGGCCGTCGTCTTCGACGCGACGACCATCGAACAGACCGTCACCGACCAGGTCGGCGGCTCGGCCCTGTTCGCCGCGCGCTTCCGCGAGTGCGCCGCGCGGGCCCTGCTGCTGCCGCGCCGCAACCCCGGCCGCCGCACGCCGCTGTGGCAGCAGCGCCAGCGTGCCTCGCAACTGCTCTCCGTGGCAGCCGAGTTCGGCTCCTTCCCGATCGTGCTGGAGGCCGTCCGCGAGTGCTTGCAGGACGTCTTCGACGTGCCCGGCCTGGTCGAGTTGATGCGGGACATCGAGTCGCGCCGGGTCCGCATCGTCGAGGTGACCACGCCGGAGCCCTCCCCCTTCGCCCGCTCGCTGCTCTTCGGCTACGTCGCCCAGTTCCTCTACGAGGGTGATTCGCCGCTCGCCGAGCGCCGCGCGTCCGCGCTCGCACTCGACTCCCGGCTGCTGGCGGAGCTGCTCGGCCAGGCCGAGCTGCGCGAACTGCTGGACGAGAACGTGCTGGCCGAGCTGGAGGCGGAGCTCCAGCGGCTCACCCCGGACCGCCGGGTCAAGGACGCCGAGGGCGTCGCCGACGCCCTGCGCCTGCTCGGCCCGCTCACCGACGCCGAGCTGGCCGAACGCGGCGCGGAGCCGCCGTGGGTGCGCGAGCTCCAGGCCGCTCGGCGCGTGATCGACGTCCGCGTCGCGGGCGAACAGCGCTGGGCCGCGATCGAGGACGCGGGCCGCCTGCGGGACGCGCTCGGCACTCCTCTCCCGGTCGGCGTCCCTGAGGCGTTCACCGAGCCGGTCAAGGACCCCCTGGCCGACCTGCTCGCCCGCCACGCCCGCACCCACGGCCCCTTCACCGCGGGCGACGCCGCCGCCCGGCTGGGCCTCGGCCCGGCCGTCGTCCTCGGCACGCTGCAACGCCTCGCCGCGACGGGCCGGGTCGTGCAGGGCGAGTTCCGCCCCGGCGGGTCCGGCACGGAGTGGTGCGACGCAGAGGTGCTGCGCCGCCTGCGTCGCCGCTCGCTCGCCGCGCTGCGACACGAGGTCGAGCCGGTGCCGCCGCGCGCGCTGGCCGCCTTCCTGCCGCAGTGGCAGCACGTCGGCGGCGCGAACCGGCTGCGCGGCGTGGACGGCCTGCTGCGCGCCGTCGAGCAGCTCCAGGGCGCGCCGGTGCCGGCCTCCGCGCTGGAGCGGCTGATCCTGCCCTCCCGCGTGGCCGACTACAGCCCGGCGATGCTGGACGAGCTGACCTCGCAGGGCGAGGTGTTCTGGGCGGGCGCGGGCGCACTGCCGGGCAAGGACGGCTGGGTCGCGCTGCACCCGGCCGACGCCGCCCCGCTGCTGCTGCCGGAGGCCCTGCCGCTGGAGCTCACCCCCCTCCACTACGCGATCCTGGCGGCGCTGGCGCCCGGTTACGGTCTCTTCTTCCGTCAGCTGGCGGACGAGGTCGCCCGGCAGCTGCCCGGCACGGAGACGCCGCCCGCCGAGCTGGCCACCGCCCTGTGGGACCTGGCGTGGTCGGGCCGGATCACCAACGACACCCTCGCCCCGCTCCGCGCGGTGCTCGGCTCCGGCCGCACCCCCGGCTCGACGGCCCACCGCGCGCCGCGGGCGACCCCGCGCGCCCGCTACGGCGTGGCGCGGCCGGTGCCGCGCGTCCCGCAGTTGCCGACCACGGCGGGCCGCTGGTCGGTGCTGCCGACGACCGTGACGGATCCGACGCAGCGCGCCCACGCGCTCGCCCAGACGCTGCTGGACCGCCACGGCGTCGTCACCCGCGGGGCGGTCCAGGCCGAGCGGGCGCCCGGCGGCTTCGCGGGCGTCTACCGGGTCCTGTCCGCGTTCGAGGACACCGGCCGCACCCGCCGCGGCTACGTCGTCGACGGCCTGGGTGCGGCGCAGTTCGCCTCCGACGGCGCGATCGACCGCCTCCGCGCGGTCAACACCGCGCTGGACCGGCGCGCGGAGGGCGGCGGCCATGAGCAGCCCACGGCGGTCGTCCTCGCGGCCGCCGACCCCGGCAACGCCTACGGCGCGGCCCTGCCGTGGCCGGAGTCCCCGGGCGGCGGCGGTGCCTCGTCCCACAAGCCGGGCCGCAAGGCGGGTGCGCTGGTCGCCCTGGTCGACGGCGAGCTGGCCGCCTACGTCGAACGCGGCGGCAAGACGCTGCTGACCTGGGCCACGGACCCCGTCCGCCTCGGCCACGCGGCGACGGCCCTGGTCCGCGCCGTCGCCGAGGGCGCGCTGCGCGACCTGGTCGTGGAACGCATCAACGGCGAACCAGCCCTGACCTCGTCCCTGAGCCCGACCCTGGAGGCCGCGGGCTTCGTCCCCACCCCGCGCGGCCTCCGCGTCCGGGGCTAGCCAGGCGCACCCGCGGGCGGGGCGTGCGGTGTGCGACCAGCCGGGAGGGCAGGGCCGGCCCGACGCCGCCGGGCCTGCGAGCTCTGAGCCACGGATCCGCATGGTCCACGGCGGGGCACCCGCGCGCCCAAACGCTCGCCCACGCGTCGGCGGCACTCCCGGTCACGCGGTACGCGCGGCCTCGGCGGGCTGCCACACGCTGCCCTCAGCCGGGCGACGGGGGCACGCCCGCGCCGGGTCGGTACCGGACGGGCGGCGGCTTCGATGTGGAGAAAGACTGTGCCCCCGGAACGCGGCCTCCGCGCCCGCCTCGGTGCCCGGGATCACGCCTCGGCGTGCTGCGGCTCCTCCGGAGCCGGGAGCGCAGGAACCTCGGCCCCGTGGCGGCGGCGTCGGGGGACCCACGGGCGCGCCTGGACGGGAAGGAGGCTGAGGTTCCACCCGCCCGCGAAGAGGAGACCGACCCCCGCGGCTTGGCGGCCGGTCAACAGACCGGCCAGCAGCAGCGCCCACGCGCCGGCGCTGAGCACCGCGCACAGCACCCACACGATCGGCCTGCGCCGGGGTATCGACAGCATCGCTCTCCTCCCGGGACTCGGAAGAGGGACGGATCCGCTTTCAACATATCCGTGCCGAGCACGAACGGCCCCTCCCCTGGGCCACACGTGGCTCGGGGGAGGGGCCGTTCACGTCACGACAGCTGCTACGACTGTCAGGCCGCGACGACGTCCATCGCGCTGGCCTTGGGCACCAGCGAGGGCATGCGTTCCGCCGGCGGCACCGGCACGGGCTCCAGCAGTGCCGGGCGGACCGCCTCGCCGGCGGCCAGCTCGGCGAGCGAGAGCTCGTCGCTGACCTCGCGCATGACCTCGGACATGCGCACGTCCAGGGCGTCACAGATCGCGGAGAGCAACTCGGACGAGGCCTCCTTCTGTCCGCGCTCGACCTCCGAGAGGTAGCCGAGCGAGACCCGCGCGGCAGCCGACACCTCGCGCAGGGTGCGGCCCTGGCGCTGGCGCTGCCGACGCAGCACGTCACCCAACAGACGACGGAGCAGGATCATCGGTTGCTCCCTCCTTGGACCGCGGCTCGGAACCTCACAGCCCCACCGTACCGCCTGCCCCGCATCACGTGCGGGGAGCCCGGTCGTGTTCACTCTTGGCTGCATCCATGGCCCCTCCCCTGCTGTTCGCGGTATCGTCCGCGAATCTTTCCGGCCCATCCCTTGTGTTCTTCCCGGTGGGATCGGCGTTCCTAACCCACCGGTTTGCCCTCCAGAGCGCTGAGGAGCAGTTCCACGGCGGCCGAAACCGCCTTGCGTCGGATTGTGGCACGATCCCCTGACAGGCGGAGGGCAGAGACCGATTCTGCACCTTCGGCGCCCTCGGACCGGTACGAGACCGCCACGAAGACGGTGCCGACAGGCTGTCCGTCCTGCGGATCCGGTCCGGCCACACCCGTCGTCGCCAGCCCGAAGTCCGCGCCCATCAGCAAGCGGACGCCTCGGGCCATCTGGGCCGCGACGTCCGGGTCGACCGCGCCGCGCGCGGCCAGCAGCTCCTGGTCCACCCCGAGGACGGAACCCTTGAGCTCGGTGGCGTAGGCCGTCACCGAACCGCGGAACGCCTTGGAGGCGCCCGGGACGGCCACGAACTCGGCCGCGAGCAGGCCGCCGGTCAGCGACTCCGCCACAGCGAGCGTGGCTTCCGCCCCGACCAGCTCGGCAAGCGCCGCCTCGGCGCTCATCAGGCAGTGCCCGCCTGCCCGTTCGCGGGCGTCTGCCCGGCCCGGGCGGCCAGGCCCGCGCGCCGCAGCACCACCGCCTGCCGCACGTAGTCGACGCCGCTGGCCACGGTCAGCACGACGGCGACGCCCATCAGCCACCACCGGGCCGACGCCAGCGGCCCGGTCAGGATCAACACGTACATGCCGACCGCGATTCCCTGGGTCAGCGTCTTGAGCTTGCCGCCGCGGCTGGCCGGGATGACCCCGAAGCGGATCACCCAGAAGCGCATCAGCGTGATGCCGATCTCACGGACCAGGATGACCACCGTCACCCACCAGGCCAGATCGCCGAGCACGGACAGGCCGATCAGCGCCGTGCCCATGATCGCCTTGTCGGCGATCGGGTCGGCGATCTTGCCGAAGTCGGTGACCAGACCCATACGACGGGCCAACTCGCCGTCGAAGAGATCGGTGATCATCGCGATGGCGAAGGAGGCCCAGGCGAGGGCGCGCCACTTGGGATCGTGCCCGCCCCCGGCGAACAGCAGCGCCGCGAAGATCGGCACGATCACCAGCCGGAGCATGGTGAGCAGGTTCGGGATGTTCCACAGGCCCGGCTCGTCGCTCGCCCCGCCCGGCTGAGAAGCCGACGAGGCGCCCGTTCTGGCCGCCCCGCCCCCCGAGGTCTGATTCACGGGCGCTCCCCGACCGCGCCGGCCCGGCCGATCACCTCGGCGTAGAGGTCGACGCCCTCGCTCGCGGTGACCTTCGCCTCGACGAAGTCGCCGGCCGCGAGGTCCTCGGTGTCGCCGAGCAGGATGGTGATCCCGTCGGTCTCCGGCGCCTGGTGCGCACCGCGGCCGATCACGCCGTCCTCGCCGTCGTTGGACTCGACCAGCACCCGGACGGTGCTGCCGATCCGCTGCTCGGCCCGCTGCGAGGTCAGCTCCTCCGCGAGGCGGCTGAAGCGGGCGAGCCGCTCGGCGACCTCGTCCTCGGGCAGCTTGCCGTCATACCCGGCCGCCTCGGTGCCCTCCTCGTCGGAGTAGCCGAAGACGCCGATGGCGTCGAGGCGGGCGTTGGTGAGGAAGCGTTCCAGCTCGGCCAGGTCGTCCTCGGTCTCGCCGGGGAAGCCGACGATGAAGTTCGAGCGGACTCCGGCCTCCGGCGCCTTGGCCCGGATCTGGTCCAGCAGCTCCAGGAACCGGTCGGTGTCGCCGAAGCGGCGCATCCGGCGCAGCACGTTCGGCGCCGAGTGCTGGAACGACAGGTCGAAGTAGGGCGCGACGCCGGGGGTGGAGGTCAGCACGTCGATCAGGCCCGGCCGCATCTCGGCGGGCTGGAGGTAGCTGACCCGCACGCGCTCGACGCCGTCGACGGCCGCGAGCTCGGGCAGCAGGCTCTCCAGCAGGCGGATGTCGCCGAGGTCCTTGCCGTAGCTGGTGTTGTTCTCGCTGACCAGCATGACCTCGCGGACGCCCTGCTCGGCGAGCCAGCGCGTCTCGTTCAGGACGTCGGACGGCCGCCGGGAGAGGAAGCTGCCGCGGAAGGCGGGGATCGCGCAGAAGCTGCAGCGTCGGTCGCAGCCGGACGCGAGCTTGACGGACGCGACCGGGCTGTCGTCCAGCCGCCGCCGGAGCGTGCGCGGCCCGGAGGCCGGGGCGAGACCGTCGGGCAGGTCCGCGATCTTCGTCTCGGCCGGAGTCTCCCCGTGTCCGGGGATCGCCACGGCGTCGGCCGCGGTCTGCCGCTCCACGGGCGAGAGCGGCAGCAGCTTGCGGCGGTCGCGCGGCACGTGGGAGACGTGCTGCCCGCCGGAGAGGATGGTCTGCAGGCGCTCGGCGATGTCCGCGTAGTCGTCGAAGCCGAGCACGGCGTCCGCTTCGGGCAGCGCCTCGGCAAGCTCCTTGCCGTAGCGCTCGGCCATGCAGCCGACGGCGACGACGGCCTGGGTGCGGCCGTGACCCTTGAGGTCGTTGGCCTCCAGCAGGGCGTCGACGGAGTCCTTCTTGGCGGCCTCGACGAAGCCGCAGGTGTTCACGACGGCGACGTCAGCCTCGGCGGCGTCGGCCACGAGCTCCCACCCGTCGGCCTCCAGCCGCCCGGCGAGTTCCTCGGAATCCACCTCGTTGCGGGCGCATCCAAGGGTGACGAGAGCGACTGTGCGGCGATCGGGCATGCCGCCAAGGTTACCGGGCCGAGGAGGTTGCACTCTCCATGGGCGCATCTTCAGGGGCGCGGGGAACCGCGCGGGCAACCACCCTGCGCAGATGTCCCTGCCGTTCGGGGACTCACCGCACTCGGTGGCTCGTCACGCAGTTCCCCGCGCCCCTTGCGTGCTGCAACTGCCTGCGGGAGCGAGGCCGACGGTCAGCCCGCGACCGGGTCGCCCGGGGTGTAGGTGACGTTGACGACCTGGCCGTCGCCGCCCGCGGTGCCGAGATCCTTGCCGTTGGCCCAGACGTGGACGCCGCCCGCGTTGCCGAGGACGAACTTCAGCTCCTTCGCGTCCGTGAAGGTCTGGGTCTGCCCCTGGGCGAGGTCGCCCTCGAAGATGACCTTGCCGGTGCCGTCCTTGACCATCATCCAGCTGTCGCCGTTCTGCGCCAGCAGCTTCACCGTGACCTTGCCGGCCGGCGCGGCCGCGATCGCGCTGGGCTTGACGGGAGCGGAGGAGGCCGGCGGGAGCGTCGGGTGGAGGACGGGGCCGATCGACGGCGTGGCGCCGGAGGCCGCGGAGGAGGGAGACCCCGCGGAGGCGGTCGTCGCCTTGGGGCCGCTCTGCGCGAGGTTGAAGCCGATCACGGCGATGACCACGACGATCGCGGCGACCATCGCCGCGGTCCAGTTCGGGCGGCGCCGCTCCGCGGAGATCCGGCGCTCGCCGACGTTCTCCAGCAGCGGGACCTTCGCGTCCTGCGGCGCGCCGCCGTGCGCCGCGTCGTAGCGGCAGACCAGCTCGTCGCCGTCGACGCCGACCGCGCGCGCCAGCGCGCGGACGTGGCCTCGGGCGTAGAAATCGCCGCCGCAGCGGCTGAAGTCGTCCGCCTCGATCCCGTGCACGATCGGCACACGGACCCGCGTCTCCGCGCTGACCTCGTCGACGGTCAGCCCCGCGGCCACGCGAGCGTTACCGAGCACCTGCCCGATGGAGGGCTCGTTCGCGAGCGGTTCGGTCGATCCGGTGGAGGTCGTGCCGGTCGTCACAAGGGGCGCCTTTCGAACGTGGGCGGCCAGGGCTTCGAAGGGGGGCCGCAACCCCCCCGAGAACGCCGTCGAAACACCAGTCTAGGGGGCGGGTCTGAGCCTCGCTCAACCGGGATTCGGCCGAAAGGGAGGCTCTGCGTCCTGATCGTTATCGGATGCTCCGCGGACCGTCGGGGCACGTGTTGACGGAGTGTCGGAAACCGACACGCGGCCGCGCGCAGGATGGTTCCCACCCGGTCCACTCAACGCCGAAAAGAACCGAACGGACACGCGTACGCGCGCTCATTCCCCCCGGAGAGTGAGCAAAACCCCGTCGAGTTCGTCCGGCTGTACCAGCACGTCGCGGGCCTTGGACCCCTCGCTCGGGCCGACGATCCCGCGCGACTCCATCAGGTCCATCAACCGGCCCGCCTTCGCGAAGCCGACGCGCAGCTTGCGCTGCAGCATCGAGGTCGAGCCGAACTGGGTGGAGACGACCAGCTCGGCGGCCTGGACCAGCAGGTCCATGTCGTCGCCGATCTCCTCGTCGATCTCCTTCTTCGGGCCCGAACCGACCGTGACGTCGTTGCGGTACTCCGGCTGGAGCTGTGCCTTGCAGTGTTCGACGATGCCGGCGATCTCCTCCTCGGTGACGAACGCGCCCTGCATGCGCAGCGGCTTGCCCGCGCCCATCGGCAGGAACAGCGCGTCGCCCTTGCCGATCAGCTTCTCGGCGCCGGGCTGGTCGAGGATGACCCGGCTGTCGGCGAGCGAGGAGGTGGCGAAGGCGAGCCGGGAGGGCACGTTCGCCTTGATCAGACCGGTGACCACGTCCACCGAGGGGCGCTGGGTCGCCAGCACCAGGTGGATGCCGGCGGCGCGGGCGAGCTGCGTGATGCGGACGATCGAGTCCTCGACGTCGCGCGGGGCGACCATCATCAGGTCGGCGAGCTCGTCGACGATCACCAGCAGGTAGGGGTAGGGCTGAAGCACCCGCTCGCTGCCGGGCGGCGGCTGGACCTTGCCCGCGCGCACGGCGCGGTTGAAGTCGTCGACGTGGCGGAAACCGAACGCGGCGAGGTCGTCGTAGCGCAGGTCCATCTCGCGCACGACCCACTGCAGCGCCTCGGCGGCCTTCTTCGGGTTGGTGATGATCGGCGTGATCAGGTGGGGCACGCCCTCGTAGGCGGTGAGCTCGACGCGCTTGGGGTCGACCAGGACCAGCCGCACGTCGTCCGGAGTCGCCCGCATCAGCACCGAGGTGATCAGGCAGTTGATGCAGGACGACTTGCCCGCGCCGGTGGCGCCCGCGACGAGGATGTGCGGCATCTTGGCGAGGTTGGCCATCACGGTCTGACCCTCGACGTCCTTGCCCATGCCGACCAGCATCGGGTGCGGGTCGCCGGTCGCGGCCTGCGAACGCAGCAGGTCGCCGAGGTTGACCATCTCGCGGTCGGTGTTGGGGATCTCGATGCCGACCGCGGACTTGCCGGGGATCGGGCTGATGATCCGGACGTCGGGGCTGGCGACGGCGTAGGCGATGTTCTTGGCGAGCGCAGTGATCCGCTCGACCTTGACCGCCGGGCCGAGCTCGACCTCGTAGCGGGTGACCGTCGGGCCGCGGGTGAAGCCGGTGACGGCGGCGTCGACCTTGAACTCGGCGAAGACGCCCATGAGCGAGGCGACCACGTCGTCGTTGGCCTTCGAGCGGGCCTTGCCGGGGCCGCCCCGGGTCAGCAGCTCGACGGAGGGCAGCTGGTAGTGGCCGCCGTCGGGCAGCTGCAGCTGCTCGGACCGGATCGGCAGGCCGCTGTCGTCCGCGACGGCACCGGCGCTGTCGGTGCCCGCGTCCTCGGTGCGCGCTGCCGGGACCGGCGCCTCGGGGGCGTGGTCGGGCATCGGCGGCGCGTCCTCGGGCAGGTCGAACGGCGGCGTGTCGGACGGCGGGGTGCGGTCCTTGACCCGGCCCAGCATGTCGGCGAGGGCGGCCGAGGGCTGGACGCCGTGCATGACCGCGCCGTCGAGTTCGGCGGCGGCCGCCGCGGCGACGCCGATGGTGTCGAACGGGTCCGGCTGGTCGGTCGGCTCGGCGGCGCTGCCGACGCGGCGTCGCGGACGGCGGCGTCGCGGCGCGGCGCTGCCCTCGCGCTCCATCTCGCTGCGCTTGGCCTCCAGGACCGCGCGCTCCTCCGGCGTGCCGGGCTCGCCCTCGAAGTCGTCGGGGCCGCCCAGCCCGAAGCCGAGTTCGTCGAGGCCGTCGAGCCCGGCCTCCTCGTCGAAGCCGCCGTACTCGGTGTGCGGCTCGATGATCGAGAGCCGCTCGCCCAGCAGCCGCAGCCGCTGCGGGATCTGGTTGACGGGCGTGGCGGTGACCACCAGCAGGCCGAAGAAGGAGACCAGCGTCAGGAACGGCACGGCCAGCGCCGGCCCCGCGGCGGCCATCAGCCAGCGGGACGCGGCCAAGCCGATCAGGCCGCCGGACTCGCGGATCCGCGCCGCGCCGGCCTGCAGGCTGGGCGCGCCGTAACCGATGTGGACCAGGCCGAGCACGCCGATGGTCAGCGCGGTCAGGCCGATGACGATCCGTCCGTTGGCCTCGGGCCGCTCGGGGTGGCGCATCAGCCGCACGGCGATGCCGAAGAGCAGCACCGGGACGAAAATGGTGAGTTTGCCGAACGCGCCCTTGACCACGTCGGTCACGGCGACGCCGAGCCAGCCCTGCGGGTCGGACCACGAGCCGGCGGCGATGAGCAGCGCCAGAGCGATCAGCAGCAGCGCCAGGCCGTCCTTGCGGTGAGCCGGGTGCAGGTTCTTCGCGCCGTTGCCGAAGCCGCGGGCGACCGCGCCGACACCATTGGCGACGCCCAGCCAACTGCCGCGCACGGCACGGTAGGCGATCGGCCTCGGCGGCCTGGGAGCGGGGGTCGCCGGCGCGGGCACGGCCTTCTTGGCCGCCGCCTTCTTCGCCGGGGCCTTCTTCGCCGGCGCCTTGGCCGCGGACTTCGCAGCGGCCTTCCTGGCGGGCGCCTTGGCAGCCGTGGCCTTCTTCGCCGTCCCCGCACCTCGGGTCTGCGAACCGCTTCCGGACGTGCGTGTGGCCATGGCGTTCAGATTACTAGGGTGACAAGGGGCGCAACACGTGCTGCGCGACGTTGCTCCGGTCGTGTCGTGCACCGGGTGCGAACGGCCCGCCTGTCAAGGGCGACGCGCCGTCAGGCCCCCTCCGGAACCGGTGCTCAGGACTCCGGCGTGGCGCCCCTGTTCGGGCTGCCCGGTTCCAGGGCGTCGAGCGCGCGGCGCAGGCCGGCGAGGCGGCGTTCGAGGTGCGCGGCGGTGGCGACGGCAGCCTGGTCGGCGCCCTCGGCGAGCTGCTTGGTCAGCGCCTCGGCCTGCTCCTCGACGGCGGCGAGCCGGGCGGAGAGCTCGGACAGCAGGCCCGTGCCGGGGGCCTGTTCGGCCTCCAACTGCAGTCGCAGCAGCGCGGCCTGCTCCTTGAGCTGGCAGTTCTTCATGTAGAGCTCGACGAAGACGGAGACCTTGGCGCGCAGCACCCACGGGTCGAAGGGCTTGGAGATGTAGTCCACCGCGCCGGCCGCGTAGCCGCGGAAGGTGTGGTGCGGGCCGTGGTTGATCGCGGTCAGGAAGATGATCGGGATGTCCCGGGTCCGCTCCCGGCGCTTGATGTGTGCGGCGGTCTCGAAGCCGTCCATCCCGGGCATCTGCACGTCGAGCAGGATGACCGCGAAGTCGTCGTTGAGCAGCGCCTTGAGCGCCTCCTCGCCGGAGCCCGCCCGGACCAGGGTCTGGTCCAGCGCGGAGAGGATCGCCTCCAGCGCGAGCAGGTTCTCGGCCCGGTCGTCGACAAGGAGGATCTTGGCCTTCTGCACCTTGGCCTGCCCTCCTCGCGCCCCCGCCGCCGACGTCGCGGGGGTTCCCGCACCTCGGATCGCGTCGGACTCGTACGTCGCCCGTGTGTCCACCACTGCCCTGCCGACGGTCATGCTAGCCGCACCTCACTGCCCGCACCCGGTGAACTGCCCCGCCTCCGGTGACCCAGCCAGTACCGGTAGCAACGCCGAGTGACCTTATCCCGTTCCCGCATCGCAGAGCCACCACCCTGACAAGTGGGGACAGCTGGATCCTGACGGCCCGTCCGGGGCGCGGGTTCCGGTTGGATGCCCGGTGACCCGGTCTTCAACCAGGCCGCACCGGGCCCCGGACGCATCTGTCCGGAGTCGGTGCGGGCCTGGACGATCGGCCCCGTCCCGCCCTGGCTCAACGGTTCTTGGTCCGCAGCCAGTGTCCCATGACGCCGAGCAGGTGGTCGGTGTCCACCGGCTTGGTGACGTGGTCCGAGGCACCCGCGGCCAGGCTCTTCTCGCGGTCGCCCTTCATCGCCTTCGCCGTGAGCGCGATGATCGGCAGCCCGGCGAACTGCGGCATCGCGCGGATCGCCTCGGTCGTGGCGTAGCCGTCCATCTCCGGCATCATGATGTCCATCAGCACCAGGGCGACGTCCTCGTGCTGCTCCAGCACCTCGATGCCCTCACGGCCGTTCTCCGCGTACAGCACCGCCAGTCCGTAGGTCTCCAGCACGCTGGTGAGCGCGAAGACGTTGCGGATGTCGTCGTCGACGATGAGCACCTTCTCGCCGTCGAAACGGCCGACGAAGGGCGCGAACGAGTCCACCTGCGCCCCCTCGCCCCGGCCGTCCCCTGCCTCCTGACGGGCCGACTCGGCCGATCGCTGCCCGGCCGCCCCGTCCGCGGCGGACGCGGACGGCGCCGACGGGACCGACGACAGGACCGAGTCCGCCGTCGGAGCCGGACCGGCCGACGGTGCCGCAGGCCCCTCGGCCTGCGAAGAAACCGAGGTGCGCGTCGACTTGGAGGGCGCGCGCCGACGCTCGTGCGCTGCCTCGATGACCTCCTGGGCCCACAGCTCCGCCGGGCTCACCCCACCGTGGCCGCGGACCGTGGGAACCGCGGCCTCGCCCTCGGGCGCCTCGCGCAGCGGCAGGAAGAGCGTGAACGTCGAGCCTCGGTCCAGCTCGCTCTCGGCGTTGATCTCGCCGCCGAGCAGGCGGGCGATCTCGCGGGAGATCGACAGCCCGAGGCCGGTGCCGCCGTACTTGCGGCTGGTGGTGCCGTCGGCCTGCTTGAACGCCTCGAAGATCTCCCGCAGCTTGTTCTGCGGGACACCGATGCCGGTGTCGGTCACCGAGAAGGCGATCAGCGGCTCCTCCGGGTCGGCGATCGCGCCGGACTCCAGCATCTGCTCGCGGATCGCCTGCGGCACCGGGTGCTCGCCGCCCGGGCCGCCGGCCGGCTGGATCAGCAGCTCGACCGCGCCGGAGTCGGTGAACTTGACCGCGTTGGAGAGCAGGTTGCGCAGCACCTGCTGGAGGCGCTGCTCGTCGGTGTGCAGGGTGACCGGCAGTTCCGGCGAGACCCGCACCGCGAAGTCGAGGCCCTTGTCGGCCGTCAGCGGCCGGAAGGTGGCCTCGACGTAGTCGACCAGCTGGACCAGCGCGATCCGGCTGGGGCGGATGTCCATCTTGCCCGCCTCGACCTTGGACAGGTCCAGGATGTCGTTGATCAGCTGCAGCAGGTCCGAGCCCGCGCCGTGGATGGTCTCGGAGAACTCCACCTGCTTGGGGCTGAGGTTGCCCTCGGCGTTGTCGGCCAGCAGCTTGGCCAGGATCAGCAGCGAGTTGAGCGGCGTGCGCAGCTCGTGCGACATGTTGGCGAGGAACTCCGACTTGTAGCGCGTGGAGAGCTCGAGCTGTTCGGCGCGCTCCTCCAGGACCTGCCGGGCCTCCTCGATCTCGGAGTTCTTGATCTCGATGTCGCGGTTCTGTACCGCGAGTTGGTGGGCCTTCTCCTCCAGCTCAAGGTTGGAGCGCTGCAGCTCCTCCTGTCGCGCCTCCAACTCGGCGGAACGCATCGACAGTTCGGCAGTGAGGCGTTGCGACTCCAGCAGCAGGCCCTCGGTCTTGGTGTTGACCGCGATGGTGTTGACCGTGACGCCGATCATCTCGGCGATCTGGTCCAGGAAGTCCATGCTGATCTTGGTGAACGGGTTGAACGAGGCGAGCTCGATCACGCCCAACAGTCGGCCCTCGAACAGGACCGGCATGACGATCACGTTGACCGGCGCGGCCTCGCCCAGCCCCGAGGCGATCTTCAGGTATCCCGGCGGGGCGTCCTTGAGCAGGATCGGCTTCTTCTCGATCGCCGCCTGCCCGACCAGGCCCTCGCCGAGGTGGAACGAGGTCGGCATGGCCCGGCGCTGGTAGCCGTAGGAGCCGATCAGCCGCAGCACGGTGTCGTGCTCGATCCCGTCCTCGCCGGCCTCGGCGGTCATCTCGTTGCGCAGCGCCGGCATGGCCAGGAAGAACGCCCCGTGCTGGGCGGAGACCACGGGGGTCAGCTCGCTCATGATCAGCGAGCTGACCGCCTCCAGGTCGCGGCGGCCCTGCATCAGGCCGGAGATCCGCGCCAGGTTGGTCTTGAGCCAGTCCTGCTCCTGGTTGGTGCGCGTGGTCTCGCGCAGGTTGGCGATCATCTGGTTGATGTTGTCCTTGAGCTCGTCGAGCTCACCGGCCGCGTCCACGTCGATGCGCAGGCTCAGGTCGCCGCGGGTCACCGCGGTGGCGACCTGGGCGATGGCGCGCACCTGGCGGGTCAGGTTGCCCGCCAGCTCGTTGACGGACTCGGTCAGGTCCTGCCAGGTCCCGGCGACGCCGGGGACGCGGGCCTGACCGCCCAGGCGGCCGTCGGTGCCCACCTCGCGGGCGACGCGGGTGACCTCGTCGGCGAAGGCGGACAGCTGGTCGACCATCGTGTTGATGGTCGTCTTGAGCTCCAGGATCTCGCCGCGCGCGTCGACGTCGATCTTGCGGGTCAGGTCGCCCTTGGCGACCGCGGTGGTCACCTGGGCGATGTTGCGCACCTGGCCGGACAGGTTGTCGGCCATCAGGTTCACGTTGTCGGTCAGGTCCTTCCACATGCCCCCGACGCCCGGCACCCGGGCCTGACCGCCCAGAATGCCCTCGGTACCCACCTCGCGCGCCACCCGGGTCACCTCGTCGGCGAAGGCGGACAGCTGGTCGACCATCGTGTTGAGGGTGTCCGCGAGCGCGGCGACCTCGCCCTGCGCGTCGATGGTGATCTTCTTCGACAGGTCGCCGCCGGCCACCGCGGTGGCGACCTGGGCGATGTTGCGCACCTGGAAGGTCAGGTTCGACGCCATCAGGTTCACGTTCTCGGCCAGGTCGCGCCAGATGCCCTCGACGCCCTTGACCCGGGCCTGGCCGCCCAGGATGCCCTCGGTACCCACCTGACGGGCGACCCGGCTCACCTCGTCGGCGAAGACCGAGAGCTGGTCGACCATCGTGTTGACGGTGGTGACCAGCTCCAGGATCTCGCCGCGGGCGTCGACGGTGATCTTCTTCGACAGGTCGCCCCTGGCCACCGCCGTGGTGACCTCGGCGATGTTGCGGACTTGGTTGGTCAGGTTGTTGGCCATCAGGTTGACCGAACTGGTCAGGTCCTTCCAGGTGCCGGAGACCCCCGGCACCTGCGCCTGACCGCCGAGGCGGCCCTCGGTGCCGACGTCCGTGGCCACCCGGGTCACCTCGTCCGCGAACGCGGACAGCTGGTCGACCATGGTGTTGAGCGTCGTCTTCAGCTGCAGGATCTCCCCGCGCGCGTCGACCGTGATGCGCTGGGTCAGGTCGCCGCGCGCCACGGCCGTTGAGACGGTGGCGATGTTGCGCACCTGGAAGGTGAGGTTGGAGGCCATCAGGTTGACGTTGTCGGTCAGCCCGCGCCACACCCCGGCCGCGCCGGGCACCATCGCCTGGCCGCCGAGGATGCCCTCGGTGCCGACCTCGCGCGCCACACGCGTCACCTCGTCGGCGAACGCCGAGAGTTGGCCGACCATCGCGTTGATGGTGTTCTTCAGTTCGAGGATCTCGCCGCGGGCGTCGACCTCGATGGTCTGCGACAGGTCCCCACGCGCCACGGCGGTGGTCACCTGGGCGATGCTGCGCACCTGGTCGGTGAGGTTCGTCGCCATCTGGTTGACGTTGTCGGTCAGATCCTTCCAGGTCCCGGCGACGCCGGGCACCTGCGCCTGGCCGCCGAGCTTGCCCTCGGTGCCCACCTCGCGCGCCACACGCGTGACTTCCGCGGCGAAGCCGGAGAGCTGGTCCACCATCGTGTTGACGGTGTTCTTCAACTCCAGCATCTCGCCCGCGACCTGGGCGGTGACCTTGCGGGACAGGTCGCCCTTGGCGACCGCGGTGGTGACCAGCGCGATGTCGCGCACCTGCGCGGTCAGCCGACTGGCCATCATGTTGACGGAGTCGGTGAGGTCCTTCCAGGAACCCGACATGCCGCGCACCCGTGCCTGGCCCCCCAGCTTGCCCTCGGTGCCGACCTCGACGGCGAGCCGGGTCACCTCGTCGGTGAACTCCGAGAGCTGGTCGACCAGTCCGTTGACGGTGCGGCCGACCTTCAGGAACTCCCCGCGCAGCGGGTGGGAGCCGCCGTCCGGGCCGAGCGCGCGCAGTTCCATCCGCTGCTGCAGATCGCCCTCGGCGATCGAGCCGAGCACCCGGCCGACCTCGGCCATCGGCCGGGCCAGGTCGTCGATCAGCGCGTTGGAGTTGTCGATCGCCGCCGCCCAGGCGCCCTCGCAGGGCCCGAGTTCGAGCCGTTCCCCGAGCCGTCCCTCCCGGCCGACGGCGCGGCGCACCCGCGCCAACTCCCCGGTGAGATGCTGGTTACGCTCCGCGACCTGGTTGAAGACGGCGGCGATCTCGGCCATGACCGAGTCCCCCGGCACGGTCAGCCGCCTGCGGAAGTTGCCGTCGCGCATGGCCGTCAGCGCGGTCAGCAGCTTGCGCAGATCGGCCGCGTCGGCGCCCGCGCCCCTGCCCGACCCGCGAGCCGCCTGCCGTGTCCCGCCCGGCTTCGGCTTCGCCGCGACCGCGGTCGCCCTGCTCGAATCCACCGGCCTGCCTCCAGAGTTGCGTTGAATGCCTCGCGGCCGCACGGCACACATGCCGCGAGACGCATCCCCAACAATCTAACGACCGCCGAGGGTTGCGCGGGGGTCGCAGACGGGTATCGGCCCCGCTGGGACCTGATCGCGGCCCAGGTCAGCCTGTCAGGTTCAGATCGAGTCACCGAACGTACCGGCTTCACTCCCCAAGCGGTACCAGGGATCAGTAACCTGGCGGCACAACACGGCGTTGGGCCAGTGGCGTCGCACGGGTGCCGCTCGGGTACCGCACCACAGGCGGTGCCCACCAGGCACGGTACGCCGGTACCGTGAGCCCGTAGCCCGGAAGAAGGAGGAGGCGCCTCGTGGGTGACGCCACCGCGCGGGCCGCCGCCACGTTCGAACCCGTCGGCCGCTCCGTCGCCGCCGCGCGCGCCTTCGTCCGGGACACCCTCCAGGGCTGGGGCTTCGGCGAGGTCGTCGACGACGCCGTGGTCCTGGTGAGCGAGCTGGTGACCAACGCCGTCGTGCACGCGGGCACCGCCGCGCGGGTCGAACTGCTGCGCCAGGGCGACCAGGTCCGCGTCGAGGTCGGCGACCGCTACCCGCGCCGTGCCCTGCCGATCTACCCCGGCCAGGAGGACGGCGCCGTCGTCACCGCCGAACTGGAGCGCGAGGGCGGCCGCGGCCTGCTGCTCTGCGCGGCGCTCGCGTCCCGCTGGGGCGTCGACTACACCGCCACCGACAAACGCGTCTGGTTCACCCTGCAGCTGCCGCCCCGGCCCACGGGCACCCGCGTCGCCGGTCCGCTGACCCCCGACGCGCTGCTGCCCGAGTCCGAGCAGCAGGTCCACGTCGCCGTCGTGCAGATCGACGCCGAGGGGCTGGTCTCCGCCTGGAACCAGGACGCCGAGCTGCTCTTCCAGCACCCGGCCGTCAAGGCGCTCGGCCGTCCCTTCGCGGAGCTGGCAGCGTGGCCGCAGACACCCGGCACCGGTCTCGGCGTCGACGAGGCGCTGCGGCTCTCCCGCTGGGAGGGCAACTACGCGATGCGACGCGGCGACGGCCGCCTCCTCGGCGTCTACGGCGCGCACCTGCGGGTCCGCGACGCGCAGGGTAGCCCCTCGACGGTCTGCCTGCTGGTGCGCGAGCAGGAACGCGCCGTGCTGCAGACGCCGACGCGTCCGGCTGCCGCGTCCGAGAGCGGCGCCCGCCTCGACGGCCCGGCCGTGGACGCCTTTCTCGGTCCGCTGACCGGCGGCCAGGCGCCGGACGACCTCGACGGCCTGCTCCAGCGCACCGTCGAACGCGCCCGCGACCTGCTCGACGGCGACGCCGCCTACCTGCTGCTGGCCACCGACGACGAGACCGAGCTCGAGGTCCGCGCCAGCTGCGGTCTGCCCGCCGGCCGGCAGCGCTTCGCCCGCGTGCCCGTCGAGTCGGGCATGGGCCGCTTCAGCTCCGCGCGGCTCCCCACCGTCCACGATGACCTGGCCGACTCCCCCGGCGCGGCCCCGCTGCTGGGCGGCACCGGCCTGCGGTCCGTGGTGACGGTCCCGCTCAAGGTCGAGGGACGGCTCACCGGCTCCCTCGGCGTGGCCGCGCAGTCGCCCGGCCAGTACCGCAACGACGACGCGCTGCGGCTGCAGTTCGCCGCGGACCGGATCGCGCTGGCGGTCGAGAGCGCCCGCCTGACCGAGCTCGAACGGCTGCGGCGCGGCTCCCTGTCCTTCCTCGTCGAGGCCTCCGACCTGCTGGCCGGCACGCTGGAGCGGGACCAGACCCTCGCGCTGGTCGCACAGATGACGGTGCCGACGCTGGCCTCCTGGTGCGCGGTCTACACGACCTCCACCGGCGTCGACCCCGCCGTACCCGAGCTCGCCTACGTGCTGCACGAGGACGAGGAGCAGATCGACGGCCTGCGCGCGCTGCTGGAGAGCATCGCGCCCCCGGAGCCGCTGAACACCCCCGGCGCCCGCGACTGGCCCGCGGCGACGGACGCCGCCCAGGACGCGGCGCTGCGGGCCGCCCTGCGCGCCCGCACCCAGGGCGCCGGCGAGACGGCGGCCCAGCGCGCCGCCCTCGCCACCGCCGCGACGGTGGGCGGTGAGACGGTCGTGCTGCCGCTGGTCGCGCGCAACCGTGTGATCGGCATGCTGACCCTCGGCAAGGCCGCGGAGGAGCGCTTCCGCCGCGAGATCCTGGAACTGGCCGAGGACCTCTCCCGTCGTGCCGCGCTCGCCCTGGACAACGCCCGGCTGTACAGCGAGCGCACCGCGATCTCGCGCGCGCTGCAGCGCAGCCTGCTGCCGCCCGCGGTGCCGCGCGTGCCCGGCGTCGAGGCCGAGGTCATCTACCGCGCCGCGGGCGAGGGCAACGAGGTCGGCGGCGACTTCTACGACATCTTCCCGATCCGCGAGGGGACCTACGGCTTCGCCATCGGCGACGTCTGCGGCACGGGTCCCGAGGCCGCCGCGGTCACCGGCCTGGCCCGCCACTCGCTGCGCCTGCTGGCCCGCGAGGGCTTCTCCGCGCCGGAGGTCCTGCAACGGCTCAACGCCGCGATCCTCGACGAGGGCGACCGCGGCCGGTTCCTGACCCTCCTCTACGGGGAGATGACCCCGCGCGAGGACGGCTCGGTCGAACTGCGCACCGTCTGCGCCGGCCACCCCCTCCCGCTGCGGCTCCGCCCCGACGGCACGGTCTCCCCCGCGGCCTCCCCGCAGCCCCTGCTGGGCGTCATCGACGACCTCGACCTGGAGGCCGAGACCTTCGTCCTCGACCCGGGCGACGTCCTGCTCTGCGTCACCGACGGCGTCACCGAACGCCGCGACGGCCCGCGCATGCTCGGCGACGACGGCCTCGCCGACGTCCTCACCACCTGCACCGGCCTCACCGCGGGCGCGGTCGCCACCCGCATCCTGCGCGCGGTGGAACGCTTCGCCGCGGACCCCGCCTCCGACGACATGGCCATCCTGGCCCTCCGCGTCCTCGGGTCGCCCCAGCCTCGCTGACGGCCGCCGGTCAGCGATCGAGAACGGGAAAGAAGACGTCCCCGGCTCCCAGGTCCCCGCCAGGCGGCGGTCTCGCGCCTCTGCTCCGGCGTCATCCGGCGGGCTCCGCCTCCTCCGCGAGCGCAGCCTGGACCCTCCGGACGACGCCGCGCGGCGCGCGGGCGCCCTGCCTCGAGCGGCTGCCGGGCAAGCTGCTTCGCGCTGCCGCGCCATCTGACATCCGATGTCCCCGCGCCGTCGCCCGACAGAGGGTGGCGCGACCGGTGCGCGTCAAAACGAGCGAGCCTGCACGGAACCTTCACAACTCCTGTGCCCTGCTTGTCCGGATCTCGACCGGTGTGGTCCCTGTGAGGCGGACGAGACCTCTGTTGCGGCGGAGGGCGCGTGCCTAGCATCTGCCGGGTGTCCCACCCCTCGCGCCGTGCTCCGTTCGCCGCCGTGGTCACCGCCGGAGGCCTGCTCGCGGTCTGCGCGGCGGCTGCCTACGCCGATCCGACCTCGCTGTTCGCACCGCTCCCCTGGTCCGCCTTCGAGGTGACGTCCGTGCGCGGGGTGTGGTCCGTGGCCGGCGTCGCCGTCTTCCTGCCGGTGCTGGTGCTGGTGACCGCGTGGGGGACGGCCGTCTCGTTCCGCGGCGCCGCGGAGAGCACCGGGCGGAAACGGATGGTGTTCCGACTCTGGGGCGTGACGGTCCTCGCCACCGCGCTGGCGCGGCTCGCGGAGATGATCGCGGAGACCGCCGGAGCGGGCGTGCACGGCGGCGCGCAGACTCTGGTCGCGACCGCACTGTGGGACTGCGGCCTGCCCGCGTTGCGGGTCGCGCTCGTGGGCTGGATACCGGCCGTGCTGGGCGCGTACGCGCACCGGTACCGGCCGCGCCGCGAGGAGTCGCGGCGACGGCGGCTCCCGACGCCGCCGCACTTCGGCTGGCGCTGGTCGCTGACCGGCACCGTGCTGCCGATCGCGCTGCTCGGACCGCTCGTCGGGCCGATGCTGTGGGAGGGCTCCCCCGCCGCCGCGTTCTACGGCGAGCCGCTGAGCCTGCGCCGCCTGCCCTTCGGCCTCGACCTCGGGCCTGCCCGCTTCGCGGTCGAGCTGGCGACCGCAGCGATCGTGGGCGCGGTGCTGCTCGCCCGCTCCTCGCGCCGCTTCGACTACACCCGCCCCGCCGACCTGCTCCTGGGCGGCTGGCTCGCCGCCCTCGGCGGGGGCGCGGCAGCGGGCGTGGTGCAGACCGCTCTCGCGCTCCCGCGCGACCTGCCGGGAACCGACCTGTTCGTCCTCGCCGACGCCGGGCTGCGCATCGGTACCGGCCTCTCCCTCGGCGTCGCCTTCGGCTGGGCCGTCGTCCCCACACTGCTGCTGATCAGCCGCCTCCTCGACGCCATCTCCGGTGGACGCCGCCGCTTCGCGACCGTGCTCGCCTCCGCGACCGCACTGGCCGTCGGCTCCTGGGGTCTCGCGCAGGCGACGCCGAGCGTGGCGACGCCCGCGCCGACCATCGGCGCCACCGCCCGCGCCACGGCCGCCGCGGCGCTGCCCGCGCTCACCGTCCGCGCGGCCACCGCCGACTCCCCCGCCGTGATCAGCGACGTGAACGGCCGCCAGGTACTGCTGCGCGGCGTCAACGTCAACCAGCTCGTCGACTACGCCGCGCCGACGCCGGGCCGCCAGACCGTCCGCCCGCTCGCCGACAGCGACTTCGCCTCGATGGCCGCCCTCGGCTTCGACGTCGTCCGGCTCGACATCTCCTGGTCCGCGCTGGAGCCGAAGCGCGGACAGTACGACCAGGGCTACCTCGACCGCATCAAGGCCACCGTCGCCATGGCCGCGAGCCACGGCCTCTACACCGACCTCGACATGCACGAGGACGCCTGGGGCCCGGCGATCGCCGCCCCGGCGGGGACCTCGTGCCCGAGCGGCAGCACACCCTCCCTCGGCTACGACGGCGCTCCCGCCTGGGCGACGCTCACCGACGGAGCCTCCCGGTGCCAGGGCCTCAGCAGGGATCTGACCCCCGCCAACACCGCGGCGTTCAGCGCCTTCTACCACGACAGCGACGGCATCCAGACCGAACTCGTGCACACCTGGGCCATGCTGGCCCGCACCTTCGCCGGCGACCCGTCCGTCGCCGGGTACGGGCTGCTCAACGAGCCCGGCGTGGGCGACGACCCGCCGGCCACCTCGTCGGTGCTGCTCGGCGCCTACGAGAACCGGGCCGTGCAGGCGATCCGGCAGGCCGAGCTGCAGGCGTCGGGCGGCTTCCCGCACCTGGTCTTCATCGAGCCCAGCGTGCTCTGGTCCGGCCTCGGCTTCGACGCCGCGCCGCCGCGCGGCTTCAGCGCGGACCCGTACCTGGTGTTCGCGCCGCACCTGTACAGCGAGTCGATCACGATGGACCGCTCACTCGGGCTGACTCTGGTCTCCGTCGAACGCGGCTTCGCGCTGGCGGAGCAGCAGGCCAAGGTCTACGGAATGCCGCTGTGGGCAGGCGAGTGGGGCTGGTTCGGCCCGACCACCGGCAGTTCGCCCGATCCCTCCGGCGACCCGGCGATGCTGCGCCGGTTCGCCGCCGCCGAGGACCAGGCCCGCATCGGCGACGCCTACTGGGTGTGGCGGCAGGCCTGCGGCAGCCCCGAGAGCGACCAGCACGCCGCCGTCGTCGGCAACCTCGTCGGCGTCGACTGCGCGACGGGCAAGGACGTCCCGCCCTCGGCTGCGACGATCGCCGTGCTGGGACGCGCCTATCCGCGGGCCGTCCCCGGCGCCCTCACCTCGCTGACCTCCGAGACCACGACCAAGGCCTTCGCGCTGACCGGTGTCGCGCCCGCCGCGACTGCCAGCGGACCGGCCTGCACGCTGGACGTCTGGTATCCGGGCGCCACGAAACCGACACCCAGCACCACCGGCATCGCCCGGTTGACGGTGCGGCAGGTGCCCGGCGGGTGGCGGGTCACCGGCTGTGCAAGCGGACGTTACCGACTGTCCATCGGCTGAGGCCCACGCGGGCGCGACCGGGATCGATCGACCACGGCCTTTACACCGCTCAGCAGCGACTCCGCAGGACATCAACGGATTTGCTCGATATCACTCTGATTACGGTGTGTTGATGTCGCGTCACTGTCGGGTACGAGACAGGTGTCGGACATCGGCGGCCGAAAACGGATCGCCGAGCAGCTTCACCCCCGTGAAAGGAGCCCCCGTGAGCAACGAAGCCGCGGTGGCCAACGACCGCTCCCTCTCCCTCGGTGCCGCAGCCGGATCGCTCGGCTACCTCGCCCTCGGCCTCACGCTCCTGGCCTACGGCATCGTCAGCACCGGCATCATCCACAACACCACGGTCGCCGACACCCACGCCCTGACCCTCTGGGTCGGCGGGGTCGCCCTCGCGATCTGCGGTCTGGTCGAGTTCCGGGCCGGCAGCGCCGCCACCGGCACCGCCTTCGCCGGCCTCGGCGCCCTCTGGGTCGTCGCGTCGCAGGCCTCACCCTCGTCCGCCAACGCGGCCGGACTCTTCTACGTCATCTGGGCCCTGCTGGCACTCGCACTGACCGCGTCCCAGTGGCGTGGCGGCAGCATGCTGCTCCGCGGCGTCCACGGCCTGTTCACCCTCGCCCTGGTGCTCTGGGCGATCGGCTCCTTCGCCGGAAGCTCCGGCCTGGACAAGACCGCGGGCTGGGTGGCCGCCGTGGCCGGCCTGCTGTCCTGGTACTCGGCCACCGTCTCCCTCGGCGGAAGCAACTGGGCCGGGCTCAGTCTCCCCGTCCGCTGAGCGATCCGGCGTCCGCCGGACGAACAGCCCCGACCGGCGCGGGCGGAGGCCCGAGGGGGGTCTCCGCCCCGCTCTCCCCGCCCTCCCCGTCCACCGGAGAAACGCGCAGCAGGTACGCGGCCCGCAGCCGGGCCGCGTACCACTGCACGAGGTAGGCGAGCAGCAGCAGCGCGACGGCGGCGACGCCGTCCAGCCAGTAGTGGTTCGCCGTCACCACCACGACGGCGACCGTCAGGATCGGATGCGCCAGCACCAGCCAGCGCCACCGGCTCCGGCTCAGCCTGATCACCGCCACGGCCACCAGCACGCACCAGGCCACGTGCACCGAGGGCATGGCCGAGTACGAATCAGCCTGGAGCCCCCCGAGCGTCGCCCCGTAGACGGACTGCCCGTACTCCACCGCGACATCGACCATGCCGTTGCCCGGCAGCAGGCGCGGCGGGGCCACGGGTATCAGCTGCACCAGCAACGACCACGCGGTGACCAGCACCACCGTCATCCGGACCCACGGATACGCCCGCCGGTGCCGCAGGAAGACCCAGGCCAGCAGCGCGATCATCGCGCCGAAGTGCATGCTGGCGTAGTAGTAGTTCGCGCCCTCCACGAGCCACGGGTGCGGGAGCACCAGGCTCTGCAGCATCTGTTCGCTCGGCAGACGGAGCCGCCGTTCCGCGTCCCAGATGGCCTGCCCGCGGGCGATGGCGCCGTCCTCGCTCATCACCGAGATCTGACCGGCGTACTGCCACACCGCGAAGAGGGCGATCATCGTCGCCGCCTCACGGAGCACGAGCCCCACGTTGACCCGACGTGGCGAGGGCGCGCCGACGCGCCGCACGGCGACCGACGCGCCATAGGCCACGGCGGCCAGCGCACCCGCCGACTGCCAGCTCAGCGTGAGGTTCAGCACGACGCCGGCCCCCTTTCGTAGCGCTCACCGTAGTGCCTGCCAACGACAGTGCGCGCGTCGGGGCGGGTTCAGCTCCGGTTCACCCCGGAAGGTCCGAAACCTCCAGCGGATGCCGGATCAGCAGCGAGGCGTGCACCGGCTCCTCACCCAGCGCGGCATAGACATGGGGGGCGTCGGAGCCGAAGCACGCGTGCTCCCCCGACCGCACCACGAGGGGGTTCCCGACCGGGCCGACCCGGGCGATGCCGGAGAAGACCGTGAGGTACTCGACCACTCCGGCGGGGTGCGCCGGAGAGGTCTGCAGCACGCCGGGACGGATCTCCAGGCGGTAGAGCTCGGTACTGATGCCGCCATCCTGGAACACCTCGAGCAGCTGCGCCACGACCGCCGTGCCCTGCACCTCTGGCACGTCCAACGGCTCCCCGGGAGTGGAGAGAAGCATCGCCAGGGGCACACCGAGCTGACCGGCGATGGCGTACAGCGTCTCGGCCGTCGGGTTGCGGGTCCCCGTCTCCAGCCCGGACAGCGTCGCCTTGCCGACCCCCGCCCGTCGGGCGAGCTCGGACAGACTGATGCCGCGCTGCGCGCGCAGCGCGCGGATGCGCTCCCCCGTCGCGGCGGCCGCGTCCGCCGACCAGTGTGCGGAATTGCCCATGGCCCCGAGTATCTCGCCTCCGCTAGCGTTCTGTTTATGGAACACTCGCCTACGGGCTTGCCGGGACGCATACCCGTCCAGCCCCTGACCGCCGGGCTCATCACGGCCGTAGTCGGCTTCAGCAGCTCCTTCGCCCTCGTCCTCACCGGCCTGCGCGACGTCGGCGCCGACAGTCGGCAAGCCGTGTCCGGCCTGTTGCTGCTCTGCCTCAGCATGGGCGCGCTGGCCATCTGGCTCGGCCTGCGGCACCGGCAACCGATCAGCATCGCCTGGTCGACCCCGGGCGCCGCCCTGCTCGTCAGCGCCGGCAGACCCGCGGGCGGCTACTCCGCCGCCGTGGGCGCCTTCATGGTCTGCGGACTGCTCCTGGCCGTCACCGGGCTCTGGCCACGGCTCAGCAGGCTCGTCGCGGCCATCCCCACCAGCCTCGCCACCGGCCTGCTGGCCGGAGTCCTGCTGCCGCTCTGCCTCGCCCCCGTACAGTCGGCCTTCCACCTCCCCGGCCTCACCCTGCCCGTCATCGTCGCCTGGGCCGTCCTGCTCCGCTGGGCACGCCGCTGGGCCATCCCCGGCGCGCTCATCGCCCTGCTGGTGGTCCTCGCCGTCCGGACACCGCTCCACCTCGGGGCCGCGGGGAGCCTGCTGCCCCGCTTGAGCCTCACCACGCCCACGTTCGGCTGGTCGGCCCTGGTCGGCATCGCCCTGCCGCTCTACGTCATCACCATGGCCTCGCAGAACATCCCCGGCCTCGCCCTGCTCCGCCACTTCGGCTACGAGCCGCCGGTCCGGCACGTCCTGACCGCGACCGGACTCTCCACCGTCGCCACGGCCTTCGGCGGCGGCTACACCGTCAACCTGGCCGCAATCACCGCGGCGCTCGCCGCAGGTCCCGACTCCCACCCGGACCGCGGCCGCCGCTGGATCGCCTCCGTCACGGCCGGCGTCCTCTACATCCTCTTCGGTCTGACGGCAGGCGTCTCCGCCGTCCTGCTCACTCAGGCGCCGCCCCAGCTCGTCGAGGCGATCGCAGGCCTGGCTCTGCTCCCCACCCTCGGATCCGCACTCTCCTCCGCGCTCACGGAGGAGAAGGGACGCGAGGCCGCAGTTCTCACGTTCGTCGTTGCTGCATCCGGGGTATCCGCGTTCGGCATCGGAGCGCCCGTCTGGGCACTCGCCGCCGGCCTCGTCCTCCGCGCACTGCTCTGAGCCCGGAAAGCACTGAAGGCCCCTGACATGAT
>NZ_BBPP01000028.1:0-59316 GCF_000787835.1 Streptacidiphilus melanogenes
GGGCCGGGGTCTCGACCGGCGCGGGGGCGGCGGGGGCCGGGGCGGCCGCGGCAGCCGGAGCCGGGGCGGCGACCGGGGCGCCGGAACCGTCGTCGATGATCGCCAGCTCGGCGCCGACCTCGACCGTCTCGTCCTCGGCGACCTTGATGGAGGCGAGGATGCCGGAGGCGGGGGCCGGGATCTCGGTGTCGACCTTGTCGGTCGAGACCTCGAGCAGCGGCTCGTCGGCCTCGACGCGCTCGCCCTCGGCCTTCAGCCAACGGGTGACGGTGCCCTCGGTCACGCTCTCGCCGAGTGCGGGCAGTGTTACTGAGACCGCCATGGTTTCAGTTGCTCCTTGTGGTGCGTTGCGGATGGTTGGCGTGCGACGAGGGTTGTCAGTCGTGATTGTGCAGCGGCTTGCCCGCCAGCGCGAGGTGCGCCTCGCCGAGGGCCTCGTTCTGGGTGGGGTGCGCGTGGATCAGCTGCGCCACCTCGGCGGGCAGGGCCTCCCAGTTGTAGATCAGCTGGGCCTCGCCGACCTGCTCGCCCATGCGCTCGCCGACCATGTGCACGCCGACGACCGCTCCGTCCTTGACCTGGACCAGCTTGATCTCGCCCGCGGTCTTGAGGATCTTGCTCTTGCCGTTGCCGGCCAGGTTGAACTTGGCGGTGACGACCTTGTCGTCGCCGTAGAGCTCCTTGGCCTTGGCCTCGGTGATGCCGACGGAGGCGACCTCGGGGTTGCAGTAGGTCACGCGCGGCACGCCGTCGTAGTCGATCGGGACGACCTTGAGGCCGGCGATGCGCTCCGCGACCAGGATGCCCTCGGCGAAGCCGACGTGGGCCAGCTGCAGCGTCGGGATCAGGTCGCCGACGGCGGAGATCGTGGGGACGTTGGTCTGGCAGTACTCGTCGACCAGGACGTAGCCGCGGTCCATGGCGACCCCGGCCTCCTCGTAGCCGAGGTTCTGCGAGACCGGGCCGCGGCCGACGGCGACGAGCATGAGGTCGGCCTCGACCTGCTTGCCGTTCTCCAGCGAGGCGCGGACGCCGGTCGCGGTGTAGTCGACGCCGGAGAAGCGGGCGCCCAGCTCGAACTTGATGCCGCGCTTGCGGAAGGCGCGCTCCAGCAGCTTCGAGGAGTTCTCGTCCTCGAGCGGGGCCAGGTGCGGCAGCGCCTCGATGATGGTGACCTCGGCGCCGAAGGACTTCCAGACGGAGGCGAACTCGACGCCGATGACGCCGCCGCCCAGCACGATCGCGGACTTCGGCACGCGGTCGAGGGTCAGCGCGTGGTCGGAGGAGATGACGCGGTCGCCGTCGATGGCCAGGCCCGGCAGGGACTTCGGCACGGAGCCGGTGGCCAGCACGATGTGGCGGCCGGTGTAGCGCTGCCCGTTCACGTCCACGGAGGTCGGGGACGAGAGGCGGCCCTCACCCTCGACGTAGGTGATCTTGCGGCTGGCGACCAGGCCCTGGAGGCCCTTGTACAGGCCGGAGACGACGCCGTCCTTGTACGCGTGGACCGCGTTGATGTCGATGCCCTCGAAGACGGCCTTCACGCCGAAGCCCGCCGCCTCGCGGGTCTGGTCGGCGACCTCGCCGGCGTGCAGCAGCGCCTTGGTCGGGATGCAGCCCTGGTGCAGGCAGGTGCCGCCGAGCTTGTTCTTCTCGATCAGCGCGACCTGCAGACCCAGCTGGGCCGCCCGCAGCGCCGCGGCGTAACCGCCGCTTCCGCCTCCGAGAATGACTACGTCGAAAACGGTGCTGGCGTCGTTCGCCACGTCACGTCCTCCATGCAAAGGGTGCGGATGCTCCCGGTCGATCGCCGGCCGGGTGTGGTGCTCCCTTGTGGGGAGACCCGTCGTGCCGGAGATACATCCTCGCACTTGTCGTGCGGTGGTGAGGGACCGGGCCACGGTGTGGACCGGCACCCCCCGTCGGTCCGGGGTGGGTGCCTCGCGAGGAATTGTCTGTTTCCGCAGGTCGAGAGGCAAATTCCAGTGCCGGGAAGGGGGCCTGGTCAGCAGGGTTTCCCGTGGAACGCCGACGGACCCCCGTCCCTGTTCGCCCAGGGCGAACGGAGACGGGGGTCCGATGAAGGGTTACCCCTCAGTAGATCATCACAGCTTGCCGTCGGCGGCGTGCTCGGCGAGCGCCACCAGGGTGCGCACGGCCGTCGCGGTGCCGCCCTTGGGGGTGTAGCCGAACGGCGCGCCCTCGTTGAAGGCCGGGCCGGCGATGTCCAGGTGCGCCCAGGTGATGCCGTCGGCGACGAACTCCTTGAGGAACAGGCCGGCGACCAGGCCGCCGCCCATCCGCTCGCCCATGTTGGAGATGTCGGCGACGGTGGAGTCCATCGGCTTGCGCAGGTGCGTCGGCAGCGGCATGGCCCAGGCGGGCTCGCCCACGGACTCGGCCAGCTCGGTCACGGTGCTGCGGAAGGCGTCGTCGTTGGCCATCACGCCGAAGGTGCGGCTGCCCAGCGCCATCACCATGGCGCCGGTCAGGGTGGCGACGTCGACGATGTAGTCCGGCTTCTCCTCGCCCGCGCGGACGATGGCGTCGGCCAGCACCAGGCGGCCCTCGGCGTCGGTGTTGAGCACCTCGACGGTCTTGCCGCCGTACATGCGCAGCACGTCGCCGGGGCGGGTCGCCGCGCCGGAGGGCATGTTCTCCGCCAGCGCCAGCCAGCCGGTGACGTTGACCTGCAGGCCGAGCTTGGCGGCGGCGAGCACGGAGGCGAAGACCGCGCCGGCGCCGGCCATGTCGCACTTCATGGTCTCGTTGTGGCCGGCCGGCTTGAGGGAGATGCCGCCCGAGTCGTAGGTGATGCCCTTGCCGATGAAGGCGAGCGAGGCCTTGGCCTTGGGGTGCGTGTAGGCGACCTTGACCAGGCGCGGGGAGCGGGCCGAGCCGACGCCGACGCCGAGGATGCCGCCGTAGCCGCCCTTGACCAGCGCCTTCTCGTCGAGCACCTCGACCTTGACGCCCAGCTCCTTGCCGGCCGTGGTGGCGATCTCGGCGAAGGACTTCGGGAAGAGGTCGTTCGGCGGCATGTTGACCAGGTCGCGGGTCCGGTTCATCTCCTCGGCCACGACGGTGCCGCGCTCGACGGCGGCCTTGGCAGCCTTGTCGCCGCGCTTGGTGCCGGTGATCGCCACCTCGGCCAGCGGGGTCTTCGTGTCGGCCTTGCCGTTGTCGCTGCGGCAGGCGGTGAAGGTGTAGGCGCCCAGCAGTGCGCCGAGGGTGAGGGCCTCGACGGAGGCGGCGTCGGCGGCGGGCAGGGCGAATCCGGCCTTCTTGCTGCCGTGCAGGGTGCGCGCGGCCACGCCCGCGGCGGTGCGGAGCGCCTCGGCACTGTAGCCGTCCTCGGCGACCTCGCCCAGGCCCACGGCCAGCACCAGCGGGCTCTTCAGGCCCGCGGGGGCGGGGACCTTCACGGCCTCGCCCTCGGCGCCGGTGGCGCCGACGGTGGTGAGCACCTCGGCGAGGCGGCCCTCGAACGCCTCGTCGACCGCCTCGGCTCCGGGGGCGAGGACAAGGCCCTTGGGGCCCTTGGCCACGGCCACGACGACGGCGTCCGCGCGCAGCGCGGCGGCCGTGGAGGTGCTCAAAGACACTGCAGTCACGGAATGCGTCCTGTTCTGTCGAAAAGTATGCGATGCGAGAGTCGGGGTGCTCGTGTCTGTCCGGATGCGGGCAGGCGTCGTCCCATGGCGCGGCCACGGCGGGTGAACAGACCGGCTCCTGGCATGGTAGTCCGCATATTGAGCCCTCGCGCCGTCTCGGCCGCCGAAATTTCGAGACAGCACCCCGCTACGGGGTGGCAGCTGCGAAAAGCGTCCACAGAACAAGTGCCCCGGTGGCCGCGACCTCGACCATCGCACCCAGGACATCTCCGGTGATTCCGCCGAAACGGCGCAGGCAGTGCGTCAGCAGCAGGGCCGCGAGGCCGAGCCCCCCGGCCGCCGAGACGACGGTGCCGAGCGCCAGGGGCAGCTGGTTCTGGCCGTAGCGGGCGGTGGCCCAGCCGGCCAGCGCGAGGGCGGCGACGACCACCAGGGTGACCAGGGCCCCGCGCAGCCGCGGCACGGTGCCGGCGACCATCGCGCCGAGCCCCTCCTCGCGGGCCGGCGGGACACCGGCGGAGCAGCCACGCAGCAGCGCGGTACGGGAGGTCACCGCCGCCAGGCCCAGCGCGAACGCGCCCTTGGGCAGGCCCAGGTCGAAGCACCGGGCGACGGCCGCGACCTGCGCCAGCAAGGTGAGCAGCAGCACCAGCACCCCGAAGGGGCCGATGTCCGAGGCCTTCATGATCTTCAGTGCGGCGTCGGGGGGACGGTTGCTGCCGAGCCCGTCGGCGACGTCCGCGAGGCCGTCCAGGTGCAGCCCCCGGGTGAGGGCCGCCAGCGCGGCGACCCCGGCGACCGCGGCCAGCAGCGACCCGGTGTGGGCCCAGGCCAGCAGCGTCGCGAAGCCGGCGGCGAGGCCGCCCAGCACGAGCCCGACCACGGGGGCCACGGATATCGCCCGTCCGGCCGTGGGCCGGTCCCAGCGGTTCACCCGAACGGGGAGGACCGACAGGGTCCCGAAAGCGAAGCGCAGCGGTTCGAGGAGTCTGCTGAGCACTCAGTCCTCGGCAGGCTTCTCGGCCGACGGCGGCTCCTCGGCCGGGAGGGGCGCCGGCACGGGCAGCGGCAGCTCGGCGAGCAGCGCGGCGGCGGCCTGGAGCAGCGGCAGCGACATCAGCGCGCCCGCGCCGGCGCCGACGGCGACACGCTGGTCCGACAGCGGCGTGATGCCCATCCGCTCGTAGGCCTTGGCCTGCGCCGGCTCGCCGGTGACCTGCCCGGCGCGCCACCACTCCGGCGCGCGGAACGCGATCCGCTGCGCGACCAGCGCGCACGCGGTGCCGACGACGCCGTCCAGCAGCACCGGCACGCGTCGCATCGCGCACTGCAGCAGGAAGCCCGCCATCGCCGCGAAGTCCGCGCCGCCTACGGCGGCCAGCAGGTCGAGCTGGTCGGCCAGCACCGGGCGGGCCCGGCGCAGCGAGTCGCGGATCGCCGCGCACTTGACCATCCAGATCCGGTCGTCGATGCCGGAGCCGCGTCCGGTGACGACGGCCGCGTCGGTGCCGCACAGCACGCCGATCAGCACGGCGGCCACGGTCGTGGAGCCGACGCCGAGGTCGCCGAGGACGACGAGGTCGGTGCCGGAGTCGGCCTCCTCGTCGGCGAGCGCCACGCCCGCGGCGAAGGCCTGCTCGGCCTGCTCGCGGGTGAGCGCGTTCTCCACGTCGATCCGGCCCGAGCCGCGGCGGACCCGGTAGCGGCTCACCTCGGCGGGGAAGGCGTCCTCCGCCGCGTCGACGGCCATGTCCACCACGCGCACCTGCGCGCCGAACTGACGGGCCAGCACGTTGACGGGCGCGGTGCCCTGAAGGATCTGGTGCACCCGGAGCTCGGTGGTGCCGGGCGGCAGCATCGAGACGCCGAGCGAGGCGATGCCGTGGTCGGCGGCGAAGACCAGGACCTTGACCCGTGACAGCGGCTTGGTCGGGACCTTGCCCTGGACCGCGGCCAGCCAGCCGGCCAGGTCCTGCAGCTCGCCCAGCGAGCCGCGCGGAAGGTCGAGCGCGGCGAAGCGCTCCTCCGCGGCGAGGCGGTACTCGTCGTCGGGCCGCGCCAGCCGCGCGGAGATCTCGTCGAGGTCGAAGGTCGTCACGGCGGGAACGTTACCGTCACCGATCCGACAAACGCAGCGCGCGGCCCGCGACCACCAGCCGGACGTCGTCGCACACGTCGGCGACGGCCGCGTTGAGGCGGCCCAGCTCGTCGCGGAACCGGCGGCCCGAGGCGGTGGCCGGCACGACGCCGCTGCCGACCTCGTTGCTGACCGCGACCACGCGTCGGGGGCTCGTCGCCAGCGCCCGCACCAGTTCCGCGGTCCGGTCGCGCAACTCCCGCTCCCCGCCGCCGTACCAGCGCTCCTCCTCCCAGGCGCCGACCCGGTCCATCGCGTCGGTGAGCCACAGCGCCAGGCAGTCGACCAGCAGCGGGCCGCCGTTGCGGCCCAGCAGCGGCGGCAGTTCGCAGGTCTCGACGGTGCGCCAGTCCGCGGGGCGGCGCTCCCGGTGCAGTTCGACGCGCTCGGCCCACTCGGCGTCGCCATCGCGGTGTCCGGCGGTGGCGACGTAGGTCACGTCCGCGGCGTCGGCCAGCAGCCGCTCGGCGAGCGAGGACTTGCCGGACCGCGCACCGCCGAGCAGCAGCGTGCGGCGGGGACGCCGGCCGGGGACGAGACGGTCGAGGAGGCGCATCGGGCCATTGTGCCGGGTACTGTCCTTGTGCAGTCAGCGAGGGCGAGAGGAGCCCGGCATGGTGTGGACCTGGCGGTACGAGAAGCTCGACGGATCGGTCGTGCCCGCGCCGAACGGGGTCGAGGAGTTCCCGACCCAGGGCGACGCGGAGACCTGGATCGGCGAGACCTGGAAGGAACTGCTCGCCGAGGGCGTCGACCAGGTGGTGCTGCTGGATGACGGCGAGAAGATCTACGGGCCGATGAGCCTGCACCAGTGACGTGAAGGGGTCCGGGGCGTCGGCCCCGGACCCCTCACGCGTGCGCGCCGGTGTGCGTGCGTCAGTTCGCGCGCTGCTTGGGCGCGTTCTCCTCGGTCCTGGCCGGGTCGAACTCGGCGACCGGGGCGAGGATCTCGTCCATCGCCTTCAGCAGGCCGGCGTCCAGCTTCACGCCGGCCGCCTTGACGTTCTCGGCGACCTGCTCGGGTCGGGAGGCGCCGATGATGGCCGCGGAGACGTTGGCGTTCTGCAGCACCCAGGCCACCGAGAGCTGGGCGAGCGTCAGGCCTGCGTCGTCGGCGAGCGGCTTCAGCTGCTGCACGCGCGCAAGAACGTCGTCCCGCAGCCAGCGGGAGATCATGTTGGCGCCGCCCTTGTCGTCGGTGGCGCGCGAGCCGGCGGGCGGCTGCTCGCCCGGCAGGTACTTGCCGGTCAGCACGCCCTGGGCGATCGGGGACCAGACGATCTGGCCGATGCCCAGCTCCTCGCAGGTCGGCACGACCTCGGCCTCGATGACCCGCCACAGCGCGGAGTACTGCGGCTGGGAGGAGACCAGCGGGACGCGCAGCTCCTGCGCGTAGGCGTGCGCGGCCCGGATCTGGTCGGCGGTCCACTCGGAGACGCCGATGTAGTGGGCCTTGCCGGCGTGCACGATGTCCGCGAAGGCGACCATGGTCTCCTCCAGCGGCGTCGCGTGGTCGTAGCGGTGAGCCTGGTAGAGGTCGACGTAGTCGGTCTGCAGGCGCGTCAGGGAGGCGTTGATCGACTCCATGATGTGCTTGCGGCTGAGGCCGGTGTCGTTCTTGCCGGGGCCGGTGGGCCAGTAGACCTTGGTGAAGATCTCCAGGCCTTCGCGGCGCTGCCCGGACAGGGCCCGGCCCAGTACGGACTCGGCGCGGGTGGCGGCGTAGACGTCGGCGGTGTCGAAGGTGGTGATCCCGGCGTCGAGGGCGGCGTGGACGCAGGCGATGGCCGCGTCCTCCTCGACCTGGGATCCATGGGTGAGCCAGTTGCCGTAGGCGATCTCGGAGATGACGAGACCGCTGCGGCCGAGGTGACGGAACTCCATGGGGCCGAGCCTAGTCGCAGGCCGCCTCCCGCGGCCTCACGGGCGGGCGCCGACCAGATGGATCAGCGCCGCGAGCTGCCGGTACGGGTCGGTGCGGCCGGCCCGGTGCTCGGCCTCCAGCAGGGCCGCGAGCTCGGTCTCGGCCGGGAGCGGGGCGTCGTCGGCGGCGAGGTCGGTGAAGACCCGCACCCCGAACCAGGCGAGCACCGGCACGTCGAGCTCAGCGAGCGTGCGGGCGAGCGTCTCGCGGCGGTCGGCGCGGGTGGGCAGGCCCAGGCGGTTGGTGTAGTCGTCGCCGTCGAACGCGGCCACGGCCCCGGCCCAGTCGCCCGCCAGGCCCGGCCGCATGGCGAGACCGTCGCCGTTGCGGGAGAGCACGGACAGCAGCCCGCCGGGGGCCAGTATCCGGGCCAGCGCCGCCAGCAGCGGGCCGGGCTCGGGGAGGTACATCAGCACGCCGTGGCAGAGCACCAGGTCGAACGCGGCCGGACCGAACCAGCGGCCGCAGTCCTCGCCGGAGCCCGGCAGCAGCTGCACCCGGGCCTGAACCTCGGCTGACTCCAGGGCGAGGTCCTGCCGCGCGGCCGCGAGCATGGCCGGATCGGGGTCGAGCCCGGTGACCTGGTGGCCGCGCCGGGCCAGTCGCAGCGCCTGGGTGGCCTGGCCGCAGCCGACGTCGAGCACCCGCAGCCGGGCGTCCGCGCCGAAGCGCGCGCCGAGCTGCTCGTCGAGCTGCCGGGAGACGAGCTCCTGGCGCACCACGTTGCGCAGCCCGCCGAGCTTGGCCAGCCAGGCCTGGGCGCCCGGCGCGAAGCCGATCGGCGGCACGGGCGGGGACGGGGGAAGGGTTGGGTACGGCTGGACCACGCGCTGCACGGGTAGCACCGCGGGCAGCACCATCGTCGACTCGTCGGCCCCCGGGCAGGGGCCCAGGGGCGAGTACGAGTAACCGGGATAGCCCCCCAGCGGACCCGGGTGGCTGGTCAGGGCCGCTGCCCCCGCTTGACGGCCGGCTTGGGCAGGCGCATCTTCCGGATGTTGGAGGAGCGCAGCAGACCGTAGGCGACGGCGCCCTTGGTGTTCTGGTCCGGGAAGCGCCGCGCGAGCTCCTTGCGCAGGCCGCGCGCGAAGAAGAAGGTCGCGACGACGATCAGCAGGATCACGATGTAGAGCGACAGCGTGGCGCCCACGACGATCGACGCGCTGCGCAGCAGCGTCGCGAGCAGGAAGATCAGGATGACCACCGGCATCGCGAACTCGAGCGCCGTCCAGCGCGAGTCGACGTAGTCGCGGACGAACGTGCGGACCGGTCCGGCGTCGCGCGGCGGCAGGTCGCGGGGGTCGCCCTCGCCGCGCATGGCCGCCATCTGGCGGGCGCGGTCGTCGCGGCCGGACTCGCGGGCCTTCTTCGCGGCGGCCTTGCGGTCCGGCGGCACGTAGGCGCGGCCGCGCTGGTTGGTGGTGGAGGCGTTGCGCTTCGGCGTCGGGCGGCCCTTGGGGGCCTCCGCCGTGGGCACGGCCTTCTTCGCGTCGGCGGCCTCGTCCTCGACGAGGGTGGCGGCGTCGGCGGGGGCATCCTGGGAGCTACGTCGGAACACACAGCAAGAGTACGTGGTCAGCTGGTGTATTCCCCAGTCCCCCGGGTAGTGGGCTTCGTCAGGGATCCTTCTCCGCCGCGCGGCGTAGATCGACCAGGGCTCGATCAGTCCCACGGATGAGGCACTCATGCTGTTTGCTGTAGCAGTCTTGTTGCAGCGCGGATCGCTGCGGCGAGGGCCGCGCGACCCGTAGGCTTGGGTAGCGAGAAGACGGCGAAACCGGCAGGTCGGAGAAGGGGGCGCGCGAAGCCCATGAGCGACGGAATCATGAAGCGGATGGGGATGATCTTCCGCGCCAAGGCCAACAAGGCCTTGGATCGCGCGGAGGATCCGCGCGAGACGCTGGATTACTCGTACCAGAAGCAGCTTGAGTTGCTGCAGAAGGTGCGACGCGGCGTCGCGGACGTGGCGACCAGCCGTAAGCGGCTCGAACTGCAGCTCACGCAGCTGCAGCAGCAGTCCGCCAAGCTGGAGGAGCAGGGCCGCAAGGCGCTCTCCCTCGGCCGGGAGGACCTGGCGCGTGAGGCGCTGACGCGGCGCTCCGGCGTCCAGCAGCAGGTGCAGGACCTGGAGGTCCAGTACCAGCAGCTGCAGGGCGAGGAGGAGAAGCTGACGCTGGCCTCCCAGCGCCTGCAGGCCAAGGTGGACGCCTTCCGTACCAAGAAGGAGACCATCAAGGCCCAGTACAGCGCCGCCCAGGCGCAGACCCAGATCGCGGAGTCCTTCTCCGGGATCTCGGAGGAGATGGGCGACGTCGGCCTGGCCATCCAGCGTGCCGAGGACAAGACGGCGCAGCTGCAGGCCCGTGCGGGCGCGATCGACGAGCTGCTGGCCAGCGGCGCGCTCGACGACCCGTCCGGCATGCGCAAGGACGACATCTCGGCCGAGCTGGACCGCATGTCCGCCGGCTCGGACGTCGAGCTGGAGCTGGCCCGGATGAAGGCCGAGCTGGGCGGCGGCAGCGCGCCCACCCCGGCGATCGAGCAGGGTCAGCCGCAGGCGGCCCCGCAGTCCGCCCCGCAGCAGAACCCGTACCAGGCGCCGCAGGACCAGCGCCCGCACGAGGGCTGAGGGGGAGCGGCGTGATCGTCAGGATTCTTTCGGAGGGGCAGTTCGAGGTGCCCGACACCCTCGTCGAGCACCTCAACGAGCTGGACAACGCGGTGCTGGCCGCGCTGGACAACGGCGACGAGCAGGAGTTCCACGTCAGTCTGGCCGCGCTGCTCGGCGCGGTCCGCGAGGGCGGTACGCCCGTGGCGGCCGACTACCTCGGCGCCTCGGACGCGACGCTCCCGTACGCGGACGCGACGCTGGAGGAGACCCGGGCGCTGCTGAAGACGGACGGCTTGATCCCCGGATAGCGGCAACGAAAAAGGACCGGCGACCCCACGGGGCGCCGGTCCTTTTTCGTTGCCGCGCCTACGGCAGCGCCAGCATTTGGTCCAGCGCCGCCTTGGCGTACTTCTCCGTCTCCGGGTCCACCGTGATGACGTTCGGCACGCGGCCGTCCGCCAGCGACTCCAGGGCCCAGACCAGGTGCGGCAGGTCGATGCGGTTCATCGTGCTGCAGAAGCACACCGTGCGGTCCAGGAAGACGATCTCCTTGTCCGGGTGCGCGTTCGCCAGCCGGCGGACCAGGTTGAGCTCGGTGCCGATGGCCCACCTGGAGCCGGGCTCGGCCGCGTCGAGGGCCTTGATGATGTACTCCGTGGAGCCCACCATGTCGGCGGCCTCGACGACCTCGTGCTTGCACTCGGGGTGCACCAGCACCGTCACGCCGGGGACGCGCTCGCGGACCTCGTTCACCGAGTCCAGGCTGAAGCGGCCGTGCACGGAGCAGTGGCCGCGCCACAGGATCATCTTGGCCGCCCGCAGCTCCTCGGCGGTGAGGCCGCCGTTCGGCTTGTGCGGGTTGTAGACGACGCAGTCGTCCAGCGAGAGGCCCATCTCCTTGACCGCGGTGTTGCGGCCGAGGTGCTGGTCGGGCAGGAAGAGGACCTTCTCGCCCTGCTCGAACGCCCACTCCAGCGCCCGCTTGGCGTTGGAGGAGGTGCAGATGGTGCCGCCGTGGCGGCCGGTGAAGGCCTTGATGTCGGCGGAGGAGTTCATGTAGGCGACCGGCACGACGGTGTCGGCGACGCCCGCGTCGACCAGCTGGTCCCAGCACTCGGCGACCTGCTCGGCGGTGGCCATGTCGGCCATGGAGCAGCCGGCGGCCAGGTCCGGCAGGACGACCTGCTGGCGCTCGGAGGTGAGGATGTCCGCGGACTCGGCCATGAAGTGCACGCCGCAGAAGACGATGTACTCGGCCTCGGGGCGGGCGGCCGCGTCGCGGGCCAGCTTGAAGGAGTCGCCGGTGACGTCGGCGAACTGGATGACCTCGTCGCGCTGGTAGTGGTGGCCCAGGATGAAGACCTTGTCGCCCAGCTTGGCCTTGGCCGCGGCGGCCCGCGCGACCAGGTCCGGGTCGGAGGAGGCGGGGAGGTCGCCGGGGCAGTCGACGCCGCGCTCGCTCGCGGTGTCGGCCTCGCGGCCGAGCAGCAGCAGGGCCAGCGGCGTGGCGCCCGGCTCGGCGAAGGTGGCGCCCTGCGCGGGCGCGGAGGTGGTGGTCACGGGCGGGTGCCCTCCTGCTCGGCGGCGGTGAGGGACCGTCGCCTTATCGTCTACCTGACGCTATCTATGATAGCCCGCCCTGATCACAGTTTCGATGGGCGCCCCGGCAATGTGACGTACCCCGCTATGGCCACGCTGTCCATGGCGGCGGCGCTACCCCCGGGCGCTCGCGAGCTGCCCTATCGTCTGGCACAGACGAAGGAGAGGGTACGGGGCGATGAGCGAGCAGGCGATCACCGGGTCCGGCACCGGGCGGCGGATGCGGCCCCGCGGTCGCGGCGAGAGCCATCGGGCCGCCACGCCGCTGGAGCTCTTCTTCGATCTCTGCTTCGTGGTCGCGGTCGCCCAGGCGGGCTCCCAGCTCGCCCACGATCTCGCCGAGGCGCACCTGCGGCACGGGATCCTCGGCTACCTGTTCATCTTCTTCGGCATCTGGTGGGCCTGGATGAACTTCACCTGGTTCGCGTCCGCCTACGACACCGACGACGTCCCCTACCGGATCTGCACCTTCGTGCAGATCGTCGGGGCGCTGGTCCTGGCCGCCGGGGTGCCCCGCGCCTTCGCGGACGCCGACTTCGCCGTCACCGTGACCGGCTACGTGGTGATGCGTGTCGCCCTGGTCGCCCAGTGGCTGCGCGCCGCGGCGGCCAACAGCGGCACGCACCGGACGGTCGCGCTGCGCTACGCCGCCGGGGTGGCGCTGGCCCAGGTCTACTGGGTCCTCTGGCTGCTCTACGTGCCGACCACCGACAAGTACGGGTCGGCGCTGATCGGCGTGGTCGTCGAGCTGGGGGTGCCGCTGCTGGCCGAACGGGTCGGTCAGACCGCCTGGCATCCGGGGCACATCGCCGAGCGCTACGGCTGCTTCACCCTGATCGTGCTGGGGGAGTCGGTCTCGGCGGCGACGATCGCGGTGCAGTCGTCCGTCGACGAGCACCAGGCGCTCGGGGAGCTGCTGCCGATCGCCGCGGGCGGGCTGCTGATCTGCTTCGCGGCGTGGTGGATCTACTTCGCACGGTCGGTCGAGGGCCATCTGACCTCCAACCGCCAGGCCTTCAGCTGGGGGTACGGCCACTACTTCGTCTTCCTCTCCGCGGCCGCGATCGGGGCCGGACTGGAGGTGGCGGTCGAGCACGGGGTCGGCAAGACGCACATCTCCGCCCACGCCGCCACGCTCGGGGTGACCATCCCGGCGGCCCTCTACCTCATCACCGTCTGGGCGCTGCACTCGCGGCACACCAAGCGCGGGATCGCGCTGTGGGTGCAGCCCGTGAGCGCGGTGGTGGTGCTCTTCTCGCCGACGGTCCTGGTGGCGGGTCTGGTCTGCGCGGCCTCGGTCGCGGTCGGACTGCTGATCCACCGCGTGCAGGAACCAGGTGTGAAAAGCTGAACACGTGCCAGCACCGAGAACTCCGATCAGCGACACCGTGAGCAGATCCGTCGCCCTCGACGACACCGACCGCCGGGTCCTGGAGCTGCTCGGACGGGACGGCCGGGCGTCCTACGCGGAGATCGGCCTGCTGGTGAACCTCTCCGCGACGGCGGTCAAGCGCCGGGTGGACCGGCTGCGCGAACGCGGCGTGGTGCGCGGCTTCACGGTGGTGCTGGACCCGAGCGTGCTGGACTGGACGACGGAGGCCTTCGTCGAGGTCTTCTGCCGCGAGCGCACCCCGCCGGAGGAGATCCTCTCCTCGCTGCGCCAGTTCCCCGAGGTCGTCGCCGCCTGGACGGTCACCGGGGACGCGGACGCGCTGGTGCACCTGCGGGCGGCGGACATGCGGCATCTGGAGGCGGTCATCGAGCGGATCCGGCGCGAACCCGGCGTGCAACGCAGCCGCAGCACGGTGGTGCTCAGCCGGCTGATCGGTTGAGTTTCCTTCGCGGGCGCGCCTGACTGCGCAGGAATCCTGCGCGGGCCGCAGGGTTCCGACAGGCGGCGGGCGCGGCGCGGTGCCTAGGGTGGCAGTGCCCCCACCCCCTGTGCACCGAAGGATCTCCCGTGCCCCACGCCGACCGCATGCACCGGTACGACGCCCGCATGGTCGACCTGGTCTTCGACTACATGCGGGAGCGCCTGCAGTACGACCCGGTCCCGCTGGACCACCCCGGTGACGGCGAGAAGCTCGGCGCCGCGCTGGACGGTCTGCTCACCGACCGCGGAAACGATCCTGCGGACGTGCTCAAGCTCTACGACCACGAGCTGTCGCGGGCCGTGATCTCGGCCGACAGCCCCCGGTACCTGTCGTTCATCCCCTGCGCGCCCACCAAGGCCGCGCTGCTGTTCGACATGGTGGTCTCCTGCGCCTCGCTCCAGGGCATCTCCTGGCTGGAGGCGGCCGGCGCCATCGCCGCCGAGAACCAGGTGCTGCGCCTGATCTCCGACCGGGCCGGACTGCCCGCCACGGCCGGCGGCTGCTTCGTCTCCGGCGGTTCCGCGGGCAACCTCTCCGCGCTCGTCGTCGCCCGCGACGTGGCCCGCCAGCGTCTCGGCGTCGGCATCGGCGCCCGGCTGCGGATCGCGGTCAGCGACCAGACCCACTCCTCGGTCACCAACACCCTCAACATCATCGGCGTCGAGAAGTTCGTCGTGCCGACCGCGGACCACCGTCTGACCGGCGAGGCGCTGCGCGCCGCCATCGCCGCCGACGGTGACCCGGGCTCGATCATCGCCGTGGTCGGCACCGCGGGCACCACCAACGCCGGCATCGTCGACGACCTGGCCGGCATCGCCGAGGTCGCCCGCGAACACGGCCTCTGGTTCCACGTCGACGGGGCCTACGGCGGCGCGGGCCTGTTCGCGCCCTCGGTGCGCGAGAAGTACCGCGGCATCGAGCACGCCGACTCCTTCGTCGTCGACCCGCACAAGTGGCTCTTCGCGCCGTTCGACTGCGCCGCGCTGATCTACCGCGACCCGCGCCTGGCCAAGGCCGTGCACACCCAGGACGCCTCCTACCTGGACGTGCTGCACACCGCCGACCACGACCAGGAGTGGAACCCGACCGACTACGCGTACCACCTGACCCGGCGCGCCCGCGGCCTGCCGCTCTGGTTCTCGCTGGCCGTGCACGGCACCGACGCCTACACCGAGGCCATCGAGACCGGCATCGCACTGGCCCGCGACACCGCGGCGCTGATCCGCGAGGAGTACCCGGACCTGGAGGTCATCCGCGAGCCGGAGCTGTCCAGCGTGGTCTACCGGCGCAAGGGCTGGACCGCGAAGGACTACTACGCCTGGTCCGAGCGCCTGCTCGCCGACCAGACCGGCTTCGTCACCCCGACCGGCTGGGAGGGCGAAGTCGTGGCCCGCTTCGCGTTCCTGCACCCGGGCACCACGATGGACATGGTCCGGGAGATCCTGGACACCATGGTCTGAGACACCAAGGCCTGAGGGCCTGACAGCCCTACAGGTAGGCCCCCGACGGCAGGTAGTGCGTCGGGGGCCTCATGCCGCGCAGGGCCAGGTAGCCGCGGGTGGCGGCGCTGAGCCCGGCGGCCATGGCCACGTCCACGGCCCAGTCCTGCTCCGCGGTCACCGTCCGCACGTCCGCCGCCTCCTGGTCCGGTATCCGCGCGAGGGTGTCGGTGAGCAGTGCCGCAGCGACCCGGCGGGAGGTCGCGGCCAGCAGCATCACCCGGCCGCCCAGGCGGTAGCAGTAGCCGGAGCCGCTCAGGGTGTCGGCGACCAGCAGTTCGTCGCTGGTACGCAGCAGGGCGAGGTGGTCCTCGCCGTGCGCGGAGCCGCGGGCGCGGCGGTCGACGGAGTCGAGCAGGTCGAAGTGCGTCGCGTCGCCCAGGTGCACCGGGACGCCGCCGGTGGCGGGCAGACCGGTGCGGTCGACGCGCCCGGTCAGCGCCATGGTGGGGTGCAGCCGGAAGCCGGCGGCGTGGTAGCGGCGGGCGGCGCGCGGGTCGTCCGAGGCGACGATCATGCCGCGCAGGCAGCCGTGGGCGTGGGTCAGCGCGTGGTCGAGCAGCGTGCGGCCGAGGCCCTTGCCCTGCGCCTCGGGACGGACCGCCAGCAGCGCCAGCCCCCACAGGCCCTCGCGCCGCAGCGACAGCGCGACCCCGAGGGCCTTCCCGTCCTCCTCGCCGAACCAGCAGCCGGGCTGGTCGGCGGCGGCCAGCCGCCTGGTCCGCACGTCGGCGCGGGCCGCCTCCCGGCCGGAGAGCGCCTTGTCGAAGGCGGCGGCGTCGATGGCCCGGACGGCGGCGGTGTCGGCGGCGGAGTCGTGGACGGGTCGCAGCAGCACGATCACGATCCTGGCAGGGCCCGCGCCGTCGTGTCAGCGGCTCCGCGGTCCGGGCTCCGGCACGCGGCCCCAGCACGACGGCCCGCCCCTGGCGTACGCAGCCGTGATGACAGGTGCGGAGTGTGCGAGCATGGACGGGATGGAGCCTCCCGGAATACCTCCGGGGCGTCGGCGGTTTCCGCCGGTGGAAGTACGTCGTCAATCCCGGGAGTAAGCAGATGACCGTCCAGGACGAGACCAGCGTCGAGAGCGGGATCATCCTCACCGACACCGCCGCGGCCAAGGTCAAGAGCCTGCTGGAGCAGGAGGGTCGCGACGACCTCGCGCTGCGCGTCGCGGTGCAGCCCGGCGGCTGCTCGGGCCTGCGCTACCAGCTCTTCTTCGACGAGCGTTCCCTCGACGGCGACGTCGTGGCCGACTTCGGCGGCGTCAACGTCGTCACCGACCGCATGAGCGCCCCGTACCTGGCCGGCGCCACCGTGGACTTCGTGGACACGATCGAGAAGCAGGGCTTCACCATCGACAACCCGAACGCCACCGGCTCCTGCGCCTGCGGCGACTCCTTCAGCTGATCGAGCGCCCGCCGCGTACACACGGAACCGCCCCGGCCCACGGCCGGGGCGGTTCCGTTTTTCTCAGCCCGCGCCCATGGGCAGGCCGGCCTTCTGCGGCGCGACCGTGAGCCCGGTGCTGGTGTCGACCACCTTGCGGCTGTCCAGCGGGCGGCCGAGGTTGACGCTGGAGTGCTGCTCGGTGACCACCAGCGGGCACATCTGCCCCGCCGGCGCGTGCTGCGTCACCACGATGGTGGCGCGCACCTCGCCCGGCTGGGACTGGTCCGCGGTGACGCCGTGCTTGTCGCACACCCCGGCGAAGTAGTAAACGGTCAGCACCGTCCCCTGGACGTTGTAGCCGGAGATCGGGATGCCGTGGGCGGGCTTCGGCGGCGACGGCTTGGCGCCGGTGCCGGGCGCGCTCGGCGAGGGCGAGGGGTTCTTGATCGGGCCGCCCGGGGTGATCCCGCCGGAGGGTGAGCTGCTCGCCCCGGACGGCGAACCGCTCACCGCGCTCGCGGGGCCGGAGCCGGCGGTCGTGCTCGAGGCGCAGCCGGTCAGGCCGGCGGCGCCTGCCACCAGCACGGCCAGCGCGCCGAGAACGCGGGAGCGGGAGCGACGATGGGTGTGCACGGTGAGGCCTCCTGGTCTGTCCCTTGCGATGCGTGCATGGGACGTGGGAGGTGCGGAACCGGTTCCCCTCGTTTTTCGCGCGGCGGTGCGCGGAGGCCTGGGTGGGCCGCGCTACTCCGGCAGACCGCCGAAGATGCGCGCCTCACGAGCGCCGATCCGGAACGAGGGGCTGCGCCGCAGCGGCTCGGAGCGCTCGGGGGGCTCGACGGCCAGCTGCGGCCAGAAGCGGCCCAGTCTGCGCCCGCGTTCCACCAGACCCGCCAACGTGTCCGCGTCCGCGTCGCCGCGCAGGTACGCGGGAATGTGGACCGGGTTCCGCTCGGGCATCATCTCGGGGCCTCCTCACGCCGGGCCGCCGCTGCTCCGTGCACGCTGTGACCGGCGTCTCACGATCGACATTAGGCCCCGGTGGGTCGCCCTTCCAGCCCTACGGGGCGGTAACGCGCACGTGTCCTGCGGGTTCGGGGCCGGTACCGTAGAACGTCGTCTCGCCCCCGTCCTTCGAGGAGCACGCCGCCGTGCGTATCGCTGTCACCGGCTCCATCGCCACCGACCACCTGATGACCTTCCCCGGCCGCTTCGCCGAGCAGTTCGTCGCCGACCAGCTCCACACGGTCTCGCTCTCCTTCCTCGTCGACACCCTGGACGTCCGCCGTGGCGGCGTCGCGCCCAACATCTGCTTCGGCATGGGAGTGCTCGGCCTGCGCCCGGTGCTGGTCGGTGCGGCCGGCGCGGACTTCTCCGAGTACCGCTCGTGGCTGGACCGCCACGGCGTCGACACCGCCTCGGTGCACATCTCGGAGACCCGCCACACCGCGCGCTTCGTCTGCACCACCGACCAGGACCACAACCAGATCGCCTCCTTCTACACCGGGGCGATGAGCGAGGCCCGCAACATCGAGCTGCGGCCGGTCGCGGACCGTGTCGGCGGCCTGGACCTGGTCCTGATCGGCGCCGACGACCCGGAGGCGATGGTCCGCCACACCGAGGAGTGCCGCGCCCGCGGTTACGCCTTCGCGGCCGACCCCTCCCAGCAACTGGCCCGCCTGGACGGCGAGTCGATCCGCACCCTGGTGGACGGCGCGGCGTACCTGTTCTCCAACGAGTACGAGAAGGCCCTGATCGAGTCGAAGACCGGCTGGTCCGAGGACGAGTTCCTGGACCGCGTCGGCGTCCGCGTCACCACGCTGGGCGCGAAGGGCGCCCGCATCGACCGCAAGGGCGAGCCGACCATCTTCGTCTCCTGCCCCGCGGAGACGGCCAAGCTCGACCCGACGGGCGTCGGCGACGCCTTCCGCGCCGGCTTCATGGCGGGCCTGACCTGGGGCGTGTCGCTGGAGCGCGCGGCCCAGACGGGCGCGATGCTGGCGACCCTGGTCATCGAGACCGTCGGCACCCAGGAGTACCAGCTGCGCCACGGCCACTTCCTCGACCGCTTCGCCGTCGCCTACGGCGAGGACGCGGCGGCGGAGATCCGCAGCAAGATGGCGTAGCCGTCTTCAGGGGCGCGAGAAACCACCCTGTGCGGATGGCCCTGGGGGCCCCGGACCATCCGCATGTCAGTGGCTTGTCGCGCCCACGCGGGGGGCACCTCCCGGCCCACGGCTGGGGGAGGAGCCGCATGTCGGCAGAGCTCCGCGCCCCCTGGCCGTGCACCTAGCTGAGTCTGCGAACCAGGTACGCCGTGCCCTCCGCGCCCGCGAGGTACTCACTCGCCGGGGCCGTGCCCTCGTACGACTGGTTCTGCAGGTGGCACCAGGCCGGGACGTCGATCGCCGCCACCTCGTCGTCCGACAGGACCGCGACGAGGCCGCCCATCGGGACCCCTTCGAAGGCCTTCGCCAGCTCGATGACCGGCACCGGGCACATCTGTCCCAGGACGTCCACCACGATGGCCCCCTGCGCGGCGCTCCGCGGCGCCGTCGGCGTCAGGTGGGCGCGGACGTCGGCGACAGCCGGGGGCAGGACCGCGAGGAACTCCTCCACCTGCGACGCGGTCGCCCCGCGGTCGAGCGAGACGCGGATGTTGCCCTCGGTCAACGCGCCCATCGCGGCGAGGACGTGGCTCGGGGTCAGGGTGCTGGAGGTGCAGGAGGAGCCGGAGGAGACGGCGAAGCCGGCCCGGTCGAGGGCGCCCAGCAGGGACTCGCCGTCGACGTAGAGGCAGGAGAAGGTCAGCAGGTGCGGCAGTCGCCGTGCGGGGTCCGAGAGGGCCGGGTCGCCCAGCACCGAGACGTCGGGAACCAGCGCGGGGACGCGCTCGTGCAGGAGCCGCACCAGGGCGCGCAGCCGCGCGTCCGCCTCCGCCGCCTCCTGGCGGGCGGCGCGCAGCGCGACCGCTGCGGCGACGATCGCGGGGACGTTGACGTAGCCGGGGACGCGGCCGCCCTCGCGCTCGTCCGCGGGGAGCGGCGAGCGGTAGCGGACGCCCTTGCGGACCGCCAGGACGCCGACGCCGGCCGGGCCGCCCCACTTGTGCGCGGAGGCGGCCAGTGCCGACCAGGCGCCCTCGACCCGGCCCCAGGCGACGGACTGCGCGGCGTCCACGAAGAGCGGGACGTGGGCCTCGGCGGCCAGCTCCGCGGCCTCGGCCACCGGCTGGACGGTGCCGACCTCGTGGTTGGCCGACTGGAGGCAGGCGAGGGCCGTCCCGGGGGAGCGCAGCGCCGTCGCGAAGGCGTCGAGCAGGACCCGGCCGAAGGAGTCGACGGGTGCCGTCGTCACCGCACCGCCGTCCGCCTCGAATCGCTCGGCGGCGTGCAGCACGGAGGAGTGTTCGACGGCGGAATGGACGAGATGACGCCCTTTCCGGTGATTTCCGGCGAGCAGCCCGAGGACGGCGAGATGGTTCGCCTGCGTACCTGACGCGGTGAAACTCAGCTCGTCGGCGCGGACGCCGAGGTCGGCGGCGACGCTCTCGCGGGCCGAGTCCAGCAGCAGTCGGGCCTGGCGCGCCTCGCGGTAGAGCCGTGCCGGGTCCGCCCAGCCCTCGTCGAGCGCGGCCAGCAGGGCCTGTCTGGCCAGCGGATGCATCGGAACGGTGGACGCGACGTCGAAATTCGGCACGGTCCCACGGTAACGAGCACGCAGGTGGCAGCATGTCAGCCGGTGCCGCCTGCCCCCTGATCCTATGACGTCCTCATGCGGCGTCAGGAGGCGGCCCCCCGGCCGCCCGACCGGCGTGTCGCGATCACCCGGGGGAGTCCGCGCGTACCCCGCCTGACCTGCGAAATCGCCCGAACGGGGGCAGTGCGGGGTGATGATCGGCGCGTTAGTGGGACCTGCCCGCGAACCGTCGATCGGGCTGGAGTAGGGTTTGGGCCGCATAAACATCCAAACCCTGCCCGTGACCATGCCACTGGGAATCCCGGAGAGCTCTCCGGCGCTCCGGTCGGCTGGTGAGCGGGCGAGACTTCGGGAAGGCGCTACGTGAGTCCCAACGGCTCCGACCGCTCGCCGCGGCGCTCGATGCGGCGGAAGCTGCTTTCAGCGCTGACGCTGGGCCTCGTCCTTGCCACCGCCACAGGCTGCTCGTCGAACGACCTGCCCCGCCTCGGCCTGCCCACCCCCCGGGACGTTCAGGGCCGCACGGTCCTGTTCCTGTGGCAGGGCTCCTGGATCGCCGCACTGGCGGTCGGGGCGCTCGTCTGGGGACTGATCCTGTGGGCCGTCGTGTTCTACCGGCGCAGCCGCACCAAGGTCGAGGTGCCGCCGCAGTTCCGCTACAACATGCCGCTCGAGGCCCTGTTCACGGTGGTTCCGCTGATCATGGTGTCGGTGTTCTTCTTCTACACCGCGCGTGACGAGAACTACCTGCTCAAGACCAGCGACGCGACCAACCACATCAACGTGGTCGGCTTCCAGTGGAGCTGGGCGTTCAACTACGACTACCAGGTCAACCCGCACGACCAGACCGCGGCGAACGTGAACGGTCCCGGTGCCTACGACATCGGCACCCCGACCGAGGAGCCCACGCTGTGGCTGCCGCAGGGTGTGACCACCGAGTTCGACCTGACGTCGCGTGACGTCATCCACGGCTTCTGGCCGATCGACTTCCTCATGAAGATGGACGTCATCCCGGGTGTGGTGAACCACTTCGAGGTCACCCCGACCGCGCTGGGCACCTTCCGCGGGAAGTGCACCGAGCTGTGCGGCGTCGACCACTCGCAGATGCTGTTCAACGTCAAGGTGGTCACCCCGGCGCAGTACCAGGCCCACCTGCTCGCGCTTAGGGCCAAGGGCCAGTCGGGCAACGTCCCGTCCGGCATCGTTACCACGGGAGCGGGGAACCTCCAGAAATGACCATCCTCAATGAACCCCATGGGCTCAGCGGGGGAACTGCCACCGCGGCCCGACCGGCCAAGGAGACGAAGGCCGGCACGTCGATCATCAAGTGGATGACGACGACCGACCACAAGACCATCGGCACCCTGTACCTGGTCACGTCGTTCGCCTTCTTCCTCGTCGGCGGCATCCTGGCACTGACCATGCGTGCGCAGCTGGCGCAGCCGAACGCGGGCGTCCTGACGAACGAGCAGTTCAACCAGGCGTTCACGATGCACGGCACGATCATGCTGCTGATGTTCGCGACGCCGCTCTTCGCCGGCTTCACGAACTGGATCATGCCGCTCCAGATCGGCGCCCCCGACGTGGCGTTCCCGCGTCTGAACATGTTCGCCTACTGGCTGTACCTGTTCGGCTCGCTGATCGCCGTCGGCGGCTTCCTCACCCCGCAGGGTGCGGCCGACTTCGGCTGGTTCGCCTACGCGCCGCTCTCGGACGCGATCCACAGCCCCGGTGTCGGCGGCGACATGTGGATCATGGGTCTGGCCCTCTCGGGCTTCGGCACCATCCTCGGCTCGGTGAACTTCATCACCACCATCCTGTGCATGCGTGCCCCGGGCATGACCATGTTCCGGATGCCGATCTTCGTGTGGAACGTCCTGCTGACCGCGGTGCTGGTCCTGCTGGCCTTCCCGGTCCTGGCCGCTGCGCTGCTGGCGCTCGAGGCCGACCGCAAGTTCGGTGCGCACGTCTTCGACCCGTCCAACGGTGGCGCCATCCTGTGGCAGCACCTGTTCTGGTTCTTCGGTCACCCCGAGGTGTACATCATCGCGCTGCCGTTCTTCGGGATCATCTCCGAGGTCGTGCCGGTCTTCTCGCGCAAGCCGATGTTCGGCTACTCCTCGCTGATCGCGGCCACCATCGCGATCGCCGGTCTGTCCGTGACGGTGTGGGCGCACCACATGTACGTCACCGGCGCCGTCCTGCTGCCGTTCTTCTCCTTCATGACGTTCCTGATCGCCGTTCCGACCGGCGTCAAGTTCTTCAACTGGATCGGCACCATGTGGCGGGGCTCGCTCAGCTTCGAGACGCCGATGCTGTGGAGCTCGGCTTCCTGGTCCACCTTCGTCTTCGGTGGTCTGACGGGCGTTCTGCTCGCCTCCCCGCCGATCGACTTCCACGTCTCGGACTCGTACTTCGTCGTGGCCCACTTCCACTACGTGGTCTTCGGCACCGTCGTGTTCGCGATGTTCGCGGGCTTCCACTTCTGGTGGCCCAAGATGACCGGCAAGATGCTGGACGAGAAGCTCGGCAAGATCTGCTTCTGGATGCTGTTCGTCGGCTTCCACACCACCTTCCTGGTGCAGCACTGGCTGGGCGCGGAGGGCATGCCGCGTCGTTACGCGACGTACCTGCCCAGCGACGGCTTCACCACGCTGAACCTGATCTCGACCATCGGCTCGTTCGTCCTGGCCGCCTCGATCCTGCCGTTCCTCTACAACGTGTGGAAGACCGCCAAGTACGGCGAGAAGGTCACGGTCGACGACCCCTGGGGCTACGGCCGCTCGCTCGAGTGGGCGACCTCCTGCCCGCCCCCGCGGCACAACTTCCTCACGCTGCCGCGCATCCGCTCCGAATCCCCGGCGTTCGACCTGCACCACCCGGAGATCGCGGCGCGCGACTACCTGGAGAACCACGGCGAGGTGCCGGCCCACCTGCAGGCCGCACTGGAGAAGAAGGAGGCGGGTGACCGATGAAGGAGCAAGGCAAGATCTTCGCCGGCTTCGCGGTCTTCGTCCTGGGCATGGCCATCTGGTACGGCCTGTGGTCCAAGGACCCGACGGGCACCACGTGCCTCTTCCTGGCCTTCGGCCTGGGGTCGTTCATCGCCTTCTACCTGCTGTTCACCGCTCGTCGCGTGGACACGGGCGCGGGCGACAACCCGCAGGCGGAGGTCTCGGACGACGCCGGTGTGCAGGGCTTCTTCAGCCCGTTCAGCTGGCAGCCGCTGGCCCTCGGCCTCGGCGGGGCCCTCGGCTTCATGGGCGTCATCTTCGGCTGGTGGCTGCTGATGTTCGCCGCTCCGGTGATCCTCATCGGCCTCTGGGGCTGGACCTTCGAGTACTACCGCGGCGAGAGCCAGACGCAGTGACCTGCGGCTGATCCGGACCGTCCGAGGGCCGGGCTCGCGCACCTTTCGGTGCGCGAGCCCGGCCCTTCGGCATACCCGACACGCCGGACCAGCGGGCCGTCTCACTCGCCCGGGTGACTGAGCAGGTGGGATAAGTACGACTTTCCTACGATGTGACGAGGCGTCGGATCGCGCGGCGTCGGCCACCTCAGGAGAGGGCGTGACGGCACATGAAGCCGGGTAGCACGGTGTGGGCTCGCAATATCATCGCCGGCGTGGTTCTGACGGCCGGTCCTCTGGCGCTGGCCGCCTGCAGCGGCAGGGACGTCGGCCCCGAGCAGCAGGTCGACGCGAGCGGGCTGGTGCAGGTCTCCCCGTCCGGAGGCGGGAAGGTGGACCCCTCGCTGCCCGTCGTGGTCACCGCGAAGGACGGCGGCCGCCTCACCGACGTCACCGTCGTCTCGGACACGGGCCGCCAGGTGGCCGGGCGGCTGGCCGCGGACGGCCGCTCCTGGCGCTCCACCGGCCCGCTCGCGGCGGGCACCCACTACACCGTCAAGGTCCAGGCCGCGAACGGCGACGGGGACGGCCGTGGCGGGGTCCAGAAGAGCTTCACGACCCTCGCGGCGAGTGCGACCCTCACCGCCGCCATGACCCCCGGCGACAAGGCCCTCTACGGCGTCGGCGAGCCGATCACGGTCGCGCTGAGCCAGCCCGTCCACGACCCGGCCGCCCGGAAGGTCGTGGAGAGCGCCCTGACGGTCCGCTCCACGCCGTCCGTCACCGGTGGCTGGTACTGGGTGGACGACAAGACGCTGCACTTCCGGCCCAAGGACTACTGGCCGGTGCACGCCGTGGTCCAGGCCTCCTTCGACCTCGGCGGCGCCAAGGTGCAGAACGGCCTCTACGGCGGCGCGCCGACCGCTATCGCCTTCCGGACCGGAGACCGGATGCTCGCCCTGACCGACGCGGGCAGCGACTACATGACCGTCTACCGCAACGGTCAGGAGATCCGCTCCATCCCGATCACCACCGGCAAGCCCGGCTTCTCCACCCGCAACGGCATCAAGGTGGTGCTGGAGCAGCAGCAGGAGGTCTTCATGAACTCCTCCACCGTCGGCATCGCCGCGGGCAGTTCCAACGCCTACGCCCTCGACGTCTACTGGGCCACCCGGGTGACCTGGAGCGGCGAGTACGTGCACGCCGCGCCGTGGTCGGTCGGCTCGCAGGGCGTCTCCAACGTCAGCCACGGCTGCACCGGCATGAGCACCGCCAGCGCGGAGTGGTTCTACAGCACCTTCCGGCGCGGCGACCTGGTCCAGGTGGTGCACAGCCTCGGCCACACGATGGAGCCGTTCGGCAACGGCTTCGGCGACTGGAACATGAGCTGGTCCGACTGGCAGAAGGGCAGCGCGCTCGGCCGGACGGTGACCACGCGGCCGGCCGACCCCGCTGCGGTGTCCGGCGGCGCGGGCGCGGGCATCTCCGGGACAGGCGTCACGGCCAGCGCCGGGTACCTGCGGCCCAGCGCCTGAAAACCTCTCGCCAACACGTCCAAGTCCCCTTCAGAATAGGGGCTTTGACGTGATCTTGGGGGAGGGCGCGTGGCGCGCGCAGCTGGTCAGAGGTTCGTTCTGCCGATCGTGCTGGTCGGCACGTTCATGGCAATCCTGGACGTGGCGATCGTCAACGTGGCGATCCCGTCCATACGCTCCGGCCTGAACGCCGGATTCGGCGCGGTGGAGCTGGTGGTGTCCGCGTACACCATCGCCTACGCCTCGCTGCTGGTGACCGGTGGGCGGCTCGGGGACATCCTCGGGCGCAAGCGGATGTTCGTCGCGGGCCTTCTCGTGTTCACCGCCGCCTCGGCGCTGTGCGGGGCGGCCCCGGACATCGCGGTGCTGGTGGTCGCGCGGGTGCTGCAGGGCGTGGGCGGCGCGATGCTCTACCCGCAGGTGCTGGCCATCATCCAGACCAGCTACCAGGGCGAGGCCCGGGGCCGCGCGCTCGGCGCCTTCGGCGCGGTGATCGGCATCGCCGCCATCGCCGGGCAGCTGATCGGCGGCGCGCTGCTGGCGATGGACCTGTTCGGCTGGACCTGGCGCCCGGTGTTCCTGGTCAACGTGCCGGTCGGCATCGTGGCGGCGGTGGCCGCGCTGGTGTGGCTGCCGGACGACCGTGACGAGAGCCGGACCCGGCTGGACCTCGGCGGCGCGGGCCTGGTGACGATGTTCCTGCTGCTGCTCTCGGTCCCGCTGCTGCTGGGCCGGGACCAGGGCTGGCCGCTGTGGCTGGTGCTGATGCTCGTCGCGGCGCTGCCGGTGGGCTGGGCGTTCCTGCGCTTCGAGAAGGCGGTGGCGGCCCGCGGGGGCCAGCCGCTGGTGCGGCTCGACCTGTTCCGCAACAAGGGGTTCGCCAGTGGCGTGCCGATCGCGGTGCTGTTCCAGCTGTCCTATGCGGGCTTCCTGTTCACTCTCGCCGTCTACCTGCAGACCGGGCTGGACTTCTCGCCCTTGAAGTCCGCGCTCGTCTACACCCCGAGCGCCGTCGGCTTCTTCTGCACCTCGCTGCTCGCGCCCCGGCTGGTGCCGGTGCTCGGCCGGCACGTGCTCGCGATCGGCTACGTGCTGGCTGCCTTCGGCCTGCTCGGCACGGCCGCCACGGCGGCCGCCGCAGGCACCTCACTGTCGGGCGGCGGTTCACTGGGAGTCTGGGCGCTGGCGCCGACCATGCTGCTGACCGGCATCGGGCAGGGCCTCGGCATGAGCCCGCTGGTCGGCACGATCCTCTCCAGCGTGCCGCCGCAGGACGCGGGCGGCGCCTCCGGCGTGGTCACCACCTCGATGCAGACGGGCAACGTGCTCGGCGTGGCCCTGTTCGGGCTGACCTACTTCACCCTGGTCGGCCAGGCGGCCCACGGCGCGGCCTACGCCACCGCGTTCGGCGAGCTGATGCCGCTCAGCGCAGTGCTGCTGCTGGCGGCCGCGTTCCTGGTGTACCGGATGCCGCAGGCGCCGGGGCAGCCCGCGAACGCCCTCGTCGAGCGGCTGCCGGGCTGGGCGGGCGGCTTCGCCTGGTCGATGTTCCTGGCCACCGGCGGCCGGGTGGGGGACCAGCTCTTCAACGAGCTGCTGACGCGGGTCCGCGGCCAGCGGCTGGACCGGGCGGGGCAGGCGCCGGAGCCGTTCGGGGAGTTCCTCGCGTTCCACTACCGCCACCAGGAGGACGCCGACGCGGCGTGGCTCGCCTACCTGCAGCGCGAGGCGCTCGCCTACGGCGACCGACCGATCCCGCACGAGGAGGAGCGCACGCCCGTCATCCTGGCGCAGATCGCCGAGATCGCCCGCCGGCAGGCCGCCGGGCGCCTCGACCCGGAGGTGGACCCGGCGCTGTTCCGGCTGATGTGCTTCGGCCTGGCCAGCTATCCGACGCTGCTGCCGCAGGTCACCCGGATGGCGACGGGTCTCTCCCCGCACGATCCCGAGTTCGTGGCACGCTGGGAGGAGTTCCTGGGTCGGATCGGCGCCCATCTGGAGGCCGTGCACGAACGGAGCTGACGCGGTCTATGCGCGAAGATCGGTCTCTGCTCTACTGACGGTTTCCGGCCGATTCCGGTCGGTTGTCAGCCTTCGCGAAGCGAGGTGGCGTCCGTTGTCCTCGACCGAGAGAGCCCTGACCGATCCCTCCACGCTGCAGCAGACCCATCCGGACGGCCGGGTGGCGCTGGCGCCGGGCGTGGTCCTCGACGATCCGCGGTTCGCCAACGGCGACCTGGCCCCCGTCCCCGTCGAGCGCCGCACCTGGCGCACGTACAACTACCTGGCGCTGTGGGTCGGCATGGCCCACTGCATCCCCTCGTGGACCCTGGCCTCCGGGCTGGTGGCGCTCGGCATGGACTGGAAGCAGGCCGTGCTGACCATCGCGCTGGCCAACCTGATCGTGCTCGGGCCCATGCTGCTGACCGGGCACGCGGGTACCAAGTACGGCATCCCGTTCCCGGTCTTCGCCCGCGCCTCCTTCGGGCTGCGCGGCGCGAACCTGCCCGCCCTGGTGCGGGCCGCGGTGGCCTGCTGCTGGTTCGGCATCCAGACCTGGATCGGCGGCGAGGGCATCTACCTGCTGGCCGGGAAGGTGCTGGGCCACGGCTGGCTGACGGCCGGTGAGATCGCGGGAACGCCGTGGACGCAGTGGCTCTCCTTCCTGCTCTTCTGGCTGATCGAGATCGCCGTCATCACCCGGGGCATGGAGACGCTGCGGCGGGTGGAGAACTGGGCCGCGCCGTTGGTCATCGTCGGCGCCCTGGCGCTGCTCGGCTTCATGGCGAACAAGGCCGGCGGCCTGGGTCCGCTGCTGGACCAGCCCTCCAAGCTGGGCTGGGGGAGCGACTTCTGGAAGGTCTTCTTCCCCGCGCTGATGGGCATGATCGGCTTCTGGTCGACGCTCTCCCTCAACATTCCCGACTTCACCCGCTTCGGCGGCAGCCAGAAGGCGCAGCTGTGGGGTCAGACCCTCGGACTGCCGACGACGATGACGCTCTTCGCCGTGCTGTCGGTGCTGGTGACCTCCGGCTCGCAGGCCGTCTACGGGGCGCCGATCTGGGACCCGATCGCGCTGAGCGCCAGGATGAGCAACGTCGCGGGCGCGCTGTTCGCGCTGCTGATCGTCATGGTGGCGACCCTGTCGGTGAACATCGCCGCCAACGTCGTCTCGCCCGCCTACGACCTGTCCAACCTGCTGCCGAAGTACATCAGCTTCCGCACCGGGGCGCTGATCACGGGCGTGGTCGGGATCGTCATCATGCCGTGGAAGCTGATCGCCAACCCGCACGTGTACATCTACACCTGGCTGGGCGTGGTCGGCGGCCTGCTCGGCACGGTCGCGGGCATCCTCATCGCCGACTACTGGCTGCTGCGCCGCACCCGGCTGCTCCTGGCCGACCTGTATCGCAAGGGCGGCCGCTACTGGTACACGGGCGGCTGGAACCTGCGCGCGGTGCTCGCCTTCCTCGTCGGCGGCCTGCTGGCCGTCGGCGGCTCCTACTCGACCGTCAGCGACGGCGTGAAGCAGGGGCCGTTCCCCGTCGACGGCCTGATCCCGCCCCTGAAGCCGCTGGCCGACTACGGCTGGGCCGTCGGCCTCGGCTCAGCGCTGGTGCTGTACCTGCTGCTGAGCCTCCCGGGCGGCCGCACCCGCGAGGACTGAACGCACCAGGTCCGAACGCACCGGGAACGCACGAGGCCCCCTCCCGCTCGGGAGGGGGCCTCTACCGCTGTGGCGGCGGCGTTACTGCAGTCGGATCAGCAGAGGATCGGTCCCCGGATCAGTGGTGGCCGTGACCGGCGGTGATCTCGGCGTGCTCCTCGGCCGTCGGCTTCGCGATCTGGCTCTGCGGGCCGAAGTAGCCGGCGGAGAGCTTCGCGCGGAGCTTGGCCACGGCGCCGACCTTGCGCTTGACGCCGTTCTCGTCGACCGCCGGCGGCAGCTGGGCCGGGGCCTGCTGCTCGTGCGCGGTGAGGCGGTACAGCTCCTCCTGCGGCAGCTGCGCGTGCACCTCGATGAACTCGCCGTGCGGCAGGCGCTTGATCGTGCCGGTCTCGCGACCGTGCAGGATCTTGTCCTTGTCCTTGCGCTGCAGGCCCATGCACCAACGCTTGGTCACCATGAAGGCGACGACCGGGCCGACGAAGAACAGGATGCGGCAGGTCCAGGTGATCGCGTCGATCGACATGTGCAGGTGCGTGGCGAACAGGTCGTTGCCACCACCGACGAGCAGGATCAGGTACTCGGCGATCCAGGCGACGCCGAGGCCGGTACGGACCGGGGCGTTGCGCGGGCGGTCGAGGATGTGGTGCTCGCGCTTGTCACCGGTGATCCAGCCCTCCAGGAAGGGGTAGATCGCGATGACGACGAACATCAGGCCGAAGACCACCAGCGGGATGAAGACGCCCAGCTCCAGGGTGTGACCCCAGGCGCGGATCTCCCAACCCGGCATGATGCGGATCAGGCCCTCGGAGAAGCCCATGTACCAGTCCGGCTGGGCGTCCGTGGACACCTGGTCGGGGCGGTAGGGGCCGTACGCCCAGATCGGGTTGACCGAGGCGATCGCCGAGACGAAGGCGATGACGCCGAAGACCAGGAAGAAGAAGCCACCGGCCTTGGCCATGTAGACCGGCATCAGCGGCATGCCGACGACGTTCTTCTCGGTGCGGCCGGGGCCCGCGAACTGCGTGTGCTTGTGGTAGAAGACCAGGATCAGGTGGGCCACCAGCAGGCCCAGCATGATGCCCGGGATCAGCAGCACGTGGATCGTGAAGAAGCGCGGGATGATGTCGTTGCCCGGGAACTGACCCCCGTACAGGAACATCTGCAGGTAGGTGCCGACCAGCGGCACCGACAGGATCGCGCCCTCCATGAAGCGGATACCCGTACCGGACAGCAGGTCGTCCGGGAGGGAGTAGCCCATGAAGCCGTCGAACATGCCCAGGAACAGCAGCAGGAAGCCGAACAGCCAGTTGATCTCACGCGGCTTGCGGAACGCGCCCGTGAAGAAGACGCGCATCATGTGCACCAGCATGGCCGCGACGAAGACGATCGCCGCCCAGTGGTGGATCTGACGGATCAGCAGGCCGCCACGGACGTCGAAGCTGATGTTCAGCGCCGACTCGTACGCCTCGGACATCTTGATGCCCTGGAGCGGCGTGTAGGAGCCGTGGTAGACGACCTCGCCCATGCTGGGCTGGAAGAACAGCGTCAGGTAGACGCCGGTCAGGATGATGATGATGAAGCTGTAGAGGCAGATCTCGCCCAGCATGAACGACCAGTGGTCCGGGAAGATCTTCCGGAGGTTGGCCTTGGCCAGGCTGTAGATGCCCAGGCGACCGTCCACCCAGTCGGCGGACTTCTCACCCAGGTGCTTCTGCTCGACGCCGGCCTCGCTGTGGCCGATCTGCTCCTCGTGGGAGTCGTCGTATGCGTGAGTGCTCATTCGCTGCGCTCCCAGAAGCCGGGGCCGACGGGAACAGTGAAGCCGTTGAGGGCCTCGAGGTTGCCGGTCGCGTCAACGCCGATCTGCAGCTGCGGCAGCGGGTGACCGGCCGGGCCGAAGATGACGCGGGCGCCGTCGGACAGGTCGAAGGTCGACTGGTGGCACGGGCAGAGGACGTGGTGCGTCTGCTGCTCGTACAGGCTGATCGGGCAACCGACATGGGTGCAGATCTTCGAGAACGCGAGCACGCCCTCGTAGCCCCAGGCGGCCGAGCTCTTGTCCTTGATGTCGCCCGGCTGCAGACGGACCAGCATGAGCGCGTCCTTGGCGATGCGGACCTGGAAGTCCTCGTCGTCCTCGGACAGGTCCTGCGGCATCGCGAAGGTCAGCGAACCGACCTCCACATCGGAGGCCTTGATGGGCTCACCGGTGTTCATGTTCTTCAGGAGCATGCCGGCCTTCCAGCCGGTCGTGTCCAGCTTCTTCTCCGGCAGCGGACCGAGGTCGCGGAAGAGCACGACCGCGGAGAGCGGGACCATCGCCATGGCGCCGATCATCGTGTTGCGGATCAGCTTGCGACGGCCGAAGCCCGACTCCTTGGTGCCCTGGCGGAAGTCGGCGAAGACCTGCTCGCGGACCTCGGGGGTCGACTCGATCGGGTGACGCTCGGCGATGTGCTCCTCGTCCGACATCAGCGTGCGGGCCCAGTGGACCGCGCCCGCGCCGATGGCGAAGAGCGAGATGCCGAGGGTGACGCCGAGCGCGAAGTTCAGCGGGGAGACGTCGCCGACCGGCCAGACGTAGACGTGGTGCGTCGGTCCCGGCTTGAAGATGACGTAGCTGGCGATGAAGCCGACAGTCGCCAGCATCGACAGCAGGAACCACGTCGCGACCTGGCGCTCCGCACGGCGGGCGGCCTTCTCGTCGATGTCGGTACGGCGGTGCTCGTGGGGCGGCAGGCCCGGGTCGGCGAAGTATCCGTCCTTGCTGACGACGGGTCCGCCCCCGTGGCCGTGCGTGGCCTCCGGCAGGTGTTCTTCAGACATGTTGTCCTGGCTCGTCATGACTTCTTGGCCTTGGGGGTGCGGGCGGCGATCCAGATCGCGGTGCCGATCAGGGCGCCCAGCGCGAAGATCCACCCGAAGAGACCCTCGGAGACCGGGCCGATCGCGCCCAGGGTCATACCGCCGTAGCTCGGGTTGGTGTCGCTGTTCGTCGCGTGCTGGACGTAAGCGATGATGTCCTTCTTCTGCTGCTCCGGCATGGTGGAGTTGGGGAAGGACGGCATGTTCTGCGGGCCGGTCAGCATGGCCTCGTAGATGTGCTTGGCGCTGACGCCAGCGAGGCTCGGCGCGTACTTGCCCTCGCTGAGGGCGCCGCCGGCGCCGGCGAAGTTGTGGCACTGCGCGCAGTTGGTGCGGAAGAGCTCGCCACCCGCGGCGACGTTTCCGCCGGAGTACTGGTCCTGGGTCGGGATGACCGGGCCGGCGCCGAGCGTGGCGACAAAGGCCGCCATCTGGTCGATCTGGGCCTGGTTGTAGATGACCTTCTTGCTCGGGACCTGCGCGCCGGGCTGCTGCGCGGGCATGCGGCCCGTGCCGACCTGGAAGTCGACGGCCGCGGAGCCGACGCCCACCAGGGACGGGCCGAGGTTGGTGCCTTCGCCGTTCAGACCGTGGCAGCTGGCACAGCCGACCTGGAACAGCCGCTTGCCCTCCTCGACCTGGAGGGACTGGCTGGCATCGGCCGAGGCGCTGCTGGTCGGCGCGAGCGCCGCCCACAGCCCCCCGGTGAGCGCCAGGGCGAAGATGAGGACGACGAGCGCTGCCAGCGGGTGGCGCCGTCGTGCGGAGAGCTTTTTCACGGAATAAACCCCGGTGTGAGGATCTGGAGCGTCTGGAGAGTCCGGTAGACCGTCCCTGACGGTCCGACCCTGCTACTTGATCAGATAGATGGTCGCGAAGAGGCCGATCCAGACCACGTCGACGAAGTGCCAGTAGTAGGACACGACGATCGCCGCGGTCGCCTGCTCGTGAGTGAACCTCTTGGCCGCGTAGGTCCGGCCGAGGACCAGCAGGAACGCGATCAGACCACCCGTCACGTGCATCCCGTGGAAGCCGGTGGTGAGGTAGAACACCGAGCCGTAGGGCGAGGACGACAGCGAGAGGCCGTCGTGCTTCACCAGCTCCGTGTACTCGTAGATCTGACCGCCGATGAACATCGCGCCCATGATGAAGGTCACGATGAACCAGGCCCGGAGCTTCTTCACGTCGCCGCGCTCGGCGGCGAAGACACCCATCTGGCAGGTGAACGAGGAGAGCACCAGGATCGTGGTGTTCACGGAGGAGAAGGGAACGTTCAGCGCGTCGTTCTGCGAGTGCCAGAAGGCGGTACCCGTCACCGAACGAAGCGTGAAGTACATCGCGAAGAGGGCCGCGAAGAACATCAGCTCGGAACTCAGCCAGACGATGGTTCCGACGCTGGTGAGGTTCGGCCGGTTGACCGAACCGTGCGCGTGCCCGGTTTCTACTGCAGTTGCTGTCGCCACGACCGACATTATGTCGGTCCCTTATTCCGCACTAACGCCGGGGGGTCTTCCTCGGTGTGTCTGGGGTGTGACGTACCCTCCGACGCCGCGTCCGGCCAGGTCGGAGCGGGCGCGCCACACCGCCGGGCGACCCGGTGTCGCCCGAAGTGGTGAAGCAGGTGCCGCTGTCCGGACCTTCCTATCAGAGATCGTCGTTCACCCGGTGTTGTGGCGCGCGGGACGCGAGTAGCATCCGAACCGAGCACCGCGCAGTGGTCCACGTCTCATATCCGGGCGAGCACCGTCCCTCAAGGGAGCGTACGAGCGATGGCACTGAACATCCTTGTCTACAGCGACGACCGCAACACCCGGGAGCAGGTCCGCCTGGCCCTGGGCAAGCGGCCGGACGCGGAGCTGCCGGAGCTCGCCTACCTGGAGTGCGCGACGGCCCCGGCCGTGGTCCGGGCCTTGGACGAGTACGAGAAGGGCTCCCGCCGGATCGACCTGCTGGTGCTGGACGGCGAGGCGGTGCCGCTGGGCGGCATGGGTCTGACCCGCCAGCTCAAGGAGGAGATCTACCAGTGCCCGCCGGTGCTGGTGCTGATCGGCCGCCCCCAGGACTCCTGGCTCGCCACGTGGAGCCACGCCGACGCGGCGGTCCCCGCCCCGATCGACCCGGTCGCCCTCGTCGGCGCGGCCACCGCGCTGCTGCGCGGACGCGCGGGCCTGGCCGCCTGAGGGTCCGGCTGCCCCAAGGATCCGGCCGCCTGAGAAATCTTGCGGCGTGAGATGTGTCGTCCTCCCCCCTGTCCCGCTCGATAGGCTGGGGTCGTCTTGATCGACCCCGGCCTTCGAGAGGCGACAGTCATGGTGCACTCCACTCCTGCGTTCGGCGGCGACGACCCCGCGCGGGTGCGCACCTGGCCGGACGTCCTGATGCCGCTGCTCTCCGGTGAGAACCTGACGGCGGACGACACCGCCTGGGCGATGGACCAGATCTTCTCCGGCGAGGCGACCCCCGCCCAGGTGGCCGGCTTCATGGTCGCCATGCGGGCCAAGGGCGAGACGGTCGAGGAGGTCTCCGGCCTGGTCGACGCGATGTACGCGCACGCGACGGTGATCGAGGTCCCCGGTCCGGCGGTGGACATCGTCGGCACCGGAGGCGACCGCGCCAAGACCGTCAACATCTCCACCATGTCCGCGATCGTCGCGGCGGGCGCGGGCGCGCGGATCGCCAAGCACGGCAACCGTGCGGCGTCCAGCGCGAGCGGCGCGACCGACGTGCTGGAGAAGCTCGGCGTCAACCTGGCGCTGACGCCGCGTCGGGTCGCGGAGGTCGCCGTCGAGACGGGCATCACCTACTGCCCGGCCCCCGTCTTCCACCCCTCCATGCGCCACGCGGCGACGGCGCGCGGGGATCTGCGCATCCCGACCTTCTTCAACCTGCTCGGCCCGCTCACCAACCCGGCCCGGGTCGGCGCGAACGCGGTCGGCTGCTTCGACCCGCGCATGGCCGGCCTGATCGCCGGCGTCCTGGCACGCCGCGGCAACTCCTCGCTGGTCTTCCGCGGCGACGACGGCCTCGACGAGCTGACCATCACCACGACCTCGACGGTCTGGCGGGTGCGCGACGGCGAGGTCGAGCGCTTCTCCTTCGACCCGCGCGACGTCGGCATCGCCCTCGCCCCCATCGAGGCGCTGCGCGGCGCGGACCCCGCGTACAACGCGGAGGTGGCCCGCCGCGTCCTCGCGGGCGAGCGCGGACCGGTCCGCGACGCGGTCGTGCTGAACAGCGCGTCCGCGCTGGTGGCCCTCGCCCCGACGGACGCGCCCTTCGTCGACCAGATGCGCGCCGCGATGGACCGTACGGCGGAGTCCCTCGACTCGGGCGCGGCGGAGCGCAAGCTCGCGGAGTGGTCGAAGGCGACGCAGGCGTAGGCCCCCCGGGGGCGCGAGGCCGCACATCAGCCGAGCCCCGCGCCCCTGGCGGTTTCTCACATGCCGGACCGGTTCTCGTCCACCCCATGAGCCTTCTGGCATACTCCTGTTCAGGTCACGAGTGACAGCACGCGGAGCGATGGTTCCGCTGAAGCCCCGGCTCGCTGTCCGGCAACCCTCCGACCGTGGTGGGGTGCCTCCGGGTGACGACCAGGCCTGCGGCGAGGTGCCGCCAGGCAAGCGCGTGTCCTCCGAGGAGTTCTCCCGTGCAGAAGCGAATGCGGTAGAGGCCGTCCAGGCCTCCACATCTCCGTACACCCATGCCCCGTGAGCAGGGGCTGTTTCGCCATACCCATGTGCAGCCTCCGGAGGTACCGCCATGTCTGTCGTCGCCCGTAATGTCACTGTTTGCTCCCCTCTCCCCGTCCTCGGCAGCGGCGTCGAGGTGCCGCTCGTCAGCGGCGAGAAGGTCACCTACGCCGCGCTCGACTACGCCGCCAGCGCGCCCGCGCTCCAGCGCGTGTGGGACGACGTCGCCGCCTACGCGCCGTACTACGGCAGCGTGCACCGCGGGGCGGGGTACCTCTCGCAGCTGTCCACCGACCTGTTCGAGCAGAGCCGCGCGACCGTCGCCGAGTTCCTGGACCTGCGCGAGGACGACCAGGTCGTCTTCACCCGGGCGACCACCGACTCACTGAACCTGCTGGCCGGCGTGCTGCCGAGCGGCACGCGGGTCTTCGCGTTCGAGACCGAGCACCACGCGTCCCTGCTGCCCTGGCCGGGCCGCGGGTTGGAGGTCGCGTACCTGCGCGCGCCGCGCTCCCCGCACGAGGCCGTCGCCGCGCTGGACGCCGCGCTGACCGCGGCGGGTGAGGGGCCGAAGCTGGTCTGCGTGACCGGCGCGTCCAACGTGACGGGGGAGATCTGGCCGGTCGCCGAGCTCGCCGCCGTCGCCCACGCGCACGGCGCGCGCATCGTGCTGGACGCGGCCCAGCTCGCGCCGCACCACCGGGTCTCCGTGCGGGAGTTGGACGTGGACTGGGTGGCCTTCTCCGGGCACAAGCTGTACGCGCCGTTCGGCGCGGGTGTGCTGGCGGGGCGGGCGGACTGGCTGGACGAGGCCGAGCCGTACCTGGCGGGCGGCGGCGCGAGCCGCACCGTCGCGCGGAAGACGGACGGCTCGGTGGCCGTCGAGTGGCACCGGGGCCCGGCGCGGCACGAGGCCGGCTCGCCGAACGTCATCGGCGCCTACGCGATCGCCTCCGCCTGCCGGGCGCTGGCGGAGGCGGGGCTGGACTCCCTGCACGCGCGTGAGCAGCTGCTGATCGAGCGGCTGCGCGCGGGGCTCGCCGAGGTCCCCGAGGTGCGGGTGCTGACGCTGTTCGGGGAGGACCACCCGCGGGTGGGTGTGCTCTCCTTCGTGGTGCAGGGCTGGAACAGCTCGCACTTCGCCGCGGCGCTCTCGGCCGAGTACGGCATCGGGGTGCGCGACGGGCTGTTCTGCGCGCACCCGCTGGTCCGCACGCTGCTCGGCGGCGAGGAGACGGCGCCCGGCGAGTGCGGCGCGCCGGAGCCGTCGCTGCCGGGGGAGCGCAGCCTGAACGCGATCCGGGTGAGCTTCGGCGCGGGCACGCCGGAGGAGCACGTGGACCGGTTCCTGGCGGCGGTGCGGGAGCTGGTCGGCAACGGCTCGGCGTGGTCCTACCGCACCGAGGGCGGCCGCTGCGTGCCGGACACCCGCCGCTGAGCCGTGCCGTGGGGCCGAGCCGTGCCGCGCGCTCAGTCGTCCAGGCCGATGGCGAACGCCGCGTCGAGGTCGTGCTTGGAGTACGTGCGGAAGGCCACGTGGGTCTCCGTGTGCTCCACGCCGGGCACCTTGTTGACCTGACCGGGGATCACATCGGCCAGCTCCTCGTGGGCGCGGACGCGCACGATCGCAATCAGGTCCCACCCGCCGGTGACGGAGTAGACCTCGGTGACGCTCTCCAGGGCGGCGATCTGCTCGGCGATCTCGGGGATCCGGTCGACGCTGGTCTTGACGAGCACGATGGCGGTGATCACGGAGTCTCCTGTCGGCGGGGGCATGCGGTGACCATGCTAGGCGAGCCAGAACCCGAGCCCGGCGATTCCTGCCCCGATGAGCAGGACCAGCAGGCCGGGCACGTGGTTGGCCGGCTTCGTCGCCACCTTGCCGAGCTTCACGGCGAGGACGAGCCCGCAGCCCGCCAGCAGCAGGCCCAGCGCGATCAGCGGAACGCCGACGAGCAGGCCCCAGTGCATGCTGCCGTGGCCGCCGCCGCCCTGCGGAGGGATGCTTCCGCCCGCGAGCGGCCACGTCGAGGAGGGGAGGGTGCTCACTGGCCGGGCTCCTCTCCTGCGAGCTTCTGCTGTTCCTGCTGAAGGTTCTGCAGGTCCGACTCGACTCCCGAGCCGGCGTTGTAGACAGCCGTGTTGTCGCCGGTGCCGGCCGAGAAGGCGAACGCGGAGTCGAGGCGCTTCCCCTGCTCGCTCAGGTTGGCGCCGCCGAAGCTGCCCTTCTCCTTGAGGCCGTTCAGCTTGTCGTCGATGCGTGAGTTGCCGTAGGCGCCGGTGACCCCGGCGGTGACGAGGTCCTCGGTGACGCCGGTCGCGTCCTTGCCCTGCTGCTGGTTGGGGTGGAGGTAGTCGTCCAGGCCGGTGCCGGAGATATTGCCCAGGGCGCCGTTGGTCAGGTTGCTGAGCTTGCCGCCGTCCCCGGTCAGGAAGTCGCCGACCTTGCCCGACACGCCCGGTGATGCGGCGATGCCACCGGTCAGGCCGGCGAAGGCGGCCGAGCCGCCGGCCTCGACGGCGCCGTCCTTCGCGTCGGCGCTCACGTCGACCTTCTGGCCGGAGAGCGCCTGGTTCATCATCATGCTGCCGGTGTCCGCGACGAAGTTGCCGGCGAAGGACTCGCCCGCGGAGCGCAGCGCCGAGCCCGAGATCTTGGCGAAGGCGGTGAGCACCTTCGTCAGCGTGGCCGCGCCCTCCTCGGTGAGCTCGAACAGCTCGCTCAGCACCTCGGACACCTTCTCCGCGGCCCGGGTGAACTGCGCGACCAGGTCGATGATCTTGGCGACCCGGGCGGCGACGGCGGTGTTGGCCACCACGTCGGACAGAAAGCCGGTGAAGAAGGAGAGCGCTGCTCCCGCGATCTCCATCTCCGCGATCTGCACGCAGATGTCGACGATGGAGAGGTTGATCGAGTCGATCTCGCCCGCGTACGTGCGCAGGCCGTCGGCAACCTTGTGCAGGTTGGCCGCGAAGTCGTCCAGGGTGCTGACCTGCTGCTGCCAGTGCTGGTCGAAGGCCTGGCGTGCGGGGCCCGACCACTCGTTCGGACCGGTCGACGCGACCTGCCCGTCGAGCGCCCGCACCCGGTTGGTCAGGTCGGTGGCGATGCCGTCCCAGTCGGAGGCTATGGAGCGCAGGACGTCCCCGTCGCCTCCGGGCAGCTCGACTCCGAAGGCCTGAAGGACCTTCAGCACCACGCCGTCGATGGCGCCGTTGATGCTCATGTGTGGATTCCCCCGAATCTCAGAAACTCTGGTGCACCCGCGAGAACTGCTGCCGGACCTGCTCCTCGTTCTCGACGTAGGTCTGCGCGGTCTGCCCCAGTTGCTCGGCGTCGCCCTCCAGCATCTCCGCGACCTTGCCGAGCGCGTTGAGCGTGCTGGTCAGCAGGCTCGCATACTGGCTCGAGGCGCCGTCGCAGACGCCGAGGACGCCGAAGGCCTCGCCGATCTGGCCCGCGGCCCGGCCGAAGGAGATCGCGTCCCCCGGCAGGGAGGTCGCCTCATGGTGGAAGTCCCCGGCGAGGGCCTTGAGGGCACCGGGGTTGGTCTCGAACTGTTGGTCACTCATCTGTCTTTGCTCCCCGTGGCTTGACGCCCGGGAGCCTAACAGCGGAGCGCCCCGCGCCTCGCCGGTGCCCCGGACGGCGCCACAGCAGCCAGGCGAAGACGAAGCCCCCGGCGAAGCCGATCAGGTGGGCGGCGTAGGCGACGCCCGGCACGGTCGGGTCGGTGGCCGGGACGGAGAGCCACTGGACGGCGAACCAGAAGCCGAGGACCAGCCAGGCGGGGAAGCGCAGCGGCAGGAAGAGCAGCAGCGGGATCAGGCTGGTGACGCGGGCCCGCGGGTACAGGCACAGGTACGCCCCGAGCACCCCGGCGATCGCGCCGGAGGCGCCGACGAGGGTCTGCGTCGCGCCCGGACTGCCGGACTCGAAGACGGCGTAGCCGTAGGTGGCGAGGTAGCCGACGGCCACATAGAAGAGGAGGAAGGCCAGCGGGCCGATCCGGCGTTCCACCATCGCGCCGAAGACGAAGAGGAAGAGCATGTTGCCCGCCAGGTGGAGCCAGCCGCCGTGGACGAACATGGCGGTCAGCACCGACAGCGCCGGGATCTTCGGCAGCCCGCCGGCGACCGCGCAGTGGTGCAGCTGCGCCGCCTTCGCGGGCAGCGGCGCGCCTCCGAGCAGCTCGGCCGGGATGACGCCCCACTGGCGGTAGTAGAGCGTCTGCGCGCAGACGCGGCCCGCGCCGGAGCCGTAGAAGGGGTCGAGGCCGGAGACCGGGCCGATGAGGAAGACGACCACGCACAGCGCGATGAGCGAGCAGGTCACCAGCGGCAGGTAGGGCACAGGGCGGGGGACGCGGGTCGAGGGCTCCGGGGCCGCAAGGGTCACCATGGGCAAAGCATTCCTATCCGGGATCAATCTGACACCCACGCGCTGGAGCGTGTGGGGGACCGTGCCGAGCCGGGCCGGGAGGCCCTAGGGTTTCCCGGGAAGAGACGACGACGAGAGGACCTCGCCATGGCCGTTCCCCTTCCCACCGAGGGGACCAGGTGGCGCTGCACGCTCTGCGGCAACCTGACCCGCTTCGACGTGACGCGTTCCTCCCGGGTCGTCGAGTTCGTCCACCTGGACCTGGCCGGTGAGCCGACCGTCGAGGAGCGCGAGGTGCTCAGCGAGACGGTCGAGTCGGTGCGCTGCCGCTGGTGCAACGCGGTGGACCAGATCGAGCTGGTGGACCGCCCCGGTGCCGAGGCTGAGGCCGCCGAGCAGGCCAAGCGCGACTGAAGCCGCTCCTTTGCGAGATGTGGCGGATTGAACGGCGGGGGGTACAAGCGGGGACAATGACTGTTTCGGGGCCGGACCGAGGGCCGGGACCCGGACAGTGCAGCGGATCGGAGCGGAAGACGTGGAGCAGCGAGACCAGACGCCGGCGCCCGGCGACGGCGCGGCGGGCGCCGAGGGTGCCGAGGCGCTGGACCGTCCGCTGCCCGAGGGCGTGCGCAGGCGCGTGGTCGGCATCGCCGCCGACGCGCTCGGCGCGTTCACCCCGTCCGAGCTGCCCGCCCGGTTGCGCCCCTACGTCAAGTTCACCCGCGACGCCCGCGTCAAGCGCGGCGCCACCGCCATCGCCGCCGCACTGGAGACCGAGCCGGGCTTCCGGTCGCGGATAGCGGAGCGCGTCCGGCAGGGCCAGCCGGACCTGGTGGCCGCGCTGGAGAGCGGGAGCGTCCCGGCCGCGGCCGACCCGCAGGACGTGGCCGCCGCCGCGTACCTGCTGCGCACGCCCGGCTGGACCCGGGTCGTCGGGGAGGCGGGCGAGGAGGTCGAGCGCGCCGAGCACGAGGGCGTCGCCGCCGAGTCGGCCCGGTTGGCCGAGAAACTCCAGGACGAACTGGTGACGTTGCGCGCGGCGCAGCGTGCGGAGGCCGAGCGCGCCAGGGCCGAGCTGGAGGCCCTGAAGCGGGAGGGCGACAGCCTGCGCCGTCAGCTGCGCTCGCTCGCGGCCGACACCAAGCGCGCCGAGGCGGCGACCCGCAAGGCCGTCGGCGAGCTGGACGCGATGCGGTCGTCCGGGGCGACCGAGCGCGGGGCGCAGGAGAGCGAGGTGCGCCGGCTCAAGCACCGGGTCGCCGAGCTGGAGGCCGCCCTGGAGGCGTCCCGGCGCGCCGCCCGCGAGGGCCGGTCGTCGGAGGAGATGCGGCTGCGGCTGCTGCTGGACACCGTCGTGCAGGGCGCCCAGGGGCTCCAGCGGGAGCTGGGCCTGGCGCCGCTCAGTGGCCGTCCGGCGGACTCGGTGGACGCGGTGTCACCGGTGGCCGCCTCCCCGCACGACGTGGCACGGCGCGCCCTGGAGGGCGACGACCCGGCGCTGCTTGACCAGCTGCTCGAGCTGCCGCAGGTGCACCTGCTGGTGGACGGCTACAACGTCACCAAGACCGGCTGGCCGGGGATGCCGCTGGACCGGCAGCGCCAGCAGCTGCAGCGCGGCCTCGGCCTGCTGGCGGCGCAGACGGGTGCCGAGATCACCTGCGTCTTCGACGGCCAGGACCTGGACGGGCCGATCCCGATGGCGCCGCCGCCGCGCGGCGTGCGGGTGCTGTTCAGCCGCACCGGCGAGACGGCGGACGAGCTGATCCGCCGTCTGGTGCGGGCCGAGCCGGAGGGGCGTCCGGTCGTGGTGGTCTCCACGGACCGCGAGGTCGCGGACGGCGTGCGCGCCTCGGGGGCGCGGCCGGTGCCGTCCACGATGCTGTTGCGACGGCTCATCAGGTCCTGAGGCGCGCAGCAGGTCCCGGAGTGCACAGCGCGTTCGCACGGCCACGCTGAGCAGCTGATCAGACTGCTGATCTTGAACATTTGTTAAGAGACCGGCCCGGATCCGCCCCCCGGGGGAGACAACGGGCCCGCCTCATCACTATCCTCACGCACAACGTCCGCACCCGAGTTCATTTTTTCGTACCTGCGGACGTTTCCGTGTGTGCGAAGGGACTGCATCCGTCGTGGCTTCTCACCGCCGGCCCCGCCAGGCCAGCCGTGCCCGCGTCTCCATGATGACCGCTGCGGCGGCGACCGTGGTGGCGCTCTCGGCGCAGACCGCGGCCCAGGCGGCGCCGACGATCTCCACCAAGGACGCGAAGTCGCAGGTCGACGCGGACCGGTCGGACGCGGCGGCGAAGACCGAGCAGTGGAACCAGGCCCACACCCAGCAGCAGGCGCTCCAGCAGCGGGTGTCGATCCTTCAGGACGAGATCGCCCGCCAGCAGGCCCAGGTCAACGGCGAACTGGACGATCTGGGACAGATCGCCAACTCTCAGTACGCGAGCGGCGCGGTCGACCCGACCCTGCAGCTGATGCTCTCCAGCTCGCCGGACGCCTTCCTGCAGAAGGCCGCCTCGCAGGACGAGTTCACCAGCAACCAGACCGCAGAGCTGCAGTCGCTGGTGGCCCAGGAGGCCACGCTCCAGCGCGAGAAGGCCGAGGCCGCCGCGGAGCTCGCGCAGGAGCAGCAGCTGCTCTCACAGATGAGCCAGGCGAAGACGGCGGCCCTGGCCAAGCTCAAGCATGCCCAGTCCGTGCTGGACGCGCTCACGCCGGCCCAGCAGGCGGCCGTCGGCGGTGGCGGCTACGGCTCGGTCTCCACCAGCGGGTGGAGCGGCACCATCGACCTCTCGGGGATATCGAGCGCCGCTCGCACCGCCATGGAGGCGGCGATGAGCCAGATCGGCAGGGCGCCCTACCTGTGGGGCGGCTCCACCCCGGCGGGCTTCGACTGCTCGGGGCTGGTCATGTGGGCCTACGCCCACGCCGGCATCTCGCTGCCGCACTCCTCCCAGGCCGACGAGAGCGTCGGCACCGCGGTGCCGAGCATCGCCGACGCGCAGGTGGGCGACATCGTCGTGCTGGAGGGCGGCGAGCACGTCGGCCTCTACGCGGGCAACGGGATGCTGCTGAACGCGCCGGAGTACGGCTACGACGTCTCGGTCCAGCCGATCAGCTGGTTCCACGGAATCGTCGCGATCCGCCGGATGTGACCCGATTTGACGGGTCGACACGCGCGAGCCGACTCGCGTCGGAGTCTGTGAAGACTCTCACAGGCTGGGCACGCTGAGCGATGGAATGACCGAATTCTCCCGCTTGTCGTCGGCATCCGGTCAGACTGTGACTACAGAGCGTCGATCCTCTGACGTCATGTCGGAAGTGGCAGAAGTTTTTCCTGACAAGGATTTGAACGGATCACGGTTGGGTTACTAGGGTCACTCCTCGAATCGCCGTGCGGTCGTTCACCCATCCCGGGTGGCAGCGGCGTTCACCGTCGAGTTCGACGACGCGGTCGCAGGGGGATGCCGTCGAGTCGGAGCCGGGGAACCAACGGTTCCCGGGGTGAATCGACGCCAGGGGCGGACCGGTGGGATTCCGGGACGACGGAGGCGTCGTAGGGCTGACTTCCTGGCCCGAACCCGTCAGCTCACCCGGTAGGCGGCCGTAGGAAGAAGGAGATCGCCTTCGTGGCGTCCCATCGTCGTCCCAAGTCTCCTGGTCGTGCCCGAATGTCGGTTCTGACGGCCGCAGCCGCCACCGCTGTGGCGGTGTCCGCGCAGGGTGCCCAGGCCGCTCCCAAGCCCACCACGGCCCAGCTCAAGGCTCAGCTCTCGCAGCTGAACACCCAGGCTGACGAGGCGGTCCAGAAGTACGACGGCTCCCAGGAGCAGCTCCAGAAGCAGCAGGCCGCTGTCGGCACGCTGCAGGACCAGATCGCGCGCAGCCAGGCCGACGTCAACTCCCGCCTGGACCAGCTCGGCGAGATCGCCAACCAGCAGTACGCGACCGGCGCGGTCGACCCGACCGTCCAGCTGCTGCTCTCCTCCAGCCCCGACGACTACCTGAGCAAGGCGGCGTCGCTCGGCCAGCTGACGTCCAACCAGGCCTCCCAGATCCAGCAGCTGCAGGGCGAGGAGCAGAAGCTCTCCGGTCAGAAGTCCCAGGCCGAGCAGACCCTGCAGCAGATCGAGGCCACCACCAAGCAGCTGGCGGCGCAGAAGGCCGAGGCGCAGAAGAAGGTCCAGCAGACCCAGGCGCTGCTCGACTCGATGACCGCGGCCCAGCGCGCCGCCGTCACCAGCGCCCCCAGCACCTCCGGCGGCGGCAGCAGCAGCGCCCCGGTCAACGTCGGCGGCGGCAAGGCCGGCGACTCGGTCGAGGCCGCGGCCTTCGCCGCCGCCAAGACCCGTCTCGGTCTCCCGTACGTCTACGGCGCGACCGGCCCGACGTCCTTCGACTGCTCCGGCCTGATGCAGTGGGCGTACGCACAGGCGGGCGTCTCGCTGGGCCGCACCACCTACGACCAGATCGACGACGGCACCCCGGTGTCCTCCGTCGCCGACCTGCAGGTGGGCGACCTGATCTTCTTCAACGGCGACAGCCACGTCGGGATGTGGGCGGGCAACGGCATGGTGCTGCACGCCCCGCACACCGGCACGGTCGTCAAGTACGAGCCGCTGAGCTACATCGGTTCGATCTACGCGATGCGTCACATCTGAGCCCCGTGCTCCACTGGGTGCGCACGCCCGAGCCCGCCGTCGGTCCTCCGACGGCGGGCTCGGCGCTTCCCGGACCGGACGGCCCGCCCCGGGCGTTCACCCCGACGGGTGCATTGCCGAGCGGGTCGTGGGGGCGTGTCGGCCCCGGCGCACGCCGTCCGTCTCGGTGACGACCTGCACGTTGGTTCATATGTACGGATTGCGTGGGTATTTTTCAGCTCTGGGGAGCTTGGACTGGTTCTGTCCCAATCGCTACCGTCTCCGCTCGTGGCTTCCCATCGACGAGGCAGACGCCTCGGTCCCTCCGTGCTCTCCCGTGCCGCGGTCACCGTGGCCGCCGCCACCGCGGCGGTGCTGACGGCGCAGAGCGGGGCCGAGGCCCAGCCCGCTCCCTCCGGCCCCGGCAGCAACACCCCTGACGAGGTCCGGCACCAGGTCGACGCGCTCTACTCGCAGGCGGAGACGGCGGGTCAGCGGGCCGTCGGGGCACAGGAACGGCAGGCCGAACTCCTGCACCGGGCCTCCCTGCTGGAGCAGCGCCTGGCCGAGGAGCAGCAGCGCGCCAACGACGTGGCGGGACAGCTCGGCGCGATGGCGCAGTCCGAGTACCAGCAGGGAGGGACGGTGGACCCGGTGGTGCAGCTGCTGCTCAGCGCCCACCCGTCCGACTACCTCGAGCGCGCCGCCGGTCTCGGCCAGGTCGACTCCGACCTCGCCTTCCGCCTGGCCGAGCTGCGCGGCGACGAGCAGCGCGTGCGGCGCGACCGGGCCGCCGTGAGCGAGCAGCTGGCCGAGCTGGAGCGGCTGCGCCGCTCGATCGCCGCCGACAAGTCCGACGTCCAGCGGCGTCTCGGCCACGCCCAGGCGCTGCTGGGCAGCCTGACGGCCGATCAGCGCGCCGGATTGCAGCAGGCGGAGGACGCCGCCGCGCAGGCCGCCGCCCAGGCGGCGGAGCAGCCGCCGGCGGCCGGCCTCGGCCCCGCGGACGGCCGCGCCGCCGCCGCCCTGGCCGCCGCACGGGCGGCGGTGGGTCTTCCGTACGTGTACGGCGCGACAGGTCCGGGGGCGTTCGACTGCTCGGGTCTGATGTACTGGGCCTGGCGGCACGGTGGGGTGTCGCTGCCGCGCACGTCCCAGGAGCAGGCCTTCGCGGGGCGGCGCGTCCCGCTCTCCGAGGCCCGTCCGGGGGACATTGTGGTGTACTACCGGGATATGCACCATGTCGGCATGTATGCCGGAAACGGCATGATCATCCACGCTCCGTACCCCGGCGCCCGGGTCCGCTACGAGAGCGTCGGCGACATGCCGGTCGCCATGGTGGTCCGCCCCTGATGCCCTCCTCGCCGTCCTCTTCCTCCCCCTCCATAAGCCGCAGGAGGGTGCTGCTGTACGCGGGCGGCGCCGTCGCCGCCGGCGTCGCCGGGACCACCGCCTGGCAGGCGTGGGCCGACGCCCGGGACGACGAGCGCGTCGCCCGACAGGCCCGTGCCGACGGCGTGCTGCGCACCCTGTCCCAGCGGGCCGCGGCCGTCCTCGCCCGCGACCCCCGCGCCCTGACCTCGACGCTCGCCAGGAACGCCCCGGCCGACCTGGTGCGGCGTCAGCACGAGCTGATCGCCAACCTGGCCGAGGTGCCGCTGGCGCAGTGGAGCTACCGCCTTCTCGCCCTCGACGCGTTCCCGCTGCCGCCCGCCGTCGGCGCCGGGGACCGCGTCGCCGTCGCCGTCGAGCTCGACTACCGGCTCACCGGCTTCGACGAGCAGGCGCTGACCGCCATCCAGAACCTCACCTTCGAGCGCGGCGGTGACGGCCGCTGGCTGCTCTCGGCCGACCAGGACCACCCGGGCGGCGACGTGCTGCTGTGGGACCTCGGGCCGGTGCGCGTGGTGCGCGGCCGCTACAGCCTGGTGCTCGGCCTGCGCGACCAGGCCACCCTGGCCGCGCTCGGCGCCGAGGCCGACCAGGCCGTGCCGACCGTCAGCGGCGTGTGGGGGAGCGGCTGGGGGCAGCGCACCGTGCTGATCGCCCCGCAGACCGCCGACCAGTTCGGCACGCTGCTCGGCGCCGACCCCTCCGCCTTCTCCGGCATCGCCGCCGTCTGCACCGGCGAGCTCGGCTCGGCCGACGCCCGGCGCACCGACCGGATCACCGTCAACCCCGGAGCCTGGGACAGCCTGAACGCGCTCGGCCGCCGCGTCGTCGTCACCCACGAGACGACCCACGTCGCCACCCGCGCGCAGACCGAGCAGTGGACGCCGCGCTGGCTCTCCGAAGGCGTCGCCGACTGGACCGGCTACCTCGGCACCGGCCGCAGCCCCCGTCAGACCACCCCGGAGCTCACCGCCGCCGTCGCGGCCGCGGGCGCCCGGGCCGCAGATCTCCTCGCCGCCCTGCCCGGCGACGCCGACTTCGACTCCGGCACGCCCGGCTCCGGGCTGCAGCAGGCCTACCAGAAGGCCTGGTTCGCCTGCCGCAGCGTCGCCCTGCGGTACGGACAGCCGAAGCTCGTCGCCCTGTACGCGGCCGTCGCCGCGGACGGCCGCGACGGCCGGCTCGCCCCGGACGCGGTGCTGGACCGGGCGCTGCGCACCACGCTGGGCCTCGGCACGGCCGCGTTCACCGCACAGTGGCGCTCGGACGTGCTGGCGGCGCTGCAGAAGGCCCCCTGACGAGCTCCGCGTCCTCATTGGTCCGCCACAGCCGCACGCAGGCCAGGGCCGCGGCGGCGAGCAGCAGCAGGTCGCGGGCGGAGATCAGCGACGTGCCCAGCACCGAGCGGCGGACCAGCTCGCCCCAGAAGAGCGGGAACTCCAGAAAGGTCAGCGGCGCGGCCGCGGCCAGCATCCAGGCCACCGGGCGCATCCGGGTGGCGCGCGCGGTCAGGCACACGGCCGCCCCGCCCAGCAGCCAGATGACGTACTGCGGGCTGATCACCCGGCTGGTGACCGTGAAGAGCAGCACCGCCGTGAGCGCGGCGTCCGCCGCGGTGGCCGCCGTCCACACCCGGTTGTGCCACCGCCACAGCAGCAGGAAGCAGAAGGAGAGCGCGGTCAGCCCGAGCATGGTCAGGCCCATCGCGTCGACGTGCGGGCCGAGGAACTCCAGCGAGCCGTAGTGCATGGCCGTCTTGCCCTGCCAGAGCCCGGTGACGGAGCCGTAGTAGAACGGCAGCGCCCCCAGCGACTCGATCTCGATCCCGCGCGAGCCCTGGAAGCCCAGGAACGAGAAGGCGCCGTGCGTCGTCGCCGCGGCCACGAAGCAGACCGCCGCGCAGGTCACCAGGCACGCGGTCCACGCGCGCCAGGCGGCGTGACGCCGCGGCGAGGCGCCGGCCAGCACCAGCACCGGCCAGACCTTCAGCATCGCGCCCAGCCCGGCCAGCACCCCCGCCCAGCGGGATCGCCCGGGCAGCGCCAGGGTCGCGGCGATCGCCACCGTGGTGACCGGCAGGTCGAACCGGCAGTAGACGGTCGGCCCGAGCAGCGGCACCGCCGCCACCCACAGCCAGGCGCCCGCCCGGCTGCCCCGGCCCGCGCGCAGGAGCATCAGCAGCGCCGCGGCGTCGCACACCGCCACCAGGACGAGGAACATGACGAAGTACGATCCCGGCAGCCACAGCGGCAGCAGTATGAGCAGCCCCGCCAGGGGCGGATACTGCCAGGTGACATCGTCCATCGGGAAGGTCCCGGTGCGCAGCACCTCCGCCCAGCCCTGGTAGATGACCTTCACGTCGCTGGCGACGTCGGTGTGCGGGACCTTCAACACGCCGAGGGCCACCGTTACCAGCAGGACCCGGCCCAGGGTCCAGCCCGTCCAGACACGCACGGTGCTGCTGGTGAGGATGCCCATTGCCATATCGTACGGATCAGCCCAAGCCGGACCGAGGCTGCCAGACCGAGAAACCAAGGGCCCTGTGAACAAGACCCTGATCGTCACCAACGACTTCCCCCCGCGCCAGGGCGGCATCCAGACCTTCGTGCACAACATGGCGCTGCGCCTGCCCGCGGAGAAGCTCGTCGTCTATGCCTCGACCTGGCGTGACGGCGTCGAGGTACGCAAGTTCGACGCGGAGCAGCCGTTCGAGGTCGTCCGTGACCGGACGACGATGCTGCTGCCGACCCCGAGGGTGACGCGACGGGCGGTCGAGCTGCTCGGCGCGCACGGCTGCTCCTCGGTCTGGTTCGGCGCGGCGGCGCCGCTCGGCCTGACGGCCCCGGCGCTGCGCCGGGCGGGCGCGGAGCGGATCGTCGGGATGACCCACGGCCACGAGGCCGCCTGGGCGCAGCTGCCGGCCTCCCGGCAGCTGCTGCGGCGGATCGGAGCCGGCACGGACACGCTGACCTATCTGGGCGAGTACACCCGCTCGCGGATCGCTGCGGCCGTCGGGCCGCAGGCGGCGGCGCGGATGGTCCAGGTCCCCCCGGGGGTCGACGAGCAGACCTTCCACCCCGCCTCGGGCGGCGACGCGGTCCGCGCCCGGCTGGGCCTGACCGACCGGCCCGTCGTGGTGTGCGTCTCGCGCCTGGTCCGGCGCAAGGGGCAGGACACCCTGATCCGCGCCTGGCCGGCCGTGCTGGCCAAGGTGCCGGACGCGGTGCTGCTCATCGTGGGCGGCGGCCCCTACCGGGCGGATCTGGAGAAGCTGGCCGACGCCACCGGCGTCGCCTCGTCCGTGCGCTTCACCGGTCCCGTGCCCTGGGAGGAGCTGCCCGCGCACTACGGCGCGGGCGACGTCTACGCCATGCCCTGCCGCACCCGGCGCGGCGGGCTGGACGTCGAGGGCCTCGGCATCGTCTACCTGGAGGCCTCGGCGACCGGCCTGCCGGTCGTGGCGGGGGACTCCGGCGGCGCGCCGGACGCGGTCCGCGAGGGCGAGACCGGCTACGTGGTCCCGGGCCGCGACCGCGGCGACCTCGCCGAGCGCCTCGCCGAGCTGCTGCTGGACGCGGGCCTGCGGGCCCGGATGGGCGTGGCGGGCCGCCGGTGGGTGGAGCAGGCGTGGCGCTGGGATCTGCTGGCACACCGGCTGGAGGGCCTGCTCTGAGGCGGGCTCAGGAACGCCGAGGGGCGCGGGGAGGATCCCCGCGCCCCTCGGCGTTACCGGCCTTCCGCCGTCACTTCGCGTACAGCGCCTCGACCTCGGCGCCGAAGTCCTTCATCACGACCGCGCGCTTCAGCTTCAGCGAAGGCGTGAGGTGCCCGGAGTCCTCCGAGAGCACCGTGTCGATGATCCGGAACTTCTTGACCGCCTCGGCGTGCGAGACCGCCGCGTTGCCGTCGTCGATCGCGGCCTGGAGGGCGGCCAGCAGGTCGGCGTCGTCCATCAGCTCGGTGACGGTGGCGTTCTCCGGCTTGCCGTGCAGCTGCTTCCAGGTGGGGAAGAACTCCGGGTCCACGGTGAGCAGCGCGCCGATGAACGGGCGGGCGTCGCCGACCACCATGCACTCGCCGACCAGCGGGTGCGCCCGGACGCGGTCCTCGATCACGGCCGGGGCGACGTTCTTGCCGCCGGCGGTGACGATGATCTCCTTCTTGCGGCCGGTGATCTTCAGGTAGCCGTCCTCGTCCAGCTCGCCGATGTCGCCGGTGGCGAACCAGCCGTCACGCAGGGCCTCGGCCGTGGCCTCCGGGTTCTCCCAGTAGCCGGTGAACACCTGCGGGCCCTTGAGCAGGATCTCGCCGTCCTCGCCGATCCGGGCGGCGGAGCCGGGCAGCGGCTGGCCGACGGTGCCGATCTTCGGCCGGTCGTGCGGGTTGAAGGCGGTGGCCGCGCAGGTCTCGGTCAGGCCGTAGCCCTCGAGCACGGTGAAGCCGATGCCGCGGTAGAAGTGGCCGAGCCGCTCGCCCAGCGGCGCGCCGCCGGAGATGGCGTGGGTGGCCCGGCCGCCCAGCGCGTTGCGCAGCTTGCTGTAGACCAGGGCGTCGAACAGGCGGTGACGCAGCTTCAGGCCGAGCGAGGCGCCGCCGGGGGCGTCCAGCGCGCGGCTGTAGGCGATGGCGGTCTCGGCGGCGCGGTCGAAGATCTTGACCTTGCCCTCGGCCTGCGCCTTGGCGCGGGCGGCGTTGTAGACCTTCTCGAAGACGCGCGGCACGCCGAGGATCAGGGTCGGGCGGAACGAGGCCAGCTCGGCGGTGACCTCCTTGATGTCCGGGACGTGGCCGATGCGGATCGGCGCCATCGCGGCGGCGATCTCGGCGATCCGGCCCAGCACGTGAGCCTGCGGCAGGAAGAGCAGCACCGAGGAGTGGCCCGGTCGGAACAGCGGCTCCAGGCGGGCGGTGATGTTGCCGAGCTCCGCCATGAAGTTGGCGTGGGTGAGCATGCAGCCCTTGGGGCGGCCGGTGGTGCCCGAGGTGTAGACGATGGTGGCGACCGTGTCCGGGCCGAGGGTGGCGCGGCGCTCGTCGACGGCGGCTTCGGAGACCTCCGCGCCGGATCTGACCAGCTCGTCGAGGCCGCCCGCCTCCAGCTGCCAGACCTGCTTCAGCTGCGGCAGCCGCTCGCGCACCTCGGCGATGACGGCCTCGTGCCGCGGCAGCTCGGCGACGCAGGCCACCGCGCCGGAGTTGCCGAGGATCCACTCGACCTGCTCGGCCGAGGAGGTCTCGTACACCGGCACGGTCACGGCGCCGGCGCACCAGATCGCGAAGTCCAGCAGGGTCCACTCGTAGCGGGTGCGGGCCATCAGGCCCACCCGGTCGCCGGGGCCCACGCCGGAGGCGATCAGGCCCTTGGCAGCGGCGCGCACCTCGGCCAGGAACTCGGTGGCGGTGCGGTCCTGCCAGGCGCCCTCGACCTTGCGGGCGACGAGTGGCAGATCGGGATACCGCTCGGCGTTGGCATGGATGAGATCGGTGAGGTTTCCGCCGCTCGGCACCTGGTAGAGGGCCGGAAGGCTGAACTCGCGCAAAGCTTGCTCCTCGATCATCTCGCACCGTCCGGCCAGAGCTCTGCTCACTCTGCTGGCCTGGGCGCTGCCACGGCGACGCTGCTGGGACGCCAGGACGTTACTAGCGGGTAGCACCCAAGGGGTAGATGTACCAGCCAGGTGTTTCCAGGGTCACACTGCTGCCCAGCGTAGTGGGGGCCTAGGGTTGGGCCCATGCGGGTCCATGTGGTCAGCGACGTGCACGGCAACAGCGAGGCGCTGGCGCGCGCCGGGGAGGGGGCGGAGGCACTGGTCTGTCTCGGGGATCTGCTGCTCTTCCTCGACTACGCCGACCACAGCCGGGGCATCTTCCCCGACCTGTTCGGCGCGGCGAACGCCACCGAGCTGGTGCGCCTGCGCACCGAGCGCCGCTTCGAGGACGCGCGCGCCTTCTCCGCCGAGCTGTGGGCCGGCGTCGGCATGGACCGCGCCGAGGCCATCGAGGGCGCCGTGCGCCGCCAGTACGCGGAGCTGTTCGCCGCCTTCCCCGCGCCCACCTACGCCACCTACGGCAACGTGGACCTGCCCCGCCTGTGGCCGGAGTTCACCCGCACCGGGGTCACCGTCCTGGACGGGGAGACCGTCGAGCTCGGCGGCCGCGTCTTCGGCTTCGTCGGCGGCGGACTGCCGAGCCCGATGCGCACCCCGTTCGAGATCTCCGACGAGGAGTACGCGGCCAAGGTCGCGGCGCTGGGCCGGGTCGACGTGCTGTGCACGCACATCCCGCCCGCGGTCCCCGAACTGACCTACGACACCGTCGCCCGTCGCTTCGAACGCGGGAGCGAGGCGGTGCTGGAGGCGATCCGGGAGACGCAGCCCGCGTACGCCCTCTTCGGCCACGTGCACCAGCCGCTGGCCCGGCGGATGCGGATCGGCCGCACCGAGTGCGTGAACGTCGGCCATTTCAACGCCACCGGCCGCCCCTGGGTGCTGGACATCTGAGCCCGGACCGCCGGGCGCTTCGTGCCCGCGCGGACGCGATAGCCTCTTCGCGGCAGCAGACAAGAGGTCGAGAGGCGGAGGCCACCCGATGGCGGAGCACACCAGGTCGAGCACCACGATCGAGGCCACCCCTGCCGCGATCATGGCGGTGATCGCGGACTTCGCCGCGTACCCGGTGTGGACGGGCGAGGTCAAGGAGATCGAGGTCCTGGCCGAGGACGCCGGCGGCCGCGCCGAGCAGGTGCGACTGCTGCTGGACGCGGGCGCCATCAAGGACGAGCACGTCCTCGCCTACACCTGGGACGGCGACCGCAAGGTCAGCTGGACGCTGGTGAAGAGCCAGATGCTCAAGTCCCTCGACGGCTCCTACACCCTCAGCCCGGCCGGCGGCCGGACCGAGGTCACCTACCAGCTCGCGGTCGACGTCAAGATCCCGATGCTGGGCATGATCAAGCGCAAGGCCGAGAAGGTCATCATCGACCGGGCCCTGGCCGGCCTGAAGAAGCGCGTCGAGGAACTCGCCGTCTGATGCCCTCCGCACCCGCGATGCCCCGGCTGGTCCTGGTCACCGGCTCGGGCGGAGCCGGCCGCACCACCGTCGCGGCCGCCACCGCCGCGCTCGCGGCGGAGTCGGGGGAGCGGGTGCTGCTCGTCGCCGCCGACGACCCGCACCGTGCGATGGACGGCCTGCTCGACCACCGGCTGAACGGCGAGCCCGCCCGGATCGGGCTGGAGCCCGGCCTGTCCGCCCTGCGCCTGGACGAGCAGACCTCCTTCCGCGCGGCGGGCCTGCGGCTGATGGAACGCGCGCGGCCGCTCTTCGACCTGCTCGGCGTCGAACCGCTGGAGGCGGACGAGCTGTCCGCCCTGCCCGGGGCCCGCGAGCTGGCCCTGCTCGACCTGCTGCGCACCCTGCCGGGCACGGCGGCCGAGGGAGCCCGCGGGTACGACCTCGTGGTCGTCGACGCCCCGCCCGTCGCACAGCTGCTGACCGCGCTCGCGCTGCCCGCGCAGCTCGACGCCTACCTGGCGCGGCTGCTGCCCGACGAGCGGCAGGCGGCCCGCGCGCTGCGCCCGATCCTGGCCGGTCTCGCCGGCGTGCCGATGCCCGCGCAGTGGCTCTTCGAGGCCCGAGCCTGGGCCTCCGCCGAACTCGCGGACGTACGGACCGCGTTGGACGCGCCCGGCACCACCGTGCGCCTGGTCGTGCCCCCGCCGCGCGGCCCGCGCGCCCGGGCGCAGCAGCGGCGGTTGCGGGCCGGGCTGGCCCTGCACCAGCTGCCGCTGGAGTCGGTGATCGTCAACGGCGCCAAGGCGCCGAACGCCGACGACTGGGCCGACCGGACGGCCTGGGGCGGCGTGCCCGTGCACGCGGTGGCCGATCTCGGCCGCGAGCCGGAACGCGGCGACCTGTTCGAGCTGGCCGAGCCCGCCGCCCTGGCCGCCTGGCCCGAGGGCCCGGTCCTGGCCGCCCGCGAGGCGACCTCCTGGGCCGTGGCGGACCGGCTGGACACCGCGGACGGCGTGCTGGTCTGGCACATCCCGCTGCCCGGCGCCGAACGCGGGGACCTCGACCTGGTCCGCCGCGGCGACGAGCTGCTGCTCGGCGTGGCCGGAAGTCGCCGGGCCGTCCCGCTGCCCTCGGCGCTGCGCCGCTGCACCGTCGCAGGCGCCGCGCTGCGCGACGGCGAGCTGACCGTGCGTTTCGCACCCGACCCTTCCCTGTGGCCCGCTTCTCCCAGGTAACGTCGAAGGCGAAGACGCCGACGAGGGGAGTGGGTCATGAGCATGGCCGAGGACAACGCCGCGGAGCGCAGCGGGGACATGTGGGCGGAGGCCGTCGCCGAGTTCGCCGAGCAGGAGCAGCAGGCGCCGAAGCGGCCGGCCGAGGAGCACACGGCCCCCGCCGTCGTGCCCGAGGACCACGTCCAGGCGGCGGACTCGGAGGAGGTCGACGGGGCCGGGGCGGGCGCCAAGGGCGACGCCGGTCAGGAGTCCCCGCTCGGTACGGAGCTGCCGTTCGGCGCGGACCTGGGCCCGCTCGTCGACGAGGTCCGCCGGTTCGCCTCGACGGTGAGCGAGAAGGTCACCTCGCTGAGCTCGGGTCAGAGCGACCCGATGGAGGTGCTGCAGAACCTCGCCGCGCCGCTGCGCAGCAAGAGCCCCGCCGTCTACGGGCACCTGCTGGCCGCAGGAGGTGAACTGATCGCGGCGTACCGGGCTGCGGTTTCAGCCTCCGAACGCCGCTGGTCGGCGCCCAAGCAGAACGGCACCGAACACATCGACCTGGACTAGACCTCGTCAGGCCGGAGCTGACGCACAACAGGGAGATTTGTTTTCGACTTGTGAAGTCGACCCGTAACAGTCTCGCCTTCATGTCTTCGGCTAATGTACGGTACCGCCCAGCGGGGATCCACCGGAGACTGAGGGACACATGGGACTCACCATCGGCGTCGACGTCGGCGGCACGAAGATCGCGGCCGGGGTCGTGGACGAGAACGGGGCGATCCTGGCGCGTACCCGCGTGCCGACGCCTGCGGATCCGCAGTGGGCCGTCGGCGCCATCGCCGACGCGATCAAGGAGCTGCGCGAGGAGCACGACGTCGTCGCCGTCGGCGTCGGCGCCCCCGGCTACATCGACCGCGACCGCTCCACGGTCCTGATGGCGCCCAACATCGCCTGGGAGAACGAGCCGCTGAAGGCCCGTATCGAGGACCTGGTCCACCTCCCGACGGTGGTCGAGAACGACGCCAACGCGGCCGCCTGGGGCGAGTTCCGCTTCGGCGCCGCGGCCAGCCACCAGGACATGATCATGGTCACCGTGGGGACCGGCATCGGCGGCGGCATCGTCATCGAGGGCCGGATGCACCGCGGCAGCTTCGGCGTGGCCGGCGAGATCGGCCACCTGAACATGGTCCCCGACGGCCTCCCCTGCGGCTGCGGCTCCAAGGGCTGCTGGGAGCAGTACGGCTCCGGGCGAGCCCTGCGCCGCTACGGCCGCGAGGCCGCGGCCGCCGACCAGGTCCGCGGCAAGCGCCTGCTGGACCTGAACGAGGGCGTCGCCGACACCATCACCGGCAGCCAGATCACCCAGGCCGCCCAGGAGGGCGACCCGATGGCCCTCGACGTCTACGACGAGCTGGCCGACTGGCTCGGCCGCGGCCTGGCCGACCTCGCCTCCCTCTTCGACCCGGCCGTCTTCGTCCTCGGCGGCGGCGTCTCCGACTCCGGCCACTTGCTGCTGGACCCGGTCGCCAAGGCCTTCGAGAAGTACCTCATCGGCGGCGTGCACCGCCCCCGCGCGGAGGTCGTCCTCGCGACGATCGGCTCCGCCGCCGGCATCATCGGCGCCGCGGACCTCGCCCGCACCTGACCCACGGCCTCCCACGACGTGCCCGCACCGGCTCCCGGTGCGGGCACGTCTGTTCTGTCGGACGTTCTGTCGGATGTTTTGTCAGACTCGAAGGCATGGAGTCCCTGACACGCCGACCGCCGCATCCGGAAGCCTGGGAGCTGCCGGCCTCCGGGCCGCAACCGGACGGCTCGGAGACCGTCCGGGTCGTCACTTACAACATCCGCAGCCTGCGGGACGACCGCACGGCGGTGGTGCGCGTGCTGCGGGCGCTGGAGCCGGATCTGGTCTGCATTCAGGAGTCCCCGCGCTTCTGGTTCCCCCGCCCCCAGGCCGCGTGGCTGGCCCGCTCGGCCGGCCTGATGGTGCTCAGCGGCGGCAGGTCCGCAGCCGGCCCGCTGCTGCTGGGCCGGCTGCGGGCGGTGCCGCTCTCCACCCACGACATCTGGTTGCCCCGCCGCCCCGAGCTGCACCAGCGCGGCTTCGCCACCACCGTGGTCCGGCTGGGCTCGGCCGCGCCCCTCTCGGTGACGAGCTGTCACCTGTCCCTGGACGCCGGGGAGCGCTACGAGCAGTTCCAGCTGCTGCTGGACCACCTGGACGGCCTCGGTGTGGCGCACTCGGTCGTCGGCGGCGACTTCAACGAGCACCCGGGCGAACGGGGTTGGGACCTCCTCGCCGGACGGCTCCAGGACGGCTGGGCGACCCGCCCGTGGGGCCACGCGTTCAGCAGTGTGCCCAAGAACCCGCACCAGCGCATCGACGGCGTCTTCGCCACCCGGGGTGTCGAGGTGCTGGCCTGCGGCGTCCCGGGCGAGGGCTTCCCGGGGCTGAGCGGGAAGGACCTCGTCCTCGCCACCGACCACCTGCCGGTCGTCGCGGCGCTGCGGGTGCCCCCGGCGGTCTGAACGCCTGAACGCCTGGACGTCAGACGACCGCGCCGTGGTTGGGGTCGTCGTCGTGGTCGTCCGGGCCCGGGTCCTTCATCCGCACGACCAGCGTCGCGACCGCGCCCGCGATGCTGCACACGCCCAGGAACATCGCCATGCCCTCCGGCAGCTCGCCGATCCCGCCCAGCAGGATCAGGGCGATGCCGACCACCAGGGCCAGCAGGGCCAGTTTGGTCGCCGGCTGCGCCGGCGGCAGCGGGGGCGGCTCCGGAGGCGTGTAGTGCTCGTCGTCCGGGTCCTCCGCGGCCGTCCAGGCGCGCGGGTCGACCGGCGGGACCGCCTGGACCACCGGGAGCGGCCTGATGACGGGCGGGCGCGGGCGCGCCTGGGGAGCGAAGTCGCTCAGGTCGGAGACGTCCTCCGCCTCCGGCCAGCTGCGGTCTGACTCGGCGACGGGCTCGTCGAAGCCGGCCACCAGCTCCGCGAACAGCTCGTCGTCGGAACGGCCGGAACGTTCCGGGCGCTCCGCGCCCTCCGGCTCGGCCATCGCCGTCAGCCCTTCGCCACGGGAACGGTCAGGCGCCGGACGAAGTCCAGGCTCCCGTCGAAGATCAGCTCCGCGTCGTAGTCGAGCGTCGCCACATGGCGGCTGCGTTCCAGCAGACGCTCCTCGAGGTCCTTCGAGCCGACGTGCTCCATCAGCGTCCGGCCGCTGTCGGGGCTGACCACATTGTCCTGCGGGCTGCGGAAGAGCAGCAGCGGCTGCGTCACCGTCGGCAGCTCGGACTGGACGATCCGGGTCAGCTGCTTCATCGAGTAGGCGGCGTGCAGCGGGGTGCGGGTGTAGCCGCCCTCGTCGACGCCCGGCTTGGCGATGTCGCTGGCGATGCCGGGGAAGCTGGGCACCAGGTGGCGGACCACCGGCAGCGCGACGTGCGCCTGTCCGGGCATCCTGACCAGCGGGTTCACCAGCACGAGCCCGCTGACGCCCGCGCCCTGCCGCGCGGCGAGGTGCAGGGAGAGCAGGCCGCCCATGGACAGCCCGAAGACGAAGACCTGGTCGCATTCCTCGGCGAGCTCCAGGTACTCGCGCTCGACCGTCGCGTACCAGTCCTGCCAGCGGGTGGTGTTGAGGTCCTTCCAGTGCGTGCCGTGGCCCGGCAGCAGCGGGAGGGAGACGCTGTAGCCCTCGGCGGCGGCCCGCTCGGCCCAGGGGCGCATCGACCTCGGGGAGCCGGTGAAGCCGTGGCAGACCAGGATTCCCACCGGCCCGCCGTGATGGCGGTACGGTTCGGCGCCGGGCAGCAGCGGCATGACGGGTCCTTCCCGAGGGTGGGCCAAGTGGGGGCGAATCGGGTGCGCCAGTAGGCGCCATCGTCGCACGTCGGCAACGCGCGCGTACAGCTTCCGTATTCCTGACTGCCTTCCTGCCGCCTCCGGGTGGAGGGAGATTGGCGGGAACCGGACTAAGGTTCTCGTTGGTCAGGTGAGTATGGAGGTCAGGGTTGTTCTACCGGCTGATGAAGATGATCGTCGCCCCGATGCTGAAGATCTTCTTCCGTCCGTGGGTCGACGGGATGGAGAACATCCCCGAGGAGGGCCCGGCCATTCTGGCCAGCAACCATCTCTCGTTCTCCGACTCGTTCTTCCTGCCCGCGCTGATCCCGAAGCGCCGGGTGACCTTCATCGCCAAGTCCGAGTACTTCACCGGGACGGGTATCAAGGGCAAGTTGACGGCGGCCTTCTTCAAGGGCGTCGGGCAGCTCCCGGTCGACCGCTCCGGCGTGCGGGGAGCCGGTGAGGCCGCGATCCGCAGCGGCATCGAGGTCATCCAGCGCGGCGAGCTGTTCGGCGTCTACCCGGAGGGCACCCGCTCGCCGGACGGCCGCCTCTACCGCGGCAAGGTCGGCGGCCTTGCGCGCATCGCCCTGGCCACCGGCGCGCCGGTGATCCCGGTCGCGATGATCGACACCGAGAAGCTCCAGCCGCCGGGCCAGGTGCTGCCCAAGTTCGGCGTCCGCCCCGGCATCCGGATCGGCCGTCCGATGGACTTCTCCCGCTACCACGGCATGGAGAACGACCGGTTCATCCTGCGCTCGGTCACCGACGAGGTGATGTACGAGATCATGCGCCTGTCCGGGCAGGAGTACGTGGACGTCTACGCCACGGCCGCCAAGCGCGCCATGCAGGACGCGAGGAAGCAGGAGAAGCAGCTCGAGAAGCAGCAGGCCAAGCAGGCCGCGCAGGCTCAGGAGCAGCGGGACCGGCAGGACGAGCAGGAGCAGTAGGAGGGGACGTGGGGGACGTCGGGGGGAAGTCGAGGGGTACGGCCGTCGCCGTCGGCGGCGGTTCGTTCTCCGTCGAGCAGCCGCTGTGGATCGCGATCAGCGCGTTCCGCGTGCTGACGCTGCTCTACGCGATCGGCCGGTACGCCCAGCACGAGCAGCACTACACGAACATGCTCGGCGCCTGGATCTACATGGGCGTGCTCACCGTGTGGACGCTCGGCACGGTCAAGGTCTTCTGGTCCAAGGAGCACTGCGGCCGCCGCTGGCTGGTCGCGGACCTCGCCCTGGTGGTGCTGGGCATCCTGCTGACCCGCGTCTTCGACGGCGCGCAGTGGGTGAGCGACGGAGACGTCACGCTGCCGACGATCCGCGCGGCGAGCTCCGTGCTCGGCTTCGCCGCCTACGGCGGC
>NZ_BBPP01000028.1:59336-113551 GCF_000787835.1 Streptacidiphilus melanogenes
CGACGATCCGCGCGGCGAGCTCCGTGCTCGGCTTCGCCGCCTACGGCGGCTGGCTGCCGGCCGCGGTCGCGGGCGTCGTGGTCGGCGTCGCGAACGTGATCGAGGCGGGCAAGCGGGGCCAGGTGGGCAAGCTCGACTCGTCCAACCTGCACAACATCGTGCTGCTGCTGCTCGCCGGGGTGGCCATCGGCTTCGTCATCGACCTGGCGCGCAAGAGTGAGGAGACGCTCGCCCGCGCGCTGGAGATCCAGGCCGCGACGCGCGAGCGCGAGCGGCTGGCCAGGGACATCCACGACGGCGTGCTGCAGGTCCTGTCGCTGGTGAAGCGGCGCGGCACGGAGCTGGGCGGCGAGGCTGCGGAGATCGCGGCCCTGGCCGGCGAGCAGGAGGTGGCACTGCGCCGCCTGATCACCAGCGGCCTCGGCCCGACCGCGCCGACCGCCCCCGCCCGTGTCGCCCGCCCCGTCGAGGCGGCGGTCGACCCGGGCGCGCCGCAGGACCTTCGCAGCCTGCTGGCGCCGCTCTCGGATCCGCGGGTCAGCCTGGCCCAGCCCGGGACGGCGGTGCTGCTGCCCGCGCAGGCGGCGACGGAGCTGGCGGCCGCGGTCGGCGCCGCGTTGGACAACGTCCGGCGGCACGTGGGCGAGCAGGCCCAGGCGTGGATCCTCGTCGAGGACGAGCCCGACGCCGTGATCGTGAGCGTGCGCGACGAGGGCCCCGGCTTCGATCCGGCGCGCCTGGCCGAGGCGGAGCGCGAGGGTCGGCTCGGCGTCTCGCAGTCGATCCGCGGCAGGCTGCGCGATCTCGGCGGCAGCGCGGAGATCTTCTCGGCGGCCGGACAGGGCACCGAGGTGGAGCTGCGGGTGCCCAAGCAGCGTCAGCAGAGCCGTCCGTAGGGCGGGCCGTCGGTAGGGCTGTCGGCAGGGCGTCGGCAGGCGTCAGCGGGAGGGGAAGCGATGGGCGAGGCGATACGGGTGATGGTGGTCGACGACCACCCGATGTGGCGTGAGGCCGTGGCACGGGACCTGGCGGACGCCGGCTTCGACGTCGTGGCGACCGCGGGCGACGCCCGGGAGGCCGTGCAGCGCGGCCGGGCGGTCTCGCCGGGCGTGGTCGTGCTGGACCTCAACCTGCCGGACAAGCCGGGTGTCGAGGTGTGCCGCCAGCTGATGACGGGTGAGGCGGCACCGCGCGTGCTCGTGCTCTCCGCCAGCGGCGAGCACGGCGACGTGCTGGAGGCGGTCAAGTCCGGCGCCACCGGCTACCTGGTCAAGTCCGCCAGCCGCGAGGAGCTGATCGACGCGGTGCGCCGCACGGCCGCGGGTGACGCCGTGTTCACCCCGGGCCTGGCCGGGCTGGTCCTGGGCGAGTTCCGCCGCCTCGCGGCCGAGCCCGCACCGGCGGGCCAGGACCGCAGCGACGCGCCCAAGCTGACGGACCGGGAGACGGAGGTGCTGCGCCTGGTGGCCAAGGGTCTGCCGTACAAGGCGATCGCCGACCGGCTGGTGCTCTCCCCGCGCACGGTGCAGAACCACGTGCAGAACACCCTCGGCAAGCTCCAGCTCCACAATCGGGTGGAGCTGGTCCGCTACGCCATCGCCGCCGGCCTCGACGAGGAGGAGCAGGCCTAGTCGCGCGTGAAGGTGGCGCTGACGGCGACCTGGGTCAGGCCCTTCATCATGCCCAGCTTGTTCCAGCCCAGGCCGAAGCGGTCGCGGTCGATGGTGGTGTCCACGGCGACGGTGACGGTCTCGGCGGTGCGTCCGGTCACCGTCCCGGTGAGCGTCAGCGGCTCGGTGACCCCGCGGACGGTCAGTTCGCCGGTGAGCGCGACGGTGCCGTCACCCTGGGGCTCGGCCCCGGTCGCGGTGAAGACCAGCTCGGGGAAGCGCTCGGTGTCGAAGAAGTCCGCGGAGCGCAGGTGGATGTCGCGCTTGGTGTGCCCGGTGTCCAGGGAGGCGGCGGCCAGCGTGAGCGACCCCGTCGCGGGGCCGCCGTCGGCGGGGACCTCCCCGGCGCCGTTCACCTCGGTGAAGCGGCCCTTCACGGTGACCAGACCCCACATGGTCCTGTGCTGGATGCGTACGTCGGTGGCGTCGGGGTCGAGCCGGTAGCGCCCGGCGGGCAGGGAAGTGGACATGGTGGATGACCTCTCACTGGATAGCTAGCTGGATATTAAGTAGCTAGTTAGACGTTAACCCGCATTGCTACCCTGGGCAAGAGCGGGTCGATTCGTACGAGAGGTCGGGGGATGGCCGAGAACTGTCCGGACGCGGCGGACCTTGAGCTGCTGGAGCAGTGGAACGCGCTGCAGGCGGGCTTCCGTCGCCTCACCGACCAACTGCTGGCCGACGTGGACGCGAAGGCGGGTATCGCGCCGTCGGAGTTCCAGGTGCTGTGGTTCCTGCTGACCGCGCCGGAACAGGCCGCGCCGATGAACCAGCTCGCCGCGACGCTGAACTTCACCACGGCCGGCACCACCAAGGTCGCCGACCGGCTGACGGAGGCGGGGTTGATCCTCCGTCAGCCGAGCCCGGCCGACCGCCGCGTGGTGCTCGCCTCGCTCACGGACCAGGGCCGGCGCGTCGCCATGGACGCGGCGCTCGCCCTCGCGGGCGCGCTGCGCGAGCGGGTCGTCGAGCGGGTCGGCGCGGACGCCTTCTCCCGGACGGCAGGGTGCATGCGCGAACTGGACCCGAACCCCGAGCGGCTCTGCCGTCCTTGAGCGGGTGTGCGCCTACGCGGTCTGCGCCTGCGGCACCAGTTCGGCCAGCGCCTCGCGCACGATCGCGAGTCCGTTGAGCGTCAGCACCGACTCCGGGTGGAACTGGAGCCCCGCGAACCCCGGTCCGCGCAGCGCGTGGACGTCGCCCGTCAGCGCGTCGCGGCTGACCTCGACGCCGCGCTGGGCGAGCCGCTCGGACGCGGCGTCCTCCGCCCGCGCCGTGAACGTGTTGTAGAAGCCGACGGTCCGCTCCCGCCCGAACACGGCGATCCGCTCCTGCGCGCCCTGGAACGGGGTGGCCTTGCGATGCAGCGACAGCCCCAGCGCCTGGCAGAGCAGTTGGTGACTGAGGCAGACCGCCAGGAAGCCCGCGGGGCGGCCGGAGGCCAGCAGCGTAGCGACCAGTGCGCGCATCGTGTTCATCTTCGGGTCGTCCGCCGCCGGGTCGCCGGGGCCGGGGCCGAGCACCAGCGGGCCCTCGTGCGCGGCGACGGCCTCCGCCAGGCCCGGCACGTCCCAGCGCCGCACGGTCACCCGGTGACCGAGGGAGCGCAGCAGGTGGGCGAGCATCGAGGTGAAGGTGTCCTCGCAGTCGACCACCAGGCAGTGGAGCCCCTCGCCGACCGCCTCTGCCGGAGTCGGGGTCTGCATCCGCAGCCAGAACGGGGAGAGGTTCCTGCGCCGGGAGTCCAGCGCCGCCTGCACCCGGTGGTTCTCCGCGAGCACGGGCGTCGCGCCGCCGCGCACCGGCCGCGGCGGGACCGCGCCGATCGCCGCGAGCACACCGGCGGCCTTGGCGTGGGTCTCGGCGACCTCGGAGGCCGGGTCGGAGTGGCGCACCAGCGTCGCGCCGACCCGGACGGCGAGGCGGCCCGTCGCCGGGTCGATGTCGGCGGTGCGGATCAGGATGGGGGAGTCGAGCGTCTGCGCGCCGCCCGCGGTGCGGCCGACCAGGGCCAGCGCGCCGGAGTAGTAGCCGCGCCCGGTGGGCTCGTAGCGGGAGATGACCCGGGTCGCGTTCTCGACGGGGCTGCCGGTGACGGTCGCCGCGAACATGGTCTCGCGCAGCACCTCACGCACGTCCAGCGAGGTGCGCCCGCGCAGCTCGTACTCGGTGTGGGCGAGGTGCGCCATCTCCTTCAGGCGCGGGCCGAGGACCTGGCCGCCCAGGTCGCCGACCTGGCACATCATCTTCAGCTCCTCGTCCACGACCATGGTGAGCTCCTCCAGCTCCTTCGGGTCGTGCAGGAAGGCGAGCAGCGAGTCGAGCGTCGGTCCCCCGGCCGGATAGCGGTAGGTGCCGGAGATCGGGTTCATCACCACCGTCCCGCCCGTCTGCCGCACGTGGACCTCGGGGCTGGCCCCGACCAGGACCCGATCGCCGGTGTGCACCAGGAAGGTCCAGTAGGCGCCGCGCTCCTGCTCCAGCAGGCGGCGGAAGAGGGTGAGCGCCAGCGCGGGTGAGAAGTCCTCCAGGGTCGCGGTGAAGTCCCGGCGGATCACGAAGTTGGCGCCCTCGCCGCGTCCGATCTCGTCCGTGATGACGCGGCCCACGATCTCGGCGTAGGCGGCGTCGTCGACGTCGAAGGAGCCGTCGCGCAGCGCGACCGGCCGCTGCGGCAGCGCGGCGCGCAGCTCGGCCAGCGGCAGCCGGTGCGACTCGCGGACGCGCAGGGCGCGCAGGGGGGTGCCGTCGTCGCGGGCCTCGAAGCCGCGCTCGCGGATCTGCCGGTAGGGGACCAGGGCCAGCAGGTCGTGCTCGGGCCTGCCGGAGGCCGGTGCGCCCTGCGGGAGGGGCAGTTCCGCGAGCGTCGCGTAGTCGCCGACCTCGCCGATCAGCAGCTCCACGGTGTCGGGGGCCAGGCGCGGGGTGCGGCGGTGCAGCAGGGCGAAGGGCTGGAACGCGTGCGGGTCGGCCTCGGTGAGCCGGGCGATGAGGGCGGGCACGTCGGGCGCGTCGTTCACGGTGGGCCTTCCTGGCGGGATCGGGGGTCGGGTCGGGGGACCGGGACCGCTCCTCGGGGAGGCCGCGTGAGACGCGAAACGGCCGCCCCGAGGGGCGGCCGCTGAGGTCTGCGTGGGTACGCGAGCTAGTGGGCCGCCTCGGGGACGGTCCACCACCAGGAGTAGGTGTACTGCGCGTTCACGGACACGAGCGTAGCGTAAGCCGACGCCGGAGGGGGTGCGTCCACCACGTGTCTCACCAATCGGGCGTGGTGCCCAATTCGTTTCCGTGACCACGTAGCCTTGCAGCGTGACCGTGAACGCTGACACCACCGCCCAGGACTTCTCCTGGCTGTCCCTTCCCGCGGCGCAGCAGCCTGAATGGCCGGATTCCGAGGCTCTGCGCAAGGTGCTTGCGGAGCTCGCCTCGTATCCGCCGCTCGTCTTCGCCGGCGAGTGCGACCAGCTGCGCGCCCGCCTGGGGGCGGTCGCGCGCGGTGAGGCGTTCCTGCTGCAGGGCGGAGACTGCGCCGAGGCCTTCGACGCCGTCTCCGCGGACCACATCCGCAACAAGCTGAAGACGCTGCTCCAGATGGCCGTCGTGCTGACCTACGCCGCCTCCGTGCCGGTGGTCAAGGTCGGCCGGATCGCCGGGCAGTACTCCAAGCCGCGCTCGAAGTCGACCGAGACCCGCGACGGGGTGACCCTGCCGGTCTACCGTGGCGACTCCGTCAACGGCTTCGACTTCACGCCCGAGTCGCGCATCCCCGACCCGGAGCGCCTCAAGCGGATGTACCACGCGTCCTCCTCCACGCTGAACCTGGTCCGCGCGTTCACCACCGGTGGTTACGCGGACCTGCGCCAGGTGCACGCGTGGAACCAGGACTTCGTGCGCAACTCGCCGTCCGGCCAGCGCTACGAGCGCCTGGCCAAGGAGATCGACAACGCGCTGGCCTTCATGAACGCCTGCGGGGTGGACCCGGAGGAGTTCAAGACGGTCGAGTTCTTCTCCTCGCACGAGGCGCTGGTGCTGGACTACGAGACGGCGCTGACCCGCACCGACTCGCGCACCGGCGAGCTGTACGACGTCTCCGGCCACATGGTGTGGATCGGCGAGCGCACCCGGCAGCTGGACCACGCGCACATCGAGTTCGCGTCGAAGATCCGCAACCCGCTCGGCGTGAAGCTCGGCCCGACCACCTCGGTCGACGACGCGCTGGAGCTGATCGACCGGCTCGACCCGGACCGCGAGCCCGGCCGGCTGTCCTTCATCACCCGGATGGGCGCGGGCAAGGTCCGCGATCTGCTGCCCAACCTGGTCGAGAAGGTCACCGCGTCCGGCGCGCAGGTCGCCTGGATCTGCGACCCGATGCACGGCAACACCTTCGAGGCCTCCAGCGGCCACAAGACCCGCAACTTCGACGACGTGCTCGACGAGGTCAAGGGCTTCTTCGAGGTGCACCGGGCGCTGGGCACCCACCCCGGCGGCATCCACGTCGAGCTCACCGGCGACGACGTGACCGAGTGCGTGGGGGGCGGCGACGAGGTCTTCGTCGACGACCTGCACCAGCGCTACGAGACGGCCTGCGACCCGCGCCTCAACCGCAGCCAGTCCCTCGACCTGGCGTTCCTCGTCGCGGAGATGCTGCGCTGACCCGTCGCGTGTGACGAAGGCCAGGTGTGACGAAGGCCCCTCCGGTTTCGACCGGAGGGGCCTTCCCGCTTCCGGGAGTCATTGAGTAAGGTAAGCCTTAGCTCAGCTGCCTGCCCGACTTGGAGGACCCCGATGTACGTGTGCGTGTGCCACGCGGTCACCGAGGAGCGGGTCCGTCAGGAGATCAGCGAGGGCGCGAAGACCCCCCGCCAGGTCGCCAAGGGCTGCAAGGCCGGCACCGACTGCGGCTCCTGTGTCCGCCGGATCCAGGCCCTGCTCGGGCACGAGGGTGCGCGTCCGTGCCCGACATCCCGGCTCGCGGCCAAGCTCGGCCTGCCCGCGAGCGCACAGGCCGCCTGAGACCGTAGGGCCCTGGTCGCTCAGCTCTCCGGCTGCTCGATCAGCTGCGCCAGGTAGAGCGGCTCGCCCAGCTTCTCCAGCAGTTCGAGCTGGGTGTCGAGGTAGTCGATGTGGTGCTCCTCGTCGGCGAGGATCGACTCGAAGATGTTGGCCGAGGTGACGTCCCCCTTGGCGCGCATGACCACGATCCCGCGCCGCAGCCGGTCGATGGCCTCCACCTCGATCTGGCGGTCCGCCTCGAACATCTCCTTGACCGACTGCCCGATGCGCAGGTGGAACAGGCGCTGGTAGTTCGGCAGACCCTCCAGGAAGAGGATCCGGTCGGTGAGCACCTCGGCGTGCTTCATCTCGTCGAACGACTCCGCGCGGGTGAACTTCGCGAGCTTCGTCCAGCCGAAGTTCTCCTGCATCTTGGCGTGCAGGAAGTACTGGTTGATGGCGGTCAGCTCGGCCGTCAGCTGCTCGTTCAGGAACTCGATGACCTCGGGGTCGCCCTGCATGGGACCGCGCCCTTTCTCTGCCGGTTCATCCGCTTTCGAGGCATCGTTCCATTCCGGACGCCCCGAATCCAGCAAGGGCACACTCACGTGACCCGTGGCGTTCACGGCCCCCGGCATCTGTCACCATTGAGCCATGGGTCAGTCCGAAAACCAGCAGGCGGCGGCTTCGGAGACCCAGCCGTCACTGCCCCCCGGTCAGCGCCTCCAGCGCGGCTGGCCGGTTCTGCACTACGGACCGATCCCCCGGTTCAAGCCGGCCACCTGGGAGCTGCAGGTCTTCGGCGCCACCGCCGACGGTGACAAGCACAGCTGGACCTTCGAGGAGTTCACCGCCCTGCCGCGCACCGAGGTCACCGGGGACCTCCACTGCGTGACCCGCTTCAGCATGCTCGGCAACCGCTGGGGCGGAGTCTCCACGGCCACCGTCCTGGACCTGGTCCCGCCCGCGCCCGACGTCACCCACGTCATGGTCTGGGCCGAGTACGGCTTCAGCTCCAACCTCCGCCTCGCCGACTTCGCCGCCCCCACCACGATCCTCGCGACCCACCGCGACGACGACCCGCTCACCGTCGAGCACGGCTTCCCCGTCCGCCTCGTCGTCCCCCACCTCTACGCCTGGAAGGGCCCCAAGTGGGTCCGCGCCGTCGAGTACATGACCGCCGACCGCCGCGGCTTCTGGGAGGAGCGCGGCTACCACAACCTCGGCGACCCCTGGCGCGAGCAGCGCTACACCTACCAGGAGGCCCCGGGCGACGGCCCCGAGGCCTGACCGCGGCGACTTCTGCCGGTGATGTCCGATATCCGATTGCCGAGCGGCGACGGGTCCGGAAGTATCCCGACATGGAACACACCGCCGAAGAGACCCTGCGCCATGACCGCGTCGTCCTGACCCGCTGGCGCGCCGACCAGCTCGACGAGCTGACGGCGCTCGTCGACGGCTCCCTGGCACGGCTGAAGCCGTGGATGCCGTGGGCGCACACCCACTCGCGGGAGGCCATCGCCGACTATCTCGGGCGGGCGGACGCGGACTGGGCCTCCGGCGCCGCCTACAACTACGCCATCCGCGAGGGCTCCGCCGACGCCCCGGTGCTCGGCTCCTGCTCGATGATGGCCCGCATCGGTCAGGGCGGCTGGGAGATCGGCTACTGGATCCACGCCGACGGCGGCGGCCGCGGCCTGGTCACCATGGCCGCCGCCGCGCTGACCCGCCAGGCGTTCGCCCTGCCGGGCGCCACCCACGTGGAGATCCACCACGACGCCCGCAACCACGCCAGCGGCGCCGTCCCCAAGCGCCTCGGCTTCACCGAGGCGGAGCACCGACCGGGCCCGGAGCGCGAGACGGTGGTCTGGCAGATCGACCGTCAGGCCGTCGTCGGAGCGGTGTGGCCGTAGCCCGAGCCGGGCCAGGGGCCGGGTGGTTCGCCGACGGGCTTCTCCACCGTCTCGGTGCGGGCGAGGGTGAAGCCGCGGGAGCGGTAGTTGTGGAGGGCGGCGGGGCCGTCCAGGGAGCAGGTCTCCACGACGACCTTGCGGGTCGTGGGCAGGGAGGGGTGACGGTCCGCCAGGTCCCAGGCGCGGCGCAGGCCCAGGTCGAGGAGGTGGCCGCCGAGGCCGCGGCCGATGAAGGCGGGGAGGAGGCCGAAGTAGACCACCTCGACCACGCCTTCCTCGCGCGGGGCGAGCTGGACGTAGCCGGCCGGGGTGCCGGAGACCCAGGCCACCCAGGTCTCGGTGCCCGGGACGGCGAGCCACTTCTCCCAGTCGGCGTGGGTCCACTCCAGCCGGTCGGTCCAGTGCCAGACGCCGCCCACGGCGGTGTAGAGGAACCGGGCGAACTCCGGGCCGATCAGCTCGGCGCGGACGACGGCGAGGCCCCGCCCCGCCGGAGCCGGGACGGGCTCGGCGGGGAGCGCGGACAAGGCCCCCTGCTCCAGATGCCAGACGGTGACGGTGGTGAGCGAGGGGAGCGAGTCGGGCGACATCAGTAGACCCAGATGGTGACCGTGCTGCCGAGCGCGGCCTGCCCGTTGCCGCTCGGGGTCTGGCTGTGCACCGTCGGGGTGCCGAACAGCGAGAAGCCCAGGGTGCGGACCTTGAACCCGGCCTGCTTCAGCGTCTTCTGGGCGTCCTTCTCCTTGAGCCCGGTCACGTCCGGGACGGTCACCTGCTGCTGGCCCTTGGAAATGGTCAGCGTCACCGTGACGCCCTGCTGTGACGCGCCCGCGGGCGGGTTCGTCGCGGCGACGGTACCCGGGTCCTGGTCGGAGAAGACCTGGTTCGGGTCGACCTTCACCTGGAACCCCGCCGACTGCAGGTCGGAGGTGGCCTCGTCGACGCTCTCACCGGTGACGTCGGGCAGGTCGACGGGCTGCGGGCCGGAACTGACGACCAGTGCGACGGGCGTGTTCGCCGCCACCTGGGTGCCGGCGGCCGGGTCGGTGCCGATGACCGCGCCTGCCGGGACGGTCGGGTCGCCCTGCTGCCGCTGCGCGCCGATGCCGAGACCCGCCTGCTGGAGCGCGCTGATCGCGTCGTCGACCGACTTGCCGGTCACCGTCGGCACCGTCGGGCGCTGCGCGCCCTTCGACACGTCGACGGTCACCGTCGTGTCCTTGCGGACGTGCGCGCCGGGCGACGGGTCGGTGCCGATGACCGAGCCCTTGGGCACGTTCGGTGAGAAGTCCTGCTTGACCTTGACCACGAAGCCCGCGCGGGAGAGCGTCGCCACCGCCGTCTGCTGCGGCTCGCCCAGCACGGCAGGGACACTTGTGTAGAGACCGCCGTTGAGCGCCCAGGTCAGCCCGGCGACCAGCAGCGCTACGACCAGGACCAGCCCGGTGGGCAGCACCCAGCGCGGGCGGTCGCGGCGGCGTCGCCGTGCGACGGGCGGCGGCTCCGGCGCCTCGTGGCGCGGCATGACGAAGTCGGCGGGCAGCTCGCGCAGCAGCGCCGGATCCATGATCGAGGTCCGTTCGACCGGCGCCGCAGGATCAACGGGACCGACGGGACCGACGGGGCCGACGAACGGCGGGAGCAGCGTCGTGGGCGAGCCGGCGGACGGGCGGGACGCCGCGGGGGGCTCCGCGTCCAGCTGCGCCGGGGTCAACTCGCGCCGGATTCGCTGCAGCCGCGCCAGCAGGTCCACGGCGTCGGCGGGGCGTCGCGCGGCGTCGCGCGCGGTCGCGGCCAGCGTTATCGCGTCCAGCTGTTGCGGCAGGTCGGGCGCGAGCTGCGAGGGCGGCGGCACGTCCGTGCTCAGGTGCTGGTAGATGACCTGCATCGGGCTCTCGCCGGTGTGCGGCTTCGCGCCGGTCAGCATCTCGTACAGCAGCACGCCGCAGGCGTACACGTCGGTGCGCGGATCGGCCGCGCCGCGCTCGATCTGCTCCGGCGCGAGGTAGGAGACCGTGCCCAGCACCTGCTGGGTGGTGGCCGCTGTCTGGCCGTCGACGGCCCGGACCAGGCCGAAGTCGGCGACCTTGACCCGGCCGTCCCCGGTCAGCAGCACGTTCTCCGGCTTCACGTCCCGGTGGACCAGCCCGGCCCGGTGCGCGGCGCCGAGCGCGGCCAGCACCGGCTCCAGGATGTCCAGCGTCGTGCGCGGGCTCAGCGCGCCACGGTCGCGCAGCAGGTCGCGCAGGGTCCAGCCGGGCACGTACTCCATGGCCAGGAAGACCGCGGGCGGCATGCCCGTGTGGTCCTCGCCCTGGTCGAAGACGCCCACCACGTTCGGGTGCGAGAGCTTGGCGACGGCCTTGGCCTCACGGATGAAACGCTCGACGAACTCCGGGTCCGCGGCGAATCCGGGGTGCATCACCTTGAGGGCGACGACCCGGTCCAGCCGGGTGTCCACGCCCCGGTAGACCGTGGCCATGCCGCCCACGGCGACGCGCTGCTCGACCCGGTACCGGCCGTCGAGCACGCGCCCGATGAGGGGGTCCTGCAGCGTGACGTCCACGTGAGGAGTCTAGGGGGAGGCGGAACGTCCGCCTGCGCCGTGGCGCCATCCGTCGCAGAAGTGTAACGACTTGCGGAAAGACCACGGGCTTTCGGAACACCGGCCGGACCGATGGCCGGACCGATGGCCGGACCGCAGGTCAGAACGCGGGCGCCTCCGGGTCGAACGAGGCGCGGCCCTCCATCGGGGAGGACGCCTCGGCGTGGAAGCGCTTGGGGATGCGGCCCGCCCGGTGGGCGAGGCGCCCGGCCTCGACGGCCTTGCGCATCGCCTCCGCCATCAGCGCCGGCTCCTGCGCCCGGGTGACCGCCGTGGCGAGCATCACTGCGGCACAGCCCAGCTCCATGGCCAGTGCCACGTCCGAGGCGGTGCCCGCGCCGGCGTCGAGGATCACCGGGACGTTCGCCTGCTCGACGATCAGCTGGAAGTTGTGCGGGTTGCGGATGCCGAGCCCCGAGCCGATCGGCGAGCCCAGCGGCATGACGGCGGCGCAGCCCACGTCCTCCAGCTTGCGCGCGAGCACCGGGTCGTCGTTGGTGTAGGGCAGCACGACGAAGCCGTCGTCGACGAGGGTCTCGGCGGCGTCCAGCAGCTCGATCGGGTCGGGCAGCAGGGTGCGCTCGTCGGCGATGACCTCCAGCTTCACCCAGTTCGTGCCGAGCGCCTCCCGGCTCAGCCGGGCCGTCAGCACGGCCTCCCCGGCGGTGAAGCAGCCGGCGGTGTTGGGCAGCACGCCGATGCCGCAGCGCTGCAGCACCTCCAGCACCGAGCCGCGCGCGGCCGGGTTGATCCGGCGCATGGCGACGGTGGTCAGCTCCGTGCCGGAAGTCCGCAGCGCCTGTTCCAGCACCTCCAGGCTGGGCGCGCCGCCGGTCCCCATGATCAGCCGGGAGGAGAAGGTGCGGTCGGCGATGGTGAGCAGGTCGTCAGCCATGGCGGTCAGCCTCCCTGCACGGCGGTGAGGATCTCGACGCGGTCGGCGTCGGAGAGCACGGTCGCGTCCCACTGGCTGCGCGGGACCACGGCCTCGTTCACGGCGGCCGCGACGCCGCTCGGCGCGGCCGACAGCTCGGTGACCACCTCGGTGAGGGTCACCCCGCCGGGCAGCGAGCGGGCCTCGCCGTTGACGGTGAGTCGGATCGTGGCGGCGGCGGTCATCGGGTGAACTCCGGGAGCTGGGGGGCGAATCGTGCGGGGGTGAACGGCGCGGCCTCGGGCGGCAGCTGGCCGGTGGTCAGGAAGGCGGCGATCGCGTCGCCGGTCACCGGCGTCAGCAGCACGCCGTTGCGGTGGTGGCCGGTCGCGGCGACCAGGCCGGGCAGGGCGGTCGGCCCGAGCAGCGGCGCGTTGTCCGGCGTGCCGGGGCGCAGGCCCGCGTTCGTCTCGATCAGCGGCAGCTCGGTGATGCCCGGCAGCAGCTCGCGGGCGTCGCGCAGCAGCTCGTAGAGTCCGCCCGCGGTCACCGTGGTGTCGAAGCCCTGCTCCTCCATGGTCGCGCCGACCACCAGCTCGCCGTTCTCGCGCGGGACCAGGTAGATGTGGCAGCCGCGCACCACCGCGCGCAGGTTGCGGGAGAGGAACGGCGTCGGCAGGGGGCCCTGCACGGTCTCCATCCGCAGCCGCAGCACCTGTCCCTTGACCGGCCGGACGGGCGGTCGCGCCTCGGGCGGCAGCCCCGGCAGGTCGCCGCTCCAGCTGCCGGCGGCGACCACCGTCGCGCCCGCGCGCAGCGTCACGCCGTCCTCGGCGCGGACGCCGACGGCACGGCCGTTCTCGGTCAGCAGCCGGGCGGCGCGGGAGCGGTGCAGCGTCACGCCGCTGCGGCGGCAGGCCTCGACGAGGGCGGTGCCCAGGCGACGGGGGTCGACCTGGTGGTCGCCGCCGACCAGCGTCCCGCCGCGCACGTCCGGCGCCAGCATCGGCTCCAGCCGACGGCACTCCCGGCCGTTCAGCCACTCGGTCTGAAGGCCCAGGCGGCGCTGGAACGCGTGCACCTCGCGCAGCTCGGCCCGGTCGTCGGCGTCGAGCGCGACGGCGAGGGTGCCGCAGCGGCGGTAGCCGACGTCCTGGCCGCTCGCCTCGGTCAGCTCGGCGGCGAAGTCGGCGTAGCGCTCGTTCGACGCGATCCCGAGGCGCAGCAGCGGCTCCTCGCCGTACTGCAGCTCCGTCACGGGCGCGAGCATCCCGGCGGCGACGTGGTTCGCGCCGCGCCCCGGGTCCGGGTCCAGCACGGTCACCCGCAGCCCGCGCTGCGCGGCCCGCCAGGCCACCGCCAGGCCGATGATCCCGCCGCCCACGACCAGGACGTCGGGCACGAGGACGGGGTCTGCGGCCTTCGGTCCGTGGGCATCGGTGGACGCCATGGTTCTGCACTCCCTTCGCCGGAATGACCCGGATCAGGTTCGGACGGTCGGAGGCGCCCCAGCCTCCCTCTCAGCCCGGTGCTCCGGGCTCCCGCGTGAGCAAGTAGCTCGAGCTACTTCTCGACCCACTCTATACAGTGGCCGGATGGCTGTTGAGATGGTCCGGGTCGTGGTCGTCGGCGCCGGGACGGCGGGGGTGCAGACGGCGGTGGCGCTGCGGCAGCAGGGCTACGACGGTTCCCTGGTGCTGCTGGGCGCCGAGGCGCACCCGCCCTACGACCGCCCGCCGCTCTCCAAGGACGTGCTGCTGGGGCGCGCGGAGCACTCCCGCTTCGAGATCGACTTCGACGAGCTCGGCATCGAGCTGGCGCTCGGCCGCCGGGCCCTCTCGCTCGACGCCGACGCCCGGACGGTGAAGACGGACGGCGGCGACCTGCCCTACACGCAGCTGGTCCTCGCCACCGGCGCCGCCCCGGTCTCCCTGCCCGGCCAGCCCGACTCCGCGTTCCTGCTGCGCACCCAGGACGACGCCCTGGCCCTGCGGGCGGCGCTGCGGCCCGGCATCCGGGTCGTGGTGGTCGGCGCGGGCTGGATCGGCGCGGAGGCGGCGACGGTGGCCCGGCAGCTGGGCTGCGAGGTCACCGTGGTGGAGGCCGCGGCCTCGCCCCTGGCGGGCGCTCTGCCTGCGGAGTTCGGCGAGCGCACGCGCGCGTGGTACGCGCAGGCGGGCGTGGAGCTGCTCACCGCGTCGGCCGTCAGCGAGATCGGCGCGCACGCGGTGCATCTGACGGACGGCCGCGAGCTCGCCGCGGACGCCGTCGTCGTCGGCATCGGCGCCCGCCCCGACAATGCCTGGCTCGCGGGCTCCGGCATCCCCCTGGACGACCGCGGCGCGGTCGCCGCGGACGCCCGCCTCCGCGCTGGCAGCGCGGAGGTCCACGCGGTGGGGGACTGCGCGTCCTTCCCTTCGGCGCGGTACGGCCGCCGCCTGACCGTGCACCACTGGGACAACGCGCTGCAGGGCGCGCGGGTCGTGGCGGCGGACATCCTGGGCGGCGAGGTGGTCTACGACCCGGTGCCGTACTTCTGGTCGGAGCAGTTCGGACACATGGTGCAGGTCGCCGGCATCATCGACCCGTCCGCCCGCCAGGTCGCGCGCGGCGACGACACGGTGCTGTGGGTCCGGGAGGACCGCCTTGAGGCGGTCCTGACCGTGGACAAGCCCCGCGATCTGGCGCAGGGGCGGAAGCTGATCGAAGCCGGGAAGCAGATCGACCCCGCAAAGGCGGCGGACCCGACGACGGCGCTCAAGGCGGCAACCGTCTAGGGCGCGGAGCTCCGAAGGGTTATGCCACCCGTCGGTTGCCTGGCGCCTCGTCCTCGTCGCCCAGGGGGCGTGCCGCCAGGACCGCCACCGGCGCGAGCAGCAGCGTCGGGATGACGACCGCCAGCGCGGCGATGACCGTGGGCGACGCGACCCACTCCAGCACGCAGGTCGCGGCGACGACCACGGCGATCAGCGCGTAACGCATGCCCAGCTCCTTCGTGTCCGACTTCACCCTGCAGTATGCAACACCTCCGCGCGGGGCCCGTTCCCAGGTGTCATGGGATGCGCATATCGTGTTCGTGACGCTGATCGCGAACAGGGGAGGCCGCCGCAATGAGTCCGTTCCGTGGATCCGTGCCGTTCACCGAGGAGTGGCGGCACTTCCGGCTGACCCGTGACGACGCGGGCGTGCTGACGGTCACGCTCGACCGGCCGGACAAGCTGAACGCCCTCACCTTCGAGTCCTACGCCGACCTGCGCGATCTCCTCGCTGAGCTGCCGCAGCGCGGGGACACCCGGGCGGTGCTGCTGCGCGGCGAGGGCCGCGGTTTCTGCTCCGGCGGGGACGTCAACGAGATCATCGGCGCGACCCTCGAGATGCGGCCGGACCAGCTGCTCGACTTCACGCGGATGACGGGGCAGGTCGTCCGGGCGATGCGGGAGTGCCCGATCCCGATCGTCGCCGCGATCCACGGCATCGCCGCGGGAGCGGGGTCCGTGCTCGCGCTGGCTGCGGACTTCCGGGTGGTGGCCCGTTCCGCGCGCTTCGCGTTCCTGTTCACCAAGGTCGGACTGGCGGGGGCCGACATGGGCGCCGCGTACCTGCTGCCGCGCATCGTCGGGCTGGGGCACGCCACCAAGCTGTTGATGCTGGGCGACACCCTCGACGCCGCCACGGCCGACCGGTACGGCCTGGTCAGCGAGCTGGTGGAGGACGAGGAGCTGGACGCGAAGGCCGGCGCCCTCGCGCAGCGGCTCGCCGAGGGGCCGGCCTTCGCGCTCGCGCAGACCAAGGCGCTGCTGACGCAGGAGCTGGACATGAGCCTGGCCGCCTCGGTCGAGCTGGAGGCGATGACGCAGGCGCTGCTGATGAAGAGCGCGGACTACGCCGAGTTCCACGCCGCGTTCACCGGCAAGCGCCCGCCCAAGTGGCAGGGCCGGTGACACGGCATAGCGCGATCGTTACGATGGCGAGAGACACGGTATAAGCCGGTCGGTCGAGGAGGGAGGCGGTCGTGCGGATCGCGGTCATCGGCGGCGGGCCGGGCGGGCTGTACTTCGCGGCGCTGGTCAAGCGGCAACAGCCGGCGCACGAGGTCACCGTCTGGGAGCGCAACGCGCCCGGGGACACCTTCGGCTTCGGGGTCGTGCTCTCCGACGAGACCCTCGGCGGGATCGAGGAGGCCGATCCGGAGCTCTACACCGAGCTCGCGGGAGGCTTCGCGCGCTGGGACGACATCGATGTGCACCTGCCCAGCGGCCAGGTGTTCACCTCCGGCGGGCACGGCTTCGCCGCGACCAGCAGGCAGCGCCTGCTCGGGCTGCTCCAGGAGCGGTGCCGGTCCGTCGGCGTCGATCTGCGGTTCCGCACCGAGGCCCCGCCCGCCGCGGAGCTGGCCCGCACGCACGACCTGGTCGTCGCCGCCGACGGTGTCCGTTCGCGCACCCGCGCCGCCGCGGCCGAGGTCTACCGCCCCCAGTTGGACGAGCGCCGCTGCCGCTACATCTGGCTCGGCACCGACCTGGTCTTCGACGCCTTCCAGTTCCACGTGCTGCGCACCGAGCACGGCGTCATGCAGCTGCACGGCTACCCGTACTCGGACGCGGGCAGCACCGTCATCGTCGAGATGCGCGAGGACGTCTGGCGTCGCGCCGGGCTCGACCGGATGGACGAGCACGAGTCCGTCGCCGCCTGCGAGAAGCTCTTCGCCGACGCGCTGCGCGGCCACGCGCTGCGGGGCAACGACTCACGCTGGATCGCCTTCACCACCGTCCGCAACGCCACCTGGTCCGACGGCAACACGGTGCTGCTCGGCGACGCGGCCCACACCGCGCACTTCTCCATCGGCTCCGGCACCAAGCTCGCGATGGAGGACGCGGTCGCTCTTGCCGGCGCGCTGCGCGGGGCGCCGTCGGTGCCCGAGGCCCTGGCCGCGTACGAGGAGGAGCGGCGTCCTGTCGTCGCCTCGACCCAGCGAGCGGCCCAGGCGAGCCTGGAGTGGTTCGAGAACCTGGAGCAGTACCTGGACCAGCCCGGCTGGCAGCTGGCCTTCAACCTGCTCACCCGCAGCCGCCGGATCACCCACGACAACCTGCGGCTGCGCGACCCGGGTTACGTCGCGGACGCCGAGGCGCGCTTCAACGATGCCGTCGCCGGGGCGGGCACGCCGCCGATGTTCACGTCGTTCCGGCTGCGCGGGCTGACGCTGCGCAACCGCGTCGTGGTCTCCCCGATGGACATGTACTCCGCACAGGACGGCCTGCCGGACGACTTCCACCTGGTGCACCTCGGCTCGCGCGCGCTGGGCGGCGCGGGTCTGGTGATGACGGAGATGGTGTGCGTCGCCTCCGAGGGCCGCATCACGCTCGGCTGCACCGGCCTGTGGAACGACGAGCAGCAGGACGCGTGGGCGCGGATCACCGACTTCGTGCACCGGCGCAGCGGCGCGGCGATCGGCCTCCAGCTGGGCCACTCCGGGCGCAAGGGCGCGACGAAGCTGATGTGGGAGGGCATGGACGACCCCCTCGCGCCGGAGCAGGCGTGGCCGCTGGTGGGGCCCTCCCCGCTGGCGTACCGGCCGGGCGTGGGCCAGGTCCCGGCCGAGCTGACGCACGAGCAGCTGGCCGAGCTGAAGCGGCAGTTCGCGGACTCGGCCCGGCGGGGCGCGGAGGCCGGCTTCGACCTGCTGGAGCTGCACTGCGCCCACGGCTACCTGCTCTCCTCGTTCCTCTCCCCGCTGACGAACCGTCGCGAGGACGAGTACGGCGGTCCGCTGGAGGCGCGGCTGCGCTGGCCGCTGGAGGTCTTCGACGCGATGCGCGAGGTCTGGCCGGAGGACCGGCCGATGACGGTCCGCGTCTCCGCGACGGACTGGGCGGAGGGCGGCAACGACACGGAGGAGGCCGTCGTCATCGCCGCCGCGTTCGCCGCCCACGGCGCGGACGCGATCGACGTCTCCACGGGCCAGGTCGTCGCCTACGAGCAGCCCGCCTTCGGCCGCTCCTACCAGACGCCGTACGCGGACGCGATCCGCAACCGCGTGCGCGTGCCGGTCATCGCCGTCGGCGCGGTCTCCTCCTGGGACGACGTCAACTCCCTGCTGCTCGCCGGCCGCGCGGACCTGGTCGCCCTCGGCCGGCCGCACCTCTACGACCCGGCCTGGACGCTGCACGCGGCAGCGGAGCAGTCCTGGTCGGGGCCGGGGGTGGAGTGGCCGGTCCAGTACCGGGCGGGCAGCAGGCGCCCGCAGACCGGCCGGAGGCAGTAGGGCCGCTTGCACGGTCCAGGGGCGCGGGGCTCGTGCCGATCTGCGGCGCCGCCGCGCGGGCGCGAGAAACCCCCCCTGTGCAGATGGCCCTGCGCGCCCCGGACCATCCGCTCACGGGTGGCCTGTCGCGCAGTTCCCCGCGCCCCTGGGTGGTGCAATCTCCTGCGGGAGCACAACCAGCCGCTCGCGCCCAAGCGGCGGAGCCGCACGTCGACGGGGCCCCGCGCCCCTAGGCGGTGCCACCGACGGTCGTACGAACGAACTCCCGTGCGGCGGCGCCCAGGCGGGCGTCCAGCTCCTGGAAGACCCGCGCGGCACGGCCGCCCGGCCAGGAGGCCGGGAGGAGCTCCGGGGGCAGGCCCGGGTCGAGGTAGGGGAGGCGTCGCCAGCTGTCGACCGCGCGGAGGTGGTCGGCGAAGGCGTCCGGGAGGGAGACCGCGCCCCGCGCGCGGTTCCACCGCGTCAGGACGGGCTCGTGGACCTCCAGGAACTCCTCGTGGCAGCGGGCCAGCGCGGGGAGGTCCCACCAGCGCCGGACGGACTCCGCCGTGGCGTCGAAGGCGAGGTGCTCCGCGCGGAAGAGGTCCGTGTACGCGGTGAGTTCGAGGCGGGTCAGGACGTGGCGCGTCTCCTCGTAGAGGTGCGCGGGGGCGATCCAGACGCCGGGGGCGGCCGTGCCGAAGCCCAGGCGTGCCAGCCTGCTGCGCAGCACGTGGCGCTTGTGGCGTTCGCTCTCCGGGACGGAGAACAGGGCCAGCACCCAGCCGTCGGCCAGCCGGGGCGCCCGGTGGGCGTAGATGCGGCGGTCGCCGTCCGTGAGGAGTTCGCGCGCCGGCTCGGAGAGCGTGTAGCCGGCGACGCCGCCGAGCGCCTCGGGGACGAGGAACCCGCGTCGTTTCAGCCGGGAGACGGCCGACCGTACGGGCTGGGCCTCCACGCCGACCGCGGCCAGCAGGCGGATCAGGTCGCCGACGGCGATCCAGCCGCCGAGGTCGCGGCCGTGCGCGCCGAAGAAGGTGACGAGCAGCGAACCCGGGGTGTGCTCGCGTGCGGACTGGTCTTCTTCGAGGGCCTCGGTGGTCATACGGTCACTCTAAAGATCGCCGCCTACTCGTGGCGCAGCCGGAACCGCTGGAGCTTGCCGGTGGGCGTGCGCGGCAGCGACTCGCGGAACTCCACCTGCCGGGGGTACTTGTAGGCGCTGATGGTCGACTTCACGAAGTCCTGGAGCGCCTTCGCCGTGCCCTCGTCCGCCGGAACGCCCTCGGCCAGCACCACGAAGGCCTTGACCACCTGGCCACGGGTCTCGTCCGGGACGCCGATGACCGCGGCCTCGCGGACCTCGGGGTGGCGCAGCAGCGCCTCCTCGACCTCGGGGCCGGCGATGTTGTAACCGGCGGAGATGATCATGTCGTCGGCGCGGGCCTGGTAGCGGAAGCACCCGTCGGGGTCGCGGACGTAGGTGTCGCCGGTGAGGTTCCAGCCGTCGTGGACGTAGTCGGCCTGGCGCGGGTCGTCCAGGTAGCGGCAGCCGGTCGGGCCCTGGACGGCGAGCAGGCCGGGCGTGCCGTCGGGGGCGTCCGCACCGGTGGCCGGGTCGACGACGCGGGCGCGGAAGCCGGGGACGGGGAAGCCGGTGACGCCGGGGCGGGCGTCGGCGTCGGCGGCGGAGACGAAGATGTGCAGCAGCTCCGTCGAGCCGATCCCGTTGATCAGCGGCAGGCCGGTGCGCGCGTGGAAGGCCTCCCAGGTGGCGGCGGGCAGGTTCTCCCCGGCGGAGACGCAGCGGCGCAGCGAGGAGAGGTCGGCCTCTTCGGCCTGGTCCAGCAGCACCCGGTACGCCGTGGGCGCGGTGAACAGCACGCTGACGCGGTGGCGCTCGATCGCGGCCGGGAGCGAGGCGGGCGAGGGCTGCTCCAGCAGCAGCGCCGAGGCTCCGACGCGCAGCGGGAAGACCACCAGGCCACCGAGCCCGAAGGTGAAGCCCAGCGGCGGGGTGCCGGTGAAGACGTCGTCGGGGGTGGGCCGCAGCACGTGGGCGGAGAAGGTGTCGGCGATGGCCAGCACGTCGCGGTGGAAGTGCATACAGCCCTTGGGCCGGCCGGTGGTGCCCGAGGTGAAGGCGATCAGGGCGACGTCGTCGGCGGAGGTGTCGACGGCGGGGAAGGGCGCGTCGGACTTGCCGGCCGCGAGGGCGAGCAGGTCGGCGTCGCTGCGGCCGCCGTACGGGGTGATGCGGAGCCCGGGTGCCTCGACGGCCTCCAGCTCCTCGAGCGCCCGCGCGTCGCAGAGGGCGTGGCCGACCTGGGCGATCCCGACCATGGTGGCCAGCTCGGTGCGCCGCTGGGCGGCCAGCACGGTGACGGCCACCGCGCCCGCCTTCATGACGGCCAGCCAGCAGGCGACCAGCCACGGTGTGGTCGTCCCGCGCAGCAGCACCCGGTTGCCGGGGACGACGCCGAGGTCCTCGACCAGGACCCGGGCTATCCGGTCGGTCTGGGCGCGCAACTGCTCGTAGGACCAGACGGAGCCGTCCTCCAGCCGCAGGCACGGGCGGTCGCCGTCGAGGCGCGCGATGGTCGCGTCGAGGAGTTCCGCGCCGCAGTTGAGCCGGTCCGGATAGCGGAGCTCGGGCAGGTCGAAGCGGAGTTCCGGCCACGTCGGCGCGGGCGGCAGATGGTCGCGCGCGAAGCTGTCGACATGGGCGGAGGGGAGCAGGTGCATGGCGGGTGGTACCCCCTCACCTCGACCTGGGCAGGGACCGGTGGATCCGTAGAGCAGGCTAGCGCGTTGGTGACGACAGTCAACCATCCGCGATATGAATGGGGGGCCGGACATGGAGAAGCCGGGACATGGAGAAGCGGTGAGGAGGGAGCGCGCGATGGCGACGACGGCGTTCGCGCTGGACGAGGAGCAGCAACGGTTCTGCGCCCGGGTCCGCGAGCAGGCGGTGGAGCGGCTGCTGCCGCTGGCGCACCAGGACGATCCGGCCCTCGGGGAGCGGGTCAACCGGCCGCTGCTGGAGGAGATGGGCCAGCTCGGGCTGCTCGCGCGGCTCTTCCCGGGGGGCGGCCGCTCGGCCGCCGCGCTGGACCTGTGCCTGCTGCGCGAGTCGCTGGCCCGGGTCAGCACGGAGGCGGAGACGGCGCTGGCGCTCCAGGGGCTCGGCTTCTACCCCGTGGTCCAGAGCGGCAGTGAGGCGCAGCTCGCACGCTGGCTGCCGGAGGTGGCCTCGGGGCGGGCCGTGGCGGCCTTCGCGCTCTCCGAGCCCGGCGCGGGCTCGGACGCGGCGGCGCTGGCGCTGGAGGCGAAGCCGGATCCGGAGGCGGACGGGTCGGCCGGGAGCGGCGGCTGGCGGCTCAGCGGCGAGAAGTGCTGGATCTCCAACGCTCCCGAGGCCGACCTGTACACCGTCTTCGCCCGCACCGGGCCGGACGGGGGCGCGCGCGGCGTCACCGCCTTCCTCGTGCCCGCGGACCGGCCCGGCCTGACCGGTGAGCCGCTCGACATGATCTCCCCGCACCCGATCGGGCGGCTGCGCTTTGACGGCGTCCCGGTCGGCCCGCAGGACGTGCTCGGCGAGATCGGCGGCGGGTTCCGGGTGGCGATGCGCACTCTGGACCTGTTCCGGCCCAGCGTCGGCGCGTTCGCGGTCGGCATGGCCCAGGCCGCCCTGGACGCCGCCGTCGCGCACGCGGCCGCCCGTGAGGCGTTCGGCGGGCCGCTGCGCGAGCTCCAGTCCGTCGGCCATCGACTGGCCGAGATGGCCACCCGGACCGAGGCCGCCCGCCTGCTCGTCTACGCCGCGGCCGCCGCCTACGACGCGAACGGGGGGACGGGCGAGGCAGGCCTGCACGGCCCGACCGGCCGCGCGGCCATGGCGAAGCTGTTCGCGACGGAGGCGGCCCAGTACGTCGTCGACTCCGCCGTCCAGCTCCACGGCGCGCGGGCGCTCCAGCGAGGGCATCTGCTGGAGCGGCTCTACCGGGAGGTGCGGGCGCCGCGCATCTACGAGGGCGCCTCCGAGGTGCAGCTGAGCATCATCGCCCGGGAGCTGTACCGGTGAGCCGCGAGGTGAGCCGCGTCTGCGTGGTGACCGGCGGCAGCCGGGGGATCGGCAAGGCCGTGGCCGCCGACCTGTCCGCGGCCGGACACCGGGTCGTGCTCGCCGCCCGCGACGCGGAGGCGCTGGAGCACACGGCGAAAACCCTGCCTGGCGAGACGCTGACCGTCCCCGTCGACCTCACTGCCCCCGGCGCGGCGGAGGAGCTGTTCGGGCGCGTCGAGGCGGCGTGGGGTCCGGCCGAGGTGCTGGTCGCGGCCGCCGGGGCGGGCGCGTCCGCGAAGCTGACCGAGACGAGCGACGAGCTGTGGGAGGCGCAGCTGGCGCTGAACCTCACCGCGCCGTTCCGCTGCGTCCGGCGCGCCCTGCCGCCGATGCGGGCGGCCGGATGGGGGCGGATCGTCGTGGTCGCCTCGGTCGCGGCGAAGACGGGCGCGCCCTACGTCGCCGCGTACACCGCGGCCAAGCACGGCGTGCTCGGCCTGGTCCGTTCGGCCGCCGCCGAGCTGGCGGGCACCGGGGTGACGGTGAACGCCGTCTGCCCCGGGTACGTGGACACGCCGATGACGGACGCGACGGTGGCCGCGATCGCCGCGCGGACCGGGCGCGGCGAGGAGCAGGCGCGCGAGGCGCTCGCGCGGATGCAGCCGATCGGGCGGCTGATCCGCCCGCAGGAGGTGGCGGCCGTGGTGCGGCTGCTGCTGGAGAACGAGGCCCTGAACGGTCAGGGGATCACCGTCGACGGAGGAGGAGTCCAGTCATGACGCTGCGTCGGATCAACCCGCCGGGGCTGGCCGAGCCGAAGGGCTTCAGCCACGCCGTCACCGCGACCGGCGGCACGCTGGTGTTCCTGGCCGGGCAGACCGCGCTCGACGAGAAGGGCGTGATCGTCGGCGCGGACGTCGTCGAGCAGTTCGACCGGGCGCTGGGCAACCTGCTGGAGGCCCTGGCGGCGGCGGGCGGCACGCCCGCGCAGCTCGCGCGGCTCACCGTCTACGCCACCGACCCGGAGGACTACCGCGCCCACGCCGCCGACATCGGCCGCGTCTGGCGGGCGCGTGCGGGGCGCGACTACCCGGCGATGGCGCTGATCGGGGTGGTCCGGCTCTGGGACGAGCCGGCACTGGTCGAGCTGGAGGGCATCGCCGTGCTCGACTGAGCGGCGCGCGGGTCGCGGCGGTGCGCGGGTCGGAGCGGTGGCACGGTGTGCGCGTTGACCGTCGGAAGTGGCAGTCTGTTGACGTGAGTGAGATTGATCCCAAGATCGACGCCCTGGTTCCGGACTGGATGTACCTCCCCGACATCGCCGAGAAGTGGGGTGTCGAGGTCACCAAGGTCCGCAACATGGTCACCGACGGTCCGCTGCTGGCCGTGCGCCGCGGCGAGAACAAGGTCCTGATGGTCCCCACCGCCTTCGTCGGCCCGGACGGGCCCGTCAAGGGCGTCGTCGGCACCCTGACCGTCCTCAAGGACTCCGGGTTCAGCAAGGAGGAGGCCCTGGCGTGGCTCTTCACCGATGACCCGAGCCTGCCCGGCACCCCCGCGCAGGCGCTGAACGAGAACCGCGGCACGGAGGTCAAGCGCCGCGCCCAGGCGATGGCCCTGTGAGCGGCGCGCGCAGCGCGCTCGCGGAGGCCAGGCTCTACCTCTGCACCGACGCCCGCCGCGAGCAGGGTGACCTCGCCGAGTTCCTCGACGCGGTCCTGGCGGGCGGCGTCGACATCGTCCAGCTCCGTGACAAGGGCCTGGAGGCGAAGCAGGAACTCGCCGCGCTCGAGGTCTTCGCCGACGCCTGCCGCCGCCACGGCCGCCTGCTGTCGGTCAACGACCGCGCGGATGTCGCCTACGGTGCCCGCCCCGACGTCCTCCACCTCGGCCAGGACGACCTGCCCGTGCCGGTCGCCCGCGCGATCCTCGGCGACGAGGTGGTCATCGGCCGCAGCTGCCACGCCGAGGCGGAGGTGGACGTCGCCCTCACCGAGCCGGGCGTCGACTACTTCTGCACCGGCCCGGTCTGGCCCACCCCGACGAAGCCGGGACGTCACGCCCCAGGGCTGGGGCTGGTGGAGTACGCCGCGAAGCAGGCCACGGACCGGCCGTGGTTCGCGATCGGCGGCATCGACGAGTCGAACCTGGACACGGTGCTCGACGCCGGCGCGCGGCGCATCGTCGTGGTCCGCGCCCTGACGCAGGCGAAGGACCCGCACGCGGCGGCGCAGTCGCTGGCGCGCAGGATCCGCGAACGGAGCTGAGCGGCGCGGAGGCCCCCCGGCCGAGGCGGTCGCCCGGGGGGCCTTGGCCGCCCGGGCGGGTGGCTCAGCCGCGGGCGTGCGCGACCGGTAACCCCGTCGTTGAGCCGGAGCCTGCCCCCGGGTGATCGCCCTGCGCTGCCGGGTCGGTGGCCGGGGGCCCGGCTGCCCGGCGAAGCGTCCGGCCGCACGCCCCGGCCCGGTCGTGCGCGTGCCGCCCGCAGGGAACGTCGGCGGCGCCGAGGGCACCCTGGCCGGTGGCCTCAGTGGCGGCGGGTGGTCGCCGCGGCGGCGAGGCGGGTGAGGATCCCGCGTGCCATCGGCTCGCGGATCGGGGCCGCGTCGAGGACGGCGAGGGCCTCCTCCCGCAGCGCGGCGATGCGCTCCTCGATACGCCGGGGCGCGCCGCTGCGGGTGATCACGTCGCGGAGCCGTTCGACGCCGTCCGCGTCGAGCTCGGGCGAGCCGAGCAGGTCGCTGAGGAGGCGCGCGTCGGCGGCCCCGCAGGAGGCGAGGGTCTCGGCGACCAGCAGGGTCCGCTTGCCCTCCCGCAGGTCGTCCCCGGCGGGCTTGCCCGTGACGGCGGGGTCGCCGTAGACGCCGAGCAGGTCGTCGCGGAGCTGGAAGGCCTCCCCGAGCGGCAGGCCGAAGGCCCCGTAGGCCTCGGTCAGGTCCGCGGAGGCGTCCGCGAGCAGGCCACCGAGCTGGAGCGGGCGCTGCACCGTGTACTTCGCGGACTTGTACTCGATCACCGTCCGGGCCCGGTCGACCGCGCCGGCGTCGCCACCGGGCCAGTTCGCCGCGGGCTCCAGCATGTCGAGGTACTGACCCGCCATCACCTCGGTGCGCATCAGGTCCAGCAGCGGCTTGGCGCGGCGGACCGCGTCACGCGGCAGACCGGATTCGGCGAAGAGCGAGTCGCACCAGACCAGCAGCAGGTCGCCGACCAGGACCGCGCTCGCGCCGCCGAACTGCTCGGCGTCGCCGCGCCAGCCCGCGCCGCGGTGCAGCGTCTCGAAACGGCGGTGGACGGAGGGCAGGCCGCGTCGGGTGTCGCTGCGGTCCATCAGGTCGTCGTGGACCAGCGCGCTCGCCTGGAGCAGTTCCAGGGCTGCAGCCGCGGCCACCGCGCCGGGCTCGTCGGCCGCCCCGCCCGCCCCGCGCCAGCCCCAGTAGCAGAACGCGGCCCGCAGCCGCTTGCCGCCTGTTGGCCGCTCGTCGAGCAGGAAGTCCCGTACGGTGCCGCACAAGGGGGCGAGCTGCGGCGAGATCGCCAGCAGGGTCCGCTCCTGGCCGGTCAGAAAGGTGCCGAGGGCGGCGTCGACCCGCTGGCGCAACCACTCCGCGTCGACGGGGTTGCCGACGACGGGCGCGGGGGCGGACTGAGCGAGCGACACCGGGGACTCCGACTGGTACGGGGACCAACAGCGTAACGCGACGGGTGGGACGCCCGAGGACGGGGCGGCCCGGCGAGGTCGCGCCGTGACCCGGCCGGTCTCAGCCGCGTGTCCCAAAGGGCGGACAGGTGTTTCAGCGAGCGTCCGGATCGCGGATAACCTTCGGCTATGGCTCTCGGAACTCCCAGCACCCGCCCGGACCGTGCCGTCTCGATCCGTGACCTCCTGGCGTCCGGGGCCAAGTCGTACTCCTTCGAGTTCATGCCCCCGCGCACGCCCGAGGCGGAGGCGGGGCTGTGGAAGGCGATCCGGCGGCTGGAGGCGCTCGCGCCGACGTTCGTCTGCGTCACCTACGGCGCGGGCGGCTCGACCCGCGGCCGCACGATCAACATCACCGGCCGGATCGCCGGCGAGACGACCCTCACGCCCGTCGCGCACCTGACGGCGGTCGACCACACCGTGGCCGAGCTGCGCAACATCCTCGGCTGCTACGCCGACCAGGGCGTGCGCAACGTGCTGGCGCTGCGCGGCGACCCGCCGGGCGACCCGCTGGGCGAGTGGGTGCAGCACGAGCACGGCGTGAACTACGCCTCGGAGCTGGTCGAGCTGATCAAGGAGTCCGGGGACTTCTGCGTCGGCGTCGCGGCCTTCCCGGAGCGGCATCCGCGGTCCACGGACTGGGACGAGGACATCCGGCACTTCGTGCACAAGATCCGGGCGGGCGCGGACTACGCGATCACCCAGATGTTCTTCGACGTCGACTTCTACCTGCGCTTCCGCGACCGCGTCGCGGCCGCCGGGTGCGAGGTGCCGATCATCCCGGAGATCATGCCGGTGACCAGCATCCGCTCGCTCGACCGCATTCCGACGCTGTCCACGGCTTGGTTCCCGCCGGAGCTGCGCGACCGGATGCTCGCCCACCAGGACGACCCGGCGGCGGTGCGGGCGATCGGCATCGAGTACGCGACCGGGATGTGCCGCCGCCTGCTCGACGAGGGCACGCCGGGCCTGCACTTCATGACGATGAACTTCTCCACGGTGACGACGGAGATCTACCAGAACCTCGGTCTTACCCCGCAGAGCTGAAAGCGGACACTTCCACCCGGTACGGTGTGCTCCACCGTTCGAGAGGTGGTGCCCGAGGTGACGCTTCTGTACGCCGCGTTCGCGGTGGTCGCCCTGTGGCTGCTCGGTGAGTTGCTGTTGCAGCGCCGCGCGCCGCTGCACTGGCGTGCGCTGGCGCTGGTGGGGTTCCTGGTACTGGTCGCCGGAGTGGTGCAGCGGTCGCTGCCGCTGATCGGCGTGGGCGTGGTCGCCTTCGGCGCGGGCCAGCTGCTGGCCACCCGGGCGGTCAAGCACGCCGACGGCGCGACGCACTGGTCGCTGATGGCACCGGAGAGCGTGCCGGTGGTCGGTCGCCTCTTCGGCGGCGAGACGTCCGCCCCCGAGCCCAAGGGGCGCTCGCGCAGGGCCAGGACGGGACCGGCGACGGAGCCCGAGCCGGTGGAGCCGACGGCGGCCCTGCCCGATGCGCAGTTCGACCCGCAGCTCGACCCGCAGCTCGATCCGCAGGCCGAGGCGATGGAGGCGACGGCGGTCTTCCAGGCCGACGACTACGCCGCCGAGACCGAGAGCGTCTACTACCTGTCGACGGACGGGCAGCAGCAGGAGGCGGCGTACTACGGCTACACCGCCGAGCAGCCCTACCAGGAGTCCTTCGCGCAGGAGTCCTATACGCAGGAGCCCTACGCGGACCCGTATGCGCAGCAGTACCAGGAGTACCCGCAGTACCAGCAGCAGTACGCCGCCTACGAGTCCTACGAGCAGCAGCCGTACGGCTCGGAGTACGCCCAGTACGGGAGCTACGACGCGGGCACGGGCGTTCCGGCCCAGCCGCAGCCGCAGCCGCAGCCGCAGCCGCAGCCCCAGCCGGGCTACGAGGGCTACGACTACGGCCAGACGCCGTACTACACGCAGGAACCGCAGTACCACGCCCCGCAGGGCTGACCGCCGGACAGGGCCTACGGCGTGCCGACCAGCTGGGCGGTGACTGCGGCCGACATGCCGACGCGGGCCAGCCCGCCGCCGGGGTGGGCGCCGCCGCCGACGCGGTAGAGGCCGGCCGGCGCGCCCGCGTTGGGTGGGGCGAGGAACGCGCCGCCCGCGCCCGCGAGGGACGGCGGCGGGACCGAGCCGCCGGGCGCGCCCGTCTCGGCGGCGGTGTCGGCGGGGGTGCGGGCCTGCGTCCACAGCAGTCGTTCGCCCAACTCCGGTGCGGCCTTGGCGACGTGGGCCAGCACGGCGTCGGTGTGGGCGGCCACCCCGGCGGGGTCGGTCCAGTCGACCGGACCCTGCGGCGGCACGGTGACGGTGACGACCGCCGCCTCGTGCCCGGCCGGGGCCAGTGTGGCGTCGTCGGGACGCAGCAGTTGCAGCGTGGGGTGCTCGCACAGGCGTGGGGCGGGGCCGAAGAGCGCGTCGAGCTCGTCGGCGCGGTCGGGCGCGTGCACGACGGTCCGGTGCGCGACGCCCTCCGGGCGGGCTCCGCGCAGCGCGAGCAGGAGGGTGAACCGTCCAGGCGCGCCTGGGGCCGAGGCCGGGCCGGTCGGGGCGGGGGCGCGGTCGTCGACCACGACGTCCGCGTCGAGGACGCTCCCGTCCGCGAGCAGCACGCCGGTCACCCGGTCCTCGCCCAGGACCTTCTCCACCCGCGTCCCGAAGCGGAGGTCGACGCGGCGGGCCTCGCAGCGCCGCAGCACCGCGTCGGCGAGGGCGCGCAGGCCGCCGGTGACGTACCAGACGCCGAAGCTCTGCTCCATGTACGGCAGCGAGGTCAGCGAGGCGGGCGCGCGTTCGGGGTCGAGGCCGAAGCGCAGCGCGTACTCGTCCAGCAGGGATGTCAGGCGCGCGTCGCGCAGTTCGCGTCGGGCGACGTCGGCAAGGGTGCGCGGCGGGCGGGCGAGGAGCCCGCGCCGGGCGGGAACGTAAGGGTCGCGGTGCAGGGCTGACGGATCGTCGGGGAGCGGCTCTTCCAGGAGCGGGCGGCGGGTGGTCTCCCAGACGCCGCGGCCGCGCTCCAGCATCGCCCCCCAGCGCCCGCCCGCGCCCGCGCCGAGGGCGGCGTCCAGGGCGGCCGCCACACGGGAGAGAGAGGCGTTGGCGAGGGCGACCCGGGTGCCGTCCGGCAGCAGGTGCTCGCTGCCCGGGTCGACCGGGCGCAGCTCCACCTCGTCCTCCAGCCGGGTGCGGCCGGTCTTCAGCATCAGGTCGCGGTAGACGGCGGGGAGGGTGAGCAGGGTCGGGCCGGTGTCGAAACGGAAGCCGTCGCGCTCGAACCGCCCGAGCATCCCGCCGTGGGTCGGCTTGGCCTCGCAGAGGGTCACCTTGTGGCCGACCGTCGCCAGCCGTGCCGCGGCGGCGAGCCCGCCCATTCCTGCGCCGATGACCACGATCCTTGCCATGGGCACCCATCGTAGGCGCTGGTGGGGCGCTCTCCGCGCGGCCTTATGATCGGCGCATGGCGGACTTCGAGTACCACGAGCAGTTGGCGTTCCGGGCCCTGGCGGAGTCGCGGACCTCCAGCCTGAGCGGCAACCGTGAGTACCACGTCCAGGTCGCCCAGGTGGAGGCGACGCTCGCGCTGGCCGCCGCCGTCGCCGCGCTGTCGCGCCGGCCGGGCACGTCGGCCACGCCGGGCATGCCCGCCGACCAGGACGTCAGCGGGTCCTGACGCCGTCCATGATCAGCCCGATCAGCCGCTCCGGCGTGCTGGTGGGCTTGCCCGCCTGCTTGGAGTGGCCGCAGGCGTAGCTGATGCCGCTGGTCAGCTGCATCAGCTCGGAGGTGGTGACGTCGGCGCGGATGCCGCCGACCGCCTTGGCGCGCTCGACCAGCTCCTCCGAGGTGTGGTGCAGCACCCAGGCGGTGTCGTGCTTGCGGTCCGTGCTGAGCAGCAGGGCCGAGGCGAGGCCCTTGAATGCGCTGACGTGGTCGACGAGACGTACCAGCCAGTCGTTCAGCGCCTCGGTCGGGTCCGCCGCCTCCAGCAGCGGGGCCGCGTCGGCGGCGACGGAGTCGGCCCAGCGCACGCAGACCGCGTCGAGCAGGGCCTCCCGGTTGGGGAAGTGCCGGTAGAGGGTGCCGGGGCCGACGCCCGCGCGCTTGGCGATGTCGTCCAGTGAGGCGTCCGGGCCGTTGGCGAGGAAGGACTCGGTCGCGACGGCGACGAGCTTCTCGTAGTTGCGGCGCGCGTCGGCCCGCATGGGCCGTCCTTGCGTCTCGGCCGTCATGACGCCATATCCCCTTGCTAAGCGGAGACAGTCTCCGTATTGTTGTTCCTGGAACCGGAGGATACCTCCGTTTGCGTTCCCTGCCTATCTTCTCATCCATTCTCCATGCACTCCAGGGCGGAGCCATGTCCGAGAACACCCTCACCTCCTCTGCTCCAAACCGGCTCGAGACACCGGTGTCCCAAGCACCAGGTGGCGCTCCACCACCGAACAACCGACGCCGCCAGCTCGCGCTCGCGGTGATCCTGGCCTGCCAGCTGATGGTGATCCTCGACGCGACCGTCGTCACCATCGCGCTGCCGGGCATACAGCACGCGCTCGGCTTCTCCTCGGCCGGGCTGAGCTGGGTCATGAACATCTACTCGCTGACCTTCGGCGGCCTGCTGCTGCTCGGCGGCCGGGCCGGCGACATCTTCGGCCGGCGTCGCCTGCTGGCCTGGGGCATCGCGCTGTTCACCCTCGCCTCGCTGGCCGGGGGCCTGGCGACGAGCCCCACCGAACTGCTGGTCGCCCGGGTCGCGCAGGGCGTCGGCGCGGCCGTTGCCGCGCCCAGCACCCTCGCGCTGATCGTCAGCACCTTCCGCGACCCCGTCGAGCGGGCCCGCGCGATCGGGCTCTTCTCCGCGATGTCGGCCAGCGGCGCGACCGTCGGCCTCATCGTCGGCGGACTGCTGACCTCCTGGCTCTCCTGGCGCTGGGTCATGTTCATCAACGTGCCGTTCGGCGTGCTCGTCACCGTGCTCGCGCCACGCGTCGTCGAGGAGCCCGAGCGGCGTCCCGGGCGGCTGGACCTGGCCGGTGCGGCGACCGCGACGGGCGGCATGGTCTCACTCGTCTACGGATTCATCCGGGCCGCGACGGTCGGCTGGTCCGACACGCCGACGCTGCTCTGCTTCGCCGCCGCCGCGGTGCTGCTGACGGTGTTCGTGCTGGTCGAGCGGCGTGTCGCGCAGCCGCTGCTGCCGCTGTCGCTGCTGACGGACAAGGTCCGTGCCGGAGGCTACGCGGCCATGGCGCTGCTCGCCGCCGCGATGTTCGGGATGTTCTTCTTCGTCACCCAGTACCTGCAGACCGGGCTCGGCATGTCGCCGATGAAGGCGGGCTTCGGCTTCCTGCCGCTGGCCGTGCCGATCTTCGCCGGCGCCCGGCTGGCTCCGCGGCTGGTGCCCAGGTGGGGGACCCGGCCGTTCCTGCTGGCCGCGCCGGTGCTGCTGATCAGCGGGATGGCGCTGCTGACGCAGGTGAACCCGCACACCGCGTACCTGAGCGGCGTGATGCCCTCACTGCTGCTCTTCGGGCTCGGGGCGGGCTTCACCATGGTGCCGCTCAGCCTGACGATCCTCAGCTCCGTCCGGCCGGAGGAGTCCGGCGCCGCCTCCGGCACGCTGCAGACCATGCAGCAGGCGGGCGGCTCGCTCGGAACGGCCGTCGGGATCACCGCGTTCACGCACGCCACCAGCCACCCCTCCACGCTCCCCGGCGCGGCGGGCCTGCACGCGACCCTCGCGCACGGCGTCTCGCTGGCGATGACGTGCTCGCTGGCGCTCGCGGCCGGGGCCTTCCTGGTGCTCGCCCTGTTCGTCCGGCCGCCGCGCCCCGAGCGTTCGGTGGCCCGCGCTCAGGCCTGAGCGGCCCTCAGGCCTGAGCGGCCCTCAGGCCTGAGCGGCCCGAAGGACGCGGGCGGCGCGGCGCTCCTTGCGACGCTGCCAGAAGCGGCGGATGCGGGAGAGCGTGAACAGCACCAGCGCCACGCCGCCCGCCAGCAGGCACCCGGCGATGACCGCGGCCGGCACGGGGTGGAACAGGGCCAGCGTCACCAGGCCCGCGACGCCGAGGTCCTCGGCCAGGCTCACCACGATGTTGCTGAACGGCTCGGGGGAGGTGTTCACGCCCATCCGCAGGCCCGCCTTGATCAGATGGCTGACCAGCGCGGTGCCGCCGCCGACCGCGGCAGCGGCCAGCGTGGGCAGCGAGCCGTGGGCGTGGCCGGCCAGCAGCGCGGCGACGACCCCGCCCGCGATCGGGCGGATCACGGTGTGGACGAGGTCCCACAGCGAGTCGACGTAGGGGATCTTGTCGGCGACGGCCTCGATCACGAACAGCACCCCGGCGGCGATCAGCACGTCGGTCCGCTCCAGCGCCGGCGGCACGGCGGCGACGCCGTCGTAGCGGCCCAGCAGTCCCATCAGCAGGACGACCGCGTAGGCGTTGACGCCGCTGGCCCAGCCGCTGGTGAAGACGAGCGGAAGCAGGCTCACGTGGATTCCCCCAGGTGTGGTCGTGTCGTCGAGCGGACCACAGCGTACGCGGGACGGCGCGGCGGGCCGCGGGGGATTGTCCCAAGATCCCTAGGTACTCGTACTCAGGTGCTGATCCGAACGGGTTGAGTACCCCGGCGGATGGTTCCCGACCTGCGACGACGGCAAAGTAGTGGGCACCGGGAGGGACGGGGCGGCAAGGCGCCGGACCACCCGGGGCCCGGCACTGCACCGCCGACACGGGGCGGCGGAGCAGGTGCCGGTCCGGTGGGAGCACGTACGGGGGAGTACGGGGCCCGGGGGAAGCAAGGGGAGGGTACGGGGGAGGGAACGGCGTTCGCGCGCGGCGAGTGGGGGCTCGCCACGGGCGGACGCCGTTCCGCTTTTCGGAGCAGGGCGCCTTCCGGAGGCTCGCTCCTCAGAGCAGGGTGACCTCGGGGGCCGGGGTCGGGACCGGGGGAGCGCCGGTCAGTGACGCCGCTGCGGCGGCCAGGCGGCGCACCGCCTCGCGGGTGACCTCCGGCGGCAACGCGTAGGGGAGCCGGACGAAGCGTTCCAGCACCCCGTCGACGCCGAAGCGCGGGCCGGAGCCGACCCAGACGCCGTGGCGCTCCGCGGTGGTGGCCAGCGCGCTGCCGGACACGCCGGCGGCCGTGCGCACCCACAGCGACAGACCGCCCTGCGGGATCCGGAAGGTCCACCCGGGCAGGAACTCCTGGACGGCCTCGACCAGCGCGTCGCGCTGGGTGCGGACGCGGTCGCGCTGGTGGGCGAGGACCTCCGGCAGCATGTCGGGGGCGAGCAGGTGACGGACCGCCAGCTGCTCGACCACCGGAGAGGAGACGTCGAGGCTGGCGCGGTCCCCGGCCAGGCGGCGGATCAGCTCCGGCGTGGCCCGGATCCAGCCGATCCGCAGGCCGCCCCAGAAGGTCTTGCCCGCCGAGCCCAGCGTCACCACGGTGCCGCCGTGGTCGAACGCGGCGAGCGGGCGGGGCATGCGCGCGGCCAGTTCGGGGTCCAGACAGAGGTCGACAGTGGTCTCGTCGCTGACCAGCAGCGTGCCCGTGGAGCGGGCCGCGGCGACCAGGGCCCGGCGCTCGTCCTCGGACATCAGCAGGCCGGTGGGGTTGTGGAAGTCGGGGATCAGATAGGCCAGGCGCGGCGCGGCGTCGCGCAGGGTCCGGGCCCAGGCCTCCAGGTCCCAGCCGTCGTCCAGCAGCGGCACCGGCACGGCCCGGCCGCCCGCGTAGCGCAGGGCCTGCAGCGCGTTGGCGAAGCTCGGGGACTCGACGGCCGCCCGCTCCGCGGGGTTCAGGACCTGACGCATCAGCAGCGAGAACGCGCCGGAGGCGCCGGTCGTGATCATGATCTGTTCGGGGCCGGTCGGCAGGCCGCGGGCGGTGTAGCGGTCCGCGACGGCCTGCCGCAGGACGGTGAGCCCGGCGGGGAAGTCGCCGTGGGTGGAGGTCCAGGCGGGCAGTTCGGCGACGGCGGCGGCCATGGCCCGGCTCAGCCACGGCTCGGGGGCCGCCATCGCTGCGATGCCGAGGTCGATGACGTCGCCGGAGCCTGCCGCATGCGGCGAGATCCCGGCCACGGGCATCGCCCGCCCGATCGGCAGCGCCGTCCAACTGCCCGCGCCGCGACGGCTGGACAGGAAGCCCTCGGTGCGCAGCAGCTCGTAGGCGGCGGCCACGGTGGTCCGGCTCACGCCGAGGGCCGCGGACAGCTCGCGCTCGGCGGGCAGCCGGGTCTCCACCGGCACCCGGCCGTCCAGCACGAGGGTGCGCAGCCCGCCGGCGAGGGTGCGGTAGGCGGGACCGGCGCCAGGGCGCTGCCAGTCGCCGAGGGCGCGGTCGAGCTGGGTGGCGCCGACGGCGGCACGGGAGGAGGGTGGCATCCTCGGTCAGTCCACTTCTCGCGAATTGGCTATGGAAGAGCAGTCCAATCTCCTCCAGAGTGAGGCCAACGCTCGCCGAAAGGCAAGAGCCACCGAAGTCACCGGCTTGAACCACCGAGGAGGGAGGGGCCACCGTGGTCCTCGCACGCCGTCTCGTCCAGCTCTATCTGGGCCTCGCGCTCTACGGCCTCAGCATGGCGATGATGCTCCGGGCCTCGCTCGGGCTCGCCCCGTGGGACGTGCTCAACCAGGGCCTCGACCGGCACCTGCCGCTCTCCTACGGCACCGTCTCGATGATCATCGGCGCGGCGGTGCTGCTGCTGTGGATCCCGCTGCGGCAGAAGCCGGGGCTCGGCACGATCAGCAACGTCTTCGTCATCGGCCTCACGGTCGACGCGGGCCTGTCGCTGCTGCCCACCCTGCACGGCCTGCCCGTGCGGGCCGCGATGCTGGCCGGCGGCGTCGTGCTCAACGGCCTCGCGGGCGGCCTCTACATCGGCGCCCGCTTCGGCCCCGGCCCGCGCGACGGGCTGATGACCGGCTTCGCCCGCCGCACCGGCGGCTCGCTGCGCCTGATCCGCACGATGATCGAGCTCACCGTGCTGGTGGTCGGCTGGCTGATGGGCGGTCAGGTCGGCGTCGGGACGGTCGCGTACGCGCTGGCGATCGGTCCCCTGGTGCAGTTCTTCCTGCCGATGTTGACTGTTCCTCATGCGAACGACGCGAGTGGGGCACAGCGGGACGGGTCCGGGCGCGATCACGCCGGACGGGTGCGCGGTGGAGCTGTACACGAGACTGCCGGCGGGTGACGAGCCGGACGTCGTCGCCCGGGCGGCGCCGCGGCCGGGCGCGAGCATCCTCGAACTGGGCTGCGGCGTGGGCCGGGTGACGCACCCGTTGGTGGAGCGCGGCTTCGTCGTCACCGCGGTCGACGAGTCGCCGGAGATGCTGGAGCGTGTGCGCGGCGCGCGGACCGTGCTCTCCTCGATCGAGGACCTGGCGCTCGGCGAGCGCTTCGACGTGGTGCTGCTCGCCTCCTTCCTGGTCAACACCGGTGACCTGGGCGTCCGCGCCGCACTGCTGGCCACCTGCCTGCGGCACGTCGCCGCGGACGGGGTCGTCCTGGTCCAGCGCGAGGGGGAGGGCTTCTACGACGTGATCCCGCGCGAGCAGGTGATGCGCGACGGCGTCGGCCGGATGGCGATCACCTCCTCCGAGGAGATCGAGCCGGGTCTGCGCGCCAACCAGGTCGACTACGTCTTCCCTGACGCCCACTGGACCCAGTTCTTCCGCACCCGGCATCTCCCGGACGCCGCGTTCGAACACGCTCTCGCGGAGGCCGGCCTGGAGCTCGACGCCTACCTCACCCCGGACCACGTCTGGGCGAGGGCGCTGCCGTCGTGACGCGCTGCGGGGAGGGCCGTGAGGGCGGCCCTCCCCGGGCGGCGGGAACAGGTCAGCTGATCCCGTAGGCGCGGTAGACCGTGGTGGTCGCGCTGCTGCCGTCGGTGTCGGTCACCGTGGAGCGCAGCGAGACCGCGCCGGAGGCGGGGTCGGGCACGACGGCGGTCCAGTTGCCGCCGACATGCCGGACCTGGACGGCGTGCCAGGTGACCCCGCCGTCGGAGGAGGCCCACGCCTGGACCGAGCGGACGGTGCCGCGGTGGTCGGCGATGCTCTGGTCGCCGCCCTGGTGGTCGAGCCAGAGGGCGACGTCCGTGCTGCTCCTCGGTGCCGCCTGGTCGCGCATGTTCAGACCGGCCGGGACGAAGGTCGTCAGGTACGCCGGGGCGTAGGCGTTGGCGGCCGGGTTGATGTAGTAGTGCTCGCTCACCGTGGACGCGGTGGAGAGCATGCCGGCCGGGAAGGTGTAACCGGGGTAGTAGCGCTGGGCGGTGAGGTTCAGCGTGTACCAGCCCGCCGAGCCGACGTGCGGCTGCCAGCTGCCCGGGTTCGGGCCCATGTCGGTCCAGCTGTGGGCTGAGACCAGCGTGCCGCCCTTGTACAGGGAGCCGCTGTACTTGGCGGCGGCCTCCTCGCCCTGGGTGGACGGGTCGGCGAACATCTGCGGCCCGAAGTCGAGCCGGCCGTACCAGGTCGAGGGCTGGCTGCCGATCGGACCCCAGGTGGCCCGGTCGAAGATCTGCACGTAGGAGCCGCCCGCGGCCAGCCGCCGCTTGCTCTCGAAGGAGCCGATGTCCCCCGCGGCCGCGGACTCGTCCGAACGCACGCCCCAGTTCCCGGCGTTGACATGCGCGGTGATCGAGTACGGGGTGGTCTCGTAGACGGTCGGGCCGGCCAGGTCGGTCTGGCAGTCGGTGGTGGTGCTCTGGGGCTGGAGCATGAACATCGCGGTGTCGGAGCCGTTCGGGCCCTTCCGGCCCTGGACGGCGACGTTCGCCAGCGTCGAGCGCTGGTAGCGGTAGGTCGGGCCGGCCGGGACCCCGGTCGTCATGCCGCTGACGGCGTAGACGTCACCGGTCGCCGTCTCGCCCGGCCCCATCTGCTGCGGGCTCCACTGCGAGTCGTAGGCGAACTGCAGCGAGGACGAGGCGGTGGGGATCACGTAGATCCTGCCCGCGTCGTTCACCGCCTCGGCGGTCGCCGGCGAGTCGGCCACGCAGAGACGGGCGTCGTCGCGGTGCCAGGAGCCGGCGGGCGGGTGGTCGAGGGAGACGGCGAGCGGGTGGCCGGCGCGCGCGTCGATCACCGTGCTCGCCGCGCCGGAGACGGTGACGATCCGGGCGCCGAGGGTGTCGGTCTGGTCCTGCTGGTTCCAGATGTCGACGACCACGGCATAGCGGCCGGCGGGCAGGGACACGGCCCGGCCGCTGGTGAAGGTGAACGTCTGCCAGGTGGACAGGTTCTCCAGCTGGCCGGTGGCGGCCACCTTGGCGCCCTCGCGCCCGATGGTGGTCACGGTGAGGGAACTGCCGGCGGCGGACGCGGGGCTGCTCAGCGCGGTGGCGGTGAGCGGCGCGACGACGGCCGCGGCGACGAGGGTTCTGCTGAGACGGCGCACGGAGTGTTCGACCCCCCTGGTTCGACACGCCCTCCGTTCTGAGGGCGGCCGATCCTAGCAGGCGCCGAAGCCCGCGACGGGGCCGATTGTCAGTGGTGCCGAGGAGCATGGCGAACGAGGGGCCGGTCGGGTTACTCTGGAGATGTTCGAACGAGAGTTCGAACAAGGTGCGAGGAGGAGGACGCGATGAGCAGGAGGCGTGCGGACCTGATCGAGGTGCGCGGCGGTACGGGCTTGCCCACGCACTTCCTCTGGCACGACAAGGTGTACGCGGTGCGCGAGGTGCTCGGGCACTGGAAGGAGAGCGGCGCCTGGTGGGAGGAGGTCCGCTCGGCCCATGCGACGCGGATCGCCGGGCAGGCGCTGGACCGGACGGAACGGGAGGTGTGGCGGGTCGAGGCCAGCCCCGGCCGCTGCTTCGCCCCCGGCGTCTACGACCTCACCTTCGACCGCGGCGCCGACCGCTGGACCCTCACGAGCACGACTGACTGAACGGACTGACCTCACTGATCGGTGACCGGGAACGGGAGGGCGTACGTCATGAGGGAGACCACGGACAAGCCGCAGGCCCAGGTGCTGCAGTTGCCGCTGCCGAGTGCCGTGGGCGGATCGGGCATGCCCTACCGCCCGGCGGGGGACATCCATCCGGTGCTGCGGCGGGCCGGGGCGCCGCCCGCCGCCGTGGACCTGCTGGCGCAGGCGCAGCGCGGGTTGGCCGAGGCGCGCGAGCTGGAGGGCCCGCTGGAGCGGTACGCGGCCGCTCATCTGGCGGCGCTGCGCGCCTCCGCCGCGGTGCTCGCGCTGCGCGGGCGGCCGGAGGAGAACGCGCGCAAGCGCAAGCGGATCCGCAGCGCCTGGGAGGTCCTGCCCGAGGTCGCGCCGGAGCTCGCGGAGTGGGCGGTCTACTACGCGGCCGGCGCACCCAAGCGGGCCGCGGCCGAGGCGGGGATCGCCTCCGCCGCCACCGTCCGCGACGCGGACGACCTGATCCGCAACACCGCGCTGTTCCTGCGGATCGTGCAGCGGCTGGTCGCCCGCGGCGCGGCCGTGCCGCAGGCGCGCAGCGGGGAGGAGGGGATGCCCCGCACGGGGTGAGCAGGCAGAACACGTAGCCGGCGGGATCGGGAGGGGCCCACAACGCCTTGAGGAGTCACACGAGATGAGCCCCACGGACTCCTTCGTGCACCTGCACACGGCCTCCAGCTACTCGCTGCGTTACGGCACCGCGACGCCCGCGGCACTCGCCGGGCACGCCGCCTCTCTCGGCATGCCGGCGCTCGCCCTGACCGACCGTGACGGCCTCTACGGCGCCGTCCGTTTCGTGCAGGCCTGTGTCGCGGCCGGCATCCAGCCGGTCCTCGGGGCAGACCTCGCCTGCGAACACGGCGCGGACGGCTCAGGATCCGCCGGCCGGACCCTGGACCGGGCCGCCGCCGATGCCGCGCGGCCGCCGCGCGCGGTCGTGCTGGCCCGGGGCGGGCGGGCCGGTTACGCGGCGCTGTGCCGCCTGGTCAGCGCCGCGCACGGAGAGGACGTCGAGCGGCGGGCCCGCCCGGTGCTGGCCGCGCAGCAGGTCGCGGCCGCCGCCGACCGGCTCTACGTGCTGCTCGGGCCCGGCTCCGCCGTCGGGCGCGCGGCCGCCGCCGGGCGGATGGCCGAGGCGAAGGCGGAGCTGCTGCGCTGGCGCACCCTGTGCGGGGAGGCCGTGGTGATCGAGGTGGTGCACCACCTCGCCCCGCCCGGCCACCCCGCCTCCCGCGGCGTCGCCCAGCGGCTGCTGCGCCTGGCGCGCGAGACGGGCGTCCCGGCCGTGCTGACCAACGCCGTGCGCTACCTCGCGCCCGAGGACGCGCCCGTCGCCGACGTGCTGGACGCCGCCCGCCGCCTGGTCCCGCTGGAGCTGAGCTCCCGTGACCGGGTCAACGCCGAGGGCCACCTGAAGTCCGGTCCGGAGATGGCCGCCCTCGCCCACGACCTGTGCGACACCGCCGCCGAGGCGCGCGAGCTGCTCGCGCAGACCCGCCGGATCGCCGAGCGCTGCCTGCTCGACGACCTCGGCCACGACATCGGCCTCGGTTCCATGCACATGCCCGAGCCCAGCGTGCTCGGCACCACCCGCGCCGGCGCCATCCGCGAGCTGCGCGCCCGCTGCGAGGCGGGCATCACCTGGCGCTACGGGCGGCCCAGCAGGGAGGTCACCACACGGCTGGAGGAGGAGCTCGCGCTGATCGACCGCCTCGGCTACCAGCCCTACTTCCTCACCGTCGCCGAGGTCGTCGACCTCACCCGCGCCGCCGGCATCCGCTGCGCCGCGCGCGGCTCCGGCGCGGGCAGCCTGGTCAACCACCTGCTCGGCATCTCCGGCGTCGAGCCGCTCGAACACGGCCTGCTGATGGAGCGTTTCCTGTCCGAGAAGCGCCTCTCGCTGCCCGACATCGACGTCGACGTCGAGTCCGCCCGCCGCACCGAGGTCTACGACCTGATCCTGGACCGCTTCGGCTCCGACCGGACGCTGTGCGTGGCGATGCTGGAGACCTACCGGGTCCGTCACGCCGTCCGCGACGCGGGCGCGGCGCTCGGCCTGCCGCCCGCCGAGATCGACGCCGTCGCCAAGGCGTTCCCGCACATCCGCGCCCGCGACGCGCGGGCCGCGATGCGGGACCTGCCCGAACTGCGGCACTCCCGGCTGGAGGAGGGCGTCTTCACCGCCCTGTTCGACATCGTCGAGAAGCTGGACGGCCTGCCCCGCCACATCGCCCTGCACCCCAGCGGCGTGCTGCTCTCCGACCGCCGCCTGCGTGACCGCACGCCGGTCGAGACCAGCGCCCAGGGCTACCCGATGAGCCAGTTCGACAAGGACGACGTCGAGGCCATCGGCCTGCTCAAACTGGACGTGCTGGGCGTGCGGATGCAGTCCGCGATGGCGCACGCCATCAGCGAGACGGCGCGGGTCGCCGGCGAGCGGATCGACCTCGACGCGGTGCCGCTGGACGACGAGGAGACCTTCGAGCTGATCCGCTCCACCCGGACGCTGGGCTGCTTCCAGATCGAGTCGCCCGGCCAGCGGGAGCTGATCGGCAAGTTCGCGCCGCAGACCTTCGGCGACCTGATCATCGACATCTCGCTGTTCCGGCCCGGCCCGGTCAAGAGCGACATGGTCACCCCCTTCCTCAACGCCCGCCACGGCTGGGCCGATCCGGTCTTCGTCCACGAGGACCTGCGGGAGATCCTCGCCGAGACCGAGGGCGTCGTCGTCTTCCACGAGCAGGTCATCCGGATCGTCGCGCAGATGACCGGCTGCGGCTTCGCCCGCGCCGACCAGGCGCGGCGCGTGCTCGGCAGCATCAAGGGCCAGCAGGAGATCGGCGACTGGTTCTGCCTCGCCGCCGACCGGCGCGGCTATCCGCGGCCGGTGGTCGAACGGGTCTGGGAGATCCTGAAGGCGTTCGCCTCCTTCGGCTTCTGCAAGGCCCACGCGGGCGCCTTCGCGCTGCCCACCTACCAGTCGGCGTGGCTGAAGACCCATCACCCCGCCGCCTTCTACGCCGGGCTGCTCACCCACGACCCGGGCATGTACCCGAAGCGGCTGATCCTCGACGACGCCCGTCAGTTCGGCGTCCCCGTGCTGCCGCCCAGCGTCAACGACTCGATCGCCGACTACACGCTGGAGCGGACGGCCGACGGGCGGGACGCGCTGCGGATCGGGCTCGCGGACGTCAAGGGCATCAGCGAGGCGGAGATCGACCGCATCGTGCGCGAGCGCGAGGGCGCGCCGTACACGAGCCTGCCCGACTTCCGCCGCCGTGCGGAGCCCGACCAGCCGACGCTGGAGAACCTGGTGCTGGCGGGCGCGCTGGACGCGCTGCACCCCCTGCTGACGCGACGGGACCTGCTGCTGCACGCCGCCACCGACCCCAAGCCCAAGGGCCCGCGCCGGCCCCTGCCGTCCCAGCTGGAGCTGGCGGACGCGGCGGGAGAGGAGCGGGAGACCGGGCCCACGTCGTTGCCCGTCCCGACGGACACGGACCTGATCCGCGGCGAGATCGAGGCGCTGGGGCTGGACCACAGCGCGCACCTGCTCAGCCCCTACCTGCCGTTCCTCGACGAGCTCGGCGTCGTGCGGTCGAACGAGCTGCTGCGGCAGCGCAACCGCAGCGAGATCCTGATCGCCGGGGTCAAGGTCGCCACGCAGACCCCGCCGGTGCGCACCGGCGTCCGCGTCGTCTTCGCGACCCTGGACGACGCGACCGGGCCGCTGGACTTCGCCATGTTCGAGGACGCGCAGGCGCACTACGCCGCCACGGTCTTCCACTCCTGGCTGCTGCTGGTCCGCGGCGTCGTCCGCCGCACCGGCCCGCGCGGCGTCTCGCTGACGGCGACGGCCGCATGGGAGCTGACGGCGTTGCACGAACTGTGGCGGACGGACGGCGTCGACGCGGTGCGAGCGGTGCTCGCCGTCGTGCCGGAACCGGAGGAGGCCCCGGCGCGACGCGTGATGGTCCACCCGAGCGGGTTCCGGATGTCCCCCTACGCCGACCTCAAGCCGCCCGGCGTCCCGGCGGCCGACGCCCCCCGCAAGCTGTGGCACACCAGCCCCGGGAGCCCGGGATGAGGGGAGGCGAGCGACCGGCAGATGAGCCCGTGCGGAGGTGGGAGGCAATAAGGTGTGGCTGTCGGCCCGACCAGGCGGACAGCCAGGCAGATCCGTCGACCCGAGGAGCCGTCCCGTGTACCCGACCCGTCCCCGCAGCGCCCTCCGGACCGCCGTGGTGTGGGAGGTGCTGCGCGCGGCGCTGGACCGGCAGGCCGAGGCGCTCGGCCGTGACGTCCTCGACGTCCTCGACACGGGCGGCGGCACCGGCAACTTCGCCGTCCCCGTCGCGGGCCTCGGTCACCGGGTCACCGTCGTCGACCCCAGCCCCGACGCGCTGTTCGCCCTGGAACGGCGCGCGGCGGAGGCCGGCGTCACCGGCCAGGTGCGCGCGCTGCAGGGCGACACCGACACCCTCGCGCAGCAGGTCGACGCGGGAAGCATGGATGCGGTGCTCTGCCACGGCGTGCTGGAGTTCGTCGACGACCCCGCGGAGTCGCTGCGCGAGCTCACGGCCGTGCTGCGACCGGGCGGCCTGGTCAGCCTCCTTGCCGCCAACCGCAACGGCGCGGTCCTGGCCCGCGCCCTCTCCGGCCACTTCGCGGAGGCCCGCGCAGCCCTCTCCGGCATCCAGAAGGCCGACGCTCCGCGCCGCTTCACCGGAGCGGAGCTCCAGGACCTCGCCGACGGCGCGGGCCTGCGGGTCCTGTCCGTGCACGGCGTCCGCATCTTCGCCGACCTGGTCCCCGGCGTCCTGGTGGACACGGAGCCGGGCGCGCTGGAGTCCCTCCTGGCCCTGGAGCAGGCCGCGTCCGCGGACCCGTCCTTCCACGCGGTCGCGACTCAGCTGCACGTGCTCGCCGAGCTGGCATGAGGTAGTCGCACCACCCAGGGGTGCGGGGAACTGCGCGAGCAACCACCGACGTGCGGATGGCCCTGCGCGTTCGGCCTGTCACGTGGGTGGGTGGCCTGTCGGGCGGTTCCCCGCGCCCCTGAGAGGTGCAACCGCCCGCGGGAGCAAGCGGCTGGGCTTGTCGCGCCCGGGCGGCGGAGCCGCTGATCGGTACAGCCCCGCGCCCCTGGGTGGTGCCCTGCCGTGATCGTGCACGCGGATCTGGACGCCTTCTACGCGGCCGTCGAGCAGCGCCGCAGGCCGGAGTTGCGGGGGAGGCCCGTCGCGGTCGGGGGAGCCGGGCCACGGGGGGTCGTGATGTCGGCGAGCTACGAGGCCCGTGCCCACGGCGTCAGCGGTGGGATGCCCACGGTGCGGGCCCGGCGGCTCTGTCCCGAGTTGGTGATGGTGCCGCCGGACATGGACGAGTACGCCGTCGTCTCGGCGAACGTCATGGCCGTGCTGCACTCCTTCGCACGGCGGGTCGAGCCGGTGTCGATGGACGAGGCGTACCTCGACCTCGCCGGGGTCGGCATGCGCCCCCGCGCGCTCGGGGAGCTGCTGCGGAGGCGGGTGCGGGAGGAGCAGGACCTCGCGCTGTCCGTCGGCGTCGCGCCGACCAAGCTGGTCGCCAAGCTCGCGTCCGTCGCGGCGAAGCCGGACGGGCTGCTGGTCGTGGCGCCGGGCGAGGTCGAGGCGTTCCTGCGGCCGCTTCCGGCGAGCCGGATCCCGGGGGTCGGGCCGAAGACGACCGACGCGCTCACGCGTTTCGGGCTGCTCACCGTCGGCGATCTCGCCGACACCCCCCGCGACACGCTGCGGCGCATCGTCGGCGCCGCCGCGGGCGACATGCTGGCGCACTACGCGCGCGGCGAGGACGCCAGGCCGGTGGTGCCGCAGAACGTCGAGAAGAGCATCGGCGGGGAGCGGACCTTTCCGGCGGACGTCTCCGCGGAGCACGAGGTGATCCGGACGACGCTGCTGGGGCTCGCCCAGCAGAACGCCGCGCGGCTGCGCGCCGCGGGCCTCGCGGGGCGGACCGTCACCGTCAAGGTCCGCTTCGCGGATCTGCGGACCGTCACCCGTTCGCGCAAGCTGCCGGAGCCGGTGGACCTGGCCCACGACATCTTCTCGGCCGCGCTCCCGCTGTTCGCGGGGCTCGTGCCGGTGCGGGCGCGGATCCGGCTGGTGGGGCTGCGGGTCGAGGGCCTTGCCGGGGGCGTGCGGCCGACCCAGTTGGCGCTGGGCGAGCGCGAGGTGGGGTGGTCGGAGCTGGAGCGCACGATGGACCGGGTGCAGGCGAAGTTCGGGCCCGCGGCGGTCCGTCCGGCGAGCTTGATCGGCAAATCCGTCGAGCCGGGAAACTTCTCCGGCCCGGGCGTCGTTGACCGGTCGGAACGACGGGTTCAGGGTCGTCCGGGGAGAGCTACCGCACATGCTCCTCGGCAGTCCAAAAACCCCGGGTGAACCGTATGATTCGGGTAAAGGCAACAAGCATGACGGCCGGGCGCCCGGGGCATACACGCATCACTGGCCATTGAAAGATCCAGTAGGACAGGCAGTGCGGCGGGGTTGGGCGCCCCGAGGGTGGCTCCCCGCCCTCAGGCGGCCAGAGGAGGAGGACGACGTGCCGCTCTCGGACCACGAGCAGCGTCTGCTTGAGCAGATGGAGCGAGCGCTGTACGCCGAAGATCCGAAGTTCGCTTCGGCTCTCGAGGGCAGTGGCCTGCGCACGCGCACACGGCGGGCCGTCTACGCGTCCGCAGCGGGCTTCGTGGTGGGTGTGGGCCTGTTGATGGGTGGCCTCTTCCTGCATCAGCAGTGGGTGAGCGTCGGTGGCTTCGTGCTGATGCTGGCGGGTGCCGTCTTCGGGATCACGGCCTGGCGCCGGATTCCGCGACTGGCCGTGGTCGATCCGCGCACGGGCGCTCCGGTCCGGCGGCGAAAGCGCGGCGGCAGCCTGGTGGACCGGATGGAGCAGCGCTGGCAGCACCGGCAGGAGCAGCAGCGCGGCGGTTTCTAGAGACTTCCGAACAGACTCCGAACCGACAGAGACTTCGCGAGGGCGGGCCCCGGATTTCCGGGACCCGCCCTCGTTGCTGTCCCCAGCGTTGGCTCTCCAGAAAACATGAGCAAGGCTCTTGTTTACTTACCGGTCAGTACCTACCCTGATGGGCGATCCGGGCACTCCCCGTCCACCCTCAGGAGCATTGTGTGACCAGATCAGTACGGGCCAGGGCCGCCTTCGCAGCCCTCGCCGTCTCCGCCCTCGTGGGCGCCCTCGGCACCACCGCGGTCCAGCCGGCGGCCGCGGCCACCGCGCAGACCGCGGCCGGCTCGTCAGCGGCCGGTCCGCTCGACGCCCGGCCGGCCGCGATCGTCTCCCTCGGCGACAGCGCCATCTCCGGCGAAGGCGCGGGCACCGACACGGGCGACGCCTACATGGCGGGCACCGACGGGCCCAAGAACTTCTGTCACCGGCACAGCGAGTCGGTCATCTTCGACACCGGGGTCAGCGGTGTCACCCCCATCGACCTGGCCTGTTCCGGCGCGCAGACCGGCGACCTGACGTCCGACCCGAACCTCGCCAAGGTCACCGGCGGCGGCAGCGGCGACTACGGCGAGGCCAAGCAGGACGTCCAGCTGGCGCAGACCGCGGCCAACTACGACGTCAAGATGGTCGTGGTGACCATCGGCGCCAACGACGACTTCGACTTCACCGGGATCGTCGTCAGCTGCCTGACGGCCTACTTCCCCATCCCGCAGTCCCAGGGCTGCCGCGACACCATCGGCAGCGCGGCGGTCTCCGCCCGCGCCAAGGCGGTACTGCCGAAGATCGAGGCGGCGCTCACCGACATCCGCCAGACCATGCGGACCGCCGGCTACGCGGACTCCGACTACCAGCTGGTGCTGAACTCGTACTTCACCCCGATCACCCCCGACATCCGCAGCAACCTCTACGCGGACAAGGTCGCCCAGGGTTGCCCCGGCTTCCCCGAGGACGCCGCCTGGGCGCACAACTGGGTGGTCCCGACGCTCGACGACACCGAGCGGGCCGCAGCCGAGGCGGTGCCGGGCGTGCGCTTCCTCGACCAGCGCCGCGTCTCCTACGGCCACGAGGTCTGCGCGGAGATGACCAGCTCGCCGTACGAGTACATCAACGGCGACGTGATCGACGTCAGCGAGCTGACCCGCAACGGCTGCGACCAGTCGATCGGCGTGCTCGGGCTCTGCACGGACGAGGTCCGGCAGTCGTACCACCCGCGCGTCGCCGGCTACAAGGCGGAAGGCGCCTGTCTCGGGGACTTCTACGACGACCCGAACCAGCAGGAGGCCTACTGCACCCTGGACCAGCAGGACGGCACGACGATCATGCCGCTCACCCCGGGGGTGGCCTCCTTCGGCGACGTGCCCGAGGACGGTGCCTGGTACCAGCTGACCAACAAGGCCAGCGGCCAGGTGCTCGACTTCTCCGGCGGCGGCAGCTACGGCGACAGCACCAACGGCCGTCCGGCGATCACCTACGGCGTGAACGGCGGGCTGAACCAGTCCTTCGTCTTCGAGATCAAGTCCGGCGGCAGCTACGAGCTCGACTTCAGCGGCAACCGGAACATGTGCCTGGACGCCAACGGCGCCTCGACCGCCGCGGGCACCAAGCTGCAGCAGTGGGGCTGCAACGGCGGCGCCAACCAGCACTGGGTGTTCGAGCCGGCCGGCAACGGCTACTACAAGATCGCCGACTCGGCGGCCACCAACATGGTGATCACCCTCGGCACCAGTGCCCTGACCGACTCCTCCGGCAACCCCGTCACCACCCTGCAGGCCGACACCGGCTCCGCCGCCCAGCAGTGGCAGCTGACCAAGCTGGGCATCGTCTACCTGCACGGATAAAGGCAGATCCGCACGGATGAACGGTCGTCACGACCGGGGCCGCAGCCTGCGCCGCAGCGCTGCGGCCCTGTCGCGGGTCCAGCCCGTCACGGCCGCCCTGACGCGGCGCGGCAGGGCCCGCAGCAGGCTGGACGAGGACGGCGGCAGCACCACCGCGCGCACCCGGGTGCGGCGGTCCGAGGCGGCGGACAGGCCCTCACGGACCTCCCGCACGTCCTGCCGCAGCGACAGCGGCGTGGAGACCACCGGCGCGTACAGGACCTGCTCGGTGGCCAGCGCCAGACGGCCGGCCGCCGCGCTCGGGCCGGGGCCCAGCCCGCCGAGCTCGCTGATCCGGGCCGCGGTGCGGCGCGGCGTCTCCGCCTCGTTCGGCGGGATGCCGTGGTCCCAGGCGGTGTCCACCATCTCCCGCCACGCCGCCAGCACCTGCTGGTCGGTCAGCCCCGACGGTCCGCGGCGCAACCGGGTCCGTCGGGTGCGGCCGCGCCAGAGCATCGGCGCCAGCAGCGCCGCGACCAGCAGTCCGGCCAGCGACCACACCGCCAGCAGCAGTGGCGCGGTCGGCGACAGCTCCGACGGCGGCGGGGTGGCGCCGAGCGCGGCCTCCGGACCGCAGTCGCCCATGTGCCGGGCGACCAGGGTGCAGCCGTGCTGGTTCTTGGCGCCGCCGGTCGGCTGTGCGCCCGAGGTGGCACCCGCCGTCGGGGCCGGGGCGTTGCTGGGAGCGGTGACCTGCGTGCTGTAACCGGGGGTGACGATGCCCTGCCGCGGCGTCGGCTCGAAGCGCAGCCAGCCAACGCCGGAGAAGTACAGCTCCGGCCAGGCGTGCGCGTCGTGCGTGGTCACCAGCCAGGAGCCGTCGGTGCCCTGGGTGCCCGGGGTGAAGCCGACCACGACCCGGGCCGGGATGCCGAGCGAGCGGGCCATGGCCGCCATCGCCGACGCGAAGTGGACACAGAATCCCTGCTTGCGGGCGAGGAACTGGGCCAGCGCGTTCGGGCTGTCGCTCACCGGGACGTCGGTGTTGTAGCTGAACCCGCCCCTGATGGAGAACCAGTCCTGGAGCAGTACGGCCCGGTCGAAGTCGTTGGTGGCGGAGGCCGTCACCGACCTGGCGGTCGAGGCCACCACGGCCGGAAGGTTCTTGGGGAGCGCCGTGTAGACGCGGCGTATGTCGCCCGGTGCGGGCGGGGCCTGGCGCAGCACGTCCGGCGACGGGGTCAGCGCGAGGCTGTTCACCTGGTACGCGAGGCCGGAGGCGGTCTGGCCGTTGGCGCCGATCACGGTCCGGCCCTCGGGCTCCCAGCGCCAGTCGCCCGGCACGGACAGGCCGACGGCCGGATAGGGCATCGGCAGCCACTGCTGCTCGTAGCCGTTCTGGGTGACGATCCGGGTGGTCACACCGGTCGACGACACGCCGGACTTCAGTTCGCCGGGGGCGCCGAGAGTCTTCGGCAGCGAGACGGCCCGGTGCGTGCTGGTGGTCCAGGAGACGCCGTTGAACTGGTCCAGGTCGGTGATGCGCAGGTACTGGTCGCCCGGGTCGGGGGAGTTGGTGCTGTAGCTGAGCACCGGCACCGGGGTGGTCTGCTGCAGGCTCTGGGCCAGCGAGGCCAGCGGGTTGACGGCGGTGATGACGCCGCCGCCGTCGCCGGGGCCGACGCCGTGGCCGAGCCCGGTGACGACGCCGGAACCGACGGAAGGCAGGAACACCGGCAGCAGCAGCCCGCCGATCGCGGCCAGCGTGGCGATCCGCACCGCGGAGGAGGTCAGCGGGTTGGTGCCGTCGTAGGAGCCCGGATTGCCGTGGAAGACCCGACCCCAGCGGGCGAGGCGGTCGCGGCCCTCGGCGGTGAGCAGGGCCAGGTAGCCGAAGGCGGAGAGCAGGAAGAAGAGCCAGACCGGCCCGCTCGGGTGGATGCCGGTGCCCACCGCGTACAGGGCGAGCAGGGGCAGTCCGGCGAGCGCGACGCGCTGGTAGGTCACCGCGACGACGTCGACCAGCAGGCCGATGCCGAGCACGGTCAGCGTGAGCAGCAGCCGCAGGCCGACCGTCGCCGGCGCGGGTGAGGAGAAGTGGGACATGTCGTCCATGCCCGAGCTCAGTTCCGAGCCCAACTGCCGCACGGCCTGCGGTCCTGGGATGAACCGCGCCCACGCCTGGTCGCCCGCGAAGGAGAAGGTGACCAGCAGGAACGCGACGAACAGCTGCACCAGCACCGTCAGCGGGCGCGGCAGCGCGAGCCGCCCTGCGCCCGCCCCGGCGGCGGCGACCAGCGCCAGCAGGAACGCGGCCCCCACGATCCAGCTGCTCGGCTGGACCAGCGGCCACAGGCACAGCGCGGTGAGCACGGTCGCGGTCACGGCGGAGACCGCGATCCTGGTGCGCCCGTTCATGTCACGAACCCCCGTCCGTCGTGGCTGTCGGCGCCGGCGCCGCCGTGGCGGCGGGCGCCTCGGGAGCGGCGGTGGGCGCCGTCGTCGGCCGCCCCGACGCCGCGCCGCTGTGGGCCAGCAGCCGCCACAGCTCCGGCAGTGCGTCGCCGCTGCGGGCCGGCAGGACGCGCCATCCGGCCTGCCGCAGCAGGCGCTCGTGCCGCTCGCGGCCGGTGGCCTCGTCGGCGGCCGGGTGGCCGTCGGCGCCGTTGGCGACGCCGTTCCCCGCGCCGTTCCCCTCGCTGTCGCCGTCGGGCGCACGGCCGTTGGCCGCGGCGCCGTTCGTGGCACCGCCGTTGCCGCGCACCAGGGTCCAGCTGTCGGTGTCGAGCAGCAGCGCGACCGCGGAGCCGGTGCGGCGGCGCAGCCGGGAGAGCTCCGCCAACTGCTCGTCGTCGAGCGCGCCCAGGATCGCGACCAGCAGGCCCTCACCGCCGAGACGCAGCACGTCCTCGGCCCGGGACAGGCCGGTGCCCGCGGAGAGGTCGACCATTGCGAGCCGGTCCAGCATCAGCCCGGCCGCCTCGGTCGCCCCGCCGCCGGCGTAGCCCGCCCCGGCGGAGGCCGGGGAGCCGGAGGCGGTGCTCTGCTCCCCGGTGTCGGTCAGCAGCCGCACCTCGTAGCCGCGGTCGAGCAGGTGCAGCGCCACGGACGCCGCGGCGCTGACCGCCCACTCGAAGGAGGAGGCCGGGCCCGAGCCGCGGTGACCGCGGTCGCGGGTGTCCAGCAGCACCGTGGCGTGGTGGCGCAGCGGCTGCTCCTCGCGGCGCACCATCAGCTCGCCGTACTTGGCGGTGGAGCGCCAGTGCACCCGGCGCAGGTCGTCCCCGTGCCGGTACTCGCGCGGCACCACGTCGTCCTCGCCGGCCAGCGCGACGGCGCGGGCGTGGCTGTCGCCGAAGCCGGACCACTCGCCGAGCACCTTGACCGTCGGCAGCGACTGCACCTGCGGCACGACGGTGAGCAGGTCGGAGGCGGTGAACGAACGGGTCAGCTCGCACAGGCCGAACGGGTCGCCGAGCCGCAGCTGCAGCGGGCCCAGCGGGTAGCGTCCGCGCAGGTCGGAGCGGACCCGGTAGGAGACCTCGCGGAAGCCGCGCGGCTCGATCCGGTCCAGTACGAAGCGCGGCCGGGGGCCGAGCACATACGGCACCCGGTCCTCCAGCATCAGCAGGCCGGTGCGGACCCGGGAGACGTTGTCGACACGCAGGCTGACCCGCGCCTCCTGTCCGGCCGGGGTGCGCCCGGGCGAGAGCGAGCGTCCGCTGGCGACCCGGTAGCGGGTGCGCACCAGCATGGCCACGCTGCCCACCGGCAGCGCCGCCAGCAGCAGCCCCACCTGGAGCAGGGCGAACTGCCCGAGCAGGTAGGCGCAGAGCACCGCGGTCAGTCCGGCCGCCAGGAAGCAGCGGCCGCGGGTGGTCAGTCCGTGCAGGGCCAGCCGTACGGTGCCCGGTTCCCGGCTCTCGTACGGCTGTGCGGGCCTCGACGGCACGGTTCAGCGCCCCCTCGCGGCGAGCTGGGGGATCGGCACGCTTCGGACGATGTCGCGCACGACGTCCTCGGCCGTGCGGCGGCCGAGCTGGGTCTCGGCGGTCGGCAGCACGCGGTGCGCGAGCACCGGCACGGCGAGCCGCTGCAGGTCGTCGGGGATGACGTACTCGCGCCCGTCCAGCGCGGCCGCCGCGCGGGCGGCGCGCAGCAGATGCAGCGTCGCCCGGGGCGAGGCCCCGAGCCGCAGCTCGGAGCTGTTGCGGGTGGCGGAGACCAGGGCGACGGCGTAGCGGCGCAGGTCGTCGACGACGTGGACCTTGCGGACCACCTCGATCAGCTTCAGCACGTCGTCGGTGTGCGCGACCGGCTGCAGCTGCGCGAGGGGGTCGGCGCCGCCGTGCACGTCCAGCATCTGCAGCTCGGCGTCGGGGCTCGGGTAGCCGATGGAGATCCGCGCCATGAAGCGGTCGCGCTGCGCCTCGGGGAGGGGGTAGGTCCCCTCCATCTCGATCGGATTCTGCGTCGCCACGACCATGAACGGCGCGGGGAGCTGGTAGCTGACGCCGTCGACGGTGACCTGGCGTTCCTCCATCGACTCCAGCAGTGCGGACTGGGTCTTCGGCGAGGCGCGGTTGATCTCGTCGCCCACCACGATCTGCGCGAAGATCGCGCCCGGCTTGAACTCGAACTCGCGGCGGTTCTGGTCGAAGACGCCGGAGCCGGTGATGTCGGAGGGCAGCAGGTCCGGGGTGAACTGGATGCGCCGAACGGTGCAGTCGATGGACCGGGCCAGCGCCTTGGCCAGCATGGTCTTGCCGACGCCCGGCACGTCCTCGATCAGCAGGTGACCCTCGGCGAGCAGCACCGTCAGGGCCAGCCGGACCGCCTCGGGCTTGCCTTCGAGCACGCTCTCCACGGAGGCGCGGACGCGCCCCACGACCGCGTCGAGCTCGGCGAGGCCCGCGCCCGGAGCGACGGACCGCGACGGGTTCTGTCCGTCCGGCGCGTTCCGGTCGACTCTGCTGAGATCGTCGAAGCGGTTGTCGTAGGTCGTCACCCGGCAGCTCCTCGGCCCGTCTGTCCACCCGGCGGCCTGCGGCCGCGGGATCCCCGTTGGTCGGGCCTGCCAAGTCCCGTCGGCGGGCCCGCTCGAAAGGCATTGTTCCCTGTGCACCGCGTTTGCGTCACTCGACTGGCTGACTAGGGCCGATTTGCCGTAAAGATCATGAGAATCGCGGGCAGGGCGGCTCGTTTCGCCGCCGCGCGAGCGAAGAGCGAGCCCGACGGCTAGGAGGGGGACAAGAGGAGGGGGACGAGAAGAGGGGCGCGCCCGGAGGCCGCCCGCGCCCCCGGCCGTCGTGCCGTCGGCGCTGACCAGCAGTTTCCCCGGTCGCCCTGACGTGGTGCAGGCCGTGGCGTTCGATTGACCGGGGGGTGCCGTGGAGTAGAGTGACGCGACGTCGAGGGAGTGTCAGATGCGACGCTCCGTTCCCGTCCCATCGCTCCACCGACGCAAGCACCACAGATCCAACAGCGCAGACAGCGCGATCGAGGGCCCGTACCTTCCGGCCTCCACCCGCTCGGCCCCGCGCGAGGCCGCCCGCTGACGCCCCTTCCCCGGCGCCAGAGGGCCGAGGCCCACCGGGCGAGCGGGCGGGGACCAGTCGGTGCGGGCCACAGGTTAGAGAGGCCCCCGATGAGCTCCGCCGCGGACAACGCGAAGCACGTCCCGGTGATGCTCCGGCGCACCCTGGAGGTGCTCGCCCCGGCGCTGGCCGAGCCAGGCTCCGTCGTCGTCGACACCACGCTCGGCCTCGGCGGCCACAGCGAGGCGCTGCTGCGCGCGTTCCCCGAGGCCCGGCTCGTCGCGATCGACCGCGACCCGGCCGCGCTGCGGCTGGCCGGTGAGCGGCTCGCGCCCTTCGGCGACCGCGCGACGCTGGTCCACGCGGTCTACGACGAACTCCCCGAGGTGCTGGAGCGCCTCGGCATCCCCGCGGTGCAGGGCATCCTCTTCGACCTCGGCGTCTCCAGCATGCAGCTGGACGAGGCCGACCGGGGCTTCGCCTACGCGCAGGACGCGCCGCTGGACATGCGGATGGACCAGAGCGTGGGCATCAGCGCGGCGGAGGTGCTGAACACCTACTCGCACGGCGAGCTCGCCCGCATCCTCAAGGTCTACGGCGAGGAGCGGTTCGCCGGGAAGATCGCCTCGGTCATCCTGCGGGAGCGGGAGAAGGAACCGTTCACCACCAGCGCGCGTCTTGTGGACTTGGTGCGCAACGCGATCCCCGCGGCGACGCGCAGGACCGGCGGCAACCCCGCCAAGCGCACCTTCCAGGCCCTGCGGATCGAGGTCAACGGGGAGCTGTCGGTGCTGGAACGGGCCATCCCTGCGGCGCTCTCCGCTCTGGCGGTCGGCGGCCGGATCGTCGTGCTCTCCTACCACTCGCTCGAGGACAAGCTCGTCAAGGGCTACCTCGCGGAGGGCGCGGCCTCGACCGCGCCGCCGGGCCTGCCGATCGTGCCGGAGGAGCACCAGCCGCGGTTCAAGCTGCTGACCCGCGGCGCGGAGCTGCCCACGGAGGAGGAGGTCGCGGAGAACCGCCGTGCGAAGCCGGTCCGGATGCGGGCCGCGGAGCGGATCCGCGAGCAGGCCGGTCGCTGAGGTCCGAAAGCTGCGGGATCCGAAGCTGCGGGAACCGAAGCTGCGGGATCTGAAGCTGTGGGATCTGAAGACAGAGCATCGAGGGGAGCGCGAGGTGGCTGTCGGGAGGGGCTTCAACCGTTCGGGCCGCCCGGCCCGCCCGGGACCGGGCGGCGGCAGGCGGGCCGGCCGCGGGCCGTTCGCGGCACTGGTGATGGTGCTGCTGGCGGGCGGCATGGTCGCGCTGCTGATGCTGAACACGGCGCTGAGTCAGGGTTCCTTCACGGAGCAGAAGCTGCAGCGGCAGACGACGGACCTGACGAACGAGCAGCAGGGGCTGCAGCAGCAGATCGACGGCTGGTCCGCGCCGGACGCGCTGGCCGCGCGGGCCCGCCAGCTCGGCATGGTCCCGGCGGGCAACCCGGCCTTCGTCACCGACAACGGCAGGATCCTCGGCAGCCCGAGCCGCCTCCCGGCCGCGCCGAGCCCGGTGCCGACGCCCGCCCTCCCGGCCACGGCCTCCGCGTCGCCGTCCGGGGGCGTGTCACCCTCCGCGTCGCCGTCGGCCTCGCCGTCCGCCTCGGGCCACGCGGTCGTGCCGCACACGGCCGGCAGCCCGGCGGGCGGCCCGACCGCGCACGTCGCCGCCCGCACGGCCGGAAGCCGGCCGTCCCACCCGACCCCGTCCGGCCACTGACGGAGCGACCGAACCCATGCCCCAGCCTCCCCGCGACCCCGACCGGAACGGCGCCACCCCGCGCCGGCCC
>NZ_BBPP01000027.1:0-38915 GCF_000787835.1 Streptacidiphilus melanogenes
CCCCTCCAGCCCGAAGCCGGTCGCACGGTGCCGACGCAGCGGCTCCACCTCGTTGAACGAGCCCTCGTCCAGCAGCAGCGCGATACGCTCACGCGCGGTCAGCTTGCCCTTCGCATGCTGCGCCTCGGTCGCCGCCTCACTCGGTCCCGCCAGCATCTGTCCACGAATCGCGTGCAGCTCGGCCACGCGGCCGTGCGCATCGCTCGTGCTCACAGGGGCTTCACGCAAGACGGTCATTGCTGAACACTCCAAGGTCGGTGCGGAACGGTCGCCGCTGTGGCGGGGAACCAGCTCACCCTTATGACCCTACGAGCAGAGACCAGCGAGACATGGGTGCGACTCTGTACAAGACCTGAGCCCTGTTCCTGGTGGGGGTAAACAGGACCGGATGGCAACGCCCTGCGTACCGGCCAGGTCGCGCAGCACGGTCAGTCCCATGAAGGAGTCAAGAATTCATCCGCTCCTCACAAAGAAGCCCTAGGGTGCCCGGCATGACGACTCCCGGTCCCACCACTCCGAGCGGCACCTCCGCCCCCACCGACCCCAGCGACGTCCCCGGCTTCGGCCCGGCCGCGCCCGTGCAGCCCGCGTCCGAGACGGTCGCCGACCCGAAGACGGTCTCCATGGGCGTCGGCCCGAAGACCGCGTGGGCTCCCCGCCCCCACACCGTCCTCAGCCCCGAGCAGAAGGAGCTGGACGACCTCACCGACGAGGAGCTGGAGGCGCTGACCCAGGACAGCGTCTCCAAGGGCATCCTCGGCGGCGCGTCCGCCATCGTCTCGGCGGCCCTCGGCGTGATCTCGCTGAGCGGCACGTACCTCGGCACGGTCGTGCAGCAGCGTCAGGGCGTCATCGGCCAGATCGGCGCGAAGTCCAACGCGGACCTGGTCAAGAACGCGTACACCGACGCGTGGCACCGCATGGCCGAGTGGAACGGCGTCTTCGCGCTGGTCGCGGCGCTGGTCGGCGCCGCGACGCTGTTCGGTGGGGCGTTCCTGTCCTCGAAGGAGATCCCCTCGTGGGTCAAGGCGGTCGCCTGGGCGGGCGTGATCCTCGGCGTGATCGGTCTCTTCGTCTCCGCCTCGATCTACTTCGACTGGTTCATGTCCCCGCTCAAGGCTCCCGCGACGGCCAGCACCGGCGGCTGACGCCTCTATTGCACCTCCCCAGGGGCGCGAGGAACTGCGCGAGCAACCACCCGATGCGGATGGCCCTGCTCGTTCGGCGACACACCACACAGAGTGGCTCGTCGCACAGTTCCCTGCGCCCCTGAGGCGTTGCGCCTACCTGTGGGCGTTCAGCTGCACCTCCCTGTCGATGCCGAGCTCCGCGAGAAAGCGCTGGTCGTGGGAGACCACGATGAGCGCGCCACGGTAGCCGGACAGGGCCGTGGTGAGCTGGCGGACGCCCGCGAGGTCGAGGTTGTTGGTGGGCTCGTCCAGCAGCAGCAGTTGCGGGGCAGGCTCCGCCAGGAGCAGCGCCGCCAGCGTCGCCCGGAAGCGTTCGCCGCCGGAGAGGGTGCCGACGGGCTGCTCCGCGCGGGCGCCGCGGAAGAGGAAGCGGGCGAGCCGCGCGCGCAGCGCGTTCTCGCTGGCCTCGGGGGCGAACCGCGCCGCGTTCGCGACGATGCTCGCCTCCTCGTCGAGCAGGTCCAGCCGCTGCGGCAGGTACCGCAGCGGGACGGGACGGTGCACCTCGCCCGCGACCGGGTCGAGCTCGCCGACGATGGTGCGCAGCAGCGTCGTCTTGCCGCTGCCGTTCGCGCCGACCAGCGCGACCCGCTCCGGGCCGCGCAGCTCCAGCCGCAGCCGTGGGCCCTGCGGGTCCGCGTACCGCGGCAGCAGGTCCCTCAGCTCCAGCACCGTGCGGCCTGCCGGGACCTCCGTCGCGGGCAGGTCGACGCGGATCTCGTCGTCGTCCCGGACCGCGAGTTCCGCCTCGGAGAGGCGTTCGCGCGCGAGACGGACCTTCTCCTCGTGCTCGTTGCGCAGGCGGCCCGCGGACTGCTCCGCAGCCCGCTTGCGGGCGCCCATGACGATCTTCGGCTCCCTCTTGTTCTCGAACATCTTCTGGCCGTAGCGCTTCCGCCGAGCCAGCTTGACCTGGGTGTCCACCAGTTCGCGGCGCTGGCGCCGCAGCTCGGACCCGGCGACGCGGACGTCGCGCTGCGCCGCCTCCTGGGCGACGGCGAGCGCCTCCTCGTAGGCGGTGAAGTTGCCGCCGAACCAGGTGACATCGCCCTCACGCAGTTCGGCGACGGAGTCGACCAGGTCCAGCAGCGCGCGGTCGTGGGAGACCACGACGAGCGTGCCGCGGAACTCGGTGACGGCCCGGTAGAGGCGTTCGCGCGCACCGCTGTCGAGGTTGTTCGTCGGCTCGTCGAGCAGCAGCACGTCGGGGCGGCGCAGCAGTTGGCCGGCCAGGCCGAGCAGGACGGCCTCGCCGCCGGAGAGCTCGGCGAGGCGCCGGTCCAGACCGAGGTGGCCGAGGCCGAGCCGGTCGAGCTCCGCGAGCGCGCGCTCCTCGACGTCCCAGTGGTCGCCGACGGCGGCGTAGTTCTCCTCCGTCACCTCGCCCCGTTCGATGGCGCGCAGGGCGCGGCGTGGACCGGCGATGCCGAGGGCCGCGTCGACGGGCAGTCCCACGTCCAGGGGCAGGTGCTGCGGCAGGTAGCCGAGGGTGCCGCGGACGCGGACCTGGCCGTCGTCCGGTGCGAGGTCGCCGGCGACCAGGCGCAGCAGCGTGGACTTGCCGCTGCCGTTGCGGCCGATCAGACCGGTGCGGCCGACGCCGACGGCGAGGTCGAGCCCGTCGAGGACGGGCGTCCCGTCGGGCCAGGCGTAGTGGAGGCCCGTCGCGACGACGGCCGGTTCGGAGGTGGTGGGGTGTGACATGCGGGGCTCCCGGTGACGTTGGGGGAAGTGAGCCGAGCCGAAGGGCGCGCCGAGGCTTTGGCGACGAGGGCCAAGCGAGGAACGAGCGCGGTGCCCGAGAAGCCGAGGACTCTGGTCAGAGCGCCCGGAGGCGAGCGAACTTCAGCCCGTCCAGCGACACGTGGGAGACACGAAGAGCCCGACGGAGGAGCCGTCGAAAGGACGACGGCGCGGAGGCGCGCATGCGAAAGCCGCCCGGAAACGGGACGAGGGCACAGCACGGCTGAGGTCGGGACGTGTCTCCGAGCTCAGCAGAGCAAGGGCCTTCTCCTGTCGGGCGGCATCAGGTACGTCGTCCACGGTAGGAGCACCCCCACGACCGCGCAAACGAATTTCCGCCCCCGATCGGGCGAATCGTCCGGCCGCTCGCCGTGTCCCCCGACCCCCGCACCGGGCGGCTTGCCATCGTGCCTGCATGCGCGTTCTGATCCGGCTCACCCTCGCCGCCGCCACCTGTTCCACGCTGCTCGGCGCAGCGCCCGCTCCCGCCCCGACCGCGGTCGCCCCCTACACCGAGGGGCACCAGTTCGTCCGGTTGAGCCCGCCGGTGAAGACGTCGCCACGCGAGGTCACCGAGGTGTTCTGGTACAACTGCGCGCACTCGTACCAGCTGGAGCAGCCGTTGGAGGAGTGGGCGGCGCGGCAGGACCCGCCCGTGGTGATCCGGCGCATCCCGGCCGCCTGGCCGGACCAGCCGGTGATGATGGCCTACGCGCGCCTCTACTACACGCTCGACAAGCTCGGGGTCGCCCAGCGCGAGGCCCTCCCCGTGTTCCACGCGGTGCGGGACGAGGGGATGGACCTGACCACGGAGGACGCGGTCGTCGACTGGGCGACCGGCGAGGGGCTGGACCCGGCCGCAGTCCGGACCGCCTACGAGTCGCAGCAGGTCCAGGACGAGACGCGGGACGCCCCTGCGCTGCGCGAGAAGTACCGGACCAGCGAGATGCCGAGCGTCATCGTCGGCGGCACGTTCCGGACCTCGCCGTTCATGAACCCGGAGGGCGTCGACGGCACGGTGCCGGTCGTCGACTACCTCTACCGGCACGCGGGCGGTGCTCCGAGCCGCTGACCGGGTCCGCAGCTGGGCCTCCGAGCCGCTGACCCGGTCCGGCGCGCCGCCGATTCCCGACCGGATTCAGCGGCGCGCCGCTCAGGCGAACTCCCGCAGGCGCGGCCGGACGCCGCCGAGGACCAGCAGCATCGCCACGGCGCACACCGCCGCGGAGATCCCCGGCCAGCCCGACAGGTCGTCCGACGCGGTGCTCGCGTGCGAGCTGAAGGCCGCCGCGTCGGTCGCGGCCAGCGCGCCGAGGTGGACGGAGAAGTCGTAGTAGGTGAAGGCCACGTCGTCGCGGCCGACGCCGGTCAGGCGCAGTGCGGCGCCGTTGACGTCGCCGCCGTCGGCGACCTGGCGCAGGCCGCTGTCGGAGCCGAGGTAGGCGTCGAAGCGCTGGCGGACCACGGCCGCCGCCGGGGAGCGGTCCTGGGCGAGGAGCTGCTTGACGTTCCCGGCGTCGCTGTGGAAGTCGGCCGCGAGCGCAGGCCGGTAGTCGGTGTCGACGACCCAGCGGCTCTGCCGGGCCTCGGCGTCGGCGGCCGCGACGGACGCCTGGGAGAGCCGGGCGTAGGGCGTGTAGCCCGCGGACACCGCCGAGTCGACCTCGCCGGCCGCGCCGACGAGCGCGGAGGCGGTGCCGATCAGCAGCGCCGCCACGCAGGCGGTGGCGACCACCAGCGGCAGGTTGAGGATGCGGTTGTGGCGGACCGTCAGGTCGCGCTGCCACCACAGCAGCGCCAGCGCGGCGGCGAGGCAGAGCACGCCGAGCACCACCGCGTAGGCGAGGGCCGCGTCGTGGGCGCTGGAACGGTCGGCGGCGACCTGCCGGTCCGCGGCGTCGCGCAGTGCGGCGACGTCGGGCAGCAGCTTGGTCTGGAGCAACGCGTCGGCCTGGGCGTAGTTGTCGACGGCGCCGGCCACCGGGTGGCCGACGACGGGGGCGGCCTGACTGGTGACGAAGTACTCCTCCGTGCCGGTCCAGGCGTCGTAGAGGCCCAGGGTGTTCAACAGGTCCTGGACCTGCTGCGGTTCGGCGGCCGCGAGCTGCGACAGCGCGGCGGCCGCGTCGCGCTGGTCCGCCTGGGCGGTGAGGCCCGCCAGCACGCCGTCGTCGACGAGGACGGGGGTGGCGGTCGGATCGGCCGGGTCGGGGGCGGCGTAGCCCATGACCAGCGACTTGGCGCGCTGGGCGTCCAGGTCGGCCAGCGCCTGGTACAGCCGCCCGGCCGCGGCGGCCCGGGGCTCGGAGACGGCGGTGAGCTGGTGCACCCGGTCTGCGGTGTCGGCGAAGCCGAGCACCGCGGTGACCAGCAGCGCCGCGAGCAGCAGCAGCGCGGCGGCGGCCTGCGCGCGCAGGCGGAACAGCGGCCCAGCGGCGCGCCGCACGTTCCTGCCGATGTCGCTGCCGCGCGCGGCGGCGGGGCCGGTCGCTGCGCCGGAGCCGGTCTCGCCGGGTGCGCCGGGCCCGGCCGGAGGTATCGGCGCGGCCGGGGCCGAGGGCGCCGGAAGTGTGGCGGACATGGTGACGACCCTAGGAAGCAGGAAGGTCGTCCGGCTGACGGGAAGTCAGCCGCAAGGTGAACGCGGCGTCACGATGCGACAGCGGAGGGTCCCGATCCGGCAGCAGAGCGTGTTCTCAGCATTTTCGCAGGTAAGAAGGGAGTGAGCCAGGACACGTGGCCCGCGTGTTCGGTGGCATGATGCACCGGCTAGCGTTGTTCGTCGACCAGGAAGGGCTGAGCCCGAAGAGTGGTGGACCGGTAACCAGGCGGACGACGAAACAGGACGGGCACGGTGCAGAGGGCGTGAACATGGTGCTCGGCTCCCTGGAGACGTCGTGGTTCTACCTGCTGGCGCTGCTGGCGGTTTTCTCCGACGCCTTCCTGCCCTTCGTCCCCAGCGCTTCGATCGTGGTCGCGGCCGTGCTGGAGTCGCGTGAGTCACACGCGCCCCTGCCGCTTCTCGTCGCCGGTGTGGCGGCGGCCTCATTCGCCGCGGACCTGGTGCTGTTGCGACTGGGCCGCAAGGGCGGCGCGCGGGCGCGCCGCTGGATCGGACGCCGCGCCGGGACCCTGGAGGCGGCGGCCACGGTCCTGTCCGCGCTGGAGCGCAAGCCCGGCCGCACCGTGGTGATCGCCCGCTTCGTCCCCGGCGGCCGCAGCGTCCTCGACCTGGCGGTCGGCACGGCGGTGTCCCCGCCGCGCCACTTCATCCGCTGGTCGGCGATCTCGGCGACGGTCTGGTCCCTCTACGTGATCGGCGTCGGCTGGCTGAACGAGAACGCGTTCAACACCTTCTGGCTGAGCCTCGCGGTCTCCTTCGCGGCGACCACCACGATCAGCGCGTTCGTCGCCCGCAAGGTCGCGCGCCAGCGCGCCCGCAACCGCGCTGCCGCCGTCGCCGCGGAGTCCCTCGCGGAAGCGGCGTAGCGGCTTCGCGACGAGGCCCACCGGCTTCTGGCTCGGCTGCGACCGTGCGAGGAGTGGGCGCGAGACTCAGAGCCGGACTCCTGACTCCCGGTTGGTCAGGGGCTCGCTCACGTGCGCAGGAGCAGATCCGCGATCCTCCCCGCCGGGCCGGGGGCCGTCAGGATCGAGTAGTGGTTGGTGTCCGGGACCACCTCGAAGGGGAGGCGGAGGGTGTCCACGCCCGCGGCGGCGATGCGGGAGGCGTCGAGGAGGGGCTGAGGCTCGTTCAGGAGGCCGCGTTCCGCGAGGAGGAGCTGGGACGGGACCGGGAGCTTGTGGACCGCCCCGAGGAACCCGGCGTCGAAGACGCCCACGCCGTCCGTGCGGATGGCGTCCAGGACGCAGGAGGAGCGCAGCTCCGGCTCCTGCCCCACCAGGTCCCGCTGGAGGTACGCGTCCACCGCGTCGGACCACAGGCCGCCCACGGCCGGATGCGCCTGCCAGAACTCGCGGTAGGCCTGCCGGGAGGCGAACGTCATGGAGAGCCGCGCCATCGCGGGGCCGAGGACGGCGGTCAGCAGTTCGTCGCCGGTGAGGCCGGGCGGCGGAGGGAAGCCGACGCCGCCGTCGACCAGCAGCACGGAGGAGAACAGCTCCGGGTGGCGGACCGCCGTGACGGTGGAGACGTAGGCGCCCATCGAGTGGCCCGTCAGCACGACCGGGCCGCCGCCGGCGAGGGCGTGGACGACGGCCGCGGCGTCGTCGGCGTGGTGCCCGATGCCCCACGGGCCGCGGATACCCGCGCTGGCGGCCCTGCCGCGCAGATCGGGGGCGAGGAGAGTCGCCCGGCCGCCCAGCGCCTCGGCGACGGCGGCCCAGGCGAGGCCGTTGGCGGTGATGCCGTGCAGGGCCAGCACGACGGGGGCGTCGGGCGAGGAGCCCGGCCAGCGAAGGACGGTCAGCTCGCCGCCCTCCACCGGCACGGTCAGCTCCTCGAAGCTGCCCGGAGCTGCCTGAACCCCCGGAGCCCCCGGAGCCCCTGGGATGGACGGAACTGCACTCATGCCTGTGCTCCCCTCGAAACGGCGCGGGTGCGCAGCCGGGCCGGCAGGCCGGCGACGCCGCCCGGCAGGGCGTAGACGGTGATCACGAACAGCGCCCCCAGCAGGAACAGCGGCTGCGACAACGGCACTCGCAGCACGGACGGCAGGCCGGCGATCGTCCCGGAGCCGGCCAGGCTCGCGAGGCGATGCTCCGCCCAGGTGTACAACACGCCACCGACAAGCGGTCCAAAGCGGGTCCCCGACCCGCCGAGCACCACCATGACCAGCAGGGACAGGGTGAAGTCGGAGGTCGTCGTCTGCGGCGTGGCGCCGCCCGTGAGCAGAAGGTAGACCACGCCGCCGAGCGCAGCCAGGGTGCCGGCCAGGACGAAGGCGACGAGCTTGAATCCGTACGGGCGCAGGCCCAGCACCTCCACCCGGCGCTCGTTCTCGCGGATGCCCTCCCAGACGCGGCCGATCGGCGAGCGCACCGCCCACTGCACGGCGGCCAGGGTGACGACGAGATAGGCCAGCGCGATCCAGTACAGGTTGGCCGTGTGCTGGATGCCGACGAGGGAGGTCGGCAGACCGGTCGCGGCGAGACCCTCCTCGCCGCCGGTCACCCCGCCGGGGTCGCGCTGGACCAGGATCGATCCGGCCTGGGCGAAGGCGAGGGTGACCATGGCGAAGCCGATGCCGGTCATCCGCAGGCTCACCGAACCGAGCAGGGCGGACAGGGCCACGCCCGCCAGCAGCCCCAGCGCGGCGGCGAGCCAGAAGTCCATCCCGGCCCGGGTCAGCAGCAGGCCCGTGGCGTAGGTCCCGGCGGCGAAGTAGAGGGCGTGGCCGAAGGAGAGCAGACCGGTGCGGCCGAGCAGCAGGTCGTAGCCGGTGGCCAGTCCGCCGAAGACCAGGCACAGGGCCAGCAGTTGGAGGCTGCCGGGGCTGCCGACGGGACCGTCCAGCAGGCCGGGCAGCGGCAGCGCGCTGTACGGCAGCAGGACCAGCACGACCAACACCAGGGCGGGCCACCAGCGCCGCAGCAGGGCGGGGACGTTCACGCGAGCCTCCCGGTCAGGCCGCTCGGGCGCACCAGCAGCAGGGCGGCGAGCATGACGACCACGGACAGGTCGCCCAGTCCCGCGGTGCTGTAGTAGTTGGCGAACTGCTGGACCAGGCCGACGACGACGCAGGCGACGGCCGCGCCGCCGACCGAGCCGAGGCCGCCCATCACCACGACGACGAAGCCGAAGATGAGCAGCGAGCTGCCCTGGGTGGGATCGACGGAGCCGAAGTAGAGCCCGGCCAGGCCGCCCGCGAGGGCGGCGGCCGCGCCGCCGATGGCGAAGACGAGGGTGAACGCCTTGCGGACGTCGATCCCGAGGGCGGTCACCATGGCCCGGTCCTCCACGCCGGCGCGCACGACGAGGCCGTGCCGGGTCCGGCCGAGGAAGAGCCGCAGCGCGAGCAGCACCACCAGCGCAGCGCCGACCAGGACCAGCCGGTTGACCGGCACCGACGCGCCGACCAGCGTGAAGGTTCCGGCGAGTACGCCCGGCACCGGGAAGGTGCGGGCGTCGGCGCCCCAGATCGCGGAGAGCAGCGCGGGCACGGCCAGGCCCACGCCGACGGTGGCCAGTACCTGTTCGCGTGGCCGCCGGTAGAGCGGCCGGATCAGGCCGAGTTCGAGCGCGACGGCCGCCAGGGTGCCCACCGCGGTGCCGAAGAGCAACGCGAGGGGGAAGCCGAAGGAGTGGCTCGCCGCCCACCAGGTGGCGTAGGCGCCGACCGACAGCAGCGCGCCGTGGGCGAAGTTGAGCACGTCCATCAGGCCGAAGATGAGCGAAAGTCCGGACGCGACCAGGAAGTAGAGCGCGCCGAGGCCGAGGCCGGTGACGCCGAGCAGGACGACGGTGGACATCAGTGGTCTCCCCCTCTCGCGGTGACGTCCGCACGGCGGCCGACGCCCAGCAGGGTCTTGGACTTCTCGGTGTCGGCGAGCAGTTCGGCCGCGGGCCCGGCGTGGGCGGTGCGGCCGTCGGCGAGGACGACGCAGTGGGCGGCCAACCGCCGTACCAGCGCCAGGTTCTGCTCGACGAGCAGGACCGGGACGGCCTGGGCGGCGCGTTCCAGGGCGACGGCGACCTCGGTCACGACGCGCGGCGCGAGCCCCTTGGTCGGCTCGTCCGCGATGACCAGCCGGTTGCCGCGGTTGAGCAGGGTGCGGCCGATGGCGACCATCTGCTGCTGGCCTCCGGAGAGGGTGCCGGCCTGCTGCCGGGCGCGCTGCTTGAGCTCGGGGAAGAGCTCGTGCACGAGGTCGTAGGCGGGGTCGGGGTCGCGCTCGGCCAGGCGCAGGTTCTCCGCCACGGTCAGCGCGACGAAGACGCCGCGGTCCTCCGGGACGTAGCCGATGCCGCGCCGCACGATCTGATGTGTCGTCATGCCAACGGTCTCGTCTCCGCCGTAGCGGACCGATCCGGTGCGCGGGACCAGGCCGAGCACGCCGCGCACCGTCGTGGTCTTGCCGGCGCCGTTGCGGCCGAGCAGCGCGGTGACACCGCCCGCCGCGACGTCGAGGTCGACGCCGTGCAGGATGTGGCGGCCACCGATCACGACCTTCAGGTCGCGCACGCACAGCAGGGGAGAGGTCACAGCCCCTCCCCCAGGTACGCGAACTGGACCGTCTCGTCGGCCATGACGGCGTCGGGGGCGTCGAGGGCGAGCAGGGTGCCGTGGTGCATCACGGCCAGGCGGTCGGCCAGGCCCAGCAGGACGTCCATGTGGTGCTCCACCATCATCACGGTGCGGCCCTCGTCGCGGTGCAGCGAACGGATCAACTCCGTGAGGGCGGGCACCTCTTCGGCGCTGACACCGGCCATGGGCTCGTCCAGCAGCATCACCCGGGGGTCGCCGACGAGCAGCACCGCCAGCTCCAACTTCCGTTTCTCGCCGTGGGAGAGGGAGCCGGCCAGGGCGTCGGCGCGGCCGGTGAGGCCGGTGCGTTCCAGCGTGGCGTCCACCTCGGCCGTGAAGGGGCGGGCGCGGCGCCAGAGGCGGAGGGAGCCGCCCTGCGCGGCCTGCGCGGCGAGGCGGACGTGGTCGGCGACGCTCATCCTGGGCCAGAGGCTGGACGTCTGGAAGGTGCGGCCCAGCCCGCGCCGGGCGCGGGCGTGCGGGGCGAGGCGGGTGATGTCCGCGCCGTCCAGCGCGATGCGGCCGCGGCTGACCGGGTTGAGGCCGCTGACCAGGTTGAACAGCGAGGTCTTGCCTGCACCGTTGGGGCCGATGAAGGCGAGGAACTCGCCCTCGCGGACCTCCAGCGAGACGTCGTCGAGGATCACGGCGCCGCCGACGCTCCAGCCCACGTCGGTGAGCTGGAGCACCGGCGGCGCCGGGGGCGCGGTCGTCACGGTGCTCAGCCCGCCATCGGCTTGACCGGCGGGGCGACCTGCCCGGCCGAGAGCGAGGCCAGCAGCTTGGGCTGGGCGGCGGCGCCGGAGCCGGTGAGCGTGGCCTGGAACATCGGCTGGAGCAGCGCGTGGTCGGCGGCGCGGACCTGCTCGGGCCCCTTGGGGCCGTCGAAGGACCAGCCCTCCAGTGCCTTGACCATCGCGCCGGTGTCGCTGTCGGACGCCTGGAGCGCGTGGACGATCATCTGCGCGGCGGTGAAGCCGTCCGGTGTGAACAGGTCCGGCGTGCCGCCGGCCTGCTTGACGCCGTTCAGCATGGCCGTTTCCACCGGGTTGTTCCCGCCCGCGCCCGGGAAGTAGTGGGCCAGGAAGGAGACCTTGCTGCCCGCGTTGCCGAAGATCGGGTACGAGGCGGTCCCGGCCAGGCCGGTGACGACCTTGGTCGAGCCCAGCACACCCTGCTGGTCGAGCGCCGTCCACAGCGCGGGTGCGGTGGTGCCCGCCCAGGCGACGTAGACCAGGTCGGCCTTCGCGGACTTCACCTGCTGGGCGAAGGGCGTGAGGTCGGTCGCGCTCGGCGGCGCGAGCACCTGGGAGACGGTGGCTCCCTTGGGGCCGAGCACCGCCTTGACCGCGGCGACGTTGGCCTGGCCGAAGGCGCTGTCCTGGGCCAGCACGAGGATCTTCTTGCCGCTCGGGTCCCCGACGAAGGAGCCCGCAGCGGCGATGTCCTGGTAGCTCTCGCGGCCGGAGCGGAAGGTGTACGTGTTCGCGCCCGTCAGCGCGTCGGTGGCGGCGGGTCCGGCGACGTAGAGGATCTGGTTCTGCGCGGCGAGCGGCGCGAGCTGCAGGGCGACACCGGAGTCCGTGGTCCCGGCGAGGATCTTCACGCCCTTGCCGATCAGGTCCTTGGCGTCGGCGACGGCGGTCGCCGGGTCGCCGGTGTCGTCCTCCTCGATGACGTCGATCTTGTGCCCGTCCACCGCGCCGGTGCCGTGGGTGGCGTAGGCGAGGCCGGCTTGGAAGCCCTGCTCGTACTGCTTGCCGTAGGCGGCCAGCAGGCCCGTGCGGGAGTACAGCAGCCCCACCTTGACCGGTGCGGAGGCGCTGCCCCCGCCCGCCTGCGCGGTGCCCGCCGTCCCGGCCGAGGCGCACCCGGCGGCGATCAGGGCAGTGGCCGCGGTGACGGCGAGGACGCCTGCACTGCGTCTGACTGGGCGGGACGGACGGTCGACGGTCATGGCCGGCTCCTCGGTCTTCGGGGTGGATGCCGGAACCGTAGGAGTGCGGCCTCTTCGGGGACATGTGAACGAACACCGCTTCGACCGGGCGAAGCATGTGGCCGCCCGACATGGTTGCGGCGAACGGCCAGTGGCGATGGTGGGTGGACTTCCCCCGGAACATCCCCCTGACGCATCGAGGAGCGCTCCCCCATGGACAAAGTCATCCCCTCCGCGGCCGAGGCCGTCGCGGACATCCCTGACGGGGCCTCACTCGCCGTCGGCGGCTTCGGACTGTGCGGGATCCCGTCGACGCTGATCGCCGCGCTGGTCGCGTCCGGTGTCGGCGGGCTGCGGGTCGCGTCGAACAACTGCGGCGTGGACGACTGGGGGCTCGGCCTGCTGCTCCGCGAGGGCCGGATCGCGCGGATGACCTCGTCCTATGTCGGGGAGAACAAGGAGTTCGCCCGGCAGTACCTCGCCGGCGAGCTGGAGGTCGAGCTCGTCCCGCAGGGGACCCTCGCCGAGCGGCTGCGCGCGGGCGGCTGCGGCATCCCGGCGTTCTACACGCCCGCCGGCGTCGGCACGCAGGTCCAGGAGGGCGGCCTGCCCTGGCGCTACGGGCCTGACGGCGACGTCGTCCTCGCGTCGCCGCCCAAGGAGGTGCGCACCTTCGACGGCCGCGACCATCTGCTGGAGGAGGCGATCACCGCCGACTTCGCGCTGGTGCGCGCCGCCGTCGCGGACCGGCACGGGAACCTCGTGTTCCACGCGGCCGCCCGGAACTTCAACCCGCTCGCCGCCGCGGCCGGGCGGATCACCGTGGTGGAGGCCGAACGCATCGTCGAGGCAGGCGAGTTGGACCCCGACGCGATCCATCTGCCCGGCATCCACGTCGACCGGGTCGTCCGGGCCGCCGCCGACGGGGCCGACAAGCGCATCGAACGACGCACCACCCGCCCCGCCGCCACCCTGGAGAGCTGAACCATGACGCCGACCCTCACCCGCGACCGGCTCGCCGCCCGCGCCGCAGCGGAGCTGCGCGACGGTCAGTACGTCAACCTCGGCATCGGGCTCCCGACGCTCGTGCCGAACCATCTCCCGCCGGGCGTCAGCGTCGTGCTGCACTCCGAGAACGGCATCCTGGGCACCGGGCCGTACCCGGTCGCGGGGACCGAGCATCCGGACCTGGTCAACGCCGGCAAGGAGACCGTGACGGTGCTCGACGGCGCGGCGTACTTCGACTCGGCCGCGTCCTTCGGGATGGTCCGCTCGGGGCGGGTGGACGTGACGATCCTCGGCGCGATGCAGGTGTCGGCCGAGGGCGACCTGGCCAACTGGACCATCCCCGGCAAGATGGTCAAGGGCATGGGCGGGGCGATGGACCTGGTCCACGGCGCCCGGCGGGTCGTGGTCGTCATGGAGCACACCGCCAAGGACGGCAGCCCCAAGTTGGTGCGCCGCTGCACCCTGCCGCTGACCGGCCGCCGCGTGGTGGACCGCGTCATCACCGACCTGGCCGTCTTCGACGTCGACCCGGACGGGCTGCGGCTGGTCGAGCTCACGCCCGGCGTGACGGTCCGGGACCTCCGCGACGCGACGGAGGCCCCGTTCCGCGCCTGAGAACCAGTGGTGCTCGGCCGCCGAACCTCAGTCGCCGAGCTGCCAGTTGATCGGGGCCTGGCCGAAGTCGGCCAGCGCCTTGTCGATCTGCGAGAACGGCTTGGTGCCGAGGAAGTGGCGTGCGGAGAGCGGCGACGGGTGGCCGCTCTGCACCACCACGTGGCGGGCGGTGTCGATCAGCGGGAGCTTCTTCTTGGCGTAGCCGCCCCAGAGCACGAAGACCACCGGCTCCGGGCGGGCGTTGACGGCCTTGATGACGGCGTCGGTGAACTTCTCCCAGCCCTTGCCCGCGTGCGAACCGGCCTCGTGGGCGCGGACCGTCAGCACCGCGTTGAGCAGCAGCACGCCCTGGTCGGCCCACTCCTCCAGATTGCCGTGCTTCGGCGCGGTGAGGCCGAGGTCGGTGCCGAGCTCCTTGTAGATGTTGCGCAGCGACGGCGGGACCTTGACGCCCCGGCGGACGGAGAAGCACATGCCGTGCGCCTGGTTGTCGTCGTGGTACGGGTCCTGGCCCAGCAGCAGCACCTTCACCCGGTCGAGCGGGGTGTGCTCCAGCGCGGCGAAGACCTCGCCCCGGGGCGGGAAGACCTGCCCGGCGCCCCGCTCGGCGGCCACGTACTCGGCGAGCTCGTGGAAGTAGGGCTGCTCCACCTCGTCCTGGAGCGCCGCGCGCCACGACTCGGGCAGCACGAACTCGTCGGTGGGAGCGGTGTTGGACATGCGGGATCCTCCGGGCGTCGCCGTCTGGCAGTCTGTCGTTTCGGGCTGACTCGACGTGGAAACGCTATCGCCCGTCACTGACACATCGCCTCGCGCGGGTTGCCGCCCTGGTCGCCCCGGTCTTCCTGCGCGCGCCGGTCGCCGGGCTCGCCGGGCCGTCCGGCGCGGGCGGCCTGCATCCGCTCCAGGTCCACCGCGATCCCGTCCAGGACGCGCCCCAGCCCGGACTCGAAGACCTGGTCGGGGTCCGGGTGGTCCTCCGCGCCGTGGACGTAGCTCGCCAGCAGCGGGTGACGGCCCTCCGACAGCACGCCCATGAGGTAGGGACCGAGGGCGCGGCGGTAGTCGTCCTCGGTGACGCCGGTGCGGCGGATCGTCTCCGCCTCGGCGATCTCGCTCATCACGAAGCCCTGCACGTACGCCATCATGGTCTGGCTGAGACGGGCCATCGCGTCGATGCCGATGCCCTGGCCCTCCATGGCGGCCAGCATCCGCTCGGTGTTGTCGAGCATGTTGGGGCCGAACGGCGGGCGGGAGGCGGAGACGCCCTGGACCCACGGGTGCCGCAGCACCAGCGCCCGGTAGCGCCGCGCGATGCCGCGCAGTTCGGCGCGCCAGTCGCCGCGCCGGGGCGGGCGTTCGCCCTCGCCCATCACCTGGTCGATCATGAGGTCGAGCAGGTCGTCCTTGGTCTCGACGTAGCGATAGAGCGACATCGTGCCGACGCCCAGCTCCGAGGCGATGCGCCGCATCGACACGGACTCCAGCCCCTCCGCGTCGGCGAGCGCGACGGCGGCGCCGACCACGGACTCCACGCTCAGGGACGGTTGGGGTCCCCGGCCGGTGCCACGGGTCCGGGCCCACACGGGCGTACGGGCTTCCGCCAAGACGGCCTCCTCCAAGCAGGTGCGTACATTGTACGCACCCTGACTCAGCGGACGCCGCTCAGATGGGCGAAGAGGACCACGTTGCCGGTGTACTCGCGCTTGCTCCGGTCGTAGCCGCCACCGCAGGTGATCACGCGCAACTGTGCGCCCGGCGCGGGGCCGTAGACCTGCGCGGTGGGGAACCCCGTCTTCGGGAACTCTTGGACCCGGTCCACGGTGAAGACGGCCGTGCGGCCGTCCAGCCGCGCCACGTCCACCTCGGCCCCCGGCCGCACGGCCGCAAGGTTCCAGAACACGGCCGGCCCGGTGGTGGTGTCCACGTGCCCGACCACCACGGCCGTCCCGGCCTCCCCGGGCGAGGCGGAGTCCCGCAGCCAGCCCGCGGTACGCGGCAGCGAGAACGGCGGCAGCTCGGCGGCGCCCTTGCCGTCCATCCCCAGCCCCAGCAGCGGCGCGTTGAGCTGCACGGACGGGATGGTGAGGACGAGCGGCGTCGACGGCGGCAGAGGAGCCGGACCGGTGGCGGCAGGGGTGAGCGAGGAGGCCCGGGAGGGCAGCACGGCATCCGAGCCGGACCCGCTCCGAGCGGTGACGGCCGTCTGCGCGACGTGCGCGGCCCGCAGGACGCCGACTCCGGTGTGCCGCAGGCCGCCCACGCCGTACACGACGCCGCCGAGCGCGACCGCGAGCAGCCCGGCCGACACCCCGCCCATCACCCGCCACCGCCGCCCCGACGGCCTCCGTTCGGCGTGTCCGGGTGCGCTGCGCGATGACGGCGACACCGCACCGGGCCTGCGCTCCCGCCGCCCTCGCGGCTCACCAGCGGGCGGTCGCCCGGCACCTGCGGGTGCCGCGCCGCGCGGGACGGCCGACCCACGCGGCTCCCGCGCCGTCCCGACCGACGTGCCCGACACCCCCGACCCGCCTGACGTGCCGGCGACGGCCGACCCACGCGGCTCCCGCGCCGTCCCGACCGGCGTGCCCGACGCCCCCGACCCGCCTGACGTGCCGGCGACGGCACCATGCGGACGTGCGCGCAGCACGCGGCGCACGGCCGCCGGCAACCCGACACGCGCTCCCGTCGCGCGTCCTCGCGCCCTGCTGCGGCCTCGGACCGGACCCCGGTCGCGGCGGTCACGCATCGGCGTCTGCCGGTTGGGCCTGGACGCGGACGTGGATGCCGGTGCGGCGCAGGGCGAGGGTGGCGAGGCCGGTGAGGGAGGCGAGGACGAGTCCGAGGGCCGCGTCGCGGGGGAAGGTGGGGGGCACCTGAGCAGGTGCCACGGCCGGGGCTGACCGGGCGTGCAGGGCGCGCCAACCGCCGCCGCTGGCCGGGGCGCCGAGGTCGGCGATGGTGAGCCGGCCTGCGGCGACCGGGTGGCCGGCGCAGAACTCGTGGACGAGGTAGCTGCCCGGCTTCACGTCCGGCGCGAGCCGGGCGGCGGCGTAGAGGCCGCCGTCCGCGGCCAGCGCGAGGCCGACGGGTGCGGCGAAGGCCGCCGAGCGCACCTCGCCGGTACTGGTGCCGCCGCAGTCGGCGAAGGTCCGCAGGTCGACGGTGGCGCCGGGACGGCTCTCCTCCGGATCGACGGTCATCGCCTCCAGCACGACGGGCGGCTGTGCCTTCGCCCGGCCGACCTCGCGCCCCGCCGCGGCGGCCCGCGGCGGGGCGCCGCTGACGGTGACCAGGGTGGTGCCGCCGCCCGGCGCGGTGTCCGCGGCAAGCGCCGGGACCGCGCAGCACAGCATCGTCGGGAGCGCGGCGGACGCGAGTGCACTCGCGATCGCCCTCCGCCGCATCGCCATACGCTTCCCTCTCCTCTTCCGCTTCGCTCTCCGGTTCGGCACCTCACATCTGACTGTGCGTAAGAAATATGACGATCGCTCCGTACCCGAAACGCCGACTGGGCCGGGCGGGTGAGCACGGCGTTGCCGTGCCACCCGTCCGGCCCAGCCAGACGTCGATCGCGTGAGCGACCGTGATCCCGATCGGGTCAGACCCGATCGGCCCGGACCACATGGGCCCGGACCACATGGGCCCAGATCACATGGGCCCAGATCACATGGGCTCAGATCTCGTCGACCAGCTCCGCGACCGACTTGACCACCCGCGACGGGCGGTAGGGGAAGCGCTCGACCTCGGCCTGCCCCGTCAGTCCGGTCAGCACCAGGAAGGTCTTCAGGCCCGCCTCCATGCCGGACTTGATGTCGGTGTCCATCCGGTCGCCGATCATCGCCGTGGTCTCGGAGTGCGCGTTGAGCGCGTTCAGCGCCTCACGCATCATCAGCGGGTTGGGCTTGCCGACGAAGTAGGGCTCGACGCCGGTGGCCTTGGTGATCAGCGCGGCGACGGAGCCGGTGGCCGGCAGCACGCCCTCGGTGGAGGGGCCGGTCTCGTCGGGGTTGGTGCAGATGAAGCGCGCGCCCGCGTTGATCAGGCGGATCGCCTTGGTCAGCGCCTCGAAGCTGTAGGTCCGGGTCTCGCCGAGGACGACGTAGTCCGGGTTGCTGTCGGTGAGCACGTAGCCGACCTGGTGCAGCGCGGTGGTCAGGCCCGCCTCGCCGATGACGTAGGCGGTGCCACCGGGGCGCTGCCCGGCCAGGAACTTCGCGGTGGCCAGCGCGGAGGTCCAGATGCACTCCTCCGGCACGTCCAGGCCCATGCCCTTGAGGCGGGCGTGCAGGTCGCGGGGCGTGTAGATCGAGTTGTTGGTCAGCACGAGGAACGGCTTGCCGGAGTCCCGCAGCCTTCCGATGAAATCGCCCGCGCCGGGGATGACCGTGCCCTCGTGGACGAGCACGCCGTCCATGTCGGTCAGCCACGACTCGATGGGCTTGCGCGGGGCGGTGGCCTTCGCGTCGACAGGGCTCGCTTCGGCGGCGGAGTTGCTCTGAGCCACGACCGTTTCTCCACTCTGGTGAACTGGTGAATCACTGACTGCCCTGACCACCGCCCAGCCTAATCGGACCGCCTCGCCGCCCGCGCCCCGTCCCACCAGGCAGGACGGCCGCCGCACCGCCGCGTCCCGCTGGAGTTCGCCGAACTTCGCCGAACTTCCGAGGGTGCGGGGCCGCCCGTACCCGGCTTCCTGCCGGTGCCTTACAGCACCAGCGTCGGCAGGTCCGCCACGCTCGCGAGGACGTGCGTCGCGCCGTCCTCGCGCAGGCGCACCGCGTCGTGGGCGCCGGTGAGCACGCCCGCGACGATGCCCGCGCCGGAGCGGACGCCGCACTGCATGTCGTAACCGGTGTCGCCGAGGACGGCCATCTCCGCGACGCTGTCGGCGGCGCCGGTCCGCAGGAACGCGGCGAGCGCGAGGTCCGGGTAGGGACGGCCGCGGCCGGCGTCGGCCGGGCAGAGGGCCAGGTCGACGAGCTTCTGCCAGCCCAGCGCCTCGATGATGCGCTGCTGCGTGGAGCCGCTGAAGCCGGTGGTGAGCACCACCTTCAGGCCGGCGTCGCGCAGCCGCGCGATCGTGGCCTCGGCGCCCTCGATCGGGGCGCAGTGGCCCTCGCCGACCAGGCGGTCGTAGGCCGCCTCGAAGGCGATGTTCGCGCGCTGGGCGAGGGTCTCCTCGCCGAACAGGCGGCGGAAGACGGTGATCTTGCTCTCGCCCATGGTGGCGCGGACGTCGGCGAGCATCGCGTCGTGGCGCCCGCTGCCCGGCTCGACGCCCAGCTCGCGGGCGGCCGCCTCGAAGGCCATCTCGACGAGGCCGCCGTCGGCGACCGTCGTCCCGGCCATGTCGAGGACCACCAGCTTGGTCTTCGCTCCGTTCTGACCAGCCATCACAGTCCTCACAGTCCCATCTCGTTCGCAGTCGCCTCGCCGATCGCGGGCGAACAGGTCATGCCCCGGCCACCGGGGCCGGTCACCAGCCAGACGCCCTCGCGCACCTGCTCGCGGTGGACGACGCGGGTGGTGTCCACGCACTGGGCGTAGACGCCCGCCCAGCGGTGGCGGATTGCCGGCATCGGGCGGCCGAGCAGGTCCTCGACCACGCCGCGCAGGTACGCGTACGGCTCCTCGACGACGTCGAAGCCGAAGGGCTGGTCGTACTCGTGGGTGTCGCCGATGGTCAGCGAGCCGTCGCGGCGCTGGACCAGCAGCAGCTGCATACGGTGCTCGGAGGCGATCGGGTGCTGCGCCTGGCCGTCGTTCAGGCGGTCCAGGGCGGGGCCCTGGTAGGCGGGGTAGTAGCGGAAGCTGTCGCCGTCGGCGACGGAGGTGGTGAGCGGCACGTCCAGCGGCTCGGTCTGCATCATCTGCAGCCGTACCTTGCGGACCGGCAGTTGCGGGGCGACCTCGCGGACGAGGCCGCCGAGCCAGGCGCCGGTGCAGAGCACGACGCGGTCGCCGGTGTGCAGCTCGCCGCGGTCGTCGCGGACCGCGTTCTCGCCGACGACCTCGCGGACCTCGCGTCCGCCGAGGAAGGTGTAGCGACCGGTGGTGCGCAGGTGGTCCTGGAGGGCGCGCTGGGCGACGCGCGGCTCGACCTGGGCGTCATGCGGGGACCACAGCGCGCCCAGGTACTTGCCGCCCAGCGCCGGGTTGGCCGCGCGGACCGCGTCCGCGTCCAGCCACTCCCAGCCGCGTACCGCGGCGTCGTGCCGGGCGACCATCTCGGCGGCGACGGCGCGCTCCGCCTCGGTGCGCACGACGGTGAGCGAACCGGAGGCGCGGAAACCGACCCCCGGCACCTCGGCGGCTATGCCCTCCCACAGCTCCCGCGCCCGCAGCGCGGTCTCGAGCTCGGCTCCCTCGGACCGACCGCCGACCCAGACCAGGCCGAAGTTGCGCACGGACGCGCCGCGCGCCTGCTCCTCGCGCTCCAGGTGGACGACCTCATGACCGCGCTGGACGGCATGCCAGGCATGCATGGTCCCCAGCGCTCCTGCTCCCACAACGATGACCTTCACGCCGACGACCTTCGATCTCCCTGATTGCCTAGCGGGACCTTCCCGGTGAATCCAGCATGAACAGGAGCGGCACGTTTGGACTAGACCCGTTATCGATTCGTGACAGGAAACCCGCCGCGGCCGTTCCGGTCGCCGGGGCCGCTCGCGGGCTACTCGCCGGCCCTGAGCTCGGTGGAGAAGCTGAAGCGGTCGCCGCGATAGAGCGTGCGGACCCGCTCGAACGGGCGGCCCTGCGCGTCCCAGCTGCGCCGGTGGAGCAGCAGCATGGGCAGTGCCGGGGGCGTGCCGACGAGCAGCGCCTCGCGCGGGGTCGCCAGGACCGTCTCGATCCGCTCCTCGCCGCCGCCGGAGACCAGGCCGCCCGCATCGCGCGCATAGGCGTAGAAGGACCCGGCCGGGTCGAAGTCCTCGTCCATCCGGGGCAGCAGCGCCACCGGCGCGTAGGTGCTCTCCAGGCCGACGCGCTCGTCGTCGACGAGCAGCACGCGCTCCAGATGCCAGACGAAGTCGCCGCGTTCGACGCCGAGTTCACGTGCGGCGTCGTCGTCGGCGGCGGCGAACCGCTCCAGGCCGATGAGGCGGCGGCCGGGCGTGTGGCCCTGCCTGCGCACGCCCTCGGTGTAGGAGCCCAGCGCGAGCGGCTGCTCGATCTTCGGCCCGGCGACGACGGTGCCGCGCCCCTGACGTCGGACGCGGCCCTCCAGCAGCAGCTCGCGCAGGGCGAGCCGGAGGGTCTCCCGGGCCACACCGTAGCGCTCGGCCAGCTCGCGCTCGGCGGGAAGCGTCGCACCTTCGCCCAACTCGTCGAGCAGCTCCGTCAGTTGGGCCTTGGCCAGGTAGTACTTGGGCATCCGGCCGTGCTCGGGGATGCCGGCCCGGACGGGTGCGCCGGGCGCGTGCGGCAGGCGGGGAGCCTGCGAGGGTGGTGGACTCACGCCCCCACGGTAGCCGGACGGGGCTGCTGTCCGACGAGATGGCCCCAGACCACCATCCGGTACAGCGAGGTGAACGCGGGCGTGCAGGTGGTCAGCGTGATGTACCGGCCGGGCGTGCGGTAGCCGTACCGACTGGACGGATGGTCGGTGCTGTACGGCTCGGGCAGGACGACGGTGCCGTCGCTCGGCTCGGTCTGCGGCAGGATCGAGTCCACCCGGTAGACGTAGTCCCAGCCGGAGACCTCGACGATCACGGCGTCGCCGACGCCGATCCGGTCCAGGTGCCGGAACGGCTCGCCGTGGGTGTTGCGGTGCCCGGCGACGGCGAAGTTGCCCTGCTGGCCGGGCATGGCGGTGCCGGGGTAGTGCCCGATGTAGCCGTGGTTCAGCACCTTGTACTTGTCGACCCCCTCCGCGACGGGGAAGACCAGGCCGATCGCGGGGATCCTGACCACCGCGAACGCGTTCAGGTCACGGGCCATGCTGTTGATCCCGGCCCCGCCCGCGCCGACGTGCCAGCTGCCGCCGCCGGAGGCGCGCGCGGGCGCCCCGCTCGGGGACGCGCCCGGGAGCACGCCAGGGGTCGGCGCCGCCGTCGGGGCCGACCGCGCCTGCGCTTGCGCCTGCTGGTCCCACTGGTGCTCCAGGGCGGACACGGCGTCGCCGGCGTTCGCCTCGGCGACGCGGTTGGTCCACCACAGTTCGTACGTCGCCAGCAGGACCGTCACCAGCCCCAGCGTGACGGCCAGCTCGCCGAAGAGGATGAGACCGCGGCGCAGTCCCCACAGCCACCGCGGTCCCATCCCGGCTCCCCACGCGTCTCGGCCCGGAGTTCCCTGACGCTCCGTCAGATTACGCCTCCGGGAGACCGCCCGCCAGATGCGCGTCGATCTCGGCGAGCAGCCGGGTCTTGCCGCCGTCCTCCATGAACGAGGAGCGGACGGCGTTGCGCGCCAGCTCGGCCACGCCCGCCTCGTCCAGCCCGAGCAGGTCCGCCACCACCTCGTACTCGCGGTTCAGATCGGTGCCGAACATCGGCGGGTCGTCGCTGTTGACGGTCACGACCAGCCCGGCGTCGACCATCTGCCGGATCGGGTGCTCCTCCATCCGGGTCACCACGCGGGTGGCGATGTTCGAGGTCGGGCAGACCTCCAGCGGGATGCGGTGCTCGCCGAGGTGGTCCATCAGCGCCGGGTCCCCCACGGACTGCGTCCCGTGGCCGATGCGCTCCGCGCCCAGGAAGCGCAGCGCGTCCCAGACCGTCTCCGGCCCGGTGCTCTCGCCCGCGTGCGGGACGCTGTGCAGGCCGGCCGCCCGAGCCCGGTCGAAGAACGGCTGGAACTGCGGCCGCGGCACGCCGATCTCCGGCCCGCCGAGCCCGAAGCTGACCAGCCCGTCCGGCCGCAGGTCGAGCGCGAGCCGCTCGGTGACCTCCGCGGACTCCAGCCCGGCCTCGCCCGGAATGTCGAAGCACCAGCGCAGAGTGACCCCGAGCTCCTTCTCGGCGGCGACACGGGCGTCCTCGATGGCCTCCATGAACGCCTCGCCCGGGATCCCGCGCTTGACGGAGCTGTACGGGGTGACCGTCAGCTCCGCGTACCGGATGTTCTGCCGGGCCATGTCCTGGGCGACGCCGTAGGTCAGCGCCCGCACGTCCTCGGCGTCGCGGATCAGGTCGACGACGGAGAGGTAGACCTCGATGAAGTGCGCGAAGTCGGTGAACTCGAAGTACTTCGCCAGCGCCTCCGGGTCGGCGGGCACGGACGTGCGCCCCTCGTGCCGGGCCGCCAGGCCCGCGACGACCTGCGGCGAAGCCGAGCCGACGTGGTGCACGTGCAGTTCCGCCTTCGGCATTCCGGCGATGAACGCCCGCAGCGACATGTTCTCTTCCTTCCGGTTCGGCCGCGATCGGCCGGACCGTGCTGACACGGACAGGCCGGTCCCAGCCTCTCATGCAGTGAGATAGCGTGACGGATCAGCGGAAGAACACGCGAACGGGAACGGAACAGGGGAACGGGGGTCGGGGGACACCGTGGCCGACTACTACCAGGTCGACTTGGACGCGCTGGCGCGGATGACGTCAGCACTGCAGCAGGCCGGCGACCAGATGGAACAGGCACTGCGGCTGATGGGCGGGTCGGAGGGCGCCCAGATCGGCACCGACGAGCTCGACCGTGCAGCGAACGACTTCCAGAGCACCTGGCAGTACGGGCTCGGTCAGCTGAGGCAGAGCCTCTCCGAGACCGACGAGGGCCTGAAGCAGGCCCAGTCGGGCTACCAGCAGATGGAGCAGGCCCTGCAGCAGGCGTTCCACCAGATCGGCTCGCAGGAAGTCCAGCCGCTCGCAGGCCAGATCGACCAGCTCGCCCCGAAGACCGGCGGCGCTTCGACCGGAGGTGGCCGCTGATGACCGGCATGCTGAGGGAGATCAGCAGCGAGTACCCGCACCTGGGCTTCAACCCCGTTCCGGGCGTGCCCGCGGACGTCACCGCGGTCACCACGGCGCTGACCCAGGCCACCAACGCGCTGAGGGAGTCCGGCTCGCTGCTCGGCCAGGTCGAGCAGGCCGGCAGCGGGCTGTGGGAGGGCGCGGCCGGTGACGCGTTCCGCGGCCACCTGGACAGCGAACTGACGCAGCGTCTGCAGACCGCGCAGACCTCGCTCGAACGCGCCCTCGGCGTGCTCACCGACTGGGGCGGCCACCTGGTCGACTTCAAGGGCACCGCGTCCCGGCTCGACGCGGAGGCCGCCGCGGCCCAGGCCGCGCTCGACCGGGCCGACGCCAGGCTGAAGGACGCGCAGGCCAACCCGGATCTCTCCCTCGCCGGACAGACCTTCGACAACCAGCAGGCGCTGGACCAGGCCCAGCAGGCCCTGAACACCGCCGTCACCGCGGTGAACGACGCGCAGGCGGCCGTGAACGACGCCCGGGCCCAACTGGAGTCGGTCCTCAGGCGCGCCCAGGAGCTCGCCTCCGAGCACGAGGCGCTGGCCCGTCGCTGCGCCCAGGAGCTGGACCACGCCGCCCACGACCTCGCCCCGCACAAGCCGGGCATGTTCAGCCGGTTGTGGAACGACTTCACCTCCGGCCTCGGCGCGGTCGGGCACTGGATATCCACACACCTGGATCTGATCCACAACATCCTCTCCACCGTCTCGGCGATCGCCGGCCTCATCGCGCTGTGCACCCCGCCGCCGATCGACGTCGTGGCCGGCGCGATCGCCCTGGTCGCGGGGGCGGGTGCGCTGGCGACGGACCTCGCCAACCCCCAGTTCCGCAAGGGCATCGGCGAGTTGCTGACCGGTCACGTCAACAAGGAGTCGCTGGGCGCGCTCGCCACGGGCGTCGGCGACGTGCTGAGCGTGGTGCCGGGCGGCGCGGCGCTCGGCAAGATGGCGGGAGTCGGGCTCAAGGCCGCCGTGAAGGGCACCGAGGTCGCCACCGAGGGGGCGGGCTTGCTGCCGAAGTTCTACGACATCGCGAAGGTGGCCGCGGACAACCCCGGAATCCTGGCCAAGGGGCTGGCGAAGAGCACGGCCCTGCAGACGAAGGTGTTGGGTGCGGCCGCCAAGGACGCCGACGAGCTCGGCCAGGTGGCGACGAAGGTAGGCATCGGGCTACGGGCCAAGAACTCCGTCAAGCACGTCTACACCGACCTCAAGGAAGCCTTCTGATGAGCCAGATCTTCGACCGGCTGGGTGGCGTGCCGGAGCCGGAGGAGGGCATCCGGATCTGGGCGGAGATCCCCGAGGGCTACACGGCGCTTCCCCTGAAGGACATCAGCGGTTCCCTCGAACGCGCTGCGGCACTGGTCACCGAGCTCGCTCCGGAGGAGCTCCAGGGCTTCGTGGCGCCCACCACCGCCGCCCTCAGCGCCCTGCTGCTCGAACTCGCCGACCGCAGCGCCGCCTACTGCGGCCTGGGACGCCACCTCTCCCCCGGGGACGGCCTGGTGCTGACCTCGACGCTGGTCGTCACGGCCTGGAACACCGGCGCGGAGGGAGATCCGCGCCAACTGCTCGGCGAGCTGGCCTCGCGTATCGACGTCGACCCGGAGGACGACGAGACCGAGCTCTCGTTGGTCGATCTGCTCGGCACTCCGATGCTGTTCCACGAGACGGTGCGCGACCTGCCGACCCCGCTCGACGAGGACGAGACGGCCACCGCGCCGGTCTTCACCATCGAGGCCCTGGTCGCGTCGCGGGACGGCAGCAAGGTGGCGGCGGTGGAGTTCGCCACGCCGTTCCTCACCCACGGGCCGGAGTTCCGGATGATGATGGCCCAGTTCGCGGCGTCGCTGAGCTTCGACGCGCCCCCGCCCGAGCCGGAGGCCGGCAACATCCGCTCCGCACTCGGATAGGAGACCTGCTTCCAGGTCGGCGAGGGCGCGATGGACGGCGAGTTCGACGAGGTCCGCTGGGAGGACCGGAAGCTGTGGAAGGCCCTGCAGGCTGCCGGCCTGCGGTGAGCGGGATCAGAGCAGCACCGAGAAGGTGTGGATCAGCAGGCCGGCGATCGCGCCGACGACGGTGCCGTTGATGCGGATGAACTGCAGGTCGCGCCCGACGTTGGCCTCGATCTTGCGCGAGGCCTCCTGCGCGTCCCAGCCGGCGACGGTCTCGGAGATCAGCGAGGTGATCTCGCCGCGGTAGGTGTCGACGACGTACTCGGCCGCGTCCTCCAGCCAGCCGTCGACCTTCGCCTGCATGCGCGGGTCGTCTGCCAGGCGGGTGCCGAAGCTGCGCAGGCCGTCGCGGATGCGGACGCGCAGCTGGCTGTTCTCGTCCTCCGCGGCCGAAAGGACCATGCCGCGGACCGCGGACCATGCGGAGGCGATGAGGTCCTGGACCTCGGGGCGGGACAGCAGGTCGGCCTTGGCCCGCTCGATGCGGTCGATGGTCTCCTCGTCCTCCCGCAGCTCCCAGGCGAAGTCGGTGAGGAAGCTGTCGATCGCGCCGCGCGCGGCGTGGCCGGGATCGTCGCGGACCTCGGTGGCGAAGCGAAGCAGCTCCCGGTAGACGCGCACCCCGATCTGGTTGTCGATGAACTTCGGGGTCCAGCCGGGGGCCTCCTCGGAGATCGTCCGGACGACCTGCTCGCGGTGGACGACCAGCCAGTCGTGGAGGCGCACCGCGCACAGGTCGACCACACCGCGGTGGCCGCCTTCCTCGACGATGCGGGAGAGCATCCGGCCGAGCGGCTGCGCGACGGGCTGGGCGGCCGCGCGGCGGGTGATCGCCTCGCCGACCACGGCCTGGATGTCCTCGTCGCGCAGCACGGTCAGCGCGCCGCGCAGTGCGGCGGAGGCCTCACGGGTGACCTTCTCGGCGCTGCCGGGCGCGGAGAGCCACAGGCCGAGCCGTCGGCCGACGCCCAGCGCCTGCAGTCGGGCGCGGACGACCTCGACGGAGAGGAAGTTCTCGCCCACGAAGGTGCCGAGGCTCACGCCGAAGGCGTCCTTCTTGGTCGGGATGATCGCCGTGTGCGGGATGGGCAGGCCGAGCGGGCGCTTGAACAGCGCCGTCACCGCGAACCAGTCGGCGAGCGCACCGACCATGCCCGCCTCGGCGGCGGCCTGCACGTAGCCCGCCCAGGAGCCCGCGCCGGAGCGCAGCGCCCAGGTGGTCAGGACGTAGATCACCGTCGCCGCGACCAGGAAGCCGGTGGCGATCGCCTTCATACGCCGGACGCCACGCCGTTTCACCTCGTCGGAGGCGGTGTAGCGCACCGCGCTGGCCCCGGTCGGCATACGGTCTGCTTGCGCGTCGGACGCTTCTCTGGGCTTCATGGGGAGCGTATCCACGGAGCAAGTGTCACCCGCCTCTCAGAAAAACGGTCGAACCCGTCGGAGAGATCAACGATGGCGTCCCCCCTTTCCGTGCCCAGCTCCCTGCCCGCGCCCGGCCCCGCCGGCGGCCTCGCCGGTTACGCCGAGCACTTCGCCGAGACGGAGGGCTATCTCGACTTCGCGCGGTTCGGCCCGCCCTCGCGGGACGTGCTCGACACGACGCAGCGGCTGCTGGAGCAGAGCGCGCACGCGGACGCGGCCACCGTGGACGAGCTGATGGGGCAGGAGTTGCGGGCCCGTCAAGCGGCGGCCCGGCTGATCGGCGACGTGCCGGTGGAGGCGGTCGCGCTGCTGCCGAACGCCAGCACGGGGCTGTTCCACGCCGCGTTCGGCCTGCCGCACGGCACTGTGCTGGTCCCGGCGCGGGAGTTCCCCGCCAACGCCTATCCGTGGCTGCGCGCGGCGCGGCTGGGCCGGGTGCAGCCGGTCTCGCTGGAGCCGAACGGGTACGGCCGGGTGACCCCGGAGCTGGTCCGGCAGGCACTGGCGGCGGAGACCGTCGCCGTCGCGCTCTCGGCCGTCGACTACCGCACCGGCTACCGCGCCGACCTGGCCGGGATCCGCGAGGTGATCGGCCCGGACCGGCTGCTGGTCGTGGACGCGATCCAGGGGATGGGCGTCGCCGACCTGCCCTGGACCGCCGCCGACCTGCTGGTGACCGGTGGTCAGAAGTGGCTCCGCTCCGGCTGGTCCACGGGCTTCCTGTACGCCTCGCCGCGCGCGCTGGAACGGCTGGAGCCGACGCTGACGGGCTGGACCGGCGTGGTGGACGCGGGCGTGTTCGACAGCCAGGAGCACGCGCCCGCGTCCGACGCCGCCCGCTTCTCGGTCACCAACCTCAGCCCTGTGACGGCGGGGGCCTTCGCGGCCGGGCTGGAGCTGGTGCTGCACACGGGCGTGGCGCGGATCCAGGCGCATGTCGCCGAGCGCACGGCACAGCTGATCGACACCGTGCGCAGCGCGGGCGGCGTGGTGCTGTCCCCGGAGGCCGAGCAGGAGCACGCGGGCATCGTGGCGTTCACGATGCCGCGCACCGAGCCCGGCGTCGTGGCGGCGAGCCTGGCCGAGCAGGGCGTCACCGTGACCGTCCGCCCGGACCAGCTGCGGCTCTCCGCGCACGGCTCCACCACGCTGGCCGCCGTCGACCGGGTCCATCGCGCGCTCACCTCCCTTCCGGTCTGATCCCTCAGGTCCGATCTCCGGTCTGATGCCTCCGGCGTGATCCCTCCGGCCTGACCGCTCCCGTCTGCCGCTCCGGTCTGGTTCCTGCGGTCCGATTCCCTGCTTCCGGCCCCCTTTCGCGCTTCCTCACACGGTCCTACGCTCAGAACCGCACAGAGCCCAACAGGTTCCAACAGCGAGGACCTCTCATGCCTGCCGCCCTCTCCCACGACGCCACGACCGGCACCTGGCTGCTGACCACCCCCTCCACGAGCTACGCCCTGCGCGTCGACGGGCAGGGCGTCCCGCGCCACGTCCACTGGGGCGGCCCGCTCACCCTCGCCGACGTGGCGTCCCTGCCTCCGGCCGGCGCGGGACCGCGCAGCAGCTTCGACGGCCGGCCCGCCACCTCCGAGGAGCTGACCGTCGACGGCGCCGACCGCTACGGCCCGCCCGCCCTGAGGGTCCGCTTCGCCGACGGCACCCGCGCCCTCACCTGGCAGGCCGACGGCCACGAGCAGCCCGCCCCCGGCACCCTGCTGCTGCACTTCCGCGACCCGCACTACCCGCTGCGCACGACCCTCGGCTACCGCGTCCACCCGGACACCGACGTGATCGAGCGCTGGACCGAGCTCACGCACACCGGCATCGCATCCGACCCCGACGACACCCCCGGCGACGACATCCTCGCCCTGCGCGCCGACTCCGCGACGCTCTCCCTGCCTCCGCGCGAGGACTACCGTCTCGGCCACGCCGTCGGCCAGTGGGCCGCCGAGACCCAGCTGCGCCGCACCTCGCTCCCCTACGGGGAGACCGTCCTCACCAGCCGCACCGGCACCACCAGTCACCGGGCCCAGCCCTGGACGATCCTCGACGCCGGCGACGCGACCGAGGAGCACGGACAGGTCTGGAGCGCGGCACTCGCGTGGAGCGGCTCCTGGCAGATCACGCTACAACGCGCCCCTGACAACCAGCTCTCGCTCAACCTCGGCGCGGGCCACGACGCCGTCACCGTCACGCTCCGCCCGGGCGAGACGCACACCACGCCGCCCGTCCTGTTGCTCCACGTCGCCGAGGGCGGCTTCGGCGCGCTCAGCCGCGCCTGGCACCGGCACCTGCGTGCGCAGGTGCTGCCCCACCCGCAGGAGACGCGCCCGGTCCTCTACAACTCCTGGGAGGCAACCGGCTTCGGCGTCACCCTGGACAACCAGAGGCAGCTCGCGTCCCTGGCCGCAGGCCTCGGCGTCGAACTGTTCGTCATGGACGACGGCTGGTTCGGCGCGCGCCGTGACGACCACGCGGGCCTGGGCGACTGGACGCCGTACCCGGGCGCGTTCCCGGACGGCCTGCGGCCGCTCGCGGACGAGGTGCACCGGCTCGGGATGGCCTTCGGTCTCTGGGTCGAGCCGGAGATGGTCAACCCCGACAGCGACCTCTACCGCGCCCACCCCGACTGGGTGCTGCACTTCCCACACCGCCCCCGCACCGAGTTGCGCCACCAGCTCGTGCTGAACTTCGCCCGCCCGGACGTGGCGGCGTGGGCCTTCGACCGGCTGACCCGCCTGGTCGCCGACAACGACGTCGACTACCTCAAGTGGGACATGAACCGCCCGTTCTCCGAAGCGGGTTGGCCCGACGAGCCGAGCGGTCGCGGGGACCGCCTCTGGTTCGACCACGTCCGCGGCTACCACACGCTCGTGGACCGGCTCCGTGCCGCGCACCCACGGCTGCGCATCGAGGCGTGCAGCGGTGGCGGCGGCCGGGTCGACCCCGCCGTCCTGGCGCGCACCGACCAGGTCTGGATCTCCGACAACACCGACGCCGCCGACCGCCTCGTCATCCAGCACGGCTACGCCCAGCTGTACCCGGTCCGGACCATGGCTGCCTGGGTGACGGACGTGCCCAACCAGCAGACGGGGCGCTCGATCCCGCTGCGGTTCCGGTTCCACAGCGCGATGAGCGGCGTGCTGGGCATCGGCGGCGACCTGACGCGCTGGCGGCCACAGGAGCTGAAGGAGGCGGAGCAGCTCGTCGCCGAGTACAAGACGGTCCGGCACCTCGTCCAGCACGGCGAGCTGTTCCGGCTGCGCCCGCCCGGGGACCTGCAGAGCCTGACGGCCGTCCAGTACCTGGCCCCCGACGCCGCGGAGGCCGCGGTCTTCGCCTGGCTCCCCCAGCCCCGCTTCGGCCTGGCTCCCGCACCGCTGCGGCTGGCCGGACTCCCCCGCGACGCGCACTACCGCGACCTGCGCAGCGGACGCGTCCACAGCGGCGCGGCACTGCGGGAACGCGGCCTGGACCTGGATCTGCCGCACGAGGACTGGGCGAGCACGGTCGTGCACCTGGTCCGGATCTGATTCCCGCACCCCTTCCGGACCTGCGTGTCGGACGCGGGCGTCGGACGTGCGCGGCTAGGGCCAGGGGACTCCTGCGGCGCGGGTCCAGGTCCAGCCCTGGGACCGCCACAGCGGGGCCTGCGCCGCCAGGCGGAGCCGGAAGTCCGCCCAACTCCGCTCCGCCTGCGGCGTCCAGGCGACCTCCGCCAGGGCCGGGAGCCGTGGCAGGTCCATCAGCTGCAGGTCGGACGACGTGCTCAGGGTCTCCGTCCACAGCATGGCCTCGACCCCGGCGACCGAGCCCCGGGGCGCTCCGGGCAGGTAGGTGTCGGGGTTCCAGTCGTAGGCGTGCTCGACGCTGACGTAGCCGGCCCAGGCCAGGCCGAGGGGGGTCGACGGGTCGTACTTCTGGTCCAGGTACGCCCGGTCGGCCGGGGACATCAGCAGCTTGGAGCCGTGGCGTGCGGCGGCGGCGATGCCGGCGACGACCGCGGCGGTCGACTGCCGGGCGGGATGCCATATCTGGAGCAGGTCCGGTTGCTCCGCCGCGGCCTCGTCCCAGGCGACGACCTGCTTGCCGTGGGCGCGGCCGACGGCGATCGCCCGCTTCATGAACGCCTGGTAGTCCGCCGGGGCGAGGGTCTTCGCCTCGTCGCCGCCGAGGTGGATCAGCGGGCCCGGTGTGAGCTCGGCGACGGCCGCGACGACGTCGTCGACGAAGCGGTAGGTCGACTCCTTGCCGGTGCAGACCCGGCTGAAGCCGACGCCTGCGCTGGTGTACGGCGCGGGCGTCCGGTCGCCCGCGCAGGCGAGTTCGGGGTAGGAGACGATCGCGGCGTTGCTGTGGCCGGGGAGGTCGATCTCCGGGACCACGGTGATGTGCCGGTCCTCGGCGTAGCGGACGATGGCGCGGTAGTCCGCCGCCGAGTAGTAGCCGCCCTGGCCGCCGCCGACCTCGGTGCGGCCGCCGACGGCGGTCAGCTGCGGGCGGCTGCTGACGGCGATGCGCCAGCCCTGGTCGTCGGTGAGGTGCAGGTGCAGGTGGTTGAACTTGTACAGCGCCAGCAGGTCGACGTACTGCTCGACCTGGGCGACGGTGAAGAAGTGCCGGGCGACGTCCAGTCCGGCGCCACGGTAGGCGTAGCGGGGGCTGTCGTCGACGACGAGGGCCCGGACGGTGCCGTATCCGCCGCCTGCGGGCAGGAGTTGACGGAGCGTCTGGCCGCCGTGGAAGAGCCCGGCGCCGTCCCGTGCGGTGATCAGCACGCCGGACGGGCCGGAGGTGAGCCGGTAGCCCTCTGGCGGCGTGGCCGCCCGCGGGTCGAGCCGGAAGGTGATCCCGGCGCCGGAACCGCCTTCCGTCCGCAGCTTCAACTCCCCCGCCACGAGCGCCGCCGCGGCCTGCGCGTCCGGGCCGCCCTCGGCGTGGACCGGCGTGGCCGCGGTGACGCCGAAGCCCGCGCCCGACCCGAGCGTCAGCCGGGCCGGGCGCGGCACGACGGCGACCGTCCTCGCCGTCGCACCGGACGGGCGGCCGTCACTGCTCGGCGCGGCGGCGCCCTGCGAAGAACGGCCCGACGAACAGCCGGCGACCAGTGCCAGCACTGCCGCCACCGCCACCGTGGCTGCCGTGACCGTGCGGCCGGTGGGCCGCCGCCTGCTCCGATTCATGCGGACCATGCTGCACGTGGTCTGGACCAACCGCAATCCGCGGTCAGCCCGCGTACTGCTTGAGGCAGAGCACGAAGTCGTTGCCCTCCTCGGTGTGCGTGTACGTCGTCGGCGCGTCGGCCGGGCAGCCGCTGCTCGACGTGGTGCCGGCGAGCCGCTTGACGACCAGGTAGGAGCCGCTCGCGCAGTCGACGACGCGCAGGTCGGGGTTGGAGTCGCTGCCGTAGTTCTTGACGCACTGGCCCTCGACGGCGAAGTCGCCGGAACCGGTGCCCGGCGAGTCGGCGGGAGCGCTCGGCTGCGCGGTGTCGGTCGGCAGATCCGTCGGCAGATCCGTCGGCAGGTCCGTCGGGGAGTCGGTGACGACCGGGAGGCCACCGCCGGTGTCGTCCGTGCTGCCGCCGCCCGACGCGGCGGCGATGATCAGCACCAGGAGCACTAGGAACGCGACGACGGGCACCGCAAAACCGGCCGCCTGCGGGCGGTTCATCAACGGCTTGCCCGGATCCATCGGCGGACCCGGCCGGTACTCCGGCTCCGGGAGCGCCTTGATCTTGTTGTAGGAGACCAGGTTGATGAGCAGGGTGATCGGCGTGATGAACGCGGACCCCAGTCCCCACCAGCCCTGCACCAGGGTCTGGCCGGACATGTCGCGGATGGCCGCGGTGCCGCAGGTACGGCAGAACGGGCCCTTCAGCGACCGGAAGGTCATCAGCCAGATCATGCCGCGGTGCGCGCGCACGGTGACGTCCACCGCCGGGGAGGCGCCGCAGAACCGGCAGTTCACCCCGTTCGGCTGACCCCAGCCAGGCGCCGGCTGGCCCATCGGCGCCTGCTGCCCGTACGGCGGCGGGAAGCCGGGCTGCTGCGAGTAACCGGGCTGCTGGAAGCCCGGCTGCTGCGGAATGCCGGGCTGCGGTGGCGCCTGCGGGTAGCCGTACCCGGCCGGCTGCGGGACCGCGTCGTACGGGCCCTGCGGCTGCGCCGGGGGCTGCGGCGGCCCGTAGGGATTGGACTGGCCGTACGGGTCCGGCTGCCCGTACGGGTTCGGCGCGCCGTACGGATTACCGGGCGGCTGCGGCGGAGTGGCCACGGAGGAGTCCCCCATCGAACGGTCTGTTCTCGTGCCGATCTGACACACGGACAGCTGGGACCTTATCTGCTCCTTACGCCACTCCGCCGACCGCCCCCACCCGTCGAGACACCCCGACCGGTGGGCGGCGACCACCCGACGACTACCCGACCTGGGCGACCGCCGCGTCCACCTGCTCCGCCTCCCCGTACATCCGCGCGATCACGTCCTCGATCTCCGGCTCGCGCACCGAGAGGTCGCGCAGCTCGTACCGCCCGGCCAGCTCCGCGACCAGCGGCGCGGCGCTCGCCGAGGCGGGGAAGGCGAGCCACTGTCGGGTACCCTCGCAGCGCACCAGGCGGGTGCCGGGCAGCTCGATCGGCGGCAGCTCGCGCTCCAGCTCCACCACCAGCGTCCGTTCGCTGCGGCCCTGCCGGTGCAGGCCGTCGAGCCCGCCGTCGTAGACGACGCGGCCGTGGTCGATGACCATGACGCGTGAGCAGAGCTGCTCGATGTCGGTCAGGTCATGGGTGGTGAGCAGGACCGTCGTGCCCTGCTCCGCGTTGATCCGGGCGAGGAACTCCCGAACCCGGCGCTTGCTGACGACGTCGAGGCCGATGGTCGGCTCGTCGAGGTAGAGCACCTCGGGCTCGTGCAGCAGCGCGGCGGCGATGTCGCCGCGCATCCGCTGGCCCAGCGAGAGCTGGCGCACCGGCACGTCCAACAACGGACCCAGCTCCAGCAGTTCGACGCAGCGGTCGAGGTTGCCGGCGTAGGTCGCCTCAGGGATGCGGTAGATGCGGCGGGCCAGCTCGTAGGAGTCGCGCAGCGGCAGGTCCCACCACAGGGTGGTGCGCTGTCCGAAGACGACGCCCATGCGCTGCGCCAGCCGCACCCGGTCGCGCACCGGATCGGCCCCGGCCACCCGCAGCCGTCCGGTGCTGGGCAGCAGGATGCCGGTGAGCATCTTGACGGTGGTGGACTTGCCGGCCCCGTTGGGGCCGATGTAGCCGACCATCTCGCCGCGCCGGACGGTGAAGTCCAGCCCGGCGACGGCGTTCACCACCTCCCTGGTGCGCCTGAGCCGTCCGGCCCGGCGCCGCACCACGAAGCTCTTGGTGACGCCCTCGACCTCGATCAGCACCTCGTCCATGACGGAGACTCCCTTCTCTGACGGTTCATCAGCTGCCGGTGCTGCGGTAGGAGCGGACCCCGGTGCGCCACAGCAGCCCGGCCCCCGTGGCGCAGAGCAGGGCGGCGACCGGCGAGGCGAAGCGGAACCAGGACGGCAGCCCCAGCGGGTCGTCCCGGCCGAGCAGGTAGAGCGCGGGCAGCCAGTTCACAAAGGCCAGCGGCACACCGAAGACGGTGCCGCGGACGATGTCGCGGGCGTAGACGGTCGGCGGGTACTGCAGCATGGTCGCGCCGCCGTAGGTGAACGAGTTCTGCACCTCCGCGGCGTCGGCCATGAAGAAGTGGCAGGCCGATCCGCCGACGAAGACGGAGCCGAAGATCACCGTCCCGCACAGCACGAGCGAGGCGAAGACCAGGACCTTGAGCGGGGTCCAGGACAGGTCCAGCCGCAGCAGCGACCAGGTCAGCACCGCGCCCGACTGCAGCACCCGCCCGATCCGGCGCAGCGCGAACCGGTCCCCCGCGAGCTGCGCCAGCGCGGGCACCGGCCGGACCAGGACGGTGTCGACGGACCCCTCGCGCACCCGCACGCCGAGCTGGTCCATGCTGCCGACGAAGACGTCGGCCAGCCCGAGGGTCAGGCCGGAGGTCCCGTACAGGAAGGCGACCTGAGGCAGGCTCCAGCCGCCGAGGGCGCGGGTGTGCAGGAACATCACGACGATGACGACGAAGTCCATGCCGGAGGCGGCGAGGTTGCCGGCCATGGTCATCCAGAACGACGCCGGGTAGGCGAGCGCGGCGCGGATCCACATCCGCACGATGTGCCCGTAGCAGCGCACCGCGTGGACCACGTCCCAGCGGGCCGGTCGCGTCCGGGCGCCGAAGCGTGCCTCAGCCACCTTGGACCACCACCTTCAGCACGGCGCGGGACTGGACCAGCCGACCGAGCCCGAGCAGCACGACCGCCCAGCCGAGCTGGACGCCGAGCGCGCCGAGCGTGCCCACCGCGTCGTAGTGCTGCAGGAAGACGTCGGCGGGCACCTGGAAGACCGCGATGAAGGGCAGCGCCCGGGCCACCGTCTCCAGCACGGGCGGAAAGACGGTGACGGGGAGGAAGAAGCCGCCGAAGAAACAGGAGGTCAGGTAGTAGACGAGCTGGATGCCGCGCAGGTCGAGCAGCCAGAAGCCGGTCAGCGCGACGAGGTAGCGCAGCGCGTAGCTGACCACGAGCGCCAGGACGAGGGCCACGGCGGTCGCGGCCCAGCTCGCGGCGGCCTCCAGAGCCGGCCCCTGCGGCAGGCGCAGATGGAACGCCAGTCCGCCGACGAGCATCGGCACCAGGGCGTTGGTCAGCAGCTGGTATCCGGCCCGGCCGGCGTCGACGGCGAGCCACCAGCGCTGCTGGTCGACCGGGCGGAACAGGTCGACCGCGACGTCGCCGTTGGCGATCCGCGTCTGAAGGTCGGCGAGGGCTCCGAGGTCCCCGACCGCGAGGAGGGAGAGCAGCCCCTGCCCGATCCAGACATAGGTGATCGCCGCGGAGAGGTCGTAGCCGCCGAGGTGCGGGCGGACGTGCCACAGGGCGATGTAGGTGTAGGTGAGGATGAAGCCGAAGACGGTGTTGGTGAACACCCGCGCCCAGGTGGCGGCGCGGTAGGTGGAGTAGCGCCGGAAGCTGCGGACACAGACTGCGGCGTACATCACACTCCTTTCTGTACGAACGCTCTACGGTCGGGGTGTCGACTTGTCGACAGGTATGGCGACAAGCCCGCGCGGTCGCACGGGAACGCCGAAATGGCCCCGTTCGTCAACACCCGGGGGGTGTTACGAAGGGGCTGCGCCGTCGTTCTTCGGTTGTGGTGTTGTGTGACGCGGAGCACGGCAGGCCGAAAAGCCGACTGTGACGCCGCTCTCACAGACTAGCGAAGACGGGCGGCGAAGTGTCACAGCACCGCCACAAACGTCCTGCAAGAGGGGTACGCCATTCGCCCACCACCGGACAATCCGGCAGAGTGGACAAGAATGCCCTGATTGGGGGCGTTTAACGATCAAGTAGACGAGTCAGCGGACGAGAGCCACCGGAGCACCACGGACATGGGCAGCAACAACAAGGGCATGGACGATCCGGACAGCCTCGCCAACCCCATGACCGGCGGCACTCTCGAGGCCGAGGACCGGGCCGAAGGAGGCGGAATGGGCGCCAGTGGGCGCGATCGACGCCGCGCCAGGACGGCGGCGCGGAAGGCGAGGCGCAGGGCGCTCCCCTGGTACCGCCGGATCATCCCCACCTGGCGGATGGCGCTCGGCGGGCTGCTGACCGCGGTGCTGCTCGGCGTCGGCGCGTTCGTCGGCATCTACCTCTACGTGGAGCCGCCGAACGCCAACGCCGCGGCCGTGGCCCAGGCCAACGTCTACTACTACTCCGACGGCAAGACGGTGATCGGCCAGACCGGCACGAAGAACCGGATGATCGTCCCGCTCGCCCAGATCTCCCCGCAGATGCAGCAGGCCGCCGTCTCCGCCGAGGACCGCACCTTCTACTCGAACCAGGGCGTCAGCCTCACCGGCATGGCCCGCGCCGCCTGGGACACCGCACGCGGCCAGGGCGTGCAGGGCGGTTCGACCATCACGCAGCAGTACGTGAAGAACTACTACCTGAACCAGGACCAGACGGTCAGCCGGAAGATCAAGGAGTTCTTCATCTCGCTCAAGGTCGACCGCACGGAGACCAAGAGCGACATCCTGGCCGGCTACCTGAACACCTCCTACTTCGGCCGCGGCGCCTACGGCGTGCAGGCCGCCGCGCAGGCCTACTTCGGCGTCAACGCCTCCCAGCTGAACGCCGACCAGAGCGCCTACCTGGCCGCCCTGCTGCAGGCGCCCAGCGCCTACGACGTCGCAACCGCCAGCGCGGCCGGAAAGCAGGCGGCGACGGACCGCTGGAACTACGTCCTGGACGGCATGGCCAAGCTCGGCTACCTGACCCCGCAGCAGCGCGCCGCGGCCAAGTTCCCCGCGGTCAAGCCGACCACCGGGATCAAGGGCCTGTCGGGCCAGGCCGGTTACCTGGTCGACATCGCCGACAACTACCTGTTCAGCAACAACGTCATGACGCGGGACGAGCTGGCGCGGGGCGGCTGGAAGATCGTCACCACCTTCGACAAGGGCGACCAGAACGCGCTGGCCTCCTCGGTGAAGCACGAGCTCAACAGCCTGAAGACCAACTCGGCCAAGGCCAAGTACATCCGCGCGGGCGCCGCCTCCGTCGAGCCGTCCAGCGGCAAGGTGGTCGCGGCCTACGGCGGCCCCGACTACGTGACCCAGCCGTTCAACGACGCGCTGCGCACCGACATCTCCGAGGGCTCCACCTTCAAGGCCTTCGACCTCGCGGCGGCCCTGCAGAACAAGTCGACGACGCAGGACGGACGCCAGATCACCCCGTACACGACGTACGACGGCACCAGCGGCCGTCAGGTCGTCGGTCTGCCTCCGAACGTGGCGTCCTTCAACCCCGACAACGAGGACCACGTCAACTACGGTCAGATCAGCGTCAGCACGGCGATGGCGAAGTCGGTCAACTCCGTCTTCGCCCAGCTGGGCGCCGACGTCGGACTGGACAAGGTGCGCGCGGCCGCGATCGCCGCCGGGCTGCCGTCGGACACGCCCGGCATGAGCGCGAGCAACCCCTCGGTCACCCTGGGCACGTCCTCGCCGAACGCGATCCAACTGGCGGGCGCCTACGCGACCTTCGCCAACCACGGCAAGCAGATCGCTCCCTGGTCGGTGCAGTCGGTCAGCCACGAGGGCCAGTCGAAGACGATGCCCCAGCACACCGCGACGCAGGCCTTCGACCGCAGCGTGGCGGACACCGTCACCCAGGTGCTCCAGGGCGTCATCGACAACGGAACCGGCTACGCCGCGCAGGCGCTCGGCCGGGACGCCGCGGGCAAGACCGGCACCACGGACAGCAACCTGTCCGCGTGGTTCGCCGGCTACACGCCGCAGCTGTCCACGACGGTCGGGCTCTTCGCCCAGCAGGGCGACGTCAGGCGGATCTCCCTCGGTGACGCGGCCGGGATCAGCCGCGTCAACGGCGGCTCGTTCCCGACGCAGATCTGGACGAACTACATGGAGCAGGCGCTCTCCGGCCTCCCCTACGCGAGCTTCGACCTGCAGACGGGCAGCTACTACGTCCCGCCGGTCACCACGCCGTCGGTCACCCCGAGCCCGTCGGCCACGACGCCGGCCAGCCCGACGCCGACGCCCCCGACTCCGAGCCGGACGCCGGTCAACCCGTATCCGACCGTGACGCCGTCGAACCCGCCCTACACCCCGCCGGTCCCCAACCCGACGCCGTCGACCCCGACCGCGCCGCCGACGTCCCAGGGGAACGGCCAGGGCAACATCCTGTTCCCGCGGCACGCGGTCAACACGCCGTAGCCCGCAGGGGCCCGGACGCGCAGGAGGGCGCGGAGCCATCGGCTCCGCGCCCTCCGTGTCGGACCGTCCGCCCGCCTGACGGGTCAGAAG
>NZ_BBPP01000027.1:39093-112768 GCF_000787835.1 Streptacidiphilus melanogenes
GGCGCGGAGCCATCGGCTCCGCGCCCTCCGTGTCGGACCGTCCGCCCGCCTGACGGGTCAGAAGTTGATCATGTGCCCCGCCAGGCCGTGGATGGCCTCCTTGACGGCCTCGCCCAGGGTCGGGTGGGCGTGGACGTTGCGCGCCACCTCGTTGACCGTCAGGTCCCACTGCTGGGCCAGGGTCAGCTCCGGCAGCAGCTCGGTGACGTCCGGGCCGATCAGGTGGGCGCCGAGGAGCTCGCCGTACTTGGCGTCAGCGATGATCTTGACGAAGCCGCCCGGCTCGCCGATGCCGTGGGCCTTGCCGTTGGCGGTGAACGGGAACTTGGCGACCTTGACGTCGTAGCCCTGCTCGCGCGCCTGCGCCTCGGTCCAGCCGAAGCTGGCGATCTGCGGCTGGCAATAGGTGGCCCGCGGGATCATCACGTACTCCAGCTCCATGGTCTCCGCGTCGCCGATGGTCTCGGCGGCGATGATGCCCATGGACTCGGCCGCGTGAGCCAGCATCAGCTTGGCCGTCACGTCACCGATCGCGAAGATGTGCGGAACGCTGGTGCGGCAGCGGGAGTCGATGTCGATGGCGCCGCGCTCGGTCAGCCGCACGCCGGTGTTCTCCAGGCCGTAGCCGGTGACGCGCGGGGCGAAGCCGATGGCCTGCAGCACCTTGTCGGCCTCCAGCACCTGCTGGGCGCCGTCCTTGCCGGTGACGGTGACGCGGACCTTCTCGCCGCTGTCGTCGATGGAGTCGACGCGGGTCGAGGTCAGCACCTGGATGCCGAGCTTGCGGTAGCGCTTGGCCAGCTCCGCGGAGACCTCGGCGTCCTCGAGCGGGACCATCCGGTCGAGGAACTCGACGATGGTGACCTTGACGCCGTAGTTGTGCAGCACGTAGGCGAACTCGACGCCGATCGCGCCGGCGCCGGCGATGATGATGCTCTCGGGCAGGGAGTCGCTGAGGATCTGCTCCTCGTAGGTGACCACGCGGCTGCTGAGCTGCGTGCCCGGCAGCAGGCGGGTGGTCGCCCCGGCGGCGATGATGCAGTGGTCGAAGGTCAGGGTCTCGGTGCCACCCTCGACGAGGGCGACCTGCAGGGTGTTGGCGTCGACGAAGGTGCCGCGGCCCTGGAGCTGCCGGATCTTGTTCTTCTTCATCAGGAAGTGGACGCCCTTGACGCGACCGTCCGCGACCTGGCGGCTGCGCTCGAACGCCGCCTTGTAGTCGAAGCTCACCTTGCCGTCGACACGGATGCCGAAGGTGTCGGCCTCCTGGGTGAACAGGTGCGCCAGCTCGGCGTTGCGCAGCAGCGCCTTGGAGGGGATGCAGCCCACGTTCAGGCAGACCCCGCCCCAGTACTTCTCCTCCACGATCGCCGTGGTCAGACCCAGCTGCGCGGACCGGATCGCGGCCACGTAACCACCGGGGCCGGCCCCCAGCACCACCACATCAAAGTGCTCACTCATGCCCCGGACTCTACGCCCAACCGGGACCCTCCACCCGGGCTGTGATCGACGAAACAGCTCAGAGCTGGGAGTGCGACCAGTCGACGGACTGCGGGGGCACCACCGGCGTGCCGACATCCAGCTGGATGTCCTCGTGCGGCTGGAGCGTGATGGTCCGCGGGTCGCCGTTGAACACCTTGCCGTTCACGTAGGCGGTGACGTGTCCGCCGGCCGGCCCGACCTGGCCCGTGGACAGCGGCTGCTTCCAGATGTCGAAGAACTGGCCGAGCGTGTACTGCTTCTGCGTCGGGGACTCGACGTGGATGATGCCGTCCTGCGCATGGGTGTGCAGCCAGTAGTAGCACTGGCTCGCAGACACGAAGGTGCTCCCGCTCACGGTCTGCGGCACCGGTTCGACCACGCCGATGCCGTACGGGACGCTGCGCTGCTGCCCGTTCACGTAGACCGCCAGGTGGGAGTGGATGTGGTAGGCCACCTGCTCGCTGGCGTCGCAGGAGATGCCGTCCACGGTCTGCCCGCTCGCGGCGGAGCTCACCGACGCCAGCTGCTGCCCGCTCTGCAGGGCGATGCCCTCCGGGCCCAGCCCGGACGAGCTGGAGGAGCTCGGGAAGTTCACCACGATCACCGCGACGATCCCGCCCACGATGACCACAGCGCCCGCGGCGAGCAGCACCCTCCGCCTGCGCTCGGCACGCCGCGCGGCCGCCCGCTGCGCCTCGACCTTGGCCCGGACGCCGCGACGGTCGGACCCACCTCCGCCCGTGGACATATCTCCAGCGTGGACGCCCCGCCCCCGCCCCGCCACCGCAGCCGCACCCGCCCACCGGGCGTCTGAGCCGCCGCACCGGCTCGCGCCCGGCCTGGTGGAAACACGTTGTCACACGACGACGAAATGGTAGGGCCCGATCGTCAGCTCGGCGCCGAAGTCGAGTTCGTACTCGCCGACGGTCAGCGGCTTGCCGCTCAGCGTGATGTTCTTCCCCAGGACGATCAGCCTGGCTTTGCCGGTCGCACCAAGACCGATTTCCGCTGCTTTGCGGGAGACCTTCGTGTGCTGGAGCTGCAGGTCCGCGTCCGCCGCCCGGCCGATCGTGACCGTGGTGCCGGAGAGGAGCTCGACCCGGACACGTTCCGGAGCGTCGCCGGCGTCATTCTTCACGTACTTGAGCATCACCGGGGGCGGAGGCGAGTAGGGCGGGCTCTGCGTCGGCGACGCGATCTCGGTCGAGTAGGAGTCCGCGTCGGCCAAGGCGTCCCAGAGCTTCACCGTGTGCGAGGCGACTCCCTCTTCCAGGCTGGTGATGTACTGCTCGAAGTCGTCGTCGTCCGCATACTGGACCAACAGCGCCTTGACCTGCGTCTCGCTGTAGCCGAGCTTCTCGACGATGCGCTGTAGGCCGCGGTAGGTCGTACCGGCCCAGTAGCCGCCGAGGTGCTGGTTGAAGACGAGTTTGAATCCCGCGTTGTTCACCACGGTCAGCGTCATCCAGCAGGCGAAGCAGGGCCGCTTGCCACCGGCCACCTGGGCGCCGCCCTTGAATCCGGACAGGACGAGCGTGTATGCCAGGTTCTGTTCGGCGTGCGAACACGTGGTGACGGTCTTGCCACCGCTCTCGTAGGCGTCCACCGCGATGATCCGCCCTCGGTAGGCGTCATCGTGGATGAGAGCGGCCACGTCGGCGGGCGCGCCACCCTTGACGATCTTCGTCTCCTCGACCATGGTGTCGCGCAGCGTCGCCAGGATGGCGGCGACGGCCTCGCTTTGGTCCGGATACTGGCTGACGTCCATGACGATCTGGGAGAGGCGCTTCATCCCGCGGACCTCCGCGTCGGACGCGTCGTCGGCGTCGTCGGCCGCGAGCGCGACCGAGACCTCGCCGATCCGGCGTTTCTTGGCGTCGAAGTAGCCGCTGTCCCCGTCCTTGGTTCGCTCCGCCTCCTTCGCGAGGACCTTGTCGAGCTCGAGGCTGCACAGCTGGGCGACGGCGGCGGCTTCGTTGGCGCTCACCAGGATCCGGCCGTTGACGACCATGGCCTCGATCTCCTGGGTGTTGACCGTGACGGCGTCGATCAGCACCTGGGACAGCTGGCCGAGCAGCTGCATGGCCCGGTCACCCACCTTGATCCGGGAGCCGGACGCGGTGACCTCGTCCAGCCACCTGCCCTTCTGCTTGACGCTGCCCGGCTTCATTCCGAGGTCCTTCGCCTCGGTGTCCATACCGTCCTTGACCGACGCCATGGTCGGCTTCTTCCTGCGCTTGCCCGTGTCCGGGGAGGGCTTCGGGGCCGGCAGGCTCGAACTCGAGGCCACGGTCCCGTAGGCCTGCGCGTAGGGGGCGAAACCCGGGCGACTGTCGGGGTCGTCCAGGTAACTCCTCAGGTCGTCGGCCAGCTTGTCGGCTCGTCGGTTGATGACGTCCATGACCGAGGAGGTCATGACGGGCAGGATCCGCGGCACCCCTGACGACTCGTCGTCCGACAGGTCGTCCCCGGAGGGCCTGGCCGGTCGGGCGGCCGCTGATGACGTCCATTGCGACGCGTCGTCCGAGCCCTTGTCCTTGGGTTGCATCGCCACTCCTCGACTAGGAAATCGCCGTCGGGCACCTCAACCGGCCTGGCCGTCCATGCTCACCAGGACCCGCTGGTCGAACAGCCTCTCCACCTCGGCGTCCGGGACCTCCTCGGCAGGAACGCCCGCCGCCCTCAGATCCGGGATGGCTGCCCCCACCGCCGCCGCCCTGTCCCGGACCAACCGCGCCAGCTCCTGCTCGGCCACATCGACCACCGCACCACCCGGATCCGTGCCGTCCTGTCCGGCTCTACCGTCCGGCGCCCGGACATCCGGAATGGGCGGCGCCGCCGTCGACGAGCCACTCCCCGAGCACCTCGACGTTCTCGCGCTCCAAGGACATGCGAGCCTCCCCTCCCCGTCCGGTCTCCTACGCCACGTTAGAACCCCGTCGGGGGCAGCGCTTTGCCCGATCCGGCAGGCTTTTACGCAGACCTCGCCGCAGCTCGCGGCCACGCCCCGCCCCCGCCGCCGGGGTGTGCAGCGGCCCCGTCGGCGGCGGGCCGGCGGGGCCGAGGAGCAGTCGTAGGAGGTTCCCCGGCTAGGCTCGGCTCAGGATCCAGACACCGTAGTCGTCATTCGCGGGGTGCAGTTGGTAGGTGCCGGACCGCAGGTCGACGCGCAGCCCGACGGCGGTCAGATCCGCTTCGAACTCCGCCACCGTGTACTCCCGGGCATGCGGAGGGCGACCCTTCAGGTGGAACCCGACCAGAATCCGGCCCTTCTCGGCGAGCACGTCACGCATGGCCGCCAACGCCACACGTTCCGTACCCTCGGCCAGGTAGACCATGACGTTGCCAACGCAGACGACCAAGTCGAACGGGCCGTCGTCGGGGCCGAGGCCGAGGATGTCCCGTTCCTCGATCGGTAGGCCGGGGTAGGTCTCCCGGGCCTGTCGAACCAGCACCGCGTCAGGCTCGATCGCGACCACCCTGTGCCCACGCTGAAGAAGCGCAGCAGCCACCCGGCCCATGCCCGCGCCGGCGTCGAGCACACGGGCGCCACGCGGCAGGAGCGTGTCGGCGAGCCGGGCCTCACCCTCGACGTCCTCACCGGCCGCGATGAGTTCGGCGAACCGCATACCGTAGTTCGCACTGTGCCCCGACTCCTGCCAGCGGGTCGGCCGCTTCGTCATGGGCGTGCGCCTTCCGTGCGGGGCACGGCGCGCCCGGGGCGATCATGGTTCATGCCTCGCATCCTACGGCGAGGCCGAACCCGGGCCATCGGTCGGCGAACCCCCACGCGGAGAGCAGGTCTGTCGCTAGAGGTACAGGCCCGTGCTGGTGCCGTCCGCGTCGCTGACCCGCTCGGAGGCGACCGCGTGGATGTCGCGCTCGCGCAGCAGCACGTAGATCGTGCCGCGCACCTCGACCTCCGCGCGGTCCTCCGGGTCGTACAGGACCCGGTCCCCCGGCTCGATGCTGCGCACGTTCTGGCCCACCGCGACCGCTTCCGCCCACGCGCATCGCTTGGAAAGCTCGGCGGTGGCCGGGATCAGGATGCCGCCGGTGGAGCGGCGCTCGCCCTCCGGGCCCTCGGTGCGGACCAGGACGCGGTCGTGCAGCATCCGGATCGGCAGCTTCTCGCCGAAGGATGAGTCGTGCTTCTTGCTCACAGTCCCGTCCGCCACAGTCTCGTCCGCGTTCACGCCTGAAACCGTACAGGCAGCCGATGGCTACTTCTTGCGGCGGATCAGCACGAGGCCGACCACGACCGCGCCGGCCACCGCCGCCACCGGGATGATCCGGTCCTTGCGCGGCTGCCCCTTCTCGTTCACGAACTGCGCCCGGAGCTGTTCGACGCCCCGGTTCACGGCGACGTAGGCCTGACCCACGGTCCGGTCCACCGTCGCCCTGGCCTGGGCCTTCGCCTGGTTCATGAGGGTGGAGGGGTGGACGGCCACGGCCAGCTCGTCGAGCGTGGCCGCGAGCTGCGCGCGCGTGCGGGCGATGTCCGCCTCGATCTGGGCCGCGCTCCGCCTGTCCCGGCTCTCGTCCCTGGTGCTGACCTCGCCCACGAGGACACCCTCTCTCGCTCGCTCGCCGACTGCTACTGCTCTTGGACAGTCTGTCAGGTCGCGCGCGGCCGTGCGCAGCGGCACCCCGCAACAGAGGGCCCCGGGCGGTACCGTCGCCGTATGAGTGCCCGACTTTCACCCGGCGACGCCGCTCCCGCCTTCACCCTGCCCGACGCGGACGGCAAGTCCGTCTCCCTCGCCGACCACCTCGGTCGCAAGGTCATCGTCTACTTCTACCCGGCCGCACTGACGCCGGGCTGCACCAAGCAGGCGTGCGACTTCACCGACAACCTGGACGTGCTCGCGGAGGCCGGCTACGACGTCATCGGCGTCTCCCCCGACAAGCCCGAGAAGCTGGCGAAGTTCCGCGAGAAGGAGCACCTCAAGGTCACCCTGGTGGGCGACCCCGAGAAGGAGGTGCTGCAGGCGTACGGCGCCTTCGGCGAGAAGACGATGTACGGCAAGACCGTCACCGGCGTGATCCGCTCCACCTTCGTCGTCGACGAGCAGGGCAAGGTCGAGCACGCCTTCTACAACGTGCGGGCGACCGGCCACGTCGCCAAGCTCATCAAGGACCTGAAGATCTGATCGCGCACGCGGAAAGGCCCCGGCGGAAGCCGGGGCCTTCCGTTCTTCGGCGCCTGGTTACTGCATCGAGCTGTTCATGGCGTTGATCAGCGTGCCGGAGGCGTCGTCGCCCTCGAAGGAGAAGGCGAAGATGCCGCCGAGGCCGTTCGTGGTGGCGTACTGGCCGCGGGCGGTGATCGCCTGCGGGGTGTCACCGGTGTAGAAGTTGGTGCCGTCGTAGATCCACGAGCTCTGCGTGGTCGGGTCCCAGTGGACCGTCGAACCGCTGGTCAGGCCCTTGGCGGCCAGTTCCTTCCAGTCGGCGATGCCCGCCTCCTGGGTGTAGGTCTGCGCCGGGCTCGCGCCGGTCGCCGACTGGTACAGGCCGTAGTCGCTGCCGGCCGGGACGCCGGTCCAGCCACGGAAATAGAACGGGACGCCGAGCACCAGCTTGGAGGCGGGGAAGCCGCCGGTGATGCCGTAGGCGGAGTCACCCGTGGTGTACGCCTTGATGGTCTCGTCGATGTTGTACTTCGCGGTTCCCGGGGCGATCGGGTTGCTCGGGTCGGCGGAGGTGTCGTGCAGCGGGTCCTGGAGGTTGGTCGGACCGGTCGAGTCCCAGGCGCCGTGCATGTCGTAGGTCATCAGGTCGCCGTAGTCCAGGTACTTGGAGATGGCGGCCGGCTGGATCAGCGAGATCTTGTCCTGGCCGGAGGGCAGGGCGGCGGTCAGCATGTAGTGCTTGCCGACCGTCGCGCCGTAGGCGTCCAGCTCGCTGCGGAACTCGGCCAGCAGCGCGGTGTAGTTCGCGGTGTCGGCGGCCGAGTAGTGGTTGCCGGTGTGGCCGCCGGCCGACGCCGGGTACTCCCAGTCGATGTCGATGCCGTCGAACAGGCCGGCCGCCGAGCCGGTGCCGCCGGAGGCGTCACCCGAGACGTTCGTCGGCAGGTTGCCCTTGATGAACATGTCGAGGCAGGAGGAGACGAACTTCTTGCGCGACGCGTCGGTGGCGGCCACGTCGGAGAAGTACTTCGAGTAGGTCCAGCCGCCGATGGAGAGGTTGATCCGCAGGTTCGGGTACTTCGCCTTCAGCTCGCGGAGCTGGTTGAAGTTGCCCTTGATCGGCTGCGACCAGGTGTCCGAGGTGCCGTCCACCGAGATGTCCGAGGTGTAGGACTTCTGGTAGTCGGCGAAGGCGTCGCCCGCGCCGTCACCGGCGTTCGGGTCCGACTCGTTGGTGGAGTCCGAGGCCTTGACCGTCTCGAAGCAGGTCAGGTTGGTGGGGTCGATGTTCTCGAAGGCGTAGGTGACGACCTTCATGTTCGCCGCCGCGCCCGAGGTGCCCACGTTCTTCGGGTAGTAGGCGTTGCCGTAGATCGACCACTGGTCGAAGTAGGCGGACTTCATCGCGCCCGACGGCGCCGCGCCCGTGGTGACGGTGATCGGGGTGGACTGGGCGGAGGCGTGGCCGTCCTTGTCGTAACCCTGCACGGTGAAGGTGTAACTGGTGTTCGGCAGCAGCGAGCTGACCGTCACCGACGGGCCCATGGCCGTGGCCATCAGGTTGGCGCCGCTGTAGACGTGGTAGCCGGGGGTGTCGCCGGTCTGCGAGTTGTCCGTCGAGGCGCTCCAGGTGAGCGTCACGGCGTTGTTGGTGACCTTGGCGGAGATCCCGCCCGGGGTCGAGACCAGGCCGTCGCCGCCGGGGGCGGTGCCGCCGCCGCTGGTGGACGTGGGGCTCGGGGACGGGCTGGCGGAGGCGCTCGCGGACGGGCTCGCCGAGGTCGCGGACGCGGAGGGCGACGCGCTGGTCGGCGAGGCCGACGGGCTGGCGCTGGTCGCGCTCGCGGACGGCGAGGCGGAGGTCGGGGACGCGGACGGGCTGGTGGTGCCGCCGCCCGGGCCGGTGAGGGAGACGTCGTCGGCGTAGTAGGTGCCCTGGCCGTACCAGCCGTGCGTGTAGACCTGCACCGAGGTGGTGGACGCCCCGGTGGTGAAGCTCGTGGAAAGCTGGCCGTAGCTGCTGTTGGACGGCGTCCAGGTGCTGGCGGTGACGCCGGTGCCGGTGGCGCCGAGGTACACGTAGGCGCCCTGCACGTAGGCGGAGAGCGTGTAGGTGGTGTTCGGCTGCACCGCGACCGTCTGCGTGCACTGCGCGTTGTCGCTGGCGCTCGCCGCGCCCTGGAGGGCGTGGGCGCCGCCGTGCACCGGGGACGCGACCACGGAGTCCAGCGTGGAACAGGACCAGCCGGTCAGGTTGCCGCTCTCGAAGTCGCCGTTGGTCAGCAGGTTGGTGGCGGCCGCGCTGGCGCCGGTCAGGCCGGCGGCGAGCGCGACCGTGCCGGCCACCAGGGCGGTGGCGGTCACCAGCGCGGTGGTGCGCCGTGACCTCCGCTCCGGAATCGCGGGTCGTGGGGGCAGGGCACGCTGGTGCATGGAGTGACTCCGTGGGTCGTGGGGGTGGGTGGTGCGTGGTGCTGTGCTGGCCACCCGCGCCGGGGTGTGGGGCCCTCCGGCGCGGGTGGGGACTCGTGACGGACTGAAGCGGCGTCAGCCGTTGTACTGCGTGAGGATCTTCGTGAAGTCGTAGGGGTTCTGCGTCACGCTGGAGCAGGCCCCGTCGGCCCAGTAGTGCACGACGCTCGGGTCGCAGGCGCGGTCGCGGTTGACGTCCCAGTAGGAGAACGCGGCGGCGTGGTTGGCCTGGAGGTAGCCGAGCAGGTCGGTGAAGGTCGACTGCGTGTAGAGCTCGCTGGGCTGGTCGGTGTGACCGTTCATCAGCTGCACCGACAGGTGTGCCCACGCGGTCGCGGCGCTCCAGCCGTACAGCGTCTGCAGCTGCTGGACGGTGTCGGCGGCGACGGTCTCCGCGGCGGCGGTCTGGGTGCCGCTGGTGAGGCCGAAGTCGAAGTCCATCAGGTTGACCCGGTCGATCCGGGCGCCGTCGTTGACGGCCTGCTGGATCTCGTCCCGCCCGGTGAGCGGGAGGCCGACGGTGGTTGCCGGAATGGTCAGCGTGACGCTCAGGTTAGGGTTCGCGGCCTCCAACTGCTTGATGGCGCCCCAGCGGACGGCCATGTTGGAGTCGAGCGCGGTGTTCTCCCAGTCGAGGTCGATCCGCTTCAGGTTGTACTTGGTGACGACCTGCTGGTAGGCGGCGGCCAGGGCGGAGCTGCTGCCGCAGGACGAGCCGAGCTCGGTCCCGTTGTAGCCGCCGAAGGAGACGGCGACGTCGCCGCCGGCGGCCCGGATCGCGCTGATGTCGGCGGCCACGGCGGTGTCGGACGAGACGGGCGTGCTCGCGTTGCCGCCCCAGGCGGGCGTGCAGCCACCGGAGTCGAGCACGAACGCGAGGTTGAACTGGTTCTCGCCGGAGCCGGAGAGGATGTCGGAGATCGCCTGCGGCGAGTTGTCCAACGGCATGAAGTAGACCGGGTGGTGGAATCCCGTGTCGACGGGCGGCGGGGTGGTCCCGGTGCTGCTCGGGCTGGGGGTCGGGCTGGCGCTCGCACTCGCGCTGGGGCTGACGCTGGGGCTGGTGGAGGCGCTCGCGCTGGGCGAGGGGGTTCCGCCGCCGCTCGGCGCGGGGCCGGTCAGCGACAACTGATCGGCGCCGAAGGTGCCCTGGCCGTACCAGCCGTGGACCCACACCGTCACCGAGCTGGTGTTCGCGCCGGTGGTGAAGGTGGTCGACAGGGTGCTCCAACTACTCGCGCCCGGCGTCCAGGTGCTGGTGTCGGTGGTCCCGGTGCCGGTGTCGCCGAGGTAGACGTAGTTCCCCTCGACCTGGCCGGACAGGGTGTACGTCGAGTTGGGGACGACGGCCACGGTCTGCGAGCACTGCGCGTCGTCCTGCCCCGCGGGCGTCCCGGAAAGGGCGTAACTCCCGGCGGCGACAGGGCTGCTGACCACCTTGTCGTTGGCGCTGCAGCTCCACCCGCTCAGATCGCCGGTCTCGAACCCGCCGTTCGCCACCAACTGCCCGCTCGCTGCCTGCGCGGCCCCGCCGACCAACGCCAGCCCACCGACCCCGAGCAGCCCGGCGGTACACGCCGCAAGCACGGCCTTGACTCGTATGGGACGTCTGTCTTCCATGCCTGCTGCCTCCGCGAGGTATCGACTGCGCCCGCAGATAAATTGGCCTGGACCAACCCCGACCGTCAAGACCCTATTTGGCAACGTGTCACTTAAGCGCACTTAAGGTTCACCGAACAGGCAGTTCAGAGCCATGGTGCCCAAAACTGGCCTAGTCCTATTGGTCTCAACCACAGGGCGGCGGCCACGCCGGTGCGACCATCTGGAGCACGGCCTCGAAGACAGCGGCCACTGCGGATGAGTACCATGTCCCTGCACGCGGCTGTGGCGAAGCAGGCAGACGCGCCAGGTTTAGGTCCTGGTGGTGGAGACACCGTGAGGGTTCGAATCCCTCCAGCCGCACGGACGATTCACCTTCATATCGAAGGCCCGCCCCGAGTCTCTCGGAGCGGGCCTTCGCGCGTTGTGCGTCCTGCGCCGTTGTGTCGCGCGGTCGGGGCTCAGACCAGCAGGTCGCGGAGGATCGGGGTGAGGGCGCGGAAGGCCTCGCCGCGATGGCTGATGGCGTTCTTCTGGTCCGGCGTCAGTTCCGCGCAGGTGACGCTGTAGCCGTCGGGCTGGAGGATCGGGTCGTAGCCGAAGCCGAAGGAGCCGACGGGCTCGAAGCGGAGGGTGCCGCGGAGGCGGCCCTCGACGACGCGCTCCTCGCCGTTCGGGAGGGCGAGGGCCGCCGCGCAGGCGAAGTGGGCGCCGCGGTGGGGGTCCGCGATGTCGGAGAGCTGGGCGAGCAGCAGCTCCAGGTTGGCGCGGTCGTCGCCGTGGCGGCCGGCCCAGCGGGCCGAGAAGATGCCGGGGGCGCCGCCCAGGACGTCGACGCAGAGGCCGGAGTCGTCGGCGACGGCCGGCAGGCCGGTCGCGCGGGCGAGCGCGTGCGCCTTCAGCAGGGCGTTCTCCGCGAAGGTCACGCCGGTCTCCGCGACATCCGGCACCTCGGGGAACGCGTCCGCGCCGACGAGGTCGACCTCGAGCCCGGCCGCGCCGAGGATCGCCCGCAGCTCGCCGACCTTGTGGGCGTTGCGGGTCGCCAGGACCAGCTTGCGCATGTCGCTCACCCCTCCAGGGCCTTGCGCTGGATCGCGTCCAGCTCGGCGCAGCCCAGCTGACCGAGGTCCAGCAGTTGGTTCAGCAGATCGCGGTCGAAGGGCGCGCCCTCGGCGGTGCCCTGGACCTCGACGAAGCTGCCGTCGCCGGTGCAGACGATGTTCATGTCGGTGTCGGCGCGGACGTCCTCCTCGTAGCAGAGGTCCGTCATCGGCACGCCGTCGATGATCCCGACACTGACGGCGGAGACCGCGCCGACGATCGGCTCCGCCTTCGCCCGGGTGATCTTCTTGGCCTGCGCCCAGCGGACCGCGTCGACGAGCGCGACGTAGGCACCGGTGATCGCCGCGGTGCGGGTGCCACCGTCGGCCTGCAGGACGTCGCAGTCGAGGGCGATGGTGTTCTCCGACAGCGCGCGCAGGTCGATGACGCCGCGCAGCGAGCGGCCGATCAGGCGGCTGATCTCGTGGGTGCGGCCGCCGATCTTGCCGCGGACGGACTCGCGGTCACTGCGGGTGTTGGTCGAGCGGGGCAGCATCGCGTACTCCGCGGTCACCCACCCCTCGCCGCTGCCGCGCCGCCAGCGCGGGACGCCCTCGGTGACGCTGGCGGTGCACAGCACCTTGGTGTCTCCGAAGGAGACCAGGACAGAGCCCTCGGCGTGCTTGCTCCATCCGCGTTCGATGGTGATGGGACGGAGCTGTTCGGGGCTGCGGCCGTCGATGCGAGTCATGGCACCGACCCTACCGAAAGCGGCGCTGCGAGATTTGACCGATATACGCCGGCCACCGGAAGACGCCGGTGGCCCGTCCCCGTGAGTGCGCACGGGGACGGGCCACCGGTGTTCGTACCCCTCCGATCGGAGGAGCAGTCCCCGGACGGGCCGAGCGAGGCCGACGGATCGTCAGCGCGTCACATCATGTCCTCGATGTCGGCGGCGATCGGGTCGGCGTCGGTGCCGATGACGACCTGGATGGCGGTGCCCATCTTGACCACCCCGTGCGCCCCCGCGGCCTTCAGCGCGGCCTCGTCGACCAGGGAGGGGTCGTGGACCTCGGTGCGAAGGCGGGTGATGCAGCCTTCGACCTCTTCGATGTTGTCGATGCCGCCGAGTCCCGCGACGATCTTCTCAGCCTTCGTGGCCATCTGGTCTCTCCTGTTCTGGGCGGGGAGCACCAGTTTTAGGGGTGCTGTCCCAATCTGTCGCGTTAACGCACTAATGGCTTAACTTCGCGCGCGAAGATCACCAAGCCGTCCGAGGATGTGCACTGACGGGCACCCTCATACCTAAATGGTCTACACCACTTGTCGGTCCTGGCCAAACGCGGGGAGAAGAGTCGCGATGAGTTCGGCGCAGCCCGTCACGGGACCCACCGCCTGGCAGCGGTTCTACAGCGGTCTGCAGAAGATGGGCCGCAGCCTTCAGCTGCCCGTGGCGGTCCTCCCGGCCGCCGGGATCCTGAACCGCCTCGGCCAGCCGGACGTCTTCGGGGACCAGGGGCTGGACTGGGACAACGTCGCCAAGGTCTTCGACGCGGCCGGCGGCGCGCTGCTCGGCCCCTACATCGGCCTGCCGCTGCTCTTCTGCGTCGGCGTCGCCATCGGGATGGCCAAGAAGGCGGACGGCTCGACCGCGCTCGCGGCCGTAGCCGGCTTCCTGGTCTACCGTGCCGTCCTCGACGCCTTCCCGACCAAGGACGGCCTGGCCAACCATCTCCCCTATCCGGGCCAGAACCCGGGCGTCCTCGGCGGCATCCTGCTCGGCCTGTTCACGGCCTTCCTGTGGCAGCGGTACCACCGCACCAGGCTTCCGGACTGGCTCGGCTTCTTCAACGGCCGCCGCCTGGTCCCGATCATCATGTCCGGCGTGGGCCTGCTCCTGGCCGTCGTCTTCATCGGCCTGTGGCCGCCGATCGGCCGCGGCCTCGACCACTTCAGCACCTGGCTGACCAGCCTCGGCTGGCTGGGGTCCGGCATCTTCGGCGTCGCCAACCGCCTGCTGCTGGTGATCGGCATGCACCAGCTGATCAACACCTACGTGTGGTACCAGTACGGCACCTGGCACTACCAGGGCCAGGTCTACCAGGGCGACATCCCGCGCTTCCTGCACCACGACCCCAGCGCGGGCATCTTCACCACCGGCTTCTTCCCGATCATGATGTTCGCCCTCCCGGCCGCCGCGCTGGCCATGGCCCACTGTGCCAAGCCGAGCCGCCGCAAGGAGGTGACCGGCATGATGGTCTCGCTGGGCCTCACCTCGATGATCACCGGCGTCACCGAGCCGATCGAGTTCTCCTTCGCCTACCTCGCGCCCGTCCTCTACGGCATCCACGCCCTGCTCACCGGCATCTCGATGGCCGTCACCTGGGCCCTCGGCGTGCACGACGGCTTCACCTTCTCCGCCGGCCTGATCGACTACGCGCTCAACTGGAACCTGGCCACCAAGCCCTGGCTGATCCTCCCGGTCGGCTGCGTCTTCGCGATCGTCTACTACGGCCTGTTCCGCTTCGCGATCACCAGGTTCGACATCAAGACCCCTGGTCGCGAGGACGACGCCGACGAACTGGAGGCCGCCAACATCCGAGACTGACCCCCGCAGGACGGGGATTGCGCATAACATCACAACTCCGACACGGAATCCTTCACTCCGGTAAAGCCGTGCTAAGAATGGTCTACACCACGTGGTCTAAACCACCGTGGGTGGGGACCATTACTTCGTTAGGGAACACCATGAGCGCAACCACCGCTGTCCCGGTGGCCCCCGCAAAGAAGCGGGGCTCGGGCGTCTTCGCCGGCCTTCAGAAGGTGGGCCGCAGCCTCCAGCTGCCCGTGGCGGTGCTGCCGGCCGCGGGCCTGCTGATGAGCCTTGGCAACCTGACCAGCACCTACGGTCACGGTGCCTTCTGGACCAAGACCTCGGCCGTGCTGCTCGGCGCCGGCGGCGGCATCCTGGACGCGAAGCTCGGCCTGCCTCTGCTGTTCTGCATCGGTGTCGCGATCGGGTTCGCCAAGAAGTCGGACGGCTCGACCGCGCTCGCGGCGGTCGCGGGCTTCCTGGTCTACCACAGCACCCTGGCCGCCTTCCCGATCGACGGCTCGGTGACCGCGGCCAACCCGGCCGGCAACCCGCAGAACCCCGGCGTGCTCGGCGGCATCCTGATGGGCCTGATCACCGCCGTCGTGTGGCAGCGCTACCACCGCACCCGGCTGGTCGACTGGCTCGGCTTCTTCAACGGCCGCCGTCTGGTCCCGATCCTGATGGCCTTCATCGGCACCGCACTGGGCATCGTGTTCGGCCTGGCCTGGCAGCCGGTCGGCGACGCGCTGGGCAGCTTCAGCAGCTGGCTGATCGGCCTCGGCGCGGTCGGCGCGGGCGTGTTCGGCGTCGCCAACCGTCTGCTGGTGCCGATCGGCATGCACCAGTTCGTCAACACCTTCGTCTGGTTCCAGGCCGGCTCCTACACCCACGGCGGGTCGACCTACCAGGGCGACCTGACCCGGTTCATGCACGGCGACCCGACAGCCGGTCAGTTCATGAGCGGCTTCTTCCCGATCATGATGTTCGGCCTGCCGGCCGCAGCGCTCGCCATCGCGCACTCGGCCCGGCCGGAGCGCCGCAAGGCCGTGATGGGCATGATGATCTCCGTCGGCCTGACCTCGTTCGTCACCGGCGTGACGGAACCCATCGAGTTCGCCTTCATGTTCCTGGCGCCGGTGCTCTACGTCATCCACGCGCTGCTGACCGGCCTGTCGATGGCCGTCACCTGGGCGCTGGGCGTGCACGCCGGCTTCAACTTCTCCGGCGGTCTGATCGACTACGTCGCCAACTACCACATGGGCCAGAAGCCCTGGCTGATCATCCCGATCGGCCTGTGCTTCGCCGTCGTCTACTACGTGGTGTTCCGCTTCGCCATCGCGAAGTTCGACATCAAGACGCCGGGCCGTGAGGACGACGACGAGCTCGAGGAACTCACCAAGGCGTAAGCCGGGTGACCCCGCCTCAGATCTCGTACACCGCGCCCGGTCGAGCCAGCTCGACCGGGCCGTCGTACGTCCCGGCGGCGTCGGCGGCATTGCGCTCCGGGTCCGTCCACGGCGGGATGTGGGTCAGCACCAGGCGGCGCACGCCCGCCGCCGTCGCCAGCTCTCCGGCCTGGCGGCCGTTGAGGTGGACGTCGGCGAACTCCTCCTTGCCGTGCGTGTACGCGGCCTCGCAGAGCAGCAGGTCCGTGCCCCGGGAGAGGTCGACCAGCTGGTGGCAGGGGCCGGTGTCGCCGGTGTAGACGAAGGAGCGGCCGTCGTGCTCGACGCGGAAGCCGTAGGCCTCGACCGGGTGGGCCACCTGGGTGGCGGTGATCGTGAAGGGGCCCAGCTCGAAGGTGCCCTCGACGAGTGTGCGGAAGTCGAAGACGCCCTTCATGCCGGGCTCCTCGTCCATGTCGTACGCGCGGGCCAGCCGCTCGGCGGTGCCGGCGGGGCCGTGGACGGGGAGCAGCTCGGGGCAGCCCTCGAAGCGGTAGTTGCGGGCGACGTAGTAGGCCAGCAGGTCGATGCAGTGGTCCGGGTGCAGATGGCTCAGCACCACCGCGTCCACGTCGTAGAGCCCGGTGTGGTTCTGCAACGCGCCGAGCGCGCCGTTGCCCAGGTCGATCACGACCTTGAAGCCCTCGGCCTCGACCAGGTAGCAGGAGCAGGCCGACTCAGCCGAGGGAAAGCTCCCGGAGCTCCCGACAACCGTCAGTTTCATGCCGCGCCCTCCGCAAGCTCACATCCACGGCTCCGTTGCCGTGAGGTCGTGAGGTCGTGAGCTACGAGGGTACGGCGGGGGGCGGGCCCGAAGGTCCGCCCGCCGGGCCGGTTGTGTTCGGAATCACCAGGAAGGGGGCCGCGGTTTTCGCGCTCATCGACGGTTGTGCGGACGGCGTCGCACCCACGCTCGGATCGTCTCGGGATACCACCGCGGCTGACCGAACGGGGTCACCACGTCCGGTGCCGGAAGAATGCCCTGCCGGCGGTAGGACTTGACCGTCTCTGGCTGCACACCGATGTGCGCGGCGATCTCCCGGTAGGACCACAGCTCCGTGGCGCTCATGCGGGGCCTCCTCCGTCGTGCGCGGAACAGCGGCTGGACTGCGTGGAATCCAGCGTTTTCCGGCCCAACGAGAGGAAGCTCCCGGCATCGGGGGCTGTGGGCGTTCTGTAACGGTTTCATGGCAGGAAACGGACAAAGAATCCCGGACCATCACAGTCTTTGCAGACGGGGACGTCTTTGCCCGTCGTAGGCCGAGCCCCCCGGATCAGGCCCAGAGCTGGCCCTGGAGCGCCTCGACCGCCTGCTCCGTCGTCTCCGCCGTGTAGATGCCGGTGGACAGGTACTTCCAGCCGCCGTCCGCCACGACGAAGACGATGTCCGCCCGCTCGCCCGCCTTCGCGGCCTTGCGGCCGACGCCGATCGCGGCGTGGACGCCGCAGCCGGTGGAGATGCCCGCGAAGATGCCCTCGAGCTGCAGCAGCTCACGCGTGCGGCGCACCGCGTCGGCGCTGCCGACGCTGAAGCGGGTGGTGAGGACCTCTGCGTCGTAGAGCTCCGGGACGAAGCCCTCGTCGAGGTTCCGCAGCCCGTAGATGAGGTCGTCGTACCGCGGCTCGGCGGCCACGATCTGGATGCCGGGCACCTTCTCCCGCAGGAACCGGCCGACGCCCATCAGGGTGCCCGTGGTGCCGAGGCCGGCGACGAAGTGGGTGACGCTCGGCAGGTCAGCCAGGATCTCCGGGCCGGTGCCGGCGTAGTGGGCGCCGGCGTTGTCCGGGTTGCCGTACTGGTAGAGCATGACCCAGTCCGGGTGTTCCGCCGCCAGCTCCTTGGCCACCCGCACCGCGGTGTTGGAGCCACCGGCCGCGGGCGAGGAGATGACCTCCGCGCCCCACATGCGCAGCAGCTCGCGCCGCTCCTCGCTGGTGTTCTCGGGCATGACGCAGACCATGCGGTAGCCCTTGAGCTTCGCGGCCATGGCCAGCGAGATACCGGTGTTGCCGCTGGTGGGCTCCAGGATGGTGCAGCCCGGGGTGAGCCGGCCGGCCGCCTCGGCCTGCTCGATCATGTGCAGGGCCGGGCGGTCCTTGACCGAGCCGGTCGGGTTGCGGTCCTCCAGCTTGGCCCAGAGACGTACGAGACCCGCCTCGTTGCCCGGCACGGTCGCGCTCAGGCGCGGCAGGCCGACGAGAGGGGTGTTGCCGACGGCGTCGAGGGGGGTGTCGTACTTCATGTCAGCGCGCGCCGCCGGCGACGGCGGGCAGGATGGTGACGCTGTCGCCCGCGGCGACCTCGGTGTTGATCCCGGCGAGGAAGCGGACGTCCTCGTCGTTCAGGTAGACGTTCACGAAGCGGCGCAGCTCGCGTCCGTCGACGAGACGCTCGCGCAGGCCCGGGTGGCGCACGTCGAGGTCGGAGAAGAGGGCGTCCAGGGTCGCGCCGCTGCCCTCGACGGCCTTGGCGCCGTCGGTGTAGGTGCGGAGGATGGTCGGGATGCGGACCTCGATGGCCATGGCTGGGCTCCAGGAGTGGTCTCGGTGGGAGAGGCGAAGCAGGGCTGTGCGGCGGCGCGCGGTCTGCGGGGGCCGAGCGCGCTGGCGTCGGCGGTCGTCAGGTCGCGTTCGACCGTGGGACGACGCCGCGGCGGGGCTCAGGCGGCTGGACAGATGGCGCTGGCGAGGCGGCACAGGTCGACGTGCAGCCGCGCGACGAGGCGGATGCCGGGCGCGTGAGGGCTCATGTCGACGGAACGCATGCAGGCATCGTATAGATTCCCGGCCCCCGAACGGGATCCCCGTCCCACAGCACGGACGAAACCGTCCCGTATCCCGGAACACCGGAGGGCCTGGCGGTCTCCGCCGGGCCCTCCGCACCCCCGTCCGTTCAAGCCCCGACGACCTCGACGTCTTCCTCTGTGATCACACCGTCCACAATGCGATACGAGCGGAACTGGAACGGCCCCTCCTCGTTGCCGCACTCGGCGGTGGAGACGAGCACGTAGTGGGCGTTCGGCTCGGACGCGTAGGACACGTCGGTGCGCGAGGGGTAGGCCTCGGTCGCGGTGTGGGAGTGGTAGATCACGACGGGCTCCTCGTCGCGGTCGTCCATCTCGCGGTACAGCTTCAGCAGGTCACCCGAGTCGAACTCGTAGAACGTGGGCGAGCGCGCGGCGTTGAGCATCGGGATGAAGCGCTCGGGGCGGCCGGCGCCGACGGGACCGGCGACCACGCCGCAGGCCTCGTCGGGGTGGTCGGCGCGGGCGTGGGCGACGATCGCGTCGTGCAGTTCGCGGGTGATGGTCAGCATGGGCCCAAGGATAGGCAGGGCGCCGGACCGGCTGGATCAGCCGGTCAGACCATCGTCTCCAGCAGGGACTCCTGGAGTCCCCCCAGCCACAGGTAGGCCATCACCATCGGCTTGCGCGGGTCCTCGTCCGGGAGGGCGTAGAGGGAGTCGTCGTCCTCCGAGACGTCCAGCCGGGTGCCCAGGGTGAGCCGGAGGTCGTTGAGTGCGCCGAGTGCCCTGCGGCAGCCCTCGGCGTCCAGGCGGACCACCGGGCGGCCCTTGCGGTCCTCCTCCGCCGCGTCGATGGCGCGGACCACCGCGAAGGCGTCGTCGCGCTTGCGGGCGCGCAGGTCGTTCTCGGTGTAGCGGCGGAACTCCGACGAGTGCTCCGCCGCCTCGGGGCCCTCGCCGTACGCGTCCGGGAACAGGCGCGCCAGCGCCGGGTCGGCCGGAGGTTTCGTGGGGCCCTCGGCGAACAGCGCGGCGAGCGGATCCTCGGGGGCGTCCTCCCCGGGGCCCGGGCCGATCAGTTCGAGCATCTGCACCATGAGGCTGCGCAGAATGGATGCCTCGACCGGGTCGAGGGTGAGCTGCGCGCCCCCGCCGTGGGCGCGCTTGAACAGACCGGTCATCGATCGCCCGTCACTTGTCGTGCTGCAGCGTGGCCCAGAGCCCGAAGCCGTGCATCGCCTGGACGTCGCGCTCCATCTCCTCGCGGGTGCCGCTGGAGACCGTCGCGCGGCCCTTGTGGTGCACGTCGAGCATCAGTTGACGGGCCTTCTCCTTGGGATAGCCGAAGTACGTCTGGAAGACGTAGACGACGTAGGACATCAAGTTAACAGGGTCGTTGTGCACGATCGTCACCCAGGGGACGTCAGGGTCGGGCACCTGGAAGGGCGCCGACTCCGATTCGGTGCGCTCGATCTCCACCGGCGCGACGCTCACGACTGCAACCCCTCGACGACGACCACTCCTGTCCATGTCCATGCTGCCATCCGGGCGACCCCGAAGCGATCCGGAACCCGTCCGGGTGATCGTGTCCGAAGAGAAATCGTCAAAGTGACGAGATGGGGGATACGATGATGTCCATGGATGCTGCAACGGCGTCGACCGCCCTGCTCACCGACCGCTACGAGCTGACCATGCTGCAGGCTGCCCTGCGCAGCGGTGCGGCGCAGCGGCACTCCGTCTTCGAAGTCTTCACCCGCCGCCTGCCGGACGGCCGCCGCTACGGGGTGACCGCCGGCGTCGGGCGCGTGCTGGACGCGGTCGAGAACTTCCGCTTCTCCCCCGCACAGCTGGGCTGGCTCGCCGACCAGCAGGTCGTCGACGAGGAGACGCTGCGCTGGCTCGCCGACTACCGCTTCCGCGGCGACATCCGCGGCTACGGCGAGGGCGAGTGCTACTTCCCGGGCTCCCCGATCATGGTGGTCGAGGGCAGCTTCGCCGAGGCGGTGATCCTGGAGACGGTCGTCCTGTCGATCCTCAACCACGACTCCGCGATCGCCGCGGCGGCCTCGCGGATGGCCGCGGCCGCCGGGGACCGTCCGGTGATCGAGATGGGCGCCCGGCGCACCCACGAGCGCGCCGCCGTGTCCGCGGCCCGCGCCGCCTACGTCGCGGGCTTCGGCGCCACCTCCGACCTGCAGGCCGGCTTCGAGTACGGCATCCCGACCACCGGGACGGCCGCCCACGCCTTCACCCTGCTGCACGACACCGAGCGGGACGCCTTCACCGCCCAGATCGAGTCCATGGGCCGCGGCACCACCCTCTTGGTGGACACCTACGACCTGACCGAGGCGGTCCGCACCGCGATCGAGGTGGCCGGGCCGGATCTGGGCGCGGTCCGGATCGACTCCGGCGACCTGCTGATGCTGGCCCACCGGGTCCGCCGCCAGCTGGACGAGCTGGGTGCGGTGAAGACCCGGATCGTGGTCACCAGCGACCTGGACGAGTACGCCATCGCCGCCCTGGCGGCCGCACCCGTCGACGCCTACGGGGTCGGCACCTCGCTGGTCACCGGCAGCGGTCAGCCGACCTGTTCGATGGTCTACAAGCTGGTCGCCCGTGCGGGCGCAGGCGATCCGGACGCGCCGCTGGTGCCGGTCGCCAAGCGCTCGGCCGGTGCCAAGGCCAGCCGCGGCGGCGCCAAGTGGGCGGCGCGGCGGCTGGACGCCGACGGCGTGGCCGAGGCCGAGGTCGTCGGCACCGGCCCCGTCCCGCCGGAGCTGCGGGAGAACCTGCTCCACCGCGAGCTGGTCCGGGGCGGCGAGGTCGTCGGCCGCGAGCCGCTGACCGGAGCCCGCGAGCGTCACCTCCGCTCTCGCGGCCAACTCCCGCTGTCCGCAACGCAGTTGTCACGCGGAGAGCCGGTCGTGCCGACGGAGTACGTCAGCGGCTGAGGGCACGGACGGGGCGCGCGAAGGTTGACACGCGAACATTGCGTCGCGGCCACCCCTCGCGCAATCCCCCGCCCCATCCCTACGCTGCTGCCAACACAGGGGAAACGCCGAGGAGAGTCACCGCCATGCGCCGGGCACTGATCATCGTGGACGTGCAGAACGACTTCTGCGAGGGCGGCAGCCTGCCGGTCGGCGGCGGCGCCGAGGTGGCGGCCGCCATCACCGACCTGGTCGCAGAGAGCACCGGCGGCTACGACCACGTGATCGCCACCCGTGACCACCACATCGACCCCGGCGCGCACTTCTCCGCGAACCCCGACTTCCGCGCCAGCTGGCCGGTCCACTGCGTCGCGGGCACCGAGGGCGTCGGCTTCCACCCCAACTTCGCACCCGCCGTGACGTCCGGCGCGGTCGAGGCGGTCTTCGACAAGGGCGCGCACGCGGCCGCCTACAGCGGCTTCGAGGGCTTCAACGAGAACGGCGTCGGGCTCGCCGACTGGCTGCGCGCCCACCAGGTGACCGAGGTCGACGTGGTCGGCATCGCGACCGACCACTGCGTGCGCGCCACCGCGCTGGACGCGGCGCGCGAGGGCTTCACCACTCGAGTGCTGCTCGACCTGACGGCGGGCGTGGCCAAGGCCACGACGGAGACGGCGCTCACCGAACTCCAGGCCGCGGGTGTGGCGTTGACCGGCACGCCGGTCGTCCTGCCCGGCTGAGCCGAGGCGGACCCGCGACGACGGGTCCGCCGCCAAGGCTGACCGAAGGTTGAGCCAGGCTTAAGGACAGGCGGACAGCATCCCAACTCCGGGCCGCGTCAGTGTGCGTGAGCCCGTGCGCCCCCCTGTGCTCCCTCCCCGGTGGTTAGGCTGGGCTAACCGGCACATGCACCGGGTATCTGCCGTACCGGGGCAGCTCTGCGAGCACGAACCGCCCCACCGCACCGCACAGTTCGACACCCGACAACGAGTCCCCGCTCGAACTCTCCCCCGGCGGGCCCCGATCGATCCGTGGCTGGCCCGCAGTCCCGAAGCGAAGGACGGAACAGCCATGCCACGTCTGACGGTATCCCAGCTCGCCCTCGGCACCGCGGCCGTCGTCGGCGCCACGGTCGCCCTGCTGGCCCTCTCCGGCGCGCGGAGCACGCCGGAGATCCTGCTGCTCGCCATGGTCGCCCTCGCGGCCGGCGTCTTCGCCGCGATCCGACGGGTGCGGCCGCGCGGTGCGGCGCGCACGTCCCGCGTGGTGGCCAAGGGGCAGGCTCCCGCGATGGAGACCCTCCCGGAGCCGGAGCGCGTGCCACGTTGACCCTTGCGCCGCGGCGCCCGCACGCCGCACGGCGATGTGATCACGAAGGCGCGGCGCCCCCTGCCCGGGACGCCGCGCCTTCATGATCACATCGCCGCAGCCCGCTCTCAACGGGCCTCGACCACCACCGTCTTGGCGGCCTTGTCGTGCAGCGCCTGCCGGTAGGGCTGGTCCCAGGTGACCCAGACGCCGTCGATCGCCCACCACAGACAGCCGCAGATGATCACCCCGGGCAGCCCCCAGACGGCGGCCCGCGTCCACCCCGGCGAGCCCTCCGGCACGCTGCCGTCGGCGAGCACCGCGACGCGCAGGTTCATCAGCTTCTTGCCGACCGTCTGGCCGCGCGACCGGGTCAGCATCAGCCCCTCGTAGACGAAGGCGACCAGCAGGGCGGCGATCGAGAAGACGAAACTCACCAGTCCGGCGTCGTGCCGGTCGGAGAAGTAGGCGATCAGACTGAGCAGGAACGCGATGACGACCACGATGCCGATGTCGATGGTCCGGGCCGTCAGCCGCCGCCCCAGCGGCGCGAGCGGCGGCGTCCCGCCGACCGCGTCGGCCGGTTCGGTCGCGTGCGGCGGGTGGTCGTACGGCCCGCCGCCGCCCGGGGGTTGAGGAGTCGTCATAGCCAGCAGTGAACCACCCACCCCGGGCATTACGTCGGATTCCGTGGTGTTTCTCGTGTTTCTGGTGTTTATGGAGTTTCTGGCAGTTCATCCCTTCTGGCGGGCGACGAAGGTGCGTCCGAGGCGGTCGTGCCAGCTCTGACGCAGCTTGCGGTCGGTGGCGCAGGGGACGAGTTCGAAGATGCCGAGCAGCAGGAAGACCAGCGTCTGGCACATCGCGGTCCGCAGGAACGTGCGCCCCAGCTTCGGCCGGGCCTTGCTCCGGGCGTCCAGGACGGTCAGCCCGAAGATCGCCTTCCCCAGCGTGCGGCCCCACACCGCGAGCGGGATCGTCTCGTAGACCAAGCCCACCGCCAGCAGCGCCGCCAGCAGGAGCCCCGCGTCGGCCAGCACGGTCCCGTCCACCAGCCACACCGTCTGCGGCACGCCACTCGCCTGCGCGGCGTCGATCTTCGCCTGCAGATGCAGCGTCACCCGCTGCACGAGGACCACCCCGAGCACCGCGACCAGGGCGTAGGTCACGGCCGTGTCCACGAGCCGCGCCCCGATCCGCGGCCCGAGCAGCGCGGGCCGCACCGTCCTCGCCCGCTTCTGCCCCACCCCCGACGCCGCCCGGCCGCTGCGCGTCGCGGCACCGCCGACACGCGTGGCCCCGGACGAGAGTCCATCGCCGCTGGGCCTCTCGTTCGCCGGCGCAGCCTGCGGGGCTGCGCCGCTCCCCCGCTGCGCCCGTGTCGGGGGCGTGCTCCCGCCGTACGGCTCCGGGCCCGCGGGCGCGGCCTGCGGACGCGGAGCAGCGCTGCCGCTGCCAGGCGCCCCGGGCACGACGGTGTCACCACCCAGCGGCCCCACCTGCACGTGCGTCACGCTCGGCGCAGGCGCGGTCCGCGCGGGCCGGGTGGCACTGCGGCCGCGCTGCACCCCGGGTGCCGTGTCACCCTCCAGCGGCGTCACCTGCAAGGGCTGCGCGGCCGAGGTGGCGCTGCCGTACACCCCGGGGGGAGTGCTGTCCGCACCCAGCGGCCTCCCCTGCCCCTCCCGCACGGGCGCGGTCTGCGCGGGCGGGACAGCACCGCGGCCGAGCCGCACCCCGGGCGCGGTGTCGCCGCCCAACGGCCTCACGTCCACAGGTTGCCCGGCTGCGGACGCGGCCTGAGGACGCGAAGCGGCGCTGCGGCCGCCAAGCGCCCCAGGCACGAAGGTGCCATCATCCGGCGACCCGGCGTTCGCGGGCGGCGCGGTCGGCGCGCCAGGCAGGCCGCCGCCACCAAGCGCCCCGTGCACGAAGGTGCCATCATCCAGCGGCCTGTCGTTCGCGGGCGGCGCGGAGGGCGCGCCAGGCAGGCTGCCGCCACCAAGCGCCCCAGGCACGAAGGTGCCATCACCCAGCGCCCCGGCGTTCGCGGTCGGCGCGCCAGGCCGGCTGCCGCCACCAAGCGCCCCATGTGCGAGGGTGTCGTCGCCCAGCGGCCCTGCGTTCGCGGGTGACGCATAGGCCTGCGCGGAAGGCAGCCTGCCGCCGCCAAGCGCCCCGGGCACGAAGGTGTCGTCGCTCAGCGGCCCTGCGTTCGCGGGCGGCGCGGGCGGCGCATAGGCCTGCGCGGCAGGCACGTTGGCTGCCGTGTCAGCGCCCTGTGGGGGCGGGGTGGCCCCCGAGTCGCGTTGCCTGCCAGGGGCGAGGGTGTCGTTGCCGGGCCTCGCCCAGGACATCCGGGGCTCCTGTGCCGGTGCGATCGCCGCGGGGGAGCCGCCTGCGGGCGGCTCGGCCCGGGGTGCGTCGACCGGGTCTCCGGAGGCGGCCGACCGACCCGCACCGGTCTGGAACGCCCACGGGTCGGCGACCTCGCTCTCGCGCGGCTCGTGCGCAGCGAAACCGCCGTCCGGCCTCGCCCACTCCGTCCCCGTGTGCTGCGCCTGTCCCGCGCCCGAGGGCGGATCGGCCGGGGCTCCGGCGTCGTCGGTGTCGGCGTGGCCGGGGTGCGGCTCGGACCAGTCGTCCGACTCGTAGCGGGTGGGCGGCGGGAGCTGGGCGCGGCGGGTCTGGGAGAGGGCGAGCCGCAGGGCGGAGGCGAGTTCGTCGTCCGCGTCGGTCTCCGCCACGGGCCCGGACGCCGGCGGAGCGGGAGCCGGAGGCGTGGGGACGCCCCAGGAGACGTGCTGGGGGACGGAGTCCGTGTCCAACAGGCCCGGCTGGGCCTGTGCACTGGCACCCCAGACCGACGGCTCCGGCGGCGTCGGGACGATGAGCCGTGCCGCGCCCGTCTCGTCGAGGAAGACGGGGCCGGTCTCCTCCACCGTGGCGGGCCGCGGCGGCGGGGGCGGGGCCACGCGGACGCCGCCGCGGGCGGCGCGCGGCGGTGGCGGGAGCGGCGCGCCGTCCTCGGGAGCCGGACGCGCGCTACCGGGAGTCCACGCGTCCCCGTCCCAGTAGCGGACGAAACCGGGGATCGAGGGGTCGGGGTAGTAGCCGGGCGCGGGTCGCTCCGCCGGGGGCTGAACCGTCATAGATCGCTTTCCCGCTTCATCTGCTGATCGGGTGCCTGGTCGGCGGCACGCCGACGGAGGGCGGCCACAGGCCTGCCCAGTCCGAACACAACGCGTCCCCGCCGTGTCACAAAGCGTAGTACCGCAGTCCCGTGACACACGCGAAAAACGTCGCGAAACCGGTGTAAGAACGGGAACCCGGACCTCTCTCTCCCAGTGGAGCCCGCCCGCAGGGGCGTGCGCACGACCGAGAGATCGAGAGATCGAGAGAGGGAATCCCATGGCCGCCGCCGACCGCAACGAGCGTCACGACGACTACACCACCGACCTCCGCGCCGAGCAGCTCGCGCACGACGAGCACGCGCACCTCGACGGGCCCGGCTGCGTGCAGCAGGAGCTCTCCGTCGAGCTGGTGCTCTCCCCCGAGCGGAGCCTGCCGGTGCCGGTCCTGCTGGCCTACTGCCCGCAGGACCCGTTCGCCGTGCACGTCACCTTCCACCTCGGTCAGGACTCGCCGGTGACCTGGGTGTTCGCCCGGGAGCTGCTGGTCGAGGGCGTCTTCCGCGCCTGCGGCACCGGCGACGTGCGGATCTGGCCGACCCGCGCGGACGGGCGGAGCCTGATCTGCCTGGCGCTGAGCTCGCCCGCAGGCGAGGCGCTGCTGGAGGCGCCCGCGGCGCCGATCGCCGCCTGGCTCGAGCAGACGCTGCGGGTGGTGCCGACGGGCACCGAGTCCGCCGTCATGGACCTGGACGCGGAAATCGCCGCCCTGCTGGGCGGCGAGTGAAGGGCCGCGCGTCCGCCGCGCCGCCGAGGGGGCTCAGGGACGCGCCGTGGCGCGGGGCCGGTCGCCGATCGCCGACGCCCCGTGCCCGACCGTCAGGTCCGCGGGGGCCGGAAGCGGCCGCCTCCAGCGACGCACCCGCACCGCGACCAGGCCCAGGAAGGCCAGCCCGAACAGCGGGTAGACGGACGCGGCGGGCTCGAACCAGTACGACATCTGCACGCCGTGCCACGCCTTGTGCGGCACGAACCACATCGCGAAGGAGCAGAAGCACAGCGCGGTGGCGGCCAGCACGACACGCCAGCGGCGGCCTGCCCACCCCGGTCGGCCACGACGGCGCTCGGTGCGCGCCTCCGCGGCGAGCAGCACCAGCAGGGGCACGCACCAGACCCAGTGGTGGGTCCAACTGATCGGGGAGACCAGCACCATGGTGATCGCCACCGTCATCCCCGCCCAGGCGTGCGCCCGCGGCATGCCCGCGCAGCGCCGCTCGATCAGCGTCGCCAGTGCCAGACCGGCCACCGCCACGAGGGCGACCAGGAGCAGCGTCGAGGCGCCCGTGTGGGTGCTGTGCAGCAGGCGGTCGGCCATGCCGCGCAGGGACTGGTTGTCGACGATGTACTCCTTGCCCACCCGGGTGGTGTCGTACAGGTCCTTGGTCCAGAAGTCCCAGCTCGCACCGGGCAGCACCAGGAGGCCGACGAGCACCGTGAGCGCACCGGTCGCCGCGGCCGTGGCGGCGGCGCGGAAGCGACGGGTCAGCAACAGGTAGACCAAGAAGAAGCCGGGGGTCACCTTCAGCCCTGCCGCCAGGCCGATCCCCACGCCCTTGAGCCGGCTGCTCTCGGGCAGGGTCAGGTCCCAGAGCACCAGCGCGAGGATCAGCAGGTTGATCTGCCCGTAGCGCAGTGTCGTCCACACCGGCTCCAGCCAGACGCCGAGGCCGGTCACCAGCAGCACGGCCGCGGGCCGCAGCGGTCGGCTCGGCCAGCCGGCCAGCCTGCACGCGAGGGCGGCGACGACCGCCAGCTCGACCAGGTTGACCAGGGTCACCGTCACGCGCAGCGCGCCGAAGGAGAGGAACGCGGCGGGCGCGAAGAGCATCGCGGAGAACGGCGGGTAGGTCGCAGGCAGCGCGTAGGAGCCGACCCGCAGCTCGTAGAGGTCGCGGCCGTGTGCCACCGCGGCGCCCTCGGCCTGGTAGACCATGGCGTCGACCATCGAGACGTGCGAGAGGTGCCGCAGCGCGGCATAGGCGAACAGCGAGACGAGCGCGACGGCGGCCGCCGAGACAGTGGTACGCCGCGGCGCCGCGCGCACGGCGCCGATCACCCTGTTGACGGTGGTCACGCAAGAACTCCTTATCCCCTACCCTGCGTGACACTAGCCCAAAGCACACGCCCTCCACAGGACGAGGCCGAAGCATCCCGAGTTCCCTCGGTTTGCTCCGGCCTCGGCCGTCACTCCGTACTCGGCCTTTCCGCGTCTCAGCCGGCGTAGGCGCCGAAGGCCCGGCTGAAGTCCAGCGGCTGCTGCGCGATGCTGCTGCAGGTGGCGTCGGCGTAGGACTTGGCCCCGCCGGAGCACGGCTTGTCCCGGGTCGCGGACCACATGGAGAGCCAGCCCAGGTGCTTGCCGCTCGCGAACTGCGCGAGCTGGGTCGCGTCGGCGACGGTGAAGACCTCGGTGTTGGTGTCGTTGACTCCGATCATCGGAGTCACCGCGACGTGCTTCCACGCGGTGGCGTCGTCCCAGCCGAAGATGGACTTGACCTGCGCCTCGGTCGCGGTCGCGGAGTCGATCGCGTACTGGCCCATCTTGCCGCTCGGGCTCGGCGCGGCGCCGTCGCCGAAGTCCATCGCCATCACGTTGACGGCGGAGACCACCACGCCCGCACTCTTGGCGTTCTGCAGCAGGTCCGTGCCGGTCTGCACCAGACCGGAGGGCAGGACTGGCAGGGTGAAGGAGACGTCGAGCGTCTTCCCCTTCGCCTTGGCGGTCTGCTGGAGCTGGGCGATCGCCTGGTCACGGCGGGCGATGCCGGCGGTGTCGGACGTGGCGGCGCCCTCGACGTCGAAGTCGATCTTCGTCAGCCCGTAGGCGTCGATCACCTTCTGGTACGCGGCGGCGAGCGTGCTCACGCTGCCGCAGGACTCGGCGAGCTCGGTGCCGTTCGCCCCGCCGAAGGAGACCCGGACGTCCCCGCCCATCGCGCGCAGCGCGCCGATCTGGCCCGGCACGCCGTCGTTGGTCAGCGGGGAGACGCCGCCCCACTCGGGGTTGCAGCCGCCGCCGTCGGTGATGAAGGCGAGGTTGAAGTTCTTCACGCCGGACGCCTTGGCGGTGGCGATCAGGTCATACGCGGGATAGAGGGAGGTGTCCACGTAGGGCGAGAAGCCAGCGCCGGAGGTCGAGCCCGTGCTGGGCGCGGACGGCGTCGGCGTAGGGGTCGGCGTCGTGGTCTTCGTGGCCGTGGGCGTCGGGGTCGGCGTGGCCGAGTGGGTCGGCGTCGGGGCCGGCGTGGTCGGCTGGCCGGACGGCGTCGGCGCGGAGCCGGTGGAGCAGTTCACGCCGTTGATGGAGCAGTTGGCCGGCGCGCCGGAGCCGTTGACCACGAACCCGACGACCGCGTGCTGGTTCGCCGCGAGGGTGCTGTCCCAGGACGCCGGGGTGACGGTGATGTGCCCGCCGCTGGCGGTGTACGTGGCGTTCCACAGCGAGCTGATCTTGGCACCGGCAGGCAGGTCGAACGTCAGCTTCCAGTTGCTGATCGTGCTGGACGTCGGGTTGCTGACGTCGTACTGGCCGCTGTAGCCGCTCCCCCAGTCACTGGTAGTCGAGTAGACGGCGCCCACACCGGCCGCGTTCGCGCTCACCGCGAGGGCGGTCACCCCGCCGGCGAGCAGGACGGTGGCGACTGCGGAAGCCCCGAGGACCGCGCGACGGCGCGGCGCTCGGCGGGCGTGGTTCGACATGCGGGGGTACCTCCACGATGGGGGACATCTGTCGATGGACCGCGAGCCGGCGCCTTGGCCCCTGGTGGGGACAGCGGCCACAGGAAGCCCACGGGCACGGTTGGTTGACACCCGGTCACCACCGGCTTCGCGGTCCGTCGGAAGGGACGCTAGCCGTTCCGGATTCGCCGATCAGCCCTGCTCAGACGGAGGTAGATCCCACTTAGGGCCCTATTAAGGAACAGGTCCGGTTGCCCACACGTCAGGGGCGCGCAGAGCCATCCGGACGGGGTGGTCGCTTGCGCAGTTCCCCGCGACCCTGAGGGGTTGCCACTGGCTGTCTAGCCCTTGGCCCTGCGCCGTTGCCTGGGGACCGGAGCTCGCCTGTGCAGCAGGCGCACGCGGACTTCCGTGCCGCCCAGGACGGATCGGCCGATGGCGACGTCGCCGCCCGTGCTCTCGGCGACGCGGCGGACGATGTCCAGGCCCAGGCCCGTGGAGCCGTCGCGTTCCGCGCCGACGCCGCGGCGGAGCGCCAGCTCTGGGTCGGCGATGCCCGCGCCGGCGTCGGAGACCATGATGATGACGCCGTCGGGGGTGCCGTGGACATCGACGGCGAAAGCCGTCCCTTCGGGGGTGTGGCGGAAGACGTTGCCGAGCATCGCGTCCAGCGCCGCGGCCAGCTCGGGCGCGGCGACGGGGACGGCGACCGGGCGCTCCGCGCCCGCGAGCTGCCAGGGGCGGGACTCGTCCTCCGCGAGCGCCGACCAGAACTCGGCGCGGTCGCGGATCACCTCCGCCGCGTCGCAGGAGACGGGCGCCGCGTCGGCGGCGGCCGGGGAGGCGCCGCGGCCGCGGAAGGCGCGGATGATCTGGTCGACCTCGCGTTCCAGCTGCGCCACCGCGTGGCGCGTCTGCTCGGCCGCATCGCCCTGACCGAGGGACGCGGCGTTCAGGCGCAGCACGGTCAGCGGGGTGCGCAGGCGGTGGGAGAGGTCCGCGGCCAGCTCGCGTTCCGAGGCGAGGAGCCGCACGACGCGGTCGGCCATGGCGTTGAACGCCTCCGCGGCCTCCCGCAGTTCGCGTGGGCTGTCGGGGACCTCGGGGACGCGGACCTCGAGGTCGCCCTCGCCCAGCGCGCGGGAGGCGCCGGCGAGGCGACGGGCCGCGCCGACCATACGGGTGCCTAGGCGGTCGGCGACCGCGACGGAGATGAGGACCAGCACCACGGCGACGCCGCTGAGGACCAGCCAGGCCGAGGCGACGCCGCGGGACAGCTCGGCGTCGGGGACGAAGACCTCGATGACGGCCACTCGGCCGTCGTTGACGGCGACGGGCTCCAGATACGCGAAGCCGCCGTGGACGCCGGTGGTGCCGCTGCGGCCGTTCGCGGCGGTCGCCGTCAGCGCGGCGGCGCCGACCCGTTCGCTGCCCAGGGTGTCGAAGCCGCCGCCGCTTCGCGGCAGATGGATGGCGATGAGTCCGGCCGCGCCGTCCTGCGTGCTGGCCAGGGCGCGTTGCAGCGCCTGCTGGTCGGTGGTGATGGCGAGCGCGGGGCCGAGCGTCGCGGCCTGCCGCTCCGCCGCGGTGAAGGCCCGTTCGCGGGCGGTCTCGCGGACCATCAGGCCGAGGGGGATCAGGAAGGCCAGCGCCACCATGGTGGTGACGGCGACGCAGACCTTGAACAGTGCGCCTCTCACCTCGCGTCCCCGCCGGGAGTCTCGGCCGGTATGTCGAGCCGGACGCCGACGCCACGCACGGTGTGCAGGTAGCGCGGCTGCGAGGCCGTCTCGCCGAGCTTGCGGCGCAGCCAGGACAGGTGCACGTCGATCGTCTGGTCGGTGCCGTACGGCTGGCGCCAGACCTCGGCGAGCAGCTCGCGGCGGGGCACGACGACGCCGGGACGGGCGGCGAGGTAGGCGAGCAGGTCGAACTCGCGCCGGGTGAGGTCGAGTTCCCTGCCGTCGAGGGTGGCCTCGCGACGTTGGAGGTCGATCCGCAGGCCGCCCGTCTGCAGCAGCTGCCCGGTCGGGCCCCCGGCCCCGGCACGGCGCAGCACGGCGGCCATCCGGGCGGTCAGGTGCTCCACCGAGAAGGGTTTGACCAGGTAGTCGTCGGCGCCGTCGTTGAGCAGGCGGATGATCTCCGACTCCTCGTCACGGGCCGTGGAGATGATCACGGGGGTGTCGGTGAGCCCGCGGATCATCTTCAGTGCCTCGCCGCCGTCGAGGTCGGGCAGGCCGAGGTCGAGGATCACCAGGTCGCAGCCGACCTGGGCGACCTCGCGCAGCGCTTCCAGCGCCGTGCCGACGCTGCGGACGGCGTGGCCGGCGTCGGTGAGATGACGAATCAGGGCAGAGCGAACAAAGGGATCGTCCTCGACCACGAGCACTGTTGCCATGGCCGTGACGGTAGCTCATGAGGGCCGGTGGTCTGTACCTCCTGACCGCTCCGGACTCGGCTCCGGACTCCGCTCCTGGGCTCCGGGCGGGGCGTGCATACTGGCCCGGTGCGAAGAGTACTGGTGCAGACGGCGGCCTGGGCCGCGGCCACGGGGGCGGCCGTCGCCGTGTCCTGGTACGGGGTGCACCGGGTGCTCTCCGACGACGGCTACCAGCAGCCCGGCGCTCTCGCCCTGACCGTCGCCGGCTCCGCCTCCGTCACGCCCGCGCCGCTGCCGACGACGACCGAGGCCCCGACGCAGGCGCCGCTGCCGCCGGCCGCCTCGACGCACCGGGCCTCGCCCGGGCCCAGCCGGGACGCCTCGCCCAGTCCCTCGGCGTCGCCCGCCGGTCCGAGCGCCACCGGCGACGTGCACAGTTACACGCCCACCGGCGGCCGGATCGTGGTCTCCATGGGTGCGACCTCCGCCGACCTGGTCTCGGCCACGCCGAACAGCGGCTGGTCCATGCACGTCTACACCGGCGACGAGTGGCTGCGGGTCGACTTCACCCAGGGCAGCACGGACTCGATCTTCTACGTCACCTGGAACGGCCACCCGCCCATGGTGCAGACCTGGCTGATGAACCAGTGATCAGGGCCGTACCAGTACAGCACCCGTGATCAGAACAGCTTGCCCGGGTTCATGATCCCCAACGGGTCGAAGACCGCCTTGACCTGACGCTGCAACTGGACCCCGACCGGGCCGAGCTCGCGGGCCAGCCAGTCCTTCTTCAGCAGCCCCACGCCGTGCTCGCCGGTGATGGTGCCGCCCAGCTCCAGCCCCAGCGACATGATCGCGTCGAAGGAGGCGCGGGCCCGCGCCGACTCGTCCGCGTCCTCGGCGTCGAAGACGACCACCGGGTGGGTGTTGCCGTCCCCGGCGTGCGCGCAGACGCCGATGGTGAGGTCGTAGTCCTCGGCGATCCGGGCCACCCCGGACAGCATCTCCCCGAGTCGTGAGCGCGGCACGGCCACGTCGTCGATCATCGTGGTGCCGAGCCGGTCCAGCGCGGGCAGCGCCAGCCGACGGGCCTCCAGCAGCAACTCCGACTCGCCGCTGTCGGCGGCCGGGACCACCTCCGTCGCCCCCGCCTCCCGGCACAGCTCGCCGACGGCCTCCAGGTCCGAGGTCGGGTCGAGACTGTCGAAGCCGACCAGCAGCAGCGCGGCGGTCGAGTCCGGCAGGCCCATCTGCGCCATCGCGTTGACGGCCCGGACGGTCGTGGTGTCCATCAGCTCCATCAGCGAGGGCACGTGTCCCGCGGCCATCACCGCGCAGACCGCCGCCCCGGCGGCGTCCGTGGAGGGGAACTCCGCCGCCAGCACCAGCTGCGGCGGCGGCGCGGGCCGCAGCGCCAGCACCGCGCCGACGACGACGCCCAGCGTCCCCTCCGCGCCGACGAAGAGCCGCGTCAGGTCGTACCCGGCGACGCCCTTGGCGGTGCGCCGACCTGTCCGCAGCAGCCGCCCGTCGGCGAGCACGACGTCCAGCCCGAGCACGTACTCGGCCGTCACCCCGTACTTGACACAGCACAGGCCGCCCGCGCCGGTGCCGATGTTGCCGCCGACCGTGCACGACTCCCAGCTGGACGGATCCGGCGGGTAGCTGAGCCCGTGCCGGGCCGCGGCACGGGAGAGCTCGGCGTTGACCACGCCCGGCTCGACGACGGCGATCCGGTTGACCGGATCCAGCTCCAGGATCCGGTCCATCCGCACCAGCGACAGCGCGATCGCTCCCGCGACCGCGTTGGCCGCACCGGACAGCCCCGTCCGCGCGCCCTGCGGCACGACGGGCACCCGCAGCCGCGTGGCCGTCCGCATGACGTGCTGGACCTCGTCCACCGTCCGCGGGAAGACCACCACCTCCGGCGGGGCGGAGTCGCAGAACCCGGCCATGTCCTGCTGGTACGCCGCGGTGACGTCCGGATCGGCCACGACGGCCGCCTCCGGCAGGCCCTCGCGCAACAGGTCGACCAGATCGCTCATCCGCCAGGCCCCCTCAGCTCGTGGCTCACATCTTCGTCGGTTTTCCGGCGGAATACAGCCAGGTGGCGAAGAGCGCGTCGAGGTTCTTTCCGGACACGCCCGCGCTCAGCGCCTCGAACTGGGCAGTGGTGCCGTGCCCGTGCCGGTGGGCGGCGGTCCACTGCTTCAGGATTCCGAAGAAGGCCTGGTCGCCGACGGCCTCGCGCAGCTCCTGCAGCGCCATCGCGCCGCGCGCGTAGCTCGGCACCCCGAAGAGGCGTGACAGCTGCCCCGGGTCGCCCGGCGGGTAGGCCCAGAGCTGGTCCGTCGCGGGCCTGGCGTACAGCTGCGCCAGCCGGGCGTGGAGGCCGGTGCCGCCGTGCGCGGCGTCCCACATCCACTCGGCGTAGGTGGCGAAGCCCTCGTTGAGCCAGATGTCCTTCCACTGGGTGATCGTCACCGAGTCCCCGAACCACTGGTGGGCGGTCTCGTGCACCAGGGTGTCCATGTCCGGCGCCTCGTCGTACAGCGGCCTGGTCTGCGTTTCCAGGGCGTAGCCGATGGCCTTGTCGTGCATGACGATCGCCCCGGCCGCGTCGAACGGGTACGGTCCGAACAGGCTCGACTCCCACGCGATGACGGCCGGCAGCCGGGCCAGCACGCCGTCGGCGTCGTTCTTCTCCGCCGGGTCGACGGCGGTGTACACCGGCAGCCGGCCGCTCCAGTACTGGCGCACGTCGAAGCGCCCGACGCTGGCGGTCGCCAGGTAGGCGGCCATCGGCGCGGTCTCGTGCCAGTGGAAGGTCGAGTGCCCGGCGGCGGTGTGCTGGGTGCGCAGCACGCCGTTCGACACCGCCGTGTACCCCTGAGGGACCGTCACGGTGACGTCGTAGGTGGACTTGTCGCTCGGGTGGCCGTTGCAGGGGAACCACGTCATCGCGCCCTGCGGCTCGCCGGCCACGAAGGCGCCCTGGTCCCCCGGCAGTGCGGTCCACCCGTCGGAGGTGCCGTCCGTGTCGATGACCGGGTGCGGCGTCCCGCCGTAATCCACGGCGACGGTGAAGTCCGCGCCGTCGGCCACGGTGTCCGCGAGGGAGATCTGCAGTTTCTGCCCGTCCCGGGAGAAGGGCACGGCCTCACCGTCGACGGTGACGTGCCGGACGTCGAGCCCGGCGAGATCGAGATCGAACCCGGACAGGTCCTGCGTCGCCGTAGCGGACAGGACGGCGGTGGCCTCCAGGTGCTGGGTTGCGGGCTGGTACGCGAGCGTCAGCGCGTAGTGGCGGACGTGCAGCCCTCCGTCCCCGGAGAGCGGCAGCAGCGGATCCCCGGCCCCGGCGGCGCCCTTCGTTCCCACAGGCGTCGCCGGGGCCGCGGCCCCGAGCAGTCCACTGACCGCGAGCACGGTCGCGGCGGTCGTAAGAAACAGACGGTTCGTCACCTGACCAACCGTAGGTTCGACGCACCGTCACCGCCGTGGCGGAGTAGTCCAAAAGGTGAGGTGGATCACACCGACTACAGGTTGCCGCGGCGCTCCTGCTCGCGCTCGATCGCCTCGAACAGCGCCTTGAAGTTGCCCTTGCCGAAGCCCATGGAGCCGTGGCGCTCGATCATCTCGAAGAAGACCGTCGGACGGTCCTGCACCGGCTTGGTGAAGATCTGCAGCAGGTAGCCGTCCTCGTCGCGGTCCGCGAGGATCTTCAGCTCACGCAGCTCGTCCAGCGGGACGCGGGTCTCGCCGACCCACTCGCCCAGCGTGTCGTAGTAGCTGTCGGGGGTGTCGAGGAACTCGACTCCGGCCGCGCGCATCGCGCGGACCGTCGCCACGATGTCGTTGGTCGCCAGCGCGATGTGCTGGACGCCGGGGCCGCCGTAGAACTCCAGGTACTCGTCGATCTGCGACTTCTTCTTCGCGATCGCCGGCTCGTTCAGCGGGAACTTGACCTTGCGGGTGCCGTCCGCGACGACCTTGGACATCAGCGCGGAGTACTCGGTGGCGATGTCGTCGCCCACGAACTCCTTCATGTTCGTGAAGCCCATGACGCGGTTGTAGAACGCGACCCACTCGTCCATCTTGCCGAGCTCGACGTTGCCCACGCAGTGGTCCACGGCCTGGAAGAACCGCGCGCCGGGCTCGACGATCGGGTTCTTCGCCACGAAGCCGGGCAGGTAGGGGCCGTCGTAGCCGCTGCGGTCGACCAGGGTGTGGCGGGTCTCGCCGTAGGTGGCGATCGCCGCCAGCACGACGGTGCCGTGCTCGTCCTTGATCTCGTGCGGCTCCTCCAGGCCCTGGGCGCCGTGGGCGACCGCGTACTCGTAGGCGTGGCGGACGTCCGGGACCTCGATGGCCAGGTCGATCACGCCGTCGCCGTGCGCGGCGACGTGCCGGTCGAGGAACTCGCCGCGCTCGGTCGAGGCCTTGATCACGGAGGTGAAGACGAAGCGGGCGCCGCCCGACGTCAGGACATAGCTGGCCGTCTCGCGCTCGCCCGTCTCGGGGCCGGAGTACGCGACCAGGCGCATGCCGAAGGCCGTGGAGTAATAGTGGGCGGCCTGCTTCGCGTTTCCGACGGCGAAGACGATGGCGTCCATGCCCTTGACCGGGAAGACGTCGGTCTGACTGCTCATGCTGGAACACCTCCGAGGGGTGAGGCCCCGACGAGGCCCGATGCGCGTACCGTCCCGCCGATCCCCGACCTGCGCAACCATGACCCCTGGCACTGCGCAAGCTGTACACCTCACCCCCTACGGGCGGTCCTCAGCTGTGCAGACTGCCTAGCTGGGGCCATGCTGGTTCAGCAGGCGGATCAGCACGAGGGAACGGCCGCGCCGCCGCCCTGCAGCGCCTCCAGCGCCTTCACCGCCTGGTCCAGGGTGTTCACCGGCACGAGGCGGAGCCCCTTCGGGGTGTTCACCTCGGCGTCGGTGCACTCGCTGCGCGGGACGAGGAAGACGGTCGCGCCGTCCCTGGCGGCCGCCTTGGTCTTCAGCGCCACGCCGCCGACCGCGCCGACGTCGCCGCTGTCGTCGATCTCACCGGTACCGGCCACGACCGCGCCGCCGGTGAGGTCGCCGGCCGCGCCGGGCTTGCCGGAGCCGTTGCCGTGCAGCTCGTCGATGATCCCGAGGGTGAACATCAGGCCCGCGCTGGGGCCGCCGACGTCGGCGAGCTTCAGGTCGACCTTCACCTGGGAGGAGGAGAGCCCGAGGTAGTCGAGCGCGGCCGTCGTCGCGGCCTCCTGCGACTGCTGCATGGCCTGCTGGTTGACCTGGTTCGCCTGGCTGACGGACTGCCCCGAGGGGTAGACGGAGTTGCGCGGGACGACGGCCTTGTTCGGGTTCCCCCAGGCGCTGACGACCTCCGACAGCGGCGGGCTGTAGTTCGGCAGCGTCGCGGCGATGGTGGTCATCCGCAGCTGGCCCTCGGTGTGCCGGGTGGGGTGACCGGTGATCGTGATCACCTCGGCGCCCTGGTAGCTGCCGAGCGTGTTCACCGAGATCCCGGGCTCCAGCACGGTGAACGGCAGCGGGGCCCCCACCGCCACCGCGATCGGGGCGGCCACCAGCACCGCGCACAGAATCAGCCGGTTACGGCGCGGGGCGAGCCAGGAGCGATAGGAGGACACGCCCGAATTCTAGGCAGAGGCGGATCACATCCGGACAACGGACCGCTCCGGCCGGCGGACGGCACCCCGCCTCGGACCCTAGCGGAGGGCTTCGGAGACCTCCGTTGCGGCCTCCAGGACCCTGGGGCCGACGCGCTCGGGCACCACGCCGGCCAGCATCAGCACCCCGACGCTGCCCTCGATGCCGATCAGGCCGCGCAGCGGGGCCGCGACGCTGTTGGCGCCGGAGCGCTCCTCCGTGGCGGCCACCCACTCCTGCTGCTGCTCCGGCCGCGGCTGCCCGTACGGGGTGGCGCGGGCGGCCAGGATCGCCTGCCCCGCGGCGTTCTCCGCCAGCGAGTGCCGCACGCCCGTGCGGTAGGCGACGTGGAAGTCGGTCCAGCTCGGCTCGACGACCGCGACGACCAGCGCCTCGCTGCCGTCCACCAGCGTCAGGTGGGCGGTGGCGCCGAGGTCCTCCGCGAGGCTGCGGAGGGCCGGCAGGGCCGCCTCCCGCAGCAGCGGATGCACCCGGTGGGAGAGCCGCAGCACGCCGAGCCCGACCCGGGCCCGTCCGCCGACGTCGCGCCGCACCAGTCCGTGCTGCTCCAGGGTGGCCAGCAGCCGGTAGACGACGGTCCGGTTGACCTCCAGGCGCGAGGCCAGTTCGGTGACGGTCAGCCCGCGCTCCGCGTCGGCGAGCAGCTTCAGCACGCGCACGCCGCGATCGAGCGTCTGCGAGGTCTCAGCGGTCACGCACGTCTCCCTTCCGAAAGCCATCCGTGCGGGTTCCGTGAGGCGTCATTGCGGCGCGGTCCAGCTCGGGCGAGTGCGAGGAACCTAATGAGAGTGCACCGCTCTGCGGAAGTACTCGTCCAGATTTCGGTCACCATTCGTTATGCAGCGCGACGCCAGAAATGGACGAATCACCCTCTTCAGGGCGCCTGCCGACCGCCTCCAGCGACTCTCCCACAGCCCAAGGGGCGGGCAACTGTCCGAAATGGAACAGACCTTCGGTCGAGTACCAGGAACCAAAGCCGTCTGTCCAGACTCCTTCAGTTGGGTTTCTGCACCCCTTCAGCCCGGTTTGAACCCGACCAGGAGGGGATGAAGCTACGTGAACGATCAGTAATGATCGAATCACGCCCAGTGATGACGAGGCCTAGGAAAGGTTCGGACAAGCACGATGAACGACACTCTGCGCGGCCAGATCATCATGGAGCTGGCGACCACGGCGGGGCTCAGCTACCAGATCCCGGTCTGCCTCACGTTCCGTCAGGCTGCCTCGTGGGGAATCGAGTTGACGTTCTTCCTGCCCGGTGACGCACCGGTGCGCTGGACCGTCTCCCGGGAGTTGCTGCTCGACGGGCTGAGCACGGTCGCCGGCGAGGGCGACATCCAGGTCCGGCCGCTGGAATGGCACGACGCCGACCTGGTCGCCATCAGACTTCGCTCGCCCGAGGGCGAGGCACAGCTGATCGCACCGCTGGCGGCACTCCACGCCTACCTGCTGCGGACCGACATGATGACGCCGTTCGGCGAGGAGTTCAGCGAAGAATGGCTCGAAAGCGGCATCGCCCGCCTGCTGACCGACACCGGGACGCTCCGGTGAGCGGCGCCGTCCCGGGGTCGTGATCCGTCAGTCGATCCTGGTCGCCCACTCGCGGATCTTGCCGATCCGCGCCTGGAGTTGATGCGCCGTCGCCTGCGCGGTCAACGGGCCGCCGCAGACGCGGCGCAGCTCGTTGTGGATCGTGCCGTGCGGCTGACCGGTGCGGTGGTGCCAGGCGCCGACCAGGCCGTTCAGCTCCTTGCGCAGCTCCTGCAACTGCTGGTGGGTGACGACCGGCCGCTTCTCGGCCTCCAGCTCCAGCAGGTCCGCCTCCTCGGCGGGCTTGGTCTTGCTGCGCTGGATCTGGCGCGTCTGGCGGCGGTGCAGCAGCAGCCGCACCTGGTCCGGCTCCAGCAGACCGGGGATGCCGAGGTAGTCGGACTCCTCCTCGGACCCGGCATGCGCCTGCATGCCGAACTCCTTGCCCTCGTAGAGGACCCGGTCGAAGATCGCGTCGGACTCCAGCGCCTCCCAGGGCGCGTCGTCGAGACCGCCGTCGCCCTCGTCCTTGGCCCGCTCCGCCTCCGCGAGCAGCGCGTCCTCCTCCGCGAAGAGGCTGTCCTCCTGGCCCTTCTTCTGCTTGTCCAGGATGTGGTCGCGCTGCAGCTCCATCTCGTTGGCGAAGGAGAGCAGCGTGGGCACCGTCGGCAGGAAGACCGAGGCGGTCTCGCCACGGCGCCGGACACGCACGAAGCGCCCGACGGCCTGCGCGAAGAACAGCGGGGTGGAGATCGAGGTCGCGTACACCCCGACGGCGAGGCGCGGCACGTCGACGCCCTCGGACACCATCCGCACGGCGACCATCCAACGGTCGTCCGAGGCGGAGAAGTCGGTGATGCGCTGGGAGGCCTCCGCCTCGTCGGACAGGACGAGGGTGGCGCCGTGCCCGGTGATCTCGCGCAGCATCTTCGCGTACGCGCGGGCCGACTCCTGGTCCGAGGCGATGACGAGCGCGCCCGCGTCCGGAATGGACTTCCGCACCTCGGTCAGCCGCTGGTCCGCCGCGCGCAGCACGTTCGGCATCCACTCGCCGTGCGGCGACAGCGCGGTGCGCCAGGCCTGCGCGGTGGCGTCCTTGGTCATCGGCTCGCCCAGCCGCGCGGCGACCTCGTCACCGGCCTTGGTGCGCCAGCGCATGTTGCCGCTGTAGGAGAGGAAGATCACCGGCCGGACGACGTGGTCCTGCAGCGCGTTGCCGTACCCGTAGGTGTAGTCGGCGACGCTGCGGCGGATGCCGTCGCCGCCCGCGGCGTAGCTGATGAACGGGATCGGGTTGGTGTCGGAGCGGAACGGCGTCCCCGTGAGGGCGAGCCGCCGGGTGGCCGGCTCGAACGCCTCCAGGCAGGCCTCGCCCCAGGACTTGGAGTCGCCCGCGTGGTGGATCTCGTCGAGGATGATCAGCGACTTGCGGTTCTCGACCCGGTTGCGGTGCAGCATCGGGTTGACGCCGACGCCCGCGTAGGTGACGACCACGCCCTGGTAGTCACGGGAGAGCGGCCCGCTGCTGTAGGCCGGGTCCAGCCTGATCCCTATCCGTGCGGCGGCCTCGGCCCACTGCTTCTTGAGGTGCTCGGTGGGCGCGACGACGGTGAGCTGCTGCACGACGTGGTTGTGCAGCAGGTAGGACGCCAGGGTCAGCGCGAAGGTCGTCTTGCCGGCGCCCGGCGTCGCGACCGCGAGGAAGTCGCGCGGCTGCGTCTCGACGTACTTCTCCATCGCGGCCTGCTGCCAGGCGCGCAACTTACCGGCCGTGCCCCACGGGGCACGGCCGGGGAATGCGGGCGACAGGTGATGCGGTGCGTGGGAGGAGCTGGCGGTACTCACGGTCTCCGGCGGGGTCGACGTCACGGACGGCGCCGGTCGAGCCCCACAGGGCCCGAGTCCGACAACCCGGCAAGCTTACCGGCGCGACCGCCGGCCTCTCGGCTCCCACACGCGGTGGCACCCCCAGGCCGTCGCTCCCGCGCGAGGTTGCCGGGGCCCCAGGGGCGGGAGGAACTGCGCGGACAACCACCGGCGGGCGGATGGCCCCGCGCGCTCGATGACCCACCAATTCGGGTGGCTTGTCGCGCGGTTCCCCGCGCCCCTAGTGGGGGCGGGCACGGCGGCAGATCAGCGTGCCGCAGAGCATCACGATCGCCATCGCGGCGAAGACCGCCGTGAAACCCCTGGTGGTGCCGGTGCCGAGGGAGGTGAAGAGCAGTCCCCCCAGGGCCGTGCACACGATGTTGCCGAGCGCGTCGCTCACCTGCAGGGACGCGGAGTTGGCGCCGGCCTCCCCCGGCTCGGAGAGATTGAAGAGCAGGACGCTGATGCTGGCGATCGCCAGCCCCATGCCGCAGCCGCCCAGGGTCCAGGCCGTGGCGACGAGGAAGGCGGGGGCGGAGGGCTGGGCCGCAACGCCGACCAGGGCGATGGCGACGGTTCCGGCCGCCAGGCCGGCCTGGACGAGGCGGAGGCGGTACGCCTCGGCGAAGGGGCGGCCCTGGAGCCAGCTCCCCACGGCCCAGAAGACGCCACCGCCCGAGAGCGAGAGCCCGGCCAGCGTCGGGGAGAAGCCGTGCTGGGTGACCAGCATCAGCGGGATGAACGCCTCGGCGGAGATGAACCCGCCGGCCGCGACGCCGCGCAGCAGGATCACCGTCGGCAGGCCGCGCCCCGCGCGGAACGTGCCGCGCGGGAGGAGGCGGAGCGCCGCCGGCACCAGCAGCGCGGCGCCCGCCGCCGCGGGCACGAGGGACCACAGGTCGAGTCGCTGCGAGGCGTACTGCAGCAGGCCCGCGCCGACGGCGAGGCCGAGCGCCAGCCACAGGCGGCGCCGGTCCAGCGGCCGGCCCGCCGCCTCGCCCGCGCCGATGCCGCGCAGCTGCGGCAGCATCAGCACCAGCGGCGCGACGATCAGCGCGGGGATCGAGAGGAAGACCCAGCGCCAGCCGAGGTGCTGGGTGACCGCGCCGGAGACCAGTGGTCCGACGACCGAGGGCAGCACCCAGGACGCGGCGAAGGCCGCGAACACCTTGGGCCGCAGCCGCTCGGGATAGCGCAGGCCGACGACGACGTAGAGCGCGACGATGACCAGTCCGCCGCCGAGGCCCTGGGTGACCCGGCCTGCGACGAAGGTCCACATCGTGGTGGCGGTCCCGGCCAGCACCAGGCCCACGCCGAAGACCGCGATGCCCGCGCCCAGCGGGACCAGCGGACCGCGTTTGTCGCACCACTCCCCCGAGACGACCATGGCCAGCAGGCTGGAGGTGAAGAACCCGGTGAAGGCGAAGGCGTAGAGCCCGACCCCGTGCAGGGCCCGTGCGGCGACGGGCATGGCCGTGTTGACCGCGGTGGCCTCGAAGGCGATCAGCAGGACGCACGCCACGATGCCGATCGTGAGCATGCGGTAGGGCCGGCGGAGGATGCCGGCCGTCTCATCGGCTTCACTGAGTCCGGTCGTCCTGGCGAGGGTGGTCACCGGCCCCATGGTAAGGGGTCGTCCTTGAGTTTGCCCCTGTCAATGATGGAGCCGGATGTCGCTTCCGTTGCGCCCCGTGAACACTGCCCGGTTGCCGTTGACGGTCCCCGGGCGCCGCCGCGTAACGTCATCCGTGTTGGAGGAAACACCCCGCCCGTGTGCCCGAGTGGTTGAGGGAACCGCCTGCAAAGCGGTTTACACCGGTTCGATTCCGGTCATGGGCTCTGCCGCACCACGCTCCACCCCGCAGCACGGCTCCGCCGTGCATCGCCGTGCCGCGTGCGCCTCGAACGCGTCGGGGAACGCCGCGAGCGCGCTCAGCAGCAGCCGCGCGGCCGCGTGCGTCGCGGTGTCGTCGCCGCGCTCCGCCGACTGGGTGGACCAGCGCACCACGGAGTCGAACGCGCCGGGTGCGGCGAGGTCGTCCAGAGCCGCGACGATCCGGTCCACCTCACCACCGCGGCAGCGCGGCGCCGCGAGGCGCAGCATCCGGGCCGTCTCCGCAACCCCGCAGCGACCGCGCGGCAGCGCGGCGATCACGCGTGCGCCCTCGTCGCGCGGTTCCCAGCGCGCCTCCAGCGCGCGGGGAGAGGGCAGCCAGACGCCCGTCACCCCGCCGAGCAGAACCGCCTGCGCCGCGCGGGCGTGGTCGGGGCCGAGGAGGGTGCGCACCGGCGTGCCGACGGCCGTCTCCACCACCTGCGGCAGGCCCGTCCCGGTGTGGACGGTGCACAGCACGCTGCCCGGTGCTGCCGGGGTTCCGATCGCCCGGAACCAGGCCGGGCCGTGACGGGCGATCAGCGCGATCTGGGCGAGCGTCTCGGCGGCCACCGCCAGCGGCGGCGCGAACGGCGTCTGCCGCAGCACCGCGTCGACGTGCCGCAGGCCCTCCTCGACGAGTCGGGGGGCGCGGCGCAGGACCGTCTCGTTGTTGTGACAGGTCGGGTCGCCGTCCCCGCTGATCACCAGCACCCGGCCGGCGGGAGTCCGGAGCCGCTCGGAGAGCTCCCCCAGCCCGGCGTCGGTGAGCAGGGCGTGCAGGTCCACGTCGACGGGCGAGGGGCCCGGGGCGGCGTCCTGCGCGAGGATCCGGGGGAGCGTGAGCCGGTGCACGGCGGTCGTGGTCACGGGGATCGCTACTTCTTCCGCGCGACCACGACGGTGCCGGACGTGGGCTTCAGCCGCCGCAGAGGGGCTTCGCCCGGACGCCTGCTGGCTGCGGTGAGGATCATGTCGCGCTCCCGTCGTCGTGTGTGATCTCCGACTACGGGTTCCACGGTGCTCCCGCGTCATGAGAGCACCATGAGCGAACCGTCCCTTTTGCACTAAAGCTGCGACGGCACGGCCCCACCGCCTCAGACGGCCGCGTCCTCCGGCGGGATCGGGAGACGGGTGATCGGCATGCCCGTCGCCGCGCGGACCGCCGCCGCGATCGCGGCCGGGGCCACGACGGCGGGCGCCGCGCCGACGGCCTTCGCACCGAACGGGGCCACGACGTCGCGGTCCTCGATCAGGGCCGCCACGCGGATGTCGGGGGCGTCCAGGGCCGTCGGCAGACGGTAGCCGACCAGGGAGGGCGCAAGGATGTGGCCCTCGGCGACCGTCAGGTCCTCCATCAGGGCCAGGCCGAGGCCCTGGGTGACGCCCGCCTCGATCCGCGCCTCGATCTGGCGGGGGTTGAGCGCGCGGCCCACGTCCTGGGCGGCGGTGACCTCGACGACCCGGACCGTGCCGAGGTCGATGTCGACGTCCACGACGGCGCGCATCGCACAGAAGCCGAGGCCGACGAAGGCGTCGCCCTGGCCCGTCTCGGGGTTCAGCGGCTCGGTGGGGTGAGGACGGCACTGGGCCGTGGCCCACAAGTCCTTGCCCTCCAGCGCCTCCAGCACCGGCATGCCCAGCACCCCGTCGTAGGAGGTGATCCGGCCGTCCTTGATGCTGAGCAGCTCCGGGGACATGGCGAACCGCGCCGCCAGCGGCTGGAGCAGCTGCTGGCGCACCATCAGCGCCGCGCGCTCGATCGCGCCGCCGGCGACCCAGGTCTGGCGGCCGCGCGCGGACGGGCCCGAGGCCGGCTGGTCGGTGTCGACGGGGGCGATGTAGACGTCGTCGACACCCAGGACCTCCTGGACGATCTGCTTGGCCAGGGTGGCGAAGCCGGTGCCCGGGTCCACGGCCGCGCAGATGACGGACGCCTGCGAGCCGGTGACCCGCACCGACGCCGTCGCGACCTCGTCCGAGCCCTCGACGCCCAGCATCGGGACCATGCCGACCGCGTAGCCGATGCCGCGCCGCACCGCGGCCGGTTCGCCCGCGCCGCCGGGGCCCTCGGGGAGCAGCCACTCCGCGTCCGGCCGGTCGACGGGCAGCGGCGGCAGCGGCTCGTCCGCGACGGCATCGAGCAGCTCCCGCACGGGGGCGGGGCAGGTGACGGCCTGTCCGGTCGGCAGCAGGTCGCCGGTGGCCATGACGTTGCGGCGGCGCAGCTCCAGCGGGCTGAGGTCCAGGGCCGCCGCGAGGCGGTCGAGCTGGGACTCGTAGGCGAAGCAGGCCTGCAGCGCGCCCTCGCCGCGCATCCGGCCCGACGGCGGGTTGTTGGTGCGCACCGCCCAGGCGTCGACGAAGACGTGCGGGACGACGTAGGGGCCGGCCGCCAGCGCCGCCGCGTTGGCCAGCACCTCGCTGGAGACGTCCGCGTAGGCGCCGCCGTCCAGCAGGATCTGCGCCTCGACCTTGACCAGGCGGCCCTCGGCGTCGGCGTGGTGGCGGTAGCGCAGCAGCGCGGGGTGGCGGTGCGGGTGGGAGAGGAAGGACTCCTCGCGGGTCAGCACCATCTTGACCGGGTGGCCGGTCCGCGCCGCGAGCAGTGCGAGGGTGGCCTGGAAGCCGAGGTCGTCGCGGTCGGCGGTGGCACCGGGCACACCGCTGACGACGAGCCGGACCCGGTCCGGTTCGATGCCGAGGCAGGAGGCGATCCGGTCCCGGTCGCCGTGCGGGTCCGTCGTCGCGACGTGCAGCTCCACGCCGCCGTCCGGGCGCGGCACGGCCAGCCCGGCCTCCGCTCCGATGGGCGCCGGATCCTGACGGCCCACCTGGTACATGCCCTCGACGACGACCTCGCCGACGACCTCCGGGTCGCCGAAGCGGATCGGCAGCTGGCGGAAGATGTTGCCGTCCGGGTGCAACGGCGGCGCCTGGAACGCCTGGTCGGGATCGGTGAGCGCGGGCAGCGGCTCCCACTCGACCGTGATCGAGGCCGCAGCCAGCCGGGCGGTGTCGGGGTGGTCGGCGGCGACGGCCGCGAAAGGTTCGCCGTGGTGGCGCACCACGCCGGCGGCGAGGATCGGCCGGTCGGCGATGCAGGGCCCGGTCGGCGCGCCGTTCGGCGTCCCGTCGGGGCCCGGCGGCAGGTCGTCGGCGGTCAGCACCGCGTAGACGCCGGGGATGGCCAAGGCTGCGCGGGTGTCGATCGAGACCATGCGCGCGTGCGCGTACGGCGAGCGGGCCAGGGCGCCCCACAGCAGGCCCTCGGCCCACAGGTCGGCGGCGTAGGGGTAGACGCCCATCGCCTTCGCGGGCGCGTCCTCGCGCAGCGCGGACACGCCGATCCCGGAACGCTGCGCCCGGATGGCCGCCGCGGTCTCGGTGCCCGGCGTGTCGACGGGCGCGGGGGCGGTCGGCGTCGCGCCGAGCAGCCCGCCGAGGGCCGCGCCGGTGGCGCTGCCGGGGGCGCCCTCGCGCACGGTGGCGAGGTTGGTCAGCGTCGTCTCGCCCGAACCGGGGTTGCCGCCCAAGTGGCCGCCGGTCGCGTCGGTCGAGTCGGAGGGGGTGGTCACGAGCCGCTCTCCTGGCCGTGCTGGTGGGGCAGGACGTACACACCGGTCGCCGGGTCGAGCCCGCCGGGCACCCCGGTCGCACCCTCGTAGGGCAGGTCCGACGGCGAGGCCGTCCCGTCGGCGTCCGCTGCGGCAGCGGACAGCGTGCCCACGTGGAACGAGCCGGTGACGTCCGTCGGGAGCCCGGCCGCGCTGGTGGCCGCGCCGCCGAAGGACACCGGGGCCTTCGGCGGCGTCGAGCCCGCGCCCGGGCCGGCGGCTACGGGGTCCTGGTCGCCGCTCGTCCCGCCACCCGCGAGACGCCGCGCGGCGACCTGGGCCCGCATGCCGGCCCCGAGGCCGGCGCCCAGCCCCGAGCCGAGGCGCAGCTCGCCGGTCTGCCCGGCCTGACCGCCCTGCTCGGGGACGGTCGGTGCCACCTGGTCGGCCGTGTACTCGCCGGCCGCGAACTGTGCGGTGTCGAACTGGCCGGTCGCGAACTGTGCGGTGTCGAACTGCCCCGTCGCGAACTGGCCCGTGTCGAACTGGCCGGTCGCGTACTCGCCGGTGTGGAACTCCCCGGTCTGGAACTCGCCCGTCACGTGGTCGTCCGTCGCATAGCCCGCGGACGGGTGGTACTCCCCCTGTGCGGCGTCCACGACCGGGAGTTCCTGGGAGTCGCCCGGCTCCGTCACCAGCAGCGTGCCGACCGCCTGCCCGACGGCCCGGCCCGAGGCCGAGCCGTCGGACTGGCTCGGGAAGCGCCCGCCGAACGGACCGCCCGGGTAGGGGCCGTCCCCGTAGGGCTGCTCGTACGACTGGCCGTAGGTGCCGGTGGCGTAACCCTGCTGCGGGTAGCTCTCCTGCTGCGGGTAGCCCGGCTCCTGGGTGCCGTAACCCGGCGTCCCGTAGTTCTCGTAGTTCTCGTAACCGCCGTGCTGCGGCGGCACGTCGACGTAGACGGGCAGCTCCGCCTCCACGTCGTAGCCCTCGTCGCCGGCCTGTTCCCCGCCCTCGAACGCCTCGTCGTACTCGTAGTCGTAGCCCTCGACGTGCTCGACCGGCCCACCCTGGGCCGGGACGGCGGGCCCGGCCATCGGGACCAGCTCCTCGACCGGCGAGGTGACCTCCAGCAGGCCGTCCACCGGACCGTCGCCGAAGTACGGCGTCGTGACGACGTCCTCCGGCGACTCGTCCTCGTCCGCTCGCGCGGCGGCGACGGCCTGGACCGCGGCGAGGGCGCCCCGGTAGCCGGTGCAGCGGCAGAGGTTGCCGCAGAGCGCCTGACGGGCCTCCAGATCGCTCGGGTGGTGGTTGCGTTCCAGCAGGTCGTGCACGGCCATCGCCAGACCGGGCGCACAGTAGCCGCACTGGACCGCGCCGCTCTCGGCCAGCGCCTGCTGCACGTCGGAGGGCACGCCCTCCTCAGCCAGGCCCTCGACCGTGCGGATCTCGACGCCCGCCGCGAGCGCGGCCGGCACCAGACAGGCGGCGGACAGCTGGCCGTCCACCTGGACCGAGCAGGCGCCGCACTCGCCCTGCTCGCAGCCGCCCTTCGCGCCCGCGAGCCCCAGCCGCTCGCGCAGCACGTACAGCAGGCTCTCGCCGATCCACGCGTCCGCGACCGGCCGGTCCACGCCGTTGACCCGCAGCGTGTACGAGGTGCGCGGCGAGTCGTCCGCGCCGAACCCCAGCGGGGAAGTCAGAAAGTCCGTCACGAAAGCGCCCTCCCGAGTGCGCGGCGGGCCAGTACGGACACGGTACGCCGAAGCCGTGCCGTCGTGGGAGCGGCATCCGTTCTAGCAGCCGCGGCCTCGGCTCCGGCGTCGGGTACGCACGCGGAGGCGACGTACTCGCCGAACGCCTGCGCCACGCCCGGGTCGACGGTACGCTCCCCGTCCCAGTCGATGCAGCCGGCCACCCATTGTTCGGCCTCCAACGGCCGCAGCGGGACGGGCGCGACCGCGCCGACCGCACAGCGCACGGCCCTGCGGGCGGGGTCCAGCACCAGGGCGACGGACGCGACGGCACGGGAGGGGCCGGTGCGGCCGCCGGACTTGAGGAAGACCTGGGGCGCGTGCAGCAGCGGAACTCGGACATATGCGAGCAACTCGCCCGAACGCAATGGGTCCAAGCCGGTCAGCAGGTGACTGACCGCCACCTCTCGTCCACCCTCCGGACCCACCAGCGTCACCGTGGCTTCGAGCGCGGCGAGCACCGGCAGGGTGTCCCCGGCCGGGTGGGCGCTGACGATGTTGCCGCCGAGCGTCCCGACGTTGCGCACCTGCGGCGGCCCGACGGTCGCCGCGGCCTCGGCGAGGGCGGGGATCAGCGCGGCGAAGTCCGGTCGCGCCATGCGGGCGTGGGTGAGCCCCGCGCCCAGCAGGGCCGCCCCGTCCTGGTACTGCCAGCCGCGGAGCTCGGCGACCCGCCCCAGCCCAAGCAGCGCCATCGGGCGCAGCAGCCCGGCGTTGACCGCACCCATCAGGTCGGTCCCGCCCGCGACCGGCACCGCGCCCGGCGACTCCGCCATGGCGCTGACGGCCTCGTCCAGCGAGGCCGGGAGCATGATCGTCTGGTTCACTCGTGTCCCACCGTGCTCGGGCCGCTCACGCCGCCACCCTCCTGGCCGTACGGTACGTGGAAACGCACCTGCTGCGCACCCTCCTGGTGTGGCGTGGAAGCACAACGATTGCACACGGTGTGTGAAAGCCAGGGCGGGGGCCTTTTTCCGAGCGCAGGAACCCGGCAGCCTCCAGGGGCGCCGGGAACTGCCCCTTTTGCGAAGAAGGTCAGGGTCGTCCGTCGACGGGGCGGCCGAGGACGCCGGGGCGGGTCTGCCAGGGGCGGGGGCCGCCGGGGTGGCGGTATTCGACACCCATCGCGTCGAGGCGCGCGTAGTGGGTGGTCATGCGGGCGGCGAAACCCTCCCAGTCGCGGGCCTCCGGCTCGCGGGGCAGGTCCGACCAGGCCACCTCGGCGAACGCGGCCAGGCGCGGGAACGCGTGGTAGTCCACGGAGCGGGCGTCGTCCATGAACTCCGTCCAGACGTTGGCCTGAGTGCCGATCACGTGCGCTGCCGCCGCCGCGTCCTGGCGCAGCGTCGGCGGGAGGGGCTCGTACCGGTAGACGTCCTCCAGGGTCCGCACGTAGCCGACGGGGATCGGCTCGTCCGCATCCGCCGACTCCCGGTGGTCCAGGTACACGTGCTGCTCGGGACACATCACCACGTCATGTCCCGCCCGCGCGGCGGCGATTCCGCCCTCGTACCCGCGCCACGACGAGACCGCGGCCCCCACGGCCAACCCGCCCTCCAGAATCTCGTCCCACCCGATCAGCCTGCGGCCCCGCTCCGCGAGCCAGCGGTCGAAGTGACGGATGAACCAGCTCTGCAGCTGGTCCTCGTCGGCGAGGCCCAGCTCCTTGATGCGCGCCTGCGCGGCCCCGCTCGCGCGCCACTGCTGCTTGGGGCACTCGTCGCCGCCGAGGTGGACGAAGGCGGAGGGAAAGAGCTCCAGCACCTCCTCCAGCACGTGCTCGTAGAACCGCAGCGTGCCGTCCTCGACGTTCAGCACGTTGGGGTTGACGCCCCAGTCGGTGAAGGTCCGCAGCGCCGTCGTGTCGACGACGTCGTGGTTGCCGAGTTCGGGGTAGGCGGCGATCGCCGCCTGCGAGTGGCCGGGGATGTCGATCTCGGGGACGACGGTGATGTGCCGGGCGGCGGCGTAGGCGACGATCTCGCGCAGGTCGTCCTGGGTGTAGTAGCCGCCGTGGGGGCGGTCGTCGCGGCGCCCGCCGTCGCGGAAGCCGACCATGGAGCGCTCGCGCCAGGAGCCGACCTCGGTGAGCCGGGGATAGCGGCGGATCTCGACGCGCCAGCCCTGGTCGTCGGTCAGATGCAGGTGCAGCACATTGAGCTTGTGCGCGGCCATGAGGTCGAGGTAGCGCAGCACGTCCGCCTTGGGCAGGAAGTGCCGGGCGACGTCGAGCAGCAGACCGCGCCAGCCGAAGCGGGGGGCGTCGTCGACGACGACGTGAGGGAGCGACCAGCCGTCCGGCGTGACCGCGCCGCGGCGGTAGGCCCGCGGGCCGAGCAGCTGGCGCAGGGTCTGCGCGCCCCAGAACAGCCCGGCGGCGCTGCCGCCGCTCAGGCGGACGCCGTCGGCGTCGACGACGAGCCGGTAGCCCTCCGCGGCGAGGCTCCCGTCCAGGGCCAGGGTGATGCCGGCCGGGCCGGGCAGCAGCGGCAGGCCCGTGGCCGCACCGAGCTCCGCGCGCAGCCAGGCCGCGACGGACTCGGTGCCCGCGCCGCCGTCCAGAGCGGTGGCGGTGGTGAGGTCGTAGGCGGCGGATCCGTCGGGCTGGGCGAGGGACAGCGGTGCGGGGATGAGGTCCATGACCTCATCCTGCCCGCCGTCCCACCTGAGGACTAGACCACTGAGCCCGTCACCGCCCGGACGGAGGGACTGGACGGAGGGACTACTTGTCCTTGCCGCCCTTGTCCTTGCCCTTGCCGTCCATGCCCTCCCAGATCTCCTTGCAGAGGGGGCAGACCGGGTACTTCTTCGGGTCGCGGCTGGGCACCCAGACCTTGCCGCAGAGCGCGACCACGGGCGTGCCGCTCAGCGCGCTCTCCATGATCTTGTTCTTGTCGGCGTAGTGCGCGAACCGCTCGTGATCGCCGTCGCCGTGGGAGGTCTGCGGGACCTCCTCGATCAGGGTGCCGGTACCGGTCGCGCGCTCGGGCTCAAGGGTGCTCATGCCGGCCAAGTCTAGTTCGGGCCGTTGCGGAACGGTCCAGCCCTCCGACGTGATTCCGGTCGCCGGCGAAATCACGGCAGCGACCGCGCCGAGGTCAGTTCAGGCTGGGGTCGTCCGCGTACGTCGCCACCAGTGCCAGCTCGCCCCGCTGCCGGCGCAGCACCGCGCGCCACAGGCGCTCCGGGGCCGGCGCCGAGACGTCGCCGGGCTCGGAGTCCACCAGGAACCAGGCGCCCTGGCGCAGCTCGTCCTCCAGCTGGCCCGGGGCCCAGCCCGCGTAACCGGCGAAGACCCGCAGCCCGCCCAGCTCTCCGACCAGCAGCTCCGGGGGCGCCTCCAGGTCCACCAGGCCGATCGCCCCGTGCACCCGGCGCCAGCCCAGCACCTCGTCCTCGCCCTGCTCCCCGGGGACGACGGCCAGCGCGAGTGCGGAGTCCAGGCCGACCGGTCCGCCCTGGAAGATCACCGACGGCTCCCCCGCGAGATCGGCCCAGGACTCCAGCACCGCACCCACCTCGACCGGCGTCGGCCGGTTCAGCACGACCCCGAGCGAACCCTCCGTGTCGTGGTCGAGCAGCAGGACCACGGCACGGTCGAAGTTGGGATCGGTCATGGCCGGAGTAGCCACGAGCAGACGTCCGGTGAGCGAGACGGGCACCGTCATGCCAGACATGATCCCGCACCGGGCCCGCGTAGGGCACTCGAACGCGCGCGTACGCGCGGCCTCCCGTGACCTTGCGCACAGCCCGCCACCCCGCATCCGCCGTCCGGCCAGGGGCGAAGGGTTTCGGGGGCGGAAAGGAACCGTGGGCAGGACCATTACCATCTCTCAGGGTGCGTGCACCCATGCGCACTCTTCGACCATCCGACTCCCCAGACCCCCCAGGATCGCGAGAACATGACCGACGACGTCCTGATCGTCCACGGCGGAACGCCGCTGGAGGGTGAGATCCGTGTCCGCGGCGCGAAGAACCTCGTGCCCAAGGCCATGGTGGCGGCCCTGCTGGGTCACGAACCGAGCCGGCTGCGCAACGTTCCGGACATCCGCGACGTCAAGGTCGTGCGCGGCCTGCTCCAGCTCCACGGCGTCACCGTCCGCGTCGGCGAGGAGGAGGGCGAGCTGGTGCTCGACCCGACCTACGTCGAGCGCGCGAACGTCGCCGACATCGACGCGCACGCCGGCAGCTCGCGCATCCCGATCCTGTTCTGCGGCCCGCTGCTGCACCGGCTCGGCCACGCCTTCATCCCGGGCCTGGGCGGCTGCGACATCGGCGGCCGGCCGGTCGACTTCCACTTCGACGTGCTGCGTCAGTTCGGCGCGGTCATCGAGAAGCACCCGCAGGGCACCGAGCTGAGCGCTCCCCAGCGGCTGCGCGGCTGCAAGATCGAGCTGCCGTACCCGTCGGTGGGCGCGACCGAGCAGGTCCTGCTGACCGCCGTGCTGGCGGAGGGCGTCACCGAGCTGCGCAACGCGGCCATCGAGCCGGAGATCGTGGACCTGATCTGCGTGCTGCAGAAGATGGGCGCGATCATCTCCATGGGCACCGACCGCACCATCCTCATCACCGGTGTGGACCGCCTCGGCGGCTACAACCACCGCGCCCTGCCGGACCGCCTGGAGGCGGCCTCCTGGGCGTGCGCGGCGCTGGCGACGCACGGCGACATCTACGTGCACGGCGCGCGGCAGCTGGAGATGATGACCTTCCTCAACACCTTCCGGAAGGTCGGCGGCGCGTTCGCGGTCGACGACGAGGGCATCCGCTTCTGGCACCCCGGCGGCGAGCTCAAGGCCATCGCCCTGGAGACGGACGTCCACCCCGGCTTCCAGACCGACTGGCAGCAGCCGCTGGTCGTCGCGCTGACGCAGGCCTCCGGCCTGTCCATCGTCCACGAGACGGTCTACGAGTCCCGCCTCGGCTTCACCTCGGCGCTGAACCAGATGGGCGCGCACATCCAGCTCTACCGCGAGTGCCTGGGCGGGACGCCGTGCCGCTTCGGCCGGCGCAACTTCCTGCACTCCGCGGTCGTCTCCGGCCCCTCCAAGCTGCAGGGCGCGGAGCTGGTCATCCCGGACCTGCGCGGCGGCTTCTCCTACCTGATCGCCGCGCTGGCGGCGCAGGGCACCTCGCGCGTCCACGGCATCGACCTGATCAACCGCGGTTACGAGAACTTCATGGACAAGCTCCGGGCGCTGGGCGCCCAGATCGAGCTCCCGGCGACGGCGGCCTGACGCGGGCCGTCCGGACGGACGGCCCGACAGGTTCTCGACGACCGCCCCTTCGACGCGCCGCTGCGCACGTACTGCCCGTACGTGCGCAGCGGCGCTTCGGCGTCGTCACGCCCGGCGCGTGAAGACGTGGATGTGCCCGACCGGCACGAAGCCGCTGCGTCCGTACCACTGCTGCGGCCAGTCGTCCGGCTCCGCGATGAGGAAGAAGGTCGTCGCGTCGGCCGCGCGGTGCAGTGCGGTGGCGAGGACGGTCCCGGCGTGGCCCGCCCGCAGGTGGTCGTCGGCGGTGACGAGGTCCTCCAGCTGGGCGACGCCGGCGGCGCGGTCCTGGTAGAGGTCGGCCCAGGAGGCCACCGCGCCGTCGTCGGCACGGGCGGCGAGGAAGAGGACCTCGGGCGCGCCGCCCAGGCGCGCGGCGCGGCGGGCGGCGAGGTGGGCGATGGTCTCCTCGTCCGCGTGCGGCATCCAGCCGCGCAGCTGGCGCTCCAGGGGCTCGCGCAGGTCGTCCAGGGCCACGGACTCGGCAGGCACGGCCGGTGCGGGGCGCGGGCCGCGGTGGACCATCACCAGCTCGGGGGCGTGGTCGTATCCGACGGCGGTCAACGCAGGCGCGCAGGCCCTCGCCTCGGCGTCCGTCAGCACGGTGATCCTGCGGTGGTCGAGGCCGTCGAGCAGCGCGTCCGCGCGGGCCGCCAGCAGGGCGGGCTCGGTCGCGGAGTCGACGAACAGCTGGTTGTTGTCGTGCGAGCGCGCGTACGCGCCGTTGCGGACCGCGAATCCGCCGGGGAAGTCCTCCGTCCATGCGGCCTGACGGCGGGCGAACGAGGACAGGAAACGCACGATCGACGCGAACTCGTCGGATGACATCCGAGACCCCTCCCGGGCTGGACCGGCCCTGAGGCTCCTCGGGCCGGGGACCAGTCAACCAGCGCCTTGAACGAGGCGAGCCGGCCGCCCCGCAGCTGCGGGGTGACCGGCTCGGCGACACGGCGCCGGGCCCCCTTGGTGGTGGGGGCTCCGGCGTCCGGATCACTTGCCCTTGGCGGCATCCTTCAGCTTCGAGCCCGCGGAGACCTTGACGCTGTAGCCGGCCGGGATCTGGATCGGGTCGCCGGTCTGCGGGTTGCGGGCGGTACGAGCGGCACGGTGGGTGCGCTCGAAGGTCAGGAAGCCGGGGATGGTGACCTTCTCGTCGCCCTTGGCGACGACGTCGCCGACGATGTCGGCGAAGGCCGCCAGGACGGCGTCGGCGTCCTTGCGGGTCACCTCGGCGCGCTCGGAGAGAGCGGCCACCAGCTCACTGCGGTTCATGTGTACTCCATTGTGGTCTGTCGCGTTGCGATCCTCGGCTGCCCCGGAGGACCGCCGCCTCGGCTGCCGAGCCGAGCCATCGAGCAGCCTGCGCTGGCTGCGATGGCGTCCCGACAGGCGATGGGGGTGTGCCTGAGCACGAATCCTGCCCCCACTCCCGCCGGGAAAGCGAATCCGGCACCCGCGAGAGTCACACGAACAGCGCCACGCTCCCGCGTGCGCTCATGGGACTCCCGCCGGTCACTCTAGGCGGACGTTTCCGGAAGTGTCGTAAACGACGCGCCGGGGCACACCGTATCGGTTGCGGTCCGGTGGCCCCAAACGCAGGTCAGCCTGTCGTCGGACGCTGCTCCACCCGGGTAGAGGTGAACGCTCGGCGGGCCGGTCGGGCGCCGGACTCAGCCCGAGATGATCGGAAAGGTCCCGGTCTCGCTCGCGCCGCTGCTCGGGGCCTGGCCGGTGCCCGCCGCGATCGCCGCGTCGCGGACCGCCGCGGCGACGGTCTTGGCCACGTCGGCGTGGAAGACGGACGGGATGATGTAGTTCGCGTTGCGCTCCTCCGCGCCCACCGTCGCCGCCAGCGCACGGGCCGCGGCCAGCATCATCTCGGTGTTGACGGTGCGGCTCTGCGCGTCCAGCAGGCCGCGGAAGACGCCGGGGAAGACCAGCACGTTGTTGATCTGGTTCGGGAAGTCGCTGCGGCCGGTCGCGACGACGGCGGCGGTCTGCCGGGCGACGGCCGGGTCGACCTCCGGGTCCGGGTTGGCCAGCGCGAAGACGATGGCGTCGTCGGCCATGGCGGCGATGTCCTCGCCGTCGAGCACGTTCGGCGCGGAGACGCCGATGAAGACGTCGGCCCCGCGCACGGCCTCCTTGAGCGAGCCGGTCCGGTTGCTGCGGTTGGTGTTCTCGGCGATCCAGCGCAGCGAGTCGTTGAGGTCGTCGCGGCCGAGGTGGACCACGCCGCGCACGTCCGCGACGGTGGCGTGGCGGATGCCGGCCGCCATCAGCAGCTTGAGGATCGCGGTGCCGGCCGCGCCCGCGCCGGACATCACCACGCGGACGTCGCCGATGTGCTTGCCAACCACCTCCAGCGCGTTCATCAGCGCGGCCAGGACGACGATGGCGGTGCCGTGCTGGTCGTCGTGGAAGACGGGGATGTCGAGGGCCTCGCGCAGGCGGGCTTCGATCTCGAAGCAGCGCGGCGCCGAGATGTCCTCCAGGTTGATCCCCGCGAAGCCGGGGGCGATGGCCTTGACGATGGCGACGATCTCGTCGCTGTCCTGGGTGTCCAGGCAGATCGGCCAGGCGTCGATGCCGGCGAAGCGCTTGAACAGGGCCGCTTTGCCCTCCATGACCGGCAGCGCGGCCTTGGGGCCGATGTTGCCGAGCCCGAGCACGGCGGAGCCGTCGGTGACGACGGCGACGCTGTTGCGCTTGATGGTGAGGCGGCGGGCGTCGTCGGGGTTCTCCGCGATGGCCATGCAGACCCGGGCGACACCGGGGGTGTAGATCATCGACAGGTCGTCGCGGTTGCGGATCGGCAGCTTCGAGGACATCTCGATCTTGCCGCCGAGGTGCATCAGGAAGGTCCGGTCGGACACCTTGCCGATGGTGATGCCCTCGATCGTGCGCAGCTTCTCGACGATCTCCTCGGCGTGCGCGACGGAGGTGGCGGCGATGGTGACGTCGATGCGCAGCGACTCCAGGCCGGAAGCGGTGACGTCGAGGCCGGTCACCGTGCCGCCGGAGGACTCCACCGAGGTGGTGATCTGGCTCACCGCGTTGCCACGGGCCGGGACCTCCAGCCGCACCGTGATCGAGTTGGAGACACTGGGAACCGCCGTCATCGACGCTGCCTTCTTCCTGTACCGCGCAACATATGGAGTCGCTCCGATGGTCGCACCTACTTGTCAGTAGGCGGAAATACAGTTCCACGGAGCGGCTTCTTCGCCGGAGGGGAATGCGTTCCAGGAGGCGTTTGTTACTCTGGCTGTGCGACACCGGCTCGATCCAAGCCCCCGGGCCCAACCTTCGTCCCTCAGAGGGACCACTTGCCGCGAGGCGAGCATGGCGGGTCGGTGTCGCACTGAACGGAACATCAGAAGGGGCTCCCCACCGCACCGGTGGGGAGCCCCTTCTGCATGATTGCCCGTCAGACGGTGTCAGCCGTGCAGCAGCGCCGGGACGCCCGCCGCGTCCGGCAGGTCCAGCGGACCGCTGAGGACGGTGAGCCGCTGCGTCGCACGGGTCAGCGCCACGTACAGGACCCGCAGGCCGGCCTCCGACTCCCCCGCGATCCCGGACGGGTCGGCGACGACCGTGGCGTCGTACTCCAGGCCCTTGGCCTCCAGGCTGCCGAGCGCGACCGCGCGCTCGCCCAGACCCGTGATCCAGGCCCGCGCCTCCTCGCGCCGGTCCATCGGCACGACGATGCCGACGGTGCCCTCGACCTCGTCCAGCAGCCGCCGCACCTCCGCGCGGGCGGCGTCGCCGAGCCCGTCCTCGACCGCGACCGCGGCGAAGCGCGGCTGCACGCCCGTGGAGCGCACCGCGACCGGCGGCTCCGTCCCGGGGGCGGCCTGCGCCAGGATGCGCGAGGCGACGTCGGCGATCTCCGCCGGGTTGCGGTAGTTGGTGGTCAGCGTGAACCGGCGGCGCGGCTTCCCGGCCAGCGTCTCGTCCATCGCGGCCTGCGCCTCGGCCGGGTCGATCCACGAGGACTGCGCCGGGTCGCCGACGATGGTCCAGGTCGCGTTGCGGGCTCGGCGGCCGACCATGCGCCACTGCATGGGCGTCAGGTCCTGCGCCTCGTCCACGATGACGTGCGCGTAGTCGCGGCGCTCGGCGGCCGCGGCGGCGCGCTGCTCCTGCTCGCGGCGCTGTCGGTCCCCGTAGACGGTGACCTCGTCCAGGCCGGTCAGCAGGTCCGTCGGGTCCACCTCGCGCACCCGCGGCCGATAGGGCTCGCCCAGCAGCGTGTTCAGCTCGTCCAGCAGCGCCACGTCGGCGACGGAGACGCCGCCGCGACCCTGCCGGTCCAGGTGCTTCCAGGAGTCGGAGAGCAGCCGCAGCTCGGCGCGGCTGAAGGCGCCGCGGGCGAGGCCGCCCAGCCGCCGCTGGTCGGCGAGGACGGCGAGCACCCGGCGCGGAGTGACCGCGGGCCACCAGGCGTCCAGGAAGTCGAGGAAGGCGTCCTCGTCAGCCACGTACTCGTCGAAGCTCTCGCGCTGCCGCTGGAGCTCCTCGCGTTCGTAGCGGTCGGCGGGCGCCGGGCGGCCGCGCAGCAATCGCGTCCACAGCGCGTCCAGAAGCGACCGCCGGGCGCGCGGGCGCAGCAGGTTGACAGGGGTGGTGCCGCCGAGGACGGTGCGGCGCAGGTTGCGCAGCGCGTCCGCGTCCAGCCGCAGCACCTCGCCCTGGGCCACGACGCGCAGCCCGGACGGGGTGTCCGGGCCGTCGAGGCCGGCCCGGGCGGCGCGGCGCAGCAGCGGCAGCATCCGCGAGGAGCCCTTGATCCGGGCCGTCTCGGGGGTGTCGTAGCGGTCGGCGTCCTCGCCGTCGAGCAGGCCGCCGATGGCGCGGATGGCGACCTGGCCCTCCTCGCCCAGCGCCGGCAGCACGCCCTCGGTGTAGGAGACGAGCAGCGGGGTCGGGCTGACCACGAGGATGCCGCCCGCGTAGCGGCGGCGGTCGTGGTAGAGCAGGTAGGCGGCGCGGTGCAGGGCCACGGCCGTCTTGCCGGTACCGGGACCGCCGGTGACCAGGGTCGCCCCGGCGGCCTGGGCGCGGATGACCTCGTCCTGTTCCTGCTGGATGGAGGAGACGATGTCGCGCATGGAGTGCCCGCGGGCCCGGCCGAGCGTCGCCATCAGCGCGCCGTCGCCGACGACGGCGAGGGGCTGCCCGTCGATACGCGGCTCCAGGTCGGGGCGGAGCAGGTCGTCCTCGACGCCCAGCACCTTGCGGCCGCGCGAGCGGATGACGCGGCGGCGCACGACCCGTCCCGGCTGGCGCGGAGTGGCCCGGTAGAACGGCGCGGCGGCCGGCGCGCGCCAGTCGATGACCAGGGGCCCGTACTCGGCGTCGAGCACCCCCATCCGGCCGACGTGCAGGGTCTCCGCGATGTTCGGATCCGCCGGGTCGAGCGGGGTCTGCGAGGGGAAGCCGTCCTCCTCCGGACGGTCCGGCTGCTGCAAGTCGATCCGCCCGAAGAGGAAGTCCTCGAACTCGTTCGTCAGCCGCTGGAGGTGCCGTCCGGCCTGGTAGACCTGCGCGTCGCGCTCGGCCAGCGCGCCCGGCGTGCCGGCCATGAACTTGCGGTTGGCGTCGTCGAGCAGGAACTCCGCCTCGGCGAGCTTCTCGCCGAGGCGCCGGTAGACCGTGTCGAGGTGCGCCTGCTCCACCGCGATCTCCCTGGCGAGCAGGGTCGCGTGGTCGGTCGGCGTCGGGTCGGCTCTGTGGTCGCTCGACTGGGACTCGGCGGTCGGGCGGGTGGGCGAGGCCAAGGGTTCCCCTCTGGTCCATCGTGGGCTGGTGCGGTTCCCTTCCGAAAAAGGGAACTGTTGATCCTACGCCCTGTACCCCGCCTCAGTGGAGGTGCACCTCCCCTGCGGACGCCTCCGGGGTGAGGAAAGTCAGCAGGTCGGCGGCCTCCGCCTCGACCTGGTCCCGTACCTCGCCCGGCACCCGGACACCCCCGCGGGCGAAAAGCTCGACGTCCAGGACCGCCGGGTCGTCCTTGCGTCGGCCCTTGACGAGGGACCACGCGCCGGCGACCCGCCCGTCGACCAGGACCGAGGGCCGGTAGCCGTTGTTGTTGACGAACAGCCGTACCCTCGCCTCGTCGTCCAGCACCCGGGCCCGGTTCTCGTGCCCGATGAGCACGTTGTCGTAGTCCGGCAGGAAGCGCGGCGGCGCGGGCGTCTCCGGGTCGGGCCGCGGCGCGTCGGGCAGGTCGAACAGCTCGCGGCCGGTCGTCGCGTCAGCGAGGACGACGAGGTCCGGCCGCAGCCGCTCGAAGACCTCCCCGAGCCGGGTGACCCCGCACCAGGCCTGCATGTCCTGGACGCTCGCGGGCCCGAAGGCGGCGAGATACCGCACCACCAGGGCCTCGACGGCGGTCGCGTCCGGGGTCCGTTGGGGGCGTCCGAGCCACGCCTCGACGGTGGTCAGCGTCGGCGCCTGGCTGCGCCCCCACTCCCCACGCGGAGTGACCTGCACCAGGGACAGCTTGTACCGGACGGCGGTGCTCAGCGCGCTCGGCTCGTACCCGGGGAACCGCTCGGCCAGCGCCTTCCCCAGCGCGGCGGTCGTCCGCGGCGCCTCCTCCAGCAGCGCGCGCCCCGCCGCCCACAGCTCCTCCGGCTCGATCCCGGCGAGCTGTCTGCGGAAGACCACCCGCTCCCCGAACGGGGTCGCCTCGTGCACGCCCTGGCAGAAGGCGCGCAGCTGCAGGGCGTCGTCCACGTCGTGGAGGTGGATCGTCCCGCGCAGCGTCGAGAGCCGGACGGTCTCCCGCCCGGCGAGCAGGGCCGAGGCCTCCGCCGCGTCGAAGCCGGTGAGGCGGGACCACAGGGCCGTGTAGGGGTTGAGCGGGATCTGCGACTGCATCCCGACCAGGTGCCGGACGACCTCCAGCACGGAGCGCTCCTCGCGCGCCAGAAGAAGTTGACGCGCCATCAATGCCCGATTGAGAGCGCGGTCGTTGAGCTTAGGGGTCGCCATGGATTCCACCCTAGGTGCGCCGGACGACGGCGCTACTCGCAACGCCAGTAGTTGACAAGAAACTAGTTTCAGTGCGACTATCAATCCATGGACACCAAGACTGGCAAGGTTCGCTCCGCACTGGTCGTCGGCGGCGGTATCGCCGGCCCCGTCACCGCGATGGCCCTCGAGCAGGCGGGCATCAAGGCGACGATCTTCGAGGCCTACGACGGTCCGGCCGAGAACGTCGGCGGCGGCATGGGTCTGTCGCCCAACGGCGTCCAGGCCTTCGACGCGATCGGCGTCGGCGACGCGGTCCGCGCCGTCAGCACGCCGACCAACGGCCTCGTCCTGCACAGCTGGAACGGCAAGACGCTGGCCCGCTTCGGCACCCTGCCCGGCATCGACCCAACCCGCTTCGTGATGCGTGCCGAGCTGTTCGGCGCGCTGCGGCGGGCCGCCGAGGAGCGCGGCATCAGCACCGTCTACGGCAAGCGCATCGTCGACGCGAGCGAGGACGCCGACGGCGTCACCGCCCGGTTCGAGGACGGCAGCACGGCCACCGCCGACGTGCTGATCGGCGCCGACGGCCTGCGCTCCACCGTCCGCCGCCTCATCGACCCGGCCGCCCCCGCACCGCAGTTCGCCGGCACCGCCGGGTTCGGCGCCATGGTCACCGTCACCGACGTCCCGGCCACCGAGGGCTGGATGCACATGACCTTCGGCAAGCGCTGCTTCTTCGCCTGGCAGGTCTTTCCCGACGGCACCGGCATCTGGTTCATCAACCTGCCCGTGCCGCAGCCGCTCTCGGTCAGCGAGCAGCGCGAGCGCGGCGCGGCCTACTGGCTGGAGCACCTGCGGCAGATGTGCGCGGACGACAACACCCCGGCCGCCCGGATGCTCGCGGCCACCGACCCGGAGACGATGCTCTTCGCCGGCAGTGCGGAGAACATGCCGCTGCCGACGAAGACCAGCCGGGTCGCCTGGAGCCGCGGCCGGATGGTCCTGACCGGGGACGCCGCGCACGCTCCCTCCTCCAGCTCCGGCCAGGGCGCCTCGCTGGCCGCGGAGAGCGCGGTCCAGCTCGCCCGCTGCCTGCGCGACCTGCCGCTGCCGCAGGCGCTCGCCCGCTACGAGGAGCTGCGCCGCCCGCGGGTGGAGCGGATCATCAAGGAGACCGCCCGCACCAACTCCCGCAAGGCCGCGGGCCCGGTCGCACGGGTGATCCGCGACGCGCTGCTGCCGACGATGTTCAAGCTGGCGAAGCCCGAGAGCCGCGCCTGGCAGTTCCGCTACCCGATCGACTTCGACGCCCCCGTGGCCTGAACCGGTGGCGTGCACCTCGGGCCGGAGCGGCGGGAGCTCCGGCCCGCTTGCACGTTGCACCTGTTCCCCTGTTGGGTGAGGGCCATGACAGGCGATCAACCCGTCCTCTATCTCTTCGGTACCGGCGCGCAACCCGTGCTCACCATCACCTCGGCCGTCGAGCAGGCCCAGGCCGCCGGCTGGCGGGTGTGCCTCGGGCTCACCCCGACCGCCGCCGGCTGGCTGCACCCGTACCTCGCGGGCCTGGAGGCGCTGACCGGCGCCCCCGTCCGCGCGCACTACAAGCTGCCGGGCCAGGAGGACGTCTGGCCCACCGCCGACGTGGTGCTGCTCGCCCCGGCCACCTTCAACACGATCAACCGGTGGGCGCTCGGCCTCACCGACTCCTTCGTCGTCGGCTACGCGGCCGAGGCCCTCGGTCGGGGCATTCCCACCGTCGCCCTCCCCTGCGTCAACTCCGCACTGGCCGCGCACCCGCAGTACGCGCGCTCCCTGGAAACCCTGCACACGGCCGGCGCGCGCATCGTCGTGCCGGAGAGCACGACCGCGCCGGGCCAGGACGACACCCCGGGCTTCGACTGGCCCCTCGCCCTGAGTGAGGCCCGCCAGGCGCTGACACGGCAGACCTGAGATTCCGGACCCGGAACGCAGAAAAGCCGCCCGTCGGAACGGGCGGCTTTTCCTACACATGGGTCGCATCTTTTGGTGATGCGTGGTGTGGAGGTGGCGGGAATCGAACCCGCGTCCTGTGGTGCGGAACCAGAGCTTCTCCGAGCGCAGTCTGCTGTGATTTTCTCGGCCCCGGCAGTCACGCAGACAAGCTGTCCGACGGGCTCAGTCACTGTTGGATTTTCCGCACGACCCCGTGACCGGGTCGGACGGTGGAGTCCCCTAGATTATGCCAGGATCCGGGACGGGGACGCGCCCGGTCTGACACCTTCGGTACTCGCTCAGGCGGCGAGCGCGAAGGACTCGCGCTTAGAGTTGGCGATTATTTTTTTGCGGCCCGTGGTTAACGAGATCATTGCCGCGTTCCTCGGCTCGCTTCCTCTGCCTCGACATCCCCAGTCGAAACCGATCACCCCCATGTGGGTGTGCTCTTCAGTTGTCAAGGCCTCCTTCGAGGCCACTCCGGAGCGGTGGGGACCGCCCTGAGCAGTGTCCATGGTACGGCTACCGCGACACCACGGTCCAGTTCATTACGCCGTGCCTACCCCTGGCGACGTCGGGCGGCCGCCAGCGCGCGGTCGGTCTCGCGGCGGTCCTGCTTCTCGCGCAGCGTCTGCCGCTTGTCGTGCAGCTTCTTGCCCTGGGCCACGGCGAGGTTGATCTTCGCGCGCCCGTCCTTGAAGTAGATGGAGAGCGGGACCAGGGTGAAACCCGTCTCCTTCAGCTTCTGCTCCAGCTTGTGGATCTCGTAGCGGTGCAGCAGCAGCTTGCGCTTGCGGCGGGCCGCGTGGTTGGTCCACGTGCCCTGCGCGTACTCCATGATGTGCACGTTGTGGAGCCAGACCTCGCCGCCGCTCACCTCGGCGAAGCCGTCGACGAGGGAGGCCCGCCCCTCCCGCAGGGACTTCACCTCGGTGCCCATGAGGACCATGCCGCACTCGTACTCGTCGATGATGTTGTAGTCGTGCCGCGCCTTCTTGTTGGAGGCGATGAGCTTGTTGCGCGGGTCGTCTTTCTTCTTCGCCATAGTGCCGGACATTCTCGCACTTCGGCCCGCCCTTCGGCACAGCCTTATCCGGCAGGCCACGCCCGGGGCTGCTGCCCGGACGACGCTACGGCCCGTTCCCGCCGCCGAGATCGTTCAGCACCGTCAGCGCGGTGTCCTCGGCCGCCTGCGGGCTCGCCGCCGGCGGGACCACGACGTCCGGCTGGATGCCCTGGCCCTCGGGCGAGGCGCCGGAGGGGGTGAGGTAGTGGCCGACGGTGTGCTCCTGGACCACGCCGTCCGTCAGCGTCTGCGGCTCCTGCACCGCGCCCTTGCCGAACGTGGGCTGGCCGACGACCACCGCGCGCCCGCGGTCCCGCAGCGCACCGGTGACGAGCTCCGCCGCGCTCATCGTGCCGCCGTCGACCAGGACCACCAGCGGCGTCGTGGTGTCGCCGCCCGGCGCGGCCGTGAGCGTCTGCTCCGGGCCGCCGGCCGCCGGCTGGTAGCGGGCCACCGGACCGCCGTCGAGGAAGACGGAGGCGGTCGCGACCGCCTCGGCCACCAGGCCGCCGGAGTTGCCACGAAGGTCCAGGAGGATGCCGCGCACGCCCCCGGCCGTGTGCAGCCGCGCCTGGTGCACGGCGGCCTGCACCTGCTCGGAGGCGCCGACGGTGAAGGCGTCCATGCTGATGCGGGTCACCCCGCCCTCGGGATGGTCGACGCGGACGTCGTCCTCGTCGAGCACCTCCCGCCGCAGCTCCACCGTCCAGTGCCGCGTTCCGCGTTGGAGCAGCAGCGACACCGACGAGCCGACCCGCCCGGCCGCGCCGCCGCGCAGCAGCGCCACGACCTGGGTGACCGGACGGCCGTCGACCCCCGTGCCGTCGACGGCGGTCAGCCGGTCCCCGGCCTGCAGGTGGGCGAGGGCGGCGGGGCTGTCGGGCAGTGTGCGCGTGACGGTGACCACGCCCTGCGCCGAACGCGCCAACCAGAGCCCGACGCCGACGTAGTGGCCGTCCAGCTCCTCGCTGTAGGCGGCGAACTGCTGGGCGGTGTAGTCCGCGGTCCAGCGGTCGTGGACCGCGTCGCCGGCGCCGCCGTGCCGCGGCGCGGCGGTCGTCACGGCGCCACCTTCGGTGCCCCAGGCGCCGGTTCCGGCGCCGATCGCACAGACCGCCGCGAACACCAGCGCCAGCGCCAGCTGGAGGCGGATGACCGGGCGCGATGGTGACATGGCAGAACAGTCTAGAGCCGACAGCCCGTCACACCAGCCCCTTCCCGACGAAAAGCCCCGGAAGCAGTATCGCTTCCGGGGCTTGTGGCCTCGTCCGATGGTCTCAGCGTCGGATCGTCAGACCTTCAGGTACTTCTGCAGGGTCAGCACCGCCGCCAGTGAGGACATGCCGACGCCGATGACCACCAGCAACGGCATCACCTGGATCACCGGTCCCCAACCGATGAAGCTGATCAGCGTGATCTGCTTCTTCAGCACCATGTCGATCAGCACGAACTTGCCCACGGCGATCATGCCGGAGGCCAGCACCGCGCCCACGACGGCGGCGAAGGCCGCCTCCGCGATGAACGGCATCTGCACGTAGAAGTTGGACGCACCGACCAGTCGCATGATGCCCGTCTCGCGCTTACGGCTGAACGCCGAGACACGGACGGTGTTGACGATCAGCAGCAGCGTCACGCCGAACATGATCACCATGATGGCCAGGGCCACCCACTGCGCCGTGTTCATGAGGTTGAACAGCGGCTTCAGCACGGCGCTCTGGTCGTCGACCTTGGCCACGCCCGGCTGTCCTTCGACCTGACTGGCCACCTCCTGGTACAGCGAGGGGTTGGTCAGCTTGACCCGCAGGGAGTTGTTGAAGGAGTCGGGGGTGACGTACGGAGCCAACGGCGAGTCGGGGAACTGCTTCTTGAAGTTCACGACGGCCTGGGCCGGCGTCTCCGTGTAGACCTTCTGCACCAGCGGGTTCTTGTCCAGCTGGGAGTGCACCGCGTCGATCTGCGCCTGAGTGGCCTCACCCGAGGCGCAGTTGGGGGTGTCCTTGGTGTTCTTCTGGTTGTTCTTGTTGCAGAAGTAGATCGACACCTCGACCTTGTCGCCCCAGTAACCCTTCATCTGGTTGACCTGGGAGTTCAGCAACATGGCCGCACCGACCAGGGAGAGCGACAGGGCGACGCTCACGATCACGGCGATGGTCATCGTCAGATTTCGGCGGAGACCGATCCAGATCTCCGCCATGACGAATTGGGCTCGCATTGATGTGTCCTAACTCAGTGCTGGTAGCCGTAGACGCCGCGGGACTGGTCGCGGACCAGGTGGCCCTGGTCCAACTCGATGACGCGCTTGCGCATCTGGTCGACGATGGCCTGGTCGTGGGTGGCCATCAGCACCGTGGTGCCGGTCCGGTTGATCCGGTCCAGCAGCTTCATGATGCCGACGGAGTTCTGCGGGTCGAGGTTACCGGTGGGCTCGTCCGCGATCAGGAGCATCGGGCGGTTCACGAACGCGCGGGCGATGGCCACACGCTGCTGCTCACCACCGGACAGCTCTCCCGGCATGCGGTCCTGCTTGCCGGCGAGGCCGACCAGCTCGAGCACCTCGGGCACCACCTTCTTGATGGTCCCGCGGGGCTTGCCGATCACCTCGAGCGCGAAGGCCACGTTCTGGCCGACGGTCTTGTTGGGCAGCAGGCGGAAGTCCTGGAAGACCGTCCCCAACTGGCGCCGCATGTGCGGCACCTTCCAGTTGGAGAGCTTGGCCAGGTCCTTTCCGAGGACGTGGACCTCGCCCGTGCTCGGGCGCTCCTCACGGAGGATCAGGCGCAGGAACGTCGACTTGCCGGAGCCGGAGGATCCGACCAGGAAGACGAACTCACCCTTCTCGATCTCCAGCGAGACGTTGTCCAGCGCCGGACGGTTCTGCTTGGGATAGGTCTTGGAGACGTTGTCGAATCTGATCACGGCTGCATCACGGTGGGCCAGTGTAGGCGGACAGGGCTGGGCTGACCCTACGCGAAGCGGACGCAAGCCCGCAGGTTCCACCTTGGAATCGTGGGGGAGTTCACGGACAGTAGCGGACAAACCATGACAAGGGGCAGCCGGATCGCGCGTGACGTGGCACAGTGGAGGGAACCCACCTCGTTGGGTTCTGCGTTGTGCACATCAGAGGAGGAGATCGCGATGACGCTCGACCGCCTGGTGTGCGCCAACTGCTCGGGTCCCGTGAGCGAGGGGCGTTGCCCCACGTGCCGGGCCAGCCGGGCGCGCATGATGCAGCAGCAGGGGTTCTTCGCTTCCCTGTCCCCCACGACGCTGATCGCGCTGCTGGCAGCGCTGATCGCCTGCGTGGTGATAGCGCGGCACGCCTTCGCCTGAGGCACGCGGCCGCACGGACCGCACGGACAAGGGCCGGAGCCGATCGGACGATCGGCTCCGGCCCTTCTCTGTCACGCAGGGTGACTCAGTGCTTACGGCTGCTCGCGGCGCTCGGCCCGAACCGGAAGACGGCTCCGCCGAGGACGAAGGTGAAGCCGCCCGCGAGGATCAACGGGGTGTTGCTGGAGCTCCCGGTCTCGGCGAGCTGGGTGCGCCCCGGGGCCTGCGTCATGCTGCCTCCCCCGCTGCCGCCGCTGGCGCTGCCCACGCTCGGCGAGGCCGAGGCCGAGGCCGAGGCGGAGACTGAGACGCCGCCGGTGCTCGACGAGCCCGTCGCCGAGGTCGACGGGGCGGCCGAGGCGCCGGTGCTCGGCGCGCCCGAGCCGGTGTCCGTGGGGGTGGCGGCGCCGGAGCCGCCGTCGTCCCCGCCGGTGCCGTTGGCTCCGCCGTTCCCGTTGGCTCCGCCGTTGCCGTTGTCCCCGCCGTTCCCGTTGTCGCCGCCGAGCAGGCCGACGCTCACACCGACGTCCGGAGTGCCGGCCGCGTAGGCGGTGCCCGGGACCGTCGTGTTGTCGCCGGGTCCGTCGACGATGCTGGCGTTGGCCACCCCGGTGATCGTCAGGCCGGCTCCGACCAGCGCCAGCGCGGCACCGGCAATGCGTATGCGGCTGCTCGTTCTGCGGTGTCCGCGTGCCACACCCGCCCCTTCCGTTCTGTCCCCCACTCAGGTTTCGGGCGTCAGCATGGTGTGGCGAGGGCCCGGTGGTCAACTTGCGACCACCGGGCCCTCACTGATGCTACGAAGCGTTCACAACCGCTTACGCGTCCGCCTTCTCCTGGTTCTTGCGCCAACGAATTCCCGCCTCGATGAATCCGTCGAGGTCGCCGTCGAGCACCGCCTGAGGATTGCTCACCTCGTGCTCGGTGCGCAGGTCCTTGACCATCTGGTACGGGTGCAGCACGTAGGAGCGCATCTGGTTGCCCCAGGAGCTACCGCCGTCCTTGAGCGCGTCCATCGCGGCGCGCTCCTCCTGGCGGCGCCGCTCCAGCAGCTTGGCCTGGAGGACGTTCATCGCCGAGGCCTTGTTCTGGATCTGCGAGCGCTCGTTCTGGCAGGAGACCACGATGCCCGTCGGCAGGTGGGTGATGCGCACCGCCGAGTCGGTCGTGTTGACGCCCTGCCCGCCCGGACCGGAGGAGCGGTACACGTCGACGCGCAGCTCCTTCTCGTCGATGTCCACGTGGTCGCTGGACTCGACCACCGGCAGCACCTCGACGCCGGCGAAGGACGTCTGACGCCGGCCCTGGTTGTCGAACGGCGAGATGCGCACCAGGCGGTGCGTCCCCTGCTCGACGGAGAGGGTGCCGTAGGCGTAGGGGGCCTTCACGGCGAAGGTCGCTGACTTGATGCCCGCCTCCTCCGCGTAGGAGGTGTCGTAGACCTCGGTCGGGTAGCCGTGGCGCTCGGCCCAGCGCAGGTACATGCGCATCAACTGCTCGGCGAAGTCTGCGGCGTCGATGCCGCCCGCCTCGGCGCGGATGTTGACCAGGGCCTCACGCGCGTCGTACTCGCCGGAGAGGAGGGTGCGGACCTCCATCTCCTGGACCGACTTGCGCACGGAGTCCAGCTCGGCCTCGGCCTCGCCGCGCGCGTCGGCGTCGCCCTCGGCCTCGGCGAGCTCGAAGAGGACCCCGAGGTCCTCGATCCGGCTGCGCAGGGTCTCGATCTTGCGCAGCTCGCCCTGGAGGTAGGAGAGCTTGGAGGTGACCTTCTGGGCGTTGTCGACGTCGTCCCACAGGTCGGGTGCGGCGGCCTGCTCCTCGAAGACCGCGATGTCGGACCGGAGCCTGTCCAGGTCGACGACTGCCTCGATCGACGACATGGTCGACTCGAGCGACTTGAGCTCTTCGGAAGGATCAATGGCTGCCACACGCCAAGCCTAATGCAGGCCGGGAACCAACCGGTGCCGCAGGGGCGCGGCGCTACTTCCCGTGCGTGTACTGCAGGCCACCCGACGGCGTGACGCGGAAGAGCGTGACGCCGGCGGAGTCCGCGTACGCGCCGGGGGCGTAGGCGGAGGCGGGCCCGGAGGGCAGCGTGCCCTGGGTCCAGGTCGCACCGGTGGCGCTGGCGGCGTAGTCCGGGCCGGTGGAGAAGACGTAGATCTCGCCCGTGTCCAGCTGGACCGCCTCGGGGCGGGCCCGGCCGGTGACCCCGCTCACCGCGTGGTACGTGTGCCAGAGGCCGTCCGCCAGCTGCGTGTGCTGGACCGTTCCTGCCGAGGCGGCGACGAAGGCGTCGACCCTGCCGCCGTTCTCGGCGGCCAGCGACGGGTCGCCCGCGACCTGCCCCACCGTCGAGACCGCGGCCCAGGCCGTCCACGCGCCGCCGACGTAGGACGTGGTCGCCAGGTCGCCGCCGATCCGCGCGACGAGGTCGACACGGTCGCCGGTGGCGGCCGCGGCCGGCGGGGAGTCGACGCGGGTGTGGCCGTCCAGCTGACTCCACGGCGCCCACGTGCCGCCGCTGTAGTCGCGCTGGTAGATCAGGCCGTCGGTGCCGGTGGCGAAGAGCCGCAGTACGCCACCGGGCAGGACCACGGGCGCCGGTTCGCCGCTCACGTGTATCCCGGTGAGCTTGCCCCACTGACCGAACGAGCCGCCGCTGCGCGTCACGTAGCGGATCGCCCCGGTCGCGTCCGTGCCGAAGACGTAGGCCGTGCCGTCCATCCGGACCACGCGGACGCCGCTGACCAGCGGCGCGGGAGCAGCGGGGGCGTCGGTCCAAGCCGCCCAGACGGGCAGGTGCGCGGCCCCCGAGGCCGGGACGGAGTCCGTGGCACCCGCCACGGGCGCCTTCGGCAGGCCGGCCGCATGCGTGGTCGACGCGGTGGGCCACACGGCGTCGCCGGGGTTGCCGTGGTGGCGCGTCGTGTCGGGCCCGGAGAAGGCGGCGTAGCCGCCGACGCAGGCGATGGCGAGCACGACCGCGGCCGCACCGGCCAGGACGAGCCGTCGGCGACGGGCCGCGGCCCCGCCCGCGCCGCTGCGCTGCGCGCCCGAGGGGGACAGGCCGGGCCGTCGTCCCGCCGCCGCGCGCTGGGCCCGGGACGCCTCGGCGAGGCCGGCCAGCTCCTCGGGGCGGGGGCGGCGCAGATTGGTGTGGGTCTCCCGACTGGAGTCGGGCGCGCTCCCCGGGACGAGCGGGACGGCCGAGCCGCGCCGTCGACGCGGCGTCGTGGCCTCCTCGTCCTCGAAGGCCTCGTCGTCGGCGTCGTAGCCCGGAAGCGGGGTGACAGCCGGGGCGTCCGGGTGGGCGATGTGCAGCGCGGGCAGCCCGGCGAGGCCGGGCAGCAGCTCCCGCAGGCCGGTGGCGAGTTCGGCGGCACGCAACCGGGAGGCGGGCGCCTTGGCGAGGCACTGCGCCAGCACCTTCCACAGCGGCTCCGGCAGGCCGGGCAGGGGCGGGACGGACTCGGTGACGTGGCGGCGCAGCACCGCGCCGGTGTGGCCGCCGCCGAACGGGGTGAACCCGGCGAGCAGCTCGTACAGGACCGTGGCGAGGGCGTAGATGTCGACGGCGGCGCGCGGCTCCAGGCCCTCGATGATCTCGGGGGCGAGGTAGTCGGGGGTGCCGATGATGCGGGTCGCCCGGGTGCGGCGCGGGGCGTCGACAAGGCGGGCGATGCCGAAGTCGGAGAGCTTGGCCCGCGGCGCCCCGCCCGGACCGGGGCTGGAACCCTGGTCGAGCAGGATGTTCTCGGGCTTCACGTCGCGGTGGATGACGCCCTGGGCGTGGGCGGCGGCGAGCCCCTCGGCGACGTCGGCGACGACGGAGACGGCGGCCTGCGGCGTGAACGGGCCCTCGCGGTCGAGGCGGGAGCGCAGGTCGCTGCCGTGGACCAGCTCCATCACCAGGGCGAGGTCGTCGCCGTCGACGACCAGGTCGCGCACCCCGACGACGCGCGGATGGTCGAGGCTGGTGAGGACGGTGCGCTCCTGGACGAAGCGCCCGACCAGGACCTGGTCGGAGGCGAGGTCCTCGCGCAGGATCTTGATCGCGACCGGACCCTCGGGGCCCTCCCCCAGCCACACGGTCCCGGCCGAGCCGCGGCCGATCACCGAGTGCGCGGTGTAGCGGCTACCGATCTTGCGTGCCAAGGCTGCTCCGTGCGCGATCTGGGGCTGGTTGTCAGGGCGGGGCCCCGGCCGAAGTCCGGGGAGTCATGGCCGCGCCAGCGACCAAAGTACGCGGCCTGGAGCCGTTTGGGGGACAGCAGGGGGTGGACGAGCCGCTGAGAGTCGACAAATCGTCAATCCTGCGACCCGTTCCGCCGCTTTGCGTCAGTTCCCGCCCGAGGGGAGGTTCGGAATGGACTTGCGCACCTTGTCCACCTGGTTCGCGGTGCTGGTGAGCTGGTGCCACCAGTGGGCGACCTGGCTCCACCAGCCCTCGACGACGTTGACCACGTGGTCGATCCAGCCGTGCAGCGGCGAGAACTCCCACACCAGGAAGCCGACCACGACCAGGAAGATCAGCACCTTCAGGCAGCCCATGCCCGGGATGCGCATCCGGCGGCGCGGACGGGGTGCCCGCTCCGGCCTGCGCTCCGGCGTGCGGTCGTAGTCGGGCTCGCGCTCCCGCTCCGGTGCGCGGCGCGCGGGCTCGGGACGGCGCGCCGGCTCAGAACGACGCGCGGGCTGGGGGCCACGCTCCTGATAACCCCGCTCGTCGTACCCGCGCTCCTGGTAGCCGCGCTCGTCGTAACCGCGCTCGCGCGGACGCTCCCGGTACGGCGGGGGCGCGACCGGCGGCTGCGCCTGACGCCGCGCCTGCGGGCGGCCCGGTGCGGGCTGCGGCGGCCGCTGCGGCTGCGGCCGGTAGGGGGCCGGGGCGACCTGCGGCCCGGCGGCGAACGGGTCCTCGACCGGGAAGTCGCCGATGGAGCCGATCTGCGTCTGCTCCGCGCGTTCCCGCGCCTGCCGAAGCTGCGACTCCCACGGATGCGGGCCGTCCGGCGTGCTGGGCGCGGCTGCCTGCGGCATCGACGGCATCACCGTGGTCCGGTCCGCCGCCGACGCGCCGGGGCCGCTCTGCGGGAGCACCGCGGTCGGGTCCGCGGCGCCGGCCGGCACCGCGCCGTAGTAACCGGCCCGGTCCGCGGCGTGCGGCAGCACGGCCGTCGGGTCCGCGGCCCCGGGGACGGAGCCCTGCGAGGCCAGCACCTGCGTCGGGTCGGCCGCGCCGGGCACACCGGCACCACCCGGCGCGCCCTTGCCGAGCATCATGGTGCGGGGGTCCTCGGGCTGGCCCGGCACCAGCGAACCGCCGTCCATGCCGGAGGTGGACACCCCGCGCGGCACCGTCGGCTCGTCCGAGCCGGGGACGGTCGGCTGGTGGCCGGGCGGCGACAGCAGCACGCCCACCGCGTTCGCGGCCTCGATCTGGGACGGCGTGGCGTGCACGCCGATGCCCCCGGCGACCGTGCGCAGCGCCGTGGCGAGCGTCACCGCCGTCGGGCGGCGCGTCGGGTCCTTCTCCAGGCAGCGCTCCAGCACCGTCCAGAGCGGCTCGGGCACCGCGGCCGGGCGCTCCGGACGCTGCGACAGATGCGCCTGCAGGATCTGGATCGGCCCGTCCCCGTGGAACGGCGGCTGGCCGGTCAGCAGCTCGTAGAGCATGATCCCCGCGCCGTAGACGTCGACGGCGGAGGTCTGCTCGCGGCCCTCGGCCGACTCGGGCGCCACGTAGGCGGGCGTGCCGACGAACTCGGCGGTACGGGTCAGGCCCGGGGAGTCGGCCAGGCGGGCGATGCCGAAGTCGGTCAGCAGCGGGTGCATGGCCGGACCGGCCTCGCTCTGCACCGTCGCCAGCAGTACGTTCGCGGGCTTCAGGTCGCGGTGGACGACGCCGTCCGCGTGGCTGGCCGCGAGCGCGTCGGCGATCTGAGCCATCAGCAGCGCACCGGCCACGGGCGAGAGCGGTCCGTTGGCCCGCAGGTAGCGGTGCAGGTCGGGGCCGTCGACGAGGTCCATCACCAGGGCGAGCAGCTCGCCCTCGACGACCAGGTCGCGCACCCGGACGATGTTCGGGTGCACCAGGCGCAGCAGCACGGCACGCTCGCGCAGGAAGCGCATCACCACGTCCGGGTCGGTGGCCAGCTCCTCCTTGAGGACCTTGATGGCCACGACCGACCCCGCTACGACCGGGGCGTTCTCAGCGTCGTCCCGCACCCGGGCACGCCACACCGTCCCGGTGGCGCCGCGCCCGAGCGGCTCCTCCAGCAGGTACTTACTGCCAACCGGCCGCACCCGTGCTCCTCGTCCTGCCGCAGCGCTGTCCGCCCGCGGGGGCTCGCGTTTTCGGCAACTCTAACGGCGTTCGAAGGACCGCGCCCTGTGCTGCGCTCCGTCGCCGACCGTTCATTGATGCAGACGTGTCATCCGCGCGATACGTTCCGAAGATCATCCGATCGGGTGCCGTGCGCGAACTGTCCGCGGCAGATGGGAGGATGCATACGACACCGTGGCGACGACCATCGCGTGCGGGCTGGAAGGGGCAGGGCGCATGCAGATCCGGCTGACCGTGCTTGGGCCGCGCGAGAGCGCGCCGACGTCCGGAGCGTCGTCGGCGCATGCCGCCGCGCCCGCGGCCGACGTGCTGGTCAGCGCGCCGGTCGGCACCACCCTGGGCTCGGTCGCCGCGGCGCTGGCGGGCGCGGTGGGCGCCCGCCCCCCGCGCCCCCGCCGCGCCCCGCCGCCGCCC
>NZ_BBPP01000027.1:112788-113605 GCF_000787835.1 Streptacidiphilus melanogenes
GGCGCGGTGGGCGCGCGCCCCGGCGCCCGCGCCGGCCGCGCCGCGACGCACGTGCACCTCTACGCCCAGGGCCGCCGGCTCGACGAGCGCGCCGTGCTCGGCCACCCTCCGCTGATCGACGGCGTCGTGCTGCGCCTCGACGCCCCCGATCCGGACGACGCCGCCGAACCCGCGGGTTCCTCCGCCACGCTGCACGTCGTGGCCGGGCCGGACGCGGGCGGCATCCACCTGCTGCATCCGGGGCGCGTCGTCGTCGGCCGCTCCGCCGAGGCGGACGTGCCGGTGGACGACCCCGACGTCTCCCGTTTCCACCTCGCCCTGGAGGTCGACCCGGACGGCCGGGTCACGGTCACCGACTCCGGCTCGACCAACGGCACGGTCCTGGAGGGCTCCGCGGTCGGGGCGGAGCCCCGCACGGTCGTGCCCGGCGCCCTGATCGAGCTCGGCGAGAGCGCGCTGCGCGTCGTCGCGGCCGTCCCCGGGCAGCTCGGGCGGGCCGAGGTGGTGCCCGACGGCCAGGGCGCCGTCCACGTCTCCACCCGCGCCACCGGGTCGTCCGCACGGCCGGCGGAGTGGGCCGCGTCCGCCGGGCCGACGGGCCACACCGCCTCCGGCACCGGCTCGCTGCCCGATTCAGGCGGCGGCTCGCACAGCTCGCAGACGCACGGCTCCCACTCCCTGGCCACGCACGGCCGGGGGTTCCGCATCGACGCCGAGGCCGAGTCGGCGACGCGGCGGTCCGGCCTGCTCAAGCAGGCCCAGCAGGCGCTCGGCCGCCGTCGTGGCGGCGCACCCGCGCCGCCCGCCGCCATCCCCC
>NZ_BBPP01000027.1:113860-114355 GCF_000787835.1 Streptacidiphilus melanogenes
CCCCCCCCCCCCCCCCCCCCCCCCCCGGCAGGCCCCGCCGCGTGACCCGGGCCGCTGGCCCGACCCCGCGGAGCTGCTGCTCACCGCCCTCGGGCCCGGGCCGCGCCTGTGGGAGCGCGGCCCCGACCACGAGGACGCGCTGGTGCTGCGCCTGGGCGCACGCGCCCACGCCCCCGTCACGCTGGACCTGCGCGCGGCCGGCAGCCTGGGCCTCACCGGCCCGCGCCCGCGCCTGCTCGGCCTGGTGCGCGGGCTCCTCGCCCAGCTGGCCGTGCTGCACGCGCCCTCCGGCCTGGAGCTGGTGCTCGTCGCCGCCGACGAGTCCCGGCCGCTGGACGAGCGCACCGACGCCTGGTCCTGGCTGCCCTGGCTGCCGCACCTGCGCCCCGCCCACGGCCAGCCCTGCCGGGCCCTGACCGCGTTCGACCCGGCCCAGGCGCTCGCCCGCCTCGACGAACTGGCCCCTGACTGGGGCGGCACCGCCCCCATCCCCTC
>NZ_BBPP01000026.1:0-2860 GCF_000787835.1 Streptacidiphilus melanogenes
GCGCTGCGGCGGCCGCCGCAGCCGGCGCGGCCACGGGGGCGGCAGGCGCGGCGGGGTCGGCCGGGTCCGAGGCGGGCACGGGTTCCGGGTGGGAGAGCCCGGCCGGGAACCCGATCATGGCGCTGGTCGAACGCGCCCAGGACGGCGACGGCGAGGCCTTCGGCCGGCTCTACGACCACTACGCCGACACGGTCTACCGGTACATCTACTACCGCGTCGGGGGCCGGGCCACGGCCGAGGACCTCACCAGCGAGACCTTCCTGCGGGCGCTGCGCCGCATCGGCACCTTCACCTGGCAGGGCCGGGACTTCGGCGCCTGGCTGGTCACCATCGCGCGGAACCTGGTGGCCGACCACTTCAAGTCCAGCCGGTTCCGGCTGGAGGTCACCACCGGCGAGATGCTCGACTCCAACCAGGTCGAGCCGAGCCCCGAGGAGTCGGTGCTGGAGTCGCTCTCCAACGCCGCCCTGCTGGAGGCCGTGCGCCGGCTCAACCCGCAGCAGCAGGAGTGCGTCACGCTCCGCTTCCTGCAGGGGCTTTCGGTGGCGGAGACGGCCCGGATCATGGGCAAGAACGAGGGAGCGATCAAGACCTTGCAGTACCGCGCGGTCCGCACGCTGGCCCGACTGCTGCCGAGCGATGCCCGGTAGCGGCGACGCGCATACCGGTGGAGCTGACGCTTGCGTAACCCTCCTCTCTCACAATCGTTGCGCAGGATGCAAGGCCCAATTCCGGGAACTGCTTCACCCTTTCGGGTGGATGGTGGCGCGACGGTGCAACCTGCCGATCGGCCGAACAGTCGATAACGTCGAGAGGAGGTGCTGCCCATGACAGCGAACGTGCTGGAGTTCCGTCGGGCGAGAGCCTTCGCCGACGCCGTGGATGCCCGGGAGGCCCGGTTCGACGAAGAGCCCGGCGAGGGACAGTACGACCATATGCTCGCCATGGTGACCACCCTGGCCACCGTGTCCGGGCCGAGCCTTGACCCTCAGGTCCGTCTGACCCAACGCGCGCTGCTGGTGGCCGAGTTCGAGCGGGCCTACGCCGGCGGTGGCGGCGCGACCGTGCCTGCCCAGCGCTCCCGTCGCGGTTCCCACCGCGCGGGTCGGCCCGCGGCGCTGTGGCCGTCCACCCGTTGGGGTCGCCGCCTCGCCGTCGGCGGTCTGGCCTCGATGATGGCGCTCGGCACGCTCGGTGGCGTGGCCGTCGCCGCCACGTCGTCCCTGCCCGGGGATTCCCTCTACGGCATGAAGCGGGGCCTGGAGGACTGGCGGCTCAACCTCGCCGGATCCGACGAGGAACGTGGCAAGCTGCTGCTGGACGAGGCCTCCACGCGCATGGACGAGGCCCGTCGACTGATGGGCCGCGGTACGCCGGTGGGTCCCCGTCGGCTCAGCCCGCAGACCATCGCCGACCTCGACCGCGCACTGTCCGACATGAACGCCGAGGGCAAGCGCGGCCGTGATCTGCTCAACGAGATCTACCGGCGCAGTCACTCGCTCGCACCGCTGCAGCAGCTGGCCGGCTTCGCCGCGGTGCAGAGCCGCGCGATGGACCAGCTCGAGCCCGAACTCCCCGGCCAGCTCGACCCGGTGGCTTCGCAGGTGCGCGGCCTGCTCTCCGGGATAAGGCAGGAGGTCACCCCGCTGCTCCCGGCCCAGCCGGGCGCGGGGTCCGGCTCCGACCCGAGCGGCTCCCCGTCGCCGTCCACGTCCGTCGGGGCCCCCACGGGCAGCACGACGTCGGGCACGGGCACGATGCAGAGCGGGGCTTCGCCCTCCTCGGCGCCCTCGGGCCAGACCACCTCCGGTACGGGCAACCTCGTCGGCGGCTCCGGCCTCGGCAGCGTCGGCGGCCTCCTCGGCGGCGCCTCGCCCTCCACCGCCCCGTCCGCCACGCCGAGCGCAAGCCCGAGCGGTTCGGGAGGCAGCAGCCTGACGATCCCCCCTTTGGTCGGGGGCTTGCTGCCGGGGATCGGGATCGGGGTCTCGGGCGGCTAGCGATCTAGGGGTGTGAGGCCGAGCCGGATATGGGCTCGGCCTCACACCCTTGACCGGTGCGACTAGAAGAACACCGAACGCCGCTGGACCAGCATCCGGTAGAGCGTGTGCTGGATGGTCTCGCGGACCTGGTCCGTCAGGTTGAACATCAGCATCGGGTCGTCCGCCGCCTCCGGCGGGTACGCGTCCGTGGGGATCGGTTCGCCGAACTGGATGACCCACTTCGTGGGGAGCGGCAGCGCCCCCAGCGGGCCGAGCCACGGGAACGTGGGAGTGATCGGCACGTACGGGAGGCCCAGCAGACGGGCCAGGGTCTTCGCGTTGCCGATCATCGGGTAGGTCTCCTCCGCCCCGACGATCGAGCACGGCACGATCGGGACCCCGGCCCGCAGTGCGGACGAGACGAAGCCGCCGCGGCCGAAGCGCTGGAGCTTGTAGCGGTCGGCGAAGGGCTTGCCGATGCCCTTGAAGCCCTCCGGCCAGACCCCGACGATCTCGCCGTTCTCCAGCAGCCGCTGCGCGTCCTCGTTGCAGGCGAGCGTGTGCCCGGCCTTGCGGGCCAGCTCGTTCACGACCGGCAGCACGAAGACCAGGTCCGCCGCGAGCATCCGCAGGTGGCGGTCGGCGTGGTCGTGGATGGCGACCTGTGTCATCAGCGCGTCCAGCGGCAGCACGCCGGAGTGGTTGGCGACGACCAGCGCGCCGCCCTTGGTGGGCAGGTTCTCCGCGCCGCGCACCTCGACCCGGAAGTACTTGTCCGCGAGCGGGCGCATCAGCGACAGGAAGACCTGCTCGGTGAGCTCCTCGTCGAAGCCGAACTCGTCGATCCGGTAGTCGCCGGTCAGGCGCCGCCGCAGGAA
>NZ_BBPP01000026.1:3113-62748 GCF_000787835.1 Streptacidiphilus melanogenes
CCCGCCGCTCCCAGCCGTCGCCGAGGACCCTGCCGGCGACGCCGCCCAGCGGGCCCGCCAGGGCGTTGCCGACCGCCTGCGCCACGGCCTCGGCGACGCCGCCGCCGGGGCCCTGCGGCGCGGCCTGCCGCGCCTGGTCCTGCTCCTGGTCGTCCGCCTGCGGCGGGCGCGCCGCGGGCACCCCGCGGCGCTTGGTGATGGGGATGACCTTGGCGTCGCGCTCCTCGCGCCACGTCTGCTCCCGCGCCGAGCTCATCTCCCTCAAGTCCTCTCGTTCGTCACTGGCAGCGTGCTCGCGACCCGGTCGGTCCAGGCGGCGACGCGTGCGGGCGGCAGCAGGCCGGGGCCCTGCACCGCGCCGAGGCAGGCCAGGGCCTCCTCGGTGCTGTAGGCGGGGGTGTAGCCGAAGGTCTCCCGCAGCAGCGTGGTGTCCACGACCCGACCGTGCGTCAGCAGCCGCAGCTGCTCGGGGGAGAAGTCCAGCATCCGCGTCTGACGGGCCAGGCCCGCCATGAAGCTGACCGCCTGCAGCAGCATCGGCACGGTCGGCTTGCCGAGGCGCCGTGCGGCCTGAGAGAGCAGCATGACGCCGTCGCCCGCCACGTTGAACGTACCGCTGTTGGTGGTGCCGCGTCGCGGCTCCAACGCGGCCAGGCGCAGCACCTCGACGGCGTCGTCCTCGTGGACGAACTGCAGCCGCGGGTCGAACCCGAGGACGGTCGGCAGGACCGGCAGCGCGAAGTACTCGTTCAGCGGGGTGTCCGCGTCGGGTCCGAGGATGTTGGCGAAGCGCAGCACGCCGACGGCGACGTCGGGACGTCGCCGGGAGAAGCCGCGGACGTAGCCCTCGACCTCCACCGCGTCCTTGGCGAAGCCGCCGGTCGGCAGCATCTTGGGCTGCATGCGCTCCTGGAAGACGGCCGGGTCGCGCGGGGCGGAGCCGTAGACGCTGGTGGTGGACTTCACCACCAGCCGGGAGACGCTGGGGGCCTTCTGCACCGCGGCGAGCAGCTGCATGGTGCCGATGACGTTGGTCTCCTTGACCGCGCCGCGGCTGGTCGAGCCGAGCGTGGTGGTGCTGACGTTGAGGTGCACCACGGTGGTGACGCCGTGCTCGGCTATCACCCGCGCCACGACGGGCCTGCGGATGTCGGCGCTGACGAAGCTGTACGGCGCCGCCCCCTCGATCGGCCGCGAGGGGGGTTGCACGTCGACCCCGACGACGTGGTCGACGCCGGGCTGGTCTCTGATCACCCGCGCGAAGCGACTGCCCAGATGCCGGCCCACCCCGGTGACGAGAACGACGTTGCCCACGACGCGCCTCAGCCCCTCTCCGCTGCACACATACAGCCGCACGACGGCTTCGCCAGACAAACAGAAGCCGCCCGCACCAGACAGTAACGTCGGTGCGGGCGGCTGGACACCTTCGGCGTGGCCGAGCGGTGTTACTTCTTGTTACGACGCTGGACGCGCGTGCGCTTGAGAAGCTTGCGGTGCTTCTTCTTGGCCATACGCTTGCGGCGCTTCTTGATCACGGAACCCATGGGAACCTCACTCACTGGACTAACCCGCGAGTGCGGGCAACCGGGTCCAAACGTTGATGGAGGCCAACAGACTACCGAAGTCTGCCCGCGAAACGTAATTCGGCCCGGCGCCCGCGACGTGCGCGGGATGCCGGGCCGGATTCTCACAGGATCGTGCTGTCGGTTTCCTACGCGGTCTCCCGTCCCACGTAGGAGTCGCGGAGGTAGTCGTGCACCGCTTGCTCGGGTACCCGGAACGACCGCCCGACCCGGATGGCCGGCAGTTCGCTGCTGTGCACCAGGCGGTACACGGTCATCTTCGACACTCGCATCACCGAGGCGACTTCCGCCACGGTGAGGAAGTTGACCTCGTTCAGAGGCCGCTCTCCAGACGCCATGACAACACCGCACCTTCTCCGTGTGACGGGCACCGGCTTCCCCTCCGGTGACTTAAGCCAGCACACGCGTATCCCCAGAGTAGTTGCGGGTGGTACGGGTGGGAAGGGGGAGAAGGGCCCCGGGATTACCGAGACAGATCGGCCAGTTGCAGTACGTAGGCGGTCGGCAGTCTGTAGCAGTCCGGACACAGTCCGTCGTCGATCGGGACGGCCACCTCGACCTCCCCCTCCTCCTCCGCGATGAAGACCGCGGGGTCGTTGCTGTCCGCGAAGCCGACGGCGCGCAGGCCGAGCCGGCCGGCCGCACAGACCCACCCGTGGTCGCCCAGGACCAGGTCAGGGGCGGGTTCGCCACGTTCGGCGAGGGCGGCGAGGGCGATCCGGACCGGCTGCGGCGAGTGCGTGTGCGTGGGCTCGCCCGGCGAGCGGGGGTCCTCGCCTCCGCTGCTTGACGCGCCCCCTTCATACACCACCAGCACGCCCACCCGCTCGCGGTAGTCAAGGCCGCAGGGGCGCGGACCTTCACCCGTGTGCATCGAGAAGTGCCGTGCACGTGCGGGCGTACGCGTCGCGCATCCGGCGGCGCGCAGGGCCTGGCCGAACGCGGCGTACATGGGCTGGAGCCGGGTCGGGTGCCCGGTGCCGAGCAGCACCCCGCCGCGCGCGGCGGCGGTCTCGCCGAGGACGGCGGCGAGTCGCTCCAGGGCGTCGGCGGTGCGCTCGGGATCGATGGTGTCCTGGCCGTGCCGGTGGAACGGGTCCGGGTTCACCCCGCAACGGCGGGCCATGAGGGCGAGGACCTCCGCCTCGGTCCAGACGCCGAACGGGTCGAGGCCGAGCAGCGCGTCCGGGTCACGGCGGGCGAACCGGGCGTAGTTCCGCAGGTTCCCCTCCCGGGGCGTGGCCACCTCGCCCGCGAGACGGGTCGCGAGCAGGTGCGAGACGAGTTCGTCGCGGGTCAGCAGAGCCATGCGTCCGCCCGGGGTCGGCGCAGCAGCGGTCACAGCGGAGCGGCGGCGGTCAGAGCAGCAGCCCGTGGTGCGGGAAGACGGCCTTGCGGGTGGCGATGATCGCCTGGTCGACCCGGTCGGCGGGGTCGTAGCCGTCTCCGAAGTCCTTCCACGTCGCCGCGAAGCCGTCCGTCATGCGCTGCGGGGCCGTGGCGCGGGTGAGGGCGCGGACCTCGGCCCGCCACTGCTCGGGGGTCTCCGTGTCCGGTGCGATCGGGTGCCCGGCGGAGAGTGCGACCAGATGGGACCAGGAGCGCGGGACCACGTCGACGACGGCGTAGCCGCCTCCCCCGAGGGCCAGCCAGCGGTCCCCGGTGTGGGCCGCGGCGAGGTCGCGGACGGACGACATGACGGCGCGCTGGGCGTCCAGGCTGATGGCGAGGTGGGCCAGCGGGTCCTCGATGTGGGTGTCGGCGCCGTGCTGGGAGACGATCACCTGCGGGTCGAACGCCTCCACCAGCGGCGGGACGATCGCGTGGAAGGCCCGCAGCCAGCCGGCGTCGCCGGTGCCCGCCGGGAGCGCCACGTTGACCGCGTAGCCCGCCGCGCCGCCCGTCTCCTCGGGCCAGCCGGTCTGCGGGAAGAGGGTGCGCGGGTGCTCGTGCAGCGAGATCGTGAGCACTCGCGGGTCGTCCCAGAAGACTCTCTCCACCCCGTCTCCGTGGTGGACGTCGACGTCGACGTAGACGACCCGCTCCGCGCCCAGCTCCAGCAGTCGGGCGATCGCCAGCGCGGCGTCGTTGTAGATGCAGAAGCCGGAGGCCTGACCGGGCATCGCGTGGTGCAGGCCGCCGGCGAAGTTGACGGCGTGGCCGCCCTCGGCCCAGACCGCCTCGGCGCCGGCCACGGACTGGCCCGCGATCAGCGCGGAGGCGGCGTGGATGGTCGCGAACGCGGGGTTGTCCTCGGTGCCGAGGCCGCGGGCCGGGTTGGGGACGCCCGTGGCGGCGACCGCCTCGACCGCGGTGATGTAGCCGGGGTCGTGCACCAGCCGCAGGGTCGACTCCCCCGCGGCCGGCGCCGCGAGCACGCGGACCTCGGGCAGCGCGTCCAGCCCGAAGGCCCGCACCAGGTCCATCGTCAGCCGGAGTCGGACCGGGTCCATCGGATGGCCCGGCCCGAAGTCGTACGTCGTGAGGGCGTCGTCCCAGTACAGCCGCGTGACGGTCATACCGCCACGGTATCGGCCTCCGGCTCCCTGACGGCGCTCGGCCCGAACGCCTTGCTGACGGCGAAGACCGCCAGGATCAGCACCATCGGCACCAGCATCGCGACGCGGTAGCCCATGGCCCCCGCGAGACCGCCGACCAGCGGGGCGCCGACCAGGAAGCCGACGTAGTTGAAGATGTTGAGCCGGGCCACGGCCGCGTCCGAGTCCTTCGGGAAGAGCCGGCCGCCCGCTGCGAAGACCTGCGGGACGATCACGGAGATGCCGAGGCCGACGACGGCGAAGGCGGCCACCGCGATCCAGGAGCTCGGCGAGACCGCCACCAGCAGGAAGCCGGCGGCGCAGACCGCCGCGCCCAGCCGGACGGTGCGGACGCTGCCCCAGCTCTGCACGCGGGCGTCGCCCAGCAGACGGCCGATCAGCATGACGACCATGTACGCGTTGTAGGGGACGGTGGTCATCTGGTCGGAGCTGTGCAGGCCCTCCTGGAGGTACTTGGCAGCCCAGTTCGAGACGGTGGCGTCGCCGATGTAGGCGACGCACATGGCGAGGCAGAGCGGCAGCAGCGGCTTCCACGGGATGGAGCGGTTCGCGGCCTCCGTGGCCTCCTCTACGGCCCGCCCGAGCTCCGCCGGGCCCGCGTACCAGCGTCCGGCCACCAGCACGGAGGCCGCCACGAGGACGCCGACGGTGCCGAACATCGACAGCAGGCTCAGTTTGAAGTGCACCTGGGTCCAGGCCAGCGAGGCGCCGACGATGCCGCCGAGACTGAACGCGGCGTAGAAGGTCTGCATGATGCTGCGCCCGTAGCGGTGCTGCAGGGCGACGGCGGACATGGCCTGGCTGGCGTCCAGTCCGCCGACGGTGAGACCGAAGGCGGCCAGCGCGATCGCGGCCTCCCACATCCGGTCGCCGAGACCGACGCCCAGCAGGGTGAGGCAGACCAGCGGCTGCACCACGCGCAGCACGGCACGCGGCGAGGTCCGCTTGACCAGGTACTCCATGGAGATGGAACCGACACCGGCCAGGATCGGCACGGCGGCGAGGAAGACCGGCAGCAGCCCGTCGCTGATCCCGTACTGGGTCTGGATGCCCGGGATGCGGGTCACGAGCAGCGCGAAGACGGCGCCCTGGGCCACGTAGCTGAACAGCAGGGAACGGCGCGCCTGCCGAAGTCTCGGCGTCACTTCGAGGGCTGCTGTGGTCATGCGGGAGTCCCTACCCTACCGGCCGGTATCCGAACAGGTTGGCGTGAGCGTACGGACTCGCGGGCGGCAGCGGAACCCCCGTCCGAGGATTGATCCGCAAAGGCAACCCGTGCCGAACCACGTCGTTCCGGGGCAGAACGCCCCGCGTTGCCTACGGTTGGCGCATGGGTATGGCAACGCTTCTTCGTCTCCGCTCGGCCGGCCGCGCCCCGGGGACGACGGACCCGGTCGCGCAGACGCTCCTCGCGCTGTTCGGCGCGCCGGAGGTGGCGCCGACGCTGATCGGCGAGCGGCTGCTGGAGCGGGTGCCGGTGCACCGCTTGCAGGAGGCGGTCGACGCCCTGCGCGAGCGCCACGGCGAGCTGCGGAGCGTGCGCCGGCAGAAGGACCTGCACCTGCTGGTCTTCGCCACCGGCGCGGAGCTGGTCTGGGCCCGCCTGGACGAGGACGGCCGGCTCGCCTCCTTCGTCACCGGCCCCGGCGCCCTCACCGCGCGCCTCGCGGCCCGGACCGGCACCGTCCCGGTCCCGCGCGTCGCGGCGGAGACCCAGCCGGGCGGCGCTCCGCCGGGCGCGGACCCGGCGGTGTCCGCCGCCCCGCCCGTGACCTCCCCGGAGGCGGCGCCCGTCGCAGCAGCTGAGGTCGCATCGGAGCCCGAGGTGGCGCTCGCGTCGGAAGCCGAGGTGGCGTTCGCGGAGCCGCCCGTGCCCACGCCCGCGCCCATGCCCCGACCCGTGCGCACGGCCGGACCCAGCGCCGGGCCCGCCGGGCCGAAGCCCGCCGCGGTGGTGCGCCTGCAGCGCACGGTGCTGGCCTACGCGGCGGCGACGGCGGCGGAGCTGACGTTCCCCTGGCTCCCCGGCGGCGCGACGGGCTGGCTGCTGATCCTGGCTCAGACGCCCGCGTTCGCCTGGTACGTGCTGCGGACCGCGCCGACGTGGGCGCTGCCGCCATGGTTCCGCTCGCTGCCGCTCGCCCCGGCGGTGGTCTCGGTGCTGGCCTTCGGCCATGTCCTGGGTGCGGGCCTCGCCTGGGGTCCGCCCGGCCTGCCCGAGATCGGCCTCTTCGTCGGCGTGACCGGCCTCGCGGCGTGGACGTGGCAGCGGTCCCGTCCGGTCTCCGGCGCGCCGACCGCGCACCCGCTGCAGCTGCGTTCGCCGCTGCGCGGCGGCGTCTTCGTCTGCACGGAAGCGGGCGGCCCCGCTGTGAACCGCTACGCCGAGGCCTCGCTCTCCCCCGGCGGGGACCGCTGCGCCCGCTACGCGGTCGACCTGGTCCAGCTCGGCGAGGGCCCCCAGTGGCGGGGCCGCCGCGCGCTCGGGCTGGCGCCCGCGACGAACGAGCGCTACGCCGTGTTCGGCCACCCGGTCCTGAGCCCCGTCGACGGCGTGGTGCTGGCGGCGGTGGACGGTCTGCCCGACCGCCCCCCGCTGGCCTCCGGCACGAGCCACCCGGACGGCAACCACGTCCGCATCGGCACCGACCGCGGCGTCGTCGTCCTGAGCGGCCTGCGCGAGGACTCCGTCCAGGTCCGCCGCGGCCAGCACGTCGTCGCCGGGACCCCGCTCGGCTCGGTCGGCAACAGCGCGGCGGGGCCCGAACCGGCCCTGCGGGTGCGCGCGGAGAGCAGCGTCGGCCTGGGGCTCCCGTTCCGCCTGACGGAAGTTCGCGGGGACCTGCAACGAGGGAAGCGCCTGGCCGTCGGGGAGTAGGTCGACGAGCGACCCGACTACAGCAGGGCGTGCAGCTGGGCCAGGTCGTCGACGATCCCCGTCGCGTCCGCCAGCCGTGCCCGCGGCGTCAGCGCGGCGTAGCCGTAGACGTCCATGCCCGCCGCGCGCGCCGCGGCGACGCCCAGGGGACTGTCCTCGATGACGACGCAGCGCTCGGGGGCCACGCCCATCCGCTCCGCGGCGTGGAGGAAGAGGTCGGGGGCGGGCTTGCCGCGGCCCACGTCCTGTGCGCTGAAGAGCTGGGCGTCGGTGAAGAAGGGGCCGAGCCCGGTGACCTCGTGGGCCGTGCGGATCCACTCGTGGTGCGCGGACGAGGCGACGCAGTAGGGGGCCCGGTCCGCGACGAACTTCAGCAGCTCCGCCGCGCCCGCGACGGCCGACAGCTGCTCGCGGAAGGAGGCGAAGACCCGGCCGTGGAAGTTCACGTCGAAGGTCTCGGGCAGCCGGGCGCCGTCGTAGCGCTCGGCTATGACGTCGTGGACCGTGTGCGCCGCGGCGCCCATGAAGTCGCGGTACGAGTCCTCGACCGTGGTGGGGAAGCCGAGCTCCGTGAGGTAGTCGGCCAGCAGGCGGTTGGAGAGCGGCTCGCTGTCCACCAGCACGCCGTCGTTGTCGAAGATCACCAGGTCGTATCGCAGCACCCGGCCAACCCTACTGCGCCCGCCGGGGCCGCCCGTGGGCCCCGCCCGCGCGGGCTACCTGCCGCCGGAAGCCAGCTCCTGCGAGCGGTCGCGGGCGGCCTCCAGCGCGCCCAGCAGCGCGGCTCGGACGCCGTGGTTCTCCAGCTCGCGGATCGCGGCGATCGTCGTGCCGGCCGGGGACGTGACCGCCTCGCGGAGCTTGACCGGGTGCTCACCGGAGTCCCGCAGCATGACGGACGCGCCGACCGCGGCCTGCACGATCAGCTCGTGGGCGACGGTGCGCGGCAGGCCGAGCAGGATGCCGGCGTCGGTCATCGCCTCGACCAGGTAGAAGAAGTAGGCCGGGCCGGACCCGGAGAGCGCGGTCGCCGCGTCCTGCTGCGACTCGGGGACGCGCAGGGTCTTGCCGACCTGGCGGAAGATCTCCTCGGTGCGGAGCAGGTGCTCCTCCGTGGCATGGGAGCCGGCCGAGATGACGCTCATCGCCTCGTCGACGAGGACGGGGGTGTTGGTCATGACGCGGACCACGGGGGTGCCGGGGGCGAGGCGCTCCTCGAACCAGGCGGTGGGGATGCCGGCGGCGCCGGAGATGACGAGCCGGTCGGCGGGCAGCGCGGGCGCGAGCTCGTCCAGGAGCGTGCCCATGTCCTGCGGCTTCACGGTGAGGATCACCGTGTCCGCGGCCTTGACGGCGTCCTCGTTGCCGACGGCCTCGACGCCGTAGCGGGTGCGCAGCTCCTGCGCACGCTCGGGGCGGCGGGCGGTGACCAGCACGTCGGCGGGGGACTTCCCGGCCCGCAGCAGGCCGGAGACCAGGGCCTCACCGATCTTTCCGGTGCCGAGGACGGCGACTCGTTGCGTCATGGGCCCCAGTGTGGCACCGGGCGCGCGCGGGGCGCGGGAGCGTCCGAAACGCGGGCAGGTCCCGACGTCGGGCGCGCGCTCGCCCGGCCGGTCAGCGGCCGGCCAGGGAGCGGGCGAAGAAGCCGAGGTTGGCTGGGCGTTCGGCGAGGCGGCGCATGAAGTAGGCGTACCAGTCGGTGCCATAGGGGACGTAGACGCGGACCGTCTCGCCCGCCTCGGCGAGGCGCCGCTGCTCGTCGGCGCGGATCCCGTAGAGCATCTGGAACTCGTAGCTGTCCTGCGGCCGTCCGGCGCGGACGGCGAGGGCGCCGGCGATCTCGATCAGGCGCTGGTCGTGGGTGGCGACCATGGGATAGCCCTGACCCTCCATCAGCAGCCGCAGGCAGCGCACGTAGGAGCGGTCCACGTCGGCGCGGTCGCGGTAGGCGACGGAGTCCGGTTCGGCGTACGCGCCCTTGACCAGCCGGATCCGCAAGCCGGCGCCCAGCAGCTCGCGGCAGTCGGACTCGGTGCGGCGCAGGTAGGACTGGAGCACGACGCCGAGGGTGGGGTGCTCGACACGCAGTTCGGCGACGGTGGCCAGGGTGGCCTCGGTCGCGGCATGGTCCTCCATGTCGACGGTGACGGTGGTGGCGGCCGCGTCGGCGGCACGGCAGATCGCGCGCAGGTGCCCGCGGGCGAGCGCGGGGCCGTCGGCGCCGAGGCCGGAGCCGAGGGCGGACAGCTTGACGGACACCTCCGCGCGCCGGGCCAGCCCCGCCCGGTCGAGGGCGCCGAGGACGCCGACGTACTCGTCGGCGACGGCCTCGGCCTGCGCGGCGTCCCGGGTGTCCTCCCCGAGGTGGTCGAGGGTGACGCCGAGCCCGCGCGCCACCAGGCTGTCCGTGGCCACGACGGCGTCGGCCCGGGTCTCCCCGGCCACGAACCTGGCCACCACGGCCCGCCCTCCCGGCGCGGCCAGCACGGCCTGCCGGGCCATCTGGCTGTCTGCGGCGGCGAGGAGGAGGCGTCGGGTCAGCATGGCGTCAGCTTAGGGGCCAGGGCTGTGGGAGGCGGGGCGACGGAAGGCGGCGGCCTCCGGGGTCCTTCGCGGGGATGAGGGTCGGACTAGGGGCAAACTCAGGGACGTCCCCTATGGCTTCTGGGGCGGCGCAGGCGCACCTTGGAAGCATGAGTCGTAGTGAGATCAGCCCGCGCGAATCCGGCACGCTGGCCGTCGCGTCGGCCTCGCGCGGGCCGTGGCGCACGGCGGGTGTCGTCGGTCTGGTGGGTGCCGGGGCGGCCGTCGGCATCGACCTGATCACCCTGCACTGGTCGCTGGGCATCCTTGCGGGCCCCGCCAGCATCGGTCTCTTCCTCTTCTTCCTGGTCGGCGGCGCCGGCGCGGCGCTCCAGAAGAAGGGCGGGGACAACCGCCTGCGTCGTTGGGCGCAGGAGCACCCCTGGCAGGCGGCGGGCGCGCCCGCGGCCGCGCTCGCGGTGACCAACACGATCACGCAGTACTTCCTGAGCTCCAGCGGCCTCTTCGCGAGCATATGGACGGGCCTGTGGCACGCCGCGGTGCTGTACGCGGTCATCGGCGTGGTCAGCAGCGTCGCCGGGGCCCGTAAGCGCTCGGGCGGCTGAGCACCAGGACAGCCGAGCACTGGGACATAGCGGGCGACCTGGGCAGAAGGGCGCGTGACACGCGCCCTCTTGCCCATTTCTTACCCGGCCACTCCTGTGCGCGTGTTTACGCGCTGGTCAGACTGGCGCGGTGCCGAAGATCGACGATCACCAGGATGACCCGTTCGAGAAGCTTGTGCTCGACGAGGACTTCGTCCGCGCCGCCGAGCACAAGGAGAGTTCGGCGCGCGCCCGGATGCTCTCCGCCCGGTGGAAGAAGAACCCTCCGCAGGACACCTCCTGGCGGGCGCCGGTCGTCCCGCTGCAACCGAAGCCGCGCCGCCGACGGCGTTGGCAGCTGCCGCTGTTCGTCCTGCTGGCGGCCGCTCTCGTCCTGGTCAGCCTGAACGCCAAGAAGGTCCACGACTGGGCCTTCGGCAAGACGCCGGGCGCCAAGGCAGCCGCAGCCGCGGCGGAGTCCCCGTCCCCCGACCGGAGCACCGCACCGGCCCTCACCGCCAGCCCCACGGCCGCGCCGCCGACCCCGGTCGCCGAGCAGACGCCGGACATGCAGCACCCGTTCGCCGGCTCCCCCGCGGACAAGTGGCCCTCCGGCGCCTCCGGTATCGCCCTGCCGACGGCAAAGCCTGTCGGCATCTTCTCGGCGAGCACGGTCGCCAGGGACGAGCAGCTGGTCAAGAACTACCTGGTGGCCGCCTATCTGGATCCGGAGACGCTCGCGGGCGGCTACCCGCAGGCCGCCGTCGACCTGATGGACGCGCAGATGCGCCGCCAGGTCAAGCCGCAGCTCGACGACCCCAAGCCCAAGGACGCCTCGGACCTGCTCGCCAGCCGCTTCGACCCGAAGGTCGCGGTGCCGCTCGCGGACGTCCGGGTCCAGGGCGTGGTGAGCCTTGCCGGGGACGGCGCCAACGGCCTGGACGTCCGAGCGGACTTCCTCTTCGTCTACGCCTCCCACCCCGTCGGCTCGACCGACCAGGTCGCGCGGACGATCGCACGGCGCACGCTGACGTTCCGGTTCTTCGACCCCAACCGCTACCAGGCGCTGGCGCCCGGCAAGGTCTTCCTCGCCGAGTGGCAGGGCAGCACCGGCAATTCGTCGTGCGGCTTCACGCACGACCTCATCGTCCCGGCCTTCGAGACCCTGATGCCCACGGACTCGGCGAGTGAGCCGGCTCCGAGCGGTACGCCGATCGACCCGTACGACATGAGCAAGCCTGTCGACGCCCAGGGCTCGACCGACTGCAGCCCGCTCAGCCGGCAGTAGCCGTCACCGCTTGCGCTTCGCCGCCTTGGCCGGCTTCCGGCCGGCCTGGCGGCGGGCCGCAGCGGCGACGGCGAGCTCGTAGCGGGAGCGCTGCACGCTCTCGCCCGGGGCCTCGACGAGGCTGCGCAGGAAGTAGGAGACGAGCGAGCCGACGAAGCCCACGGCCAGCATCACCCCGAGGGACTTGTCGTCGGCCATCCAGCCGGTCAGCGACTCCTTGCCGCGGGTGAGCACGCTCCAGGTGCGCAGCGCGGCCACACAGCTGCACACGGCGATGGCCAGCACGAGCAGGATCTCGACGAACGAGCCCGTGTTGGCGACGACGACGCCCTGCACGGCCAGCTGCATGACGAACGCCCCCGCCGCGGCCGCGACCAGGGCTCCGACGCTGACGCTGACGCGGCGCAGCCAGTAGTCGGGGCCCCGGTCCACCCAGGTGGTTCCGAACCAGCGGACGGGTGCCGCCTCCACGGACGTGGGGGCGGCGGGGGCGAGGGCGTTGCTGTCGGGCATTCTTCGATTATGCGGGGACGGTGGCCCCTGCCGGATCAGCCCAGCCTGGTGACGTCGCGCACGGCGCCCTTGTCCGCGCTGGTGGCCATCGCGGCATAGGCGCGCAGCGCGGCCGAGACCTTGCGCTCGCGGTTCTTCGGCGCGTAGACGCCGCCGTGCTCGGCACGGCGGGCGGCCAGTTCCTGCTCCGGGACCAGCAGCTCGATGCCGCGGTTCGGGATGTCGATACGGATCCGGTCGCCGTCGCGCACCAGCGCGATGAGGCCGCCGGAGGCCGCCTCGGGCGAGACGTGGCCGATGGAGAGCCCGCTGGTGCCGCCGGAGAAGCGTCCGTCGGTGATCAGCGCGCAGGCCTTGCCCAGACCCCGGCCCTTGAGGAACGAGGTCGGGTAGAGCATCTCCTGCATGCCGGGGCCGCCCTTGGGGCCCTCGTAGCGGATGACGACGACGTCGCCCTCCTTGACCTGCTTGGCCAGGATCTTCTCGACGGCCTCGTCCTGCGACTCGCAGACCACGGCCGGGCCCTCGAAGGTCCAGATCGACTCGTCGACGCCGGCGGTCTTCACGACGCAGCCGTCCTCGGCCAGGTTGCCGTGGAGCACCGCCAGGCCGCCGTCCTTGGAGTAGGCGTGCTCGGCGGAGCGGATGCAGCCGCCTGCGGCGTCGGTGTCCAGCGAGTCCCAGCGCTCGGACTGCGAGAACGCCGTGGCGGAGCGGACCCCGCCGGGGGCCGCGTGCCACAGCTCGACGGCCGCGTCGGACGGAGAGCCCCCGCGCACGTCCCAGGTCTTCAGCCACTCCTCCAGCGAGGCGGAGTGGACGGTGTGGACGTCCTCGTTGAGCAGGCCGCCGCGGTGCAGCTCGCCCAGGATGGCCGGGATGCCGCCGGCGCGGTGCACGTCCTCCATGTAGTACGTGCCCTGCGGCGCGACGTTCGGGGCGACCTTGGCCAGACACGGCACGTGGCGGGAGAGCCGGTCGATGTCGTGGACGGTGAAGTCGACCCCGGCCTCCTGCGCGGCGGCCAGCAGGTGCAGGATCGTGTTGGTCGAGCCGCCCATGGCGATGTCCAGGGCCATCGCGTTCTCGAACGCCGCCTTGGTGGCGATCGAGCGCGGCAGCACCGACGCGTCGTCCTGCTCGTAGTGGCGGCGGGCCAGCTCCACGACCGTGCGCCCGGCGTCCTCGTAGAGGCCGCGGCGGGCGGTGTGGGTGGCCAGCACGGAGCCGTTGCCCGGCAGCGAGAGGCCGATGGCCTCGGTCAGGCAGTTCATCGAGTTGGCGGTGAACATGCCCGAGCAGGAGCCGCAGGTCGGGCAGGCGTTCTCCTCGATCCGGCGGATGTCCTCGTCGGAGACGTTCTCGTTGACCGCGTCCGCGATGGCGTTGATCAGGTCGAGCTTGCGGACGGTGCCGTCCACGAGCACGGCCCGGCCGGCCTCCATCGGGCCGCCGGAGACGAAGACGGTGGGGATGTTCAGCCGCAGCGCGGCCATCAACATGCCCGGGGTGATCTTGTCGCAGTTCGAGATGCAGATCAGCGCGTCGGCGCAGTGCGCCTCGACCATGTACTCGACGCTGTCCGCGATCAGGTCGCGCGAGGGCAGCGAGTAGAGCATGCCGCCGTGGCCCATGGCGATGCCGTCGTCGACCGCGATGGTGTTGAACTCGCGGGGCACGGCGCCCGCGGCCTTGATCGCCTCGGAGACGATCCGGCCGACCGGGGCCAGGTGGGTGTGCCCGGGCACGAACTCGGTGAAGGAGTTCGCCACCGCGACGATCGGCTTGCCGATGTCCTCATTGGCTACACCGGACGCGCGCATGAGAGCGCGCGCGCCCGCCATGTTGCGACCGTGTGTGACCGTGCGGGACCTCAGCTGCGGCACGTGAACCAACTCCTTCGCTCGTGCCGTCGAGGGTACGCCTTATGACCGCCTGTCGGACACGCTGTCCGGCATGCGAGCACCGGCGGAGGGGGCGGCCTCCTGGCTGGCGGCCGCCAGGTTCAGGCGGGTGAACGCGAGAGCCTCGGCCAGGTCGGCCTCGCGTTCGACGGGCCCCGGCGAGCGGCGGGTGTTGACCTCCAGCACCACGTGCCCGTCGAAGCCGTTCCGGGCCAGCCGCTCCAGCAGCTCCGCGCAGGGCTGCGTGCCGCGCCCGGGGATCAGGTGCTCGTCCTTGGCCGAACCGGACCCGTCGGCGAGGTGCACGTGCCCGAGCCGGTCGCCCATCCGGTCCAGCATCGCCAGCGCGTCCGCGCGGGAGGTCGCGACATGGGAGAGGTCGATGGTGAAGTGGCGGTAGTCCTCGCCGGTCGGGTCCCAGTCCGGCGCGTAGGCAGCGACCTCACGGTCGCGGTAGCGCCAGGGGTACATGTTCTCCACCGCGAAGCGGACGTCCGTCTCGTCCGCCATCCGCCAGATCCCCTGGACGAAGTCCCGCGCGTACTGGCGCTGCCATCGGAACGGCGGGTGGACGACGACGGTCTGCGCCCCGAGCTTCTCGGCGGCGGCGCGCGCCTTCTGCAGCTTCTGCCACGGGTCCGTGCTCCACACCCGCTGCGTGATCAGCAGGCAGGGCGCGTGGACGGCGAGGATCGGCACCTGGTGGTAGTCGGAGAGCCGTCGCAGTGCCTCGATGTCCTGGCTGATCGGGTCCGTCCAGACCATGACCTCGACTCCGTCGTACCCGAGCCGCCCGGCGATCTCGAACGCGGCGGCGGTGTTCTCGGGGTAGACGGAGGCGGTCGACAGCGCGACCTTGGCTTTCGGCACGACAATGCACTCTTTCGCCACGCTCTACAGCTTAGGGACCCTTTTGCCGGGACCCGAGGTGGCGCCTGCCACAGTGGCGCGCTCGCGCACGACCACGCGCACGGCTGCGTGGGACGCGCCGCCGTCCCCTCAGCCCGACATCCGGTCCAACCGCCGCAGGATCACGCCCTCGCGCAGCGCCCACGGGCAGATGTCCAGCTCGTCGACGCGGTACAGGTCCATCGCCGCCTCGGCGACCAGCGCCCCGGCCAGCAGTTGGCGGGCACGTCCGGCGGAGACCCCCGGCAGCAGCACCCGCTGGTCGGTCGTCATCGCGGCCAGGCGCGGCACCCAGTCCTCCAGCGCGCCGCGGGGCAGCCGACGCGACACGAGCGGCCCCTCGGACTCGCGGGCGGCGCCGGTGATGCGGGCGAGCTGCTTGAAGGTCTTCGAGGTGCCGACCACGTGGTCCGGCGGACCGAGGCGGGAGACCTCGGCCACCGTGCGCGCGATCTCCGCACGGATGTGCTTGCGCAGCTCCCGCACCCGCTCGGGGCCCGGCGGGTCGCCCGGCAGCCAGCCCGCCGTCAGCCGGCCGGCGCCCAGCGGGAGGGAGACGGCCGTGTCCGGCTCCTCGTCGAGGCCGCAGGCGATCTCCAGCGACCCGCCGCCGATGTCGAGCAACAGCAGACGGCCACTGGACCAGCCGTACCAGCGGCGGGCGGCGAGGAAGGTGAGTCTGGCCTCGTCGCCGCCGGACAGGACGCGCAGTTCCACGCCCGTCTCGTCCTGGACGCGCTTCAGCACCGCCTCGCCGTTCGCCGCCTCGCGCACGGCGCTGGTGGCGAACGGCAGGACCTCCTCGACGCCCTTGTCCTCCGCGACCCGCATCGAGGAGACGACCATGTCGACCAGCTGCTGCACACCGTCCTCGCGGATCGAGCCTCCGGCGTCCAGGAGTTCGGCCAGGCGCAGCTCTATCTTGTGGGAGTACGCGGGCAACGGAGCCGCACCGGGGTGCGCGTCCACCACGAGGAAGTGGACGGTGTTGGATCCCACGTCGAGAACGCCTAGTCGCATAAGGGTCCACGCTACGCGATGCCGCATGCCCCTCTGGCTCGACCTGGGTCGATCGCCGGCTCTCGCCCCTCCGGCGCGTCCGCGACGCCGGTCGGCGGTGCCGGCCCCGCCGCGGCATAGGCTGTATGGGTGGCAGCAGTGGATGTGACGATCAGCAGCACCGCCGAGGTCAGGGCGGCCGAGAAGGCGGCGAAGAAGGCGGCCAAGGCCGCGCGCAAGCGCGAGGTCCCGCTCGACTTCCCCCGCGCCTGGGTCGAGTTCGCCGACCCGGACGACCAGGAGCAGGTCTTCCGGTGCGACCTGACCTGGCTCACCTCCCGCTGGACCTGCGTCTTCGGACGCGGCTGCCACGGCATCCGCCCCGGCCGCGCGGCCGACGGCTGCTGCACGCTCGGGGCGCACTGGTCCGACGACGACGACCAGAAGCGCGTCCTCGGGCATGCCGCCCGACTCACACCCGGCACCTGGCAGTTCCACAAGCAGGGCACCGGCCCCAAGGGCATCAGCGAGCCCGACGAGGACGGCGACCTGCGCACCCGCCGGATCGACGGCGCGTGCATCTTCCTCAACCGCCCCGGCTTCGCCGGCGGCGAGGGCTGCGCCCTGCACACGCTCGCGCTCGCCGAGGGCCGCGAGCCGCTGGAGACCAAGCCGGACGTCTGCTGGCAGCTGCCGATCCGTCGCGGCTACGACTGGATCGACCGCCCCGACGAAACCCGCTACCTCCAGGTCACCATCGGCGAGTACGACCGTCGCGGCTGGGGCCCCGGTGGCCACGACCTGCAGTGGTGGTGCACCGGCAGCCCGGACGCCCATGTCGGCGCGGAGCCCGTGTACGTCAGCTACCGGGCCGAGCTCACCGAGCTGATGGGCCCCGGCGGCTACGCCGAGCTGGTCCGCCACTGCGAGCGTCACCTCGACCACCCGGCCGGCCCGGTCGCCCCGCACCCGGCTGACTGAACCTTTCTGCAGGCTTCCGGCCGGACCTCGCGATCAGGGCGCGGCGGTGACCGGCGCCGAGGAGGAGCTCGCCGACGGACTGTCCGTCGCGCCGCCGCTCGGTGTCGGGGTGGGCGTCGGCGTCGGCGAGGCGGACGTGGGGCCGGACGACGGCGTCTGACTGGGGCTCGGACCGGAACTCGGGCCGGTGCTCGGGCCGGTGCTCGGGCCGGTGCTCGGGCTTGAACTCGGACTGGGACTCGGACTGGGGGCGCCGCGGCGGGTGCCCGTCCCCTCGAGCGTCACCACCGCGCCCGACGGCTGGAAGACGATCCGGGCGGACCACGGGTCGGCCGGGGCCGCCGACTCGTCCACGCTGACCAGGACCGTCAGCTGCGCGCCGGGCGCGAGCGTGCCGCCGTCGCGGCTCAGCCGCAGCCAGGGGGCGTTCGCGCTCGCCGTCCACAGCAAGGCGCTGCCGCCGGTGTTGGTCAGCGTGATCACCGTGCGGTCGCCGGACTGCGCCGCACCCACCTGGAGCTGCCCCGGCGACACGCCGCCGCCCGCTCCGGCGCCCGGTCCGGCCCCGGGCGAGCCGCCGGGAGCCGAACTCGCGGACGGGCCGGGCAAGGTGACGGTGAAGCCGATGTTCTCGCCCAGGTGGCCGCCGCCCGCCGTGGTGCCACCAGCGGGGGGCGGCGCACCGGTAGCGCCGCTCGCGTCGCCCGCACCCCCCGACGAGCCCGCCGACACACCCGGGGCCACCGGCGTGCCGTCGGACACCCGCACCGAGGTGACCTGCGCGGCCGGACTGCTCGGCCCGCCCCCGGCGTGCACCGCCCACAGCGCCACGGCCGGGCCGGCCACGACCGCCGCCGCGACCGACCCGAGGACGGCCCGCTGCCGCACCGCCGGGGGCTGCTCCTGCTCCCGCGCCCGCTCGCGCGGGCGCACGATCGTCACGTGCACCGGGAAGCCGCGCCGGTCGAAGCGCGGCTCCGGCGCGTCCTGCACCTCCCCGGCGGCGCGCAACGCCGCCCGGGGCAGGTGCACCAGCGGCAGCGACCCGGCCGCCCGGAAGGCGCCCGGCCACGGGCCCTCGGCCGCGCCGCGTTCCGCCGTGCCGCGACAGGTGGGACAGTCGTCCAGATGCCGGACCAGCTCGTTGCGCAGCGCCCTGCCGAGGACGGGCCCGCGCCCGCGCCCGAGCCGGTTCAGCTCCGGGCAGGCGTCCGCGGCGAGGACCGACAGGGCGGCGGCCGTGCGCTCCACCTCGCAGACGCCCTGCGTCAGCAGCACCCCCGCCGCCTCGGCCCGCACCCCGAGCACGGCGGCGATCTCCTCCGTCTCCAGCGAGTGCCGACCCGCCAGCTCCAACGCCTCGCGCTGGGCGGGCGTCGTCCCGGCCGCCTCCGGCCAGGCGAGCCGGGCCAGCCGTGAGCGCGCCGCGGCCGACTCGGCCACCGGCCGGGCCCCGCCGGCCTCCGCCCGCGCCTCCAGCCGCCCCAGGCACACGTGCCGGGCGAGCGCGTACAGCCACGCGCGCTCCGACTCCGGCCGCCGCAGCCGCCGCCGATGGCGCGCGGCCAGCCGCCGCGTCTGCCGCACGGCGGCCACGGCCGCGTCCTGGTCGCACAGCACCGACAGGCAGTAACTGAACAGCGCGTCGGCGAGTTGGTCCTGCAGGGTCTCCACCTCTCCGACGGTAGAGACGCCGCGCCACCCCTTCCGGGGAAGCCACCTCCATCCACCCTTTCGGGTGAGACGAGCGGAGCTCGCACAGCCTTTCGCCGACTCGTCGGTATACCCGGGAACGACCGACGGACCGTGGCTGTCAGTGGTCCCCTGTAGCGTTCCCCGCATGGCCGCGCGATCCAGCACCTCGAAGGCACGCAGCAGTTCTCGCAGCACCTACCGGTGCTCCGAGTGCGGTGCCACGCCGCCCAAGTGGACGGGGCGGTGCACCGAGTGCAACGCCTGGGGCACGGTGGAGGAGGTCGGCGGATCGCCGGCGGTGCGGACGACGGCGGCCGGGCCCGTCTCCTCCCCCGCCCGGCCGATCGCGCAGGTGGACGCGACGGTCGCGGTCTCACGGCCGACGAACATCGACGAGCTGGACCGGGTGCTCGGCGGCGGCCTGGTGCCGGGTGCGGTCGTGCTGCTGGCCGGGGAGCCGGGCGTCGGCAAGTCGACGCTGCTGCTGGACGTCGCCGCCAAGGCGGCGGGGCCGGAGCGGCGGACGCTGTACATCACCGGGGAGGAGTCCGCCTCGCAGGTGCGCCTGCGCGCGGACCGGATCGACGCGCTCTCCCCGCATCTCTACCTCGCCGCCGAGACCGACCTGGCGGCGGTGCTCGGGCACATCGAGCAGGTGCAGCCGGCCCTGCTGATCCTGGACTCCGTGCAGACGGTCGCCTCCGCCGAGCTGGACGGCGCGCCGGGCGGTCCGGCGCAGATCCGGGAGGTGGCGAACGCCCTGATCCGCGAGTCCAAGACGCGGGCCATGTCGACCCTGCTGGTCGGCCACGTCACCAAGGAGGGCGCGATCGCGGGCCCGCGCCTGCTGGAGCACCTGGTCGACGTGGTGCTGCACTTCGAGGGCGACCGGCACGCCCGGCTGCGGCTGATCCGCGGCGTCAAGAACCGCTACGGCGCCACGGACGAGGTCGGCTGCTTCGAGCTGCACGACTCGGGCATCGTCGGTCTGCCCGATCCCTCCGGCCTGTTCCTGACCAAGCGGGCCGAGCCCGTCCCCGGCACCTGTCTGACCGTCACCCTGGAGGGGCGGCGGCCGCTGGTGGCGGAGGTGCAGGCGCTGCTGGTGGACTCGGTGATCCCCTCCCCGCGCCGGGCCACCTCGGGCCTGGACTCGCCGCGGATCGCGATGATCCTGGCGATGCTGGAGCGCCACGGCGGGGTCCGGCTCGGCAAGATGGACATCTACGCGGCCACGGTGGGCGGGGTGAAGCTCTCCGAGCCGTCCGCCGATCTCGCCATCGCGCTGGCGCTGGCCTCCTCCGCCGCCGACACGCCGCTGCCGCAGGGGATGGTGGCGATCGGCGAGGTCGGCCTCGCGGGCGAGGTGCGCCGGGTGACGGGTGTGGAGCGGCGGCTGGCCGAGGCGGCGCGGCTCGGCTTCACGCACGCGCTGGTGCCGCCGGAGCCGGGCAAGGTACCGAAGGGCATGCGCGTGGTGGAGGTCGCCACGATCGGCGACGCGCTGGCGGCGATCCCGGGCCGTCCGGGGCGCGGCGGGCGGCGCGCCCCGCGTCAGGGCCGAGAGACGGACGGCGCGGAGAACCGCCGCGGCCGGGTCGATCTGACGGACGAGCGGCAGCGGGCCGTGCCGAACTACCTCGACATTCCCGACAGTGCGGACGAGCTGATGGCCGGCTGGGAGGAGATCGAGCCGGAGTGATCCGGTGGATTCCCTCGGCCAGGGGCTGCCACGGTGCTTGCGGGGCCTCGCGGTGGGTGTGCGAAGCGCCCCGTGTGACCTGTGTGAGTGAAGTGACGAAATAACACCGATTCCCCGACCTCCGTAATATCCGGGCACACTCACAGGCGGTCACCGGTAAACTCGTACGCGCACACCGCACCCCACCGGAGGAGTCGCCGCCGTGGCAGCCAACGACCGGGCGGACCGCTCCTCCCGCGAGGAGGCCCTGCTCCGGGCTTCCCTCAGCGCCGTCGCCCCTGGCACCGCCCTGCGGGACGGTCTCGAGCGCGTGCTGCGCGGCCGGACCGGCGGCCTGATCGTCATGGGCTTCGACAAGCAGGTCGAGGCGCTGTGCACCGGCGGTTTCGTCCTCGACGTCGAGTTCTCCGCGACGCGCCTGCGCGAGCTGTGCAAGCTGGACGGCGCGGTGGTGCTCGACAAGGACATCACCAAGATCGTGCGCGCGGGCGTGCAGCTGGTCCCGGACGCGGACATCCCCACCGAGGAGACCGGCACCCGGCACCGCACCGCCGAGCGGGTCAACAAGCAGACCGGCTACCCGGTGGTGTCGGTCAGCCAGTCGATGCGGCTGATCGCCCTCTACGTCAACGGTGCCCGTCGCGTCATCGAGGACTCCGCCGCGATCCTCTCCCGCGCCAACCAGGCGCTGGCCACGCTGGAGCGCTACAAGCTGCGCCTGGACGAGGTCTCCGGCACGCTCTCCGCCCTGGAGATCGAGGACCTGGTGACGGTTCGTGACGTGGCGGCGGTGGCACAGCGGCAGGAGATGGTCCGCCTGATCGCCAGTGAGATCGCGGGCTACGTGGTGGAGCTGGGCACCGACGGCCGCCTGCTCTCGCTGCAGCTCGACGAGCTGATCGCGGGCGTGGAGCCGGACCGCGAGCTGGTGGCCCGCGACTACTTCCCCGAGCGCGCCGCCAAGCGCGGCCGCTCCGTCCAGGACGTGCTGACGGACCTGGAGGCGCTGACCCACTCCGAGCTGCTGGAGATCCAGACGGTCGCCAAGGCGCTCGGCTACCCGGGCACGCCCGAGGCGCTGGACTCCGCGGTCAGCCCGCGCGGCTACCGCCTGCTGGCCAAGGTGCCGCGGCTGCCGAACACCGTCATCGAGCGCCTGGTCGAGCACTTCGGCGGGCTGCAGAAGCTGCTCGCCGCCAGCATCGACGACCTGCAGACGGTCGAGGGCGTCGGCGAGTCCCGGGCCCGCTCGGTCCGCGAGGGGCTCTCGCGTCTGGCCGAGTCGTCCATCCTCGAGCGCTACGTCTGAGCCGTTCCTGAGCCCGGAGCCGAGCCCGGCGCGGAGTCCGTCCGCGAGCCCGACCCGGTCGGCGAGACGTTCGGCGACGCCGCGGACGACGAGCCCTGGACGGCCTCGGGCGGCCGGGGCCTGAGCTTCGTGGCGACGACGAAGCTCACCACGGCGGCGACGAGTATCAGCGGCGCCGCATCCCGCGCGTTCGCCCCGACCAGCAGGATCGCCAGCAGACTCGCGGTGACCGGCAGCCCGGTGATCGCCGCCCCCGAGGCGGCCATGCCGACGGAGAGTCCGGCCGCCGCACCGAAGCCGGGCAGGCCCGCGCAGGCGATCCCGCAGGCCGCCCCGACCATGATGGCCGGGAAGATCGGCCCACCGCGCAGTGAGCCGAGGCTGATGCCCCAGGCCAGACCCTTGAACAGGACCAGTAGCACGAGGGTGGCGACGCCCCAGGACTGCGGGTTCGCGGCCAGCTGACTCAACGTCGCCTGCCCCGAGAGGGCGGCCTCCTCCGGTGAGCGGCCGGTGAGCAGGGCGTAGGCGGCGGTGCAGGCGCCGACGCCGACGGCGCAGACGACGATGCGCAGGCCGGTCCGGTGCGTGGTGAAGGCGGCGGTGTTCCAGCCGAGCGCCTGCACGCTGACGACCAGGATCGCGATCAGTGCCGCGAGCGGGATGCCCCACAGGTAGTCCGGGGCCGTGGGGACCTCGCTCTTGGGGACGCTCTGCAGGGTCAGCGCACCGATGTCGAGACCGGTCCAGTGGCCGAACCCGGTGAAGACCAGCCCGCCCACGCCGCTCGCCAGCAGGCAGGGCACCACGAGCAGCAGCAGCTGCGGGCCGCCGAGCCCGGCCGCCTCCAGCACCATCACACAGCCCACCACCGGATTGCCGAAGATCGTCGCGATGGCCGCCGAGGAGCCGGCGGTCGCGACGATCGCCGCCGCCTTCGGCTGCGCCTCGCGCTGGGCCCGGCGGACGCCGAGCAGCGCCAGGGCGCCGCCGAGCGCCATCAGCGGCGCCTCGGGACCCAGGGAGGCGCCGAGCGGCAGGGCGATGAGGGCGGCGACGAGGACCGAGGGCAGGTACGTCGGCGGCTGCGGCGGTCCACCCAGGCCCCGCACCGGCAGATGGCCGCCCTTGCCGGGCATCCGGGTCAGCACGGGCACGAGCAGCAGGCCGGCCAGGGCGAGCGTCGGCAGCGGCCACCACCACGGCGGCTGGTGGTAACCGAGCCCCGAGGGGAGCGACGTCCAGATCCAGTTCTGCATCTGGTGCTCCAGCCCGACGAAGCCGAAGGCCACCAGGGAGACCGGGATGCCGACCAGGGCGGCGAGCAGCAGCAGCTTCAGATAACCGGGGCTGAGCAGCACGGCCTTGAGCTGTACCGCTCCGGGGGACTCCTGCTGGGCCGGCGGTGCTTCGGTGCCTGCCTGGTTCGACGCCATGGGCTCAGCTTCAGGCGCGCCGCGTCGCGCGAACGAGCGGACATTCCGGACAATCTGACGACTCACCCGTTCGGGCGAGTCTCCCCGGGCCCAGGCACCCCGCCGAGGCGGTCAGCTGCCGAACGGCGCCAGCTTGAACCAGTGCTGCGGCTGTGCCGAGACGCCGCCGATGCCGATGTGGGCGACGTACGTCCCCGCCGGGGCGCTACTGCCGCCGTCGCCCGGGGTGCAGCCCGGCTTCGAGGTCGTCCGGCCCCAGCCGAACAGGGCGGTCAGCGGACCGTCGCCCGCCGCCGGAACGGCGTACCACTGGGACGAGGTGTCCTTCGGGCAGAAGCTGGAGGACCAGACCGTCGCGCCCGTGTCGGAGGTGATGGTCAGCACCGCCGACTTGGCTCCCAGGTCCACCTTGCACGCGGAGCCGCCGGTGTTGGTGATCCCGAGCTGGAAGCCGGGGAACTGCGAGGGCCGGTAGGTCTGCGCGGTGCTGGTCAGCGACAGGTCGAGGTCGGTCGCCGCGCAGGTGGGGAGATTCCTGGTGCCCGGCTCGTTCGGCGTCAGCGTCGAGCCGGAACCGCCCGTGCCGCCCGCTTGGCCGGAGGTCGAGCCCGTGCCGCCGGACGTCGCAGCCGTGCCACCCGAGCCGGGGCCGGAGGGGCCTGTCACGACCGGAGCGCCGGTCGGCGCGCTCGTGGGCGTGCCCGAGGCGGAGGCTCCGGCACTCGGCGAGGCCGAGCCGCTGCCGCCGACCGCGCCGTCGTTGGACCCGCCGCGCGTCGGGCCGGGCGTCAGCGAGCTGGCCGGGGTTCCGACGCTGCCCGCGCTCGCCTTCCGGTCCGGGCCGCTGCCGCCGAAGGCGAGCACGCCGACCAGCACGACCGCGGCGGCGAGGGCCGCGAGCACGACGATGCGCCGCCGCCAGTAGATTGACGCCGGCAGTGGTCCGACAGGATTGCGCAAGGAAGGCACGAGCAAACCTTACGAGAGTTCCGCCCCTCCTCAGTGCAACACCGCCGTACCTGCTGCTTCTTCTTTCACATCATCGTCCTGTTCGGCCGACTGGTGGTCAGCACTGGGCCGCCCGACTGGCGTTGGCGAGAACTTCGAATAGACGTGGAGGCGTGATGTCGGGACGCGTGCTCGTCGTCGACGACGACGCGGCGATCCGCCGCTCGTTGGAGCGCGGACTGCGGCTCAGCGGATTCACCGTGCTGGTCGCCCCGGACGGCTCGGCGGCGCTGGACCTGATGGGGACCGCATCGCCGGACGTGCTCGTCCTGGACGTGTCGATGCCCGGGCTGTCCGGGATCGAGGTCTGCCGCCGGATCCGGGCCGAGGGCGACGAGACGCCGGTGCTGATGCTCTCGGCCCTGGACGAGCTGGCGGACCGGGTCGCCGGGCTGCAGGCGGGCGCCGACGACTACCTGATCAAGCCCTTCGCACTGGAGGAGCTGGTGCTGCGGCTGCACGCCCTGCTGCGCCGCCGCCCCGCCCCCGCGCCCACGGAGGTCCTCCAGGCCGGTCCGCTGGTGGTCAACCCGACCACTCGGCAGGCCTTCCGCGAGGGCGCGGAACTCAAGCTGACCCGCCGGGAGTTCGCGCTGCTGGAGCAGTTCGTCCGCAACCCCGGCATCGTGCTCACCCGCGACCAGCTGCTGGACCGCGTCTGGGGCTACGACTTCGAGGTGCGCACCGACGCCGTGGACACCTTCGTCAGCTATCTGCGCCGCAAGCTGGAGGAGGGCGGCCGGCCACGGCTGCTGCACACCGTGCGCGGCGTCGGCTTCGTACTGCGAGAGGCTGGACCGAACAGAGGAGAGGGGGCCATATGAGAGCCCGGCCGATGAAGCTGTCGACGCGACTGGCCCTGTGGGTCGCGCTGACCGTGCCGCTGGTGGTGCTGGCGCTCGGCGCGCTGCTGGTCGGACTGGTCGGCCACGACCTGCGGCAGCAGCAGAACACCCGGCTGCGCACCCTCGCCGTCGCCCTCCAGCCGGATGTCCGCAGCATTCTCAACGCCCAGCGGGGCGGGCGGCCGAACGTCGAGCGGCTGCGCAACCGGCAGGTCCTCTCGGCCGCGCTGGACGCGGGCGTGCTCGTGCTCGACAGCCAGGGCGCCGTCGCCCTGGACGGCGGCCCGAGGCCCGCCGCGACCGTAACCCTGCCGCGGCCCACCGACGCGCTCGTCAGCCTGCCCGGTTTCCGGGCCGTCGGCGTCTCCCTGGCCGGCACGGGCGGCACGCTCTGGGTCTTCTCCCCCGACAGCTCGGTCGACACCCAGCTCAAGAGCCTCCGCGGGAACGTGCTGCTCGCCACGCTGGCCGCGATCCCGCTGGCCGGCCTGCTGGCGCTGGCGCTCGCCCGCCGCGCCACCCGGTCGCTGCGCGCGCTCGCGGCGCAGGCGTCCGCACTCGACCCGCGCGGCGGCGCGGCCGCCTTCCGGCGTGACGCCTCCGGCGTCGCCGAGGTCGACGACCTCGCGACGGCGCTGAGCACCGTCCTCGCCCGCTACGACGAGCAGGCCGCGCGGACGGGCGAGGCCCTGGAGACCGCCCGTGCGTTCGCCTCCGCGGCCTCCCACGAGCTGCGCACGCCGCTGATGTCGATGCAGACCAACCTGGACGTCCTCGCCGCGCACCCCGACCTCCCGGTCGGCGAGCGGGCGGAGGTCGTCACGGATCTGCGCGTCGAGCACGCGCGCCTGCTGGAGCTGCTGACCGCGCTGCGCACGCTGGCCCGCGGCGATCTCGTCGAGGCCGACGCGTTCACTGAGCTCGACCTGGGCGAACTGGTCGACTCCTGCGTGGCGGCCGTGGGCCGCGCGAGGCCGGAGGCGTCGCTCTCGTTCTCGGGCGGCTACGGCGTGCGGGTGCGGGCCTGGGAGCCGGGACTGAAGATCCTGGTGACCAATCTGCTGACGAACGCGACCGTGCACGGACATCCACCGGGCCGTCCCTCGCAGGTCTCGGTGGGGCTGGTGGTGGCCGGGCAGGAGGCGCTGCTGACGGTGGACGACCGCGGACCGGGCATCCCGCCGCAGCGGCGGGCGGAGGTGTTCGAGCGGTTCGTCCGGGGCGCGGAGAGCCCGGGCTCCGGTCTCGGTCTGACCCTCGTCGCCCAGCAGGCCGCGCTGCACGGCGGCACCGTCACCGTCTCCGACGCCCCGGGCGGCCCCGGCACCCGCTTCCTGGTCCGCCTGCCCCTGAGCGGCAGCCCGTTCCAGGAACCCGGCCGGCGCAACTGGCTGACGCAGACCCTCAACCTGCAACTCCAGGGCCGCGGCGACCGCCCGTAGCCGGGCCGGGTCACCGAGGCCCGGCAGGGGCAACGAGTGTGCGGCCGCCGACTCCTGGCCCTGCCCACAACACCCGGCACGCGCTCGGCCTTCGGCGGGGCGGTGTCCCACGACGCCGAAGGCCGGGGTCGTGGCCGAGGTCGGCGGCCCCGGCTCCAGGGCCCGGCAGCGCCGAGTGTGGCGCCGGTCCCACTAGACTCGTCCCCGCCATGGATACCGCCGCTGACACCCTCCACCGTCCCGTGCTCGCCTGGTACTCCGTCTCCGCGCGGGACCTGCCGTGGCGGCGGGAGGACGCCTCGCCGTGGGCGGTGATGGTCAGCGAGTTCATGCTGCAGCAGACCCCGGTCAAGCGCGTGCTGCCGGTCTACGAGGAGTGGCTGCGCCGTTGGCCCACGCCGAAGGCGCTCGCGAACGAGCCGGCCGGCGAGGCCGTGCGGGCGTGGGGGCGGTTGGGCTACCCCCGCAGGGCCCTGCGGCTGCACGCCGCGGCGACCGCGATCACGGAGCAGCACGACGGGGAGGTCCCGGCCGACCACGGGCAGCTGCTCGCGCTGCCGGGAGTCGGCGAGTACACCGCGGCCGCCGTCGCGTCGTTCGCGTTCCGTCAACGGCACGCGGTGCTGGACACGAACGTGCGGCGCGTCCTCGCCCGTGCCGTGTCCGGGCAGGAGTACCCGGCGAACGCCACCACCGCCGCCGAGCGCCGGACGGCGACGACGCTGCTGCCCGACGATCCGGAGACCGCCGCGACCTGGGCGGTGGCCGTGATGGAGCTGGGCGCGCTGGTGTGCACCGCGCGGACGCCGGACTGCGGGCGCTGTCCGGTCGCGCGGGGCTGCGCCTGGCGGCAGGCGGGATCGCCGCCGTGGGAGGGACCGGCGCGGCGCGGGCAGAGCTACGAGGGGACGGACCGGCAGGTGCGCGGCAAGCTGCTGGCCGTGCTGCGCGAGGCGCCGGGAACGGTGACGCAGGCGCAGCTGGACGCGGTGTGGTCGGACGGCGTGCAGCGGGCGCGGGCGCTGGACGGCCTGGTCGCGGACGGGCTCGTGGAGCCGGTCGCGGCGGGCGTCTACCGTCTGCCGGGTTGATCACTTGCTTGCCGACCGGCTAGTAGCGCCGATCGGAGCACGCTAAGCTCGTGCTAGTCCTGCGCGCGGAGCGCAGCTGATCCGGCGGAGCGAGTAGACAGCGATGACCACCCAGACCCCCCGCGGGGATACCCGGGAGCGCATTCTCGACGTGGCCCTGGAGCTCTTCGTGGAGCATGGCTACGAGAAGACCTCGCTCCGCGAGATCGCCGACCAGCTGGGGGTCACCAAGGCGGCGCTGTACTACCACTTCCGCACCAAGGAGGACATCCTCGCGGGCATCGTCGCGCGGATCTCCGAGCCGATCGAGCAGACCATCGCCTGGGGGCAGCAGCAGGAGTACAGCCCGGCCGTCCGGGACGAGATCCTGCGCCGCTTCGCCGAGGGCATGGCCGACCGCCAGCCGATCCTGCGGTTCTTCCACGAGAACCAGCCCGCGATCCGGGAGCTGGAGGTCGGCAATGCCTTCAAGGACCGGATCATCGTGCTCACCCGGCTGATGCAGGGGCCGAACCCCTCCTTCGAGGACCGGGTCCGGGCCACCGTCGCCCTGATGACGATCAACATCGCCGCCTTCGTCGCCGACGCGCACGAGCGCGAGGAGGACGTGCGCGACCTGCCGGAGCTCCCCGACGACGGCACCCGCAGGGAGACCGCGCTGCGGATCGCGCTCGACGTCGCCGACCGGATCGGCAAGGTCGCCACCGAGGCGTAGCGGGCGCTCCCCACACCGGCCCTACGCCGGGTATTGACACCGAGTCAATACTCAGGTGCCACAAGGAACCCGGGGACCGGAGTGCCCGGTCGCTGTCTCCGGACGCCGTTGACCGGTTGGTAATGCCATGTGACGCTCCTGAGGAGCCCTTCCGGCGTCCAAGGAGCGAGTCAATGTCGACGTACGACCTGTACACCACCAAGCCCCCGGAGCAGGACGGCCAGTGGACCGTGCCGGCCTCCGGCGAAGCCCGGTTCAACTGGGAGTACGACGAGGGCCGCGAACGGCTGCTGAACCTGTACCAGAAGGGCAAGGACAAGCAGTGGGACCAGGTCAAGCGCATCGACTGGTCCCTCGAGGTCGACCCGTACGACCCGCTCGGCGTCCCCGACGAGGCGATGACCCTCTACGGCTCGCCGTACTGGGACAGGATGAGCGAGGCCAACCGCGCCGACCTGCGCCGGCACTACGCCTCCTGGCAGTTCAGCCAGTTCCTCCACGGTGAGCAGGGCGCGATGGTCTGCGCGGCCCGCATCGTGGAGTCGGTCCCCGACATGGACGCGAAGTTCTACTCGGCCACCCAGACCATGGACGAGGCCCGCCACGTCGAACTGTACTCGCGCTTCCTGCACGAGAAGATCGGCATGCTCTACCCGATCAACGACAACCTGCAGTCGCTCCTGGGCGACACCCTGCGCGACTCCCGCTGGGACATGCCCTACCTCGGCATGCAGGTGCTGATCGAGGGCTTGGCGCTGGCCGCGTTCGGCATGCTGCGCGACACCACCAGCAAGCCGCTGCCCAAGCAGCTGCTCGCCTACGTGATGCAGGACGAGGCGCGCCATGTCGCCTTCGGCCGGATGGCCCTGCGCGACTACTACTCCCAGCTGTCGGCGAAGGAGCTCGCCGAGCGCGAGGAGTTCGTCATCGAGGGCTGCTACCTGATGCGCGACCGGCTGCGCGGCGTCGAGGTGCTGGAGAACTTCGGCATCCCGAGGAAGGACGCGGAGGAGCTCAGCGAGAACAGCGAGTACCTGCAGTTCTTCCGCAAGCTGCTGTTCTCGCGGATCGTGCCCTGCGTGAAGGACATCGGCCTGTGGGGCCCGGGGCTCCAGCAGGCCTACCTCGACATGGGGGTCTTCGACATGGGCGACTCCAACCTCGACGCGCTGATGCAGCAGGACGAGGAGATCGCCGAACAGCTCGACGCGGAGCGCTTCGCCGCCGAGGAGAGCGCCCGGGTCGAGGAGGTCGCCGAGGCGATCGCCCAGGGCGCGGAGTCCTGAGCGACCGCCTCATGCGGGTGGTGACCCCCGGTCAGGGTCAGTGGGTGACCGTCACCAGACGGTCGGCGGACTTCTCGAACGGGTCGTAGGAGGCCGAGACGATCACCTTCTGGGACGCCGGGGCGCCGGCGTCCCAGTGCGTCACGCGCACCCGGACCGTGTAGGCGGCGCTCGCGCCGTTCGCCCAGTGGGCGGGCAGCTTGGGCAGCCCGGCGCCGTCGGTGCCGATCGTCACCCAGCGGCCGTTCTCCCACAGGTCGTAGGCGAGCGTGGCGTCGAGGGACCCGGCACCGGGCAGCTCCTCGAGCACGCCCGGCTGGAGCCGCTGCGCGACCGCCGCGCCGGTGTGGTTGGTCAGGGTGTAGCGCAGCACCAGCGGCTTGCCGGGCGCCACCACGTTGCCGCCGGTCAGCGTCTGCACGATCGGGCCGCCGGTGTGGGCGGTGCCGACCTGGAGGTTCAGCTGCCGGTCGGCCGACGCGCCGCCGTTCTGCGCGGCCACGTTGAAGCCGAACTGGAGGCGGTCGTCGTTGACCGGCCAGGCCTTGGTCGCGGCCAGGGTGACCTTCCAGGTGTACGTGGCGTGCGCCGGCAGCGTGAAGGTGCTGCCGAACTCGCCGCCCTTGGGGAAGAAGGAGCCGAGCAGGCCGCCGTCCTGCCCCCCGAACGTCAGGCCCGTCGCGGGCGCGTGGACGGGCGTCACGCTCAGCTTCACGTCGGTCCCGTCGACCGCGAGCGCCCCGTGCGGGCCGCCGCCGAGCTCGCTGCCGAACGCCACGGCCTTGCCGGAGGTGTTGGTGACGGACAGGTCGAAGACCTTCGCCGCCCCGCCGGGCATCAGCGGGCCGGACTGGATCCGGCCCAGCGTCATCACCAGCGGGCTGGTGGCGGCCGCCTTCGCGGGCTGAGCGGCCTGCGCCGCCCCGGGCAGGGCGACGGCGGCGGAAACTGCGGCGACGACAGCGGCCCCGGCGAGGACCTTGCGGCGAACGGACATGAACGGACCCCCACAGGTGCGCATTTCGTTGGTCGCCATCGCGGCGACACGGGAAATCCTCACCCACGGCCGTTCGCACCCGATCCCTGTCGTGTCACCGCTTCGCAACAGGCGAAAGCTCGTTCCCAGGCGCGGACTTCAGGGATCATGGCGGCATGGACGAACACCGCGTCGGTCTCGCCGACGCCATCGAGGCGATCCGCGGCCAGCTCGTCGACGCCGCCGAGCGCGGCGCCGGGTCCGAGCTGGCCTTCGAAGTCGGGGACATACAGCTGGAGTTCAGCGTCCAGCTGAGCCACGACCGGACGGCCAGGGGCGGCGTGAAGGCATGGGTGCTGACGGCCGGCTACGAGTCCGCGCAGGCACGCGCCGAGACACAGCGGGTCAGCGTCACCCTCAGGCCGAAGCGGCGGGCGAGCGGAGCGGACGTCCTCGTCGGCAATGACGAGGCCCCCGACCTGGACGGCTTCTGAGGTCAGCCGTGACGCATCCTCAACGCGAGCGCATCGCGGCCGTGCTGGGCCGCAGCCAGGGCAGCGGTTACCTGCTGAGCCCGTGGATGGTGCTGACGGCGGCGCACGTCGTCGGCGAGGAGCCGACGGCACAGGTGGCGATCCCGGGGTTCGGGGGGCCGAAGACCTGCCGGGTGGTCTGGCGGCGGCAGGACAAGCGGTGCGACGCCGCGTTGCTGGTGGCGGAGGAGGAACTGCTGCCGACCGCGGTGACCCAGGGGTTCGAACGGCTCTCCTGGGGGCTTCTGCGCGGCCTCACCGCCCGGCGTGGAGCGACGGCGGTCGGTTTCCCCCAGGCGCAGCGGTCGGCCGAACGACGGCTGGACAGCGAGCAGATCGTCGGCACGCTGAAGCCCGCCAGCGGACTGATCAGTGGGCGGGCCGTGCTGGACAGCGAGCACGGCGCGCCGCTCGCCCCAAAGGACGGCTCGCCCTGGGCGGGGATGTCCGGCGCGCCGGTCTTCCTCGACAACTGCCTGGCCGGGCTCGTGCGTTCGGTGCCGCGGCAGTGGGGGGAGGCGCGACTCGAACTGACCCTCGGCGAGGAGTTCGTGCAGGACGTCGAGGTCCGGCGTCTCTTCGAGCGGAACGACGTCGCGTTCCTCGACACCGTCCTCCAGCCGCCCGCCGAGAGCTTCGAGGAACGCCTGCGCGCCTACCTCGGCCGGGAGTGGGACAAGGTCAAGATCTACGGGGTCACCCGCTCCGGCGGCGGTGACGGCAGCTGGCGGCTCGACATCGCCTACCTCAGCCTGGAGCTGGCCAACCGTGAACAGGCTCGCCGTGACGCGGGCGACGAGGAGGCCGCGCCCGCGTCACGGCGCGTCGAGGACGCGCTGGCGCAGCAACGGCGGATCCTGCTGCGCGGGAACGCGGGCTCCGGCAAGACGACACTGCTGCAGTGGCTCACCACGCTCTCGGCTCGCGACGAACTGCCGGACCAGTTGGCTCAGTTCAAGGGTTGCACGCCGATCCTGCTACGGCTGCGCGCGCTCGCGCGCAGTGGGCAGGCCCTGCCCGGCCCGGAGGAGTTCCTGAAGGCGTCCGGGAATCCGCTGTCCGGGTTTCCCGGCTCACAGGGGTGGGTCGGCGCCCGGATGGCCGAGGGCCGGGTGCTGCTGCTCGTCGACGGGATCGACGAGGCGCCGGCGAGTGAGCGCCGCCGGGTGCGGGAGTGGCTGAGCGGGCTGCTCGCCGCCTATCCGGACGTGCGCTGCGTGGTGACGACCCGCCCCTCCGCCGTCCGCGAGGGCTGGCTCGCCGACCTCGGCTTCGCCGAGCTGGACCTGCTGCCGATGAGCCGCTCCGACGTGGCGGCGTTCATCGAGCGCTGGCACGCCGCCGCGGCCGCCGGCGCCGGGCCGGACGAGGAGCAGCGGGAACGGCTGGAACGATGGCGGTCCATGCTGACGGAAGCCGTCGGCCGCAAGCAGGACCTCGGCCGCCTCGCCACCAACCCGCTGATGTGCTCCCTGATCTGCGCGCTCAACGCCGACCGCCAGGGGCATCTGCCGAGCGGCCGGATGGCCCTCTACGACGCGGCGCTGGAGATGCTGCTGGTCCGCCGCGACGAGGAACGCGGCGTCGACCCGGCCTCCGAGGGCCTGGCCCTCAGCGAGGCCCAGCAGCAGGCGCTGCTGGGCAAGCTCGCCTACTGGCTGATCCGCAACGGGCAGTCGGAGCTGTCCGCGAGCCAGGCCCTGGCCCGGATCGAGCACGCGCTGCCGCAGATGCCGCACATCCAGGGCTCGGCCGAGGCGGTGCTGCGCCACCTGCTGGTCCGCAGCGGGCTGCTGCGCGAACCGGCGCCCGGAGCGGTCGACTTCGTGCACCGCACCTTCCAGGACTACCTCGGCGCGCAGGCGGCGATCGAGGAGGGCGACATCCCGCTGCTGGTCGACCGCGCCCACGAGGACCAGTGGGAGGACGTGATCCGCCTCGCCACCGGCCACGCCCGCCCCCGCGAGCGCGCCGACCTGCTCACCCGTGTGCTCCAGCGCGCGGAGGCCGAACCGGAGCACGCCCACCGCCTCAGGCTGCTGGCGGCGGCCTGCCTGGACATGGCCGTCGAACTCGACCCCGCCGTCCGCGAGGCCGTCACCACGGCCGCCACCGCGCTGGTGCCGCCGCGCGACGCGACGGCGGCCCGGGAGCTGGCCTCGGCCGGCCCGGTGGTGCTGGAACTGCTGCCCGGCCCGGAGGGCCTGGACGACGAGACGGCCCACGCCGTCGTCGTCTGTGCGGGCAACATCCTGAGCGAGCGCGCCCTGCCACTGCTGGCCGCCTACGCGGACCACCCGTACCTGGACGTGCGCGCCCAGCTGGCCTACTCGTGGCGGAACTTCGACACCGAGGAGTACGGCCGCGAGGTGATCGCGCGGCTGGACCGCTCCCCCGACCTCCGGCTGATGATCAGCAGCCGGGGCGAGGCGGAGTTCGCCGCCGCGAACCTGGCCGACGTCCGCCGGATCGAGTACTCGGGGGACCTGCCGCAGGACGTCGTCGAGACGCTGCCGCTCGGCCCGTTGGTCGAGTGGCGACTGCACGAGAACCCGCGCGCGATCGACCTGGCCTTCCTGCGGGACGCGCCGCAGCTGGAGCAGCTGATGGTGATCAACTGCTCGGGAGCGCTGGACCTGGCGCCGCTCGCCGGCACGGACATCCAGCGGGTCATCATCCTCGGCTGCCCCGGAACCGCGTCATGGTCCGCGCTGGGACGGATGCCGCGGCTCACCCACCTGAGTCTGGCCGACGCCGGGTCCTTCCTCGACGTCCTGCCCGGGGAGCTGGAGGGGATCCTGCAGGCTCCCGCGCTCGGCTCGCTGCGGGTGATGGCACGGGACCTGCTGCCCGAGGGCTGGCCGACGCTCCGCGCGCACGGCCGGATCACCGCGCTCGACCTGGACGACCTCGACCTCGGAAGCCTGTCCCGGCTCGAACCCCTGCCCCGGGTCACCTCGCTGCGGGTGCGGAACCCGCGCCGCGCGGAGCTGCTGCCCGAGCTCCCCCGGGTCTTCCCCGGGCTCACCTCGCTCTGGATCTACGGCGCGGACGGAGGCGGGCTGCCCACGGACGGCCTGCCGCCGGGCCTGCTCCTCGCCGTGGACGGCGGGCAGCCGCCCGGCACCGAGCCCGTCGCCACCCCACCGGTCCGCTGGGCCGGCCAGCTCCCCTGGTACCGGCTCCTGGAGCGCTGAGCGGACGGCGAAGGGCCCGGCTCCCTGAGGGGAGCCGGGCCCTTTCGTTCGGCCTGTCCGGCCTCGTTCAGGCGGCGGCCGTCACGCGGTCATGTCCGTCGGGCCACCGGTCGCGGCGACCGGCGGGGCGTCGGCCACGGGGGCCTTGTCCGCACCGTGGAAGGTGAACTTGGCCTCCTTGCCCTCGCCCTCGACGTCGACGACGACGATGTGGCCGGAGCGCAGCTCGCCGAAGAGGATCTTCTCGGAGAGCGTGTCCTCGATCTCGCGCTGGATCGTGCGACGCAGCGGACGCGCGCCCAGCAGCGGGTCGTAACCGCGCTTGGCGAGCAGCATCTTGGCGGCCGGACGGAGCTCGAGGCCCATGTCGCGGTCCTTGAGGCGCTCGTCCACCTTGGCGGCCATCAGGTCGACGATCTGGATGATCTCGTCCTCGCCGAGCTGGTGGAAGACCACGATGTCGTCGACACGGTTGAGGAACTCGGGGCGGAAGTGCTGCTTGAGCTCCTCGCCGACCTTGGCCTTCATCCGCTCGTAGCCGGTCTGGACGTCGCCCGTGGCCGCGAAGCCCAGGTTGAAGCCCTTGGAGATGTCCCGGGTGCCGAGGTTGGTGGTCATGATGATGACCGTGTTCTTGAAGTCCACGACCCGGCCCTGGGAGTCGGTCAGGCGACCGTCCTCCAGGATCTGCAGCAGCGAGTTGAAGATGTCCGGGTGGGCCTTCTCGACCTCGTCGAAGAGGACGACCGAGAACGGCTTGCGGCGCACCTTCTCCGTCAGCTGGCCGCCCTCCTCGTACCCGACGTAGCCGGGCGGGGAGCCGAACAGGCGGGAGACGGTGTGCTTCTCGCTGAACTCGGACATGTCGAGCTGGATCAGCGCGTCCTCGTCGCCGAAGAGGAACTCGGCGAGTGTCTTGGACAGCTCCGTCTTACCGACGCCCGAAGGGCCGGCGAAGATGAAGGAGCCACCGGGACGCTTCGGGTCCTTCAGGCCCGCGCGGGTACGGCGGATGGCCTGCGACAGGGCCTTGATCGCGTCCTTCTGGCCGATGACGCGCTTGTGCAGCTCGTCCTCCATGCGCAGCAGACGCGAGGACTCCTCCTCGGTCAGCTTGAAGACCGGGATGCCGGTGGCGGTGGCCAGGACCTCGGCGATGAGCTCCTCGTCGACCTCGGCCACGACGTCCATGTCGCCGGCCTTCCACTCCTTCTCGCGCTTGGCCTTCGCGGTCAGGAGCTGCTTCTCGTTGTCACGCAGCGAGGCGGCCTTCTCGAAGTCCTGCGCGTCGATCGCGGACTCCTTCTCGCGCCGCACATCCGCGATCTTCTCGTCGAACTCGCGGAGGTCCGGCGGAGCCGTCATCCGGCGGATGCGCATCCGGGAACCGGCCTCGTCGATCAGGTCGATCGCCTTGTCCGGCAGGAAGCGGTCCGAGATGTAGCGGTCGGCCAGGGTGGCGGCGGCCACCAGGGCGGCGTCCGTGATGGAGACGCGGTGGTGCGCCTCGTAGCGGTCGCGCAGACCCTTGAGGATCTCGATGGTGTGGGCGAGCGACGGCTCGGCGACCTGGATCGGCTGGAAGCGGCGCTCCAGGGCCGCGTCCTTCTCCAGGTGCTTGCGGTACTCGTCCAGCGTGGTGGCGCCGATGGTCTGCAGCTCACCCCGGGCCAGCATCGGCTTGAGGATCGAGGCGGCGTCGATCGCGCCCTCGGCGGCGCCCGCACCGACCAGGGTGTGGATCTCGTCGATGAACAGGATGATGTCGCCGCGGGTGCGGATCTCCTTGAGGACCTTCTTCAGGCGCTCCTCGAAGTCACCGCGGTAGCGGGAGCCGGCGACCAGGGCGCCGAGGTCCAGCGTGTAGAGCTGCTTGTCCTTGATCGTCTCGGGCACCTCGCCCTTGACGATCGCCTGGGCCAGGCCCTCGACGACGGCCGTCTTGCCGACGCCGGGCTCGCCGATGAGCACCGGGTTGTTCTTGGTGCGGCGGGACAGCACCTGCATGACCCGCTCGATCTCCTTCTCGCGCCCGATGACCGGGTCGAGCTTGGCCTCGCGGGCGGCCTGCGTCAGGTTGCGGCCGAACTGGTCGAGGACCAGGGAGGTCGACGGGGTGCCCTCGGCCGGACCGCCGGCCGTGGCGGACTCCTTGCCGCCGGAAGTCTGGTAACCGGAGAGCAGCTGGATGACCTGCTGGCGCACCCGGTTGAGATCGGCGCCCAGCTTCACCAGGACCTGGGCGGCGACGCCCTCGCCCTCGCGGATCAGGCCGAGCAGGATGTGCTCGGTGCCGATGTAGTTGTGGCCCAGCTGAAGTGCCTCGCGGAGCGACAGCTCCAGGACCTTCTTCGCCCGGGGGGTGAAGGGGATGTGACCGGACGGGGCCTGCTGGCCCTGGCCGATGATCTCCTCGACCTGCTGGCGAACCGCCTCGAGCGAGATCCCGAGGCTCTCCAGGGCCTTAGCGGCGACACCCTCACCCTCGTGGATCAGGCCCAGGAGGATGTGCTCGGTGCCGATGTAGTTGTGGTTGAGCATCCGGGCTTCTTCCTGAGCCAGGACGACAACCCGCCGCGCGCGGTCGGTGAACCTCTCGAACATCGTTAATCGCTCCTCAGAGCGGTCGGGGCAGTGAGGGAAAATCCCCTCCCTGTCCTACCGCATGCTAGTCCCGGAGGCCGGAACAGCTCCTCACTCCAACCGTCGACACCCGCTGGTGGGGGACCGTGCGACGGCCGACAATGACTCAAACCGAATGCTGCGGGATGGTGTTCCCGCAGGCCAGGCAGATCCACCTGGAATCGCTACGCCGACGGCGAACGCCCCCCGAAGGGCGTCACCGACACGCCGCGACCCCACCGCTCACGGGGCTCCCCACTTGGGCATTCATACCCAGTGGCGTACCCCGTCCCGGGCTGGGTGACTCCCGGGGCGACGGCGTCCGGTGTTCGCTGACCGAGGAATCCGGCGATTCCCTATCTCGAGCGTAACCGGAATGAGTGGCCACCGGTTGGTTGATATGTGCCCTTCGCAGCGAAGCAGGCCGCCTCTCCCCCTCCGGAGAGCTGCGACCTGCTCGACGTACCCCTGGTCGGCGGTCTGCTCGCGCTGGCCCGGATGGACCTGCGCGGCCGACCGACCGGAGCGGCGTGGACGCTCGGCGACCGCCTGCTGCTCCCGGTTCCTCCGGGGGCGGCCGACGAACTGCCGGGGCTGCTGCACTGGCTCGGCTGGGGCCATCTGCACGGCCTGCTGAGCGTGACGCGGTCCCGGACCGCCGCGGCGGCAGTCCCGCTACGGCCGGGCGTGACGCCCTGCCCCGAACCGCTCACGCGGCTGCTCGACACCTGCGCCGACGCCTGCGCCCACCTGGAGCTGCTACGGGCCGGACGGCCCGATCAGCCGTGCGCCTTCTCGTACGCCTCACGGATGTTGCTCGGCACGCGGCCGCGCTCGTTGACCTCGTAGCCCTGCTCCTTGGCCCAGGCCCGCATCTTGGCGGTGTCCGGGTTGCCGCCGACCGGACGGGCCGCGACGGCGGCCCGGCCGCGGCCGCGGCCGCCGGCGGAGCGGCCGCTCTGCTTGCGGCCCTTGTCCGTGTAGGGGGCCAGCAGCTCGCGCAGCTTGCCCGCATTCGCGTGGGTGAGGTCGATCTCGTAGGCAACCCCGTCGAGAGCGAACGTCACCGTCTCGTCCGCCTCGCCGCCTTCGAGATCGTCGACAAGAAGGACCTGGACCTTCTGCGCCACGGGTGTCCCTTTCCTCAAAAGCCTGGATTACTCGTAGGAAAGCAAACCGTCTTTCCGCGAAAAATTCAACCGGCCCCCGAGAACTCATCTCTCACAGATGCAGCAGCATCCGGGTGTTGCCGAGGGTGTTCGGCTTGACGCGTTCCAGATCCAGGAACTCCGCGACACCTTCGTCGTAGCTGCGCAAGAGCTCCTCGTACACGGCGGCGTCGACCGGAGTCGAGGCGATCTCCTGGAAGCCGTGTTTGGTGAAGAACTCGACTTCGAACGTCAGGCAGAAAATACGACGCACGCCGATCCATCGGGCGGTGTCCACCAGCTTCTGCAGCAGCGCGTGCCCGATGCCGGTGCCGCGGCAGGAACGGTCCACGGCCAGGGTGCGGACCTCGGCCAGGTCCTCCCACATGACGTGCAGCGCGCCACAGGCGACGACCTCCGCACTGTCGTCGCGTTCGGCGACCCAGAACTCCTGGAGCGACTCGAAGAGGGTCACCGTGGGCTTGTTGAGCAGGATCCGTTCGCGGGCGTACCCGTCCACCAGACGTCGGATCGTGGGCACATCGGCGGTCCGCGCACGGCGGATGGTGACCTGCATGCGCAGACGCTACCGCGCCTCACCCTCTTGCGATGACCCGCCTTCCGGCGAGGAACGGGCCTCGCCCGCGTCGATTTCGACCGGGAAGATGGAAGGCGCGAAGATGCGAAGAGCGTCGCCGAGTGCCTCCTGCTGCTCCGGCGACATCATGCCGAAGAAGTGCACCAGAGCCGCCGCCGGGTTGTCACTCGTCTCCCACGCGTCGTTCATCAGCGCCGCGGTATAGGCCTCGCGGGTGGAGACGGGCGCATATCGATACGCGCGCCCTTCCTGTTCCCGGCGCAGCCAGCCCTTCTGGAACAGCTTGTCCATCACGGTCATCACCGTGGTGTATGCGATCTCCCGTTCCTGCTGGAGATCCTCCAGAACGTCGCGAACGGTCACGAGCCGGTTCCACTGCCAGAGCCGGGTCATGACCGCGTTCTCGAGTTCACCGAGTGGGCGCACCATGACAGTGCAAATATCACTTTTGCCCGAATTAATCCACGACAGAAGGGGGTGTGGGGTCAGCAGACCCCACACCCCGGTCCGTTCGTACTACTCCTGGGAGGCCGTCATCGCCTCGGCCGCCGCGTCCTCCTTGGACGCGTTCGCGCCGCCCTGGTTGCGGAAGAGCGTGCGGATCATGAAGCCGAAGGCGATGGCCATCACGACCGGCGGAGTCAGAGCCTCGATGTACTGCATGGGCCCGACTCTACTCGGGCTTCACGAGCGGGAAGAGGAGGGTCTCCCGGATCGACTTGTTGGTGAGCAGCATCACCAGGCGGTCGACACCGAGGCCCATACCGCCGGTGGGCGGCATGCCGTACTCCAGGGCCCGCAGGAAGTCCTCGTCCACCTGCATGGCCTCGACGTCGCCGCCGGCCGCCAGCAGGGACTGCTGGGTCAGCCGCTCGCGCTGGTCGACCGGGTCGATCAGCTCGGAGTAGGCGGTGGCGATCTCCTTGCCGAAGATCACCAGGTCCCACTTCTCCGCGACGCCGTCGATCGAGCGGTGCTTGCGGGTCAGCGGCGAGACCTCGGTCGGGTAGTCCCGGATGAAGGTCGGCCGGACCGCGTTGTGCTCCAGCAGGCGCTCGACGAACTCCAGGATCAGCTGGCCGTGGCCCCACTTCTTCTCGTAGGGCACGCCGTGCTCGTCGGCGAGCTTGCGCAGCTCGTCCACCGAGGTCTCCGGGGTCACCGGGACGCCGAGGTGGGCGCTGATGCCCGGGTAGACGCTGACCTCCTCCCACGGGTCGGCCAGGTCGATCTCGACCTCCTCGCCGTGCTGGTCCACGCCCTTGATGACGGTGGTGCCCAGCGCGTCCTTGGCCGCGCTGAGGATCAGGTCGCGGGTCAGCTCGGCCTGGGTGTCGTAGTCGCCGTAGGCCTCGTAGGACTCGATCGCGGTGAACTCGGGGTTGTGGGTCGCGTCGGCGCCCTCGTTGCGGAAGTTCCGGTTGATCTCGAAGACCTTCTCCACGCCGCCGACCATGAGCCGCTTGAGGTAGAGCTCGGTGGCGATGCGCAGGTACAGCGTCATGTCGTACGCGTTGATGTGCGTGGTGAACGGACGCGCGTTGGCGCCGCCGTGGATCGGCTGCAGCATCGGCGTCTCGACCTCGAGGAAGCCGCGGCGCTCGAAGGTGTCGCGCAGCGAGCGCAGCACGCGGACGCGCAGCTGCATCATCTCGCGGGCCTCGGGGTTCATGATCAGGTCCACGTAGCGCTGGCGCACGCGGGCCTCCGGGTCGGCCAGACCCTTGTGCTTCTCCGGCAGCGGGCGCAGGCACTTGGACGTGAGCTCCCAGCGGTCGACCATGATCGACAGCTCGCCGCGCTTGGAGGTGATCACCTCGCCCTCCACGCCGACGTGGTCGCCGAGGTCGACGTCGGCCTTCCAGGCCGCGAGGCGCTCCTCGCCGAGCTTGTCGAGCGAGAGCATGACCTGGAGGTCGCCGGTGCCGTCGCGCAGCGTCGCGAAGCAGAGCTTGCCGCCGGTGCGGCTGAGCATGACGCGGCCGGTGACGCCGGCCCGGTCGCCGGTGGCGGTGTCGGGCTCCAGGCCCGGGTAAGCGGCGCGCAGATCGGCCAGCGTGCTGGTGCGCGGGAACCCGACGGGGTACGGATCGACGCCGGCGGCCTTGAGCCGCTCCAGCTTCTCGCGCCTCACCCGCATCTGCTCGGGGAGGTCGTCGGCGCCTGCTACGGCCGGGGCTGCGGGGGTCTGCTGATCGCTCACCCCACCAGGGTATCGACCGCACGGGCGTGCCCCGCCACTCGTTAAACCCCGCGCGCCCGGCGGATCGGGGTGGCAGTTCTTACCGGATTCAGTCGTACGGCCGAGGCGGCCCGCAGGGACGCCGAAGGGCGGCCACAGGGGCCGCCCTTCGGGGTCGTCGTCAGGCCGGTCGTCGTCAGGCCGGTCGTCGGAAGACTATGCGTGGCCGCTGCGGCGGCGACGGCGCGTCAGCAGCACCGCGCCCGTGCCGAGCGCGACCGCGGCGAAGCCGGCCGCGGCCAGCGGGAGCGCGGCGGAGCCGCCACCGGTGTGGGCGAGGCCGCCGGTCGCAGAGGTGGTCGGGGACGCCGACGCCGGGGCGGAGCCGGCCGGGGTGGGCGTGGCGGTGGCGGTCACCGTGGTGGCGGTCACCGTGAACGGGGCCACGTCGTCGGCGGGGTTGTTGTCCGGCTGCGCGCTCACGACGCCGGCCAGGCCGGGCGCCTGCTTCAGCGCCTTGGTGGCCTTGAGGCCGAAGGTGAAGCCGGCCTGCGCGCCGGGCTTCAGCACCTGGCGCACCGCGCAGGCGTAGATCGCGCCGTACGGGTCGGACGGGTCGGACGCGGCGCCGCTCGCGCGGGTGACGGCGTGCGCGCCGAAGCCGGCGTGGGGCAGCAGGCCCTGGAGGCTGCCGGACGCGTCGCCCGGCTGGGTGGACGGCGGGGTGTCGGGGAGGAGCTCGCAGTCCTTGGGCAGTGCGCTGACCGAGACGCCCTTCGGCAGCAGCACCATCACGCCCGCGGTGATGTCCTTCGTGCCGGGGAAGACCGACGTCGGGACGCTGCCCGCGTTGCGGACGCCGAAGGTGGCCTCGACGGTGTGCCCGACGGTGCCGGTGATCCGGTGCGGGGCCACCGCGGCGAGGTCGTTCTGGCTGACCAGGTGCAGCTCGGAGATGCGGAGGTTGTTGTCGTAGTTGATGTCGGCCGTGTGCGCCTGCGGCTGCGCGGGGGCCGGCACCAGGGTCAGCGGGGCGCCCTTGCCGGGCGTGCCGCCGCCGAGCTGGGTGTCGATGGCGCCGCCCTTGACGTCCCAGCCGTACAGCAGCGCGTCACCGCTCTGCGCCTGCTGACCTGCGGTCAACGGAACCGGGGTGGACAGCTGGTAGGCCTGGCCCGGCTTGATCACGGTGTCGAAGTGGCAGACCACGGCGGCCGCGCCGCCGTAGAAGCAGTTGCCGAAGCCGCCGCCGAAGTCGTAGGTGCCGCTCCCGGTGTCGAGGACGAGCGTGACGCCCCCGGTGGCGGCCTGGTCGCCGACGTTCCGCACGACCGGGTTCACCGGTGTGGCCTGACCGGGCTTCACGCCCACGGTCGCGGGCAGCGCGTCGACGGCGAGGTCCGGGCCGGATCCGACGGTGACGGTGGTGACGGTCGGCGGGTTGTGCTTGTCCACGGTGGCGTTGGCGGCGGTCACCGTGAAGCGCACCGTGCCCTTGGCGCCGAGCGCCGCGCCGGCCGCCGAGCGCATGCCGATCTCCAGCTGGCCGATCGACTCCACCGAGCCGAGAGCGCAGTGCTCGTGCAGCTTGGCGGCGTCGGAGTAGCTGCAGCCCACGGGCAGGGACAGCTCGACGACGCCGGTCGCGCCACTGGCGTCGACGTCGACGGCGACCCCGCTCAGCGGCGCGTCCTCGGCGATGACCGCGAGGTCGACCTGGTGGAACGCCTGCGCCGCGGCGCCGTCGGTCTGCGGCAGCAGCGTCGCGTCGGCGGTGCTGACGATCGCGGCGAAGGTGCTGCCTCCGGCCGCCGCGGCGGGAAGGGCGGTCAGACCGCCGGACATGAGGACGGCGGCGGCGACGGCTCCGAAACGGACCGCCCCTCGCGCACGAACGAAGGACATCTGTGGTTCCCCGGTGAGGAAGAGGTACGTGAGGTGTGAAACGAGCAAGATCCAAGCACCTGGGGAAACACGCAGACCAGGGCGGTGGCCCGAACGTTATCGTCCGGATACCCGCCGCCCTGCCTGAAACCGGATCAATCAGCCTGTACCGGTGGCCAGCTCCTCGTCCTCACCACCGGTGCGGCGCACTCCGCGCGGGAAGATGTCGCCCGGCGTGGGGATCGGCCGGACCGGGCGGTCGGCCGCGGGCTTCGGCTTCGGCTTGCCCTGCGCCGGGGGCGTGGCCGGGGCGGGGTGCTCGTTGCTGCTGCTCATGTCGCTCGTTCCTCCACGTCGGATGGGCAGGGGATACGACTCCACGCGGCCGTGCTCGACCGAGCCCGGCTCGCGCAGCCTCACCGGACGGTTGGCGCGGGCGAAGTCCGCCACCTTCCCGCCGATCGACACGCTCGCGATCCGCGGCGGCCGCGGGATCTCCCGCAGGGCCGGGGCGGCGCGCGGCGGCACCAACGCCACCACCGTCGGCGCGGGGGCGGCGGCTGCGGGCGCGGGCGCGGGCGGCGGGACGGTCGGCAGGTCGAGCCGGCGGCGCACCCCCGCCTCCGCCAACTCGGCGCACCGTTTGCGGAGCTGGGTCCGGCGGCGGTGTTCGGCCTGGGCGCAGGGCAGGGCGTTCAGCGCGCGCAGCGCGGAGAGGTCGTCGGAGTCCGGAAGGTAGCCGTCGGCGACGGCCTCCTCCAGGCGCTGCAGGTACCCCGAGGCACTGCCGGGCAGGGCGGTGCGGTAGCGGACCAGTTCGGCGAGGGCGAAGGCGCGCATCCGGCCGCCTTCGAGAACCGCCTCCTCGATCGCCTCGGAGAGACGCAGCACGTCCTGGACGTCCTCGACCCAGACGGCACGAGCGGCCGTCCCGCCCGGTCTGCTGTCCGTGGCGGCCGAGGGGTTGAGCACGTGGGCCAGGGCCCGCCGAAGGACCCGGAGCTCGTCCGCGCTGAAGGCCATGCCGCCGCGCGAACCGTGAGGCGTAGGCATGGGACGACTGTACGTAACGAAAAGGGAAAATCGGATGAACCCGCCGCATGTCGGCGGGTCTTCCGGAAAACTGACAGTCGTTCGGCCCAGCGGGCGGTTCAGGTCACGCTGTGTTGCGCTCGTAGACCAGACGCAGACCGATCAGCGTCAGCCACGGCTCGTGGACGTCGATGCTGGTCGCCTCGCCCAGCACCAGCGGCGCCAGACCGCCCGTCGCGATCACCTGGACGTCGTCCGGGTTCTCCGCCAGCTCGGCGGCCATGCGGTTGACGATGCCGTCCACCTGCCCGGCAAAGCCGAACAGCACGCCGGACTGCATCGCCTCTACGGTGTTCTTGCCGATCACGCTGCGCGGTCGGGCCACCTCGATCTTCCGCAGCATCGCGCCGCGCACGCCCAGCGCCTCGACGGAGATCTCGATGCCCGGCGCGATCGCGCCGCCGACGAAGTCGCCGCGCTCGTTGATCGCGTCGAAGCTCGTCGCGGTGCCGAAGTCCACCACGATGCACGGACCGCCGTAGAGGTGCTTGGCCGCCAGCGTGTTGACGATCCGGTCGGTGCCGACCTCCTTGGGGTTGTCGGTCAGCACGTGCACCCCGGTCTTCACCCCCGGCTCGACCAGGACCGCCGGGACGTCGCCGTAGTAACGCCGGGTCACCTCGCGCAGCTCGTGCAGGACGGTGGGGACGGTGCAGCAGATCGCCAGCCCGTCCACACCCTCGTTCTTCAGCACCGGATGCGCGCCCATGAGCCCCTGCATCAGCACCGCGAGCTCGTCGGCGGTCCGACGCGGGTCCGTGGAGACGCGCCAGTGCTCGACGATCTCCTCGCCGTCGAAGATGCCGAGGACCGTCTGGGTGTTGCCGACGTCGATCGTGAGCAGCATGGGCGCGCTTTCTCGTGGGAAGGGGGTGACTAACCGCGCAGGTCGAGGCCGATGTCGAGAATCGGCGAGGAGTGCGTGAGAGCGCCGACGGCGAGGTAGTCGACGCCGGTCTCGCCCACGGCGCGGGCAGTGTCGAGGGTCAGCCCGCCGGACGACTCGAGCTTCGCCCGACCCGCGACCAGCGCGACGGCCTCGCGCAGCTCCGCCACGCTGAAGTTGTCGAGCAGGATCAGGTCCGCGCCGGCCTCCAGCACGGGCGCGATCTGCGCGAGGGTGTCCACCTCGACCTCGACCGGAAGGTCCGGGTAGGCCGCGCGGACGGCCTTGAACGCCTCCGCGACGCCGCCGGCGGCCACCACGTGGTTGTCCTTGACCAGCGCCGCGTCCGACAGCGCCATGCGGTGGTTCGCCCCGCCGCCGCAGCGCACCGCGTACTTCTGCAGCGCGCGCAGGCCCGGCGTGGTCTTGCGGGTGTCGCGGACGACGGCGCCGGTGCCGGCGAGGGCGTCCGCCCAGGCGCGGGTCGCGGTGGCGATGCCGGACAGGTGGCACAGCAGGTTGAGCGCGGAGCGCTCGGCCGTGAGCAGGTCGCGGGTGCGGGTGGTGACGCTCAGCAGCACGGTGCCGGCCTCGACCTGCGCGCCGTCCTCGACGTGTCGCTCGACGGTGAACTCCTCCTCGGCGACGAGCGAGAGCACCGCCTCCGCGACCCGCAGTCCGGCGACCACGCCCGCCTGCCGGGCGACGAAGTCGGCCGTCGCGACGGCCTCGGCCGGGACGGTGGCGACGGACGTGACGTCCTCCCCACCGGCGAGGTCCTCGGCCAGGGCCAGGGTCGCGATGTCCTCGACCTCGACCGGGTCCAGCCCCGCGTCCTCCAGCAGGGCCGCGAGCGCGGGGTCGAGAGCGGTCTCGTACTCGCCGCAGGCGCAGTCGTCGCCGCAGCCGTCTTCGATCAGGGGGAGGTCTTCGTGCGTGGACACTGGGGAAATCCTTTGTGGAGAAGGGGAGTTGCACTATTTAGGGGCGCGAGGAACTGCGCGAGCAGCCAGCCAGGGCGCGGATTCGCCGAACGAGCAGGGCCATCCGTACTCCGGTGGCTGCTCGCGCAGTTCCCCGCGCCCCTGATATCTCATCCCACGTGGAGACGTCCTGCGACGAGCGTCGTGGTCAGGTGCCTCTGCCAGTTCACGTCGTCCCGGTCGGGGAAGTCCTCGCGCCAGTGGCAGCCGCGGGTCTCCTCCCTCAACAAGGCGGCAGCCGACAAGGCGGAGGCGACCAGGTGGAGGTTGGTGGCCTCCCAGGTCTCCACCTGCGGGAACTCGGACTTGTCGGGGTCCGCGTCCGGCTCCGCGAGAGCGGCCAGGCCCTCGACCGCCGCGGCCATGCTGTCCGCGGACCGCAGCACGCCGACGCCGCGCGTCATGACCCGCTGGATCTCGGCGCGCGACTCCGCGGCCAGCAGCGGGACGACCTCCACCGGACGGGTCGTGTCCTCGTGGCGCGGGGCGAGCTTGCCGAGACGGTCCCGCTCGATGATGTCCGCCGCGATCCGCTCCGCGAAGACCAGGCCCTCCAGCAGCGAGTTCGACGCCAGACGGTTCGCGCCGTGGACGCCGGTGCACGCGGCCTCGCCGCAGGCGTAGAGGCCGGAGACCGAGGTGTGGCCGCGCAGGTCGGTACGCACGCCGCCGGAGGCGTAGTGCGCGGCGGGGGCGACCGGGATCAGCTCGGTGACCGGGTCGATGCCGTGGGAGCGGCAGGAGGCGAGGATGGTGGGGAAGCGCTCCTCCCACATCTGCGCGCCGAAGTGGCGGCCGTCGAGGAACATGTGCTCCGCGCCGGTCTCGTGCATGCGGCGCATGATGCCCTTGGCGACGATGTCGCGCGGGGCGAGCTCCGCGAGCTCGTGCTGCCCGACCATGAAGCGGACGCCGTCCGCGTCGACCAGGTGCGCGCCCTCACCGCGGACCGCCTCGGAGATCAGCGGCTGCTGGCCCTCCGCGTCCGGGCCGAGCCACAGCACCGTCGGGTGGAACTGCACGAACTCCAGGTCCGCGACCTCCGCGCCCGCGCGCAGCGCCAGGGCAACGCCGTCTCCGGTGGAGACGGCCGGGTTGGTGGTGGCGGAGAAGACCTGACCGAGGCCGCCCGTCGCGAGGACGACCGCCCGGGCGTGGACCGCGCCGACGCCGTCGCGCTGGCCCTCACCCATGACGTGCAGGGTCAGGCCCGCCGTGCGGCCCTTCGCGTCCGTCAGCAGGTCCAGCACCAGGGCGTGCTCGATCAGTTCGAGGTCGTCGTCGGTGCGGACGGCCTCGACCAGGGCGCGCGATATCTCCGCACCGGTCGCGTCGCCGCCCGCGTGGGCGATGCGGCGACGGTGGTGGCCGCCCTCCCGGGTGAGCAGGATCTCGCCCTCGTCGTCGCGGTCGAAGGCCGCGCCGGTGGCGATCAGGCGGCGCACCGCGCCGGGGCCCTCGGTGACCAGCATCCGCACCGCGTCCTCGTCGCACAGGCCCGCACCCGCGACGAGGGTGTCCGACAGGTGCTGCTCGGGGGTGTCGCCGTCGCCGAGCGCGGCGGCGATGCCGCCCTGCGCCCAGCGGGTCGAGCCGTCGTCGAGCATGGCCTTGGTGACGACCAGCACGCGCAGGCCCGCCTCGCGCACGCGCAGGGCCGTGGTGAGCCCGGCCACGCCGGAGCCGACGACGACCACGTCGGTCGTCTTCGTCCAACCCGGCGCGGGGGCTGCGAGTCTGCGCACCGAGGGGCTGGGCACAAAGGCCGTGCTGCTCATTCGTGACTCCGTACTGCGAGGGCGGGGGCGGCGACGATCGCGTCTCCCCGCGTCAGGCCGCTGCCCTCTGGAGCAGCGGCGGCGTCCGCACCGGTGTGGGTGATCCGGTTGTCGCGGTCGACGAAGACGATACGCGGCTCGTAGGCGCGGGCCTCGGCGTCCTCCATCTGACCGTAGGCGATGAGGATGACCAGGTCACCGGGGTGGACCAGGCGGGCCGCCGCGCCGTTGATGCCGATCACGCCGGTGCCGCGCTCCCCGGCGATGGTGTAGGTCTCCAGGCGCGCGCCGTTGTCGATGTCGACGATGTGGACCAGCTCGCCGGGCAGCAGGTCGGCGGCGTCGAGCAGGTCCTCGTCCACGGTGACCGAGCCGACGTAGTGCAGGTCGGCCTGGGTGACGGTGGCGCGGTGGATCTTGGACTTGAGCATCGTGCGGATCATGGCGTGGTCACGTCTCCTGTGGGGAAGTACATGCCGGGGGCGCTGACGAGGGCCGTCAGAACCGGACGCGGACGTTGTCGATGAGGCGGGTGGCCCCCACCTTGGCGGCGACGGCCAGAACCGCCTCGCCGGTGAAGTCCTCCCGGTCGATCTCGGTGAAGTCGGACGGGTCGATCAGGCCGAGGTAGTCGAGAGCGATGGTGCTTCCCGCCCCCTCGAGGACCGCTGAAGCCGCCTTCTTCACCGCCGACGGGGCCGCGCCGGCCGCGCGGGCGTCACGCCCGGCGAACAGCGCGCGGGAGAGCGCGAGTGCGCGCTCCCGCTCCTCGGCGGTCAGGAAGCGGTTGCGGCTGGACAGCGCCAGCCCGTCCGCCTCGCGGACGGTCGGCACGCCCGCGATCTCCACCGGGAAGTTCAGGTCGGCGACCATGCGCCGGATCAGCGCCAGCTGCTGGCCGTCCTTCTCACCGAAGAACGCCACGTCGGGCGAGGTGAGGTGGAGCAGCTTGGCGACGACGGTCAGCATGCCGTCGAAGTGGCCGGGGCGCGAGGCGCCCTCGTAGCCGCGGCCCATCGGCCCGGCGGACAGCCGGACCTGCGGCTCGCCGCCGGGGTAGACCTCGTCCACGCCCGGCGCGAAGACCACGTCGGCGCCGGCCTCGCTGGCCAGCATCAGGTCAGCGTCCAGGGTGCGCGGGTAGCGGTCCAGGTCCTCGCCCGCACCGAACTGGAGCGGGTTGACGAAGACGGTGACGACGACCGTGCCTTCGGCCCCGGCGCGCTCGCGCGCGGCGCGGATCAGGGCCGCGTGCCCCTCGTGCAGGGCGCCCATCGTCATCACGACGGCGCGCGGGCCCGTCGCGCCGCCGCCGCGCTGGGCCTCGAGCTCGCGCTTGGTGTGCACCAGGACGGTCATCGGTTGTTCTCCTCGGCGAGGGCGTCCAGCAGGGCCTCGGCGGCCTCGGGCTTCAGTGTTCCGTTGGCCAGCGCGCGGTCCGCGGTGGCCCGGGCCATGGCCCGGTAGGCCTCCAGCAGCTGCGGCGTGGTGCCGCGCAGCTGCTCGATGTGGGTGCGGACGGTGCCCGCGTCCCCCCGGGCGACGGGCCCGGTCAGGGCCAGGTCCCCCGCCCGCAGCGTGTTGTCGAGGGCCGCGCCGAGCAGCGGGCCCAGCATCTGCCCTGGCTCGGCGACCCCTGCGCGCGACAGCAGCTCCATCGCCTGCGCGACCAGGGTGACCAGGTGGTTCGAGCCGTGGGCAAGGGCCGTGTGGTAGAGCGGCCGCCGATCCTCGGGGATCCACTCGGGCTCGCCGCCCATCTCCACGACCAGCGCCTCGGCCACCGGCCGCAGCTCCTCCGGCGCGGTCACCCCGAAGGGGCAGCCCGCGAGGCGCGCGACGTCGACGGAGGTGCCGGTGAAGGTCATCGCCGGGTGCAGGGCCAGCGGCAGCGCACCCGCGCGGGTGGCGGGCTCCAGCACGGCGATGCCCTTCGCGCCGGAGGTGTGCACGAGGATCTGCCCCGGTCTCACCGCGCCGGTCGCGGCGAGACCGGCGACGAGGTCCTCCAGCGCGTCGTCGGGAACGGTCAGCAGCACGAGGTCGGCGGCGGCCATCACCTGGGGCGGGGTGACCAGCCGAACGCCCGGCAGCAGCGCGTTCGCTCTGCGCTGGGACGCGAGGGAGACGCCGGAGGCGGCGACGACCTTGTGCCCGGCATACTGCAGCGCCGCGCCGAGGGCCGGGCCGACGCGGCCGGTGCCGACGACGCCTACGGCGAGTCGCCCGGGCCGGTTGTCGGGCGCGGTGGGGTCGGGATCGCCGAAGGCGGGCAGCCCGAGGTCGTCCATGGTGCGGTTTCCGTTCCAGTCCTACGCAGGTACCAGACGTTCCCGGCCAGTTTACGGCGCAAGCCCGAGCACTCGCTGTGGCCCCAGCCACTCTCCGGCCAGGGGCACGAGAGACCGACCGAGGCGGGTGGCCCTGCTCGCTCGGGATCTGACCGCACCGGGATCTGACCGCACCGGGGGCCGTGTCGCGCCCGCGCGGCAGAGCCGCAGATCAGCGGAGCCGCACCCCCGGCTAGGAAGCCTCCTTCGGAGGCTCGTTGTAGGCGTCGGCCAGAGGCTGGGCGCTCATCGCGTGGATCGCCTGCATGATCTCGTCCGTGATCGCCCTGCGGACCGGCCCCACCGGCGTGATGCCGATGCGGTCGGAGAAGTCCAGCGGCTTGCCGAACTGCACCGTGATCCGGCGCAGCCGGGGCATCAGCTTGCCGACCGGCTGGATCCGCTCCGTGCCCGTCAGGGCGACCGGGACGACGGGGGCGCCGGAGGCGAGTGCGAGCCAGGCGACGCCCGTGCGGCCCTTGTACAGCCGGCCGTCGCGCGAGCGCGTGCCCTCCGGGTAGATGCCGAAGGCGCCGCCCTCCTGGAGGACCGCGAGGCCCGCGTCCAACGCGGCCTGCGCCGCGCGGTGGGTGCCGCGTTCGACCGGAATGGAGCCCATGGAGGAGAAGAAGATCTTGTTCGCCCTGCCCTTGACGCCCGTGCCGGTGAAGTACTCCGCCTTCGCCAGGAACGCCACGGGGCGCGGCGCGACCAGCGGGATGACCGCGCTGTCGATCGCGGCGAGGTGGTTGCTGGCGATGATGACCGGGCCGGTCCTCGGGACGTTCTCGCGGCCGAGCACGACCGGGCGGTACACCGCCCGCGTCATCGGGGACAGCACCAGCTTGGCGAGGGCTTGGGACAAGGTGGCTGCTCCTGAACAGATCAAGCCGTGGGCGAAGCGGACGAGAGCGGACGAGAGAGGGACGGGCCTTGCGGATGCTACGTCATGTCGCCCGGTCGGGGAGCGCACGTCCGGCGACGTACGGGCCCTGGTCTGGGAGGCTGACGTCATGGCAAACGAACACTCCTCCGCGTCCGTGCCCCCGTCGGCCGAGCCCCCCGTGGACGGCGCCGAGCGCCGCTTCGCGGCGGTGCGCGGGGCGGAGCGGCTGCTGTCCGGTGCGCGCCCGCTCAGTCTGGGCGAGTGGCTGGCGGAGCTGTCCGGTGAGGCGGGCCGGGCCGCGTACGACCTCGACGGGCGGACGGACCTCTACGGCGACGGGATCGTCGCCGCGCTGGAGGACCGGGTCGCCGAGCTGCTCGGCATGGAGGCCGCCGCGTTCTTCCCGACCGGGACGATGGCGCAGCAGGTCGCGCTGCGCTGCTGGGCCGAGCGAACCGGGAACCAGCTCGTCGCGATGCATCCGCTCGCCCACCCCGAGGTGCACGAGCGGCAGGCCTACGCCCAGCTGACGGGCCTGCGCAGCGTCTGGCCGACGCGCGAGCCGCGGCTGCCGAACGCCGACGAGGTCGCCGACTGCGACGAGCCCTTCGGCACGCTGATGCTGGAGCTGCCGCTGCGCGACGCCGGCTTCGTGCTGCCGAGCTGGGAGGAGCTGACGGCCACCGTCGAGGCGGCCCGCGAGCGGGACGCCGTCGTGCACTTCGACGGCGCGCGGCTGTGGGAGACGACGCCTCACTTCGGGCGCACCCTGCCGGAGATCGCGGAGCTGGCGGACTCCGTGTACGTGTCCTTCTACAAGACCCTCGGCGGCGTCAGCGGCGCCGCGCTCGCCGGGCCGGAGGAGTTCGTGGCGCAGGCCAAGGCGTGGCGCCACCGCTACGGGGGCCAGCTGTACCAGCAGTGGCCGGCCGTGCTCTCCGCACTCGTCGGGCTGGAGCGGGAGCTGCCGCGGCTGCCCGAGTACGTCAAGCACGCCAAGGTGGTGGCGAAGGCGCTGGCCGCGGTGCCGGGCAGCCGGGTCAACCCGGGCGTGCCGCAGACGCACCAGTTCCAGTACCTGCTCCCGTACGCCGCCGACACGCTGAACGAGACGACGCTGCGTCAGGCCGAGGAGACCGGGAGGGCGTTGTTCCGGGGCTGGCGGGCGACGGCGGTGCCGGGCATGTCCTTCACGGAGATCACCGTCGCCGGGCCGGCGCTGGAGTGGTCCCCGCAGGACATCGAGGACGCGCTGGGGCAGTTCCTGAAGATGCTCCGCTAGGCCGGGCCGAACGGGGGCTCAGCGGGACGCGCGGACCAGGCCGGTCTCGTAGGCGAGGACCACGGCCTGGACCCGGTCGCGCAGGTCCAGCTTGGTGAGGATGCGGCCGACGTGCGTCTTGACGGTGGCCTCGGACAGACCCAGGCGCTCGGCGATCTCGCCGTTGGACAGGCCCTGCGCGACCAGCAGCAGCACCTCGCGCTCGCGCTCGGTCAGCCGCTCCAGCTCCGGCGTCAGCTTGGGCTCGGCCGCGGCGGGCAGCACGGTCGTGAAGCGGTCGATCATGCGGCGGGTCGTCGTCGGCGCGACGACGGCCTCGCCGCTGTCGACCGCGCGGATCGCCGCGACGAGCTCGACCGGCGGGACGTCCTTGAGCAGGAAGCCGCTCGCGCCCGCCTTGAGCGCGGAGAAGGCGTACTCGTCCAGGTCGAAGGTGGTCAGGATGAGCACCTTGGGCCGCGAGGCGAGTTCCGTCGCCGGGTCGCAGATACGGCGGGTGGCCTCGACGCCGTCGAGGCGCGGCATCCGCACGTCCATGAGGACCACGTCGACCTCGACGGCGGAGAGGACCTCCAGCGCCTGGGCGCCGTCGCCGGCCTCGGCGACGATCTCGATGTCGGGCTGGGACTGCAGCACCATGCGGAAGCCGGTGCGCAGCAGCTCCTGGTCGTCGACGAGCATGATCCGGACGGTCACGCGGGCTCTCCCTCTGTTCTGGGTGCTCTGTTCTCGGTGCTCTGTCCTGCGGTCCGCTAACGGGCGGAGCCGAGCGGCAGCACGGCCTCGATGCGGAAGCCGCCGCCGACGCGCGGGCCCGCGTCGAGGCTGCCGCCGACCATGCCGACACGCTCGCGCATCCCGATCAGACCATGCCCGAAGCCGTCCTCACCTCCGGCGTGGACGAGCTCGGCGCTGGCGCCGCGGCCGTCGTCCTCGATGACCATGGCGAGGTCGCTGTCCTGGAAGCGGATCCGCACCGTCGCGCTGGCGGCGGGGCCGCCGTGCTTGCGGGCGTTGGTGAGCGCCTCCTGGACGATGCGATACGCCGTCAGCTCCACGCCGCGCGGCAGCGGGCGGGGCTCCCCCTCGACCGTGAACGCGACCGGCAGCCCCGCGCTGCGGACCTGCTCCAGCAGGTCCGGCAGCTGCTCGACGCCGGGCTGCGGCACGTACTCGCCGGTGGACTCCTCGCTGCGCAGCAGGCCCAGCAGGCGGCGCATCTCCGCGAGCGCCTGGCGGCCGGTGGCGGCGATGGTGCCGAGCGCCTCCTTGGCCTGCTCCGGGGAGGTGTCCATGACGTACGAGGCGCCGTCGGCCTGGACGATCATCACCGAGACGTTGTGGGCGACGACGTCGTGCAGCTCGCGGGCGATGCGGGCGCGCTCGGCGGCGACGGCCACCTTGGACTGGGCGTCGCGCTCGCGCTCCAGCCGGGCGGCCCGGTCCTCGAGCTCCAGGTAGTAGGCGCGGCGGATGCTGGTGAACCGGCCGAGCAGCCAGGCGAGCACGAACGGCGTGGAGGCGACCAGCGAGAAGACGATGTCCTGGGGCCGGTTCAGCGAGGTGTCGCCGAACGCGACGAAGGCCAGCGGCCCGGAGACGAAGCCGAGTGCGAGCGCTGCCCGCGCGGTCCACGGCTTGCCGAAGGCGGCCGCGCCGTAGCCGAGGACGAGCAGCGCCAGGTCGGAGGCGTGGATGTTGCGGCCGTAGGCAAGCTGCACGAAGGCCACGGCGGCCGCCGCCCACAGCGCGAAGTTCGGATGCCGCCGGCGGATCGCCACGAGGGTGCAGAGCGCGAGCGCGAGCAGCACCTGTCCCAGGCTGTCCTGCGAGATCGCCTCGGGCATCGACAGCAGGAACAGCAGCACGGCCCACACGGTGTCGGACACCATCGGGTGGCTGCGGAACCAGCTGTAGAGGAATTGCACGCTTCCAGGTTAGGCAGCGCGCAAAGCCGCGCCCTCCGTCGCCGGGGTGACTCCGGCATCCTCCGGAAGTCGGAGTTGGTTGCCGGCGGCAATCGTTCCAGCGTAGACCGGCCCCGGCCGATCGGCCGACTGGATCGGGGGCCGGGACCGCTGGGAGGCTTGGACGCATGAGCCATCTGCCCTGGCGCGCGGCCATGGAGCGGGCCCTGTACGGCCCGCAGGGGTTCTTCGTGAACGAAGAGACCGGACCCGCCGCGCACTTCCGCACCTCCGTCCACGCCTCGCCGCTGTTCGCCCAGGCGGTGCTGCGGTTGACCCGGTGGGTGGACGAGGCGCTGGACCGTCCGGAGCAGCTGACCGTCTGCGACGTCGGGGCGGGCCGCGGCGAGTTGCTGCTCGCGCTCGGCGCGCAGGCCCGCGCGGCCGACCCGGAGCTGGCCGACCGGTTGCGGCTGGTCGCCGTGGAACGGGCCGCGCGTCCACAGGGGCTGCCCGCCTGGATCACCTGGACGGACCGGATCGAACCAATCCCGACGGGGCTGCTCTTCGCCAACGAGTGGCTGGACAACATCCCGTGCGAGGTTGCCGAGGCCGACGAGGACGGCGTCCCGCGCTACGTGCTGGTCGATCCGGCGACGGGGGCGGAGCGGCCGGGCGGTCCGCTGGACGCGGCGGACGCCGCGTGGCTGCGGGACTGGTTCTCCGCCGGGCCGGACGGGGCCTCGTCGGGCGCGCGGACCGACCCCACGTCCGACACCCCGTCCGTGGAGCGTGCGGAGCTCGGCCGGTGGCGGGACCAGGCGTGGGCGGAGGCGGTCGGCGCGGTCGGACGCGGACTCGCGGTCGCCGTCGACTACGCGCACACCCGCGCGGACCGGCCGCCGTTCGGCACACTCACCGGCTACCGGGACGGCCGCCAGGTCGAACCCGTCCCGGACGGCTCCTGCGACCTGACCGCGCATGTCGCCCTCGACGCCTGCCTCGACGCGGCCGCGCGGGCGAACCCGCGCGTCACCCACAGCCTGTGGACGACGCAGCGCGCCGCGCTGCACGCGCTGGGCGTGAACGGCGCGCGGCCCCCGCTCGCGCTGGCGTCGAGCGACCCGTCCGCATACCTGCGCGCCCTGGCGTCCGCAGGGGAGGCCGCCGAGCTGACCGCGACCGGAGGCCTCGGCTCCTTCCTGTGGGGCGTGCAGACGGTTGGCATCCAAGCTGCGGACATGGGCGACGGCGGGCCTGCCGGAGGATGGCAGACTCTGGTGTCATGACGGAGACGACGGTCGGCATCGGCGCAGGCGCGGGCCTGGCGGGCAGCGGCACGGAGCTGGGCACCAGCGACATGGTGCTGAACATCGGGCCGCAGCACCCCAGCACCCACGGTGTGCTCCGGCTACGGCTGCGCCTGGACGGCGAGCGGATCGGCGAGGCCGAACCGATCATCGGCTACATGCACCGCGGCGCGGAGAAGCTCTTCGAGGCGCGCGACTACCGCCAGATCATCATGCTGGCCAACCGGCACGACTGGCTCTCCGCCTTCGCCAACGAGCTCGGCGTCGTCCTGGCCGTCGAGCGCATGCTCGGCATGGAGGTCCCGGTCCGCGCCACCTGGACGCGGACGCTGCTGGCCGAGCTGAACCGGGTGCTGAACCACCTGATGTTCCTCGGCTCCTACCCCCTGGAACTGGGCGGGATCACCCCGATCTTCCACGCCTTCGACGAGCGCGAGCGCCTCCAGTCCGTCCTGGAGGAGGCCTCCGGCGGGCGCATGCACTACATGTTCAACCGCGTCGGCGGCCTGAAGGAGGACCTCCCGGCCGGCTGGTACGGCCGCGTCCGCGGCGCGGTCGCGGCGGTCCGGTCGCGGATGGACGTCTTCGACCGCCTGGTCCTCGGCAACGAGATCTTCCGCGCGCGCACGGCCGGAGTCGGCGTGCTCTCCCCCGAGCTGGTCCACGCCTACGGCGTGAGCGGCCCGATCGCCCGCGGCTCGGGCGTCGACTTCGACCTCCGCCGCGACGAGCCGTACCTCGCCTACGGCGAGCTGGCGGACGTCCTCAAGGTCCCGGTCCGTCAGAGCGGCGACTGCCTGGCCCGCTTCGAGATCCTCCTCGACCAGCTGCACAACAGCCTGGACCTCGCCGACGCCTGCCTCACCCGCATCGCGGAGCTCCCGCAGGGGCCCGTGAACCTGCGCCTCCCCAAGGTCCTCAAGGCCCCCGAGGGTGCGACCTACGCCTGGACGGAGAACCCGCTGGGCATCAACGGCTACTACCTGGTCTCCCGCGGCGACAAGACCCCCTGGCGCCTGAAGCTCCGCTCCGCGTCCTTCAACAACCTCCAGATCCTCAGCGAGGTCCTGCCGGGCACGCTGGTCCCGGACATGGTGGCGATCCTGGGCTCGATGTTCTTCGTCGTCGGAGACGTCGACAAGTAGCCGCACTCTTCACCAAGGGCCGGTTGCACTGTCCAGGGGCGCGGGGCTCCGCTGAGGTAGGTGTGGCAACTAGACGGCGCGGATGGCCCGCACGTCGATGGGCTCGGTCTCGTCCTCGGCCGTGAGGTCGACGATCGCGTGCTCGGTGCGCTCGTGCGCGTGCGTCGGGAGGACCGAGGGGGCCTCGGGCGCGGCGACGTAGCGGGCCTGGGCGGCGGCCGCCTCCTCGCCGATGACGTCGGCGGCGTCCTGCTCGGCCGGAGCGCCGAGCTTGCTGCCGATCGCCGCCTCCTGGCGGGAGAAGAAGTTGAACGCGCCTGAGGGCGTGCCGCCCTGGCGCGGCAGCGCCGACTGCGGGGGGACCGCTGCGGCCGGCCGCAGCGGCGGGAGCGCGGCACGGGCCCAGGCCGGGGCCCGCGTCGGGGTCTGCGCGGCCTGCGGCTGCGCGGAGGGCTGCATGTAGGGCGCGACCAGCCCGCGCTCGCGCGGGGCCGACGTGGCGACCGCGGCCGACGGCTGGGACTTCTCCGGCTTCTGGGGCTTCTCGGGCTTCTCCGGCTGCTCCGCGGCGGCGGCCGGCTTGCTCTTGGTGAAGAACGACCCGGACTCCGACGCGTTCTGACCGGTGCTCGGCTTCGGCGAGACCGTCGGCTCCAGCTGCTCGGCGGGGCGCTCGTCCTTCGCCTTCCTCGCGGCCACCGAAGTCTCCGCGCTCTTCGCGGGCGCGACCGTCGCCGGGAGGGCGGGCTGACGCAGGGCCGGCGTACGGCTGGACTCCGACTGCTCGGCCTGGCGCTCGAGCCAGCGCAGCGCGTTCGCGGCCTTGAGGTACGCGGCCGGGGTCGCCCGGACGCCGCGCTTCGCGGCTTCGAGGGCCCGGGTCGACTCCGCGTCGCGCACCGCCTGCTCGGCGGCCACGCGGGCGCGGTCGCGCAGCAGTTGCGCATGAGCCGCCTCGGCGTGGGCGAGCTGGCTACGCTGGGCGAGCACGCGCCGCTCCAGGCGCTTGACCTGTTCCTCGGCGACCTCGGACTGGTACTCGAGCTCGGCGACGCGCTCCTCGAAGCGGGCCTCGTCGCGGATCCGCGCCGACCTCTCGGTGTCGAGATCGGCCTGGGCCGCGCTCTCCCGCTGCCGCAGCAGCACTGCGGCGGCGCACGCGCCGACGCAGACTGCCGCCACCAGGATGCGCAGGACGTCGAGACTGCTGGTCAGCAGCGCGGCCGCGAAGGCGGCGAACGCCAGGACCGTACAGGCGATCGACGGAAGCGCCCGGCCGAGGCGCGAAGCTTGACGGTGGCGACCACGAGACATGGCCAGAAATCTAGCGTGATCGTCCGACTTATGTCAGGCGGGGGGCCAAAGACACTCTTGACAGGCCGAAGAAATTGCCGGACACGTTCAATCGCGTGTCCGGAAACCGGCGTTGGGCGGACCCGCGTCAGCGCCGCTGCGTCGCGTGCTCGCGGTTCTGGTCGTCGTCGTCCGGCAGGCGGCAGATGCGCTGCAGCCACAGCCCGGCGGCCATCACGGCGATGCCGGCGATCACGGCGAACAGCGCCGTCAGCGCCTGGCCCTGACGGGCCGGGGAGGCACCGGACACGGTGATCAGGAAGACGCCCATGCCGCCGTAGACGCCCGTGACCAGCGCCGCGACCAGGGCGCTGGCCTGGCCCAGCACCAGCGCCCGCGCGGCGAAGAGCGGGTCGACGCCCTTGGCCCCGGCCTCGCGTTCGCGCTGGGCCCGCAGCCGTCCGCGCAGCGTGATCGCCGCGGCGGCCAGCACCACGGCGATCACCGCGAGCACGATCGGCGCGGCGGCCGGCACGCCGGGCAGCGAACCGACCGAGTTCCACAGCCGGGCGCCCGCCCAGGACAGCACCCCGGCGACGAGCGTGGTCACGGCCAGCACGAGCGGGCGAAGCGGCTTCACAGCAGTCCCTCCAAGCAGGATCTGCTCCACCGTACCCGGCGGGGGCGATGACCGGGGGTCAGTGCTCGGCCCGCCCGCCGCGGGCCGGCGGCGCCGGTCAGCGCGGCAGCAGCAGGGTGAGATCCTCGCGGCGGCGGACGCCCTCCTCGCCGACGGAGGCGAGCAACTCGCCGACCTTGCCGTGGCCGGGCAGCTCGGCGTCCGGGTCCGCGTCGTTCCAGGGCGCGAGCACGAAGCCGCGTTCGTGGGCCCGCGGGTGCGGCAGGATCAGCTCGGAGACGTCCTGCTCGACGCCCTCGTAGGCGACGATGTCGACATCCAGGGTGCGCGGGCCCCAGCGGACCTCGCGGACGCGACCGAAGGCGTCCTCGATGGCGTTGGCGCGTTCCAGCAGCGACTGCGGCGGCAGGGTGGTCTTCAGGACCAGCACCGCGTTGAGGTAGGCCGGCTGGTCCTCCGGGCCGCCGACGCCGTCCGTCTCGAAGACGGCGGAGACGGCCTTGACCCGTACGCCGGGGGTGTCCTCGAGCGCGTCGACCGCGCCCTGGAGGGTCTCCAGGCGGTTGCCCAGGTTGCTGCCGAGGGCGATCACCGCGCGGCGGGGGTTGTGCAGGGTGGTGTCGGCCGAGTCGACGGTGTCCTTGATCTCGGACGGGACCGGCGTGGCGATGGGATCGGGAGACATGGGGCTCATCCGCGACTCCGAACGATAGTGATGGTGACGTCGTCGAACGGGACGGTGATCGGCGCGTCCGGCTTGTGCACGGTGACCTCCACCTCCCGCACGGCGGCGTGGGTGAGGCACTGGTCGGCGATGCGCTGTGCGAGCGTCTCGATGAGATCGACCGGATCGCCGGTGACGATGCCCACGACCTCTTCGGCGATGACGCCGTAGTGGGCCGTCGCCTCCAGGTCGTCGCCGGAGGCGGCAGGGCGCGTGTCCAGGCCGAGCACCACGTCGACCACGAACGTCTGGCCGAGCTCACGCTCGCGCGGGAAGACGCCGTGGTGACCGCGGGCGCGCAGGCCCTTGATCGCGATTCGGTCGAGCATGTTGCGAACACTCCCTGAGGTCCGGCTCTCCATCTGCGTACCGGTACGGCGCACCGGGGAGGACGCACGCGGGAGCGGCGCAGGCATCGTTGCCTACGAGCACCAAGCTACCTTGCAATACCGACAATCCCGCAGGGCACCCTTTTGATTCCCAGGCGCCCGGACCTTCACCGGATGTGCCCGAAAAGATCACTCTTCCTCGTCGTCACCGCCGGTCAGCACCGGCGAACCGTGGTGGGACCAGAGCCGCCAACCGTCACCCGTCCGTCGGAACAGGTTCGTGGCGACCACCTTTCCCCCGACCAGGGGACCGAGCTGGCCCTCCTCCTCAGCCTCGCCGCCGGAGAGGATGTTCTCGGTGCAGGTGACCAGCGCCACATCGCCCAGCACCTCGACTTCGACGTCGGTGAGGAAGAACTGGATGTAGTCCGTGTGCGCCATGATCAGCGCGTAGGAGCGCAGCACCGAGGCCCGGCCGCGCAGCACCGGCCAGCCCGGGTGCACGCAGACGGCGCCGTGGACGTCGTCCGCGTCCGCGCCGGAGACCCAGACGTCCGTCAGCGCGTCCAGGTCGCCCGCCTCGAGTGCGGCGTAGAGGGCGTCGTTGGCCTCCCGGACGGCGTCGGCCTCCGCCTTG
>NZ_BBPP01000026.1:62768-119531 GCF_000787835.1 Streptacidiphilus melanogenes
GCGTAGAGGGCGTCGTTGGCCTCCCGGACGGCGTCGGCCTCCGCCTTGCTGCCGCGCGGGACGCCGGTCACCGCTCCGCCCGGGCGGAGCGCAGCGCCGCCTCGACGCGGACGGCGTCGGCGCTGGCGGCGACCTCGTGCACGCGCACCGCCCAGGCCCCGGCCGCGGCCGCGAGCGCGGAGACGGCGGCGGTCGCCGCGTCCCGCTCCCTGGCCGGGCGGGGTTCCCCCGTGGCGGCGTCGGCCAGCAGCGTGCCGAGGAAGCGCTTGCGCGAGGCGGCGACGAGCAGCGGGTGCCCGAGCCGGCTCCAGGCGTCCAGGCGGGCCAGCAGCGCCCAGTCGTCCTCGCGGGTCTTGGCGAAGCCCAGCCCCGGGTCGACGATCAGCTGCTCCGGCCGGACTCCGGCGGCCACCACGGCCTCGGTCTGCGCCTCGACCTCGGCCACGACCTCGCGGACCACGTCCTCGTAGCGGGCCAGCGCGTCCATCTCCGTCGACTGGCCGCGCCAGTGCATCACCACGAAGGGGACCCCGGTCTCTGCCGCGACCTTGACCATGTTCGCGTCGGCACGCCCGCCGCTCACGTCGTTGATCACCTTCGCCCCGGCGGCGACGGCCGCCTCGGCGACGGCGGCGCGCATGGTGTCCACGCTGACGGTCACCCCGGCGGCGGCGAGCCCCGTCACGACGGGGATCACCCGGCGCAGCTCCTCCTCCTCGGTGACCCGCTTGGCCCCGGGCCGGGTGGACTCCCCGCCGACGTCGACCAGGTCGGCGCCATGCCGCGTCAGTTCGACGCCGTGCGCGACCGCCTTGTCCGGGTCGAGCCAGAGCCCGCCGTCCGAGAAGGAGTCGGGTGTGACGTTGACGACGCCCATGACCCCGCAGCGGCCCCAATCGGCCAGCCCGGGAAGGTGTCGGTGCGGAGTCTCCATGGCTTGATTATCCCGCCCGACCGCGCCCGGCCCGCGCCCCTCCCGGCGGAGGCGGGTGTCAGCGGGGCGCGGGGACCGTGATGGCGGCGTTCGGCTCCCGGCGCTCCTTCTGGAAACGGCGAAGCGACTTCGGCAGCTCCATCACGAGGAACGCCTCCGCCTGGAGCGAGGCGAGGCCGATGCGCGGCAGGTCGCCGGGGCCCGGGTAGACCAGGAAGCGCGGCTCCCAGATCGGGCGGAACTTCGCGTTGAACTTGTACAGCGACTCGATCTGGAACCACCGCGAGAGGAAGACCAGCAGCCCGCGCCAGGCACGCAGCACCGGGCCCGCACCGATGCGCTCGCCGCGCGCCAGCGCGCTGCGGAACATCGCGAAGTTCAGCGAGACGCGCGTGACGCCCAGTTCGGGGCAGGCCTGCAGCGCCTTGACGATCAGCAGCTCGTTGAGGCCGGGGTCGGCGTCGCGGTCGCGGCGCATCAGGTCGAGCGAGATGCCGTCCTTGCCCCACGGCACGAAGTGCAGCACCGCCCGGATGTCCGAACTCCCCTCGGGCGCACCCTCGATGGCCTTGTGCGCGGTGACCACGACGCAGCCCTCGTCGCGGATGTCGCCGAAGCGGCCGAGCGCCATGGAGAAGCCGCGCTCGGTCTCGGTGCCGCGCCAGGCGTCCGCGGCGTGGCGGATCGCGTCGCGCTCCTGCGCGTCCAGGGCCTCGACCCGGCGGACCCGGCACTCGTAGCCGGCGCGCTCGATGCGCTTGACCATCTGGCGGACGTTGCGCATCGCGCGGCCCTCCAGGGTGAACTCCTCGACCTCGACGATCGCCTCGTCGCCGATCTCCAGCGCGTCCAGGCCCGCCTCGCGGGTCCAGACCTCACCGCCCTGCTCGCTGCAGCCCATGACCGCGGGAACCCAGGCGTGCTTGTGGGCCTCCTCCATGAAGACCTTGATCGCGCCGGGCCAGGCCTCGACGTCGCCGATCGGGTCGCCGGAGGCGAGCATGACACCGGAGACGACGCGGTAGGCGATGGCCGCCTTGCCGGTCGGCGAGAAGAGCACGCTCTTGTCGCGGCGCAGCGCGAAGTAGCCCAGCGAGTCGCGGGCGCCGTGCTTGCCCAGCAGCTCGCGGACGTGCTGCTCCTCGGAGGCGTCCAGCTCGGCGAAGGGCTTGGACGGGCGCAGCGCCAGCCAGATGGTGCTGACGGCGGTGAAGAAACCGAGGCCGGCGAGCGAGTAGTAGACCAGGTCGCCGGTGCGGCTGCCGGTGTAGTGGATCGGGCCGCCGACGCCGACCAGGCCCCAGAAGACCTCCCAGAACCGCTCGCGCAGCGAGGGGTCGCCGACGGTGGTCCTGGCGTGGGCACTCACGATGATCATGCCGAGGCCGAAGCTCAGCACCAGCATCACCACGAAGTTGACCGCCGCGCGCCAGCGCGTGCGCGGGTCCGAAAGCGCGTAGAACTCACGGTGGTTGAGCAGCAGGACAACCCAGACCACGAGCGTGATCACCGCGGTGCCGGTGTGGTGCCAGCGCAGCAGCTCCATCACGAAACCGACCGGCAGCAGCACCGCGACGGCCCGGAAGGCGCGCAGCTTACGGCGACGCAGCGCGTGCGCCAGCATGATCAGCACGATGCCGATGACGAGCGAGAGCGCGGTCGCGACCGTGGTCACCGTGCCCGGCAGCAGCGTCGCCAGCTTGTGCATCCGGCTCTCGCGGATGTGCGGGGCGACGCCGGCCACGATGTCGAAGAGACCGATCAGGGCTGTGGCGTAGCCCACAGCCCTGGGCACCCATGGGCGGGAGACCTTGGGGATCGGCAGGCCCTTGCGGGTCGGTCGCTCGGTGGCCACGGGTTCACTCATGGGAGGACAGCGTAGACGCACAGGTAAGGACTTCGTCCCACGTGAGCATGTCCCAGGTGATGACATGTAATGAATGGGTCACACATACGACTTTCCATGCGGCTTCCCAGGGAACGCTCAGGCATGCTGGTACGTCGGGCCGGGCCACCACCCTCGCGCCCGTCCGCCCCGGCATCCCGGCGCGGGTCGCAGCACGAAGGCGTAGGCACGGGGAATGGGACTCACCAGCAAGAAACTGGAGCTGCTCGTCGCACTGCTGGCTCTTGTCAGCTTCGTGGGAACGGTCTACCTCTGGCCCCGGCTGGGCGGCCGGAACTGGAAGGCCGTCCTGGGGCGGGTCGGCACGCTGCTGCTGAGTCAGCTGCTGAGTCTGATGGCGCTGGCCCTGGTCGCCAACAACTGGGGCGGCTTCTACAGCTCCTTCGGCGACCTCTTCGGCACCGACCAGGGTTCCAGCCCGACCATCGTCGACCACAGCAGGCCCGCCTCCGACGGCAAGGGCCTGGGCAGCGTCTCCGTGCAGGGCAGCAAGCCGGTGGCGCTGCAGCTGGGCGGCACGGCGGCCGGCGCCAAGGGCGGCACGGTGGAGCAGGTCGTCGTCCACGGCGGCTCGACGGGCCTTTCCGAGGACGGCTACGTCTACCTCCCGGCCGCCTACAAGGACCCGGCCTACAAGAACAAGAAGTTCCCGGTCGTGGTCGTCTTCACCGGATACCCGGGCACCCCGGAGAACCTGATCTCCCGGATGAAGTACCCGACGATAGCCGCGCAGGCGATCTACCAGAAGAAGATGCCGCCCACCGTCATGGTGCTGCTGCGCCCCTCGGTCGCGATGCCGCGCGACAACGAGTGCCAGGACATACCCGGCGGCCCGCAGGCGCAGACCTTCTTCGCCAAGGACCTGCCGCACGCCCTCGCCACCAGCTACAACGTCTCCACCGACGGCAAGGCGTGGGGCGTGATCGGTGACTCCACCGGCGGCTACTGCGCCCTCTCGCTGGCCATGCGCGAGCCCGGCTCCTTCGCTGCGGCGGCCTCGCTCTCCGGCTACTACAAGGCCGCGGAGGACTCCACCACCGGCGACCTGTTCGGCGGCAGCCAGGCCCTGCGGAACCAGGCCGACCTGATGTGGCGGGTGCAGCACCTGCCGGCCGTGCCGGTCTCCCTGCTGGTCACCAGCAGCAAGACCGAGACCGACTACAAGGCCACCGAGGCCTTCATCAAGGCGGTCACGGCCAAGCCGCCGTACCGGATCTCCTCGCTCTACCTCACCAGCGGCGGCCACAACTTCAACACCTGGAACCAGGAGACGCCGCTGGCGCTCCCGTGGGTGGCCAACAAGCTCGCCGTCCCCACCTCCGTAGGCGCCTGACCCGATCCTCTTCGCTCCCCTTCGTCGTTGAGCACCGGGAAGGTCGACCGGCGGAACGGGGAACAGGCGGATGGAGCTGACCAGTGGCGCGCTGCTCTGGACGGTTCTCGGGATCACCGTGCTGGTCACGGTGGCAACGGTGTGGCGGTGGCCGCGTCTGGCCCGCTCCGGCCGGCTCTTCGTGCTGGCCCGGCTGGGCGCGCTGCTCACCGCGCAGCTCGGCCTCGTCCTGGTCGCGGCCCTGCTGATCAACGGCTACGGCGACTTCTACCCGACCTGGGGCGACCTGCTCGGCGTGGACCAGCAGGTCACCTTCGGGGCCTCCACCGGGCCCGACGGCGACGCGCTGCCCACGGGCCACGGCTCCCGCCTGGTCCGCCCGGACGGCGCGGCCCCCGCGTTCCTCTCGGGACGGCCGACCGCCGTCGGCCAGGTCTCCACCGTCCGGCTGCTCGGGCCGCGCACGGGCCTGGCGCAGCAGGCGTACGTGTACCTGCCGCCGCAGTACTTCCAGCCGGCCTACGCGCACACCCGGTTCCCTGTGGTGCTGATGATGACCGGCTTCCCCGGCACGATCCAGACCACGCTGGACCGCCTGAACCCGCCCCGGCAGGCCTCCGGCCTGATCGCGTCCGGCCGGATGCAGCCGACGGTGCTGGTGCTGATCTCCCAGAACGTGGCGCTGCCCCGCGACACCAACTGCGTCGACTCCGTCGGCGGCCCGCGGGTGGAGACGTACTTCACCGAGGAGGTCCCGGCGGCGCTGCGCTCCGCCTACCGGCTGTTGCCCGGCCCCGACGCCTGGGCGGTGGAGGGCTACTCGGAGGGCGGCACCTGCGCGCTGGCGTTCGGCCTGCGCCACCCCTCCGTCTTCGGCGTCGTCGCGGACCTGGGCGGCGACTACGGTCTCTACGAGAACCGGCAGACCGGCGCCCTCTTCGGCCCTCCCGGCCCGGACCGCGACCGCCTGCTCCAGGAGGCGGACTTCGGCTGGCGGCTCACCCACCTGCCGCCCCCGCCGATCCGCGTACTGCTCGGCACCTCGGTCAGGGACCGCGACTACCCGGCGACGAAGCGGTTCCTCGCACAGGTCCGCGCCCCGATGCGGGCGACGCCGATGCTGCTCGCCTCGGGCGGCCACAACTTCGGCACCTGGGCGGTGGAGCAGGGGCCGATGCTGGAGTGGGTCAGCGAGCAGCTGGCGCACTGACCGGCCGGGGCGACCGCCCGCGGTCAGCAGATCAGCGCCCGATGATGAGGCTCATCGCCTCGGCGCGGGTCTTGCCGTCGCGGAGCTGGCCGCGGACGGCGGAGGTCATGGTCTTGGCCCCGGGCTTGCGGATGCCGCGGACGCTCATGCACATGTGCTCGGCCTCGACGACCACGATCACGCCGCGCGCCTCGAGGATCCGCATCAGCGAGTCCGCGATCTGCGTCGTCAGGCGCTCCTGCACCTGCGGGCGGCGGGCGTAGACGTCGACCAGGCGGGCCAGCTTGGACAGGCCGGTGATCTTGCCGTTTTCGGCGGGGATGTACCCGACGTGCGCGACGCCGTGGAACGGCAGCAGGTGGTGCTCGCAGCAGGAGACCAGCTCGATGTCCTTCACCAGGACCAACTCGTCGTGGCCCAGGTCGAAGACGGTCGTCAGCACGTCCTCGGGCTTCTGGAAGAGCCCGGCGAATATCTCCTTGTAGGCGCGCGCCACCCGGGCCGGCGTCTCCTGCAGGCCCTCGCGCTCCGGGTCCTCCCCCACGGCGATGAGCAGCTCGCGGATCGCGTCCTCGGCCCGCTTCTGGTCGAACTCCCGGACGGCTCCGGTCGAACCCTCGATGGTCACCGGATCGATCATGAGTAGTGCTCCTCGGCTGGAAGTTCGAAACAAAAGAACGCTGCCCCAAGGCTAAAGCCTCGGGGCAGCGTGAACATTTCCGGTCTCAGACCACGACCGTCACAGCTCCGGCTGCTCCAGGTTGGTGGTCGTGTCCAGCGGACCGACGGTGTCGGAGACGCCGTTGGTCAGCGCCAGCTCGCGCGGCGACTGCACCGGCGGGCGGGTGGACGGAGCCCGACGCGGCGAGCCGGTCCAGGCCGGACGCGGCGGCCGCTTCACGATCGGGGCGAAGATCTCGGCGAGCTGCTCCTTGTTCAGGGTCTCCTTGTCCAGGAGCTCCAGCACCAGGTTGTCCAGCACGTCGCGGTTCTCGACCAGGATCTCCCACGCCTCGTTGTGGGCGTTCTCGATCAGCTTCTTGACCTCCTCGTCCACCAGCGCGGCGACCTCTTCCGAGTAGTCACGCTGGTGGCCCATCTCACGGCCCAGGAAGGGCTCGGAGGAGTCGGTCCCGAACTTGATCGCGCCCAGGCGCTCGGTCATGCCGTACTGCGTGACCATGGCCCGCGCGGTGCCGGTCGCCTTCTCGATGTCGTTGGACGCGCCGGTGGTCGGGTCGTGGAAGACCAGCTCCTCCGCCGCGCGACCGCCCATCATGTAGGCGAGCTGGTCGAGCATCTCGTTGCGCGTGGTCGAGTACTTGTCCTCGTCGGGCAGCACCATCGTGTAGCCGAGGGCGCGGCCGCGGGAGAGGATCGTGACCTTGTGCACCGGGTCGCTGTTCGGCGAGGCCGCCGCGACCAGGGCGTGACCGCCCTCGTGGTACGCGGTGATCTTCTTCTCCTTGTCGGACATGATCCGCGTGCGCTTCTGCGGACCCGCCACGACGCGGTCGATCGCCTCGTCCAGGACGGTGTTGTCGATCAGCTTCTTGTCGCTGCGCGCGGTGAGCAGCGCGGCCTCGTTGAGGACGTTGCTCAGGTCGGCGCCGGTGAAGCCGGGGGTGCGGCGGGCGACGGCCGTCAGGTCGACGTCCGGGGCGACCGGCTTGCCCTTCTGGTGGACCTTGAGGATCTCCAGACGGCCGGTGAGGTCCGGGCGGTCGACCGCGATCTGGCGGTCGAAGCGGCCCGGGCGCAGCAGCGCCGGGTCGAGGATGTCGGGACGGTTGGTCGCCGCGATCAGGATCACGCCGCCCTTGACGTCGAAGCCGTCCATCTCGACCAGCAGCTGGTTGAGGGTCTGCTCGCGCTCGTCGTGACCGCCGCCGAGGCCGGCGCCGCGGTGGCGGCCGACCGCGTCGATCTCGTCGACGAAGACGATCGCCGGGGCGTTCGCCTTGGCCTGCTCGAACAGGTCGCGGACACGGCTGGCGCCGACACCCACGAACATCTCGACGAAGTCGGAGCCGGAGATCGAGTAGAACGGCACACCCGCCTCGCCGGCCACGGCACGGGCGAGCAGGGTCTTACCGGTTCCGGGCGGGCCGTAGAGCAGCACACCCTTCGGGATCTTGGCGCCCACGGCCTGGAACTTGGCCGGCTCCTGCAGGAACTCCTTGATCTCCTGGAGCTCCTCGACGGCCTCGTCGGCGCCCGCGACGTCCGCGAAGGTCGTCTTCGGGGTGTCCTTGGTGATGAGCTTCGCCTTGGACTTGCCGAACTGCATGACGCGCGAGCCGCCGCCCTGCATCTGGTTCATCAGCAGCAGGAACACGCCGACGATCAGCACGAACGGCAGCAGCGAGATCAGAATGCCGAGGAAGGCGTTCTGCTTGTCCACCTTGACGGTGTAGCTCGGCAGCTTGCCGCTGCTCACGTCCTGCTGCAGTTCGGTCTGCAGCGTCGCCGCGAACTGGTCGGAGGCGTAGGGGGCCTGGATCATGTTCGTGCCGTCGACGGACTGGCCGTCCTTCAGCTGAACCTTGATCATCTGGCTGTCACCGGTCGTGACCTGGACCGACTGGGCCTGACCCGCGTTGATCGCGCTGATGACCTTGCTGGTGTCCTCGGTCTTGTAGCCCTGGGCCGAAGACACCACCTGCATCAGCACGACGATGGCGAGGACAGCCAGCACGATCCACATCACCGGCGCACGGAAGTATCGCTTCACGTCCATCCATGCGGGGCGACCCTGGCCGCCCCGTCCCTCCTGCCACTAAGTGCGGCACCTTCGGCCCTGCGGCCGGCGGTGCGTCCTATGTCTGTGTTTGTCCTCGACCGTCCCCGATAGGAACAGCGAATTATTGGACGGTACCGCAGCCATTCTCCATGTGAACGGTTGCGTTCCCGTGTCAAACGGCTCTTCCCAGGGTCCAACGGAGGGAAACCGGGCACTGTTCCCACCGCCCCGGAGCAATCCGCCCGGGCTCAGCCGCCGTAGACGTGCGGGGCGAGCGTGCCGACGAAGGGCAGGTTGCGGAACTTCTCCGCGTAGTCCAGCCCGTAGCCGACGACGAACTCGTTCGGGATGTCGAAGCCGACGTACCTGACGTCGATCGACACCTTGGCCGCGTCCGGCTTGCGCAGCAGCGTGCAAACCTCCAGCGACGCGGGGTTGCGCGACTGCAGGTTGCTGAGCAGCCAGGACAGCGTCAGACCGGAGTCGATGATGTCCTCGACGATCAGCACGTCGCGGCCGGAGATGTCGGTGTCCAGGTCCTTGAGGATGCGGACCACGCCGGAGGACTTGGTGCCCATCCCGTAGGAGGAGACCGCCATCCAGTCCATGGTGACATCGGAGTGCAGCGTCCGGGCCAGGTCGGCCATCACCATGACCGCGCCCTTGAGCACGCCCACGATGAGCAGATCCTTGCCCGCGTAGTCACGGTCGATCTGCGCGCCGAGCTCGAGCAGCTTGGCGTCGATCTCGTCCTTGCTGATGAGCACCTTGGCAAGGTCGGTGCCCATGTCCTTCTCGTCCACCCGCGCTACTTCCTCGAAGCTGGATTCCGCAGAGTCGTCCCTGCGCCTGCGTTCCTCAACCTTACGGGAGCGCCGGAAGTCTCAGGCTCGCCGGAAGGCCAGCAGCCCGGCCCGACGCCCCATCCGGACGTTGCCGGGCAGATGCACGGGCCCCTGGCCGTGCCAGGCGGTGACCAGCTGGTCCATGGCCTCGACATGGCGCGCGAACAGCTCCCCGCCCGGGGAGCCGGCGGCCAGCGCGGCCCGGCGCAGCACCCGGCGGCGGACGGCGGCGGGCAGGTCGGCCAGGCGCGCGCAGTCGAGACCGTCGGCCCGGGTGACCTCCGTCTCCACCTGGCCCGCCCACGCGTCGAGGGCGTCGGCGTCGTCGCGGAACAGCCGCGCGGTGCGGGCCAGGGCCTCGACCACGCCGCCGCCGAGGTGCTTCTCCAGCACCGGCAGCACCTCGTGGCGGACCCGGGCGCGGGTGTAGGCCGGGTCGGTGTTGTGCGGATCGTCCCAGACCGGCAGGTCGAGCACGTGGCAGGCGGCGCGGGTGGTGGCCCGGTCGAGCTCCAGGAACGGGCGGCGGTAGCGGCCGGCGACGACGGGCATGCCGCTGAGCGAGCGGGTGCCGCTGCCCCGGGCGAGGCCGAGCAGCACCGTCTCGGCCTGGTCGTCGCGGGTGTGGCCGAGGAGCACGGCGCGAGCGCCGTGGCGCTCGGCGGCGGCCTCCAGCGCGGCGTAGCGGGCGTCCCGCGCGGCCGCCTCGGGGCCGCCGTGGCCGCGGGCGGCAGGAACGTTCACGCCGAGCGCGTCGACCGGGTCGAGGCCGAGGTCGCGCAGGCGCGCGGCGACCTCCACGGCGCGGGTGGTGGAGCCGGTCTGGAGCCCGTGGTCGACGGTCACCGCGCCGGCGCGGATGCCCAGCTTGGCGGCCTCGAAGACGGTGGCGGCGGCCAGGGCCATCGAGTCGGCCCCGCCGGAGCAGGCCACCAGCACGAGCGGCGCGGAGGACGCCGGCTTCGGGCGCGGCCTGCGGTACTTCGCGTGCCGCGGGTCGACGTCGCCCACGGAGCGGATGAACTGCGGGGGTACGGCGGCTTCGTTCCCGGGGGCTCGGCTCCCGGGGGCGAAAGTGGCGGGAACCTCGTCGGAGAACTCGGCGAGTACCCGGCGCACCGCCAGGCGTATCGCCGCTACCGCGGGATGGGGGCCCATGACCGATCACTCCTCAGGGCGGGTGGACTGCCGCATCGTCTCACACCCAGAGTGACGGGGATGTTGCTCATCGTCGCAGAAGTCATCGACGACACGCGGAGGCGTCGTCGTCCCGCAGTACCGGTTCGATCGGACGAGTGAATGCCGAACCGTTTCGGCGGGACGGCGGCGTTTCGCCGGTCCGCCGCCCCGCGGGCGGGCTGACGGTGCCTCAACGATGCATCCGGGCCACCCAGGCGGCCGGGTTGTGGATCTCCTCCCGCGTGGGGAGGGTGTTCGGGGACGTCCAGACCTTGTTGAAGCCCTCCATCCCGACGGCGTCCAGCACCGCGTTCACGAAGACGGCTCCGTCCTGGTACTGACGCAGCTTCGCGTCCATGCCGAGCAGACGCCGCAGCAACTGGTCCATCCGGCTCGCGCCCTTGGCGCGCCGCTGCTGGAACTTCTCGCGGATCTCGCCGACGGACGGCACGACCTGCGGCCCCACCCCGTCCATCACCACGTCGGCGTGGCCCTCCAGCAGCGACATCACGGCCGTCAGCCGGCCGAGGATCTCCCGCTGGGTCGGCGTCTGGACGACCTCGACCAGGTTCTCCGGCTTCTGCCCGCCCTCGGTGAGGGCCTCGCGCAGCCGCTCGAAGAGCGTGCCCGGGTCGATCTCGGTCTCGGCGAGGAACGCCTGGATCTCCCCCTCGATGTGGTCCCGCAGCCACGGCACCGCCGTGAACTGGGTCCGGTGGGTCTCCTCGTGCAGGCAGACCCACAGCCGGAAGTCGTGCGGGTCCACGTCCAGCTCCCGCTCGACGGCGACGATGTTCGGCGCGACCAGCAGCAGCCGTCCCGGCGGGGTGGCCGGCCTGCCGTCCTCGAAGGCGGAGAGGTCGGCCGGCACGTCCGCCGGCGCGAAGGTCTCGTACTGCCCGAGCACCTTGGTGGACAGGAACGACAGCACCAGCCCGAGCTCGACGCCGGTCATCTTGCTGCCGACCGCGCTCATCGCCGCCCCGCCCGGCAGGTTCGCCCGCCGGGCGGCGAGCTTGCCCGTGAGCGGGCTGATGACGGTCCGGAACCCGGCCACGTTCGCCTTGATCCACCCCGGCCGGTCCACGACGAGCACGGGGGTGTTGCTCTCCGGCGCGCCCATGCGCGTGTACGCGCGCACGTGCTCCTCCGCCTCGCGGGCGTGGGTCCGGAGCTCGGCGACGACGGCACGTGCCTCCTCCCGCGTCACCTCCGGTCCCGGCCGCACGAGGCGGGTCGCCGTGGCGACCGCGAGGTCCCAGTCGATCATGTCCGTGCCGTTGCTGCTGCTGCCGCTGGCGCTCGTCATGCGTTCAACCGTACGTTCTCCCGGCCGGTTCGGGCAGCAGCGTCGCACGATCGAGGAGTCGCACCGCCCGGGTCCCGCCCGACCCGTGGCCCGGGGCGTCGCCGGGGTGTCAGCCGCAGCCGCAGGTCGCCAGGCGGGAGGCCAGGACGTCGAGCGCCGCGCGGACCGCGTCCTGACCGCCGTCCCCCTTCGACATGAAGGCGAACGCCAGCAGCCGGCCGCTGCGGTCCACCACCAGACCCGCGAGCGTGTTGACCGACGTCAGGCTGCCCGTCTTCGCCCGGACGATGCCGAGGCCGGCCTCGCTCCCGTCGCCGCCGTAGCGGTTGTCGAGGGTGCCCGTGAAGCCCGCGATCGGGAGGCCGCTGACGACGCTGCGCAGCTCGGGGTGGGCCGGGGAGGCGTCCAGGACCAGAAGCTGCGTCAGCACCGCCGCCGGAATGCCGTCCGCGGGGCTCAGGCCGCTGGAGTCGGCCAGGTGGGTCGAGCCGAGCTGGATGCCGAGCCCGGCGAGCCTCGCCGTCACCGCTGCCCCGGCGTTGGTGAAGGTCGCCGACTTGCCGGAGGCGAGGGCCACGGCGTGGCCGAGGGTCTCGGCGATGTCGTTGTCACTGTTGGTCAGCATCCGCTCGACGATGTCGCTCAGCGGCCCGCTCTGGACCTGCGCGAGCTGCGTCGCGTTCGCGGGGGCGGTCGCCTGGGACGGGGAGGTGTCGACGTCGACGCCGTCCGCCGCCAGCGCTGCGGCGAACACGTCTGCGGCGTGTGCGGCGGGATCGGAGTAGCGGGGGGCGTCCTCCGTGCTGGTCGGATCGAGGCGGCCCTCGTCAGCGGTGAGGGCCTGGACCAGCGCGATGTTCCCGTTGACCCCGATGGGGTGGAGGGCGGGCTCGGAGAAGAGCGAGATGTCGTAGTGCAGCTGGATCCGCTGGTGCCCACCGCCGGAAGGCGAGGCGGTCGTCGAGGCCTTCGCCGAGGTGCCTGTGGCGGCGGACGGGCTCGCCTGGGCGGCCCGCAGGGCGGCCGCCGTCGCCGCCGCGAGGGCGGTGAGGCTGTCGTGGCCGCTCGACGCGGTCAGCGTCGGGTCGCCGCCGCCGACCAGGGTCAGGCCCGTGGCCGCGTCGCCGACGACCTCGGTGGTGAAGCGGTGGTCCGGCCCCAGGAGGCTCAGCGCGGCGGTCGCCGTGGCGATCTTGTTCGTGGAGGCGGGCTCCTGGGCCTGGTCCGCACCGGAGCTGTAGAGGGTGCGGCCGTCGCTGACGTCCACCACGGAGGCGGTGACATGGCCGAGCACGGGGACGCCCATCGGCCCGGCGAGCGCGCCGCCGAGGCCGGAGGCGGTCGGCAGGGTGCCGGACCCGCCGGCGGGGGCGAGCACGTCCGCGGCGTCGTGCCAGGCGGGGCCGGCGGGCTTCGGCGCGCTCGGCCGACCGCCCGGGTGGGCCGCGGCGACGGGACGCCCGGTGGCGAGCGCCCGCTCGCTCACCCGCTGGCCGCCCTGCCAGGGCCCGGCCGCGGCGATGCTGACGACGGCCAGCACAAGCCCACTGCCTGCGGCGACGCCGACGACCCAGCGGGTCGGCGCATACGCGTACCGCCGCCCGTACCGTGCGCCGTACGGCCGCCCGTACTCCCGCCACGCCCGCTCGGCCGAACGCAGCGCGGACGCGCGTATCGGCTCCGTCCGCTCCACCGCCTGCCGTGCGGCCTGCATCGCGACACGTCTCGCCGTCGCGACCGCCCGGCCTCCACGGTCCGCCCAGTTGCCCATCCGGCCCTTCCCCATTCCTGAGCACTCCACGCCGTAGGAGACACTATTGGCTGCAACCACTGATATTGGAGGAGAGCTGTGGAGTTCGACGTCACGATCGAGATCCCGAAGGGTTCGCGGAACAAGTACGAGGTCGACCACGAGACTGGTCGCATCTACCTCGACCGCATGCTCTTCACCTCGACCCGCTACCCGGCCGACTACGGCTTCGTCGACGGGACCCTCGGCGAGGACGGCGACCCGCTGGACGCGCTCGTCATCCTGGAGGAGCCCACCTTCCCCGGCTGCGTCATCAAGTGCCGCGCCATCGGGATGTTCCACATGACCGACGAGGCGGGCGGCGACGACAAGCTGCTCTGCGTCCCGGCCTCGGACCCGCGCTGGGAGCACCTGCGCGACATCCACCACGTCTCGGAGTTCGACCGCCTCGAGATCCAGCACTTCTTCGAGGTCTACAAGGATCTGGAGCCGGGCAAGTCCGTCGAGGGCGCCCACTGGGTCGGCCGCCAGGAGGCGGAGGAGGAGATCACCAACTCCATCAAGCGCCTCGCCGAGTCCGGCAAGAGCCACTGACCAGCGGCAGAAGGCACGACCGACGCCGCCGTCCCTCCGCACCGGACGGCGGCCGCACCTGAGCCCGGCGGACCCGCGTCCGCCGGGCTCCGTGCGTGACGGCTCACGCCTTGTACAGGTCGAGGCCGTCGTTCATGAACAGCTGCACGTAGCCGCAGTTCCAGCAGATCAGGCCGGTGGCCGACTCGTTCGCCCAGCCGAGGTTCAGCAACTCCATGCCGGAGCTGTTCAGCTTCACCTCGCGGTCGCGGAAGACGTCCCCCTGACAGAAGCCGCACCTGATCCACTTGTCGCCGATCGCCGCGCGCACGGGCTTGGCCACGTTCTCCCACCTCTCCTACGGTCCACCCGACCTGTGCGGCGGCCAGGGCGGGCCGCCGTGTCACACCCCGGGTATGACAAATGTCCTGCCCGAGTCAGGACGCCTGTTTCTGCCGCGGCGGCTCCCTTCCGCGGGAAGCTCGTGGTCGTCAGGGAGAGACGACGTCCAGGGGGAGACCACCATGGCGATCAGCCAGCTCAGCACCACGTTCACCTTCAGGCGGACTGCGCCGGCGCCGCTGGAGCCGGGTGAGATCAAGCCGCTGTCGCCGTGGTTCTTCGCCTTCGAGGGCCTGATGGGCGCAGCCTTCGACATCCTCAAGCTGCACCCGGACGCATGGATGGCACTCGTCGCGCTGGGTCTGGTCAACATGACGGTCGGCTTCACGGTGTTCGGACGTCGCCGCAAGCTGCTGCGGGCCATGCTGAAGAACGGTCGCAGCCGGAAGATCCTCGTCGGTCTGATCGCCCTGCGGGTGGGCGTCCACGCCGCGCTGGGCGCGCTCGGCACTCAGGTGGAGGGGACGGCCGGGCATCTGGCCATGGCCGTGGCGATGACCGGCGCGACGGTCGCACTGCTCTGGTACGACCAGCGAGTGACGTTCCGTGCGCTCGGGCTCGCCCCGACGGCGGCTGAGCCCCAGCACGCCTGACCCGGACGCGGGCTACGCGGGCCGCCCGGCGGCCCTGCCCGGCCGACCACGGGAGAGGCGGGGCCCCCGGGCGCGCCTCGACTCCCGCTGCGGCGAACGCCTGCTTCGCTGGACCAGGTCCACCCAGGAGCTGAGGCTCTACCACCCGACCGGCCAGCTGCTGTTCCCGACCGTCGGCACCCCGGCCCCCGTCGGCTACGTCCACGAGGCCCTGCGTCGGCACCCCGTCGCGGAGCTGGTTCTCTACCGGGAGATCCGGCCGCGCGAGCCGGCCCGGGAGAGCATGCGCCTGGCCTTCCTGGACGCCGAGGGGCTCCGGCTCTTCGAACTGTCCGCCTGGACGGCCGACTGGAGCTCCGTCGCCTGGATCGCCGCAGCGGCGGGACTCGCCTTCGCTCGGTACGAGCTCCCTACCGTGACCAAGCGGGAGCTGCCGGGCCGGTCCGGCCTGGTCAGTGACGCACTCTTCCCCTGGCGCGCCGCCGCCTGGCGGGCGACCCGCTCCTGGCGGCCCGGCGAGTGAGTCCGGGTCCGGTGGTGCTCAGGGACGGGCGTAGAAGGCCGGGGTGCCCATGATCCAGAGGGAGGCGGTCTTGACGACGTCGCCCGTGTGCGGGGCCTCGATGATGGTGTCGTCGCCGGTGAAGAGGGCGACGTGGAAGATGCCCTGCGGACTGCCGTCGTGGGACCAGAAGACCAGGTCACCGGGTTGCAGCTGACGGTAGGTCTCCGGGTGGGACTGCGCGTACTGGTCGGCGGCGTAGTGCGGCAGCTCGACGCCCGCGCGCTGCCAGGCGCGCATGGTCAGGCCCGAGCAGTCGTAGTTCTGCGGGCCCGCGCCGCCCCAGACGTACGGAAGGCCGAGGGCCGCTCGCGCGAAGGCCAGCACGCTGTGGACGTCGCCGGGCGCGGGCGGAGGCGGCGGGGACGCCTGCTGCTTGGCCAGGGCGGCCAGCGCGGCCAGCTTGGCTTCCTGCGCGGCGAGCGCCTCGGCGTGGGCCTCCGTCAGCTGGAGCGCGATCCGCTGGGCCTCGGCGAGGCCCTGGAGCAGTGCGGTGTGCTGCGTGTCCAGCGCGGCGACCTGCGCCTGCTGGGCGGCCAGCTGCTGCTGGGCGGCCGTCCGGGCGGCCGCGACCTTGGCCGTCGCGGCGGCAGCCGCGCGGTTGGCCTGCTGGGCCACGGCGTCCGCGCGCGCGGCCTGCGCAGCGGCGGCGACGGCCTGCCGCAACGCGCCCTGCGCCTGCTGGGCCACGCCCTGTGCGGCCTCCGCCGCGAGCTCCGCGGCGTGCGGGCTCCGGGCGGCAAGGAGCCCCGCGAAGCCGGCCAGCTGCGGCGTCCCGCCGTCCCGGTACTGCTGCGCGGCCAGCGCGCCGACCACGTCCCGTGCGCCGCGCTCCGCGAGGTCCGCGGCGCGGGCCGCGACGGAGGTCGCGGTGGCCTGGGTGGCGGCCTTCTGCTGCGCGACGACGGCGCCGTTGTACGCCTCCACCGCGGACTCCACCCGCACGTCCGTCGCCGCCTCCGCGCTCCGCGCGGCGACGAGCTGCGTCTCGACGGCCTCCACCTGCGCCTGCGCGGCCTGCGCGGCACTCTGCGCAGACGCGAGCCGCCCCGCGGACGGCCCACCCGGCCCGTTGTCGGCGACGGCCCGCGGCGCGGCGAGGACGGCTGCGAGCAGCAGCGTGGCGGATGCGAGTGCGACGGTACGGCGGTTCACACTCTCAAGTCTGGCTGCCCGTCAGAAATCCGTACCGCCGAGAGGTCCGGTCGGGTGACGCGTCGTCAGCTGCATGGCCGCCTGACCGGCGGCACCCGCCTGGCTGCATACGGGCACCGGTCACGCCGGCTCCCGGCCGGAGGCCGGGGCCGGGCGGCTCCCCATCGACGGCGAGAGCTCACGCGCCACCAGACCGGGCCCCGGCCCTGGACAACCCGCCGAGCACTCAAGCCCGGAACGGCTCCCCGCCGGAGGCCGAGGTCAGGTGGCTTCCCGCCGAAGGCTCGGGAGGGCAGGCGCCGGAGGTGGCCGCCGGCGGCCTACAGGCTGCTGCGGCGGCGGCCGGCGGCCACCGCGCGGCGGCGGCGGGCGGCGGCGCGGCGGCGGGCGGATTCGGCGGTACCGGTGGCCGGCTTCGGGCCGTGCTTGACCGCGAGGCGGTTCAGGCGGGCGAGCTTCTGGACGCGGGTCTGGTCGAGGGGGGCGTAGGCGGCGTGTTCGAGCCGGGCGGCCACCCGGTGGCCCCAGCGCTCCGCGAAGAGGTGGGCGCGGGACGGCTCCTGGCCCGGCGGCGTGGGCTTGCCCGCGATGAGGTCGAAGAACCAGGTGCGGGCGGCGTCCGCCCTGCGGTGCCAGCGGGCCTCCCGGCGCCTCGCGCGAGCGAACTTGCGCGGGCGGTAGGTGTAGCGCCAGCGCGCCCAGGGGCTTCGCGGGCGGGCCAGGCGCATCGCGGCGATCCAGGAGAGGCCCGGCACCATGATGCCGAGCATGCCGCTCCAGAACTTGCCCTTGAGCAGCGCGACCACCGTGAAGAACGCGTTGACGGAGATGACCGCGATCGCGCCCCAGCGCACCGGCGTGCCCGGGCTGACACCGAGCGGGAGATAGCCGATCAGCAGCAGCGCGGCGAAGAGGATGCCGATGATCACCGCGTCGACGGACTTGCGGCCCTGCTCGCTCCAGTAGACGTCCTCCAGGTGCAGCAGCAGGGCGAACTCGTCCAGGACCAGCCCGCAGCCGATGCCGAAGATCAGCCCGGCCACGTCGATCCATGGGTGCGTGCCGTCCGTCGCGAAGACCGTGAAGCCGGCGGCGAGCAGGAAGAAGACCCCGAAGACCACGTGGTGGATGTGCAGGCCGCCGGGGGTGACGTTGCCCGGCCACCACCTCACGCCGCGTCTGATCATCCGGACGCTGAACCGGATGAACAGGAACGAGCCGATGAACCCGACCAGCAGCAGGAAGAGCGGCTGCTTGCCGGGGTCCTGGATGTGGTGGGTGTAGTAGCCCCAGAAATGGCCGTGCATCAGAAGCCTCGGGTGCGCTTGGCCGCGCCGCGCTGCTTCGGGCCGCCGATCACGCCCTGGGGGATCTTCAGGAAGAGGCGGGCCAGCTCGCCGCCGAGGTTGACGCCGACGGCCAGCGCCAGGGCCAGCGCGGCCGCGCGGATCACCGAGAGCAGGCCCTGGATAGGCTCGTTCTGGGTGAAGGAGAGCAGCCCGAGGTAGATCACCGAGCCCGGCAGCAGCGGGCCGAGGGCCGCCGTCACGTACGGGAGCGAGGACGCGTAGCGGTAGCGGGAGGCCAACTGGCCGAAGAGGCCGACGACGGTGGCGGCGACGGCCGTGCAGACGATGGCGGAGATGCCGGCGTGCCGCAGCACCCCGAAGGTGGTCCAGCCGACTCCGCCGAGCACGGTGACGATCGGCAGCACCTGACGGGAGGTCTGCAGCAGGACGGCGAAGCAGAGCGTCAGCGCCATCGCCGCCGGCAGTTGGATCAGCGGGGCGGACTGCTGCGCGAAGGTCTGCTCCGGGTGCAGGCTCGCACCGAAGTTGACGCCGATGTACAGCACCAGCGTCACGCCCAGCACGATGCCGACGACGAGGTAGAGGACCTCGAGCAGCCGGGCGGCCGCGGTGATGTAGAAGCCGGTCAGGCCGTCGGCCACGGCCGCGACGAGGGCGCGGCCCGGCAGCAGCGCGTACAGGCCGCCGGTGATGACGACGGAGCCGCGCAGGTCGGAGCCGATCAGGGTGAGCCCCACGCCGAGACCCGCGGCCGGGGTGGCCGCGATGACGAACTGGTAGAACTCCGGCAGGCCGCGGGTGGAGATCAGCCAAGCCAGCCGGTCGCCGATCACGGAGGCGACGAACGCGCAGAGCAGCACCAGCCATGCCTGCCCGTCGGCCTTGCCGCCGACCAGCATCGTCGCCGCGCCCGCGAGCGCGCCGGTGGCCAGCGAGAGCACCCAGGTCGGATAAGGGTGCCGGTTGCGGCGGATCTCGGCGAGCCGGCCGTAGGCCTCCTCGACGCCGACCCGCTCGGAGGTGATGTCGGCGACGAGCCGGTAGACCGAGGCGAGCCGGGTGTAGTCGGAACCGCGTCGCCGCACCACACGGGTGGAGGTGACCGGCGGCTCGACCAGCGAGGGCTGGTAGGTGATCGCGATCAGCGTGAAGGTGACCTGCGGCTCGCAGCGGTCGAGACCCAGCGCGTGGGAGACGCCCAGCATGGCCGCCTCGACGTCCTCGGCGGCCTCACCGCTGGCCAGCAGCAGCTCGCCGATGCGCAGCGTCAGGTCGAGCACGCGGGCGATCTTGGGCGCGGTCACCTCCGCGGCGCGTTCCTCCGACTCGCTGCGTTCGAAGGCGGGGCGCTCGGACATCGGCGTGCGCAGCAGCGTGCGCATCCGGTCCGGCCAGGGGGCCTCGCCGGGCGCGCCGCGGCGCAGGTCCCGGCGCAGGGCCTCGACCGGGATGCCCATGGTCGGGGTGTAGCCGAAGCGCGCCCAGTCCTCGTCCGGGGCCTCCTCCTCGGAGGCCTCCAGGGAGGCCGGCGTGGTGCCGACGGGTCCGGTGGGACCGAGCAGCCCGGGGGTGACCGTCAACTCGTCCTCGGTCTGCTCCCCGGCCTGCTCCTCTGTTTCCTGCTCCGGCTGCTCCGGCTGCTCGGGCTCTCCTGGCCGCACGCCCTCGGGCACCTACCGCTCCCCTCGTACTCTGGCTCTTACCTTGCCTGATCACGAGGGGAGACGCACACTCCGGTCCGGAGCGGGGCGGCTCAGGCGGAGAGCAGTCCGCGGCCGAGCCAGTCGGAGCCGTCCTTGACGCCCGGCAGCACGAAGAAGTAGCCGCCACCGGTCGGGGAGATGTAGTCGACCAGCGGCTCGTCGATGAGCCGGGTCTGGGTGGCCTCGAACTGGCGCAGGACGTCCTGCTGGTAGCAGCAGAAGGCGAGGCCCATGTCGAGGTTGCCGACGCCGTCGATCCCGCGGTCGTAGTTGAAGCCGCGGCGCAGGATGCGGGAGTCGTCCGTCTTCGCGGTGCGCGGGTTGGCCAGCCGGATGTGCGCGTCCAGCGGGATCGCGTTGCCCTGCGGGTCCTTGGCGTAGTCGGGGATGTCGGTCTCGTTCGCGCCGTCCAGCGGGGCGCCGGTGTCCTTGCGGCGGCCGAACATCTGCTCCTGCTCGCTGAGGGAGACCCGGTCCCAGAACTCCACCAGCATCCGGATGATCCGGATCACTTGGTAGCTGCCGCCGGCCGCCCACGCGGGCTCGCCGGAGCCCGCCCCGACCCAGACCAGCTTGTCCATCTCCCGGCCGGACGTGACGTCCGGGTTGGCGATGCCGTCCTTGAAGCCCAGCAGGTTGCGCTGCGCGCCGGTGGGGCGCGGGGTGTTCTGGAAGCCGTCGATGCGCCACTTGACCTGCATCAGGCCGCGGGTGTGCTTGGCGATGTCGCGCATCGCGTGCAGCACGGCGTCCTGGCGGGAGGCGCAGATCTGCAGGCTGAGGTCGCCGTGGCACTCGGCCGGGTTGAGGTTGTCGTTGGGGAAGGTGCGCATCGGCGTCAGCTTGGCCGGGCGCTGCTTGGCCAGACCGTAGCGGTCGTCGAAGAGGGAGGCGCCCACGCCGACGGTGACGGTGAGGTCGTCGGCCGGGACCACCGGGCCGAGGATGCCGTTGTCGGACGGCGGCGCGCCCACGCCGAGGTCCGGCGGGGTGCCGCCGGAGGTCAGGAAGCGGATCCGGTCGGTGAGGGTGCGCAGCAGCTTCTCCAGCCCGTCCCGGTCCTGGGCGATGACGGTCAGCGACAGGAACGCGGCGAAGGCCGGGGCCGGGGTGGTGATACCCGCCTGGTGCTCGCCGTGGAAGGCGACGGTGCCGGTGCTGAAGTCACTGGAGGGGTCGGCGACGGCCGGGGTGGCCATGGCGCCGGTCAGCGACAGCGCTCCGCCGGCGATCGCGGCGCCGGCCGCGCCCGCGCCGAGGGCCGTCCTGACGAAGCTGCGCCGGGAGGAGCCCGGGCGCTCGCCCGATCCGTAGCCGAACGGGCAGGAGCCGGTGGCGTGCTGGTGGTCGGTCACGTCGGTCATCAGGCGGACTTCCGGATCTCGAGCAGGTCGGGAATGGGCGAGAGGTCTTCCAGCAGCTGGCCGAGCGAGCCGTTCAGCTCCGCGCGCAGCGTCGGGTCGAGCTGCTGCACGGGCGTCCAGGAGCCGTTCGACTGCTGCGCCTGCTTGAGCAGTCCCGAGAAGCGGGTCAGTTCGGTGTCGACGGTGCCGAGCAGCTCGGGGCTGCGCTTGGCGATCAGCGGGCGCAGCACCGTCAGCAGCTCCTGGGTACCGGCGATGTTGGCCTGCGCGGTGGCCAGGTTGGTTCCGCTGCCCTCGTCGGTGTCGGCGGTGAGCTCGAACTGGAGGGTGTTCTCCAGGATCTCGTGGGTGCGCAGCGGCAGGTCCGAGGGGTCGAAGTCCTGGCTCGGGAAGGCCTTGCGCAGACCCGTGACGTCGGAGGCCAGCTGGTCGGCGACCGGCGCGAGGACCGCGGCGGACTGCCCGTGCCACAGGCCGTACTCGATCCGGTGGAAGCCCTGGAAACCCGGGTCGTTCACGCCCTGCGGCAGTCCGTCGGCCCGGCCGTTGATCTTCTTGTCGAAGTCCTCGAAGGTGCCGTAGGCGGCGCCGAGGGAGGAGTACTGCAGGTGCGCGGTCAGCCAGTCCGCCTTGGCGGTGTTCAGGTCGCCCCCGTGCAGGTCGGCGGCGAGCTTGACGGTCTGCGTCTGCAGCGTGGCGAGGCCCGCGTCGACGAACTGCTTGTACTGGGCGAGCGGACCGGCCAGGTCCTGCTCGGAGACGGGCAGCACGGCCGCCACTGAGCCACCGCCGGAGACGGTGACGGCCGCGGAGGTGACGGCCTTTCCGCCGGTCGGCACGCAGCGCCAGGCGTACTGGCCGGAGCCGATGGTGGCGACCAGCGCCCGGGTGGTGCCGGGGGCCAGGCCCTCGATCTCGCCGTAGACGGCGTTGGTGGCCGGGTTCACCAGGTAGACCTCGGAGGTCTGCGGGCCGGTGTTGTGCATCTGGAAGGTCTGCTGGCCCGGCTGCGGGGCGGTGAAGCCCTTGCCGCACTCGGTCGGCGAGACGGAGACGGTCGCGGCCGCGGCCTGCTTGCCGTCGGAGGAGGCGATGACCACCCCGGCGACGACCGCAGGGACGGCGACGACGGCCACCGGCACGACCCAGCGGCGGCCCCGCGCGGGCGCTTCGGCGTCGGCGTCAACGTCGGCGGCGGTCTCGGCGGTCTCGGCGGTCTCGGCCTCGGCCGACTTCGGAGCCGGCTTCGCGGCGACCGGCTTCGGAGCGATCGGCTTGGGGGCGCGCAGCCCGCGGACGAAGAGCGTCATCACGGTGCCCAGGTAGAGCACGTAGGCGACGACCTGGAGCCAGGTCATCTGTGTGGTGAGGTTGAGGACGCCCTGAACCAGGGTCGCGTACCAGGAGTTCTGGTCGATGCTGCCGCTGAGGTCCACCGCGAAGGCGGTCCCGCCCGGCAGGACGCCGCCCTCCTGGAGGTCGCGCAGGCCGTAGGCGAGCACGCCCGCGGCGATGACGATCAGGCCGACGCCGGTCCAGGTGAAGAACCTCGTCAGGTTGATCTTCAGCACCCGCCGGTACAGGCCCCAGCACAGGGCCCCGGCCAGGACCAGGCCGACGGCCGCGCCGACCAGCGGACCCGTGGACTCGCCGGCCGTCTGCGCGGTGGTCCAGATGAACAGCGCGGTCTCCAGGCCCTCGCGGCCGACGGCCAGGAAGCTGGTGAGGATCAGCATCCCCGACCCCATGGCCAGGGCCGCCGTCACCTTCTCCTTGATCTCGCCGGAGAGGTTCCGGGCGTTGCGGCGCATCCAGAACACCATCGCCGTGACGAAGGCGACCGCGATGACGCTGAGGCAGCCGCCGAACGCCTCCTGGGCGGTGGCGGAGAGGTTCGCCGAGGTGAAGGTCAGGATCGCGCCGAAGCTGAGGGAGAGCCCGACGGCGGCCAGAACGCCCGTCCAGACCTGCGGGAGCCGGCCTCTCTCCTCACCGCGGACAAGGGTCGCGACGAGGATGGAGACGATCAGTCCCGCCTCCAGCCCCTCCCGCAAACCGATCAGGAAGCTGGGGAACGCGTCGTTCCACATCCTTGGCCCCTCCCCCGGGGCCGTTCGCCCGGACGCACACGTATGGCAGCAGACGCCGACCACCCCTCGGCGGTTAGCTTAGGCATACCTTACTAGCGCCCTCGAGATTGTCGAACAGAGCCTCCCTCTCGATCTCGAACGGCTTCGTTCACCGCACGCGCACGGTGACGACCTGCGAGGTGCGGTCCACGACCAGCCGGCCGTGGCTGTTACGGCCGACCAACTGGGAGCGGAAGGCCAGCACCCCCGGGCGGGCCGCGCGCACGGTCGCACGCAACACCCCCTCCCGCCCGCAGACGACGACGCGCCAGGCCCCGCGGCCGACGCGCTCGTCCAGGCACAGACGGACGGGATTACCGCCGAAGTCGTCCGAGGAGCCGCGGGCGCTCAGGCCGATGCGCTCCCCCGGCGCGACACTGCGCGCACTGACCTGGATCGCGATGGACGACTTGGCGAAGGCGGGCCCGGCGGTCGCGACGGCGAGGCCGGTGGCCGCCAGGAGCGAGGCGGCGACGAAGGAAGAGGCGCGGCGTGTGGACATGACGATCCCTCGATCCGTCACAGGCTGATTCACAGGCCGACGGTGTACGGGCTGCTGCGGAACACGTTCGGCCTGCCGAGACTGACAGATCGAGGGGGACGGTTCAATCAGCCGAAAGGCGGGGAACGCGGGTTCGATCGGGGGATGGCGACGGAAGGCGCCCAGCTCAGGCCGCCACCGGGCGGAACACCGGCCGCAGCGACCCGTCACCCGTCTCGGCGACCTCCAGACGCACGGGCGCGCCGCGCCAGATCCGGTGGGCGGGGGTGGGGGCGAGCCGGGCGCGGACCCGGAAGCCCTCGTCCAGCTCCACGACCGCGGTGCGTTCCTGCCAGTCGTCAGGGCCGACCGCCTGCGGCAGGGCGTGGATCCGCCCGTGTCCGCTGCTGCGCTCCCAGACGAAGTCCGCCCCGCCGCAGGTGGCGCACAGCAGGCTGACGCTGCAGAACCGCGTCGAGCACCACTGGCACCGCTGGTAGCGCAGCTCGCCGTGCGCCAGCCCGTCGCGGTAGACCTCGGCCGGATCTCTCGTCGTCACAGCCTTCGCCGTCGCAGCCTCGGCCGTCACAGCCTTCGTCGTCCCCGCCGCGCTCGCCATCAGTTGCCTCCTCCAACCCTCACGAACGATCGTTAAGCTAGGGCCGAACGGAGCCGATGTCCAGTAGGTCGCCGGAAACGGAACGGAACCTGGGTACAATCCCGAACGATCGCTCAGTCCCGTCATGCCCCGTCACGTCATAAGGACAGGCTCGAATGCGCCCTGCCGGTCAGACCGCATTGCTCGAAGCCGCACGGCAGGAGTTCGCCGAGCGGGGCTTCGGCAGTGCCTCGATCCGGAACATCGCCGCCCGGGCCGGGATGAGCCTCTCCGCGATGTACCACTACTACTCGGGCAAGCAGGAGCTTCTGCACGCGCTGCTCGACGAGGGCATGGACCGGTACTTCGCCTCGGTCGCGGCCGAGCTCGACTCCGTCGGCGGCGTACATGGCGCGCCGGCCGACCGCCTCGGCGCGGTCGTGGCCGCGACCACCCGGTTCCGCGCGGAACACGCGGCACGCAGCAACATCCTGCTGCTGGAGGAACGGAGCCTGGAGCCGGAGCGCCTCGAGCTCTACAGCCGACGGCAGGCGGAGGCCACCAACCTGTTCCGCGACCCGATCGAGGCCGGGATCGCCTCGGGGGAGTTCCACACCCCCTACCCCGACGAGGCCAGGCGCGGGGTCATCGCCATGTGCAACGCCGTCGCGCAGTGGTACCGCACCGACGGCCCGCTGACCCTCGGCGCGCTCGTCGACCGGCACGTCGAGCTGGCGCTCACGCTGGTGGAGTACCGGCCGCAGCGCAGCTTCGCCGCGCGCGGCCGGTAACACCCCGGAACGCGTCGATCAGGCCTCGGACTGCTTGGCCTGCTGCTCGGCCACCTTGGCGCGGACCTCGTCCATGTCCACGGCACGGGACTGCGTGATCACCTCGGCGAGGGCCGGGGCGGGCAGCGCACCCGGCTGCGCGAAGATGACCGTCCGGTCGCGGATGACCATCAGGGTCGGGATGGACCGGATGTCGAACGCCGCGGCCAGCTCCTGCTGCGCCTCGGTGTCGACCTTGGCGAAGACCAGGTCCTGGTTCTCCTCGGAGGCCTTGTCGTAGACGGGCGCGAACTGCCGGCACGGACCGCACCAGGACGCCCAGAAGTCGATCAGGACGAAGTCGTTCTGATCGACGATTTCGTTGAAGTTGTCCTTGGTCAGCTCGATGGTGGCCATGTCGTGGTTCCGCCTTTCCGGCCGGTTCTCGGCCTTTGCTCACAACGGCGACACGATCCAACCTATTCCGAATCAACCCCGGGATCGTCCTTCAACGTCTCCGCGAGACCCTTCGCGTCCGTGCCCAGCGTGCGGTAGACCGCGGCCAGGAGCTCGTCGACCCTGGCGGGGCTGACGGAGAGCGACTCCGCCACCTCGTTGCGGTCCTTGCCCCCGACCGTCAGCTGGGCGGCCCGCAGCTGCAGCGCGGTGAGGTCGCGCGACGGCATCGGCCGCAGGCGGTGCGGGCTGACGCCGGAGGCCTTCAGCTCGCGACGGGCCCGGTCCGCCAGGTTGGTCGCGCCGCAGTCGCGGGCGATGTCCAGGCCCTGCTCCAGCGCGGCCACCGCCTCCCGCAACCGGCCGTCCCTGCGCAGCGCCGCGCCGTAGTCGACCAGAGCGGAGGCGTGCTCGAAGGCGATCGGCGACTGCCCGAGCGCGGAGACGGCCCGTCGCAACAGCTCCAGCTCCTGCGAGGGCTCGGCGACCTTGGCCCAGGCGTGCAGCGCCATGCCCTCGGCGGAGTTCGTGCCGGCCCGCAGGGCGCGGCCGTACGCGTCGGCGGCCAGCGAGCGCGCCCGCTCGGGGTCGGTGTCCGCCAGCGCCAGCGCGAGCGTGCTCATCCACGGGGACCAGACGGTGTTCTCCCAGCCGCGCTCGTCCAGCTCACGGCCGTGCCGCTCCAGCTCGGCCACCGCCTCGTCCCGGCGGCCCTGGGCCAGCAGCAGGCGGCCGACGAGGGCGGGCGCGTCCGGCAGCACGGCAGCGGGCGGGTACTGGCCGGGACGGATGCCGTGCTCCTCCGCCAGCTTGGCGGCCTCGTCGGCCTGCCCCTGGGCGAGCATGATGTCGCAGAGGACCGCGACCACGTCCCACAGCAGCGGGTTGCCGGGGCCGAGACCCTTCGCCTTGCGCAGCAGGGTGGGTCGCAGCGCCTTCGCCGCGTCCTCCAGCTTGCCCTGACGGAACATCACGAGGGCCTGGAAGAAGTTGGCGAAGCCCAGGTGACCGCCGCTCCAGCCCATCATCTCGAACTCGTAGGCGGCGTCCACGAAGAGGCTGCGGGCACGGTCGAGGCGGTCGTTGTAGAGGTAGGCGACTCCCAGCATGACCGGGATCTCGAACCCCAGGACCTGGTTGGTCCAGCCGAGACCCTCCGCCGGGCGGCCGCCCTCCGTGCCGAGGTCGGCGAAGGCCAGCGCCTCGGACGCGCTCTCGCCGCGCAGGGTGAGGTCCCAGGCGCGCAGCACCTGCACCGAGCGCGCCTCCGGATCCGTGCGACCGCGCTGCTGCTCGACCAGCTCCTTCAGCCGGCTCGAGGTCTGCCGGCCGTCCGGGTCGTTGCGGCGCAGCAGCCGCCACATGAAGGACGCGGCCTGCAGCCGGGTCTTCGCGGGGCCGTCCGCCATCCGGGCCACCTCGTCCCGGGTCAGCTCGACGGCCTCGGTGACGCGGTTGCTGTGCGTGAGCGCCTGGCCGAGACGGAGCACGGCGTTCAGCCGGTGCTCCGGCTCCAGGCCGGGCACCTCGTCGAGCGACATCTGGAGCTGGCGGACGGTCAGATCCGGGTCGCGCAGCATGACGGCGCAGCCCAGCTCGTAGCGGACCTCCGCCATCTCCTCCTCCGCCGGGGGCTCGCGCAGCGCGCGCTCCAGGCAGCGCTTGGCAGCGTCCGGGGCACCCATGGCGAGGTGCTCGTGGGCGGCCTGCCGCAGCTGGTGCACGACGGTGGGGTTGTCGTCCGGATAGAGCTCGATCAGGTGGCGGGAGGCCGCGGCCATGCCGCCCTTGCCCGAGGCGATCACCTCGTCGGCCGCCTTGCTGTGGATGCTGGTGCGCATCGCCGGGAAGGTGATCGACTGGTAGACCGCGCTGGCCACGGTGGGGTGCGAGAACTGGTACTCGTGCCCGGAGCGGGTGAGCATCTGGTCCCCGACCAGCTTCTCCACGGCCGTCTGCGCCTGGTTGAACGGCAGGCCCGCGACCCGGGAGATCAGCTCCAGGTCGAACGCGATGTCCAGCACGGCCGCGGCGAAGGCGGTGCGCTGCACGTCCGTGCCGAGCCGTTCGAGGCGGCGGCTGATGTCGCGGGCGCCGCTGAGCGCGGCCAGTGCGCGCAGTTGGTCCTGGCTCTCCTCGACCGGCGGGACGCCCTGTTCGCTCAGGCGGTCGATGAGGCTGGTGACGAAGAAGGGGTTGCCGTTGGTGATGGACCAGCAGGTGCGGCAGAACACGTCGTCCGCGTCCTCGCCCAGGCGGGTGCGGACCATCGCCTCGACCGCGTTCGGCGAGAGCTTCTGCAGCTCGACGCTGTGGCCGCGGGTGCCGAGCTCGCGCACCTCGCGCAGCAGCAGATCGTCCAGCGACGGGGCGAGCTCGTCGCTCCGATACGCCAGGGAGACCAGCATCGGCAAGTGCTGAATCTGGCCGATGTAGCTCGCGAGCCACTGGCTGGATTCCGGGTCCGCCCAATGCAGATCGTCGATCACTACCAGCAACGGCCCTTGGCGCACCGCCAGTTGCGTGGTGACCCAGCTGAGCGCCTCCTGCACACCCGTCGGGTCGGCCGGGCTGCCGGCGTCCGCCGGGGTGAGGCCGAGGGCGGGCGCGGCGATGTCGTACCACCCGCCGAACATCTCCCGGCGGTCCGCCTCGTGCATCTTCGCGAGGGCGGGCTGCAGCAGGCTGCGGGCCACGTGGAACGGCGCGCCCTGCTGCTGCTCGGTGGCCCGGGCGAAGAGCAGGATCTGCGAGTCGCGGTCGGCGTTGGCGGCCGCACGCAGGCGGCCCAGCAGACTCGTCTTGCCGAAGCCGGCCGCACCGCGGTAGAGCAGCAGGCCGCCGGGGCTGGTGTCGCCCGCTGCGACGTCCGCCCTCAGCCGGGCGAGGGCGCGTGCGCCCAGGCCGATCGGTTCCTCGCGCTCGTAGAGCTGACGCTCGTCCACGGCTCGCTCCGCTCCTGCCCGTTCTCTTGACCCGCCGGCCGGCCTCGCAGGGGCCCACCCCGACTTCGAGGTTAACCAGCGCAGAGGCCTCGCGCTGGCGCATCGGAGGATCCCTTCGTAATGCTCAAGACAGACCAGTTCCGCCAACTCTGGTTGATTATTGAGCATATGACCGATCGATTACTCAACAGGAGTGATCGGTTCAGCTACCGTCGTAATCGGTTCGTTCAGGGGGACCACCGAGCCGTCACATCAGGGGCAGAGGAGGACGAGCTGATGCACGAGCTGATGCACAGGCTGATGAACCGTCAGGAGCAGATGCACGACGCCGGGGACGTCATAAGCATCCCCGGTCCGGTCCGGCGCAACCCGCTGCTGGACGCCGCGGCACGACACAACCTCCAGTGGCTCAGAGCCCACGGCATGCTGCGCGAGGAGCGCGCGCAGCGGCTCTACGAGCACTGGTCCATCCCGGAGCTGGCAGCGACCAGCTTCCCCGACGCCGACCTGGCCGATCTCTGCCTCGCGGTCGACCAGTGCGCCTTCTACTTCCTCTTCGACGACCAGTTCGACGGTGAGCGCGGCGCGCGTCCCGCCGAGGTGGCGCGGGTCTGCGCGCCACTCATCACCACCCTGCACACCGGTCGCGCGCCGGAGCGCCCCTCCCCCGTCGAGTCGGCCTTCGCCGACCTGTGGCGACGCGGCAGCCAGGGCATGTCCGCGCGGTGGCGCGCCCGCGCCGCGTTCCACTGGGAGGGCTACTTCATGGCCCACCCGAGCGAGGCCCTCGGCCGCGCCCTGCCCGACTCCCGCCCCAGCCGCGCGGCCTACCTGGTGCTGCGCCGCGGGGCGTCCGGCGTCGACACCGTCCTCGACCTCGTCGAACGCATCCTCGGCGAGGTGCCCGCGACCGCGTACCACAACCCGCAGCTGACGCTGATGCGCCAACTCGCCGGGGACGCCCCCGCGGTCAACAACGACGTCTACTCCTACGCCAAGGAGGCCCCCCGGGGCGACGTCTACAACCTCGCCGTGATCACCCAGCGGGACCGCGGCATCAGCCGCGAGGGCGCGTTCGCGCTGGTCCGCGACGAGGCACAGCGGATGGTGGACGAGTTCTTCGCCCTCTCCGAGCAGATCCCCGGCACGGTGCTGGGTCTCGGCTGCAGCAGCGAGGAGGGCGCGGCGGTGCTGCGCTACGTCGACGGGATGGGCGACTGGATGCGCGGCTACTTCTCCTGGGAGGCGAGCACCCTCCGCTACCGCCCGGAGGGCGCACTGCCCGTCGACCAGCCGAACTATGTGGAGGAACTGCTCTGAGGACGCACTCCCGCAGGTAGTCGCACTCACCTCCGGGGCACGGGGCCTGCTGACTTGCGGCTCCGCCGCGTGGGTGGGTGCAACTACCTCTAACGGATTAGAGAGCGGTGGTACCGGGGTACCGTCACGGCGCGCGGAACGGTCCCTGTGTGCCGGGGCCGGAGGCCGGCGCGCTCGTAGCGTGGTGGTGTGATCGAACTCCAGCATCTGGTCAAGCGCTACGGCGACAAGACCGCCGTCGACGACCTGCACTTCACCGTCAAGCCCGGTGTGGTCACCGGCTTCCTCGGCCCGAACGGGGCCGGGAAGTCCACCACCATGCGGATGATCCTCGGACTGGACGCGCCCACCAGCGGCAGCGTCACCGTGAACGGCAAGCGCTACTCCCAGCATGCCGCCCCCCTGCAGGAGGTCGGCGCGCTGCTGGAGGCCCGTTCCATCCACCCGGGGCGCTCCGCCTACAACCACCTGCTCGCGCTCGCGCTGACCCACGGCATCCCGCGCCGTCGGGTGGACGAGGTGATCGAGCTGACCGGTCTGGCCAAGGTGGCCAAGAAGCGCGCCGGCGCCTTCTCCCTCGGTATGGGCCAGCGCCTCGGCATCGCCGCCGCGCTGCTCGGCGACCCGCAGACGATCATGCTGGACGAGCCGGTCAACGGCCTCGACCCGGAGGGCGTGCTGTGGATCCGCACGCTCCTGACGGACCTCGCCGAGCAGGGCCGCACCGTCTTCGTCTCCTCGCACCTGATGAGCGAGATGGCGCTGACCGCGACCAACCTGGTGATCATCGGCCGGGGCCGGCTGATGGCCGACACCACCGTCGCCGGCTTCATCGACCAGGCGGGCGGCGACAGCGTCAAGGTCGTCTCCGCCGACTCCGCGCGCCTGCGCGAGCTCCTGCTCGGCCCGGACGTCACCGTGACCGGCGAGGCGGGCTCCGAGACGCTGGCCGTCTCCGGCCTGAGCGCACGTCAGATCGGCCAGACGGCCGCCGACGCCGGTATCGCCGTCTTCGAGCTGACCCCGCAGGCCGTCTCCCTGGAGGAGGCGTTCATGACGCTGACCGGGGACACCGTCGAGTACCGCAGCAACGCCGGCAGCGCATCCCACGCCGGTGCGCCGGAAGGGAGCGTGGCCGCATGAGCACGACGCTGACCGCGACCGAGGCCGCCGCCCCGGCGAAGCGGGCCGAGTACAAGGTGACCTTCGCGCGCGTGGTGCGCAGCGAGTGGTCGAAGTTCCTGTCGCTGCGCTCGACCTGGATCACGCTGGCCGTCGCCGCGCTGCTGCTGGTCGGCATCGGCATCATGGGCGCCTACCGGTACGACCCCACCGCGCTGCGCGGGCCGAGCGCCGATGCGCACGACGCCGTCACGATCGCCCTGCGCAGCACCGAGCTGGCCCAGCTGGCGCTGGGCGTGCTCGGCGTGCTGGCCACCGCCGGCGAGTACACGACCGGCCTGATCCGCTCGACGCTGGCCGCCGTGCCGAAGCGCCTGCCGGTGCTGGGCGCCAAGGTGCTCGTGTACTTCGGCGTCGTCCTCGTCGTCGCCACGGCAGGGGCCTTCCTGTCGTTCCTCGGCGGTGAGCCCTTCCTGCACGGCAAGGCGATCGCGCTGACGCTCTCCTCCTCGGGGGTGCTGCGCTGCCTCTTCGGGGCCGGTCTGTACCTGGCCCTGATCGCGGTGCTGGGCGCGGCGCTCGGCATGCTCGTCCGCTCGGTGGCCGGCGGCATCTCGCTGCTGGTGGTCCTGCTGATGCTGCTGCCGGTGTTCCTGGACATCCTGCCCAGCAGCTGGAAGCCGGACGTCTCCCCCTACCTGCCGGGTCTCGAGGGCGGCGCGGGCGGGTCGATCATCGCCCTGCACCAGGAGTCGGGCACGCTGAGCCCCGGCGCAGGCCTCGCGGTCCTGTGCGCGTGGGTCGTGGCCGCCCTGATCGGCGCGGCGTACCGTTTGCTGCGTTCCGACAGCTAGCAGCAAACGCTTGGTACCCCTCCCGATGAGCAGCACGACGCACGGCAGCGATCCCCTCTGGGAGCACCTGGCCGAACACCCCGTCGCCCGCGGCTGGCTCCGCGTGCGCGCGGCCGACCGGGCGCACCCCCAGGTGCTGGATTCCTTCGTCGCGCTGTTCGTGCTGCTCACCGGGCTCGCCGATCTCTTCCGGGACGGCGAGCACCACACGCTGTTCGGGGTGAACTCCGTCCCGCTGTGGGTGAGCGCGCTGACCGCCGTCGCCCAGGCGGCGCCGCTCGGATGGCGGCGGCGGGCGCCGCTTGTGGTCTTCTGGATCGTGCTGGGCGTCTGCGCGCTGCAGTGGGCGCTCGGCGTCGCGCTGCACAGCGACATCAGCCTGATGATCGCCCTCTACGGCGTGGCCCGGTACTCGCCCCCGCGGCGGCTGCCCTGGGTCGCGGCGGCGGTGCTGCCCTGCATCGCGGTCCTGGCCTGGCGGGTCGAGCCGCTCGCCCGGCGGCCCTGGACCGGCCTCTTCTTCGTCGCCTGCGCCGCGACCGCCGCCGCGGCCCTGGGCCTCGCGGGCCGGATCCGGCAGGGGCAGCTGGCGGCGCTCGCCGACCGGGCCGCGACGCTGGAGGTCGAGCGCGAGCAGCGCGAGCGCCTCGCGGCGGCCGACGAACGGGCCCGGGTCTCCCGCGAGCTGCACGACATCGTCGGCCACAGCCTGGCCGTCATCATCGGCCTCGCCGACGGCGGCGCGGCGCAGGCCGCGCTGCGGCCCGAGCGCGGCCCCGAGGTGCTGCGGATCATCGCCGAGACCGGCCGCGAGTCGCTGGGCGAGCTGCGCCGCACGCTCGGCGCGCTGCGCGCCGAGGTGCCCGAGACCGGTGCCGCGCCCGGGGCCGCCGCCACGCCGGACGCCACCGTCACCGTCACCGGCCCCGTCGCCGGGGAGGCGGGCGGCACCGCGCGTACGGCCGCGGCCGAGCTGCACCCCCAGCCCGGGACGGCCGAGCTGGGCGCGTTGTGCGAGCGGCTGCGCGCGGCCGGGCCGACCGTCACCTACACCGCCTCCGGCCACACCTCCGCGCTGCCGCCGGGTCTGCAGCTGGCCGTCTACCGGATCGTCCAGGAAGCGCTGACCAACAGCCTCAAGCACGCCGGTCCGGCCACCGACGTGCGCGTGTCGGTGGCGGCGGACGCCCGCACCGGGGAGGTCAGGGTCCGCGTCGACGACTCCGGCGGCGAGGACGGCCGCACCCCATCCCCCGGCTCGGGGAGCGGTCCGGGCACCGGTCACGGCCTGATCGGCCTGCGCGAGCGCGCGGCGCTGGCCGGCGGCACGGTCGCCGCCGGGCCGCGCCCCGGCGGCGGCTGGTCGGTCACCGCCTGCCTGCCGCTGCCGGAGGCTCAGTCGGCCGGCCCTAAGCTCGACGGCGGAGGCGGGCTTCCGAAGGAAGGCGGCAAGGCGTGACCACCGTGCTGATCGTGGACGACCAGCCGCTGCAACGCATGGGCTTCCGCATGCTGCTGGAGAGCAGCCCGGAGACCTCCGTGGTCGGCGAGGCGGCCCACGGCGCGGAAGCCGTCCGGCTCACGGCCGAGCTGCGACCGGACGTGGTGCTGATGGACATCCGGATGCCCGGCATGGACGGCATCGAGGCGACGCGCCGCATCGTCGCCGCGGGCGACCGTTCGCGGGTCCTGGTGCTCACCACCTTCGACCTCGACGAGTACGCCTACGGCGCGCTGCGCGCGGGCGCGAGCGGCTTCCTGCTCAAGGACGCCCGCCCCGACGAACTCCTCTCCGGCATCCGCGCCGTGGCCGCGGGCGACGCGGTCGTCGCCCCGGCGATGACCCGCCGCCTCCTCGACGCCTTCACCTCCGGCGTCCCCTCGCGCGAGCCGGACACCGATCCCCGCATCGCGCACCTCTCCCACCGCGAGCGCGAGGTTCTGGAGTCGGTCGCCCAGGGCCTGACGAACAGTGAGATCGCCACCCGCCTGGTGCTCTCGGAGTCCACGGTGAAGACCCACGTCAGCCGCGTCCTCTCCAAACTCGGCGCCCGCGACCGTGTCCACGCCGTCATCATCGCCTACGACGCCGGCCTGGCCCGGCCCGCCTGAATTCCGCCCTCTTGCCCCTGATGCCGTCCCGCGGTGGTACCTTTTTGTACTGACCGGTCAGTTCAAAAGACTGCGGACAGTGGGAGGGGCGAGGATGGGCGACTACGAAGGCGCCCCCGTCGCGGTGGCGGATCTGGCACTGCGGGGGCCGCGCGGGGATGTCTACCGAGGCGTCAGTTTTGATGGTGAGCCAGGGCAGTTGGTGGCCGTCGTCGGGGAGAGCGGGTCCGGGCGGACGTCGCTGCTGCTGAGCGTCGCCGGGCGAATGCGGCCCACCGCCGGGGTGGCGAGCGTCGCCGGGCTGGCGCTGCCGCGGCGGGCCGCGGCGGTGCGGAAGCTGGTCGCGCTCGGGGCGGTCGCCGGGGTGAACGACCTCGACGGCGGACTGACCGTCGAGGAGCACCTGACCGAGCGGCTCCTGCTCCGCTCCCACGGACGCCACGCCCACCGGCGCGTCACCGCCGCGATCGACGCGGCCGGGCTGACCCGGGCCGAACTGTCGCTGCGCGCGGACTCGCTCTCCGCGCCGCAGGCGTTCCGCACCTCCCTCGCGGCCGCGCTGATCGGCCGTCCGCGCGTGCTCGCCGTCGACGACGTCGGCGACCGCCTCTCCGACGCCGAGCGCGACGCCGCGTGGGCGACACTGCGCCAGCTCGCCGACGCCGGACTCACCGTGCTGGCCACGACCCGTCAGGTTCCGGCGGGAGCCCAGGCCGACGTCGTCGTCACCCTCGGCGCACCGAAGCCCGTCGAGCCCGTCGAGCCCGCGGAACCCGCGGAACCCGCGGAGAACACAGAAGACGCGGAAGACGCAGAAGGCACGGAAGATGCGGAAGGCACGGAAGGCGGCGACGACGATGAGTGACCGGCTGGCCCGTCGGCGCCCGCTGCGCGCCCTCTCCCTCGGCTCGCTCGAACTGCGCCGGTTCCGGCGCGGCTCGCTGCCGCGTGCCGCCGTCGTCGCCGTGGCGCTGCTGCCGCTGCTCTACGGCGCGCTCTACATCTGGTCGTTCTGGGACCCCTACGGCCACTTCGACCGCCTGCCGGTCGCGATCGTGGACCAGGACCGGGGCGCCGACGTGGGCGGCAAGCAGCTCAACGCCGGACGCGACCTCACCACCGAGCTGCTGGACCGGCACACCTTCGACTGGCACGAGGTCAGCGCCGCCCGCGCCGACCAGGGGCTGCGCAAGGGCGACTACTACATGACGCTCACCATCCCCGCCGACTTCACCGCGAGGATCGCGACGGGCGGGAGCGACCACCCCGTCTCGGGCCTGCTCCAGGCGCGCAGCAACGACTCCAACAGCTACCTGAGCGGCATCATCGCGAAGTCCGCCTTCTCCGAGATCCGCGCCGCCAGCTCCGCCAGTGCGGTCCGCGGCTACCTCGACCAGATCTACGTCTCCTTCGGCGACATGCACGACCAGACCCTCCAGGCGGCGGGCGGCGCGGGCCGGTTGGCGCAGGGCGCGCACACCGCGCAGGGCGGGGCACAGCAGCTGAGCGACGGGCTGGGCACGGCCCACTCCAGCAGCGGCCTGCTCGCCGACGGGCTCGACCGGTTGCACGGCGGAGCGGCCCAGGCCGCGGCCGGGACCGCGCAGTTGGACCAGATGGTGCACGGCGTGACCGACAGGCTGACGCCGACGCTGCGCAGCCGCGCCGGGGACATCCAGCGGGCCGCGCAGGCCGTCGCGACGGCCGCCGGCACCGTGCAGCAGATCGCCACCTCGCTGCCCGCCGACTCGGCTCAGGCCGTGGCGGACGCCAAGGCGGCCGAGGCGCAGCTGAAGCAGGTCTACGCCCAGCAGTGCCGGACGCCGCAGCAGGCCGGGGCAACAGTGCCGGACGGGACCGCGACCGGCGGCTCCCCCGCCGAGTGCGCCGCGCTGCAGACCGCCGTGCAGGCGTCCCAGCGGACCGTCGAGATCGCGACCTCGGTCGACCAGGCCGTCTCCGCGAACAAGGCGCAGCTGGCCCGACTCGCCTCCGACGCGGGCACCGTGCGCGGCTACGCGAACCAGCTGGCCGCCGACGCGCCGCACCTGGCCGACCAGGTCGACGCGCAGGTCGCCAGGATCGACCGGCTGAACGCGGGCGTCGCCGGGATCGCCACCGGCAGCGCGCAGCTCGCCACCGGCGCGCACCACCTGGACGACGGGCTCGGCACCCTCGCCTCCGGCGCCGACCAGCTCGACTCCGGCCTCTACAAGCTCGCGGGCGGCTCGGACCAGCTGGCGGGTTCGCTCCACGACGGCGCCGCGAAGATCCCGGACCTGAGCGCCCAGGAACGCGCGGACCGCACCGGCGTGATGAGCGACCCGGTGCAGCTCGCCCTCGGCACGCTCAACAAGGCCGCCAACTACGGCACCGGGCTGTCCTCGTACTTCATCCCGCTGGCCCTGTGGGTCGGCATGATGGTCGCCTACATGCTGCTGCGCCCTCTGAGCAGCAGGCTGCTCGCGGCCGGCATCCCCTCCTGGCGGGCCGCGCTGGCCGGCTGGCTTCCGGCGGTCGCCATCGGCGTCGCGCAGGTCGGGGCCCTGCTGGCGGTGCTGCACTTCGCGCTCGGGCTGGACCTGGCCCGACCGGCGGCGGCGATCGGCTTCCTGCTGCTGACCTCCGCGAGCTTCGCCGCGGTGCTGCAGTGCGTCAACGCCGTCTTCGGGACCCGGGGCCGGGTCATCGGCCTGGCGATCCTGATGCTCCAGCTGACCTCGGCGGGCGGCACCTACCCCGTCCAGACCAGCCCGGGCTTCTTCGGTGCGATCCACCCCTACCTGCCGATGACCTGGGTGGTCGACGGGCTGCGCCGGCTGATCAGCGGGGGCGACCTGACCGTGGTGTGGCAGGGCACGGGCGTCCTCGCCGCCTTCCTGGTCGCCTCACTGGCCGGCACCGTGCTCGCGGCGCGCCGCCGCCAGATGTGGACGGTCGCGTCGCTCCACCCCGAGCTGGTGCTGTGAGCGACACCGGATACGGAAGGATGACGCCATGACCCCTCCCCCAGGACCGGCCAGAGCGGGCGGCGGCGGACGCCGCGAGCAGACCCGGCAGAAGCTCTTCGTCGCGGCCCAGCAGCTGATCGCGGAGCAGGGCTTCTCCGCGACCTCGGTGGACGCGATCGCGGAGCGGGCCGGGGTCGCCAAGGGCACGGTCTACTACAACTTCAAGAACAAGAACCAGCTGTTCGAGGAGTTGCTGCAGCACGGCGTCGGCCTGCTGACCGCCGCGCTGCGGGGCGCCTCCGCCGCCCACCCCGGTGCGCCGATCGACCAGCTCGACGCGATGATCCGCGAGGGTCTCGCCTTCATCGAGCAGTACCGCGCGTTCGCGCGGCTGCTGCTGTCGGAGCTGTGGCGCACCAACCGCGCGTGGCAGTCCACGCTCACCCTGCTGCGGGAGGAGGCGGTCGCGGTGGTGCGCGGCTCCCTGGACGACGCGGTGGCGTCGGGGGAGCTGCGGGCGGATCTCGACACCGGCCTGGTGGCGGCGGCGGTCTTCGGCATGGTGCTGGTCGTCGCGGTGGACTGGCTGACGTTCCAGCCCGAGCGCAGCCTGGACGACGTGCACGCGGTGCTGTCGACGATGGTGCGCGGCAGGCTTGCCGCGGAGTGACCCCTCGGCCCTCAGCGGGGCTGGGTGGTCACGGTCGAGGTGAAGACGCGGTGGCCGTCCTGGGTGATCTCCACCGTGGTCCGGGCCCGGCCGAGGCCGTCGGGAGCCTCGGGCACCGCCGTGACCAGGCAGGGACGGTCGAACTCGACGTAGCGGACGAAGGTCGTGTCGAAGGCGACGGCGGTCACCGGGCAGCCCATGGCGGCCTGCGCGGCCTGGTCCGCCGCCTCCAGCAGCACCATGCCCGGTATGTGGTCGTGCGGGTGGTCGAAGAGGACCCCGTGGCCGGTGTCCACCCGCAGCTGCCAGCCGTGGGGGGAGCCGGTCGGCGAGAGCACCACGTCGCGGGCACGGGTGCGGCCGACCAGGCCCGGCGGGACGGGCGGCGTGGGGGGCGCGGCGAGGGCGAAGGCCTCACGGGCGTCCGCGTAGCGGCCGCGCAGCCGGTCGTAGAGCGCCGGCGGATGGGTGGTGTAGTGCACCGTCGCGGTGCCGAGCCGGAGCCCCGAGTGCCGCGCCTCGACGCGCGAGGCGAAGTGGACGGAGCCGAGTCTGCGACGTCTGACGGACAGGTGCGTCACCAGCAGCGTGGCCGAGACCGGCTCCGAAGTGACCAGCAGGGCCCCGGGGTTGACCGAGAAGTTCACCGACTCCCAGCCGAGCCGGTGGCCGAGCGGCACCTCGTGGACACTGTGGCTGAGCAGCGCCAGCCCCTGCCGCAGGCTCTCGGTGAAGAGCAGCGGACGATAGCGCCCGTCCTCCGTGTAGAACTCCTGCTCCCGGGGCCAGGCCACGGTGACGTGCTGGGTGGTGTCCGAGATCCGACTCCAGCCGGACACCAGCACCGCTCCAGGGTCGCTCTTGCGGACCTGAGTTAAGATTCCGGTGGGCGTTTGCGGCGGAGCGCTGATGAGCTGCAGGTTCGCGGTCGTGCACGATGTCATGACGAGTCGTCTCCTCGAGAGTACGTGCTGAACTGCGGCGCACCGGCTGTTGCTTGGCCGCTGCATCGGTCAATAACATAATGAACACTTTGGTTTTTGGGAAGCACGATCCTCGAGGTGCACATGGCGGCTGGACGGACAGTGAAGCAGGCACGGGCCGAACGGACCCGTGACACCCTGATCCAGGCAGCGGCGGAGGTGTTCGGAGAGCTGGGCTTCGCCGGGGCCAGCATGATGAAGATCGCCGACCGCGCCGGTCTCACGATGGGGGCGGTGTACTTCCACTTCCGGAGCAAGGACGAGCTGGCCCAACTGCTGGTCCAGGAACAGCCGAAGCACGTGGTGCCGCCGCACGCCTCCGAGGGCCTGCAGCAGGCCGTCGACATCACCCTGACCTGGGCGTACCGGATGCCGAAGGACCCGATCCTGCAGGCGGGCGCGCGGCTGGTGTGGGAGCAGGAGAACTTCGCCTCCCCACAGCACAACTCCCACGACCAGTGGACCGAGATCATCTCCGAGGCGCTGCAGGTCGCCCTGACCCGACGGGAACTGCGCGCCGGCACCGACGTCGAGACGCTCTCGCGACTCGTCGTCGACGCGTGCACAGGTGCGCAGATGCGCTCCTACGTCGAGACCTCGGACCGCACCCGGCCCAACCTGCCGGAGCGCGTCGAGGACATGTGGCACTGCCTGCTGCCCGCCTTCGCCGTTCCGAGCGCGGTGAAGCGCATCGAGATGGGCGAGGAACGCACCCGCGTGGCGGCCTGACCATCGCATCGCCTCGTCAACCTGGTGTTCAGCCAAGAGAGTTGGCGGACATGCCAGCGACCGGGTTACCGTGACGCCGACGCCCCCGCCGATCGGCGGGGGCGACGAGCGATCTGGGGGGATCGGCGCCGATGGGCGACAAGGGGCTTCTGCACGACAAGATCATCATGATCACGGGTTCGTCCAGCGGGATCGGCGCCGCCGCCGCCCGCGTGTTCGCCGCCGAGGGGGCGGCGGTGCTGCTGATGGCCCGACGCGAACGGCCGCTGCGCGAACTGGCCGACGCGATCCGGGCCGAGGGCGGAGCGGCCGAGGTCGCCGTCGGCGACGTGACCGAGACGGCGGACGTCGAACGGGCCGTCGGCCACGCGGTGCGCAGCTTCGGGCGGCTGGACGCGGCGTTCAACAACGCGGGCTGGGGCACGCTCGGCACCGCCCTGCACGAGACCGAGGACGACGTCTTCGACCGCATCATGGACGTCAACGTGCGCGGCGTGTGGAACTGCATGAAACAGCAGATCCCGGCCATGCTCGGGCGCGGCACGGGCGGCGCGATCGTCAACACCTCCAGCACGGCCGGGCTCTTCGCCACCGGTGTGGTCTCGCCGTACGTGGCCGCCAAACACGCCGTGCTGGGCCTGACCCGCGCCGCGGCGGCCGAGTACGGAGGCCACGGCATCAGGATCAACGCGCTCGTGGTCGGCAGCACCCGCACCGAGCTGATGGAGCAGGCCATCGCGGCCGTGCCGCAGCTGGAGCAGGCGGCCACGGAGCGGGCCATCCAGCGGCGCCTCGCCGAGCCCGTCGAGATCGCCCGCGCGGCGGCCTGGCTGCTCAGCGACGAGGCCTCGTTCGTCACCGGCGGCGCGGTCCCGGTCGACGGCGGCTGCTCCGCGGTCTGACCCGCGCCCGCGACGGCGCCTAACGGGGCCGACGGGGCGTCGGGGCGGCTCCGCCCGGGTCGGACTGGGCGACGCCCAGCCCCTGGCGGATGAGGTCCCAGATACGGGCGAGGCGGGCGGTGGGGCGGCCGTCCGGGTTCTGGTCGCGGGAGACCAGCTGGCGGATCTCCGCCTCGACTCCGGTGAGGAGATGGGTCGCCAGGGCCGCGAGGGCGGCCCTGGCGGAGCCGGGGAGCCCCTCGTCCTGGCGGAGTTGGCCGAGCCGCTCCCTGATCGCCGGGACCCAGGCCGACGTCCAGTCGGGGCCGCCGTCCGGCTGCTCCCGGGTCAGCCGGGCCGCGGCGCGCACGGCCACGTCCTCCTCCAGCAGCGAGGCCAGGGAGAGCGTCAGCGAGATCACCCAGAGCACCGCCTCGGACTCGCGCGGGACGGTGGCCACCGTGGCCACGGTCGCGGCGTGGCCGTGCACCCGGACCTCGGCCGCCAGGTCCTCCTTGCTGGCGAAGTGGAAGGTCAGGGCTCCGACGGAGATCCCCGCGGAGCGGGTGATCCGCGCCAGGGACGAGGCGGCGTAGCCGTTGCGGTCGAACTCGCGCGCGGCGGCGCACACCAGCGCCTGACGGGTCCGGGCGGCCCTCTCCTGCATCACCACGTTCCTTCCCCGCAAGCGGACTTGCCCGCAGACCTCGTCGGCTGTTCAGCCCGATGTTATCCGGCTCACGTGACAAAAAAATAACTGTCGCTATTATTTAAGCGGGTACCGTCATCTGGGGGCAGCCGTCGGGGCGCCGGCGCCCCGCCGGGCTTACGAGTGGGGGATCCATGACCATGATCACTGCGGAGGCACTGAGAACGGAGCCGCGGACGACCCGCGCACCGGGCCTGACCGGGTCCGTGCTGGTGGTCGCGGCCGACCAGATCGCGGCCGAGTCCCGGGTGCGGGATCTGCGGCGACAGGGCTACGCCGTCAGCAGCGTCGCCACCGGGGCGGAGGCGCTGGCCACGCACCAGCGGTCGGACCTGGTCCTGCTGGACCTCGACCTCCCCGACATCGACGGCCTGGAAGTGTGCCGGTTGCTGCGCACGACCGGGGACCAGCCGATCATCTCCATCGCCCCCCGCGACACCGAGCTCGACCGGGTCCTGGCGCTCCAGGCGGGGGCCGACGACTGCGTCGTCTCCTCGTGCGGCATCCGCGAGATGCTGGCCCGCATCGAGGCCGTGCTGCGCCGCGCCCGACCGCAGCCGACCTCGCACACCATCTCGCTGACCCCGCTCCAGATCGACGGCAGCACCCGGGAGGTCCGTCTGCACGGCAGGCCGGTGGAGCTGACGTCCAAGGAGTTCGACCTGTTGCACACGCTCGCCGCGGACCCCCGGAGCGTGCTGTCCCGCAAGGAGCTGATGGCCCGGGTGTGGGACACCAGCTGGGCGGCGTCCAGCCGCACCATCGACACGCACGTGAGCAACCTGCGGGCCAAGCTCGGCGAGAAGTGGATCATCACGGTCCACGGCGTCGGCTACCGCCTGGGCCGCGGCTGAGCGACCGCCGGAGGCGGGCCGGGGACTCCCCGGCCCGCCTCCGGCGTTTTCCGGGCACAATTCGGCACACCTGAATATCTCCCGGAATCCGCACCTCCGAATTGCTTTCGCGGGCGACTCCACACGGCCTGGCGAAATATCCTGCGCCACCCACCCGCCGATGACGTTCGCCGACATTCCTTGACAAAGTCCGGACACGAGAATTCTTGCCCGGCCCGGCGGCCCCGTACAGGATGGTCTGCAGTGCGCACCGCACCGCCGAGCTCCGGCGACAAGCCAACCGCCCACGAACAAGGGGCCGTTGAATTCACCTGGAGCCAGCTCCGGGAAACCTCCCGGACACAGGAGGAGGGAACGCAATGGAAAAGAAAGAGCACGGGACACTCCCGGTGCCGCCGCAGATATCCGACGCCACGCTGCGCGACTCCGCGCACATGGCAGGGGTGGAATTCGGTCCCAGGGACGCCGCGGCGATCGCCGACCTACTGGTGAAGACCGGCGTGGCGCTGGTCGAGGTGGGCATGGTCGCCGGCCCGGACTCGAAGGACGGCGACCTGGTCCTGGCCACCCACGAGGCCGTCGGCCCCGAGCGCAGCATGACGCTGGTGGTCGTGCGCGACCGCCAGCAGGTGGCGACGGCCCTCGACGAGGCCGAGCGGCTCGGCGTGCGGCACATCATGTACTCCATTCCCACGTCCGAGCAGCACGCCAAGCTGAAGCTCGGCTCGCCCAGCGCGAAGTTCCTCCAGGCGCTGGCCCGTTCGGCGATCGCGCAGGCCAAGGACCGCGGCTTCCACGTCACCTTCAGCGGCGAGGACGCGGCGCGCACCCCCGCGGAGCGCCTGGTCCCGTACGTCACCGCGGGCTTCGACGCCGGCGCCGACCGGTTCCGGCTGGCGGAGACCGTCGCCTACCTGTCGCCGTGGCAGATGCAGGACGTGATCGCGGACCTGACCGCGATCGACGGCTCCGAGATCGAGATCCACTCGCACAACATGCTGGGCATGGCCGTCGCCAACTCCCTTGCCGCCGTGCGCGCCGGGGCGAAGTGGATCTCGGCGACCGTCGGCGGGATCGGCGAGCGCGGCGGTAACGCCCCGCTCGCCGAGCTGCTCACCTCGCTGCGCGTGATCCACGGCGACACCCGCTTCGACCTGAGCCACCTCACCGAGCTGTCGCGGCTCGCCCTCAAGGGCGCCGGCCTCGGCGAGGCGTTCCAGTCCGGCCCGACCACGCCGCACTCCTTCGCCTACGAGCTGCCGGGCCAGCTGAGCCACCCCGAGGCCTACGAGACGCTGCCCGCCGAGCTCGTCGGGAACTCCCGCGAGCTGCTGGTGCGCACCCGCCTGACGACCGCCCTGGTCACGTGGGCGCTGGGCGACTCCGGCGTCTTCGTCGACGTCGAAGCCTTCACACCATGGCTGATCGAGCGTCAGGAGTCTTCGGGCGCTCCGCTGCTGGACCGCGACGCGATCCGCAAGGCCGCGATCGAGTTCCAGGCCGCCTGAGGCCCCCACCACGGGCGCGCCCCCACCAGCACACCCCCACGCGAACACATCCACCGTCACCACCTTCACCACCAACAGGAGTGAGATCCATGTCCACCGCCACCCTGACCGGCGCCTGCCCCGAGTGCGAGACCGACCTGACCGTGCCGCCGATCGCCCAGGGCGAGACCTTCTCCTGCCCCGAGTGCATGCTCACGCTGCGTGTCGAGGAAATCCAGGACGGGCGGCTGACCCTCGAGATGGTCCAGGTCACGCTGCGCGACTGGGGCCAGTGAGATGACCAAGAACGTCGCCATCGTCGCGGACCGGATCAGCTGGGAGGAGCGCCGGCTGATCGAGGCCGCCCCCGAGCTCGGACTGCATGTCGAGTGGGTCAACGACGAGTCCCTGTGCCTCGGCGCGCCCGGCGCGCCGTCGGTGCAGGACTTCGACGCGCTGCTGGTGCGCAGCCGCAGCTACACGCGCGGCGGCCTGGTCGCCACGCTCGCCGAGGCCGCCGGGATCCCCGTCCTCAACAGCGCGCGGGCCATCAACGCCTGTGAGAACAAGGCCGTCCTGCGGTCGGTGCTGAGCGCCGCGGAGATCCCCGTGCCGGACTTCCGGCTGGTGCTGTCCCGCCGCGACTTCGAGAAGGCGCTGGACGAGCTCGGCGTGCCGGTGGTGCTCAAGCCGATCTTCGGCGGCATGGGCAAGCGGGTCACCCTGATCCGCCACACCGACACCGCCCACTCCGTCTACGACTACGTCGAGGACCTCGGGCACGCCTTCGAGCAGGCCTGCCTGGTCGAGCCGTACCTCTCCGGCGGCTCGTCGGTGCGCTGCCTCGTGGTGGGCCGCGACATCGTGGCCGCCGCGGAGTTCGCCAGCGCCGGCGCCGACTGGCGCAGCAACGCGGCGCTCGGCAACCGCAGCACCACCCTCGCCTACGATCCCGACGTCGTGAAGATCGTCGACGCCGTGGTCTCCGAACTCGGCGCCGGGATCTACGGCGTCGACCTCTTCCGCACCGACGACGGCTACGTCGTCAACGAGGTCAACCACGCCCCTGCCTTCCGCGGGGTGGCCTCGGTGACCGGCGCGGACATCCCCAACGCCGTCGGCTCGTTCGTCCAGGAGCTGCTCTCATGATCCGCGCGGGTGTCGTCGGAGCCTCCGGGCTCGCCGGCGGCGAACTGATCAGGCTGATCACTCAGCACCCCGAGATGGAACTGACCTTCCTCGGCGGTTCCTCCAACATCGGCCGGCGTCCGGCCGAGCTGCACGCCAACCTGCGGTTCGACCTCGGGCTGACCGTGCAACCCGTCACCGAGGAGGTCGCCGGCCTGGTCGACGTCCTCTTCCTGGCCACGCCGGCGCCGGTCTCGGCGCAGCTCGCCGGGCAGCTGGCGGACAAGGTCCCGGCGATCGTCGACCTCAGCGGTGCGTTCCGCATCCGCACCCCGGAGCTGCACGACCGCTGGTACCCCAAGGTCCAGCGCCGCGCCGAACTGGCGGACCGCTTCGTCTACGGCGTCCCGGAGCTGATCCGGGACCAGCTGGTGGGCGCGCCGCTGATCTCGCTGCCGGGCTGCTACGCCACCGCGCTGACGCTGGGCCTGGCCCCCCTCACCCTCGGCCTCGGGCTGGACCTGAAGACGGTGGTGGTGGACGGCAAGAGCGGCTCCAGCGGCGGCGGCCTGCAGCTGCGCACCGCGGACCTGCACCCGTTCCGCAACGGCGCCATCGCCCCCTACGCCCCGACGGGGCACCGGCACGCGGCCGAGGTCGGCGACTTCCTGGCCCGCGCGAAGTCGGACAGCGGCACATCGGGCAGCATCGCCTCGCTCAGCATGTCCGCCTACGGCGTCTCGCACGTGCGCGGCCTGCTCACCAGCTCCTACATCTTCACCGACGCGGAGGTGGACCAGCGCGAGCTGCAGCGCGCGTACACGCGCTTCTACAAGGGCAGCCGCTTCGTGCGGGTGCGCCGCCACAACGAGACGCTGATCCCGGTGCCCGATCCGCAGGTCGTGCTCGGCTCCAACTTCTGCGACGTGACCGTCCTGCACGACCCCGAGGGCGGACGGATCGTCGTCCTGTCCGCGCTCGACAACCTCGTCAAGGGCGCCGCCGGACAGGCCGTGCAGGTCGCCAACATCCGGTTCGGCCTGCCGGAGGAGACGGGGCTGACCATGCAGCCGGTGATGCCCGCATGAGCAGGACCCAGGACACCGACAGGACGCCGACCGTCGTCAAGCTCGGCGGCAGCTGCCTGGACGACCTGGCCGGCACCTGGTGGGACGACCTGGCCCGCTACGGGCTGCTGCGGCCACTGGTCCTCGTGCACGGCTGGTCCAAGCCGCTCAAGCGGCTGAACCCGCGCTACAGCGAGCCGTCGGCGATCCTGCGTGACCGCTACGGCAACCAGAGCCGCTGGACCACCCCCGAGGTCATCGAGGACATCAAGACCGTCAGCGCCACGCTGGCCGAGGACGTCCTCGGCCGGCTGGGCCGCCGCGGCATCACGGCGGAGTGGCTGCTCGGCAGCGACGGGCTGGTCCAGGCCGGCGAGGGCGAACGCTGGTGGTGGCGGGAGAAGCAGCTGGTCGAGCTGGAGAACCTGGTCGGCCCGATCACCGGCGTGGACCCCTCCGCGCTGAAGAACCTGCAGCCCGGCCACGCCTACCTGGTCACCCCGCTGGCCCGCAACGCGGCCGGGCAGGAGGTCAACAACGACGCGGACCGCGCAGCGGCCGCGATCGCCGGTGCCGTCGGCGCCACCGACCTGGTCCTGGTCACCGACGTCCCGCACCTGCTGGTCGACGGAGAGCCGGTGGACCGGATCAGCGCCGAGGCAGCGGCCGCCTTCCGCGACAAGGGCGCCACCGGCGGCATGCGCAAGAAGCTGCGGGCCGCCGGAGAGGCGCTGGAGCGGGGCGTCGCGCGGGTCGTCATCGGCAGCGCCCCCGTCACGGACCTGCTGGCCGCCCGCACCGGCACCGTCATCACCCGAACCTGAGGAGCGAGCACGTGGCGAAATCCCGTGTGCTAGTCGTCAACAACGGAACTCTGTCCCTGCCGCAGCTCCGCAAGCGCTTCGAGGACATGGGCTCGGAGACCGACGCGGTCGACGCGGCCTCCGTGCCCACGAAGCTGGACGGCCGCTACCAGGCGATCGCGCTGAGCGGCACCAAGGTGCGGGCCTACGACCAGGACTTCTACAAGCCGCTCGTCGACCTGGTGATGAACTCCGACGTCCCGGTCTTCGCGATCTGCGGCGGCATGCAGCTGATCGCGGTCGCGGCCGGCGGCCGCCTGGCCGAGGGGCAGAGCCGCGTCGGCGGCTACGAGGTGCAGGTCGACAAGACCGAACCGATCTTCGAGTTCGTGAAGCCGACCGTGACCGTCTTCCACCGGCACACCCTCTACCTGCAGGAGGCCCCACAGGGCTTCCGCTCGATCGGCCGCTCCGAGCACGCGCCCGTGGAGTTCCTGCGCTCCGACGACGGCCGCATCTTCGGCGCCCAGGCCCACCTGGAGTTCCGCGAGGACGGCCGGGAGATCCTGCGCGGCTTCGCGCAGCTCTACCGGTGACCGCCCCGGACCCGTGAACCATTCAACGTAGGCAAGGACTTGACCATGAGTGAGCAAGGCTCGAACGGGCCCGCCTTCACCGTCCACCTGGGCGGCAGCGGCGGCCACATCAAGGGCTGGGTGGTCGTCGACTCGCTCGTCGACGGCCTGGCGATGGGCGGCACCCGGATGACCGCCGGGGTCACCGAGGAGGAGGTCGCCGGGCTCGCCCGCGACATGACCGAGAAGTTCACCCTCGCGGGCCTGCGCATCGGCGGCGCGAAGGCCGGCATCGTCGCGGACGGCGGCGACCGGGAGGAGACGTTCCGCACCTTCGGAAGGACCGTCAAGCCGCTGCTGCACGGCGGCATCCACCTCGGCATCGACATGGGCGTCACCCCGGCCGACCGGGCCGTCTTCTTCGACGAGGCGAAGTACGATCCGCGCTACCGTCTGGGCGCCCCCGACATGCCGATCGACTGGCGCACCTACTACGAACCGCTGATCGACTGCACCGGCCACGGCGTCGGCGTCGCCGCGCTCACCGCCCTGGAGGCGAGCGGCCGCACCGAACCGGCCCGGATCGTGATCCAGGGCTTCGGCGCCGTCGGCCGCGCCGTCGCCCGCTTCCTGGAGGAGCGCGGGCACGTCGTCGTCGGCATCGCCGACGTGCAGGGCACCATCAGCGCGGACCGGCTCCCCGTCGCAGACCTGGTCGCGATCACCGACGAGTTCGGGCGGATCGACCACGCGCGGCTGCCCCAGCACGTCACCGTGAACCGCGAGCCGGACGCCTGGCTGGACCTGGACGCCGACCTGCTGGTGCTCGCCGCGCAGAAGTACGCGCTCAACGCCGAGAACGCCCACCGGCTGCGGGCCCGCATGGTGATCGAGGGCGCCAACATCGCCTCCAGCGACGAGGCCCGACAGAAGGTGGCGGCCGCCGGGGTGACCCTGGTCCCCGGCGTCATCGCCAACATCGGCGGCGCCGGGTCCGCGGCCCTGGCCGTGACCCGGGTGGTCCCCTTCGACCTGTCGTCGGACGCGCGCAAGAGCTGGGTCTTCGACTGGGTCGCCGACCGGGTCCGCACCAACACCCGGGACCTGCTGGAGATCGCGGCGTCCCGCGCCGGAGACCCGCTGCCCGAACTGCTCGCCACGCGCCGCGCGGAGCTGCACCGATGACCGCCGACCCGTCGGCCGCCGACCGGCTGGCCGAGTACCGCAGGCGCGGCTGGTGGCGGGACGAGACCTTCCTGGACGACCTGCGCCGCCAGGCCGTGGAGCGTCCACGCAAGCTCGCCATCGCCGGACGCCGGCTCGCCGAGGCCCGCACCGACACCCTCGACTACGCCGAACTGTCACGGCTGACCGACCGGTTCGCCGGGGCGCTGCTGGAACTGGGCGTGGAGCGCGGCGACGTCGTCGCCGTCCAGCTGCCCAACCGGTGGGAGATGGTCCCGCTGATGTTCGCCTGCATGGCGGCCGGCGCGGTCATCTGCCCCATCGCGCCGGTCTGCCAGGAGGAGGAGCTGCGGCACCGGCTGGCGCTCACCGAGGCCCGGGTGTGCATCACCCTGCCGGAGTGGGAGGGCTACCCGCTGGCCGAGACGCTCAACGCGCTGCGCTCCGAGCTGCCGCTGGAACACGTGGTGGTGCTCGACGGCCACGCCCCCGCGGGCGCGGTGGACTTCCACGACCACTTCGTCGCCACGCACTGGGAGAACCGGCGCATGGGCGACCTGGACGGGCGTCAGCTGCGGCCCGACGAGCCGTTCGTGGTGCTGTTCACCTCCGGCACCACCGGGTTCTCCAAGGGCGTGGTGCACAGCCAGAACACCGTCCACTCCGGCGTGCGTGGCTACGTGGACACCTTCCTGCTGCACGGCGGGCTGGTCGCCGCGGTCACCACCCCGCTGGTGCACTACTCCGGCTTCGGCCAGGGCGTGCTCGCCGGGGTGATGCTCGGCGGCACGATCGCCTTCCAGGACGGCCCCGACCACGCGGGCCTGCTGGACCTGGTCGAGCGCTACGGCGCGACGCTGATCTACGGGCCGCCGCCCACCCTGTCCGGGGTGGCCGCCGCGCAGCAGGCCGACCCGCACGACGTGTCGAGCCTGCGCCACACCGTCACCGGCGCGGCGCCGGTGCTCCAGGAGCTGGTGGACGAGCTGCGCGACACCTTCGGCGCACGCACGTACTCGGTGTGGGGCATGTCCGAGTTCGGTCCGGTCACCATCAGCCGGCTGGACTACAACCAGGACTGGGCGGCGCACAGCCACGGGCGGCCGATCGACTCCATGGAGATCCGCATCGACCAGTGCGCGGACCCGACCAAGCGCGCGCCGGTCGGCCGGCTGCGGGTGCGTGGGGCGTCGCAGGCGCTCGGCTACTACAAGCAGCAGGACGTCTTCGACGCGGAGTTGATGGGCGACGGGTGGTTCGACACCGGCGACGTCGCCCGTGAGGACGGGCGCGGCGGGATCCGTGTCCTGGGCCGCGCCAAGGACGCCATCATGCGGGACGGCATCGTGCTGCCGATGGCCGAACTGGAGTCGGTCATCGCCGCCCACCCCAAGGTGACCGAGGCCGCGATCGTCGGTCCAACCGGGCACATCGACGACCCGATCCTCGCCGTCGTCGTGCCCAGCGGCGGCACCCCGCCGAGCCTGACCGAGCTCCGCGCCCACCTCCGGGACGCGGGCCAGGACGCCCGGTTCCTCCCCGAGCGCCTGGAGATCACCTCGGCCCTGCCGAAAACCCTCACCGGCAAGGTCCGCAAGGTCGAACTGCGCAAGCGGTACGCCACGGACTGACGCCTCGGGTCACCCCCGCCCCACCCGGTGGCGGCCCGGCCCCCCACGGGCCGCCGTCGGAGCCCCAACGGGCGCCCGCAGCTCCGCTGCCCGACGGTATGGGCGGCAGCGCCCCGCAGCCGCGCGGGCAACGGGCGTCGCCGAGGGCACCCACCCGGCGGCGTCGCCTCCGCTCTCTCGCCCCCAACCGGTCGGCGGCCCGGCCCCCCACGGGCCGCCGCCAGGGCTCCGCATCCGCTTCCGTTCCGGCCCCGTCCCCCGACCGGGACGCGCGGCTCGCAGCCGCGCGGTCGCCGTCAGGTTCCTCCGGAGGCGCGTAGCCCCCCGACGCGTCCGACGCTGTTCCCTCCGCCGCCGGCTCCTGGCCGGTGAGGCCTGATCCTTGGAGTCCCCCATGTCCGAAGCCGTGCCGGTGACCAAGTCGGCGACGTTGGCCGCCGATGAGGCGCTGGAGCGCCGGAGGCTCGCCGGGGAGCAGGTGCTGTCCCTGGCGAGCGGTGAGATCGGTCTGCCCGTGCTGCCCGCGTTGCGGTTGCGGCTCGCCGAGGCGGCGGGGCGCAACGCGTACGGTCCCGTGGCCGGCAGTGCGGAGCTGCGCTCCGCGGCTGCCGGGTACTGGGGGCGGCGCGACCTGCCCACCGACCCTGAGCTGGTGCTGTGCGGGCCGGGGAGCAAGCCGCTGCTCTTCGCCCTGATGCTGGCCGTCGGCGGCGACGTCGTCGTGCCGGTGCCGAGCTGGGTGAGCTACGCCGCCCAGGCGCGGCTGGCCGGGGCCCGGCCCATCCACGTGCCCACCGTGCCGGGCCAGGGCGGCGTGCCGGACCCGGACGCGCTGCGGGTGGCCGTGGCCGCCGCGCGGGCGGCAGGGCGGAACCCGCGGTGCGTCGTGGTGACCCTGCCCGACAACCCCACGGGAACCATCGCCGAGCCGGACACCCTGCGGCGCCTGGGCGAGGCGGTCAGGGAGCTGGACCTGGTCGTCGTCTCCGACGAGATCTACTGCGACCTCGTCTTCGACGACGAAGGACCCGCCGTCTCCCCGGCCGTGTTCGCCCCCGAGCGCACCGTGGTGACGACGGGGCTGACCAAGAACCTGGGCCTGGGCGGCTGGCGGATGGGCGTGGCCCGGCTGCCCGAGGGGCGCCTCGGGCGCGACCTGCGGGACCGCCTGGAGGCCGTCGCCAGTCAGACCTGGTCGACGACCGCCGCGCCGGTCCAGGAAGCCGCCGCCTACGCCTTCGGGGAGCCGTCCGAGGTGGTCGCCTACGTCGCCGGGGCCCGGCGGCTGCACGAGACGGTGGTGCGCGCGGTGGCCCGGCACTTCGCCGCCGTCGGCGCCGAGCTGACGCCGGTGCGCGCCACCAGCTACCTGTACCCGGACTTCGAGCCGCTGCGGGAGCAGCTGCGCGAGATCCACGGAGTCTCCTCGGGCGGGGAGTTGGCCGCCCTGCTCGCGGAGCGCCACGGCGTGGGCGTGCTGCCCGGCAGCGCCTTCGGCGAAGCCGACCGTTCGCTGCGGATCCGCGTGGCCACCAGTCGGCTGTACGGCGAGACCGACGCGCAGCGCACGGCCTCCCTGGCCGCCGTCGCCCCGCTCGAACTCCCTTGGATCAAGGCCTCTCTGGACCGCATCGCCGACGTGCTCGGCGACCTGGTCCGGTCCCCCGCCGCCCGGTCGGCGACCGCCGGGCGTTCCTGACCGTCCTGCCCGGCGCGCCGGGTTCCCCCTGCCCGGCGCGCCCCCTTCTTTCGACCCATCGGAGGTCCGCACCCATGTCCGTCACGACCGAGACCGTCAGCGAGTACACGTACCGGGGTGAGCGCTACGTCAGCCGCGGCATCGCGGCGCACGGCGAGCCTCAGACCCTGCACCGGGTGGCCCAGAGCCGGCTGCGTGCCGCCCTCCGCGGGGAGGGCGGCCCGGAGGCGCTCGCCGCCCTGCTCGACGCGGCCGACACCATCACGGTGACCGCCGGCGATCCCGAACTCACGGCTCTGCCGCCGCTGTTGCCGACGGACGGCGGCCACTCGCTGGTCAGCGGCTTCCTCGGCACCCACAAGTCCAAGGCGGACGCCATCGTCCAGCACGGCGACCAGCCGCCGCTGCCCAAGTGGTACTTCAAGGGCCTCGGCTCCTGGCTGCGCACACCGGGTCAGCCGCTGGTCGCCCCCGCCGAGCCGGTCATCGTGATCGAGGAGGCGGAGGTCGTCCTGGTCTTCGTCAACGACGAGAACGGCGAGCCCCACTACGCGGGCTACACCTTCGGCAACGACTTCTGCGACATCGGCCTGCACCGGATCGACCCCGGCTACACACCCTCGGGCAAGCTCTGCGACACGGCCGTCTCGCCCCACCTCTTCCTCGGCGAGCCGCCGCGCGCGGCCACCGGTCAGGTCACCATCGAGCGCGACGGGCGGCCTGCCTGGAAGGGCACGTTCGACTGCGGCGCCGACGCGCTGTGGTTCCGCACCTCGGACCTGGTCGACCGGCTCTTCTCCTTCCCGGCGCTGCGCCGCCCCGGGCTCGTCAACTACGTGCTGACCGGCGCGGACCTCAGCAGCTTCCACGACGGCTTCCAGATCGCCGACGGCGACCACGTCGTCATCGACGTGGCCAGCCACGGCGTGGTCCTGTCGAACACGATCCGGTTCGGCGGGTCGACGGCGTCCTTCTGACGGGGCTTCGGACCAGGCGGGGAGGGCCCCTTCGACCCGCGGTCGAAGGGGCCCTCGCGCATTCTCCACCGGGTGTTCGTGACCGCACTGTGACGAGTCGTCAAGATGTGTCAAGAAGCGCGAATTCGGGCGGACCGCCCCGCGCGCCGCAACTAACGTATTGCCATGGACATTTTCCGTCTACCCCGGCTCGGCCTCGTCGTTCCTCCGGAAAACCCCATAGCGGAACCCGAGTTCAACCGCCTTCTCGGCGCCGAGATCAATGTTTACAGCGCGCGTTTCCCGGTGACCCCGGAATTCAACAGGGAAACCATGGAAATGTACAACCAGGTGCTCCCGGAAACGCTGGCCGATTTCGGCCGGATGAATCTGGACGCGGCCGTGATCGCGTGCAACGCCTCGCACTACCTGCTCGACCCGGACGGCGACCGGGCCTTCCTCGCGGAGCTGTCGCAGCGTTTCGGCTTTCCCGTGCAGTCCTCGACCCGGGCGATCCTCGACCTGTGCGAGGCGCTCGGGGTGACCCGCATGTCGCTCGTCTCCCCCTACGACGCGTGGCTGACCGACCTGTCCCGCGGCTACTGGGAGAAGGCAGGGATCGCGGTCGACCACGTCGTGCTCGCCCCGGGCGTGCCCGGCGTCACCGCGGCGGACGACCGCTTCAACCCCTACCTGGTGACCACCGAGACGCTGCTGACGCGCCTCGCCCAGGTCGAACTCGCCGACGACGCCGTTGTGTTGTTCACCGGCACGGGCATGGGCACGCTGCCCGCGCTGACCGAGCTGGCCCGGGACGGCGGCCGGCGCACCCTGCTCACCTCCAACCTCGCCTCGGCCTGGTGGACGCGCCGCACCGTCGGCGCCGACGGTGCCGCCCCGCACCCGCTGCTGCGCCGCCTCAAGCGCTGAGCGGTCCGCAGCCTCATCCGCACGACCACACCCACAGGTCCACCTGCAGGTCCAAATCCACAAGGAGGCGTCGGCCATGGCCGTCACCAGCGAAGCAGAGACGTCCGCCCCCCTCGTCGCCGTGGTGAGCGGTGGCGCGTCCGGGATCGGCGCGGCCGCGGCCGCCGCGCTCGCCGACCGGGGTGTGCAGGTGGCCGCCCTCGACCTGAACCCCGATCAGGTCGCCGCCTCCGTCGTCGGCATCGCCTGCGACGTCGCCGACGACGCCTCGGTGCGCCGGGCCGTCGCCGAGGTCGCGGAGCGCTTCGGCCGGATCGACATCCTCGTGAACAACGCCGGGATCGCCGCCCAGGGCGACGTCTCGGAGAACGACGACGAGGAGTGGCACCGCGTGTTCGACGTGAACGTCGTCGGCATGGTGCGCCTCACCCGCGCCGCGCTGCCTTACCTGCGCAAGTCCCCCGCCGCGGCGATCGTCAACACCTGTTCCGTCTTCGCCATGATCGGCCTGCCGCGGCGCGTCCTGTACTCCACCTCGAAGGGGGCCGTGCACTCCCTGACCCTGGCGATGGCGGCCGACCACGTCCGCGACGGCATACGCGTCAACGCCGTCGCCCCGGGCGCCGTCGACACCCCGTGGATCGCGCGCATGCTCGCCAGGTCCGCCGACCCCGAGGCGGAGCGGGCCGCGCTCGACGAGCGGCACCCGATCGGCCGGTTGACGCGCCCCGAGGAGGTCGGCGAGGCGATCGCCTATCTGGCCACCCCCGCGTCCTCGGCCGTGACCGGGACCATCCTGCCCGTCGACGGCGGCCTGAACCGCCTGCGGCTGCGGTAACCCGTCACGCCCGCACGGTCCTTGCCCACCCCCGCCGCTTGGGCGGGGTTGACCCTCACACTAGTGGAAAGGTTTGAGCATCCCGTCATGAGGAGCACCGAGCCGTCCGTCGGCACCGCCACCGCACCCCCCGTCCCCGATACGACGCCCACCGCGAACACGAAGCTGCCGATGGCGAGCCTGCTCGCGCTGGCCGTCGCGGTGTTCATCACCAGCCTCACCGAGACCCTGCCCGCCGGGCTGCTGCCCGCGATGAGCGCCAGCCTGCACACGAGCCAGTCCGCCGCCGGGCAGACCGTGACCATCTACGCGCTGGGGACGGTGCTCACCACCATCCCGCTGTCCTCGGCGACCGCGGGCTGGCGCCGTCGGCGCCTGCTACTGACCGCGATGGCCGGCTTCGCCGTCGCCAACACCGTCACCGCGCTGTCGACGAACTACCCCGCCACCCTCGTCGCCCGGTTCGTCGCCGGCATCGCCGCCGGTTTGGCGTGGGCCCTGCTGGCCGGATACGCCCGCCGGATGGTCGCGCCCCAGCAGGAGGGCCGCGCCATCGCGATCGCCATGGCCGGCATCCCTGTCGCGCTCTCTCTCGGCGTCCCGGCCGGCACCTTCCTGGGCCAGGTGGCGTCCTGGCAGTGGGCGTTCGGCGCCATGACGCTGCTCACCGTCGTCCTGCTGGTCTGGATCGCGGCCGTCGTCCCCGACTACCCGGGGCAGCAGGCGGGCGGAAAGATCCCCGTGCGCCGGACCCTGCTGGTGCCGGGCGTGGCGCCAGTGCTGTTCGTGATGCTGGTCTTCGTGCTGGCCCACACCATCCTGTACGCCTACGTCGCCACCTTCCTGCAGCACATCGGCATGGGCGGCCAGACGGACGCGGCGCTGCTGGTCTTCGGCGTGGCCTGCCTCGTCAGCATCTGGGTGGTCGGCGCCTTCATCGCGGCGCACCTGCGCACGCTGACGGTCGCCTGCACACTGCTGGTGGGCGCCGCCGTCGCGCTCCTGGGCGCCTTCTCGGGCACTCACGCCCTGGTCTACGTCGCGGCCGCGCTGTGGGGCCTCGGCTGGGGCGGCGTGCCGACCCTGCTGCAGACCGCCGCCGGCCAGGCCGGCGGCGAGGCGGCCGACGCGGCGCAGGCGATCCTGGTGGTCCTGTGGAACGTGGCCATGGCCGGTGGCGGCATCGCGGGCGGCATCGTCCTCGGGGCCGTCGGGGTCTCCCCGTTCCCCTGGATCGTGCTGGTCCTGCTCGTCCCGGTGCTCATGGTCGTGCTGGCCGCCCGCGCTCACGGGTTCCCCGGCAGGCGTGCGGCCGAGGCGAGTTGACCGGCAGAGCCGGGCAGGTGGTCCCCGCGGGGCGCCGGGCCGCGATCAGCGCCGGCACCCCGCGCGGGTCCCGCTTCCGCCGGGGGGAGCGGAGCGGCTCAGGCGGTGTAGCCGCCGTCCACGGCGAGCGCCGTGCCGGTCACGTACCGGCCGCCGGGGCCCGCGAGGAAGGCCACCGCGGCGGCGATGTCGTCGGCCTCGCCGAAACGGCCGAGGGCCGTGAGGTCGCGCTGGAAGTCGCCGGCCTCGCCGTCGGCCGGGTTCATGTCGGTGTCGATCGGCCCCGGGTCCACGATGGTGGCGGTGATCCCGCGCGGGCCGAGCTCGCGGGCCAGCCCCTTGGTCAGGCCGACCAGGGCGGTCTTGGCCATCGCCTGCACGACGAAGTTCGCCCCGGGGACACGCCCGTTGAAGCACGACCCGATGCTGATGACCCGGCCGCCGTCGCCCATGTGCCGGGCCGCCGCCTGGGCGGCCAGGAACACCGAGCGCACGTCCACGGCGAGCGCCCGGTCCAGGTCGTCGGCCGTCACGTCCGCGAGCGCCCCGTACGCCAGGAAGCCCGCGTTGTTCACCAGGATGTCGATGCCGCCCAGCTCACGTACCGTCTGCTCCACCGCGTCCACGGCGGCGTTCGGCTCGGTGAGGTCCGCCTGGATCACCGCGGCCCTGCCGCCGGCGGCCTCGATCTCCTTGGCGACCCCGCGGGCCTGCTCCTCACCCTGCACGTAGGTCAGCGCCACCGCGGCACCCGCGTCGGCGAGCCGCTTCGCGATCGCGGCACCGATGCCGCGGCTGCCGCCGGTCACCAGCGCGACCTTGCCCGTCAGTTCACCCATGATCTTCCTCCGTTGGACGGGGGCGTGGTATGTGCCCTGACGAAATCTTGAAACCCTTCCATTAGTGTGAATGTCAAGTCCGAGGCGAATGAGGCTTTTTGACATGCGAATCGGAGAGCTGTCGCGGCGCACGGAGACCTCTCGGCGCCTGCTGCGCTACTACGAGGAACACGGTCTGATCTTCTCCGACCGCGAGGCCAACGGCTACCGGGACTACGACGAGGTCTTCGTCGACCGCGTCCTGCAGATCCGCGGCCTGCTGGCGGCCGGGCTGCCGATCCGGATCATCAAGCAGATCCTGCCGTGCCTGCGGGAGACCCGGGCCATCTTCTTCGACGAGGCCACCCCCGAGATGCTGGCCGCGCTCGAGGAGGAGCGCGACCGCATGACGGCGCGGATCCGCTGCCTGGAACGCAACCGCGACGCCGTCGCCGAGTACCTGGCGGCGGTGGGCGGCGACCAGCTCGCCCGCCCGGCGGCGTAGGCGGTCGGCGGGCCCCCACCAGGCGGGGTCGTCGGCACGGCACCTCGGCACGGCACCTCGGCGGACGTCGGCGGTGCGGCCCGCGTACACCCGGCGCGGAACCGGCCGCCCCCAGGCGATGCCGCGGGGCGAGGCCTCACCGCGGGTCGAACAGCAGGTGGATGTCGTGGGCGGCGGTGAAGGCGCAGAGGCCGCTGGCGGTCAGCAGCAGCCCCGTGGCCAGCACCGGGAGCCACGGCACGCCCCACGGCAGAGCCCAGGGCAGGCTGCGGTGGGAGCGGGGCGCCGGGGCGAGCAGCGCGGCCACGCGGCGCGGGACCGGGCCCGCGCCGTGGAGTGCGCCGCGGCGCAGGCCGCGGATGCCGAGCGCGGTCGCGGGG
>NZ_BBPP01000025.1:0-87691 GCF_000787835.1 Streptacidiphilus melanogenes
AGCGTGGGCCGACGCAGCCTGCGCAGGAGCGGCGGCCATGAGGGCCGAGACGCCGAGAGCGACGGCGGTGGCAGCGGCGGATATCGACGAGGTGCGCAACGTACAGCCTCCAGTGGGGAGTTCGGGCCTGTTCGCGGCACGTGCGCACGACGTGCGTGCCACCTGCGCGAACGCAATGACGTAGCGAGAAACCTCTGAACACCCCCTTAAGGGGTGTCAGCTGGCGAGAACGCTAGCGATGGTGTCCGGGGACTGACAAGGGATGGTCGCTGGATGAAATTCACGTTTACCGGCCCGCAACAAAGCGCCGCGTGCACCTTCACACCGAATGCGCAGCAACCCCTACGAACTGCCGGAAACGGGCTCAGGACTACCGCCCTCGGCGACCACAACACTTGACCCACCGTCAGGCCGGCTCTACCTTCAGCGCGGTAAGGAAACTTTCCTAACAGAGGAGCCGTCGATGCCCCACTCCCGCAGGCGTCGCCGCACCACCGGCCTCGCAGCGCTGGTCGTGAGTGCCGCCGTCGCCGCCGTGCCGCTCGGGCTCGGCGCGCCCGCCGCCGACGCCGCGAGCGCCGCGCAGATCCGCGTCGACCAGGCCGGCTTCCTTTCCGGCGAGGTCAAGCAGGCCTACCTGATGACCGGTGCCGCAGCCTCCTCGGTCACCTTCCACGTCGTCGACTCAGCCGGCGCGACGGTGCTCAGCGGCGCCGTGGGCGGCACCAGTCGGGGCTCGTGGAACAAGGCCTACCCGGACGTCTACCCGATCACCTTCTCGGGCCTGACGGCTCCCGGCACCTACCGGCTCACCGTCAGCGGCGACGCCAAGGCGACCTCCCCGGCCTTCCGCGTCGAGGCTCCCGCCGCCCTCTACGGCAAGCTCGTCACCGACGGGGTCGGCTTCTTCCAGAACCAGCGCGACGGATCCGCCGTCATACCCGGCGCACTCAAGCGTCAGCCGTCCCACCTGGACGACGCGCACGCCGACGTCTACGCCTGGCCGAAGTTCGCCGCGGGCGGCTCGGACACGATCACCGACGGCGACCTGAAGCAGATCGCCGGTCCGGTCGACGTCTCCGGCGGCTGGTTCGACGCGGGTGACTTCCTCAAGTTCACACACACCGCCGCCCTCGGCGACACCCTGCTGTTGGCCTCGCAGCGGGCCCTCGGCTCCGCCGCACCCGCGTCCCTCGACGCCGAGGCGCACTTCGGCGAGCAGTGGCTGGACAAGATGTGGGACCAGCCCACCAAGACGCTCTACCTCCAGGTGGGCATCGGCTCGGGCAATGCGGCGGGCACCTTCCACGGCGACCACGACCTGTGGCGGCTGCCGCAGAAGGACGACGGCGACACGGCCACCGCCGACCGCTACGCAGCCGCCCACCGGCCTGTCTTCGAGGCCGCCGCACCCGGCAAGCCCATCAGTCCCAACGTCGTCGGCCGCGTCAGCGCCGCCTTCGCGCTGGCCGCCCAGGTGGACGCGAAGAGCGACCCGGCCCGGGCCGCCGCCGAATTCCAGGCCGCCACCTCCCTGTACGCCCAGGCGAACACGGCGAGTCCGCCGAAGCCCCTCACCACCGCGCTGCCGAACGCCTACTACCCCGAGTCGACCTGGCACGACGACATGGAGCTCGGCGCCGCAGAGATCGCGCTCGCCGCGCAGGCACTGGACCGCAGCGCCGCGGCGTACCTCGGCCAGGCCGCCACCTGGGCCAAGGACTACCTCGCGAGCGACACCGGCGACACCTTCAACCTCTACGACACCTCCGCCCTCGCCCACGCCGACCTGCTGAAGGCGATGGCGGGAGCCGGGAACCCCTCCGGGCTCGCCGTCACTCCGGCCGCGCTGGAGGCCGACCTCAAGCGCCAGGTCCAGGCCGGCGCGACCAACGCGGGCAAGGACGTCTTCCACGCCGGCGGCGACTACAGCGACTTCGACGTCGACGCGCACACCTTCGGCTTCCTCACGACCGAGGCCCTGTACAAGCAGGCCACCGGCGACGCCTCCTACGACGCCTTCGCCACCGAGCAGCGCGACTGGCTGCTCGGCGCGAACGCCTGGGGCACCAGCTTCATGGTCGGCGAGGGCAGCACCTTCCCGGACTGCATGCAGCACCAGGTCGCCAACATCTCCGGCAGCACCGACGGCAAGGGCCCGATCGACGTCGGCGCGGTCGTCAACGGGCCCAACAACCCGAGCAACTTCACCGGCGGGCTGGGCGACTACCAAACCGGCATGACCGCCTGCCCTCCCGGTGGCGCCGACCCGTTCAACGCCTTCACCGGCCACAACAGCCGGTTCTCGGACGACGTCCGCTCCTGGCAGACGGACGAACCGGCCCTCGACATGACCGGCTCGGCCGTCCTCGGTGCGGCGCTCCAGGAGTCGGTCGCCCGGTGACCCCGTTGCCCCGTCAGTGCCCGGGTGTAGCGTCCGAACCGCAGTCACCTCGGAACGGAGGCACGCGGATGACCGGTACGACGACAGGCGCGGCAAAGGTGACGGCATCCCGGCGCGTCGAGGCTCCGCCCGCGGTGGTCTTCCGGCCGCTCACCGACCGCACACGGCACCTGGACACGCTGAAGCGGCTCGCGGCCCTGTGCGTTCCTGCGTGAACGCCGAACTCGAGGCCCTCAGGGGTGCGTTGGACCGCCAGCGTGCGCATGTCACCGGGGTCCTCGACGGGCTGTCCGAGGAGCAGCTGCGGCGTCCCGTGCTACCGAGCGGCTGGAGCTGCCTGGCGTTGCTGCGGCACCTCACTCTCGACGTCGAGCGCTTCTGGTTCCGCGGGGTGATCGCGGGCGCGCCCGCTGTGGCCGGAGGGCTCACAGCGGGCGCGCGGACGCACTGGTACGTGCCCGAGGGCATGGGTCCGAAGGAGGTGTTCGCCGACTACCGGGCGGCCGTCGCCCGCTCGGACGCCGTCCTCGCCACCGTCACCGCCGATCAAGAGCCGGCCGCCTGGCCGACGGGGATCTGGCCGACCTGGCGACTGCCCGACGTGCGGCACGTGCTGCTGCACGTGATCACCGAGGTCGCCTGCCACTGCGGTCATCTGGACGCGGCCCGCGAGCTCCTCGACGGCACCACCTGGCTCGGCGGCGATCCCTACGCCGGCTAGCCGGGCCGGCTGAGCCCAGGGGCTACTTCCAGGGGCTCGGCGCGGGTGGTGGAACGACCGTGGGGCGGTCGTCGCAGGTGATCGTGTTCGGCAGCTCCCACGGCGCGAGCCAGGCGCCGGTCGTCCCGCCGCCGGTGTTGCCGCCGAGGTCGGTGAGGGTGAACTCCGAGCCGAACGGGGTGAAGTGGAACGACCCGCAGTTGTTCACCCCGACGGCGCCCACGTTGCGGGCCACCACGTCCTGGAACGTGGCGCTGCCCGCGGCGCGGGCGCTCACCACGTCCGTGCCGGTGCCGTCGACACGGATGTGGCTGAAGTGCACATTGCTGATGCTGTACTGGTCCTTCACGCTCCAGTCCGAGACAAGCATGATCGCGTCGTAGGTGTTGTCCAGGAAGTCGTCCCCGGTGACCTGGACGTCCGCGTCGATGCTGTGCTCGAGTGCGTAGAGCCAGATCGCGCCCAGCCCGATCTTCCAGTTCAGCTCGAAGGTCCCCGCCCGGACGGTGGTGTTGTCCGCCACCGAGATCCGGCCCGCGAACGGCACCGCGCCGAAGCGGGTGCCGAGCTGGATCGCGCTGCCCTCGCGGATCGGGTCCGCGACCAGGTTCCCCGCCACCGTCAGATCCGAACCGCCGTACAGCGCGATGCCGTTGGCCAGCACCGGCGTCTGCACGGTGTTGTCCGCGACGACGTCGTGCGCGTCCGCGGCCGGCGCGGACCAGAGCGCGATCCCGTCGTCCCCGGTGTTCCGGACGAAGTTGTTCGCCACGACCGAGTTCGTCACGCCCCCGTGGAAGTTGATCCCGTCGGCGATCTGGTCGGCGATCTGGTTGCCGGTGATCCGCAGGTCGTTCATCGGCCCGTCCAGCCAGATGCCGACCTTGGTGTGGTGGATGTACAGCCCCTCGATCGAGGAGTCGCTGAGCGCACCGCCGACGCCGTTGACCTGGTCGGTGTCGATCCGCTCGCGTACGTCGCCTTCGATGGCGAAGTCCCGCAGGTGCACGTCGTGGCTGCCGCCCGCGGAGGCGTCCTTGCCGTAGAACCCGACCCCGGTGTGGATCGACCCGTCCGGAGCCGGGGACGACAGCGTCACCTGGTGGCCCTTGATGACGGTGTACCAGTTGCCCGCGCCCTGGATGGTGACGCGGTCGACGATGATGTGCCGGTTCACCTGGTACGTCCCCGGCGGCACCCAGACCGTCCGCCCGCTGCGCTGCGCGGCGGCGACGGCCGCGTCGAAGGCGTCGGCGGAGTCCTTGACCCCGGTCGGGTCCGCACCGAAGTCCCGCACGTCGAGCGCGTTCCGGGGCGCGGGCAGCGGCGGCGCGACGTGCTGCGTGTCCAGCACGTCGATCGTCGTGGTCGCGGCCGGGCTCCCCGCCGGGACCGCGAGCCGGATCACCTGCCCCGCACGGTAGGTGTGGTCGAGCAGCAGGCGCTGCTCGTCGTAGAAGTGGCTCGGCCGGAACGGCGTCGGGAAGACGGGCGCGGGCGTCGTCTGGTCCGGCACGCAGTCGCACTCGGTGGTCCACCAGTCCGGGTTCAGCGGGCCGGCACCGGGGTCGTTGCTGAACGGGTACTCGTTGTAGAGCCAGGCGTACTGCGAGGTCAGCGTCATGGTCTGCCGGTGGTGCCCGTCGACGCTGACGTCCAGCGGCGCGGTGACGCCGCCACCGCCCGGTGCGTCCGGGATGCTGTAGCGGACGGTGATGGCGTTGGTGTCGGCGGGCAGGGTGAAGTCGACGTACTGGCCCGGCCTCAGCGAGACGGCCTGACGGCCGGTCGCCTCGGACGCGAGGGTGTAGGGCGTCGTGTCGGGCGCGAGCACCGTCCCGTCGGTCCGCGCGTCGAACGCGTTCTGCTCGGCGAACCCGAGGTTCGCTCCGCGCCCCCGCAGCAGTGACGGATCGACTCCGGCCCGCGTCACCACGGGCTGCGGCCCCCGCACGGTGGCATGCGCGGCGCCGGTCCCTCCGACGGCGGCGAGCATGCCTACGGCGACGGCGAGGGAGAGTTGTCTCTTTCTGTGTGACATCGGTTGCCCTTCCTTGGAGATGGAGTTGCACTCACCCACGAGCGCAACTTCTCAGACCCTGAGCCAGACGGCCGTGTCGGCCGGGAGGACGGACTGACCGTGCAGCTCGTCGCTGGCCAGCAGCACGGTTCCGGTGAGGGGGAGGGCGACGGCCTCGGCGGAGAGGTTCACGACGCAGGCGAAGCCCTCCCCCCTCCGGAAGGCCAGCACCCCCTGTGGTGTTCCTTCCAGCCACTGGAAGCCGCCGTCGCCCAGCTCGCGTCGGAGTCGCAGCGCCTGGCGGTAGAGGGCCAGCATCGACCCCGCGTCAGCGGCCTGCGCCTCGACCGTGTACTCCTTCCATGCCTCCGGCTGCGGCAGCCACGGCACGCCGCTCCCGCCGGACGGCGAGAAGCCGAACGGCGGCTCGCTGCCCGACCAGGGGAGCGGGACCCGGCAGCCGTCCCGCCCCGGGTCCGCCGGGTTGCGACCCTTCCGCTCCCACATCGGGTCCTGCCGCAGCTCGTCGGGGATGTCCTCGACCTCCCACAGGCCGAGCTCCTCGCCCTGGTAGACGTAGACCGCGCCGGGGAGCGCCTGCGTCAACAGGGCCGCGGCCCGGGCGCGGCGCGTGCCGCGGGCGAGGTCCACAGGGCGGCCGTGCTGCCGGGCGTAGATCGCGAACGAGGTGTCCTCACGCCCGTAGCGGCTGACCACCCGGTCGACGTCGTGGTTGGACAGCACCCAGGTGGCCGGCGCGCCGGCCTCGCGGTGGAAGCGCAGGGTGTCGTCAATGACGCCGCGCAGCCGCTCCGCCTCCCAGGCGCACTCCAGATAAGGGAAGTTGAAGACCGTGTGCATCTCGTCGGGGCGCAGGTAGCGCGCCATCCTGGCGGCGTCCGGCAGCCAGACCTCGCCGATCAGGACGAGCCCGCCCCCGTAGGACTCGGCGACGCGCCGCCATGCGCGGTAGACCTCGTGGACCTCCTCGCGGTCGGTGAAGGCGTGCTCCTCGGGATCGCTCACGGGCAGGTCCGCATCCTTGACCAGCAGCGCGGCGGAGTCGATGCGGAAGCCGTCCGCGCCGCGGTCGAACCAGAAGCGCAGCACGCTCTCGAACTCGGCCCGGACATCGTCGTGCTCCCAGTTGAAGTCGGGCTGCTCGGGGGCGAACAGGTGCAGGTACCACTCCCCCGGCCGACCGTCCGGCTCGGTGACGCGGGTCCAGGTGGGGCCGCCGAAGAAGCCCTGCCACTCGGTCGGCGGGTCCTCCCCGTCCGTGCCGCGTCCCGGCCGGAACCAGAACCGCGCGCGTTCCGGGGAGCCCGGGCCTGCCGCCAACGCTGCCTGGAACCAGGGGTTCTGGTCGCTGGTGTGGTTCGGGACGATGTCGATGACGACGCGGATTCCGAGCCCGTGCGCCTGGCGGATCAGCTCCTCCGCGTCGGCCAGCGTGCCGAACAGCGGATCGATGGCGCGGTAGTCGGCGACGTCGTAGCCGGCGTCGGCCTGCGGCGAGGCGTACCAGGGGTTGATCCAGATGGCGTCGACGCCGAGCTCGGCGAGGTAGGGCAGGCGCGCGCGCAGCCCGGCCAGGTCGCCCACCCCGTCGCCGTCGCCGTCGGCGAAGCTGCGGGGGTAGATCTGGTAGATGGCGGCGTTCCGCCACCACGGGAGCTCGCGCTCTCCGGTTTCGGGCACGACGAACCTGCTTTCTGGAAGTCATCGAGATGACGTCATCGGTGAGGGGGAGCCGCCGTCCCGGCCCGCCCCCGGTCAGGGCGGGCGACGGGCCGGGACGACGGGGATCGCGTCGGACAGGCCCGGGCACCCCGCTGGACCTGGGCCCTGTCCGGCGGCCTAGCCCTTGAGGCCGCCCGCGGTGAGACCGGCCATGATGTTGCGCTGGAAGACCAGGAACAGCGCGATGGTCGGGATCGACGCCAGGAACAGGCCGGCGATCAGGGAGTTCTCCGGCATCGAGGTCGCCGCGGTGTTGACGCCGACGTTGAGCGTCTCGTGCGAGGGGACGGTGATCAGCGGCCAGAGGAAGTCCTTCCAGACCGCGACCACGCCGAAGATGGACACGACGCCGAGGATCGGCCGCGACAGCGGCAGCACCACGGACCAGAGCACGCGCAGCGGGCCGGCGCCGTCGATGGCCGCCGCGTCGAGGAGCTCGTTCGGGATCGAGTCGAAGAACCGCTTCAGCAGGAAGATGTTGAAGGCGTTGGCCACCGTGGGCAGCCAGATGACCCACGGGGTGTCCTGCAGGTTCCAGTGGACCAGCGGCAGGTCGAGCACGGTGAGGTACTGCGGGATGACCAGCGCGGCGGCCGGGATCATCATCGAGGCCAGCATCATGCCGAGGATCACATTGCCGAGCACCGGTCGCAGCTTGGACAGCGCGTAGGCGGCGGCGACGTCGAACAGCAGCTGGAAGAGCAGCGCTCCGCCTGCGTAGACGACGGTGTTGAGCAGCAGCCCGCCCATGCCGAGCCGGGACCAGGCCTCGGTGAAGGCGTGCGTGGCGGGATGGGTCGGGAAGAGCGTCGGCGGGGTGCGCACCAGTTCCTGGGAGGACTTGAAGCCGCCGGTGGCCATCCAGTACAGCGGGCCGACGAAGGCGATCGTCGTGACGAGCAGCACCAGCGCCAGCACGAGCCGGTAGAGGAGGCGTCCGCGTGGCTGGGCCAGCCGGACCGGGGAGACGAGCGTGCGGGTCGCGCCGGAGTGGGCGGCGTTCGTCATGTCACTCCTCCCGTCCGCGGCGTTCCAGCCACAGGTAGAGCGCCGAGAAGCAGCCGAGCACCAGCAGCATGATCACGCCGAGGGCGGCCGCGGTGTTGAACTTGTCGTAGTTGAACGCGTAGTTGTAGAGCAGGTAGACCACGGTGGTGGTCGATCCCTCGGGGCCGCCGCCGGTCAGCACGAACGACTCGGTGAACATCTGCATGGTGGCGACCACCTGCAGCATCAGCATCAGCGAGAGGATCAGCCGGGTCTGCGGCACGGTGACGTGCCAGATCCGCTGGAGCAGGTTGGCGCCGTCCAGCTCGGCGGCCTCGTATAGCTCGCCGGGGATGCCCTGCAGGGCGGCGAGGTAGACGAGCGTGGCGCTGCCCATGTTGCCCCAGGTCGAGACGAGCACCAGCGAGGGCATCGCGGTGCTCTTCGACGCCAGCCAGGAGGAGGTGGGCAGGTGCACCGCGTGCAGGATCTGGTTGAACAGGCCGTATCCGGGGTCCATGAAGTACTTGAAGAGCAGGATGCCGGCCACCGGGGGCAGCATCACCGGGAGGTAGACCAGGACCCTCAGGTAGCCCTGGGCGTGGCGGAACTCGTTGATGACGATCGCGGCCACGAAGGGCGCCGCGAAGCCGAAGAACAGGGCGATGCCGGTGAATTCCAGCGTGTTGCGCCAGGCCGTCCAGAACTCCGGGTCGGCGGTGATCTGCCGGTAGTTGGCGAGGCCGACCCACTGGGTCTCGCCGTAGTGGACCCGCTGGAACGACATCACGATCTCGCGGATCATCGGGTACCAGGTGAACAGCACGAAGCAGAGCAGCGCGCCGATCAGGAAGGCGTGGGCGCGCAGGTTCCGCACCAGCGAGCGGCGCAGGGCCGCGAACCGGTCGTGCGGTCCGGCGCCCGCCGCGTCGACGCGGGAGGGGCCGCGTGTCAGCGTGACAGCCATGGGTGACTCCTCGTCAAGTGCCTGAGCACTGGGTGTCGGCCGTCCGGCCGGACCGCGGCGGGGTTGGGAGGCGGTCCGGCCGGACGACACGTCACTGGTCGGCCAGACGTCACTGATTCGCGAGAATCTGGTTGGCCTGGGTCTCGGCGGTGGACAGCACCTGGTCCAGGTTGGCGTTGGGGTCGGTCATCGCCGCCGACATCGCCGTGTCCAGGACCTTGTACAGCTGCTGCGCCGCCGGGGGCTCGTTGACGCTGCTGGTCGGGTTGTCGACGTAGGGGCCGTAGTTGGACAGCGGCAGGTTGCCGTTGGTCTTCAGCGAGGACGTGATCTGGCTGATCTGCGGCGAGTTCGAGGCCCAGAAGTAGGGCTCCGGGATGGCGATCGCCACCGGGTCCTTGCTGGAGGCGGCGAGCGTCGCGGCCCGCGCGAAGTTGAACTGGCCCGCGTCGGGCGTCAGGTACTCGAAGTCGATCCAGGCGATCTCGGCCTTGATCTGGTTCGGGGTCTGGCCCTTCTTGAAGTAGTAGAGGTCGCCGCCGCCGAGGCTGTTGCCGGGGCCGGTGGCGCCGGGCATCGGGCCGAGGCCGAAGGCGTTCTTGTCCGCGCCGAGCACCTCGATCAGGTGCTTGACCACGTCCGGGGCGCCGATGAACATGCCGACCTTGCCGGTGGCGAGCGGTGGGAAGGCGTCGGCCCACTGGGTGACCGGCGTGGCGCCGATGCTGTGGTCGACGAACCGCATGTCGTGCAGGCGCTGCAGGACCTGCTTGCCCTGCGGGGAGTTGAAGGCGGCCTTGGTGCCGTCCGCGTTCACCATCTGGCCGCCGAGGCTGTAGAGCTCGGAGGTGAAGTGCCAGCCGCCGGTGTTGCCGCCGCTGTAGTCCTCGTAGCCGGTGATGCCGTTGCCGAGCGCGGCGATCTTCTTGGCGTCGGCCTGGAGCTCGTCCCAGGTGGTCGGCGGCTGGTCGGGGTTGAGGCCGGCCTTCTTGAACAGGTCGCGGTTGTAGACGAGACCGGTGGAGTAGTAGTTGATCGGCAGCGCGTAGGTCTTGCCGTTCGCGCCGAGGTTCTGCTTGACGCTCGGCAGCATGGTCGAGTAGCCGGGCACCGTCTGGTCGTTGACGTAGGCGCTGATGTCGGCGGCGTCACCGGAGTTGAGCGTCTGCTCCTGGTCGGTGAAGTACGCGTGGTACGCGCCGGTCTCGTCGTGGGCCTTGTACTCGGCGGTCTGCTGCGCGGGCACCTCGCACTGGCCCACGTAGGGCTTCGCGTCGACGGTGACGTTGGGGTACTTGACCTTGAACAGCGCGAGGTCGTCGGCGTAGTTGGCCTTGCCCGCCGCCTGGTCGGCGCCGGGCGCGCAGTCGATGGAGATGGTGACGGTGGCGTTCGGGTCGAGCGGCTTGCCGTCGGCCACTCCGCCGGCGGCGTTGCCGCTGCCCCCGGACGAGCCGCCGCTGCCGCAGGCGGCGGTTCCGAGACACAAACCTGCCGCGAGAGCGATGGCGGCGAACGTGCGCGATCTGTTCAGCATCATGCGTGCCCCATGGTCGTAGTGACGTGGTGGGTGGGGGAAAGCCGGCGTGTGAGGAACGTAGGCCGCCGCGCTGGCTTACGCAAGAGGTCGACGCAAAATTGAAAAGTCACGACTGCGCTTCGATGTGGCATGACCGCCACGGGAGCTCGCGGCCACCTACAAGAGCCACAGCATGGCCTTGAGCTGGAGTTTTGCGGAGCGCAAACTGAATCTTGCAATCGCTTGCCGGATCCTGCTCTACTCTTGCGCCATGAAGAGCAGACTCGCCGAGGTGGCACAGAAGGTCGGAGTCAGCGAGGCCACGGTCAGCCGCGTGCTCAACGGGCGGCCCGGCGTCTCCGAGGGCACGCGCAACGCAGTCCTGGCCGCGCTCGACGTGCTCGGCTACGAGCGCCCCAGTCAGCTGCGCGGCGAGCGCGCCCGGCTGATCGGCCTGGTCCTGCCGGAGCTGCAGAACCCGATCTTCCCGGCGGTGGCCGAGGTCGTCGGCGGCGCGCTGGCCCAGCGGGGCTTCACCCCCGTCCTGTGCACCCGCACCGCGGGCGGCCTCTCCGAGGCCGACTACGTCAACATGCTGCTCGACCAGCAGGTTTCCGGTGTGGTCTTCGCCGGTGGCCACTTCGCCGAGGCCGACGCCCCCCACGAGCACTACACGCGCCTGCGCGACCGGGGCATCCCCGTCGTACTGTTCAACGCCGCCGTCGAGCACCTCGGCTTCCCCCAGGTCTCGACGGACGACACCGTCGCCGTCGAGCAGGCCTTCGCCCACCTCGCCGCACTCGGCCACGAACGCATCGGCATGATCGTCGGCCCTGAGGACCACATCCCCTCGCAGCGCAAGCTCGCCTCCTTCGCCGCGCAGTGCGCCCGCGCCGGCCGCGAGGCCCTGCCGGACCAGGTCGCCCACGCCCTCTTCGCCCTCGAAGGCGGCCACGCGGCGGCCAGCCGCATGCTGCGCGCGGGCGTCACCGGCATCATCTGCGGCAGCGACCCCCTCGCCCTCGGCGCGATCCGCGCGGCCCGACGCGCGGGCCTGTCCGTCCCTGGCGACGTCTCCGTGGTGGGCTTCGACGACTCGGCCTTCATGAACTGCACGGAACCGCCGCTGACGACGGTCCGTCAGCCGATCGAAGCACTCGGCCGTGCGGCCGTCGCGCTGCTGGTCAACCAGATCGAGGGCGCGACGGTGGCGGCGGAGGAGCTCCTGTTCGAACCCGAGCTGGTGGTCCGCGGCTCGACCGGGCCGGCCCGCTAGGGGTGTTTGCCGCTTCCATTGACGGCATGCGCTCACGTCTGTAACTTCCTGGCGAAGCTTTGGAAATCTGCGACAGATTCGCGGAAGACCATCGCCACCAGCGAGGGGGCCCGGGTCAGGGGCGCGGCTCGCCTCGGCGTCCGTTCACAGGAACCGAGGGACGATGAACCACGCAAGAACGCGCGCGCCGGCGCTGCTCGCCGTGCTCGCCACGCTCTTCGCACTGCTGCTCGGCACAGCCCTCGCTCCCGCCCACGCCGCGGGAAGCAACCTGGCCGCGGGCAGGAGCGCCAGCGCCTCCAGCGCCAACGGCCAGTACGTCGCCGCGAACCTCAACGACGGCGACCAGTCCAGCTACTGGGAGAGCGCCAACGGCGCCTTCCCGCAGTGGGCCCAGATCGACCTCGGCTCGGCGACGAGCATCGGCCAGGTCGTGCTGAAGCTCCCGAGCGGGTGGGGTGCCCGGACCCAGACGCTCAGCGTCCAGGGCAGCACCGACGGAAGCACCTTCGCGACGATCGTCGCGTCGTCGACCTACACCTTCGACCCCGGCACCGGAAACACCGTCACCATCAACTTCGGTGCGACGAGCACCCGCTACGTGCGGGTCAACGTCACCGCGAACAGCGGCTGGAGCGCCGCCCAGCTCTCCGAGTTCGAGATCTACGGCAGCTCAACCGCGTCCACGAACCTCGCCCTCGGCAAGACCATGAGCGACTCCGGACACACCCAGAACTACGTCGCCTCCAACGCGAACGACGGTGACGCGTCGACCTACTGGGAGTCCACCGACAATGCCTTCCCGCAGTGGCTGCAGGTCGACCTCGGCGCGTCCGTCGCGGTCGACCAGGTCGTGCTGAAGCTGCCGCCCTCCACCTCGTGGGGTGCGCGCACCCAGACGCTCGCCGTCCAGGGCAGCACGGACGGCAGCAGTTTCAGTGACCTCGCCGCCTCCGCCGGCTACACCTTCGATCCCGCCACCGGGAACACGGTGACCATCAACTTCAGCCAGGCGACCACGCGTTACGTGCGGCTGAAGATCACCGCCAACACCGCCTGGCCCGCCGGCCAGATCTCCGAGTTCGCGGTCTACGGCCCCTCCGGCGCCGCGCAGCCGCCCGCCGCGCCCACCAATCTGGCCTACTCGCAGAACGCCGCCGGGGCCGTGACGCTCACCTGGACGGTGTCCACGAGCAGCGGCGTGACGGCGTACGACGTCTACGCGAACAACACGCTCCTGACCTCCGTCCCGTCCACGGCGACGACCTACACCGACAATCCGCCGACCACCTCCACCGTCACCTACTTCGTCCGCGCCCGCGACGCGGCGGGCGACCAGTCGGCGAACAGCAACAGCGTGACCCGGACCGGCGCGTCGGCCACGCCGCCCACCGCGCCGAGCAACCTCGCGTACACCCAACCGGCCTCCGGGCAGGTCGCGTTGACCTGGTCTGCCGCCTCCGACCAGGTCGGGGTCACCGGATACGACATCTACCGCAACGGCAGCAGGCTCGCCTCCGTGAGCGGTTCGACGCTGACCTACACCGACTCCGTCGCCGACACCCTGACCGTCTCCTACGACGTGACGGCCACCGACGCCGCGGGGCTCGAATCCGCCGCGTCGAACACGGTCACCCGGACCGGGTCCGGCGGAACCTCCACCGATCTGGCCCTGCACAAGCCGATCGACGGCACGGCGTACACGTACACCTACGCGCCCGCCAACGCGAACGACGGCGACGTCACCACCTACTTCGAAGGATCCTCCTACCCCTCGCAGCTGACGGTGCATCTGGGGGCCAACGCCGACCTGTCCTCCGTCGTGGTCAAGCTCAACCCGGCCTCGGCGTGGTCGGCGCGCACGCAGACGATCGCGGTGCTGGGGCGTGAGCAGAGCTCCTCGACGTTCACCACACTGGTGGCCGCCACGTCGTACTCCTTCGATCCGAGCGGCAACCAGAACACCGTCACCATCCCCGTCTCCGGCCGGGTCGCGGACGTGGAGCTCTCGGTCACGTCCAATAGCGGCGCGCCCGGCGGTCAGGTGGCCGAGCTCGAGGTCTACGGCACCCCGGCGCCGAACCCGGACCTGACGGTGTCCTCCAGCTCGTGGTCGCCGTCCGCGCCGGTGGAGACGGACTCGGTCACCGCGTCCGCCGTGGTGAAGAACGGCGGCACCGCGGCCTCGGTCGCGACCGACGTCGGCTTCTATCTGGGCACCACCAAGGTCGGCTCGGCCACCGTCGGCGCGCTCGCGCCCGGCGCGACCCAGACGGTCTCCGCGAACATCGGCACGCAGAGCGCCGGAAGCTACCAACTGACCACCAAGGTCGACGAGTCGAAGAAGAACTTCAACCTGACCGCAGACCAGAGCTACACGAACCCGGCCAACCTCACGGTCGCCCCGGTCCAGTCCGCCGACCTGGTCGGCACGCTCTCCTGGACGCCGAGCAACCCGGCCGCGGGCAACACGGTCAACTTCACCGCCACGGTGAAGAACCAGGGCACGATCGCGACCACGAGCGGCAGCCACGGCCTCACGCTCACGCTGCTGGACGCGACGGGCACGACCGTCACCACCCTCACCGGCTCGGTCAGCGGCTCGATCGCGCCCGGGGCCACAACGTCGCCGATCAGCCTCGGCTCGTGGACGGCGGTCAACGGCAAGTACACCGCGCACCTGGTGCTCGCCGCCGACGCGAACGAGCTGCCGGTCAAGCAGCCGCATCTGACCAGCGACACCCCCTTCTTCGTCGGCCAGGGCGCCAACATGCCCTACGACTCCTACAAGTCCACCGCCGGCGTCCTCGGCGGCGCGGCCGCGATCGTCGGCCCGAACCGCACCGTCGGCGACATCGCCGGTGAGGCCACCGGGCGCGAGGCGGTGACCCTGGACACCACCGGCGACTCGGTCAGTTGGACCTCGCGCGAGGCGACGGACACCTTCGTGCTGCGCTACTCCATCCCCGACGCCCCGGGCGGCGGCGGCACCAACGCGACCCTGGACCTGTACGCGAACGGCAAGCTGGTCCAGCCGCTCAACCTCACCTCCCACTACGCCTGGCTCTACGGCTCGGAGACCAGCCCCGGCGACAGCCCGAGCGCCGGCTCGCCGCGCCACATCTACGACGAGTCCAGCTTCCTGCTCGCGCAGTCGTATCCGCAGGGCACGGTCTTCACGCTGCAGAAGGACGCGTCCAACTCCTCCCAGTACGCGATCGACTTCATGAACCTGGAGCAGACCTCCCCCACCGCCGACCCCGACCCGACCCACCTGGTGGTACCCGGCGGCTTCACCCAGACCGACGTCCAGAACGCCCTCGACAAGGTGCGAATGGACACCACCGGCACCTGGACCGGCGTGTACCTGCCCGCCGGCCAGTACGCGATCACCGGTCGGCTCCAGGTCTACGGCAAGCCGGTCAAGGTCGTCGGCGCGGGCGTCTGGTACAGCCAGTTCGTGGCGCCACAGAACCAGACCGACACGGACACCGGCTGGGACCTCCAGACCGGCGCCGGCGGCTCGACGTTCACCGGTTTCGCCTGGTTCGGCAACTACACCACCCGCCAGGACGGCCCCGGCCACACCTGGGACCTGCGGAACATGTCGAACATCACGATCGACAACGTCTGGATCGAGCACAACGTGGTCGGCGTCTGGGGCGCCTCCAACGTGCAGAACTCCACCTTCACCAACATGCGCATCCGCGACACCATGGCGGACGGCATCAACCTCACCAACGGCAGCCAGGGCAACCTGATCTCCAACGACGAGGCACGCAGCACCGGCGACGACAGCTTCGCCCTCTTCGCGGCCCAGGACCAGAACCCGGGCGGCAAGCTGGAGAACAACACCATCCAGAACGTCACGGCGATGACGCCGTGGCGCGCGGCGGGCGTCGCGGTCTACGGCGGTGGCGGCAACACGATCCAGAACTTCACCGTGTCCGACACCCTGTGCTACTCGGGCCTGACCATCTCCTCGCTCAACTTCGGCTACGCCTTCGAGGGTTTCGAGTCGTCACCGCAGACGGTCGTCAAGAACTTCTCGTTGACCCGGGACGGCGGCCACTTCTGGGGCCAGCAGGTCTTCCCGGCCCTCTGGGCCTTCTCGGCGACCCAGCCGTTCCAGGGCATCCGCGTCAGCGACGCGACCATCACCGATCCCACCTACAGCGGCATCATGTTCCAGACCGACTACTCGGGAGGCAGCGCCCTCGACCCCGTCACCGACACGGTCTTCACCAACACCACGATCACCGGCGCGCACGCCGACAACGACGCCTACGGCACGGGCAGGTCCGGCTACGGCATCTGGGCCAACCCCCTGCCGGAATCCGGCCAGGGCCCGGCGGTCGGCTCGGTGACCTTCAACCACCTGGTGGAGAACAACGACGACGTCAACATCCAGAACACGACGTCGACGTTCACCATCACCGTGAATCCGTAGCTCTCACCGACCGGTTGACCACGCGCGGGCCCCGACCTCGGCCGGGGCCCGCGCTTTCATGCCTGACCTGCGGTCATCGTGATCGATTCGCCACCGGACCGTGACGCGGAATCTGGACATGCAAGGAAATGTCTCCCCAGTGCTCCCGGATATCTGATGACCCGTCGGTATTTGCTGGCAACCCGTCAGAAATACGAGCCGCGGCGAAGAGGAATGGAGTTTCCCGTACACCATCAATGTGGGCTATCGTCTGCGCCGGGCTGCCCCACTCCTCTTTCCTGGCACGGAAACCCGAGCAATACCAAGCAAAGGAACACGCATGTCCGTGAAGCTCAACCGCGCCGTTCGCGGCCTCGTCGTCGCCGCCGTCATGGGTGCCGGTCTGATCGGCGCCACCGGAAGCGCGAACGCCGTCGGGACCACCTACACGGGCCAGGACCCGATGGCGACCGGTTGCGCCAGCGACGCCACCACCATGGAGAGCGCCACCGTCATGAGCCCGATCGGCGGCGGGGCCATGGGCACCATCGAGCTGCGCTACAGCGTCAGCTGCCACGCGGCCTGGGCCCGGCTGACCCTCAACGCCCCTGCGGGCGGCACCACCTGCGGCACCCACTGCCCGGCCTGGGGGCCGAACGAGTACACCGCCGTCATCCACCGCAACACGGACGGCGTCGAGGAGAAGGTCACCATGAGCGACGGCCAGACCAGCGTCTGGACCAACATGGTCGACGACGGCGGCGTCACCTCGTTCGCGCAGTCGACCATCAAGATCACTTCGAACACCTCGACCGCCACCACCGCCTCCTACTGAGGCGCAGCTCTGCCCTCGCGCCCGGAGCGCGGATGACGGCGGCCCTGACACACCTCACGGTGCGTCAGGGCCGCCGTCGTTCCTCAGCCCGCGCTGGTCGCGTGGCGTTCGAAGACCGCCGCCTGGGCGACGCGAAGGGCGGAGGCGATGGCGCCGAGGAGGACCGCGTCGTCGCCGAGGGTGCTCGGGGCGACCTCCGGGCGGAGCGGGGTCATCCGGGCGAGGGCGTCGCGGACGGGATCGAGGAGCAGGTCCGCGCTGTGGCCGACGCCGCCGCCGAGGACGACGAGGTCGGGGTCGAGAACGGCGGTGACCGCGGCGACGACGAGGGCGAGGCGCTCGCCCTCGCGGGCCACGGCCTCCTGGGCCCGCGGGTCGCCCGCGCGGGCCGCGTCGAAGACGTCCTTCGCCGTCGGGGCGTCGCGCAGGCCGAGCTCACGGGCGGTGCGCACGATGGCGTCGGCCGCGACCGCGTCCTCCAGCGTGCCGCGTCTGCCCGCGGCGGCCGTGGCGGCGTCCGGCGAGGTGAGCGAGAGCGGCAGGAAGCCGATCTCCCCGGCCGCGCCGTGCGCGCCGGTGAAGAGTTCGCCGTCGGCGACGACGCCCATGCCGAGGCCGGTGCCGACGAGGACGTAGACGAAGAGGCGGCTGTCCTGGCCCGCGCCGAAGGCGTACTCGCCGAGGGCGGCGAGGTTGGCGTCGTTGTGGAGGGACAGCTCGGGGCCGCCGAGTTGCGCGCGCAGCTGCTGGACCAGGCCGGCCCTGCCCCAGCCGGGCAGGTTGACGGCGTAGCGCACCCGGCCCGATCCGGCGTCGAAGACGCCGGGGGTGCCGACGGCGGCGTGGACGACCTGGTCGGCGCCGACGCCGGCCTCCGCGAGGGCGCGCTTCGTCGCCGCGGCGACCGCGTCGGCCACGGCGTCGGCCGTCTCGCCCTCGTTGGGGACGTCGACGCGGGCCTGGATGCGGCCCGCGAGATCGGCGACGGCGATGCGCAGCCGGGCGCGGCCGATGTCGACGCCGAGGACGTAGCCGGCGGTGGGGTCCGGCTCGTAGAGCACGGCGCTGCGCCCGCGCTCGGGGACGATCGTGCCGACCTCGCGCACCAGGCCGCCCTGTTCCAGCGCAGCCAGCGCGCTGGAGACCGTCGGCTTGGACAGGCCGGTGTCGCGCGCGAGTTGGGCGCGGCTCGCGGCGCCGACGGTGCGCAGGTGTTCGAGCAGCAGCAGCTCGTTGTTGCTGCGCAGTCGCGTGCGGCTCCAGGGTTGCTCGTCCACGGGCTCCAGCTTCTCGGGTGGTTCAGCCTCGGTCGTCGGCCCTCAACTCTAGACAACTGTGATCGCCCGGAGGCTTGACGGCACTAGTAAAGGAATTTAACTTTACAAGCCCCACCCCACTCTCGCAGCTCCCCACGGAGGCCCCCGATGTCCGACCCGGCCGGATCGCCCGGACTGTCCAGAAAGGTCGGCCTGTTCCAGGCGACCGCCATCAACATGAGTCAGATGTGCGGGATCGGGCCGTTCGTCACGATCCCGCTCATGGTCGCCGCCTTCGGCGGGCCGCAGGCCGTCATCGGCTGGATCGCGGGCGCGATCCTCGCCCTGGCCGACGGCCTGATCTGGGCCGAGCTCGGCGCCTCGCTCCCGGGCTCCGGAGGCACCTACGTCTACCTGCGCGAGGCGTTCCAGTACCGCAGCGGCAAGCTGATGCCGTTCCTGTTCGTCTGGACCGCCATGCTCTTCATCCCGCTGATCATGTCGACCGGCGTCCAGGGCCTGGTGCAGTACCTCGGCTACCTGTTCCCGAAGCTCACCACGGGGCAGGGCGACATCGTCGGCGTCGGCGTGGTGGCGCTGGTCGTGCTGCTGCTCTGGCGCAAGATCGAGAACATCGGCAAGGTCACCGTCGTGATGTGGGCGGTCATGATCGTCTCGGTCGCCGCCGTCATCCTGGCCTCGTTCACGCACTTCCACCCGTCGCTGGCCTTCACCTGGCCCGCACACGCGATCCAGCTCACCCACGGCGCGTTCTGGATCGGCTTCGCCTCGGGTCTGACCATCGGCATCTACGACTACCTCGGCTACAACACCACCGCCTACATGGGCGCCGAGGTGAAGAACCCGGGACGGGTCCTGCCGCGCTCCATCATCTGGTCCATCGTCGCCATCATGGCGATCTACCTGCTGCTGCAGATCGGCGTCCTCGGCGTGATCCGCTGGCAGGACATGCTCGACCCGAACAACGTCGCCTCCCAGTCGGTCGCCTCCGCCGTGCTGGAGAAGACCTTCGGCAAGACCACCGCCGACGTGGTCACCTGGCTGATCCTCATCACCGCCTTCGCCTCCGTCTTCACCGGTCTGCTCGGCGGCTCCCGGGTGCCCTACGACGCCGCGCGCGACCAGGTCTTCTTCAAGTCCTTCGCCAAGCTGCACCCCAAGCACAACTTCCCGGTCCTCGGCCTGCTCAGCATGGGTGCCATCACCGCGGCCGGCTTCCTCTTCGCCCGGCACATCGGCAACACCGCCACGCACCCGCCGCTCGGCATCCTGATCACCCTGCTCACCACCGTGATGGTGATCATCCAGGCGCTCGCCCAGATCGCCGCCGTCACCGTGCTGCGCAAGCGTCAGCCGAACCTGGCCCGCCCGTACAAGATGTTCCTCTACCCGCTGCCCAGCGTCGTCGCGGGCATCGGCTGGCTGGTCATCTACGGCTACGCGGACAAGGCCAACCCGGGCGTGCACCCCATCGAGTGGTCCCTCGGCTGGGTCGCCCTCGGCGTCGTCGCCTACCTGATCTGGTCCCGCGTGGAGAAGGTCTGGCCCTTCGGCGAGAAGCAGATCCGCGAGCAGTTCCTCGCCGACCAGCAGGCCGCCGAACTCGCCGGTTCCGCCACCTGATCCACCGAACCACCGAACCCGCGGGCCGGCCGGGGCACGCCTTCCCGCCCCGGCCGGCCCGCACCCGAGGAACACCCTGATGCCCGTGACGCCGCAGGACCCCCCACCGCTTCCCCACCCCTACGAGACCTCCGACCGCACCCACACCTCCGACCGCACCGAAAGCCCCGACGCGGCGCCGTCCGACGACGGCGCTGCCGACGAGGCGCCGCGCACGGTCATCGGCATCGACTTCGGCGGCACCAAGACCGAGCTCGCCCTCGCGGACGCCCGCGGCCGCCTGCTCGCCCGCGAGCGCCTCGACACCCTTGCCGAACACGGTCCCGACCAGACCTTCGCCCGCACCGCCGAGGCCGCCCGACGCCTGGCCCGCGTGTCGCGCGAGTGCCACGGCACGACCGTCTCCGCCTACGCGGCCGTCGCACCGGGCATCGTCCAGGCCGACCGGATCCTGCTCACCCCCAACCTCCCCGGCTGGGAGAAGCTCGCCCTGTCGGCGCGCCTCGCCCAGGAGTTGGACACCCCCTCGGTCGCCGTCGCCAACGACGTGCGGGCGGGCGCGCTCGCCGAGCTGCGCTTCGGCGCGCTGCGCGACGCGGACCCGGGCCTCTACGTGAGCCTCGGCACCGGCATCGCGGCCGCGCTGACCGTCGGCGGCGGGGTGCTCGCCGGTGCGCACCAGGCCGCCGGGGAGATCGGCTACGTCAACCCCGGTGGCGCGCCCGTGGACGCCGTCGCGTCCGGACACGCGCCGCTGGAGGAGTTCGTCGGCGGCAAGGGCCTCGGAGAACGGGCCGCCGAACTGCTGGGTCGCAGCGTCAGCGCCGCCGAGCTGTTCCGCAGCCCCGATCCGGCGGCCCGCGAGCTGGTCGAGCACACACTGACCGTGCTGGCCGTCACCCTCGCCAACCTCTCCGCCTTCGCCGACCCGGCACGGATCGTGCTGGGCGGCGGCATGATGGCCGCCGCCGAGGTGATCCTGCCGACCCTGGAGCGCCTGATCGGGGGCGCCACCCCGTTCCCGCCCGAGCTGCGGCCCGCCCGTTTCCTCCGTGACGCCTCGCTGCACGGCGCGGTCACGCTCGCCCTCGACAGCCTGCACCAGCGTCGCCGCCCCGACGGCGGCAGCCGTCCGCGTCCCACCGCACCCCTGGGAGCCCTTCGATGACGACCACCCAGCTCGCCGCCGCCCCGGGCGCGCGCATGGAGGCCGAGATGCGCCAGCAGCCGGAGGTGCTGGCCGCGCTCGTCGAGCGCTGGCCCGCGCTGACCGCCCAGGTCGCCGCCCTGACCGACGGCGTGCCGCCGCTCGGCGTCGCCTTCCTCGCCCGCGGCTCCTCCGACCACGCGGCCCTCCTCGGCCGCTACGCGGTGGAGCTCGGGACGGGCCTGCCGACCTGCCTGGTCGCGCCGAGCGTGGCCACCGCCTACGGCAGGGTGCCCGAGGGCTTCCGGGGCTGGCTGCTGGTCGCGCTCTCGCAGTCCGGCCGCACGCCGGAGATCGTCGACCTGGCCCACCGCTACGCCGCCGCGGGCGCGCGGGTGATCGCGGTGACCAACGACGGCGGATCGGCTCTGGCGGACGCGGCCCACCTGTCCATCGCCCTGGAGGCGGGGCCCGAGGTCGCGGTCCCGGCCACGAAGACCGTCACCGGGCAGCTGCTCGCCGTGCTGGCCGTCGCAAGCGGGCTCGCCCCCGAGGGGCCCGGCGGGCTGACACGGACGCAGGCAGGCGAGCTCCCACAGGCGGTGGCGCGGGTGCTCGCGGACGCGGAGGGCGCGGAGCGCGCCGCGCGGTTGCTCGCCGAGCACGACCGGCTGGCGGTCGTCGGGCGGGGCGCCTGCTATCCGGCGGCGCTGGAAAGCGCGTTGAAGCTCCAGGAGACCACCGGCCTGATGGCGCACGGCTTCTCCACGGCGGACTTCCGCCACGGACCGATAGCCGTCTGCGGCCCGGACGCCCCCGCGCTCCTCCTCGCGGGCTCGGGCCCGGCGGACGCCGACACCCTCGACCTCCGCTCCACGCTGGCAGCCCGTCGCGCCCCGACCCTGCTGGCCGGCGTCGAGCCCGAGGCGGACCTGTCCTGGCCCGCGCTCGGACACCTCGGCGAGTGCGTTCCGGCCACCGTCCGCGGCCAGCAGCTGGCCCTGGCGACCGCGCGGCGCCTCGGTATCGACCCGGACCAGCCGGCCGGCCTGAACAAGGTGACCATGACCAACTGATCGCCCGTGGGGTAGGCGACGAGAGATCCCTCTCGTCGCGTCGCGGACACCGTCGGGAAACCGGGCGCTCACAGGTCCTCCACGCGCCCGCCGTGTGCAGTAGGCTCAAACCAACACTGCTCACGGCGGGCGCAAGGATGTTCATATGTCGGCTGCGGAACGCGCCAGGGAACAACTCGTCGACTGGCCCGATCTGACGTCCGGTCAATCCTCTTGTGGGGTAGGTACATCTCTCTCCTCGGGTGGCCGGGAGATCGTGCACTTCCACACCGGCCCGCAGACCGACGTGCAGTTGACCCCGGCCGCCATCGCGCGCCTGGACGAACGCCTGCGCGAGTCGACGGCGGTCCGCCTCCACCCCGACTCCGGGTGGGTGACGGTGCTGGTGGAGTGCGACGCGGACATCGACCTGCTCGCCACCCTGGTCAGCGTCGCCCTCCAAGCCAACGCCGCGCAGCACCCCGCTCCGGTGCCCACGCCGTGCAACTTCCAGCGCACGACGATCCTTCGCCCCGAGACGGAGCAGCGCGCCTCCGAGCCACGCCGCGCCCTCCTCGGGCTCCGCCGCCGCGGCATCATCCGCCCCGGCCACGCCGCCTGAGCCCGGCACACCCTTCGACCCGGCCGAGCGGCCCTTTTCGACACGACTCCCGGGGCAGGGAGCGGCGCTGGGAGCGGGCCTGACTCCCAGGCGCGGTCGGCAACAGTTCACCAACGTGACGCGGACTCGTCAGCTCTATGGCATCTGCCGTGGAAAGCATGCACGCTGACAGGTAATCCGAGCATGCACGATCACCTCGCCCCGGGAGTGAACCCCATGCGTCCGAAGTCCCGCCTCGCCCTCGCCGCCGCCGTCACGGCCGCGACCGCCGGGATCGCCGCTCTCTCGCTCGCGCCGCAGGCCGGCGCACAGACCGCCGCGCCCAAGGCCGGCGCCGTGCACGCCCAGCTCGCGGCCTCCGCTCTGCCGACCTACTCGCACGTCGTGGTCGTGATGGAGGAGAACCACGCCTACAACGAGATCATCGGCAGCAGCTCCGCCCCCTACATCAACTCCCTGGCCAACGGCGGGGCGCTGATGACGCAGTCCTTCGCGGTCACGCACCCGAGCGAGCCCAACTACATGGCGCTCTTCGCGGGCAGCACCTTCGGGCTCAGCTCCGACAAGTGTCCCGTCAGCGAGGGCACCACGGCCAACCTCGGCTCTGAGCTGCTGGGCGCGGGCGACACCTTCAAGGGCTACTCCGAGGGTCTGCCGAGCACCGGCTCGACGACGTGCAGCTCCGGCGCGTACGCCCGCAAGCACTCGCCGTGGATCAACTTCAGCAACGTCCCGGGCTCGGACTCGGTGGCGTTCAGCGCCTTCCCGTCCAGCTCCAACTACGCGAGCCTGCCGACCCTGTCGTTCGTCATCCCGAACCTGAACGACGACATGCACGACGGCACCGTCGCGCAGGGCGACACCTGGCTGAAGAACAACATGTCCGCCTACGCCACCTGGGCCAAGGCCAACAACAGCCTCCTCATCGTCACCTGGGACGAGGACGACTCCTCCGAGAGCAACCAGATCGCCACGATCTTCTCCGGCGCGAACGTCGTCACCGGCAAGTACAGCGAGAAGATCAACCACTACAACGTCCTCTCCACGCTGGAGCAGATGTACGGCCTGGCCAAGACCGGCAGCGCCGCCAACGCCACGCCCATCACCGACATCTGGGGCTGAGCGTTGACCGCTCGTCCCCTGCTCCGCCGTCCGCTGCTCGCCGGGGCGCTCGCCCTGGCGGTGGCGGGCGGCGCCCTCGGCGTCACGCTCGCGCTCGACGGCTCCGCCGAGGCCGGACCGGCGACGCTCGCCGTCACCGTCGACAAGCACGCCTGCGGCGCGCCGCCGGCGCGGCTCCCCGCCGGGCCCGTCGACTTCGAGGTGCGCGACGGCGCGGCCACTTTCGTCAGCGTCTACGTCACCGACCCCACCGGAGCCCGCGCCTACGCCGAGATCCGCTGGCTCGGCCCCAACCACGCGCTGCCCCTGTCCGCCTCGCTGGCCGCAGGGCGGTACGCGCTGCGTTGCGTCTTCTCCGACGGCCCGGTGCTGACCTCGTCCACCGTCGTCGTCAGCGGCTCCGCGACGGACACGGAGACCGGATACCCGCCGATGGCCAGCCAGGAGCTGGAGCAGCCGGTCACCGCCTACCGCGCCTACGTCGCGGCCGCGCTGCCGCACCTGCTGGACGCGGCGCGCACCCTCGACACCGATGTCGCCCGCGGGAACCTCGGAGCCGCGCGGACGGACTGGCTGCCGGCGCACCTGGCCTACGAGCGGCTCGGCGCCGCGTACAACTCCTTCGGCGACTTCGACGGCGACATCGACGGTCGCCCCGACGGCCTTCCCGGCGGCGCGGACGATCCCGGCTGGACGGGCTTCCTCGCGATCGAGCACGCCCTGTGGCACGGCGCCCCCGCCGACAAGGTCCGCCCGCTGACGCGGAAGCTGGTCACCGACGTCAACGGGCTGATCGCCGACTTCCCCAGTGAGGACATCGACTCCGAGGACCTGCCGCTGCGGGCGCACGAGATCCTGGAGAACGCCCTCCAGTTCCAGCTCACCGGCCAGGAGGACCAGGGCTCCGGCACGACGCTGGCCACGCTCGACGCCAACGCGCAGGGCACCGTGGAGGTGGTGTCGCTGCTCGCCCCGCTGGTGCGCGACCGCGACCCCGGGCTCGTCGAGACCCTCGACCAGGGCCTCGCCACGCTGCGCGGCCAACTCGCCGCTGCCCATGGCAGCGCCGCGGATTGGCCCGCGGCCTCCTCGCTCGACCGGACCACGCGCGAGCGCCTCGACGGTGTGCTGGGCGCGCTGCTGGAGCAGCTCGCCGCCCTCCCCAACCTGCTCAGCCCGCGGAACGGAGCCTGACCATGAGCGACCCTCAGCTCTCCCTCGGGCGCCGCGGCTTCCTGCAACGGGCGACGGCGGGCATGGTCGGCGCGGCGGCGCTGGGCGCGACGGCGGCGGACTCCGCCCGCGCGGCCTCCTCGTCGGCGTCGGTCTCCTCGTCCGGCTCGGGGCGGGTCATCCCGTTCGAGGGTCCGCACCAGTCCGGCATCCTCACCCCGCCGCAGGCGGCCGCGAGCTTCGTCTCCTTCGACGTGATCGCCCCCGACCGGGCGGCGCTGCGGGAGCTCTTCGCCGTACTGACCGACCGCGTCCGCCTTCTGACCGCGGGCGGCTCGGTCGCGGCCACCGACCTGGCCTCCGCGCCCGCCGACAGCGGCACGCTCGGGCCGGTGCTGCCCGCGGACGGACTGACCGTCACCGTCGGCGTCGGGGCGTCCCTCTTCGACGAGCAGCGCTACGGCCTCGCCTCGCGGCGACCCGCCAAGCTGACGGCCATGCCGGTCTTCCCGGACGACGACATGGCCCACTCGACCGAGCTGCACGGCGACCTCTCCCTGCAACTGTGCGCGGACTCGCGCGACACCGTCGCCCACGCACTGCGGGACATCGCCAAGCACACCCGTGGCGCGATCCAGGCCCGCTGGAAGATCGACGGCACCCACTCGGCCCCCCGCCCGAGCGGCACCCCGCGCAACCACCTCGGCTTCAAGGACGGCATCGCCAACCCCGACACCACCAGCGGCGCCGTCACCGACGCCTTGGTGTGGACCCACGGCGGCCGCGACGGCGAGCCCGCGTGGACGGAGGGCGGCTCCTACCAGGTGATCCGCATCATCCGGATGCTCGTCGAGTTCTGGGACCGCGTCTCCCTGGACGAGCAGGAACGCATGATCGGCCGCCGCCGTGACTCCGGCGCGCCCCTGGACGGCTCCGCCGAGACCGACATCCCCGGCTACAAGGCGGACCCCGCAGGCCTGTTCACCCCCATGGACGCCCACATCCGCCTGGCCAACCCGCGCACCCCGGCCACCGCCTCCCAGCAGATCCTGCGCCGCGGCTACAACTACGAACGCGGCCTCGACACCGACGGCAACCTCGACCTCGGCCTCGTCTTCTGCTGCTACCAGCAGGACGTCTCCCGCCAGTTCGCCGCCGTCCAGTCCCGCCTCGCGGGCGAACCCCTGGTCGACTACGTCTCCCCCACCGGCGGCGGCTACTTCTTCGCCCTCCCGGGCGTCCGCAACCCCCACGACACCTTCGCCTCCGGCCTGCTGGCCGAGTAGCACGCCGCGCGGAGCGCCGTCCGGCGCGACACTCCTCCTCGGGCGCGCTGTCCGTGCGCGGCAACGGAGGAGCAGACATGACCGGCCGTCAGTTCGGCGATCGGAGTGTCGACGAGGCCCGGGCCGTGCTGACTCCGGCCCGGCAGGACTCGCCCTGGCAGCGCGCCCTCGGCATGCGTCCCCGGTGGGTCTGTTCGGATCCAGGTGATCGCGGGCGCGCGCGTGTGGCGGGTCCGGCTGGTCGGGTGACGTCTGTCATGCCTGATCCGTTATCGCCCGCGCTGGCACGGCGGCGCACGCGGACGGGATCATGGCTCCACAAGCAGAACTGCAACGGGGGAACGACGATGTCGCCGCACGAGATCGAGTTGTACGCCTGCGCCGCCGCCGTGGTCACGGCAGGGCTGCGGGCGCTGGTGCTGGTGGGGCCGGCGGACGGGGGCGCGGGAGGACGGGCGGTGAGCGGTGGGGTGCAGCCGGGTGAGGTGCTCGCCGCGGTGCGGGCCGCGTCGGCGCGGCGGCCGCGGCCGTGGGTCGCGCTCGGGCTGTTCGCGGTCATGGCCGTGATGGCCGTGGTCCAGTACGCGGCGCCCGCCGTGGTGGGCGACCTGATGCGGCAGCCGGGCGCGCTGTCCGACGGGCAGTGGTGGCGGGCCGCGACCGCGCTGCTGGTGCAGTCCTCGGGTGCGGCCCAGATCGCGTGCAACCTGCCCGCGCTGCTGGTGGTCGGCGTGGTGGCCGAGTCGGTCCTCGGCGGGTGGCGGACCTTGGGCGTCTTCCTCGTCTCGGGCGTCGCGGCCCAGACGGTCAGCCTGGGCGGCTGGGCGCCGCGCGGCGGCGGGGACTCCGTCGCCGTCTGTGGTCTGGTGGGCGCCCTGGCGGTCGTCTGCCTGCTGCGGGGCGGCGACTTCGGACGGACCTTCAAGGACAGCCCGCTCGTCCTGCTCGTCCCCGCGGCCGGCCTGTTCCTCTGTGCCATCCGCAACAACCACGGCGTCGGCCTCGTCGTCGGCTGCCTGCTGGGCCTGGTGCTCAGCGTCCGCACCCGGGCCGGTCTGCCCCGGCCCGCAGCGGCGTAGGCACGGGGCCGGCCGGGCCGCTTCAGGCCCGGCCGGGGCCCAGGCCGTGGGCGCAGAGGTCGAGCAGGAGGGCGATCTCCGCGCCGTGGTGGGCGCACTCGTCGATGGCGTGGGTGGTGAGGGAGAGGTAGCTGTCGTCGGCGTACGGGCCGGCCACGGGGCCCATCGGCGCGACCAGACGCGCGTCGCCGAGGGAGACGACGTGCGCGCGGAACCGCGCGAAGTCCTCGGCCAGGGCGGCGATCGACTCCTTGGCCGTGGCGGGCCAGAGCTGCTGCTCGACGTCGGTCGCCGGCTCCTCGCCGAAGAGGCGGCCGTAGCCGCGCAGGCAGTCGGACCCGATGTGCCAGGCGCGCCAGGCGATCGTGGTGAAGGGCGCCCGCCCCGGGGTCTCCTCCGGCCGGTCGTCGGCGCGGGAGACACCGTCCGCGCCCACGCGGACGGTGCGGCAGTCCGGGACGGGCTCCCACAGGTACTCGGCGTCCGTCATGCCCTCGAGTCGCGCCAGAACACGGTCCCGGACCTCGTCGAAGGTCATCAGGACGCCGTCGGTCACGGGGTTCTGGCGCTCGCTCATGGACACCGCTCCTCAGTCACGTTGGAAGGAGTACCCGCGCTCGACGCGGGCGACCTCGACCGTGTAGCTGTCGTACCAGCGCTCCCGGCCGAGGCGTTGGGCCTCCAAGTGTTCCGGATGCGCCTTCCATGCCGCCACCGACTCGGCGTCGGTGTAGTAGAGGACGACGAGGTCCTCACCCCTCCCGTTGGTCATCGACTCACGGCCCAGGTATCCCGGCTGTGCGCGCCCGAGTTCGCCCATGCGGCGGTCCATCTCGGTGTATCCGTCGAGGTCCTGGCTGAGGCGGCTGGTGATGATGACGGCGTAGTACGGCGGTTCCGGGCGCTCGAAACAGGGGTCGGCCATGGTGGGCGTGCTCCGTTCGGTCGGGCACGGGACGGGCCCGTGGTGGTGACGTGCGAGCTGCTGCGGGCCGCCTCACTCGGCCGGGTCGGCCCGATCGGCCAGATCCGCGAGGGTGTTCCAGAACATCAGCTCGTAACTCTGCAACAACCGGCCGTACTCGAAAACGTCCCGCCCGTCGGTGCGCTCGGCGGACGCCGACGACGAGGCCTGCCACTGCGCCACAACGGCGAGAGCGGGGGCATCCGCGTCCGGATCCGGCGCGGTCTCGGATCCGGCGTCGGACCCGGTGTCCGGCACGGCGAAGAAGTCGAAGAACGCGCAGGCCTCGTCCGCGAACCCGTAGTGGTCGCGCAGCGCGCGGGCTGCGGTGGCGCAGTAGCCGCCCCAGGCGGAGAAGTTGGCGGTGAGGGCGAGGACCACGCCGACCGGGTCGCCGTTCAGGGCGAGCCAGGCGAGGTACGCGGGGTAGGCCTGGCAGCCGGCGAGCGGGGCGCGGGCGCGCAGCGCCGCGTCGTCGAGGCCGCAGGCGTCCGCGAACGGCGTCAGCAGCGCCAGCGCCTGGCTCTCCCCGGCGGCCAGGTCGGCGAAGTACGCGCCTGCGGGGGTGTCCGCACAGCGGGTGGCCAGGGCGAGGAAGCTGCGCCGGTCGCTCGCGATGATGCGCCGCTGCTGCGCGGCGAGTTCGCCGAGCACGCGCAGCGGCGCGCTTCCGTCGGCGATCCTCCCGATCAGCCGGTTGTCCCCGGCGTCCGGCGCCAGTTCGTCCCGGACCCGGGCCAGCAGCCCCGCCGCGTCCTGCGCCATGGAGTACGCCCCTCACCTCGGTACTGCGTCCACGCACCGTCTACGTAATCACAGGTGGGGCCGGACGGACGAGAGGCTGGCCGGGGTACGCCCGGGAGCTGCCGGCAAGGTCACTCGCGCGACGCGGCGACAACATGGACCGTCACCGATGCCAGGAACGGACCGGCGGCCAGCGCGTCCAGCCATCCCTGTGCCGCCTCGGCCGTCAAGTAGCCTGCCGTGACCGCTCGTTCGGCGTTGCGCTGGAAGCCGAGGACGCGGTCGGCCTCCGCCGCGTCGCGCAGCGCGGAGGTGACCGGCACGACGGCGTCCACCGCGAGCCCCGCCTCGGTCGCGCGCCGGGCGAGCTGCCGGCCGACCACCGCGTTGCGGATGATCCGGTCCACGACGTGCCGGGTGTAGGCGCGCGAGGCCTCCAGGTCCGGATGGTCGAACACCAGCGTCTCCCAGTCGGGTTCGGCCAGCACCACGCGCCCGCCGGGACGCAGCACCCGGGCTGTCTCGGTCAGCACGAGCGCCGGGTCGGCGGCGTGCTGGAGGACCCGGTGCATCCAGACGCGGTCGACGCAGGCCGACGCCAAGGGGAGCGCGTGCGCGTCGGCGCCCAGGAAGGCGACTCCGGACCGCTGACCGTGCCGGGCGCGCGCGTCGGCCACCATCCGCGGCTCCCGGTCGAGGCCGAGGACCCGGCCCGACGCGGTGACGGCGCCGGCCAGCAACGGCACGTCGCCGCCGGGCCCGCAGCCGACGTCGAGGACGGTCTGGCCCGGCACGGGGGCGAGCGCCCGCACCATGACGTCGCGGTAGGTGTGCAGGGCCTCGACGCCGGAGAGGCGTCGCTGGTAGGCCACCCGGTCCGGCACCGCCGCCTCAAACATGCGCTGGGTGACCAGCGCGGTGGCGTGCAGCTCCCGCTCCAGCACGGCGCGCCCTGCGTCGGTGAGCCGCAGCGGGCGCTGCCGTCCCTGCATCTCCAGCGGCTCGATCAGGCCCTTGGCCTCCAGCCGCGCCAGCGCGCTGGACAGGCTGCCGCGCCCGAGGCGCTCACCGGTCACCTCCTTGACGGCGGTGTTGACGGCGTATCCGTGCAGGGGCCCGCGCGCGAGGGCGCACAGGATCAGCAGTTGGGCGTCGGCCGTCTGCATCGCGGGCCCTCCTCCGCTTCCACTTTCAGGGGACGTCGTCGCAATGGCACGCGGCGCGTGCTATCCGCGTCGTAGTATGCCGCCAAGGCTGCGCTCCCGTGAACCGGCCCGGCTCCGCGAAGGGACGACATGAAGGCCTCCGGCCCGCTGCACGCCCTGTATGCCCGACGGCTGCGCAGCTTCGGCGCCCGCGAGCGCCGCCACGGCGGCTGACGACGCGGCGGCGTGCCCCGTCCACGAACCGAACCACGCAAGGAGTGCTGCCGGTGTCCTCATCCGGATCCGCCGAGGTTCCCGCCTACCTGTGCGAGATCGCACGCGCCTTCCCCGCGGTCTCCTCCGTGGTCACCGACCCGGACGGCCGGGTCCTGCTGGTGCGCAGCCGCAACCGCGAGCCGTGGGGCTGTCCCGGCGGCGTCACCGATCCGGGCGAGACCCCGGAGCAGGCGGCCGAGCGGGAGCTCGCCGAGGAGACGGGCCTGCGGCTGCGCGCCGGGCGGCTGCTGCACGTGGCCTGGGCCTCGGGCGACGGCGGCGATCTGCTGAACATGCCGGGCGTCCAGTTCTACTACGACCTGGGCGCGGTCCCGCTCCCCCACCCGCCGCTGCGCCTCCAGCCGGACGAGATCCGCGACGCCGCGTGGGTCGCCCCGGACGACCTCTCCGCCTACACGGGCGAGCTCCGCGTCTCCCGCATCCTCGCCGCCCTGGCGGCTCGCGCGGGTGAGGAGGTCCGCCTCCTCTCGGCCACCCGCGCCGAGCTGGACGCCGACGCGGCCGCGTTCACGGCGCGACGCGACCGGCACTAGCCGTGTGGCTCGGACCTGCCCGTCTAGGGTTTCAGCAGGGCCGCCGTCACGGCGAGGGTGCCGAGGGAGAAGACCGTGGTCACGATGACCACACGGCTTGCGAGCGCCTCGCCGACGCCGTACTCCTGCGCGAAGATGAAGGTGTTCTGCGCCGTCGGCAGGCCCGCGCAGACGACCACCGCCAGCAGCTGGGCGGGTGTCAGGTGGAGCAGCAGACCGAAGCCGAGGGCGACCAGCGGCTGGACGGCCAGCTTGAGCGCGGTGATCACAGCGGTCTCCGCACGGGGCACGCGCACCGCCGAGTCGCTGTGCAGGGAGGCGCCGAGCGCGACCAGGGCCACGGGCACGGCCGCCGCCGCCAGCAGGTCGAGCGACCCGGAGACGGCCTGGGGCACGGGGAGACGGGCGGTCGACCACACCACCCCGAGAGCGGAGCCGAGGATGACGGGGTTGCGGACCGGCAGGCTCGCGATCCGGCGCAGCCGCACCCGGCCTGCCGCGTCGCCGTGCCGGTCCAGCGCGACCAGGATGACCGGCGTCACCAGGAACACCTGGAACAGCACCACCTCGGCCAGGAACGAGACGGAGTGCAGCACCTGTTGGGCGATCGGGATACCGAGGTTCGCCGAGTTCACGTAGCCCGCGGCCATGCCCCACACCGGCCGCTCCCCCGCCTTGCGGTGGTGGAGCCTGCTGACGCCGAGCCACCCTGCGCCGATCACGACGGCGGTGCTCGCACCGAAGGCGAACAGCGACCGGTAGTCGTAGCCCGCCACCGGCGTCACCGACAGCTTCGCGAACAGCGCGGCGGGCATCGCCAGATGGAACACGAAGCGCCCCAGTGCCGAGGCCGCGCCCTCCCCGAGCAGGCCCCGCCGTCTCGCCGCGTACCCGAGGGTGGTGAGGATCCAGATCGGTACGAACGCGCTCACCAGGCTCACGCCGTCACTCTAGACGAGCGGTTCCGCGGTTCGGCCGCAGCTCAGGAGAGGCAACAACTCCGTCGGCGCAGTGCCGGAGAAGCCCAGTCGCGTTCAGCGTGCCTCGGGCTGCCGATACCGGGAGGGCGACATGCCGGTCCAGCGCCGGAACGCCCGGGTGAACGCGGACGGCGTCGCGAACCCGAGCCGGGCCGCGATCACCGTCACAGGCAGATCGGGCATGGCGATCATGCCCAGGGCCCGCTCGCGCCGGAGGGAATCGGCCAGGGCCGCGAACGACGTGCCTTCTCCTTCCAGGCGCGATTGCAGCGTCCGGGTGCTGACCGCAAGCGCCCGCGCCGCATCGGTGAGTTCTGTGACCCCGTCGGCGAGCAGTTTCCCCACGGCAGCCGCCCACGACACCTGCCGGTGAGTGGCCCGCCGCTGCGCGTACGGCCGCAGCATTGACCGCACGACTGGATCGGCCTGGACGATCGGAACGCTCAGCGCGGCTTCGCCGAAGAGACATACGTCGGCGCGTGCGGCGAAGACCACGCGCCCGAACAGGGCGTCGTAGACGCCCGGATCGACGGGAGCCGGCCGCCGGAACCTGACCTCGGCAGGGGCGGCCTGATGCCCGGCCAGGCGTCGGACCGTCCGGCACAACAGGGCGAAGACCGCGTCCACCGTGTCCGGATGTGAAGGTCCGCCTTCTGCGGACAGTACCGAGAGCGACACGCCCCTGGACGTCCGCGCCACGTCGATTCGGTCCCGGTCGAACATCGGATGGAACAGGCAGAGGTCGTCGAGAGCGGTCCGGACGTCCGGGCTGTTCAGCATGATCGGCCCGAGCAGCCCGCCGAGGGCCGTCGTGTCCGTCCATGCGGCGAACTCCAGACCGGGATGCCACACACCCGCACGCTCCAGCAACTCCCACGTCTGGTCGGGCGATACCGCGGCGACACCATGGGCGGCGCCGAACGCGAGGACCTGCGCGGCCATCGGATCCGCGTCCGAGGACAAGTGGTTCGCGTTCACGGGGCAGCGGGGTCCCTCGTAGAAGTCGGAGCATGGCGACATGGAATTGGACAAGCCGGCGAAGCCGCTTCTCACCTACGGAACATATCCCACACTCGCTCTCGTCACCGGCGCGGGGATCTGGGCGGCCCTCCGCGGGAGCCTCAGCAGTGATGCGGCGATAGGCCTGCTCACTGGCATCACCATCGTGGTCGTCTTCGCAGTCGAGCGAATCAACCCGCTGCTGGACCGCTGGTCCATGACCAGGCGCAGCCTGGTCGAGCGCGATCTGCCGTTCATCGGACTGGCCGTGGTGGTCGAGCAGGTCGCCACGGTGGGTGTCTCGCTCGTCGCCGCGGCGGCCGTGCCCAAGGACGGGTTCGGCCTGCTCGGACGAGCGCCGCTCGCGGCGCAGGCCGTCTTCGCGCTCCTCGCGCTCGACCTGCTCTGGTATGCGTATCACCGCGCCGCGCACACCTTCTCCCGGCTGTGGCGCGTCCACGGCCTCCATCATTCGCCCTCGCAGCTCTACGTCCTGATGCACCAGGTCTTCCACCCACTGGACCTGCTGGTGTCGCGGTTCGTCATCTCGCTGGTCGTCTTCAAGTTCACCGGCATCGGCCCGGAGGCGGCCTTCATCGCCATCGCCGTGCTCGGCCTCCAGCAGACGGTCAGCCACGTCAACAGCGACCTACGAACCGGCTGGCTGAACTACGTCCTCATCGGAACCGAAACCCACCGCTACCACCACGCCGCCGAGGTGCGCGGCAACTTCGGATCGGTCGTCCCGGTCTGGGACATCCTCTTCCGGACCTTCGTCTACGAGCCCCGCCGCATCCCGGACCGGATGGGTCTTGACGACCCCGGCTCGTACCCGGATCCGAAGCGCTTCCACGCCGCCCTGGCCTGGCCGTTCCGGCGCGCCACGGCCTGAACCGTGTCTCGGGGCACAGCGAGCGGTGTCTGTCCACCGTCTCCGGCCAGGCGCATGCCGGCCGGTCCACCACGGGAGCGGTCAGGCCAGTCGGCTCAGCCAGGCGTAGGCGGCGGCCTTGTTGTCGTCCTCCACGGTGGAGTGGTCCTCGTCGTCGGAGAAGGCCGCCACGATGCCGGGGACGTTCGCGGCGAGCCAGTGGCCGTTCGTCACGGGCACGTTCCGGTCGCGGACGCCGTGCCAGAGGCGGACCGGGACCTTGATGTCGGCCACGTCGAAGCCCCAGGGCGTCAGGGTGGCCACCCAGTCGTCCCAGTAGCCGTCGTCGCCGCCACCGAGCGCGTCGCGCACCTCGGCGGCGAGGTGCGCGGCGACCTCGACGCTGTGCGCGACGTCCGTTCCGGCCAGGTCACCCCAGCGCCGCATCCAGCCCTCCGGTTCGGAGCAGACCGCGAGGAACCGTTCGGTGTCCTGCCGCCAGTGCTCGCGGGCGGCGGGGCGGTCGGTGAAGAACAGCTCGACCTCGCGGCGGTGCTCGGCGGGCCATTCCCCGCAGAAGTCCAGGCCGGGCGCTCCGTACGGGGCGAAGGACGCGAAGACCGCCGCGCCGGTGACCAGCTCGGGCAGCAGCGCCGCGCAGGCCAGCGCGTACGGCCCGCCACCGGAGAAGCCCCAGACCCCCAGCCGCTCGATCCCCAGTGCGTCGGCGACGCACCGCACTTCGGCGACGATGTCGGCCGCGCACCGCCCTGGTCGCGCGGGCCGCCCGCCGTACCCGGGCCGGTCGAAAGCGAGCAGGCGCAGGCCGAACCGCGACGCCGCCAACTCCGCATCCGGCCGGAACAGCCGCCGCGACCCGGGACTGCCGGGATGCACCAGCACAGCCCTGCCGTCCGACGGACCGGAGTCCTCCACGCACAGCGCATCGCCGTCCGGGCCTGCCACCACATGACTCCTGGCCTCCATGCGCCGCGATGCTACGGGCGGCCCTGCCGCCGTGTCGCGCGCATTTCGGTGCGAGCCGACACGTTCGACGACGTGGTCGCGGCCCTGGTGCGGCACTGCCTGGAGGACTGGGGTCCGGCGCCGGCCGAGCTGCGGCGCGTGCTCAAGCCCGGCGGCCGGCTGATCGCGTCCGTGGACCACCCGTTCGCCATCCAGCTGATGCACCGCCAGGCCGGCCGCGAGGACGAGTACAGGTACTTCGACACCACCAACTGGGTCGAGGAGTGGACCTTCGGCGGCCAGAGCGCCCAGGTGAGTCTCTGGCACCGCCCGCTGCACGCGATGACGGGGCCTTCACGGCGGCCGGATTCCGATCACGGTCATCAGTGAGCCCGAGCCCGATCCGGCCGCCCGCGAGGTGTTTCCCGACGTCATCGCGGCCAAGCCGCGTTTCCTGTGCTTCCTGTTCTTCGTGCTTCAGGCCGACTGACCGCCGCTCCGCAGCAGCCGGGCCCGGCTACTCGCTGAGCGCCGCCAGCTCCCGCTCCACCGCCACCGCATGGGCCTCCGCGTCCTCGCGGGCGCGGCGCGGGCTCCAGCGGCCCGTCATGGTGAAGACGAACGGGAGGAAGACGGCCTGACCGGCGAAGCAGATCCACCACCAGGTCTGCCACTGACCGGGGCCGTCCTTGGCGGCCTTCTGGACCTGGGTGCCGTACGTCCGCAGGATCGTCAGCTGCGGCTGGGCCTTGGCCACCGTCTGCAGGTCGGCAGGGCTGACCTGCTGGGTGGCCTGGGCCAGCAGGGTGGGCGGGATCGCGTTCGGCGGGTACTTGGCGAGTTCGGCGAAGAGCTGCGGGTGGGCCTGGACGATGGCGAGCGCGGGACCCGCCTCGGCCTGGGCCGCGGCGACCTGGGAGCCGTGCTCGACCAGCGGGGTGACCGCGGTGACGACGACGGGCACGAACGCGGCCGAGACCGCCACGACGATGCGGATGATCCAGCCCCACACCGCCAGGCCCGTCGCCGTCGCGGCCGGGTTGTGCTTCTCCACCGTCTCGGTGAAGCTCGCCATCCACGGCGCGTAGGCGACGCCGCTCAGCACGCCGACGGCGGTGCACAGCGCGGCGAAGGTGTAGTAGCCGGTGGTGGGTTGGGTCGCCCTGGTGGCGAAGACCGCGGTCGCGGCCATGCAGCCGAGCGCACCCACGATCATGAACGGTTTGCGGACCCGGAGCCGGTCCGAGAGCAGGCCGACGGCGACGAGCGCGATGGCGTTCGGCGCCCAGTACCAGTTGGCCAGCGCGTTGGCGCGCTGCTCGCTGTAGCCGAAGGTCGTGGCGAAGTAGACGACGAAGTTGCCCACCGCGGCGAAGTAGAAGAGCAGGAAGACGCTGATCGCGAAGGCCGAGCCGACCACGTCCAGCCGCATCATCTGCCGCCAGTGTCCCTTGACCTGCTGTTCCGGGTCGATGCCGGCCGCGCGCGCCTCGACCAGGGCGCGGTCCCGCAGGCTGACCATGATCTGGTCGCGCAGCCGCGGCGAGAGCTCGCGCAGGCCGAACAGCGCGAGGACGAAGACCAGCAGACCGGCGTAGCCGGAGTAGCGCAGTTCGTCCTGCCAGGTGGCCGAGTCGAGCGTCGCACTCGTGACGCTGGTGACCACGAGGCTGCCGATGACCGGGCCCATGGTCCAGTAACCCATGGCCGTGGCACGACCCAACTGCGGGGAGAAGTCGCGGATCAGCGCCGGCGTGGCCACCAGCACGATGCCCTCGACGAAGCTGACGGCCGCGAACAGCACCAGGTAGGCGGTCTGGTTCGGCGCGGCGGGCAGGCCGACCACCAGCAGCAGCGAGGCGACCAGCAGCCCGTAGACGACGAGGTTCGCCCGCCCCCATCGGTCCGCGAGCCCGGCGACCAGCGAGGCGAAGGCGCCGACGGCGTTGCCGATGACGCTGATCCAGACGAAGTCGCGGAAGGTCATCCCGTAGTGCTGGATGATCGAGGTCGCCACCGCGTACTGCACGTAGAGCTCGTAGTAGAGCACCACGGTGGTGACGACCACGATCCCGAGATACAGATAGCGGCGCGCCGTGTCGGGGTAGTGCGGGAGTTCTCTTCGCCAGAGCCTGGCCAGCGGGTTCGGGGCGGTCTCGGGAACGGACACGGTCGCGGTCATGCAGGGCCCTCCTCGTCGCCGGCGCGCACGCCGGGCGTGCGGTCGGATGAATTTCGAGTCGCCATGAATGGAAATTCGGCACACCTACCGGTCGGTATGGAGGAATGTAGGAGTCCACCCCCGGTCGGTCAATGCCTCGCGCAGATTCCCGTCCCGGCCTGCCGTCGACACCCGCGACCCGGCTGGTTAGGCTCGGCGGGACTATTCAACTTGTTGCCTAGGAGGTCGACCGTGCACCCGTTCCGCGCAGCCGTGGAGTCCCGCGACACCGACGCGCTCGAGGCCCTGCTGGCCGAGGACGTCGTCTTCACCAGCCCCGTCGCCTTCAAGCCCTACCCGGGCAAGGCCATCACGGCCGCGATCCTGCGCGGCGTCATGCGGGTCTTCGAGGATTTCGAGTACGTCCGCGAGATCGGCGCCCCGGACGCGCGCGACCACGCCTTCGTCTTCAAGGCCACGGTGGACGGCCGCGAGGTGCACGGCTGCGACTTCCTGCACTTCGACGAGGACGGCCTGATCGACGAGTTCACCGTCATGGTCCGCCCGCTCTCGGGCGCGCAGGCGCTGGCGGCGGCGATGGGAGCGCAGTTCCCCCGGATCGAAGCGGAGGCGCTCGGTTCGCTGGGCTAGGCCAAGGGCTAGGCCCTGTCCGGCGATCGGCGTCGTTCGAGCACCGCGAGGACCTGCTCGCACCAGCGGAGGTTCTCGCGCTCGAAGGAGAGGCCGCGCATCAGCGTCAGATACGGACCGACCCGTGCCGCCGCGGCCAGGTACTCCTCCTCGAAGCGACCGTCCAGCAGCCGGGCGCGCAGCCGCTCGTAACGGGCCACCTTCTCCTCGGCCAACGCCCTGCGCGCCTCCAGCGCGGCCCGCACTCCCGACGCGTCGCCCGCGTCCACCGCCTGGACCTGGACCAGGAGTTCGTCGCGGACGGCGCCCGGACGCGGCGCTTTCGCGGTGAACGCGCGCAGCTCGGCGCGACCGGCCTCGGTGAGCGAGAACAGCCGCTTGTTGGGCCTCCGCTCCTGCTCCACCACGCGGGCCCGGACCAGGCCGTCCGCCTCCATGCGGTCGAGCTCCCGGTAGAGCTGCTGGGGCGTGGCCGCCCAGAAGTTCGCCACCGACGCGTCGAAGCCCTTGGCGAGGTCGTACCCGGAGGCCTCGCCCTCGAGCAGGGTCGCCATGATCGCGTTGCGCAGTGCCATGCGGGGAGGATAGTCAACTCCGCGACCATATGTCCCACGCCGCGCCCCCGCGCCGCCGCCCGTGGGCGGCGTCCGGCAGACTCGACCCGTGACGATCGCCGCGCCCACCGTGCCCTACTTCTCCCAGTTCGCCTCCCCCGACCTTGTCCCCGAACTGATCGCGCGGACGCTCGCGGCCGAGGACGATCCGCGCTGGGCGGCGTCGGGTGCGGCCTCACCGCAGGAGTACGCGTGGTGGTGCCGACGCGTCTGCGGAATGGCGTGCCTGCGCATGGCGCTGGTCCACTGGCGCGGCGACGCACCCGGCACGGTCGAGCTCGCGCACGAGTGCGTCGCGGCGGGCGCGTACGTCGTGGACGGAGAGCAGGTCGAGGGCCTGATCTACGCGCCGTTCGCCGCCTACGTACGCGAGCGCTGGGGTCTCGGGGCAACGGTCGAGACCGCGCTCGAACCGGCGGACGTGCGGGCACACCTCGCCGCCGGCCGGCTCCCGATGCTCTCCGTGCACCCCTCCCTCCGCACCCTCGACCCCGAGCCGCCCGCCAGGGGCGGCCATCTGGTCCTGGCCGTCGGCCATGACGACGAGGCGCTGTATGTCAACAACCCTCAGGCTTCCCCGGCAGCCGGCACTACGCCCGGGTGCCCTGGCCCGACCTGGACCGCTTCTTCGCCCGCCGTGGCGTCGTCCTGAGCGCCCTCGCCTGAGCCGGCCGGTCGGCGGGACGGGTCAGAAGGGCCTGGTCGGCAGGTACTTGCCGTCCAGGGTGATGACGGCGCGCTCGCCCCCGTCCGGGTCGGCGACCTTCTTCACATCGAGCTTGAAGTTGATCGCGGAGATGATGCCGTCGCCGAACTGCTCGTGGACGAGGGCCTTGAGAGTGGTGCCGTAGACCTGGAGCATCTCGTAGAAGCGGTAGATCGTCGGGTCGGTGGGGATGCCGCCGGGGATCGAGCCGCGGGTGGGGACGGTCTGCAGCAGCAGGGCCGCGTCCTCGTCGAGGCCGAGCAGTTCGGCGACCGCCTTCGCGGAGCCCTCCGGCAGGGCGTGCTGGCCAAGGACGGCGGCCGTGGTGAAGGCGACCGACAGCCCGGAGGCCTCGGCGATCTGCTGCCAGGAAAGGTCCTTGCGGGTCTTGGCCTCGACCGCGGCGGCGGCCAGCAGCTGGCGGGCGGTTGGGTCGAACTGGGCGTGCAGCATGGGAAGTTCCTCTCGGTTGTGGTTCGTTTGATGTACGGGCGTCAGGCTACGTGCGACACGGGGGACCCACTCGTCCGGACGTCCTCGACGCGGCCGGTGCCGATGTCGAAGACCCAGCCGCGCAGCGTCACGCGCCGCTCCGCCAGGGCGCGGGCGACGGAGGGGTGGGTGGCCAGGGTCGCCAGCTGGGCGAGCACGTTCTGCCGCACCAGGGCCGGGACGTCCCCGGCTGTCGCGGTCCGGGCGACCGAGGCGTCCGCGAGCCGCAGCCAGTCGGCGACCGCCGGTGATCCGCTCAGGTCGTGACCGTGGGCGAGGGCGGTCATCGCGCCGCACGCGGAGTGGCCGCAGACCACGATCTCCCGCACGCCCAGCACGCCGACGGCGTACTCGATGCTCGCCGCGACGCCGTCGGCGCCCGGGCTGTAGGGGGGGACGAGGTTGCCGGCGGTACGGACGACGAAGAGATCGCCGGGCTCACACCCGGTGATCAGCTCCGGGACGACGCGGGCATCCGAGCAGCCGATGAACAGCGTGTGCGGGGCGTGGTGCGCCGCCAGGCGGGCGAAGAGCTCCTTCTTCTCCGGAAGGACGTCCCGCTGGAAACGCGCGACACCCGCGGCGAGGTCATGCATGGAATCACTGCCTTTCGTGACGGCCTGCCCCGTGGGGCCCGACCAGATCCACCCTGCACGACCTGCGCATATAGTGTCCAAGACGCAATCACCATGATCACCATTGGTGATGTCTATAGTTCTGTTCATGGCCCTGGAACTGCGTCATCTGCGCTACCTGCTCGCCGTCGCCGAGCACGGCAACTTCACCCGCGCGGCCGAGGAACTGCACATCTCGCAGCCGACGCTCTCCCAGCAGATCAGGCAGCTGGAGCGAACCCTGGGCACGCAACTGCTGGACCGCACGGGCCGCACGGTGCGCCTCACCGACGTGGGCCAGGCCTTCGCCGGGCACGCCCGCGGCGCACTGCGGGACCTCGCGGCCGCCGAGCAGGCCGTCCACGACGTGCAGGACCTCTCCCGCGGGCAGCTGCGCCTGGCGGTCACCCCGACGTTCACCGCCTACCTCGTCGGCCCGCTCACCGCAGAACTCCACGCCCGGCACCCGGGCGTCACCCTGGCCGTGCGGGAGACGACCCAGGACCGCATCGAAACCGGGCTGCTGGCCGACGAGTTCGACCTCGGCATCGCCTTCCGGGGTCGGCACCTGCCCGGCATCACCGCCACCCCCCTCTACACCGAGACGCTCACCCTGGTCACCGGCGCCCGCCACCCCACCGCCGACCTCGCCGCTCCCCTACCGGCACGGGAACTGACGCACCAGCATCTGGCCTTGCTCAGCGGCGACTTCGCCACGCGCAGTCATATCGACGGCTATCTCGCGCAACACGGTGTGCGCCCGCGCATCACCGTCGAGTCCAACTCCGTCCAGGCCCTGACCGAGGTCGTCCAGCGCACGCCGCTCGCCACCGTGCTGCCCGACGCCGTCACCCACGACCACCCGCGCCTCAGCCCCGTTCCGCTCGATCCGCCACTCCCGCCCCGGACCGTCGCCCTCCTCGAACGCGGCGAGGCCTACCGGAGCGCCGCCGCCCGCGCGTTCACCCGCATCGCAGGTGACCTCGTGCACACTCGCGGCTATGCACCCGCCCCGCAGTGAAAGACTGCGACCATGACTTCCTCGTTGCCCGAACCGGACCAGCAACTCTCGGATCCCGGTGAGCTGTTGCTGGACTATCTCGACTACTACCGGTCGGTGGTCGGCGCCAAGCTCGAGGGCATGTCCGACGCCGAACTGCGCGCCAGCCGGCTCCCTTCCGGGTGGAGCCCGATCGAGCTGCTGAAGCACCTCGTGCACATGGAGCAGCGCTGGCTGCGCTGGGGCTTTCGGGGCGAGCAGGTGTCCGCGCCCTGGGGTGATCGCGGGCCCGCGGACCGCTGGTCCGTCGGCCCGCAGGAGACGGCCGCCGACCTGCTCGCCGCGCTGCACGCGGGCGGCGCGTACACGCGCGCCGTCGCGGCCGGCACACCACTGTCCGCGCCCGCCGCGGTCGGCGGCCGCTTCGCGGACAACGGCACCGCGCCGCCGACCCTGGGCTGGATCCTCTTCCACGTCCTGCAGGAGTACGCCCGTCACGCGGGCCATCTGGACATCGTCCGGGAGCTCGCCGACGGCACCACGGGCGAATAGCGCGCCTCCTACGCGGAAACGTCCGCCACCCCGCGCGGCGCGGGGCGGCGAACGTTGCTGCGTGCAGGGGTCTTACCAGGTGTCGTTCAGGCTCCCGCTGCCGGACGCGCCGGTGGTGAAGGAGTGGTTGTTGCCCGGCTCCCAGGTGATCGAGCCGTCCGAGTTCTTGAGGATGTACTTGTACTCGACGTCGGTGTTGGCCGGCAGGGTGACCGTGCCGCGCCACACCGGGTAGCCGGACGAGGAGAGCGGGATCGCCTGGGCGGTGTTCCAGCTGCCGAGGGCCGGGATCGAGCCGACCAGGTAGACGTTCTGGCCCCAGCTCGTCGTCTCGTTGACGCCGAAGGACTCACCGACCGTGCCGGAGGCGGCCGTCGGCAGGTAGAGCGCCACCGCGTCCATCGCCGGGACGGTGACCGTCGCGGTCCCGTTCGTCGCGACCGTGACGGTCGAGCCGGAGCACGCGCCGGTCGAGGGGGTCAGGTTGCCGTGGATGACGTCGCAGTAGTTCCCGGCCGGCAGGCCCGTCTCGACGGTGACGGTCTTGGCGCTGCTCTCGTTGTTGATCGCGATCCAGCCCCGGTCGCCGCGGCTGAAGGCGATGAAGTTGGTGCCGTCGTCGTACCAGTTGGCCACCGACTGCCCGGCCACGGCGTTGTGCCAGCCGACCATGTTGGCGACGCCCTGGTTGCGGTCCGTGCAGAACCAGCCGTTCGAGCAGTCGGTGTTCGTCACGAACCCGTTCGCGTCGGCCGGCGGCGAGTCGTCGCTGTTCGTCCAGTCGAAGCTCGCGTAGACCTGCGGCACGTCGTAACCCCAGGCCAGCTCGTAGAGGTTGGCCAGGATGTAGTTGGCGCCGGACTTGTAGTTGAGGGTGCTGCCGTCGCGCTCCGTGTCGTGGTTGGTCACCATCGAGGTCGAGGCGGACGGCGGCTCCAGGCCCCAGCTCTGGCCGAAGGTCTTGAGGTTGGCGATGTTCCCGGTGAACTGCGCCTTGAGGTCCTGGGCGTAGGTGAACTCGATGACGCTGCCGTTGGACTCGAAGGCCGCGGGCTGCAGCGAGCCGTTGCTGCTGCCGGGGATGACCTCCTGGTAGACGTAGGGCCGGGTGTTCGTCCAGGTGGTGTTGTGCACCTGGGCGAGGATCGCGGTCATGTCCGCCTGGTTGATGTGCTTGGCGGCGTCCATCCGGAAGCCGTCCACGCCGTCGGAGACGAGGCTGTTGAGGTAGCCGGCCTCCTGCTGGCGCACGTGCGAGGTCTCGGTGGCGAGGTCCTCCAGGTTCGACAGGTCGCAGTCCTGCACCTGGGTCTGGTTGTTCCAGTCCTGGATGGACAGGTCCGAGTTGGGGCAGGTGCCCGGGTACTGGTGGAAGTCGGAGCTGCTGTAACCGGGCTGGGAGTAGCTCTCGGTGGACGAGTTGAAGGTGTCGCCGCCGTAGGAGTCGGTGCTGGTGTTGTTGTTGCCCGCCATGTGGTTGAGCACGGCGTCGGCGTAGACCTTGACGCCCGCGTTGTGGCAGGTCGTCACCATTGAGGCGAACTGCGCGGCGTTGCCCATGCGGCTGTTCAGGTCGTAGCCGATCGGCTGGTAGACGTCCCACCAGGCGTGGGTGGATCCGGCTAGCCGGATGGAGTCCTCCGGCGGGGCGACCTCGACGGCCCCGTAGCCCTTGGGGCCGAGCACGTTGGTGCACTCGCTCGCGACGGAGGTCCAGTTCCACTCGAAGAGGTTGGCGATGACGTCGCCGCCGCCGGGCGCGGCCGCGGCGTGCGCGGGCGTGGCCTGCAGTGTCAGCGGCAGCACGGCGCCGGCGAGCAGGGCGCCGACACCGGCCCAGCCGGCCTTCCGGCGTGGCGCGCGGCGCGGTATGTCCATCGCCGCGGTGTCCTGTCCCGGCCGCGGTCTCGACGGGACGCGCTTCTGGATGCGCTTCATGGGCTCTCTCCTTGCGCACGGCCCGGCCGCGGACGACCGGGAGCCGGGCAGCACGACGCGAGCGCGTCGTCGCGCCGGAGGGAACCGGAGGCCGTGGGGAGCCAGGGGGTGGGTGCGCGACGGTCGGCCACGACCTGTCCCCGGCTGTGACCGCCCGCCGCGTACGTGACCTTCTCGCGGCCTTGATGACGGCGTCAATAACCCCGTGGAAATTCTTACGGCAAGTTTCGGCAACAGCTTTCTACGGCCTGCGGCGACCTGCGGCCATCCGGGTGTTCCCCGCGCCGCAGCGCCGTACCGCGGCCACCGCGCGCCGATCAGCGGAGATCATGGGCGCCGGACCGGGTCCGGACCCGACATGACCGGACCCGGTCGGACCCCGAACCTGAGGAGCGCCATGGCCACCGCAAGCTCTCCCCGGCCGCCCACGCGGGGGGCCCGCGCCCTCACGCTCGTCCGCAACGGCCGGCTGTGGCTGATCCCGACGATCCTCTGCGCCCTGGTCGCGCTGTTCCTCTCGCTGCTCTACATGGGGGGCATCATCGACCCCAACGGTCACCTGCACCGGCTGCCCATCGGCCTGGTGAACGAGGACCAGGGTGCACCGCCGCCCGGCCAGACACAGAACGTCGGCACCCAGATCGCGGCCGCCATCCCGGCGCAGACGCCCGGCCGGACCGTCCAGTGGCGGCCGCTGACGGCGGCCCAGGCCCAGGACCAGCTCTCCTCCGGAAAGATCTACGGGGCGCTGGTCGTCCCCAAGGACTTCACGGCCTCCATCGAGGCGCTCGGCACCGCGAAGGCGACGGCGCTGCCCACCCTCACCGTGCTCACCAACCCGGGCCTGGGCAGCCTCGGGTCCTCGCTCGCCGCGCAGATCTCGCAGAGTGCCGCCCACCAGGCCTCCCTCAGCATCGGCAAGCAGCTGTCCCGGTCCGCCGCCGCCCAGGGCGCAGACGCGACCACGCAGACGCTGCTCAGCGATCCCGTCTCGGTCACCACCCAGCAGGGCCATCCGATCCCCTCCCACAGCGGGCTGGGCCTGAGCGCCTTCTACTACACGCTGCTGCTGGTGCTCACCGGTTTCCTGGGGGCCAACATCGTCCACAACGGCGTCGACTCCGGCCTCGGCTACGCCGACACCGAGCTCGGCCCCTGGCACAGCCGGCGTCCCACCGTTCCGATCAGCCGGACGCAGACCCTGCTGCTGAAGATGACCATGACCTCGTTCATCGTCATCCTCACCACCACGCTGGTCATGATCGCCACCATCGCGATCCTCGGCATGAGCGCCACACACCTGCCGCTGCTCTGGCTCTTCTCCTACTGCGCGAGCCTCGCCGTGGGGCTGGGCGTGCAGGCGATCAACGCGGCCTTCGGCGGGATCGGGCAGCTGGTGGCGATGTTCGTCTTCATCGCGCTGGCCCTGCCGTCCTCCGGGGCCACGATCCCGCTGCAGGCCGTCCCGGGCTTCTACCGCTTCCTCGCCGTCTTCGAGCCGATGCGCCAACTCAGCGACGGGGTCCGGGCGATCCTCTACTTCGACGCCCGCGCCGACGCCGGCCTCGTGCGCGCCTGGATCATGATCGCCATCGGCTGGGCCGCCGCCCTCCTCTTCGGCTTCGGCATGACCCTCTACTACGACCGCAAGGGGCTCCACCGGCTCACCCCGCAGCCGGAGCGAGACCCGGCCTGACCGGTCGACGGCGGCGGCCGGCGCGGGAAGGCCTCGGGGCTCCGGCCGGTTGCTCCTGGTGTGAACTCACCACTGACGCTCTCCCTGCTGGACCGGTCCGTGCTGCGCGAGGGGCAGACCGCCGCGCAGGCACTGCGCGACACCGTGTCGCTGGCGCGCTACGCGGAGGGGCTCGGGTTCCACCGCTTCTGGGTGTCCGAGCACCACGGCGTGCCCGGGATCGCCGGATCGGCGCCGACGGTGCTGGCCGCGGCCGTCGCGGGGGCGACGTCGCGGATCCGGGTCGGGACGGGCGGGGTGATGCTGCCCAACCACCGGCCGCTCGTGGTGGCCGAGCAGTTCGCGGTGCTCGGGTCGCTGTTTCCCGGACGGATCGACATGGGCCTCGGCCGCTCCGTCGGCTTCACCCGCGCCGTACAGGAGGCGCTCGGGCACACCGTGCGGGACGCGGACGACTTCCCCGAGCAGCTGGCCGAGCTGCTCGACCTGATGCGGGGCGAGGGCGAGCGCCGTCCGGGCGTGCTCGTCCAGCCGGCGGACGGGCTGCCCGTGCCGCCGTTCGTCCTCGCGCTCGGTGCGGGCGCGCGGATCGCCGCCGAGGCGGGCCTGCCGGTCGTGGTCGGCGGTGTGCACGACCGCGCGCGGCTGCTGGCGGCGGTCGCCGAGTACCGGGACGCGTTCAAGCCGTCGCCCTGGCGCGACGAGCCGTACGTCGTGGTCGCCGCACCGGTCGCGGTCGGCACGACGGCCGAGGAGGCGCGGGAGATGCTCGCCGCCGAGTCCTGGTCGCTGGCCCGCGCCCGCACGCTCGGGGCCTTCCCGCCGCTTGCCCCGCCCGAGGCGGTGCGCGCGGCGCCGATGACCGCGCGGCAGCGCTCCCTCTTCGAGCAGGCCCGGGCCGGTCACCTCGCGGGCACCGAGGACGAGGCGCGCGAGGCGCTGCACGAGCTGGTCGCCGCCACGGGCGCGGATGAGGTCCTGGTCACCGCCAGCGCCCACAATCCGGCCCTGCTGCGCGCCTCCCTCGCGGGCCTGGCTCGCGTGGCGGGACTGGCAGGCCCGCCGGGGGCCGACCCAACAGATTGAGCACAAGAACTATTGATGTCCTCATGTATCCTCGGAGGGCAGGACCAGAAACAGAGGAGCAAGACCGTGCGCGTCGAGATCTGGGGCGACATCAACTGCCCGTGGTGCTACATCGGCAAAGCCCGCTTCGAGAAGGCGCTGGCCGCCTTCCCGCACCGGGACCAGGTCGAGGTCGTCCACCGCTCGTTCGAGCTTGACCCGCAGGCCCCGCACGAGCCGCGCCCCGTGCTGCCCGCCATCGCCGCGAAGTACGGCATCAGCGTCGAGCAGGCGCGCCAGGCAGAGGAGCGGATCGCCTCCCACGCCCACGGCGAGGGCCTTGCCTACCGGGGCGCCGAGCGCGACGTCGCGAACAGCTTCGACATGCACCGCCTGCTGCACTTCGCCGAGGAGCACGGCCGCCAGGAGCAGCTTCTCGAGCTGCTCTACCGCGAGAACTTCGACGGCGACACCTCCCCCTTCGCCCCGGGCCGGCTGCTCGCCCTCGCGGTCGAGGCGGGCCTCGACGAGCGGCAGGCCGCCGACGTCCTCGCCGACACCGACGCGCACGCCGACGCCGTCCGCGAGGACGAGGCCACGGCCGCGGCGCTGGGCGCCACCGGTGTGCCGTTCTACGTCTTCGACCGCCGCCTCGGCGTCTCGGGCGCCCAGCCCCCGGCCGCGTTCAGCTCCGCGCTGGAGCAGGCCTGGAGCACCCGGGCCGTGCCGCGGGCCTGAACCGGCGGGGCGATCCCGCAGCGATGGTCCACCCGCTCCCGGCAGCGCGCGTCACCCGGGCGGCCTCACCTCGGTTGTGGCGGCCCGGCGCCTGGCCAAGGCTGGGACGAAGGCGCGTGCGTCCGGATGAGGTGAGGATGTGCTGACGGCGAAGAGCGTGTTCCAGGAGATCCTGGACAACGACGAGGCGTTCCGACTCTTCTGCTCGATCGCGGCGAGCGGCGAGGCGCAGGGCGGCTGGGAGAACGGCCGCATCGCGGCGCTCCTGCCGGAGAGCCTGGGCTACCTGGCCCCGCGCGTCGCCCGGCACGGGGCCGACGAGGACAAGCACGGCCGGATCTTCAACGCACTGCTGCACAAGCGCGGGCTCGCACCGGTGCCGGTGCCGCCGGAGGCCGACTACACGATGATCCTGGAGCGCCAGGGCATCGGCCTCTCCCATCGCAAGCTGAGCGCCGACAAGCCGCTCGACGAACACGACGTCGTCGCCTACCTGGCCCACAGCCGCGTCACCGAGCAGCGCGCCGGCGAGCAGATGCGGATGCTGGTCCGGTACTTCGGCGACGACCAGGACATCGGCAAGGCCGTCCGCATGATCTCCCGGGACGAGGACAACCACCTCGCCTACTGCCACGAGGAGCTGCTCCGGCTCGCGGCGGTGGGTCGCGGCCGCGAGATCAAGGACCTGCTCGACCTGAGCGCGGCCGCCGAGATCCGCGTCTACCGTGACGTCAGCCTCGCGGTCATGGGGCGGATGGCGGAGCTGCTGCGCTGGCCGAGGGCGAAGGCGGCGGCCGTCGGCGCGGGCATTCACGGGATGTACGCCGCGGAGCGGCTCGGCGGCTGGTACCGGATGGTCAGCCTGCGGATGCCGGAGCACCTTGGAGCGCTGGACGGGCCCGTACCGGCTCCGGCTGCGCCCGAGTTCGCCTGATTCCGGTCCGCTGAGCACGGCTGGGAACAGGCGGGTCCCGCCGGCGTCACGCGGTTCGCTCCCGGACGACCCTTGTGCGGGCGGCGAAGCCGGTGCACCCGCTCGATTCGCCAGGTTTCGCCGCCCCCGCGCTACTCCCCCACACCCCTGGACGACGCACCAGGCTGGTGATCGTGAAAGCGAACGAGAACACGCACCAGCTGCCCGTCCGCCTGCCCGCCTCCTTCGTGCGCTGGTGGCTGGCCGACTCCGCCCAGGAACCCCAGCAGACTCAGGCCCAGTCCCTGTCCAGGTCCAGCTCCGCACGGCGCTGCGTGAAGGAGAACCAGTTGCCGGAGTCGTCACGGAAGATCGCCTCGGTCCCGTAGGGCCGCTCCTGCGGCTCCTGCAGGAACGCCACCCCGCGGGCCTTCATGGCGGCGTAGTCGGCGTGGATGTCGTCCGTGGCGAAGACGCCCGCGCCCAGAACGCCCTTGGCGACGAGCTTCTTCAGTTCCTCCGCCGACTCCGGGTCCAGGGCGGGCGGGCCCGGGACCATCAGGGTGATCTCCAGGTCCGGCTGGTCCTTGGCGCCGACGGTGAGCCAGCGCATGCCGCCCTCGCCCATCGTCATGTCCGTGCGGACCTCCAGCCCCAGCTTCTCGGTGTAGAACTCCCTGGCCCGGTCGTGGTCCAGCACCCAGACGTTGGCGATGGACATGCCCTTGATCACGACGGTCTCCTCGGTTCCGGCGGGGCGCATCCTCGCCCCGCTCCTGACCACCACCGTAGGGAGGTCGGGGCTCAACAGGCTTCTCCGGAATTGCGCTCCTGCCCGCGTGCCTGCCCGGGTCCCTGGAGGGCCTTGAAGCCACCGTGCCAAAGGAGGGCGTAGCAACCGGGGACGAGCGCGCTCCCCTGGTCCAGGTGGCGGGCCCGGTACGCGCTCGGGGCGAGGCCGGTGTGCTTCTTGAAGCTCGACGAGAAGGTGCCGAGGCTGGTGAAGCCGACCAGGGCGCAGATCTCGGTGACGGAGAGGTCCGCGGTCCGCAGCAGCTCCTCCGCCCGCTCGATCCGCCGGCGGCTGAGGTACTGCCCCGGCGTCTGTCCGTACACGGCGCGGAAGACGCGGATGAAGTGGTACCGCGAATAGCCGGCCGCCCCGGCGACCGCGTCCAGGTCGATCGGCTCGGCCCAGTCTCGGTCCATGGCGTCCTTGGCCAGGCGCAGCCGGCGCAACTGCGCGAGCCGGGCGCGCTGCGCCTCGGACGGCCCGCCGGACGGGTGGTCGGTAGGGCTCACCCTTCGATCGTGACACGGCGCACCGACACCTCAACTGGCGCAGATCGCGGGCCGGGTGGCCTCCGACTCCGGGCCGGCACGCCGAGGCGGAGCAGACCTACCGGCTGGGCATGTCGGCAGCGCAGACGCCCGAGGTCGCCACCGTCCTCGAAACCACGCACCGAGTCACTGGCTCCCGGCCGACTGCTGCTTCGCTCGCCACTCCGCTCCCGCGCGCTGGATGCGGTCCCACAGGGCCGCGCGTTCGGCGTCATCGATGGCCGACAGATCCAGGTGGAACACGTCCGTTGCGAGCTTGAACAGCTCCTCAGCGGACTCGAGGAGCCGTGTGGTGCGCCGGCCGGCCCCCTCGTCGCGGGTGAACTCGTCGTCCAGCACGAACTCGGCGCCGCCCGCGTCGCGGCGGAAGAGCTCGAACCACATGACGTAGGGAGACTGCGGCGACGTCGACAACTCGATGTGGCAGCTCATGAAGTCCTCCCACCTGGCCGGTGCCAGGGTGAAGTCCATGCTGTGGAACGTCGTCTGCGCCGGATCGGTGCAGAACCGCCAGGCGTCCGGGCCGATCTGCGGTAGCGGCTGCAGCTCGAAGCGGAAGGGACCCTGGATGTGGACGCCCTCCCGGAGCGGGATGGGCTCGTGGTGCGAGTTGGCCAGGCCGACGTCGACCGACCAGCGTTCGCCGTCGATCACGACGGTCAGGGCCATGTGCGTGGCGTATTCGTCGGCGGACGCCTTGGCGGTCGCAACGGAGCCGTTGATCTGGCCGCGATGGACGGTGACGTCGTACCCGAGGGCGGTCAGCAGCTCGCTGAAGGCGTTGTTCAGGTTGAAGCAGTAGCCGCCCCGGCCGGCCAGGATACGGGCGACGGACTCGGCCGGGTCGATGCCCTGCGGGCGTCCGAGCTGGATGTCGAAGTTCTCGAAGGCGATGAGCTCGACGTGTGCGCGGTGAAGCCTGCGCAGAGCGTCGAGCGACGGAGCGCCGAGGGACTCAGGGTCGTCGACGCCGAGCTTGGCCAGGTAGGGCGCGACCCAGGCGGGATGATCGTTCGTCTTCGAGGTCATGGCTGCGAACACTAGTGCAGCGCCACGTGGATCCCGCAGGGATTTAACGCGGCGCCGCACCGGTGCTCCGAGCGCGAAGGTGCGCCGGGTTGCGGGCGGTCTGTCAGAGCAAGGCAGCGCCGCCGGTTGATCTTCTGCGGGCTTCGGCGGTAGTCGCGAGGGCGTCTTCCGCCGTGAATTGCGCCGTCCCGACGGCAGCTGGCGCGACACCGTCTTCTACGCGATGCTCAAGGATCAGTGGCCCGCGGCGAAGGAACGACTGACGGCCGGCTCGCTGCGGGTTGAGCCCGCCGGCTGCCGGGCGCAGCCGACACGGCTGCGCCCGGGGGCGCCGGGCTCAGTCCTGCACCGGAAGGATCGCGCTGAGCGGTAGCACGGTGTGCCTGAGGTCGGGGTCGACGGGGTTGTTGAACGGCGGGTACTTGGGCGCGCCCGCGTTCCTGCGGTAGACCTCCGTGGAGATCTCGGGGCTGCGGTCGAACTCGGGGATCACCCGGTCGCCGAAGAGCTCGACCATCTCCAGGTGCTCCTCGAAGGTCATGCCGCCCGCGAGGCCGAAGACCAGCTGGTCGCAGCCGACCCGCTGGTAGGCCTCGACCTGTTCGCAGACCTCGTCCGGGGTGCCGCAGAGCAGGTAGCCGCCGGCGATCAGCTCGTCCAGCAGCTCCTCGCCGCCGAACGCGCCGAGGTTGATGGGCGGTTCGGGCCAGGTGATGCCGTCGGCGGACTTCGGCATGGTGTCGTGGTAGAGGTTCACCAGCGTCACGATGTAGGCGTTGCCCGCCGACAGCGCGATCTCACGGGCCCGCTTGCGGTCGTTGAGGCAGACGACCGCGTTCGTCATCATCACGTTGTTGTTCTGGTAGTCGCCGAGGATCTCGACGGGGTTCTCCGCCGCCTCCTTGTAGGCCTCGATGCGGCCCTTGAGGTTGTAGATCGGCTCGAAGTTGAAGGCGATGGCGCCGATGCCGAGCGAGCCCGCCTTGGCGAAGGAGGGCGGGTTTCCGCAGGCCATCCAGATCGGCGGGTGGGAGTGCCCGTAGGGCTTGGGCAGGATGTTGTGCGGGGTCGGGACGGTGAAGTGCCGTCCCTCGAAGGAGTAGTCGTACTGCTCCCACATCCGCACGATCTCGCGGGAGACCTCGTCCCATTCGGGCTTGGTGGAGTCCGTCTGAAGGATGTTGAACGACTTCAGCTCGTGGGAGCCCGCGCCGCGGCCGGTGCCCCACTCGAAGCGGCCCTCGGTGATGTGGTCAAGCATGGCCGCGCGCTCGGCGAAGCGGACCGGGTGCTCCTTGCGCGGGGAGAGCGAGTTGATGCCGGTCCCGAGGTGGATCCGCTCGGTGCGGGCGGCGACGTAGCCCATGACGACCTCGGGCGCGGACATGTGGCTGTACTCGGTGAGGGAGTGGTGCTCCCCGAACCAGACGAACTTCCAGTGGTGCTTGTCCGCCTTGATGGCGATCTCCATCTCGCGGCGGAGCGCGAGATGCTCCGAGGCCCGGTCGTGCGCGGCCGGGCCGGGGATGAACCCGTTGACGAAGATGCCGAATTCCACGGGGGGTCCTCCTGGCTGTGACGGAGTGTGCTGCGCCGCAAGAGCATCTGACTATCCATCAGATTTTGCGACAAGGCAACGGCCACGGGCTCTCGGCTCTCCCCCGCCGAATCCCTGCCGCCGTGGCGCGCAGGGGTGGATACTCCTAGCCACGGGGAGATCGGTCCACGCGCTTCGGGGGAACGGGGACGCGATGAGCATGATGATCTGGTGGGGTGTCACCTCACGTTCGCTGCACCGCCTGAGGGCGCGGGCACAGCAGGGGTGGCGCCGGGCGGTGACGGGGGTGCTCGGGGCCACCGCGACCGTGCTCGTCGTGATCGGCGCGGAACACCACACCGCGCATGCCCAACACCTGTGGATGGCGAGCGCGGTGCCCTTCGCCGTGGCCGCCGTCGGCTGGCCGGTGTGGCGCGCGCCGGAGGAGGGCCTGCCGGACGCGCTGCGCCTGCGTGAACGCAGCCGGCGGATCGGCCTGCGGGCCACGTCGGTGCCCGGCTTCGGCGCCTCCGTCGGCCTCGTCGTCCGTCTGGGAGCGCACGGCGCCCTCGCCCACGACAGCGGTGTCGCCGCGCTCTGGGCCGTGGCCCTCGCCCCCGTCCCGGTCCTCGCCGAGAGCGCGCTGTGGGGCGTCGCCCCGCGTCGGCTCCGGCTCCAGGTCCGCACCGCACGACTCGCCGAGGCGGTACGGGATCTGAACGCCGAGAACGGGCGGGTGTCCCAGCTCGACTTCGACCCCGACCGCGGCTACGCCGGCGCGCCCGTTCCGCGGCGGTCGATCGCGCCCGCCGGAGACCCGGCGGCGGCGTGCGAGGCACGGCCTTCCCAGGGACTGGCCACCTCGATGCTGGGCCTGCAGCTCGTCAGCCGCGCCCACCGCACCTGGATCCAGGAGTCCTCGCTGCGCTGGGACGGGACGACGCTGACCCTGACCGACGGCCGCCGGAACGTCGTGACCGTCCGGCTCGACGCGGCCGAGCAGGCCGGGCGCGGACGCCTGGCGGACCGCCCCGTCGAGATGGCCTGGCTGCACGGGCAGAACGTCGGCGAACCGGGCTCGGAGATCCGCATCCTGCTGCTGGACTCCTCGAGCCGCCGCCTGCTGACCATGCCGGGCCTGGGCTACCTGGACACCGACGTGGCCCAGGTCGCCACGGCGTCGGGCCTCCGCTTCTCCTCGCACAACTGGGTCGGCGCCCGGTTCGAACTCCCCTGGCGCCGCCTGTGGATGCGCGTCTTCCCCCGCCGTCGCGGGCATGTCCGTCTGCGGATGGCCCGTCGGCTCTGAGCGCCGGGACGGATCCGGAAAGATTCTCCGTCGGCCGTGTCGATCCGCGGCCGCGCCGTTCGACCTGGGGTAGAGAGGGTCGAAGGGCGACCCTCACCGGTCAAGGAGGCCGAGATGGCGAAGTACATGCTGATCATGCGGAACACCGACGAGTCGCTGGCGAAGATGATGGGGACGCCTTTCGACCAGATGCTGGAGACCGTCGGCCGTTTCAACGAGGAGCTGATCAAGGCGGGCGTGCTCGTCGCCGCGGAGGGGCTGGACGATCCCGGCCAGGGCGTCGTGGTCGACTACAGCGGGGAGACCCCCGTGGTCACCGACGGGCCCTACGGGGAGACGAAGGAGCTGTTCGGCGGCTTCTACCTGATCGACGTGGCGTCGAAGGAGGAGGCCGTGGAGTGGGCCAGGCGCATGCCCGCGATCCCCGGTTCGAAGTGCGAGATCCGGCGAGTGCCGGGGATCGAGGAGTTCCCGGCGGACAACGAGTGGATCGTCAAGGAGCGCGCCTGGCGTGAGCGGACGGGCCAGCTCTGATGCCACACCCCGGCGCCGGTCCCTCCGACGCCTCCTCGCACGCCGCCTCGGAGGCCGCCTCGGGCGGCGCCGAGGCGGCGCGCCGTGCCGTCGAGGCCGTGTGGCGCATCGACTCGGCGCGCATCGTCGGAGCGCTGGCCCGTTACACCGGCGACTTCGAACTCGCCGAGGACGTCGCCCAGGAGGCGCTCGCGGAGGCCCTGGTCGGCTGGGCCCGCGACGGCACGCCCGCGAACCCGGTGGGCTGGCTGCTGGCGACCGGGAGGCGGCGCGCCATCGACGCCTTTCGCCGCCGTTCGGCCCGCGACGAGCGCTACGCCCAGCTGGCCGGCCGGCTCACCGAGGGCGCGACGAGCTCCGGCGCGGTCGACCCGCCCGCCCTGACGGACGATCTGCCGTGGGATCCGGACCGGATGGAGGACGACGTTCTGGCACTGATCTTCATCGCCTGCCATCCGGTGCTGTCACCGGAGGCCCGCGTCGCGCTGACGCTGCGGGCGGTGGGCGGGCTCACCAGCGAGGAGATCGCGCGGGCGTTCCTGGTGCCGGTCCCCACCGTGCAGGCGCGGATCACCAGGGCGAAGAAGACGATCGCGGCGGCGCGGGTGCCGTTCGAGCTGCCGCCCGCCGAGGAAAGGCGCGAGCGGCTCGGCGGGGTGCTGAGCGTCCTGTACGTGATCTTCACGGAGGGGTCGACGGCGACGTCCGGCGACGCGCTGCTCCGGCCCGACCTGGCCTATGAGGCGATCCGGTTGGCGCGCATGCTGGCCGCGCTGCTGCCCGACGAGCCGGAGGTCCACGGTCTGCTCGCGCTGTTCGAGCTCACCGCCGCGCGGTTTCCCGCCCGCACCGGCCCCGGCGGCGAGGCGGTGCTGCTGGAGCACCAGGACCGGCGGCTCTGGGACCGCTCGGCGATCCGTCGCGGCCTCGCCGCGCTCGGCCGCGCCTCGGCCGCCGGGCGCGGACTCGGCCCGTACGGGCTGCAGGCCGCGATCGCCGCCTGCCACGCCGTCGCCCCGTCGGTCGCGGAGACCGACTGGGACCGCATCGTGCTGCTCTACGAGTCGCTGGGACGGGTCGCACCCTCGCCGGTCGTGGAGCTGAACCGCGCGGTCGCGGTCGCGATGGGCCACGGCCCGCAGGCCGCGCTCGACCTCGTCGACGACCTCGTCGTCTCCGGCCGCCTCGCGGGCTCCCACCTCCTGCCGGGCGTCCGCGGCGAACTCCTCACCCGCCTCGGCCGCACCACGGAGGCGCGCACCGAACTGGAACTCGCCGCCCGCCTCTGTACCAACGCCCAGGAGCGCGCGGTGCTGCTCCGCAAGGCCGCGGCACTGCCGCGCGACGACGCCTGAGCCCGCCCGGATCACCCCGGACCGCCGCCACAGCGGTCCGAGCTGAGGCGGACTGACCGACGTGCAGCGCCGCGAACCGGGCCCGCTCGCCGCCCGGGTGCCGACGCGGGAGGCGCCGGGCGCGGAGCCGCCCCAGCCGGTGATCCACAACGACCGCGCCCGCGTGCAGCTCGGCTGGAAGCCGCGCGCGGCGGCCACGACGATCGTCGAGTCCGCCGAGAGCCTGCGCGACCTGGGCCTGCTGACGGGCTGACGAATCCACCACCTCGCCACGCCGCGCGGAAACCGCCTGTTACGGCGGACGGCGCACCCTGCGCTAGCATCCGCGCGGGGAGGCAATCATGGGGAAGCTACGCATATCGAGCAGAAGCGCACTGGGACGGGCCGGCTTGGCGCTGGGCGTCGTGGGTTTCGTCGCAGTCGGTTTCGAGGGAACCAGCTGGGTGCTGGGCAAGGTCTTCGGCTCCTCGCGGAGCTCCACCGGCGGGACCAGCGCACCGGCTCCTCGGGGCTCGTCGTCGAGCAGCCCGAGTGCCGTCGCCTCCGACGCGCCGTCCGCCGTGGTGCAGGCCTTCTGCCAGGCGATCAACACCCATGACCTGCGGCACGCGTGGGCCGATCTCGGCGGCAGGAACATGGTTCCGTCGTGGGAGAAGTTCGACGCGGGGTTCGCGGACACGTCCGCCATGTCCTGCCTGATCGGATCCGTGCAGGGCGAGCGGGTCACGTTCAGGATCGTCGCGACCCACTACGACCGGACCACAGCCCGGTTCGACGCCGTGTACCGGGTCGAGGACGGGGTCATCACGTCAGGCACGATGAAGCCGGCCTGACCCGGGTCGCCCCCCGGGGTCCGGAGAGCGCGCGTCGACGCGCGAACGGTCCGGACCCCGGAGCGACCGAGCGGGCGCCTCAGGCGCGGACCGGTCGGGCGGCCGGTTCGCGGGGGCGGCGGGCGGCGGGGATGTCCGCCGCGGCCTGCTGGAGACCGACGCCGCGCGTCTCCTCCGCCCACAGGATGCTGACCAGCAGGCCGAGCGCGGTCAGTCCGGCCGCGATCAGCATGGTGGGGCCGATGCCGAGCCCGGTCAGCGAGAGCGGCAGCAGGTAGGTGCCGACCGCCGCGCCGATACGGCTGACCGAGGTGGCGAAGCCCACGGCGGTGGCGCGCACCGAAGTGGGGAACAGCTCGTTGGGGTAGGTCCAGTCGAGCACGTTCGGGCCGCCGCACAGGAACGCGTAGGCGCAGAGCGCAGCCAGGGCCAGCAGCGAGGGAGCGGCCGGCCACACGCCCAGGAAGACCAGCGGCACGATCATCAGCGCGAAGGACCAGACGATCACCGGTCGGCGCCCGCGGGTGTCGATGGCGCGCAGCGCCGGGTAGCAGCCGATCAGGAAGACCAGGCTGATCAGGCCGGTGCCCAGGGTGTCCATCACCGTCCCGCCGGGGAGGCCGAACGCGCCCAGGATGGCGGGGCCGAAGGTCAGCATCGCGAACAGCGGCGCGACCTGGCAGAGGAAGAACAGCCCGCAGAAGAGGGTGCGGCGGCGGTAGCGCGCACTGAAGAGCACCCGCAGCGAGCCGGAGTCCAGGCGCTCGCCGTCCGTCGGCTCGCCGGCCAGCAGGTCCTCGACGGTCACCTCGGCGCCGAGGTGCTCGCGCACCAGCTCCACGGCCTCCGCGCCGCGCCCGTTGCGGGCCAGCCACAGCGGCGACTCCGGCGAGCCGCGGCGCACCAGCATGAAGAACGCGCACAGCACGGTGGGGCTGGCCAGCAGCCAGCGCCAGCTGTCCTGGCCGCCCAGCTGGATGCAGGCGTAGCCGACGACGTAAGCGAGGACGGAGCCCGCGTACCAGGCGATGATCTGCTGGCCCAGCAGCCGTCCGCGGTGCTTCACCGGGAGCCACTCCGCCAGCAGCGAGGTCGCGATCGGGTAGTCGGCGGCGACCGCCATGCCGAGGAGCAGGCGCAGCGCCACGATCGCCCACACGTCGGTCACCCAGAACGAGGCGAGCGAGCAGGCCATCATGACCAGCAGGTCCGCCGTGTACATCACCTCGCGGCCGATCTTGTCGGTCAGGACGCCGAAGACGGCTCCGCCGACGAACATCCCGACCAGCGCGGTCGCGCCGATCAGGCTCACCGCTCCGGTGCCGAGGCCGAGTTCGGGCTTCATGCCGATCAGTGCGACGCCGACGACGCTGAGGATGTACCCGTCCAGCATCGGCCCGCCGGAGCAGGCGAGGGCGAGGCGGCGGTGGAACGCCGTGTAGGGGGCGTTGTCGATGGCCGTGGACATACGCGCCTCCTCAGCCGACCACCTCGCCAAGGAAGGCGAAGGGGGTCGCGCCTGCGGCGCGCATCGGGGTCCGGTCGGGGGTGTTCATGATGAAGGCAGGGCTCTCTTCCTGGTCTCGGACGCCGCCGCCGACCGGCCCCGGGGGGCACGGCGGGCGGCGGCATGCGAGCTTTCGGTTGACGTATGCAACCGCTTTCACTGTCCCTTATCCTGCTCATATGTCGGGATACCATGTCAAGGCAGCCCGGCATGGACACCCGCCGAGACATCTCGGCAGAGACCACGGCACAGAACCAGGGCAAGCCCTACGCCCGGGACCGGCCGAACCAGCGGGCGCGGGCGCGGTCGAGCAGAATGGCGACGCCGAGCACCCCGCCCTGGACGACCTGCTGGTCGTAGGGGCTGACCTTGAGGGCCAGCAGGCCGTTGGTGATCAGCTCCAGCAGGATCGCCCCCGCCGCGATCCCGGCGATGCGGCCCTCGCCGCCGAAGAGCGAGACCCCGCCGACCACCGCCGCCGCGATCGCCGTCAGCTCCCAGCCGGGCCCGACGGACGGGTCGGCGACGTTCATCCGGCCGATCACCAGCACGCCGACCACACCCGCCAGCACCGCGCTGGCCATGTAGGTGGCGGTGATCCTGCGGGCGGTCGGGATGCCCGCCAGCCGGGCGGCCTCCCTGTTGCCGCCGACGGCGTAGATCTGCCGGCCCACATAGGTCCGCTCCAGCACGAACCACGCGACGGCGGCCGCCCCGACGAAGAACAGCGCGGGGACCGGCACCTCGCCGAGGTAGTACTGGCTGAGGTTGCTGAACAGCGGCGACAGGTTGTTGATCGGCGAGCCGCTGGTGACCGCGAGCGCGAGCCCCTGGGCGACGGTGTAGGTGACCAGCGTGATCACGAACGGCGGCACGCTCAGCCGGGTGACCATCGTGCCGTGCCAGAGGCCGACCGCGGCGCAGATCACGAGCGTGAGCAGGATGGCCAGCAGCGCAGGCACCCCCTGGTTCACGTCGAACCAGGCCGCCAGGATGCCGGCGAGCCCGGCGAGCGCCCCGACCGAGAGGTCGATGCCGCCGGTCAGGATCACCAGCGACTCCCCTATCGCGAGGATGCCGACCTGGGACAGGTCGCGACCCATCACCTGCAGGTTGCCGACCGAGGTGTAGGTGGACGCCTGAGCGGATATCGCGACGAAGACCAGCACGCAGGCGATGATCACGCCCGCCTCCGGCGACTGCGCCAGCCTGCGCAGCAGCCCGGCCCCCGGCCGGGCGCGCGGCGCGGTCTGCTCGGGGACCAGGGTGCTCTGCGCGCTCATGCTTCCTCCAGGGCTGCTGCGGTCATGATGCGTTCCTTGGTGGCGTCGGCCCGGTCCAGGACGGCGACGACGCGGCCGTGGTTCATCACCGCGATGCGGTGGCAGATCCACAGCAGCTCCTCCAGCTCGGAGGAGGCGACCAGCACGCCCGTCCCCGCCCGGGCGGCGCTGTCGATCAGGGTGTAGATCTCCGCCTTCGCCCCGACGTCGACACCGCGCGTCGGCTCGTCGAGCAGCAGCAGGCGCGGCTCGGCGGCGAAGGCCCGCCCGAAGATCGCCCGCTGCTGGTTGCCGCCCGACAGCGAGCCGATGGGCTGCTCCACCGACCGCATCCGGACGTTGACGCTGTCGGTGATCCGGCGCGCCTGCGCGCGCTCGCGGCGCGGGCCGAGCAGCCCGGCCCGGCCGCTGATCCGGCGCAGCACCGAGACCACCACGTTGGCGCGGATCGACGCGAACGGGACCAGGGACTGCTCCTTGCGGTCCTCCGGGATCAGCGCGATCCCGGCCGCGACGCCGTCGGCCGGACGGCGCGGCGCGTAGTCCCGGCCGCCGAGCCGCATCCGGCCGCCGGTGCTCGGCTGGGCCCCGGCGACGGTGTGCACGAGACGGCTTCGTCCCGATCCCATCAGCCCGGCCACGCCCAGGACTTCGCCCGCGCGCAGCGCCAGGTCGACGGGGCCGAGGCCGTCCGCGGTCAGACCCTCGACCTCCAGCAGCAGCGGGGCGTCGGCGGGAGCGGTCCCCGGTCCGGCCTGGGCCACCTCGCCCACCTCGCTGCCCACCATCTCGCGGATCAGCCGCTCCTCGGTGGCCTGCTCCGGGTCGAGGTCGGCGACCAGCCGCCCGTTGCGCAGGACCAGGACCCGGTCGCTGACGGCCCGGACCTCGTCGAGGCGGTGGCCGATGAACAGCACCGTTCCGCCGCGCGCGGCGAGCTGCCGCGCCAGCCCGAGCACCATCCCGGCCTCGACGGGGCCGAGGGAGGAGGTGGGCTCGTCCAGGATCAACAGCCTCGGCTCGCGGCCCCAGGCCTTGGCGATCTCGATCATCTGACGGGTCGGCACCGGCAGCGTGCGCACCGCCCGTCCGACCGGAACGGCCTCGGCGGACAGCCCGATCTCGGCGAGCATCGCCGCCGCCTCCGCGCGCTGCGCGGCCCGGTCCACCAGAACCCGGCGGCCGGAGGCGCGCGGCCTGCGTCCCAGCAGCAGGTTCTCCGCCACCGAGAGCTGGCCGACCAGCGGGAACTCCTGGGAGACCAGGGCGACGCCGAGCCGGCCGGCCGCCTCGGTGGAACCGGGTGCGAGCGGCGCGCCGTCGATCTCGATCTCGCCGCCGTCGCGGTGCACGGACCCGGCGAGGGTGCCCATCAGTGTGGACTTGCCCGCGCCGTTCTCGCCGACCACGCCGATCACCTGCCCGGCGAACAGGTCGAGTTCGGGCAGGTCCAGCACCCGGACCGGGCCGTAGGACTTGTGGACGCCCCGCAGCCGCGCGGTGACCGCGCGGCCGGGGGCGGTGGTCTGCGCCGTCATCTCACCCGATCCCGAGCTGCGACTCGAGCGACTTGTAGGCGCCGAGGTCCGCCTGGGTGACCAGGCCCACGCCGGAGCTCAGCGTGCTGCCGTCGGCCTCCAGGTAGGGCTTGACCAGTGCCATCGTGGCGTCCTTGCCCAGCGCCTTCTCCGCCGCCAGCAGGAACGCGCCGGTGTAGCCCTGCTGGTAGGGCATCTGCACGACCGTCCCGGAGATCACGCCGGACTGGATGAACTGCAGCGTCTGCGCGTCCGAGTCGTCCGAGACGATGTGCACCGTGGCCGTCTTCCCGGCCGAGGTGACGGCCTGGGCCAGCGCCGGGCCGTCGTAGGAGTACACCCCGTACAGGCCGTTGACGTCCGGGTTGTTGGCGAGAATGGTCTCCGCGTCGGAAGTCGCGGTCGCGGCCTGGAGGTTGTCGTTGACCTTCTGGACGACGGTGATCTTCGTGCCCTTCAGCGCGTCCTCGAAGCCCTGGATCCGCTGCGTCGCGTTCGACGCGGTGAGCGAGCCGACCAGGATGGCGACCTTGCCGCTGCCGCCGAGCACCTGCTTCATCGCGGTCCCGGCCTGGAACCCGGCCGTGTAGTTGGGCGTGCCGAGGTAGAGCGAGGCGGCGTCGGTGCCGGGCAGCGGCGAGTCGACGGCCAGCACGTCGATGCCGTTGGACACGTCCGTGTGAATGGTCCCGGCCGCGGAGGTGGGGTCGATGGCGGAGATGGAGTAGCCGGTGACGCCCTGTGAGCGCAGCGTTTCGAGCTCGGAGTTCTGCTCGGTCAACTTGCCGTTGGGCGGGGCGAAGTAGGTGCACTTGCCGCTGGGGATGCCGAGGTCGGCGCAGCCCTTGAGGAAGCCGACCTGGCCGGCCTTCCAGTAGTCGGCGGCCACGTTGACCACCATCGCGATGTCGACCTTGGAGAGGTCCTTGCCGGCCAGCGCGGTCTTCAGCGCGGCGTCGAGCTTGGCCAGGTTCGCCTGGTTGAAGGTGACGGAGCCGGCGAGGGTGACCTTGGGCGCGGAGGCGGACCCGGTCGTCGGGCTCGCGGCGTCGCCGCTGCCGCCGGGGCTCTTGGAGCAGGCCGCGGCGGTGAGTGCGATCAGTGCGGCCAACGTGGCGGCGACGGTGCGGGTTCTGGCGGTGCTGGTGCAGGTGGTGCTGCTGCGGGTGGTGCTGGTTCGGCTGGTGGGGAGCCCTCCGGTACGGGTGCGCGTCATCGTCGATCGATGCCTTCCTGACATGTGGTGCCGTGGGTGGTGGGGCCTTCCGGTGGCGCTGTACCTCGGTGACGTTCGGCGGTTCGCTGATGGCTCGTCAGAACCCTTGGGCCAGGCGGTGGAAGGCCTGGTTCCAGCGCAGTTCGCGAGTGAACCGCGCGATCTCGGTGGCGGCGTCGACGACCAGCAGCTCGACGCCGAGCATCTCGGCGAGGTCGGTGAGCTGCTCGGCGCCGACGGCGGCGGACAGGACGGTGTGGTGCGGCCCGCCGGCGGTCAGCCAGGCCTCGGTGGAGGTGCGGAGGTTCGGCCTCGGCCGCCAGACGGCGCGCGCGACCGGGAGCCTGGGCAGCGGTTCCAGCGGCGGGACCACGTCGATCTCGTTGGCGACCAGCCGGAACCGGTCGCCGAGATCCGCGAGCCCGACGACGACCGCCGGGCCGGGCCGCGCGTCGAACACCAGCCGCACCGGGTCCTCCCGGCCGCCGATGGAGAGCGGGTGGATCTCGCAGCGGGGGGTGTCCGCGGCGATCGACGGACAGACCTCCAGCATGTGCGCGCCGAGGATCAGTTCGTTGCCCGGTTCGAGGTGGTAGGTGTAGTCCTCCATGAAGGAGGTGCCGCCGTCCTGACCGGTGCCGACGACCTTGAGCGTGCGCAGCAGCGCGGCGGTCTTCCAGTCCCCCTCGGCCCCGAAGCCGTAGCCGTCCGCCATCAGCCGCTGGACGGCGAGCCCCGGGAGCTGGCGCAGGCCGCCGAGGTCCTCGAAGGTCGTGGTGAACGCGTCGAAGCCGCCCGTGGTGAGGAAGTCGCGCAGCCCGAGTTCCAGCCGGGCGGCGTAGCGCAGGGAGGCGTGCCGTTCGCCGTCGTCCTTCAACTCGTCGGCGAGCCGGTAGCAGTCCTCGTACTCCTCGACCAGCTTGGCGACACGCGCCTCCTCGACCTCGTCCACGACCGCGACCAGGTCGTTGACGCCGTAGGTGTGCACGGAGACGCCGAAGCGCCGCTGGGCCTCGACCTTGTCGCCCTCGGTGACGGCGACGTCGCGCATGTTGTCGCCGAACCGGGCCAGCCGCAGGCTGCCCAGCCGCGCCCGCCCGTGGGCGGCGCGCGCCCAGGCCCCGATCCGGCGCGCGACCGAGGGGTCGGCCACGTGCCCGGCGACGGTCTTGCGGGCGACGCCGAGGCGGGTCTGTATGTGCCCGAACTCGCGGTCGCCGTGCGCGGCCTGGTTGAGGTTCATGAAGTCCATGTCGATGGTCGCCCACGGCAGCGCCCGGTTGGCCTGGGTGTGCAGGTGCAGCAGCGGCTTGCGCAGGGCGGTGAGGCCGGCGATCCACATCTTGGCCGGGGAGAACGTGTGCATCCAGGCGATCACGCCGACACAGGCGTCGTCGGCCTCCGCCTCCAGACAGACCCGGCGGATCACCTCGGCGTCGGTCAGCACCTCGCGCTCCACCAGGCGCACGGGCAGGTCCGGCGAGTTCCGCAGCGACTCGGCCACCGCGTGCGACTGGTCGGCGACCTGACGGAGCATCTCCTCGCCGTACATCGCCTGGCTGCCGGTGAGGAACCACACCGCGGCGTGCGGACCGCGGGCGGCGTCGAGCTGCGTCATCGGGGCTCCCCCTGCGAAGTCGGCTGCTGGCCGTAGACGTTGGTGTAGCGGTCGTGCAGCGCGGCCACGGCCTCCGGCGGGATCGGCAGGGGCTCGCCGTAGGCGCGGGCCAGGTGCACGGTCCGGGCGACGTCCTCGGTCATCACGGCCGCCTTGACGGCCGCCCGGGCGTCCCTGCCGACGCTGAAGACGCCGTGGTTGCGCATCAGCACGGCGGGTGACCGGTGTCCGGCGAGGGTCTCCACCACGCCCTTGCCGATCTCCTCGCCGCCGATCAGCGCGAACGGCCCCACGGGGATCTCTCCGCCGAACTCGTCGGCCATCGCGGTGATCACGCACGGGATCGCCTCCCCGCGCGCGGACCAGGCGGTGGCGTAGGTGGAGTGGGTGTGCACCACGCCGCCGACGTCGGGCCGGTGGCGGTAGACGTAGGCGTGCGAGGCCGTGTCGCTGGAAGGGCGGTACCCGCCGTCGACGACGGAGCCGTCGGCGGCGCACAGCACCATCGACTCCGGGGTGAGCGCGTCGTAGTCGAGACCGCTGGGCTTGATGACGAACAGGTCGGTGCCGGGCACACGTCCGGAGACGTTGCCGGACGTCCAGGCCACCAGGCCGTTGCGGGGCAGTTCCGCGTGCAGCGCGCAGACCTCGTCGCGGGTGCGGGCGATCGCGTCGCGCAGGTCGTTGCCTGGCATCAGGGCTCCTCGGTTCGCTGTGCGGTGGCGGTGAGCCGGATCTCGCGCAGACGGTGCAGGGTCCCGTCCGCGCCGCGGCCGAAGTGGTCGTGCAGGCGCAGGTACTCGGCGTAGAGCGCGTCGTACGCCGCCGCCCGGCCCGGATCCGGGTGGTAGACCCTGGCGTCCCGTCCGCCCATCTCCCGTGCCGCCGAGGGGACGTCGGCGTAGGCTCCGGCGGCGACCGCCGCGTGGATGGCCGCGCCGAGCGCGGGGCCCTGGGCGGAGGCGATCAGGCCGATCGGGCGACGGAGCACGTCCGCGTAGAGCTGCATCAGGAAGGCGTTGCGCAGCAGGCCGCCCGCGACGACGAACTCGGTGACCGGCACGCCGCCCGCCTCCAGCGCCTCGACGATGACGCGGGTGCCGAAGGCGGTGGCCTCCAGCAGCGCCCGGTAGATCTCGTGCGGGCGCGTCCCCAGGGTCAATCCCACGACGACACCGGAGAGGTGATGGTCCACCAGGATCGAGCGGTTGCCGCTGTGCCAGTCCAGGGCGACGAGTCCGTGGGCGCCGACGGGCTGCGCGGCGGCCTGCTCGGTGAGCAACTCGTGCACGGTCAGGCCGCGTTCGGCCGCCTCTGCGTGGACGTAGGGCGGGACGCCGTGGTCGGCGAACCAGGCGAAGAGGTCCCCGACGCCGCTCTGTCCCGCCTCGTAGCCCCACAGGCCGGCGACGATCCCGCCGTCGACGACCCCGCACATGCCGGCGACCTCCACCCGGCGTTCGGCGCTCACCACATGGCAGGTGGAGGTGCCCATCACCGCGACGAGCCGGCCGGGTTCCACGGCCTGCGCCGCCGGGGCGGTGACGTGCGCGTCGACGTTCCCGACGCAGACGGCGATCCCCTCCGGCAGTCCCGTCCACGCCGCCGCCCGGGCCGTGAGCGAGCCCGCCCGCGCGCCGAGCGGGGAGACGCCCGGCTCGCCGGGCGCGAGGTCGAGCTTGGCGCCGAAGTCCGCGAACGCCGGGTCGAGGGCGGCGAGGAACTCGGCACTCGGCCGCGCGCCGTCCTGGAGGATGCCCTTGTAGCCGGCGGTGCACGCGTTGCGCGTCTCCACACCGGTCAGCTGCCAGGTGATCCAGTCGGCGGCCTCGATCCAGCGGTCCGCGAGGTGGTACAACTCCGGGTCTTCGTCGAGCAGTTGCAGCGCCTTGGCGTACTCCCACTCGGCGGAGATCCGGCCGCCGTAGCGAGGCAGCCACGGCTCTCCGCGCTTCTCGGCGAGGGCGTTGATCCGGTCGGCCTGCGGCTGGGCGGCGTGGTGCCGCCAGAGCTTGGGATAGGCGTGCGGGCGGTCGCGGTGCCGGGCCTGCTCGCACAGCGGCGTGCCGTCGGCGAGCGCCGGCAGCACCGTGCAGGCGGTGAAGTCGGTGCCGACGCCGATCACCAGCGCCGGGTCGATCCCCGCCTCGGCGACCGCGGCCGGCACGGCGTTCCGCAGCACCTCGCGGTAGTCCTCGGGGTCCTGGAGCGCCCAGTCCGGCGGCAGTTCCCGGCCGCTCGACGGCAGCACCCGGTCGATCACCCCGTGCCGGTACGGGTGGACGGCCGTGCCCAGCTCCGCGCCGTCCGCGACCCGCACGACCAGCGCCCGGCCGGAGAGGGTCCCGAAGTCCACCCCGACCACGTACCGGGGTCCGTCGTCCGCGTCGTCCTCAGCAATGTGATCGCTCACAATTCGGCCCGTGCGTCCGTCCGTGCGTTGCCCGTTCATGACGGTCGTTGCCTCTCTGCGGGGCGTGGGAGGGGAGTTCGCGGCGGCGTCAGCTCCGCGGCCCGGCGGCCGAGGAGCGCACCAGCAGCGTCGGTTCGATGCTCAGACGGGGCATGCCGCCCGCCACGGGGCCGTGGTCGATCGCGTCGACGAGCGCGCGCAGCGCCCGGCGGCCGACCTCGTCGAAGTCCTGCCGGACGGTGGTCAGCGGTGGCCCGAAGAACTCCGCCTCGGGGATGTCGTCGAACCCGACGACGCTGATGTCGTCCGGCACGCGGCGCCCGGACTCCTGCAGTGCCCGCAGCAGGCCGAGCGCCATGTGGTCGTTGGCGCAGAACACCGCCGTCACGGCGGGGTCCGCGGCGATCTCGCGCCCGCGCTCGTATCCGGTCCGGGCGGACCAGTCGCCGCCGACCATCGGCTCGGCCACCGGTGCGCCGCGCCGCGTCAGCGCGCGCCGCCAGCCCGCCTCGCGCTCCTGCGCGTCCAGCCATGACCTGGGCCCGGCCAGGTGGTGCACCGTGCGGTGGCCGAGATCGAGCAGGTAGGACGTGGCGCGCTCGGCACCGGCCTCGTTGTCGACGGCCACCGACCGCAGCGAGGCGTGGGTCCCGCAGCCGACCGCGACCAGCGCGACGTCGGCCGGGACGGTCGACAGCGCGGCCACGGCCGAGGTCTGCGGCGCGATCACGATGATGCCCTCGACGGCCTGGTCCCGCAGCCGGTCGACCGCCTCCAGGACCGACCGCCGGTCGAGCGCGGCGAGGGCGGCGACGGTCACGAAGTAGTCGTCCTGCCGGGCGGCCTGCTCGATGCCGTAGAGCATCGAGGCCGGGCCGTACAGCGTGGTGTTGAAGCTGATCACGCCCAGGGTGCGGGTGCGGCGCGTGACGAGCGTGCGGGCGGCGGCGTTGGGCCGGTAGCCGAGCTCGCGTATCGCGGCGAGCACCCGCTCCCTGGTCGTCTGCCGCACGTTGGGGTGGTCGTTGAGCACCCGGGAGACGGTCTGGTGGGACACCCCGGCGACCCTGGCCACGTCGGCCATCACCGGCGCGCGCTCTCCGTCCATGCCCCGCCCCTCCCGCTGCCCGCCCGCGCCCCCGCACTCGGGGCGACGATGAATTGTTAGCGCGAACATTCGGGTGGGTCAAGACGTGCGGCGGGAGTCGGCGGCGATCTGTCGCCACATCAGCAGGTGTTCAAGAACGATGCGTTGGCCGTTCGGAAACGGCCGGGACGCGACTACTCCCCTTCGGTGAACGCCTCGCGGAGGCGGGCCTCCTCGTCGGCGGAGAGGTTGGTCTGGAGGAGCTCCGCGTGCCAGCCCTCGAAGGCAGGGCGGACGCGGTCGAGGACGGCGTCGGAGCTCAGCACGAAGAGGGCGGAGGTGCCGGGGGTGACCTTCTCCTTCACCGACTTGATGAAGCCCTCGTCGATGCCGAAGTGGGCGAGGTGGCCGCCCAGCGCACCGCCCGCAGCGCCGATCGCCATGCCGATCAGCGGGATGAAGAAGATCAGCCCGAAGAGGAAGCCCCAGAAGGCTCCGCCCAGCGCTCCCGGCCCGGTCATGTCGCTCAGGTGGCGGGTCCTGGGCTTGCTGGCCCCGCCGGGCCAGCTGATCACGGCCCCGTCCTGAACCTTGATCAGCTCCTGCTTCTGGAGTTGCTTGAGCGTGTCGAGGGCCTCGTCAGCGCCCGTCGCGGTGGGGAACTTCCATACGGTCAACGTCGCCATGACGGTCTCCGGTCTCGCGGGAGGAGAGGGAACACAGGGGGAACACACAACGCCTCCCATCCTCGACCGGGGCCCCGGGCGTCGCCACACGGAGCCGACCGGTCGGACGACTGGCGTGCCGGGGGCCCCGGACGGACGCTGTTCGGTTGCCGCCCGGGGCGGCAGAGCCGACCGTTGAACCCAGCACTCCCCCGGAAGGACCAGGTGCGGGTCATGGCAGACAAGCGGACGGTCAGGCGCATCGCGGAGTTCATCGAGCCGTTGCGGGTGAAGCCCGGCTCCCGGGTCCGCCTCGCGAAGGACTTCGACCCCGGCTACAAGGGCGGGATGAAGAAGCGCGAAGGCGTCGAGCTGCTGCGCACCGGGGTGGAGCTGCTGGCGGAGTACCAGGCGCGGCTGGCGGCCCAGGACACCCACGGGGTGCTCATGTGCCTCCAGGCACTCGACGCCGGCGGCAAGGACGGGACCATCCGCCACGTCATGAGCGGGGTGAACCCGCAGGGCGTGCACGTCAGCGGCTTCAAGGTGCCGTCCGCCGAGGAGCTCGACCACGACTACCTGTGGCGCTACGCCGCCCGGCTGCCCGCCCGCGGCGACATCGCGATCTTCAACCGGTCCCACTACGAGGAGGTCCTCGTGGTGCGGGTGCACCCGGAGCTCCTCGACCGGCAGAAGCTGCCGCCGGAGGCCCGCGGCCCGGACCTGTGGCACCAGCGTTACCGGGCCGTCAACGACTGGGAGCGGCACCTCACCGAGAACGGGTTCCGGCTGGTCAAGGTCTTCCTGAACCTGTCCAAAGAGGAGCAGCGCAAGCGCTTCCTCAAGCGCATCGACCTGCCGGAGAAGAACTGGAAGTTCTCCGCAGCCGACATCCGGGAGCGCGAGTACTGGGACGACTACCAGAAGGCCTTCTCCGACATGCTGTCGGCCACCAGTACCCCGTGGGCGCCCTGGTACGTCGTTCCGGCCGACCACAAGTGGTTCGCCCGGATCTGCGCGGCGGCGCTGCTGGTGCACACGCTGCAGGACATCGACCCGCACTACCCCGAGGTCGACAAGGCAACCCGCAGGGCCCTGCTCGCGGCCAAGCGCGACCTGGAGAACGAGGCGCCCAAGGGCGCCGCGCGCGACCCGTACGCGGCGAAGCACCGGAAGCACTGAGGGGCGAGGGCCGAGAAGGGCAGCCCCGTCGCGTCGGGAACAGGATCGGAGTGAGACGCATGGCTGAGCAGGCGGGTGGCGGCGGGGCCCCGGACGTCGACGCGGTGCCGTGGTACGCGCGCCCCGCGCAGGAGGTGGCGAGCCGGCTCGGTGTGGATCCGGCCACGGGACTCAGCGAGAGCCGCGCCGCCGAACTGCTGGCCGCGCACGGGCCGAACGCGCTGCCCGAGGAGCAGGCGCGGCCCGAGTGGCTGCGCTTCCTCGACCAGTACCGCAGCTACATGCAGATCATCCTGGTGGCGGCGGCGATCGTCTCGCTGGCGATCAAGGAGTGGTCGACGGGCATCCTGCTGATCGCGCTCACCCTGTTCAACGCGGTCGTGGGCCTGCGCCAGGAGGGCAAGGCCGAGAGCGCGATGAACGCGCTGAAGTCGATGATGAAGGCCACGGCGCGGGTCAGGCGGGACGGGGCGGAGACGGAACTCCCGGCGGAACAGCTGGTCGTGGGGGACGTGGTGCTGATCTCGGCGGGCGACGAGGTGCCCGCGGACGGCCGGATCGTCCAGGCCAGCGCGCTGCAGATCGACGAGTCCGCGCTGACCGGCGAGAGCGTCCCGGCGTCGAAGGACGCCGTCGCGCTGACCGGCACGCAGCTCTCCCCCGGCGACCAGACGAACATGGCGTTCATGAACACCCCGGTCACCCACGGCAGCGCCCTGCTGGTGGTCACGGCGACCGGGTCGGAGACCGAGCTGGGCAAGATCTCCGGAATGCTGTCGGCCACCGAGACCGAGCAGTCGCCGCTCACCCGGGAGCTGAACACGCTGACGCTGTGGATCGCCGGGGCCGCCGGTCTGACCATGATCGTGATGTTCGCCCTCGGCCGCAGCCGCGACCAGGCCTGGGACGCCCTGTTCGTCAGCGCGGTGTCGCTGGCCATCGCGGCCATCCCGGAGGCGCTGCCGACGGTGAGCCAGGTGATCCTCTCCGTCGGCAGCCTGAACCTGGCCAAGCGGCACGCGATCGTGAAGGAGCTGCCGTCGGTGGAGACCCTCGGGTTCACCTCGGCCATCAACTCCGACAAGACCGGCACCCTGACCATGAACCAGATGACGGTCGTCGAGGTGCTCAGCCCCACCGACCGCTACACCGTCTCGGGCACGGGCTACCGGCTGGAGGGCAAGGTCCACCACGCCGTGGGCTCGGCCGAGAGCATCGAGGACGCCGTCCTGCCCTACCTCATCGCCAACGACGCCAAGCTGGTGGACGACGCGGTCGTGGGCGACCCGACCGAGGGAGCGCTGCTCGTTCTCGGGTACAAGGCGGGCTTGGACATCGAGGGCACCAGGGACCGCTTCCCCCGGGTGGCGACGCTGCCCTTCGACCCCGGCTACAAGCTGATGGCCAGCTTCAACGAGGCCAAGGACGCCTCCGGCCGGCCGGTGGTGCGCTGCTTCGTCAAGGGCGCGGCGCCCGCGGTGATGTCCCGCGTCACCACCGCCCTGTCGGCCGGCGCGGACATCCCGTGGGACCCGGAGCTGAGCGGGCGCGCGCAGGCACAGACCGAGCGGATGGGCGGCGAGGGGCTGCGGGTGATGGCCGCGGCCTTCCGGGACCTGGACCCGGCGGACTTCGACCCGGAGGGCGACCTGCTGGCGCATGTCAGGGACCTGCGCATCACCAGCCTGGTGGCCATGGTCGACCCGCCGCGCGAGGAGTCGAAGGCGGCGGTGGCGAGCGCGAAGGCGGCGCACATCCGGGTGCGTATGGTCACCGGCGACGACGTCACCACCGGCGCGGCCATCGCGCGGCAGCTGGGCATCGAGGGCGAGGCCCTGCTCGGCACCGACTTCGCGGCGCTGTCGGAGCAGGAACGGCTGGCACGGATCGACGGCATCGGCGTGGTCGGCCGGGTCGCGCCGGAACACAAGGTGCTGCTCGCCGCCACGCTCAAGAAGAAGGGCGACGTGGTCGCGATGACGGGCGACGGGGTCAACGACGCCCCCGCCATCAAGGCCGCCGACATCGGCATCGCCATGGGCAGCGGCACCGACGTGGCCAAGAACGCCAGCCGCATGGTCCTCGCGGACGACAACTTCGCCACCATCGTCTACGCGGTGGAGGAGGGCCGGAAGCTCTACGACAACCTCACCAAGTACATCCGGTTCGTCCTGGTGCTGCTCGTGACGTTCGTGCTGACCTTCCTCGGCGCCACGGTCCTCAACATCGCGGCGGGCGAACCGTTCACTCCGCCGCAGGTGCTGTGGGTCCACTTCGTCGTCAACGCCCCGTTCGGCTTCGCGCTGGGCTTCGACAAGGAGAGCACCGGACTGATGCGGCGCGTCCCGCGTCCGCGCGGGGAGTCGGTGCTGACCCGGCCCGTCGTGGTCACCGTGGGGCTGGCCGGGCTGGCCATCACCGCGCTGCTGCTGGCGCTGATCAAGCTGGGCGAGGCGCACTACGGAAGCACGCAGGTCGGCCAGTCGATCGCGTTCACCGCCTTCGCGCTCTGTCTGATCGTGGCGGCGTACGAGTGCCGCAGTGAGCGCGAATCGGTGCTGCGCGTCAGCACCTTCGACAGTCGGCAGATGAACTGGGCCGCCTTGGGCGAGTTCGTGCTGGCGGTGCTGGTCACCCAGATGGACGCGTTCAACCGGATTCTGGGGACCACCGACATCAACGTCCGGCAGTTCGGCTGGGCGCTGCTGGCCGCCGTCGCGCTGCTGCTGGTGTGGGAGCTGGGCAAGTTCCTCGCGCGCCGTCGACCGGCCCCGGATCAGCCGGGCGAGCCGGCGTCGGCGATCCCCTGATCGCGGGCCCAGGAGCGGTACGCCTCCACGGCGGTGGGCAGGGTGGGGAAGATCCGCTCCGCGCCGACGGACTCGACGAGGCCGTAGGCGTCGAGGTCGTCGAGCAGGTCCTGCTTGACGCGGGCCAGCGCGAAGACGATCCCGCGCTCCTCCAGTTCCAGCCGCAGGGAGTCGACGGAGTCCAGCGCGGTGATGTCCACCTCGACGTTGGCCTCGGTGTTGAGGACGAACCACCGCACCGGGCCGGGCTGGTCCTCCATGGCTGCCAGCGCGCGGCGGCGGAAGTCCTCGGCGTTGGCGAAGAAGAGCGGCGAGTCGTAGCGGTAGACGACCAGTCCGGGGACGGTCCGCGCCTCCGGGTAGTCGTCGACGTCGTGCATCCCGGCCATGCCCGGCACCACGCCGAGCACGGCGTCGTGCGGTCGGGCGACGCGGCTCAGCAGCTCCACCACCGACAGTCCCACCGCGACCAGCACGCCGTAGAGGATGTCCAGGGCCAGCACGCCGACCAGGCAGGCGAGCGCGAGCAGCAGCTCGCCGCGGCGGAAGGACGAGAGTTTGCGGAACCCCGCGAGGTCGATCATCCGGACGGCGGCGAACACCACCAGAGCGCCCAGCACCGCGTCGGGGGTGTCGTGCAGCAGCGGGCTGAGGAAGAGCAGCACGGCGACCACGCCGAGCCCGGCCGCCAGGGTGTACACCTGGCTCTTCGCGCCCGTCGACTCGCCGATGGCGGTGCGGCTGGCGCTGCTGCTGACGGGGAAGCCCTGGAAGAAGCCCGCGCCGATGTTGACCGCGCCGAGGGCCAGCAGCTCCTGGTTGGCGTCCAGCTGCGGCTGGTCGTCGCGCTTGGCGAACGCGCGCCCGGTGAGGATGAAGTCGGTGTAGCCGACCAGCAGGATGCCCATCGCGGGCAGCGCCAGATGGTGCAGCTGGCCCAGCTCGGGCAGCTTGGGGCGGGGCAGCCCGGCGGGGATGTCGCCGATCACCGCGATGCCGTGGTCCTTGAGCGAGAAGGCCGCCGAGACGGCGGTGCCGAGCACGACGGCCAGCAGCGGGCCGGGCAGGCGCGGCAGGAACCTGGCCACCAGCAGCAGGAAGAGCAGCGTGGCGAGGCTGAAGACCACGGTGGGCAGGTGGGCCTCGGTGATGTCGGCGGCGAACGACTTCAGCTGCGGGAAGAACCCCTCCCCGCGCACGTCGATCCCGGTCAGTTTGGACAGCTGATCCACGATCATGATCAGCGCGACACCGGCCAGGTAGCCGATCAGCACGGGCCGCGACAGCAGGTCGGCGACGAAGCCGAGCCGGGCCAGCCAGGCCACCACGCACAGCAGGCCGACCACGAAGGCGAGGGTGGCCGCCAGGACGGCGTAGCGCCCGGCGTCCCCGCCGGCCATCGGCGCGACGACCGTCGCGGTCATCAGTGCGGTCGTCGACTCGGGCCCGACCGACAGCAGGCGCGAGGAGCCGAAGAGGGCGTAGAGCACGATCGCCGGGAGGATCGCCCACAGCCCGGTGACCGGCTGCAGGCCGGCCACGCTGCCGTAGGCCATGACCTGCGGCACGAGGTAGGCGGCCACGGTGAGGCCGGCCAGCAGGTCGCCGCGCAGCCAGTCGCGGTGGTAGCGGCGCAGGACGGCGAGGCCCGGCAGGGCCGGGACCACGCGGCGCCAACCTTCGTCAGGGGCACCGGCAGACATCGGACTCCTTCCGTCGCGCCTCCTCATGATGCCTCGCGAGGGGCCCGCCGGCCCCTTCGGCCGGGCCGGTCCACGGGCCCGTGTCGACCAGGGCGTTCGACCGGTGGGGCGGTGGTGGCCGAGGCCGGGCTGAGGGGTCATCATCGCAGTAGAGAAGGAAGGAGTGATTCCGGATGGTGTCGGCTCGCTCCCGCGCCCGCCTGCTGGCCTGGCTGGCCCTGCTCGCCGGGCTGGCCGCGGTCGTCGTGCTGGTGGCCACGTCCGGGCTGGGCGGCCTGCTGATCCTGCTGCTCGGACTGTGCGGCCTCGTGGTCACGGCGGTCGGGATGTGGCTCGCGGTGGCGCACCGGGGCGTGGTGCGCTGGATCGGGGCCCTGCTGGTGGTGGGCGCTCTGGTGGTCGTCCTGGTCGCCTACACCGACAAGGGCGTGTGGGCGGAGGCGGTCGCCGCGCTCGTCCTCTGGGCCGCGGCCGCGCTCTGCGCCCGGTCCGCGCTGCGGATGGTGCGGCCGCCGGGCGGCATGCCCGCGGTGCGCCGCACGCCGCCGAGGCAGCCCGTCCTGATCATGAATCCGCGCTCGGGCGGAGGCAAGGTGGGCCAGTTCGACCTGGTCGGCAAGGCCAAGGCGCTGGGCGCCCGGGTGGTGCTGCTGGACACCTCCGGCGAGCCCGTCGACGTGGCCGAACTCGCACGCCGCGCGGTGGCCGAGGGCGCCGACCTGCTCGGCGTGGCGGGCGGCGACGGCACCCAGGCGCTGGTGGCCGCCGTCGCCGCGGAGCACGGGCTGCCCTTCCTGGTGCTGCCGGCCGGCACCCGCAACCACTTCGCCATGGACCTCGGCCTGGACCGCGCCGACCCCTCCCGCGCCCTCGCCGCGCTGACCGACGGCGAGGAACTGCTGGTCGACCTGGGCACGGTGAACGGCCTGCCGTTCGTCAACACCGTCTCCTTCGGCGTCTACGCGGAGATCGTGCAGAGCCCCGAGTACCGCGACGCCAAGGCCGGCACGGCGCTGGAGGCGCTGCCCGACCTGCTGCTGGGCTACTCCGGCGAGCGGCTGGAGGCCGTCGCCGACGAGGTCGCGCTGTCCGCCCCGCAGGCTCTGCTGGTGAGCAACAACCCGTACGCGGGCGCACAGCCGCTCGGGGCCGCCCGGCGGCCCCGACTGGACGGGGGCGTGCTGGGCGTCGTCGCCGTCAGGGTCGCCAACGCTGCCCAGGCGGCGGAGGTCGCGCTCCTCGGCAGGCGGGCGGCGGCGCTGACCGTGCTGACGGCCCACCAGGTCACCGTCGACTCCCCGGCGGCGACCGTCCCCGTCGGGGTGGACGGGGAGGCGCTGCGCCTGCCCCCACCCGTGAGCTGCGTCGTCAGGGCGGGCGCGCTCAGGGTGCTGGTCCCCAGGAACCGGCCGGGCGTGCCGGCGGCGCCCGGAGGCCCGCTGGACTGGCGGCGGCTCGTCGCACTCGCGCTCGGCAGCGCACTGCCGCCAGAGGCGGAGGAACAGCGGTGACGGCGGAGGCACGCCCCGACCGCTCCGACGATCCCGCTGAGGCACGGGCACGCTCACTGCTGCGCCGTCTCCGGTCCGATCCCACACGCATGCCGGAGGAGCTCGCCGCCTTCGCCGTCCGCGAGATGGGCCCGCGCGCCCGGGCACGCGTGGAAGGGCTGCGGCATCGCCTGCCGGACGCCGACGCGGAACGCCTCCAGGCCGAGACGGTCGCGCACGGGGTGCGCGCCTCGGTCACCGAGGGCGCGTTCGTCGGCGGGCCGTTCCTGGTGTGGATCCCGGTCGCGTTCTGCCGGGCGCTGCTCGCCCAGGCGCAGTTCGTGCTGGAGCTGGCCGCCCTGGCCGGACACGATCCACGGACTCCCGCGCGTGCGGCCGAGCTGCTGGTGCTGCAGGGGGCCCACCCCGACACCGAGTCCGCCGCCGCGGCGCTCGCCCTGACACCGGCGGACGCGGTCGCCGTGTCCGCCGGGAACGGGCGGACGGCGGGGCTGTGGCAGGTGACCATGCGGATGGCGAGCATCCTGGGGCTGCGCGCCGTCGAGGGGGCCGAGGCGCCCGTCTCGTGGCTCACCCGTGTCGGCCAGTGGCTGCTGCTCACCGTCGTCATCGTGGTCGGGATGGTGGTCCCGCTGGTGTGGCTGCCGTACATGACGGTCTCGTACCGGCGCGCGGGCCGGGCGATCGCCGAGCGAGCGTGCACGTTCTACTTCGGGACCGCAACCGCGCCCCCGGCCGACGACGCGCAGGCCCAGGCCGGTGCGGATCCCGGTCTGGTGGCGGCCGGCGTGCGTGCGGCGGTCTCGGTCGTGCTCGTCGTCGGCCTGGTGCTGGCCGTCCTGCTCACCGGCGCCACCCTGGCCGACCGCCAGTGGCCGCTGCTGGTCGTCGTGCTGACGGTCGCGTCGGTCGGGGTCGGCGCGTGGTGGCAGCTGCGCCGCCGGGCGCGCGACCGTCGGTCCGAGGACGCCGACTGACGCCCGGGCCCGTCGTCACCCCCCCGGCCGTCACCTCGCGACCGTCACCCCGAAGCCGTCACCTCGCGTCCGCGCTCGGCACGGTCCTGCGGCCCAGGGTGGTCCGGACCCGCCCCTTGACGTGCGCGTGGCCCTCGACCGGCTGACGCCGCACCGGGAGGGAGCCGCTCGAGGACGCCACGGCGCCCGCGGCCTTCGTCGCCCGGCGCACCCCCTGCGCAGGCCGGGCTCCTCCGCCGATGTCCCGGACCGCCTCGATCAGGTCCGCGAGCAGCCGGCGCACGAGCCGCACGGTGCAGGCGGCCCCGACGATGAGGACCAGACCGGCCGCCTGATGCGCCGTCGACCGCGAGCCGGGGTCCGCGGACGGGCGCGGGCCGGGAGAGCGGCCCTCGGACGACACGGCCCCGTCCTCGGACGGCGTGCCGCCGAAGATGTCCCGGGCGATCCCGACCACGCCCTCGACGGCGTGCGCCGCGGCGAAAGCCGCCACGGACAGACCGACGATCAGCATCGTCTCCGCCAGGGGCGTGCCAGGGGGTTTGGGCGCACGATGCGCCGATGCAGCAGTGGGCATGTCACTGCCCTCCTTCTCAGCGCCGGCACCTCGCGGGTGCCCGGCGACACCTCCCCCTGGCCGGTGCGGGCGTCCGTGACGCACACGGATACGGATGTACGCCTCAGTGTCGGCCCCGGCGTGATCGGACCGGGAAGGGCCCTTCGGCCCTTCGCACGGGGCCGAAGGGCCCGGGCGAGAGCCGACCGGGCAGGCCGTCAGAACACCTGCCGCCGCCCCCGCGGAGCGCCCCTGGGCGACCACCACGATGGTCGAACGTGCCAGGGCGTACCCCGCCGGGATGTGCTTGATTGGTCTTCGGGTCGTGGCAGACCGCCACCCCCTCTCGCGTGCCGCGGGATTGCCCGAGCAGTCCCCTGACGGCCGCATCCCCCGCATCCAGGAGTCGGATCATGCCCTTCGTCACCGTCGGCCAGGAGAACTCCGCCCCGATCGAGCTCTACTACGAGGACCACGGCCAAGGGCGGCCCGTCGTCCTCATCCACGGCTTCCCCCTCAGCGGCCGCGCCTGGGAGCGCCAGGAGCGCGCCCTGCTGGCCGCCGGACGGCGCGTGATCACCTACGACCGCCGCGGCTTCGGCCGCTCCAGCCAGCCCACCACCGGCTACGACTACGACACCTTCGCCGCCGACCTGCAGGCCCTGCTGACCGCGCTCGACCTGCGCGACACCGACCTGGTCGGCCACTCCATGGGCGGCGGTGAGATCGCCCGCTACCTCGGCACGTTCGGCTCCGAGCGGATCCGGCGCGCGGTCATCGTCTCGGGCGTCCCGCCCTACCTGCTGCAGACGGCCGAGACCCCCAACGGCGTGCCCCAGAAGGTGTTCGACGACATCGCGGCGGGGCTGACCGCCGACCGGGCGGCCTACTTCACCGAGTGGAACAAGAACTTCTTCAACCTCGACCAGACGCTCGGCAAGCGGATCAGTCCCGAGGAGGTCCAGGACGCCTGGAACACGGCGGTGGGAGCCTCGCCGACCGGCACGATCGCCTGCGTGCCCACCTGGCACACCGACTTCCGCGCCGACCTCCCCAAGATCGACATCCCGGTCCTGGTCCTCCACGGCACCGAGGACCGGGTGCTCCCGATCGAGGCCTGCGGCCCTCGCACGCACGAACTGATCAAGGGCAGCCGGTTCGTGGCCGTCGACGGCGCGGGTCACGGCCTCTGCTGGACCCACGCCGACGAGGTCAACGAGCAACTGCTCTCGTTCCTGGCCTGACCGCGAACGCGGTTCAGCTCCCGCTGCCGCGCGAGGGGCCGAAGAACTCGATCTCGGCGATGGCGACCTGCTTGGTGGCGGAGGCGTTGTAGGCCGAGCGGATGACGAAGCGGACCGAGACGACGCTGTCGAAGCGCAACGCGTGGGTCTGCGGCCCGACGTTCGGATCCAGCGTCAGCGTGGTCGTGTGGACCTTGCCGTCCGCCGTCGTGACGTCGGCCTCCAGGTTCTGCGGCAGCGCGGAGCTGTCGAGGTCGGACGCGTTCGTCGACTCGCCGGGGCTGATGACGACGTCGAGCAGGTCGACCGGCTGGTCGAACCCCGCCTGGATCCACCGGCCCGCGTCGTCCCCCGTGAAGCCGGGCCCCCACCAGGTGTTGTTGTGCTCGTCGAAGGCCAGTTGGGGGCCGTGCTTCGGATAGGAGTTGGACGCGCTGGTCTTCGAGGTGTCCGGCGGGATGAGGACGCGCTTGGAGAAGTGGTCGCCCACCGTCTGCGCCACGGAGCCGCTGTCGACCGCGAGCGTGATGACCAGCGCCACCGCCGCGGCCGCGACCAGCCAGCCGAGGACCCGGCTCCAGTCGCTGCGCAGCCGGGGCCGCTCGCCCGCCCACGGGTTGCGGCGAGGACCGAAGCCCGGCAGACGCCGCCACCAGGCGAGCTTGGGCGGGTCCTCGGGACGCCCCTCCATCGACATGGCGCAGCGGCGGCAGAAGTGCCGGTCCGGCCGGTTACCGGTACCGCACCAGGGACAGGGCGTCCCGCCCTCGTCGCCGAGCTCGGCCCCCGGCGCCTGCACGCTCGGCCGCGCGGCGGCCGGACGTCCCGGCAACACCGGCACGATCGCCGGCGTGGCCTCGTGCTGCTGCGCGTCGGAGACGGGCACCAGCAACGCCCGCGCCCGCTCCGCCGCGGCAGCCGCCGCGACAGCGGCGGGATCCGGCCCGACGTCCGCGGCGGTCGCAGCGGTCGGCAGGGGCTCGGTGGGCGCCTCCTCGGGAGAGGCGGCGGGCGCGGGGATCGCCGCCCCGCCCGGGGCGGCGGAGCCTGCCGGGCCGAGAGCGCCGCCCGCATCGCCGGGGCCGCCCCCGGCGGCGCCGACTCCGGATCGCGTCCCGCCCATCCCGGAAGAGGCTGCAGCGGAGCCGGGAGCACCCGGCGCGCCGGGACTCCATCCGGCGTCAACCGACGAACCACCCCCTGAAACGGCCCCGGCGCCCGAAGAGCCGGAGGAGGCCCGGGCAGAGCCGGGAGCACCCGGTGTGCCGGGGCCCGAACCGGCGTCAGCCGACCGGCCGCCCGCTGCCGCACTCCCGGCACCCGACCCAGCGAAGCCGGAGGAGGCCCCGGCGGAGCCGGGAGCACCCGGTGTGCCAGGGCCCGAACCGGCGTCAGCCGACCGGCCGCCCGCTGCCGCACTCCCGGCACCCGACCCAGCGAAGCCGGACGGGGCCTCAGCCGCACCGGCCGCGCCTGGCCCGGCTCCCGACCCGACGGAGCCTGCCGGGCCGCGACCGCGCGAAGAACTCGAGGTCCAGGTGAGGACCGCGCCGCAGCCGTCGCAGAAGGACTGGCCGGGGGTGGGCGGGGTGCCGCACTCGGGGCAGGCCTGTGGCCCGTTGCCGCCCGCGTCGGCGTTCTGGCTGGTCACGTCAGGTCCTTTCGAGCGCGGTCACCTGGACCGTGTAGGGCATGTGGGCGGGACGTGCGGCGGAGACCAGGGCCTCCAGCCGGTGCTGGTCGAGCGGGGTGGGCTGCGGCAGCGCCAGGGTGACGTGCAGTCGGGGGCGGCGCTCGCCCGGCACGGGGCCCAGCGGGCGGGCGTCCCAGGCCACGCCGCCGCTCTCGGAGATCTCCGGCTCGACGCCGAAGGCGAGACGCACCGCCTCGGCGAGGCCGCGGCGGGTGCCGCGGATGCGGTGCAGGCGCGCGGCCGCGGCGACGGCCGCGCGCAGCAGCGCCTCCTCCTCGGTGCCGTCGACCTCGGCGCCGACCCACTCGGCGAGCCAGCGCACGAAGTCGGCCGGGGCCAACGCAGGGCTGAAGTAGGCGTCCAGGCAGTCGAGGACGTTGTGCAGGGGGGCCAGCACCTCGTCCAGCCCGGCGACGAAGCGCTGCGCCAGGTCGTCCTCGGCGAAGACGGCCGGAAGCATGTCCGTCAGCGGCGCGGAGGAGCCGAGCCCGTCGACGGAGCCCCTCACGTCAGGTCCCCCGCACCGATGCCGCCGACAACCCGGACCCGGTGGTCGAAAGAGAAGACCAGCGAGGGCGCATCGAGGTCGATACGGTCGGTGGCGTCGCCGCGCTTGCCGGTGAGCGGATCGGCGGGGTGGAGCAGCACCTGGTCGACGAGTTCGACGCCGGGCACCCGCTGCAGCACGGCGAAGATCTCGCCGGACTGCACCGGGCGGCCGAACGGCCAGCCGGTCCCGAGCGCGCCGCCGACCAGCGGGTCGAGGTGGCGGTAGAGCGCGTCGTGGACCTGCCGCCGGACCCGGTCGGTGTCCGCGCCGCGGAAGGCGTGCAGCGTGGCGACGACGGTGACGCCCTGGTAGAACGGCGGGCCGACGGCCAGGCGGGTGCCGATCAGCCGTCGCTCGTCGAGGTAGTCGGTGATGCGCTCCAACAGCGCGTCGGCCGGGACGAGTTGCTCGAAGCGAAGGCGGCCGCCGGGATCGGGCACCGCCTGCGGGACGACCAGGACCCGCACCGCGTGGGCGCCGTGCTGGTCGGCCTCGCCCTCCAGGCAGGTGATCCGGGCGGTCTCCGGCGCGGCGCGGCGGGCCAGCTCCTCGTAGTCGCGCAGGGTGACGGCGCGGTCCTGGGCGCGCAGCGTGACGGGCGCGCGGGTCTTGGCCTCCTCGACGGTCTCACCGTCGACGCCGCCGGTGGCGGCCTCGCGGTTCACGACCTCGGCCACGTAGGGGACGGAGCTGCGCAACACCTGGATGGCGCCGCGGGCGACGTTGCCGGAGCGGCCGCCGCCGGTGCGGTACTGCCGGGCGCGGATGGCCGCGCCCTTGGGCGGCACCGCGCCGAACTGGCGCAGGGTGCCGTCGCTCTCGCGGACGGCGGTGCCGAAGGCGATCTCGCCGGTGGCGGCATCGAGGGTGAAGTGGCGGTCCTCGGGGCCGGAGGCGGCGAAGTGGGCGACGACCTCCCAGTCCTCCCACCCGTCCTCGCCGCCGACCTGGAGGTGCAGCGGGGGGACGTCGCCGACGACGGGGGCGTGGGCGAGCCGCAGCCGCTGGCCGGGCAGCCCGGTGGACTCGCCCAGCAGCTCGTCGCGGACCGTCTCGGCGTGCACGGCGCCGGTGGTGCCACCGATGGTGAAGGCCTCGGCGCTGCGCACGGTCGGCGAGGTGGTGTAGAAGGGCTGGCCGGGGTGGGGCTCGGTGACCCGGCAGCGCAGCCAGCCGGCCTCCTGTCGTCCGGTGCGGGACTTCACGTGGCCGCCGGGGACGTGCAGCACCACCTCGCCGGGGCGGTTGAGGCCGCCGGTCCCGTCGCGGTCCACCTCGCACTCGGCCCAGCCGTCCTCCGTCCAGGCCTCCCAGACCAGCGGGGGCTGCCGCGGGTCCACGCCGACGCCGTCGACGCGGCTGTCCAGGGTCAGCGCGACCGCGCAGTGCGGGACCGCGTTGCTGAGGCCGAGGAGCATGCTGTCGCCTGGCTGTGGGGCCTCGGCGAAGCACATCAGGTCCTTGCCCTCGGCCAGGTCCGAGGTGCGGTCGACGGTCGGCTCCCCGTTGCGCTGCACCACCACGTGCGCCAACGAGCACGGCACGATGGTGAGTTCGCGCTCGGTGGCGAAGACCGTCGCCTCCTCGCTCTCGGTGCGGGCGGTGGCGGCCTCGGTGCCGACCGCCAGCCGGACCGGCTCGTCCAGCGGCGCGGACAACCAGAAGGTGACCTGGGCGCGCGCCGCGGAGGGCGGGAACAGGGTGATGCCGATGAGGTCGAGGAAGGCCAGGTGGTTCTTCTCCGGCACCCGGTTGAGCCGGTAGACGATCTGGTCCGCCATGTGCGCGACCGTCTCGACGAGCGTGACGCCCGGGTCGGACACGTTGTGGTCGGTCCACTCCGGGGCGCGCTGCTGGATGTAGCGCTTGGCGTCGTCGACGAACTGCTGGAAGCGGCGGTCGTCGAGGTTGGGAGAGGGCAGTGCCATCAGCGGTCGCTTTCGGTGGACGGTCGCGGCGGTCGCGGGCCCGGGGAGTCCCCGGCCGGTTCGTCGTGCTCGGGGATGACGTAGAAGGGGAAGACCAGGCTGCGCGGGTTGTTGGTGCCGCGGATCGAGTAGCGGACGTCGATGTAGAGCACCGCCTGATCGTCGCCGGCGGTCACCTCCACGTCCTCGACCTCGATGCGCGGCTCCCACCGGTCCAGGCTGACGAAGACCTCGTGCTGGATCCGGCCCGCGGTGGCCTCGTTGACGGGGGCGAAGACCATGTCGTGGATGGCGCACCCGAATTCGGGCCGCATCGGCCGCTCCCCCGGTGCGGTGGCCAGCACCAGCCGCATCGCCTCCTCGATCTCGCGCTCCCCGCTGACCAGGGCGATGCCGCCGGTGGGGCTGATCCGCATCGGGAACGCCCAACCACTGCCGACGAACTGTTCGGCCATCAGATGATCACCTCTGCCATCAGACGACCGGCAATCCGTTGGCGGTGACCACGCCGACCATCGCGACGTTCGTCCCCGCGATGTCGATGTTCAGTGGGGAGGTGAGGGCGAGGGACCCCTCCCCCGCGAGCACGGCCGCGCCGATCGCGTTCATCTCCAGCGCCCCGAGCGCGTTGATCGCGACGGCGGTGCCCCGGACGCTGACCGCGCCGCCCGACTCGATGCTGACGACGCCGCCGGCCTTGACCGACACGTCGGCGCCCGCCTCCAACGACAGGCTCGCGCCCGCCTTCACGGAGACCGACGTGCCGCCCTTGATGCTGACGCTGCCCGCACTGTCGACGGTGATCTCGGTCTCGGTACGGTCCAGACTGATCGTCAACCGGTCGTCGCCGGTGCGCAGTCGGACCCCGCGCTTGGTGCCGAGGCGCTGGTCGAGCAGGTCCAGGCGGTTGCCGCTGCGGTCGGCCAGGGTGTGCCGGACGGTCCTGCCGCTGGTGCCGTCGTAGGGCTGGACGTCGCTGCGGCCGGGCTGGTCCTTGCCGTTGTAGAGGCCGCCGATGACGTAGGGGTGGTCCAGGGCGCCGCGGTCGAAGGCGACCAGCACCTCGTCCTCGACGTCGAAGCCGATCAGGCCGCCGCCGTTCACGCCGCCGAACTGCATGCTGCGGGTCCAGTCGCTGACGTAGGTGTCGTCCAGCCAGGGGAAGCGCAGCTTGACCCGGCCCTGCTTGAGCGGGTCCTTGATGTCGGTGACCACGGCGTTGGCGACGCCGGGCAGGCGCGGCGCGCCGCCGTCGCCGCCGGAGGCGAGGCCGTAGAGGGAGCGCCACTGGCGGCCGCTGACGGTCAGCTGGACCTCGTAGTGGCGGCTGTCGCCGAAGCTGTGGCGCGCGCCGGTCACGGTGTACTTGCCCTCGAAGGGCTCGCCCACGGCGGAGAGCGCGACCGGAACGCCCGGCCGCAGCTTGGGGTTGCCGCGGACGGTCACCTCCAACTCCGCGAAGGAGGCGGTGATGTCGTCGGACAGCGAGGCGGCGGCGTTCTTCACCTCCGCCTGCGTGTCGTAGGGGAGGTCCGTCTCGACCCGGGTGGCCTCGCCGAAGGCGGAGACCGCCGCGGCAGGGGTGACGCCGATCGCGATGGCCGGGTTGTCGACCGCGGGCTCCCTGCTGACCAGGGTCCGCTTGGCCGTCACGTCCCAGCCACGGGCCACGGCCTCGGCGACCTGGTCGGCGGAGGTGACGGCGGCGCGGCAGCGCAGAATGTCCTTGAACGCCTTCAGGACCAGCGGGTCGGTGTCGCTGCTCACCGGTGGCGCCCCGGCGGCGGAGGCGCGCTTGACGAACTGGAACGTCCCGCGCGGGCTGAGCGACATCACCATGTCGTTCTCGTCCGCGAGGCGGCCGAGGAAGTCCCAGTCGGCGACGTTGGCCTGGGTGATGAAGTCGTAGACCGTGGTGGTGGCGTGGATGCTGCCGACCGGCACGCCGTCCTTGGCGCAGAGGCGGCGGGCGATGTCGGAGGCGGTCATGTTCCGGTAGGCCTGCACCCGGCGCTGACGCAGCATGCGGTGGCCCAGGTCGTACCCGCGCACGACGGTGAAGCTGCCGGTGTTGTCGTAGTCGCTCTCCAGCGCGGTGATCTCGCCGGTGAGCAGCGGCGACTGGGCGCCCTTGCCGTCGGAGACCGGTGCCAGCACCACCTTGGTGCCGAGCTTGGCCCCGGTGTCGCGCAGCACGAGCCGCTCGTGGTCGCGGAAGGTCAGCTCGAACGCGCCCGGCACGCCCGCGGCGAAGTCGATCCACCCGCCGACGAGATGGCGGGCGACGGCGTCGGTCAGCTTCGCGCCGCCGATCTCGACATGGAGGATGTTGGAGTAGCTGAACTCGGGCATCAGCGACCGACCTCCTCGGCGGCGGGAAGCATCAGGGCGGTGCCGGGGTGCAGTTGCGCGGGGTCGTCGATGCCGTTGGCCTCGGCGATGGCCCGCCAGGCGGTGGCGTCCCCGTACTCGCGCCAGGCCAGCGACTGCAGCGAGTCGCCCGCGACCACCCGGTGCACGCGGCGGGCGGTGAGCGCGCCGGAGGTGGGGTTCTGCCCCGCCGTCTGGCCCGGCACCTCGCGCAACTGGACCCGGCAGGTGGCGCGGATCGGCACCCCGGTCGTGCTGAACAGGGTGTAGGTGGCGTCGACCGAGGTCACGTAGGCGTTGAAGCGCGCGGTGGAGAAGGCACCCCACTGGAAGATCACCCAGGGCGTGGACGGCTTGTTGGCGGCGATGCTGGACGCCGTCGTCTCGCAGCAGGAGAACAACGACTCGACGTTCTTGCGCACCTCGTTGCTGTCCGGGGTCTGCGAACGGTCCAGGAAGATCTCGACCGAGAGCTCCCGCGGGTCCGGTCCCATGTACTCGGGCACGGGACCGTCGTGGTGACCGGGCGTGGTGGTGGCCTTCCAGGTGGCCCGCCGACTGATCTGCAGCTGGGAAGGGTTGAAGTCGAAGCTGAAGGTGCTGATCAGCCCGCCCGGCGAGGTGCCGCCGCCCAGCGGCGGCTCATGGATCGCGATCGTCGCCCGGACCAGGCTCTTGCCGGCCCCGCCGCCGCCCGCCATCTACGCCGCCCCCGCATCGGTGAAGCCGTGGTGGGTGATCTCCAGCGTCTCGGTGGCCACCGCCGGGCTCTCCGGGTTCAGCGACGGCCCGCGCCAGCTCACCGGCAGCACGTCGATCAGGCCCCAGCGGGCGACGAGCGAACCGTCCGCGCGCAGGGCGGCGATCTGGGCCGTCGGGCGGTGGATGCCGGTGGTGACCGAGCTGATCCAGGCCGCGACCTTGGAGGTGTCGGGCGTCAGCGGGCGGCTCAGGGTGATGTTCGAGAACGTCACCCGGGAGGGCAGTTGCCAGACGAAGCCGTTGTTGCCGCCCTCCTGGTGCTGGTGGATCTCGACGGAGGAGGACAGTCCCTCGCAGGTGTTGAAGGTGCCCAGGCTCTCACCGTCGATGGTCAGGTGGAAGAAGATGGTGGAGCCGGGGTCCAGTGCCTGGGGCATCGGATGCTGCCTTCCTGCGGGCGGATCAGTTGCGGGTCGCTTGGGTGGTGGTTCGGGTCAACGGCGGTTGTCGCGGAGCCTGCCGACCCGCTCGCGGTCGAACCGCAGCTCCATGCGCAGCAGCCGGGTCAGCGGTCCGATCAGACGGTGGGTCAGCTCGTCGACCTGACCCTCCTTGAGCATGCGGGCGTCGAACGCCTCGGTGATCTGCTCGGCGTCGTACCGGGCCGAGGTGGGCGCGAGCGGCGAGGGCACGGGCGGCGAGGGCACGGGCGGCGGCGCGTCACCGGCCGGACTGCGGGTGGCGGTCGCCGTCACGGGGCTCACCCGAGGCTCGGCTGGACGGGGCGGGGAGAGCAGCGAGGGCATGGTGTTCCGCGAGGTCCGCGCCGGTGGCGCCTGCGGAGCTCGCTGCAGGGACACCGGCCGGACGGGCGTGACGGGCGAGGGCAGGCTGGGCGCGGACACCACGGGCGGCACGGCGAAGGCCTGCGGCGCCAGCGGCACCGGCCGGACGCGCGCGGGCGTGACGCGCGCGGGCGTGACGAGCGCGGGCGTGACGAGCGCGGAGGTGACGGGCGCGGAGGTGACGGGCGCGGAGGCGGCACGCTGCACCGCGGTCGCCGCCGCCACCGCCACCGCCACCGCCGATCCAGCCCCGTGGAGGCGCTGCGGAGACGCCGCGCGCACGTCGCGGGGTGCGGCGTCGGCCGCCGCGGCCACCGGCGCGGCGCGGAGCGGCACCGCCTGCGGCGCGTCCAACCGCTGTACGGCGGTGACGGACCCGGGCGAACCCGCCCGCCGGGTGACGGCACGTGCCGGAGCCAACGGCCGCACGACAGGCGGAGCGACCGGCTCGGCGGCCGCCCCCGAGGGACGCGGCGCCACGGGCGTGGCCGCAGGCGTGGGAGGCACCGGCCGGGCGACGGCCTCGCGGGAAACCCCCTCTGCCGCCACCGACGCCGACCTCTGGACGGGCACCGGACGCGAAGGGCCGGACAGGACAGGCCCGGGACCGCTCTCGACCATTGGTGCGGAGGAGGACGTCAACGGCACGGCCGACACCGCAGGCGGCACTCCCCCGGTCCCGCCACCGGGGGTGCCGTCCTCCGCTCGCGCCACGGGGGCGTCAGAGGTCAGCCGCTGCACCGGAAGCGCGCGCGACGTACTCTCACTCCCCGAGACCGCCACGGGGAAACCACTGCTCGGGCCAGAAGGAGTGGCCGGACGTGCCGGTGCCGAGCGTGGTGCCCGGGCACGGCCGAGCGACGTGGTGCCGGACGGCGGCGCCGTCATCGGCGCCCCGAGCAGCGAACGCCGCCGCTGTACGGGTGGCGGCGCGGGCACGGCGGAGCCGACATCAGTCGGACCGGGCGGCTGAGCGTCACCCCGGCTGGGCTCCCCGAGCCCCCCTCCCCGGCGCGGTGCGGAGACCGGACCAGCAGCGGGCGGCGACGCGGGCGAAGTCGTCGCCTCGCTCCTCACGGATGCGAAGTCCTTTGCGATGACGATGGTTTCGGGTTCCGGGCTGACACCGCCCGAGTTCACGCTTGAACGCTGAACGGGCGCGGGCGTCCCGCCGAGCGGCCGGGGGAGCTCGGCTGCCGTCTGCGGGATCGCGGCCGGGTCGGGCGTGGCCGGAGGACGAGAGACGGGCTGCGGCCCCGGGGCGACCGGTCCCCGCACAGCACGCTGCGCCGCCGTGGCTGGAGCCGCGGCGCCGGAGGCCGGACGCGGGGCCTCTGTCGTGGTCCGCTGCACCGAAGGTGCGGGCCTGGGCGTCGGCGACGCCGGTGGCGTCGACCGCCCTGCCGGACGCTCCCCCGCCTCGAACGAAGCCGCTATGCCGTCCGCTTCTGCACTGACGGAGCGCTGGACCGGTGCCGGTTCGGCACTCGCCGACGCGCCGGCGGGCGGCGCGCTCATGACGCCGTCGCTTCCGGCGGGCTCCACGGACTGGAGCGGCGCGACCGGGGCGGGTGTGCTCGCGTCCGAGCCCCCGGAGCGCGGAGCGGACGCGGGCGCAGCGACGGGTCGAGGACGTGACGGCGCGGCCGTGGAGCGCTGGACCGGAGCAGCGGGCGCAGTGGGGGGTGTGGCTCCTGACGAATCCGACCTCGTCTCCCCGGCGCTCGGGCCCTGGACCGGACCAGCCGGGGCAGCGGAGGACGGCGCCGGAGCGCCGACTCCTTGCATCCTCCCCGCCGCCGCGACGGAGTCAGGACGCACCGGCAGGCCGGGCGATGTCGTGTCGGAGGACTGCGGGCCGGCCGGTCCGGCGCTCGCCCGCGGAGCAGCAGCAGCGGACCCGGCGGACACAGGCGGGCCGTCAGATCCCGGACGGGTCACGCGCTGGATCGGTGCGGCCGAGGCCGTCGGCCGGTTCGGGGTGGCCCGGTTCGGCGCGGGTCGGTTCAGTGCAGGCTCGCACGAGGCGGCCCCGCGCGGGTGCGGTGCCTGCCCATGCGCCGCAGGCGCGGGCGCGGCAGCAGCCGTCGGTCCCTGCGGCGCAGGCGCGGTGGCCTGCGTCGAGCCCTGCGGCGCAGGCGCGGTGGTGGCCCTCGACCGGGGCGGCGCGGACGCCGGCGGGGCCGAACCCTGGGGCGCGGACGCCGACGCGGCGGCCGCCGTGGATCCCTGCGGCGCAGGCGCGGTGGCCTGCGTCAAGCCCTGCGGCACAGGTGCGGCAGCGGCCGTCGAGCCCTGCGGCACAGGTGCGGCAGCGGCCGTCGAGCCCTGCGGCGCAGGCGCGGTGGTGGCCCTCGACCGGGGCAGCGTGGACGCCGGCGGGGCCGAACGCTGGGGCGCGGACGCCGGCGGGGCCGAACCCCGGGGCGCG
>NZ_BBPP01000025.1:87979-88434 GCF_000787835.1 Streptacidiphilus melanogenes
GGCGCGGACGCCGGCGGGGCCGAACCCTGGGGCGCGGACGCCGGCGCGGCAGTCCGCTGAATTGCGTCCGTCTGTGCCAACGCCTGCACAGGAGCCGGATGCGGCGCCCGCTCGGGCTGCGTCGGCGGTGCCTGCGGCGTGTGCGGGGCCGGGTCGGGGTCGGTCGATACGGGATCAGCCGCGACGGTGGGCGCGGGCGCGGGGGCCGACGCCGGGAGGACGCGGCGTTGGACGGCGACCCCGGCGGCCCGGGTCAGAGGGACCGCGCGGCCGGGCGGTGCGGAGCGGGGGCGCGTCGGGGCCACGCGGGTACCCGTGGGACGTGCGGCCCAGACGACGCGCTGGACGGCGAGGCCGGACGGGTCGCCGTCCGCGGAAGCGTCCGACCCGGCCGGGGCGACCGGCAGTTCGAGCGCGGGCTCGCCGAGCGAGGCGGCCCCGCCGCTCCCGGCCCC
>NZ_BBPP01000025.1:88454-124375 GCF_000787835.1 Streptacidiphilus melanogenes
GGGGGGGCGCTCCGCCGCTCCCGGCCCCGACCGGCGTGAGTGCGTCGCGGAGCACGCCGGTCGGAGCGCCGTCGAGGACGGCGTGCGAGAGCGTCCCCGTGAACGTGGGGTTCTGCCAGGTGGCCAACGACCGCGAGAAGTCGGAGGCCGCGACCGCCTGCCGTGCCGACGGCACGCTCGCGCGCTGGATCGGCGGCAGCGCCGCCCACCCGCGCGGCCCGGCCCCCGCGGGTGCCGAAACGGGCCCGGCCGCGGGCGAGGCCCCCGCGGGCGACGGCGGCTGGGCCGGTGCCTGCGCCGCAGGCCGAGGCTGGGCTGGCGCCGTGCCCCGGAGTCGGTCGAGGATTCCCATGGTCGTACGTCTCCCGCCCCGGTTACCGTTCCGCCGCGGCGCGCGTCACGAGCGTGGCGATCTGCTCGGCGTACCGGCGGCGGTCGCGGTGTTCGAGGTCCAGGATGTCCTCCAGGCTCCAGTGGAAGTGGTAGGCGATGTACGCGATCTCTTCGTGGACACGTTCGGTCGCGTACGTCACGATTCCCCCAGGCGGCTCCCGCCGAGCTCCACCTCGAAGGGCTGCTCGCAGTGCGGGCAGGTCACGCCGGCCCGGGTGTGGCCCTCTGCGTTGATCTGGCGGTAGAAGTCCTGCAGGAAGGCGAGGTCGGAGGCGAACATGTTCTCCACCACGCCGTCGTGGATGTGCGGGACGGTGCCCAGCCGGGTGATCACCCGGGCGAGCAGCACCACCGACAGGTACGCGGGGTTCTCCTGCACGCGCACGTCGCGCAGCGGGATGAGCTCGTCCCGGGCGGTCGCCAGGCGCATCACGCCCTCGCGGTGGACCGTGCCGGACTCGTCCACGTAGCCGCGCGGCAGCTCGAAGGCGAACTCCGTGCGCAACTGCCGCCGCACGGGCGCGGGTTCGACCGCCTGGGCCGCCGGATCCGCGAAGGCGGAACCGGCGGACAGGGCGGCCTCGGAACCGTCGGCGATGCCGCCGGACCTGGTGGCGGAGCCTCGGCGCATTACTCCATGATCATTTCTTCGTAGGTGATGGTGACGGTCTCGGTCAGCGCGGACGCCTCACCGGCCTTGACCGTGCTCGCGGAGACCTTGCTGCACCAGGCCTGGCGCAGGTGGTACCGCTTCACCGGGTTGTTCTGGTAGTCCATGACGATGATGCTGGCGTTCTTGCGGGCGGAGCCCATGTCGCCGCGGATCGAGGCGTTGATCCAGTCGTTGAAGGCCTTGGACTGGGTCATGCCGCGCACGACCGTCGCCTCGCCCGCGCGCTTCACGCCGGGGAGCTTCTTGACGACGGGCTGGCCGTTGGCCGAGACCTGCTGGAACTCGATGACGTCCTGGTTCATGTCCAGACCGGAGACCTCCTGGAGGTACTCGACCATGACGCCGTCGATCTGGAGGCCGAAATTGTGCGATGTGAGCGAATCGCCGGGCTGAAGGCTCATGCCTGGTGTTCCTTACTTCTGCTCGTACTGGTTGTGGCTCGTGGTGCGACGATGGGGAACGCCGGGGACTACTCCTCCAACTCGCCTGCGCCGCTGGAGAACTGCGCCAGCCGGAAGATCACGAACTCGGCCGGCTTCACCGGGGAGACGCCGATCTCGCAGATGACCCGGCCGAGATCCACGGACTCCGGCGGGTTGGACTCCGCGTCGCACTTCACGTAGTAGGCGTCGTCCGGCGTGGCGCCGAAGAGGGCGCCGCTGCGCCACTCGGTGACCAGGAAGGCGGAGATGTTGCGCCGGATCCGGGCCCACAGGGCCTGGTCGTTCGGCTCGAAGACCACCCACTGGGTGCCGGTGAGGATGGACTCCTCGAGGTAGTTGAAGTACCGGCGGACGTTCAGGTAGCGCCATGCCGGGTCCGAGGAGAGCGTGCGCGCGCCCCAGATGCGGATGCCGCGGCCGGGGAAGGCCCGGATGCAGTTGATGCCCAGCGGGTTGAGCAGGTCCTGCTCGCCGCGGGTGATCTGCATCTCCAGATCCACGGCGCCGCGGACGACCTCGTTGGCGGGGGCCTTGTGGACGCCGCGCTCGGAGTCGTTGCGGGCCCAGATGCCGGCCACGTGGCCGCTCGGCGGCACCATCCGGGTCTGCGAGGAGGCCGGGTCGAAGACCTTGATCCAGGGGTAGTACAGCGCGGCGTACTTGGAGTCGTAGCCGGCGGTCTCCTGGCGCCAGACCTGGATCTGACGCGCATTCAGGCTGGGCGGCGGGTCGATGATCGCCAGGCGGTCGCCCATCAGCTCGCAGTGGGCGATCAGCGCGAGCTGGACGGCCTTGACCGACTCCAGGTCGATCGCACCGCGCTGATAGGCGGCCATCAGGTCGGGGACGGCGACCATGGAGACCTCGTCCACGGCCTCCAGGCCGCCGAAGCCGGTGCGGTCGGCCGAGTCGCCGACGTACTCGCGGACGCCGACCTGCTCACCGTCGCTCACCGGAGCCGGGACGCCGGCCGGGGCCGCAGCCGGGGAGGCGGACGGCGCGGGCAGCGCGACCGTCTGGTTCTCCGGGCGGACCAGCTGCGCGGCAGGCGCGGCCTCCGACACGGTGATCAGCTTGGAGCGCTCCTTGACCTGCGTGACGACGTAGGTGCGGCTGCCCTTCTTCGCCGACACGTCGAAGGTCTCGACCGGCTTCTCGCCGTCCCTGACGACCAGGCGGAAGCGGTCGGCCGGGCCCTCGCCCTCGGGGTCGGCGACCTCGACGCTGATGGCGCCGCTCTCGCCCGCGGCGACGGCGGAGACCTTGAAGGAGCCCAGCTCCTTGGCCTCGCCCGGCAGCAGTGCGGCCCGCGCGGCACCGCCGGCCAGCACGGTCGGGGCGTGCGCGACCGAGCCGGAGACACCGCCTGCGACACCGCCGACGCGGACCACGTAGGCGGCGCTGCCGCCGTTGTTGAAGAAGCCGTAGACCGAGTGGGCGAGGTAGTAGCCGTCGGTGAACTCACCGAACTCGGCGACGTACTGCGACCAGTTGGTCACCAGCGTCGGCTCGTTGAGCGGGCCGGTCGGCGCGAGGCCGACGAACGCGGCCACCGAGGTACCCACTCCCTCGATGGGCCGCGAGCCGCTGGCGACCTCCTCCACGTAGACACCCGGCGACAGGTACGACGGCATGCTGAGCGCTCCTCGCAGTACAAGACAGGACCACGCCAACAATCCCTGTTCGTACGCGTTCCGGAAACGTCCCCGAGTGCCTGCCCCGGGGCACCGCCGATGCCCCGGTCGGTGCACCAACGGGCATCGGCCTGCGGCGCGGTCCTCATCACTGTCGCCGGCGTCCCGTCAGCACACGGCTGCGTCGGCACACGGCTGCGTCAGGACACGGCGGCGCCCGCGTGCAACTCCTCGCCGGACTGCCGGAAGACCCTGGCCATGCTGAGGTCGACGCTGTTCGGCAGCATCGCCTGGGGCCGCAGCAGGTCCTTGAGGAGGAAGCGCAGCAGCTCGTCACCGGAAAGGCTCTTCAGCCGGGCGGCGAGGTGCTGGTTGACCTCCTCGATGCGCTGGATCTCCATGATCGCCCGCTCCACCAGGCCCGGCACGATGTCGGCGCCCATGAGCGTGTTGGAGCGCATCCGATCGCTGTGGACCCTCTCCGGCCCTCCGGGAGCGCCGCCGTAGGTCATGGTGCTGTGCCGGTCCGACGCCGCCGCGGACATCGCGTAGGGAATCTGGCCCCTGCGCTCGGCGTTCGGCTCGTTGCCCATCGCTTCCACCAGCCTGTCGTCGTCCATCCGGGCGGCACCCGTCCCCCTGTCGAACCGCCGCACCGGGAGGGAGAACTCGGGCGAGAAGTTCTCCTCACGGGTGGCCAGCACGCTCTGCGTCCGCCCGGGGTCCTGAGGGTTCGCGCGCACGGTGGGGTACTCCCGCTGGGCGAAGTCGCTCAGCATCAGCCAGCCCTGGGACATCAGCGGGGACCGGGCCAGCGGCATCTCGACCCGGGTCGGCTCCTCGCCGCCGAACCGCGTCTCGCGGAACGGGCTGTTCGGCAGCTCCAGGTAGAAGAAGACGAACCCTTCGTTCGCCAGGACGTGTGCGTCGAAGGCCTGCGTGTTGTTCTCCGCCTCCGGGTTCGCCTTGAGCAGTTCGGTCATCGACTTCACGTGTCCCTGTCCCAGCATCGCCTCGGCCCGGGACCTGGGCGTGTAGTGGCACAGCATGCTGTGCTGGAGCGCTGCCGTCAGCCTGCTCCCGACACCGGCGACCCAGGCCTGTTCGCCGCGCCCGGCGATCTCCCTGGCCATCCCGGCCCGGTTCATCTCGGACAGTTCGCGGAAGTAGCTCGGGCCCTCCATGTGGAACGCGGCCGCACTGTCGGCCCACTCCTCGCGGCCCCACAGCATGCCGTGGTCGGTCATGGCCTTGAACGGCGCCCTGGCGTCCTCCGGGAGGCTGTCGTCGCGCTCGATCTGGCCCCTGACCACGTCGAGTTCGCCCTTCACGGCGGCGCGGGCCGCCTTGAGGAACGCCCCGGCGGGGCCTTCCTCGTTCTGCGAGGCGATGTCGAGCTGGATCGTCGACAGCGTCATCAGGCAGTGCATGGGGTCGCGGTTGGTGTCGCGGTCGTAGTCGGCCATCGACGCCCGGATGCGCGCCACGTGGGCGTCGTCCGGCGGCGGCTGCGTCTTGTTCAGTGCCGACAGCCGTCCCAGCAGCCCGCCGGCGCGCGGCGTCCCGGCCGCCGGCAGGGAGGAGCTGATGGCCTCGTGGCCCTTGCGCTGGACGGCGACCGGACCACCGGAGACCGCCGTCGTGCCGGTGTCGCCCTCCGGCTCTGCGGTGGCGCGCTGGACGGGCGGCTGGGTGGCCATGACCCGCGTCGCGTTGGCCTCGGCCTCGCGCTCGAAGCGGTCGCCCGGGTCGCTGACGCGCAGCCCGTCGCCGGTGTCCGTCCCCGCGACCGGCCCGCGCCGCTGCTGGATCACGTGGGTCAGCTCGTGGGCGAGGGTGTGCTTGTCGCTCCCGCCGTCCGTGAGGACCACGTGGTTGCCCGAGGTGTAGGCGTGGGCGCCGACCTCGGCGGCGGACCGCTGCGCCAGGGCGTCCGTGTGGATCCGCACGTCGGAGAAGTCGGCGCCGAGCCGGTCCTCCATCTCCTGGCGCAGGGTGTCCTGGAGGGGCTGCCCGGGCGAGCGGAGCACCTGGTGGGCCGTCGCGCGCTGGACCGGTCGGTCCTCGTGGGCGTGGGCGTCGTCGTGCGCGTGGTCGTGGCCCTGGTGGCCATGCTCCTGGCCCTGGGCCTGGTCCTCGGCCGACCGCTGGACGGAGGTGAGCATGCGGGTCACCGCCGCGTTGCCCGCCGCGCGCTGGAGGGCGAGCAGTTCGGCCGCCCCTGCGGGGGCCGCCGAGGGCTGTGGCTGCCGTTCACGCGCCCGGAGGGAGCGGGCGGAGTCGTCCCTCCGCGGGTCGGCTGCTGCCTTGTCGTGGGCGGGGACGCGCATGAAACCTGCCTCCGGCGGGGGTGTGGGTCTGGCACCTGAATACCCGCGAACACGTGCGTGGTACAGGTCCGTTCGGGCAGTTGTGCGGGAAGGAACGGCTGCCCCCGCCTCCGAGCCGGTGACCAACCGGGCAGCACGGCAGGTCCTTTGGGACGCGGACGGTGCCCCGGAGCCTCCTGACCCGCGCCTCGCGCTCCCGGTAGCTTCCCAAGGTGAGCCTATGGACTTCCCTGGAGCCCGCGTCCACGACGGTCGACGCGGGCAACACCGCCACCGTACGCCTGCGGATCCGCAACACCGGCGACATCGTCGACGAGTACCGCTTCACCGTCGTCGGCGACCTCGCCCCGTACATCACCGTCGAACCACCCACCCTCCGGCTCTACCCGGGCACCACGGGGACGGTCGAGCTCACGGTCGCACCGCCGCGCACCCCCGACGCCGCCGCCGGGCCGCACCCCTTCGCCGTCCAGGTCACCCCGACCGAGCACCCCGAGGCGACCACCGTCCCCGAGGGCAACATCACGGTGACGCCGTTCATGGAGGTGCGGGCCGAACTCGTTCCGCACACCGTCAAGGGGCGCTTCCGGGGACGGCCCAAGCTGGCCATCGACAACCTCGGCAACACCACCCTCACCGCCTCCGTGGCCGGCGACGACAACGGCGACCAGCTCGGCTACGAGGTGGTGCCGGCCAACGTCCAGATCGAGCCGGGCCGTGCGGCCTTCGTCAACGCCACGTTGAAGCCGCGTCAGATCATCTGGATCGGCCACAAGCAGAACCGCCCGTACCGGCTCTCGGTGCGCCGCTCGGGTGTCAACCCGCTGAACGTGGACGGCACCTACGTCCAGCGCGGCTTCCTGCCCCGCTGGCTGTTCACCGTGCTCAGCCTCTGCCTGGGGCTCGCCATCGCCTTCGTCGCGCTCTGGATGACCAACCCGCCCGCCTTCAGCAGCCAGGCCACGCCGCTGGCCGCGCAGGTCACCCCGAGCCAGCTCCCCACCCCGAGTCTTGCCCCCGCTCCCGCGCCGTCGCAGCCCGCCGCCACCCCCCAGGGCGGCGGCGCGCCCTCCACACCGGTGCAGGTCGCGCCGACCGGAGGAGGCGGCGGCAACGGCGGTGGGAGCGGTGGCAACGGCGGTGGTGGCGGTGCCCCGCACACGGCGCCCGCAGGCGGCGGCTCGGGTGTCGAGCTGGTCGGCCGGGGCTCCAGCCGGTGCATCACCGTGACCGACGGCGCGGCGGCCGGCGGCAAGGACGGCAAGCCGCTGGAACTGTGGGACTGCAGCGGAGCCGTCTGGCAGAAGTGGACCTTCGTCATGGACGGCTTGTCGGACAACCGCGGCACGATCCAGTCGCTGGGCCTGTGCATGGACGTCGCCAACGCCAACACGGCCGACGGCACCACCGTGCAACTGGCCAACTGCAACGGCGGCCCGGCCCAGGTGTGGACGCTGAACACCGCGCAGGGCGGCGACCTGGTGAACCCCCTCTCCAACAAGTGCGTGGACGCGGCCTACCAGGGGACCGGCAACGGGACCAGGCTGCAGATATGGGACTGCAACGGCCAGTCCAACCAGAAGTGGGTCCAGGACAAGCCCTGAGCACCTGCGGTTGACGCCTGGTGACGGCACGTGCGTGCGTCCGTCACCAGGCTCCGTGGTCGTCCAGGACCAGGCGTCCGGCCTTGCGGTACTCGCGCTGGGCGCCGGTCAGCAGGTCGGCGTCGGTGACCGCCTCGCCGCGGCCGGCCGCGGCATACGCGGCGGTGACCACGGCGCTGCGGATCGATCCCCCGGCCAGCTCGAACTCCCGGGCGCAGGGCTCCGGATCGATGCCCGGAGCGCAGGGCACCGAGACGAGGCTGTGCCGCCACAGCGCGAGCCGTTGGGCGGCGTCGGGGAAGGGGAAGTCCACCACCAGGTCGAGACGGCGCGTGAAGGCGTCGTCGATGTTGGCCCGCAGGTTGGTGGTGAGCAGAGCGATCCCGTCGAAGGACTCCAACCGCTGGAGGAGGTAGGCGCTCTCCAGGTTGGCGTAGCGGTCGTGGGCGTCCTTGACCTCGGAGCGCTTGCCGAAGACCGCGTCGGCCTCGTCGAAGAGCAGCACGGCGTCGGTGCGGTCGGCCTCGGTGAAGATCCGCTCCAGGTTCTTCTCGGTCTCGCCGACGTACTTGTCGACGACCGAGGAGAGCTGCACCACGTAGAGGTCCAGGCCGAGTTCGGCCGCGACGACCTCGGCGGAGAGGGTCTTGCCGGTGCCGGACTCCCCCGCGAACAGCGCCAGTACACCCCGGCCGCGGCCGCCTCCGGCGCTGAGCCGCCAGTCGCCGAGCACGCGGTCGCGGTGCCGCGCGCGCAGGGCGAGTTCGCGCAGGTGGGCCAGGGGCGCCTCGGGCAGCACCAGATCGTCCCAGGTGACGGCGGGCCGGATCCGGCGGGCGTGCTGCTCCAGACCGGAGGCGGACTGCTGCCGCGCGGCGCGGCGTACGTGCGCGGCGGACAGCGGGACGCCCTCGAACGCGGCCAACGCCCGGGCGGCGCGCGCGGCACGGCGGATGTGCTCGCCGCCGAGCCGGTAAGGCGCGACGACCTCGGCCAGTTCGCCCGCCAGGCCGTCGGACCGGTCGGCGGCGGCGTCACCGGCGTCGTCGCTTCCGCGCGCGGCCGTGCCCAGGGCGGCGGACCAGGTATCCAGGCCGCCGGAGCGCTGCCGGGGCGCGTCGAGCACCAGCGGATCGCTCCCGCCCTCGCACCACTGCGGATCGTAGGCCGCCGTCCCGGCCAACAGCACGGTCACGTCGGGGACGGCCAGCGCGCGCACCAACGGCCCTGGCTGCCCCGGCAGCGGGGAGACCACGAGGGCGCAGCCGCGCAGCCGGGCCTCGCGCAGCAGCGCTGAGAGCTCGTGGTCGGAGTCGTGGCGCGGCCGCTCGTGCTCGTGGTCGTGGGAGTCGGCGGGAGCGGACGCTGGGACGGGACCGCGGGGGGTGTAGTGCAGGGCCTCCAGGCCCGCAGCACGCAGTGCGGCGGCGGCACAGACGAGTCCGTCGCCTTCGCGGTGTTCGCGCAGGTGGACGACGAGCGGTCCGGCGGCGAGGCGTCCCGCGAGCCGCCGGGTCAGCGTGTCGTCCGCCCATCGGGCGAGCGGCGCGGCCGGCGGCCGGACGCGGCCGTCGAGCACGGGGTCCTGGGTGTCGTCGCCGAGCAGGTGGGCGACGACCCGGTCCGGAACGCGCAACGATCGGCTCAGGAAGGGCCGTTCGGGCTCCTCGACACAGAGCAGACCGAGGACGGCCAGTGCGGCGGCTGGGTGGAAGCGGGCGCGAGCCTCGGCCGAGTGCACGGGCAGGCCGCAGAGTTCCAGGGCGAGGCCGACGGTGGCCCGGCGGCGGCTGACGTCGTCGTTGAGGTAGCCGTAGAGCGGCTCGAAGGCGCGCTCCAGGTCCGGGGCGAGCGCGATGAGCAGCAGTTCGGCGTCGAGCGGGGTCAGCCCGAGCCGTTCGACGAGTCGCTGCAACCGGTCGACGCCGTCGGCTCCTGCGGCCACGTCGGTCTCCGCGGCCCCAACGGTTTCCGTGGGCCGGCTCGTGGGCGCGTCACCACCGGCGTCCTCCGCCGCGTCGGCGCGCCGGAGCAGGTGGCGCACCGCGTCCGGGGAGAGGTAGAGGCCGCGCAACGGGTCGTCGGCGGTGGGGTCGTCGGCGCTCCGCGCCGCGACCAGCCGTGCCACCCGCTCCCGCAGCCGGTCGAGCCGGGCGAGCAGCGGCGTGGACGGGTTCACGGCCGCACGCCGTCCTCGCCGACGCGCCCCGACAGATGCCGCGGCGGGTACCGGCGCTCGGGCGAGTCCTCCGTCGCGCCGTCCAGGCCGCGCACCCGCACGCCCAGCTCGGTGACCGGCGGGCCCGCGTCGTACTCGGGGTAGGACAGCATGGGGACGGTGACCACCACGTCGATGGAGGGCTTCAGTTCGCCCCCGAGCGCGGACCAGATCTCCGCGGTGGAGCGGGCCTCCGTGCTCAACGTGGCGACGCTGAGCGGCACGGTCAGGCCGAGCGCCGCGAGCGACCCGGTCAGCTCCTCGGGCGGCAGCAGTTCGCGGGGCAGCAGTGTCGCGAGGACCGCCGAGAGCATCCGGTGCTCGTCCTGCGGGCGCTTGGTCCAGGCGGTGATCAGGTAGGCCAGCCGGAACCAGCGCGGCGGCTGGCGGCGGCGCACGGTGACGCCCTGCTCGTTCCTGACTGCGACGGCCCCGCGTTCGCGCCGCCGGGTGTCCTCGCGGATGTCGTAGAGATAGCAGTCGACGGTGGGGGCGTTGCGCCGGGCCGCCCAGTCGCGGGTCGGCGCCTCGAAGGCGATCTCGACGCCGCTGCCCGCCAGGGCGCCTCCCGTCAGCAGTGACTTGAGGACCTCGTCCACCTCGTGGATCACTGCTGCGCGCCCTTCACTTGCCGCCTGTCAGGTAGTGCCGGTCACATCCTGCCGCTCCACCGGCCTGCCCCGGCAGGCGTTCCGGGGACGATTCGAGGGCATTCCGTGTTGCCCTGGGGGGCATTGGTACGCGTCCCAACTGTCAGATGTAGCCTTCCCTCAGGGCATAGGCCACGGCATGAGCGCGGTTGCGGAGTTGGAGCCGGGTCGTGAGTCCGTGCATCACGTTCTTGACGGTTCGTTCGGAGTACGAGAGCTTGCTGGCGATTTCCCCGGTGTCCATTCCCTCGGCGACCAGCCGGACCACGTCGACCTCGCGCGGCGCCAGACCGTGCACGGGAGTGTCGGACGAGCCCGAGGCGCCGCGCTGCATGGTGCCCACCTGGGTCATCAGCCGCCCCAGCAGGTCCGCCGGGAGATCCCCGTCGCCGCGGGAGGCGGCCTGGACGGCCTGGTGGAGCCGGTGCCCGGTGGCCTCGCGCCGCCAGACGATGGCGCCGACCCCGCACTCGATCACCTGCAGCAGTTCGGCCTCGCGGACCGACGTGGCGACCAGCACGGCGCGGGTGCCGTCGCTGCGCGCCAGACGCCGCAGCGAGGAGAGCGTCGGCTCGTCGGGCGCCTCGGCGACCAGCACCGCCACCGCGCCCGCCCGGCCGCCGACCGACTCGACCAGTTCGACGCCCGCCTGCGTGCGCAGTTGGCTGCGCACCCCGGCGAGCGAGATCGGGTCATCGGCGTACACGGCGACCGGTATCGCGCCGACGGCGTCCGCGGACCCGGAACACGTGCGCACCATCATGACCCACCATCCTCACGTTCCTCACGATCCGGGCCTGTTGACCGATATGACGACGTTGACCCAGATGAAAGCCAGCCTCCGGTGAACCGAACCAGCTCCGCAATCGTGGATAACCACGGGATGCGCCACGAGCGCCCCCGGGACGGCCACCACGAGGCGCACCACGACGGACACCACGAGAGGCACCACGAGACACACCACGACTGGCACCACACGGGGGACCACGGGACACCCCACGGACGGCACCACGACATCGACGACGGCTTCGCGGCCCTCCGGGAGGATCCGATGACCTCGACCGGCACGCACGACCTCGGTGACGGGCCCCTGTACGAGCGCGAGGACGCCCTGCGGCTGGCGGCCTCGGAGGTCCGCCGTGCGCGGTCCGGCTCCGGGCGGCTGGTGCTGCTGCGCGGCGCGACCGGGACGGGGCGCAGCGCGCTGCTGGAGGCCGTCGCCGCGCACGGCGCCGCGCAGGGCCTGCGGGTGCTGCGCGCCCGCTGCTCGGCCGAGCGCCGCGACACCGAGTTCGGTGCCCTGTCCCACCTCCTGGAGCCGCAACGGGGCGAGCCGCGACGAAGCGAGCGGCAGCCCGAGTCGGCATCAGACGGACTCACGGCCGCGCGGGTTGCCGACCGGCTGTGGCGGCTGCTGCGCGACCGGGCCGCCGCGGGGCCGCTGCTGCTGGCCGTGGACGACGTCCATCTCGCCGACACCGCGTCGCGGCGGTTCCTCGCCGAGGCGGCCCGGCGGCTGGACACGCTGCCGCTGCTGATCGTGGTCACCGAACGCGGCCAGTACGACGTCGCCGCGCCCGTGCCGGGGCTCGCCCACACCCTCTCGTCGACGCTGGTGCGCAGTCACGTCCTCGCACCGCTCGGTCGGGGGTCCGTCGAGGCGATGGTCCGCGACCGTCTCGGCGCGCGCGCCGCCGACGCGTGGGTGGACGGCTGCGTGCGGGCCGGTGCGGGCAGCCCGCTGCTTCTGCGTGCCCTGTTGGATGACATGAGCGCGCCCACGCCGGAGGGGTCCGCCCCGGCCCGCTTCCCCGAGAGCTGCGCCGACCTGTACCCGGGCGCGTACGCGGCCGCGGTCACCTGGTGGCTGGAGAACGCGGGCCCGGAGACCGCCGCCGTCGCCCGCGCACTGGCCGACCTCGCCCACACGACAGGTGCGGGCTTCGCGCAGGAGGCGCCGGCCGACCTCGACCTGGTCGCCGGGGTCGCCGGGGCCGACCCGGCCCGGGTGGCCGGCTGGATGACCGCCATGGTCCGGCTGGGTCTGCTCCGCGAGGACGGCGAGCGGGGTCAGCTGCGCTTCGCCCACCCGCTGCTCCGCGACGCTGTGCTGGACGGCTGGCGGCGCGCCGAACGGCAGGCCGCCCACCGCGAGGCCGCCGCCCACCGGCAGCGCAGGGGCGACCCCGCGGACGCGGTCGCCGCCCACCTGCTGCACGCCCCCGCGACGGGAGCCCCGTGGGCCGTCGACTCGCTGCGGGACGCGGCGGCCACGGCCGTCCGCACGGGCCGGACCGCGGACGCGGTGACGCTGCTGCGCCGCGCGCTGGAGGAACCAGTCCCCCGCGCGCGCCGCGCCGAGGTGCTGACCGAACTGGGCTCACTGGAGCTGGCCTCGCGGCGCGGCAGCGGCATCCCCCGGCTGACCGAGGCGCTGCGGCTGCGCGAGGACCCCGGCGAGCGGGTGCAGGCCACGGTGGCCCTCGGCCACGCCCTGGCCCGGCGGGGCGAGGCACGCGCCGCCGTCACCCTGCTGCACGACCTGGAGGCGGACGGCTCCCTGACGGGCCGACCGGTGCCGGCCCGCACCGTCCGGCTGGCCTCGGTGATCCTCTCCGACCACGACCGGGACGTGCGGCGCGAGGTCTACGACGGGCTGCGCGAGACCGCCGAGCACAGCCCGGCACTGGTCGGCCCGGCAGAGCGCGCCCTGCTGGTCCGCTACGAGGCCACAGCCGGACTGCTCTCCGCCGACGCGGCCATGCTCCGCGTCCGCGCCCTGCTCTCCGCGGACGAAGACCCGCAGCTGATGCCGTATCTGCTGGGCACGGCCGCCGCCGTGGCGCAGTGGGCCGACGCCCTGGACGAGGCCGAGCGGCTGGTCCGGCACGGGCTGGCCGCCTACCGGCTGCCCCCGCTGCACCCGATGTACCCGGCGCTGCGCAACACCCAGTGGGACATCGCCGCGGCGCGCGGCGACCACGCCCGCCTGCTGGCCGAGTTCGAGCGCCGCGAGGGCGGCTCGGACCGAGCGGGCAACCTCCCCGCGCACGCCCTGCTGGCACTGGTGGAGACCGGGCGGTTGGCCGCCGCCGCACGGCTGGCCGCCGAGGTCGACGTCCGCGACGCCCACGACACCTGGGAGTTGAACCGCTTCCTGTATGCGCGCGGCGTGCTGCGCGCGGCGTCGGGAGCTTTTCAGGAGGCGGTGGACGACTTCCTGGAGTCCGGTCGCCGGCAGACCGCACGCGACGTGCTCAGTCCCGTGGTGACGCCGTGGCGCTCGGCCGCGGCCGAATGCCTGCTGGCCCTCGGCTCACCGCAGACCGCGCTGCCGCTCGCCGAGGAGGAGTACCGGCTGGCATCGGTCTGGGGCACCCCCCGGGTGCTCGGCCGCGCCCTGCGCGTCCTCGGCGCGGCCGGCAACGGCCGCCGCGGCCTGGAGCTCACCGCGCAGGCCGTGGAGACGCTGCGCGGCGGCGGCGCGGACACCGAGCTGGCCGCCGCGCTGATCGCCCAGGGCCGTCGGCTCACCGCCGCCGGACAGCGCCTCCAGGCCCGCGCGCTGCTCCGCGAGGCCGCGGCCGTCGCCGAACGCGCGGGCTCCGTCCGCCTGCTGGGCCAGGCCGAGCAGGCGCTGCGCACCGGCAGGCCGCGCCTGCGCGCCACCCATCACAGCGGCGTCGACGCGCTCACCGAGAGCGAACTGCGCATCGCCCGGCTCGCCGCCGACGGCCGCACCAACGCGGAGATTGCCGCACTGCTCCATCTGGCCCGCCGCACCGTGGAGACCCACCTGACCGCCACCTACCGCAAACTCGACATCCGCGGCCGCACCGAACTCCCCTCCGCCCTCGACGCCGCCCCACCCACCCGCCTCTCCCTGCGCGCCGTCCGCTCCCCATCCCCATCGGCATCCCCCTGCACCCCGTCAACCGACCAACAACCGGGAGCACTGGCCCAGTGAGAACGCAGCCTTCTGACGTGCCGGAGCCGGTGCCGCCCGGAGCGCCAAGCCCAGTCGTGTCCGGATGCATTCCTGGGTGGGGATCTGCAGCAGGGGGCCATGTCCAGCGGAGTCGTCTCGATCATCGTCGCCGCTGTCGGTGTTCTCGGCACCCTGCGTGACGACAGCGTCACCGAAGAGATCCGCAAGGAAGTAGCCAGGTCCCGGCGCGACTACCGCGCCACCCGCGGGGAAGCTCCGATGGTGATCAGCGATCAGGCGCTTGAGGCTGGCTCGCTGGTCAATCGTGAGCTCGGCCGAGCCTACGGGATGCTCACACGTATTGATCGGGGGCAGCCGCCGCGCAGGGATGACAGCCTCGACGAGGTTGAGCGGCTGCTCCACAGCGTGATGCTGGCAACCAACGTGATGCGGAAGCAGATGCGGAGCGACCTTGGCGTGGACAGCCCGGCAGGTCTGGGTGACTGATCGCTCCGTCCGATCAAGCCGGTCCACTCAGCAGTCATCGGCCCCCGAAGGCTGCTCGATCGCCCAGGGGCCCCGGGTTCGTCCCGCTCGCGTAGCGGTTCGCGGCGGATGTAGTCCTGGCTCACGATCGCCAGCCCTCGTCCATAGGCCTTCGCAACGCCTGGGCGAGGGAGGACTTGCCGCTGGCGCTGTTGCCGCGGAGCACGACCAGGACCGGCGTCACTGGGAGTCGGCTCCTTCAGGGTGGGTCGCTGGGCGGGACGCGCGGAAGACGGTGGTGACCGCGTGGGAGTCGGGGTTGGACGAGGGGCAGAGTTGCAGTTCGATGCCGGTGAACCCGGATGAGGTCAGCACGTCCTGCCACAGGTCGGGTGTCAGCACCCAGCGCATCACCGTCTCGGTCCGCTCAGCACCGACCATGCGCAGCTGTTCTGGGCGCGGCGCGAGGACGGAGCCTGGGCCGGAGCCGTGGTCGTTGGTGTGCAGGACGCTCGCGGCGAAGAGACCACTCGGCTTGAGCGCCGCCGCGATGGCCGGCAGGAGATGCTCCGGGGCGGTGTGACACAGGGCTCCGCGACAGCTGTAGATCACGTCCCAAGCCGCCGGAGTGCGCTGCAGGAACTCCGCGGCGTCCGCGTGGACGAATGTGAGGTCGGGAACCTCGCCGAAGCGGTCCTCGGCGCGGCGAAGTTGTGAGGCGGAGCTGTCGACCGCGGTGACGTGGGCCCTGTGGTCGCGGGCAAGGTGGGCGGCGGACTGGCCGATGCCGCAGCCGAGGTCGAGCACGCGACGGCCTTCGAGCGCGCCGAGGTAACCTGCGCCGGGGCCGGGGTGCCCGAACGCCCAGGGGATCGCATCGAGGGCTTCGATCTCGGTGCCCCGGGCCAGGTGGTGGGTGCCGTAGGCGTACCAGGTGGCGACGTTGACCTCTTCGGCTGTCGCGCCCGTCGGGCGGCTGCCGCTGCGGTTCTGTTCAGGTGTGGTCATGAGGTGCTCGCGGGGGTGTCGGCGGAGGGCTGTCCCGGGATGCGGGCGGCCCGGTCGGCGGAGTACTGGTCGGCCTGGATCCGGTACATCGCGGCGTAGCGGCCCTGATGCTTCATCAGGGATTCGTGGTCGCCGTGCTCGACGAGGCGGCCGTCGTGGAGGACGAAGATCTGGTCGGCATGGCGGACCGCGGCCATCCGGTGGGTGACCAGGACGACGGTGGTGTCCTGGTCCGCCATGGCGCGGATGCGTTCGAAGGAGGCGATCTCGGCGGCCGGGTCGAGGGCGGAGGTGGGTTCGTCGGCGATGACGAGGCGGGCTTGGCGGAACGCGCTACGGGCCAGGCCGACCTTCTGCCACTGGCCGCCGGAGAGTTCCGCGCCGCGGCGGAACTGGCGGGCGAGCAGGGTGCTCATGCCGTCGGGCAGGGAGGCGACGACGGTGTCGGCCCCTGCGTACGCGGCCGCCTCTTCGAGGCGGCGCGGGTCAGGGGTGCGGTCGGGTTGGCCGATGGCGATGTTGGTGGCGGCGGTGAAGGGCCAGCGTTCGAACTCCTGGTTCAGCAGGCTGATCCGGGCGAAGACCTGGTGCCGGTCGGCGGCGGCCACGTCGACGCCGTTCCACTCGATCCGGCCGGTGTCGGGCAGATGCAGGCCGGCGAGCAGCTTGACCAGGGTGCTCTTGCCGGAGCCGTTCTCGCCGACGAGCGCGACGACCTGTCCGGCGGGGATCTCCAGCGAGACGCCGTCGAGCGCGGGGGCGTCGCGACCCGGGTAGGTGAAGGTGACCTCGTCCAGAAGCACGTGGCCTGCCGTGTCGGGGAGGTCCTGGCCGCTCTCGGGGATGGCGCGACGGCGCGCCTCGTCCAGGAACCGATCGAGATCGGCGACGTAGAGCGACTGCTCGTGCATGTTGTTGATGTTCTGAACCAGGCCGCCGAGGGAGGCGGTGCCCGATCGGATCGCCAGGACGGCGGTGGCGCCGACGGCGATCTCCACCTTCCCGGTCAGGATCAGTGCCAGCAGGGTGGAGTACGTGGCCAGCGAGGCGAGCCCGCCCAGCGCGGCGGCGAGCAGCTCCGTCATCGCCTTGTCCCGGGCCAGCCGGGTCTGCTCCGTCTCCGCGGCCTGGGCCATGAGCCGGAAGTGCCTGAGGATGAACGCCCCGACGCCGTGCACCCGGACCTCCTGGGCGGCGCTGCGTGAAGTCAGCAGTTGGCCGAGGACCCGCTCGGCGCGGGTGTGCTCGACCCACTGCATCTGCGAGACGTAGCGGCGCTGGGACACCCGCATCGCTCCCCAGCCGCGCGGGAGCACGATCAGCAGCAGCATCGGCAGCAGCACCGGATGCAGCACGGTGAGCACACTCGCCACCGCGCCGAGGGAGAAGAGGCCGTTGACGGTGGCGACCCAGGAGCTGACCATGCGGCGCGCCTCGGCGGCGCTGAACTGGGCGACGTCCACCAGGCGTTGGAACGCCGCGTCCTCGACGGCCGCCAGCTCCACCTGGGCGGCTCCGGAGAGGTAGAGCTCGGAGACACGCCGTTCGATCTTGGGCTCCAACCGCCCCGTCGCGGACGTGGACAGGGAGGCCAGCACCGCGTTCACCGTCGCGATCACCGCGACCGCCGCCAGCGCGGGCTCGGCGGCGTGCAGGCGGGCTTCGACCGGTCCGGCGGCGAAGAGGTGTCGCAGCAGACCGGTGACTGCCAGGTAACTGAGCGCACCGGCCAGGCCCTGCCCGGTCTCGGTGACGGCGATCGTCAGCAGGGCCCGCCGGTCCGCGGCCCAGGCGAGCCGGAGCACCGTCCCGACCAGCCGGGGCAGCGAGCACAGCGTGCCCAGCAGCGTCATCTGCAGGCGCGCGTACTCGTGTTGGGTCCATCCCATGTCCCAGCGCAGCGGGCCGCCGAACAGCTCGGTCTCGCTGGCCGACACCACCCCCTGCGCGGGAACCGGCCGTGCCAGCAGCCGCAACCACCTCATCGCCGAACCCCTCCCCCACGGCCCGGCCACGTCTCGTGCGGGGGGGAGCAGGTGGACTCCGTCGTCGGTGGCGGGTGGATGTGCCATGGGATGGTCCTCCGTTCCAGCGGCGGGAGGGTCGGGGCAACGCCGGACAGGCCGCGCGGTCGCCTCGGACACCAGTCCCCTTCTCGCACGCAAGTCGGGGATGCCAGGAGTTCAACCTACGCGGGTCGACGGCGGGTCCGGCGGGACCTCGCCGGGTTGTCACGCGATCGGATGAGGGGCGTCAACTGCATTGACCACTGGCGGGTTTACCGTGCTCCGGAGTCTGGCAGACGCCACTGACATCCGCTCCACGCAGGCCGCTCGGCCCGGACTCGCGCAGGCACGTCCATCCACGGGACCCCGTCGAGGACGCCCGCCTCGTCCCACGCCTCGTCGACGTCAGTGCCGCAGCAGGTGACGGGCCGCCAGGAAGGCCTGGAGCTCCTGGGCCTGGCGCTCGCTGAAGGCGCGCTCCGGGACCGGCACGCTCGAGGCGGGCGTCTCGTGGAAGTGCCAGAAGCCGCCGGTGCGCTTGACGCCGGTCAAGACGTCCCAGCGCAGGGTCGCCGAGCGACCGGGGGTGGAGACGGTGAGCATCTCGTCCGTCAGCCTGAGCGTTCTGGCATCCCCCATCGCCTTCTGCGCCCTGGCAAGCTGCGCCCGGAGGCTGAGTTCGACGGTGAGGAACAACAGCAGCGCGGAAGCCCCCGCGACCTGGAACACCACCGGGGGAAAGCCCTTCACCGGCACGAAGGACAGGCCGATGAGGACCGCCGCGCAGGGAAGGGCGCGAAACCGCGCACTGCGCGTGCTGAGCTTGCCGCGGCGGAACTCGCCCGGGCGGTAGGTGTAGTCCGTCTCGATGTCCATGTGCGCCCCCGTGATCGTCAAAGGATGTCCGGCGCACGAAGGATAGCCACGGCCCCCGACGCCCGGGCGGCGTCGGGGGCCCGCCCGTCGCCGTCAGGCGGGTCGGCGCGGGGGCGCTCACACCTCCCGGAGGGTCTTCTCCGCCTGCGCGAGGGTGCGGCGTGCCATGGCGAGGTTGGCCTTCTGACGGTCCAGGGCGAGGTAGAAGTACAGGCCGTCCGCCCCGGGCGCGGTGGTCGGGCGAATCAGGTGGTACTGCCCGGTCAGTGTGATCAGGATGTCGTCGATCTCGCCTTCGAGGCGCAGCATCTCCATCGTGCGCATCTTCGCTCTCACGACATCCGTGTTGCCTGCGGCGGCGGCCGTCAGATCGAAGTGGGGGCCGCCTCCGGCGACGCCCAGGGCGAGCCCGCTCTGATAGTCGACGAGTGCGGCGCCGATGGCCCCTTCGATGCGTAGGAGGCGGGCAAGGCACTGGTCCGTGGTGGTGTTAGCCATGGACGGTGACTCTATGCATCTCGATAATCACAGAGTCGGATATGCCGATAGCCATTCTCGAACCGGCCGGCCGCGTGTAAGGTGCCTGGTCCTCAGCCGAGCCAGTCGAGTCGAATGCCCTGAATCATCGCGCTGAAGTCCAGATTCCGGCCTCGGCAGAAACTGCGCAGACCGTCGAGAGCATACGCGTCCCGCTTGCTCGTCCAGGCCCATTCCGCGGAGGCCTGCCCTTCCCGTTGGCACTCCACCAGACCCTGCTCGCCGAGTGCGGACAGATGCCCTTTCAGGTCGGCGGGCGCGACGCCCGTCGCCTCGCAGAGTTCGGCGCCGGTCATGCCGTAGGTGGGCGAGCCGAGACCCAGGCGAAGCGTTTTTCCTCGCTGGACCAGAGCCGCCAGCACCGCGCGGTCCGTCTCGGCGACCGCCTGCAGCCCGGAGACCAGGATCGCCAGGAACTCCCGGAAGTCGGCCAGCAGCTCGTGGTCCCCCGTCCAGCCGAAGTCCTCCGCGAGGAGACGCAACGTCACGATGTCCGCGGGGGCGGGATCCCCACCGCGCTCCGCCACGTCCCGCTGCCCGCCCGCGACCAGACCGGCCAGCCGGTAGGCGAACACCACGAACTGCAGAGCCGCGTCCACACCCGCGCCGCCTTCGTGGTGCAGCTCGTGCAGCCGCTCCATCCGGGCAACGGTCTCGCCCACGCCTGGCGGAAGCCGGTTCTCCCCCTCGGCGCGACGGAACGCGTCCACCACGGCGGTGGCGGAGACCGGCGGCAACGCCCCGGCCTCGTAGGACAGCTGGGCCGCGCTCAGCCGGACCACGGCCCAGCCGTCCGCGAGGGCGGCGTCCGGATCGCCCGCGGCCAGGGCGGCCGACTTGGCCAACCCGACGCCGGGGATCAGCGCGGGGACCGCCAGCACCGGCTCGATCAGCCACTCCGGGAAGACCGGAGCGCCTCCGCCGCCGGCCTCGGCCCACCGCTGTCGCGCCTCGGCGACGTCTCCGCCGAGAGCTCGGACCAAGGGCTCGGTGACATCCCACGAGGGCAGGCGTCGCCCCTGGAAGGCGTCGGACACCGTGGTCCTGCCGTATCCGATCTGAAGGCCCAGTCTGCGATATGACGGCTTACCGGATCCCTGCAGCAGCTTCTTCAGGTAGTCGGCGAAGGACGCGGCGTCCAACAGCTCCTCCACTTACGTGCGTGGCTGGCCTCAAGTCTAGGTAGCTGCAGCAGCGCCCGTCCGAACAAGTGCAGGATTCGGTCCTTAATTCCTGCGAAGGCCTCGGCGGATAGCCCGGGATTGCCGACAGACACTGACCGTTCTTGGCTCGCTCATTTCGATTTTCTGAAGGACCCGCCTGTTTCGACTCCGCATTCCGCTCGGTGCGCCCCGCGCCGACCGTTCCTCCCGGCGACTAGCCTGTCGCCATGCGCATCCTCGGGCTGACCTTCGTGGGCACGTCGACCGACAGCCGTGCGCCGATGAGCGACTTCCTGCGCGCGGCCTTCGACCTGCAGCCGGTGGCCGTGGACGGCGTCGACGCCGACGTGTTCGACCTGCCCGACGGCACGTCCTTCGCGGTGGCGGACGCCGGTGGCATGGGCACCGAACGCACCGTCGGCTTCCTGGTCGAGGGACTCGGCGAGGCGGTCCAGCGGCTTCGGGCACTCGGTCTCGAGGTCGACCCCGAGATCTCCGCGAACGAGCGGTGGCGTTACACCCACTTCCGGGCACCGGACGGCCACCTCTACGAACTGGTGGAGGAGACGGCCCGGGCGGCGGGACCCGCGTGACCGCGCCCGCCACGGGTGACCGCCCGGCCGACGGCGGAACGGCTGTGGGGACGCTGGTCTCCCTCAACGTCGGGCTTCCGATCGACGTCGAGTGGCAGGGGCGCACCGTGCGTACCGGAGCCTGGAAGGCCCCGGTGACCGGACCCCGGACGGTACGGCGGCTGAACGTCGACGGCGACGGGCAGGGGGATCTCGCCGGACACGGGGGCGAGATCAGGGCGGTCCTCGTCTACCAGCTCCAGTCCTACGTCTACTGGCGGGAGCAACTGCGCCGCGAGGACCTGACGTTCGGGATGTTCGGCGAGAACTTCACCGTGGACGGCCTGCCCGACGACGAGGTGTGCATCGGGGACCGCTACCGCATCGGCGGCGCCGAGTTCGAGGTCACCCAGCCCCGCGTCACCTGTTACCGCGTCGGCCTGCGGCTGGGTGAGCCGACGATGGCGTCGCTGCTGGTGGCGCATCACCGTCCGGGCTTCTACCTGCGGGTGCTCACCGAGGGGCAGGTCCAGGCGGGGGACCCGATCTCCCTGATCGGCAAGGGCCCCGAGGAGCTGAGCGTCGCCGAGACCGACGGGCTGCTGTACCTCCCCGGGCGCGACCCGGCCAAGCTGCGCAGGGCCCTGAACATTCCGGCCCTCAGCCCAGGCTGGCGGCAGTCCTTCCAGGAGCTGGCCGACCTGCCCCGCCCTTCCACTGACACGGACCATCCGGGCCGCCCCGGCTGGCCGGGGTTCAGACCGCTGCGGGTCACCCGGATCGACCACGAGACCCCTGCCATCGCCTCCGTCCACCTCACCAGCAGCGACGGCAGCGCCCTGCCGCCCGCCCTGCCGGGACAGTTCCTCTCGGTCCGGGTGACCGCCGACGGCGACCCCACCGTGCGCAGCTACTCGCTCTCCTCGGCCCCCGGTGCCGACGAGTACCGCATCAGCGTCAAGCGCGAGCCGCACGGCACGGTCAGCGGCTACCTCCACGCCCACCTGCGGGCAGGTGACCTGCTGGACGTCGCCAGCCCGCGCGGCGCGTTCGTCCTGGAAGCCGGCACCGGGCCCGTCCTGCTCGTCTCCGCCGGCATCGGCGCCACCCCCGTGCTGGCGATGCTCCACCAGCTGGCCGCGACGAGCGACCCGCGACCGGTCTGGTGGATCCACACGGCCCGCAACCGCGCCCTGCACGCCTTCGCCACCGAGGCCCACGCGCTGCTGGCCCGCCTCCCCGACGGCCACGAGCGCGTCTTCTACACCGCGGACGACGCCGCGGACACCGCACAGGACGACGCCGAGGACGGCGCCGATCGCCCGGAGCCGCACGTCACTTACGGACGCATCAGCGCACGGTCCCTGGCCGCCCTCGGCCTCCCTGGCGACGCCGACGCCGACGCCTACCTGTGCGGGCCCACCGCGTTCATGGACGATGTCACCGAGCACCTGAGCAGCCTCGGCCTCGCGCCCGCCCGCATCCACAGGGAGGAGTTCGGCGCGCTGGCACCGGTCAACCCCGGCGTCACCACACCGGCGACAGCGGCGCGTCCGCACCAACCTCCGGGGCCGCCGGGGACCGGTCCGCTGGTCACCTTCGTCCGCAGCGGGATCACCACCCGTTGGCAGCAGGAGCAGGCGTCGCTGCTGACCCTGGCCGAGGCCTGCGAGATTCCCACCCGCTGGTCCTGCCGCACGGGCGTGTGCCACACCTGCGTCACCCCGGTCCTGTCCGGCGCCGTCAGCTACACCACCGAGCCGTTGGAGCCCGCCGGGCCTGGCGAGGCCCTGGTGTGCTGCAGCCGCCCCCAGGAGGACGTCGTCCTCGACCTCTGACCTGCGCTCCCGGTAGGGGAACCGGGCCGGTCGAAAGGCCACGGCCCCGCTCGGTCGAGCGGGGCCGTGGACGGCGGGGTTACCTGCCGTGGTTACGGGGCGGGCTGGGGCTGGGTGACGCAGTGGATGCCGCCGCCCTGGTTGCCGAGGTTGTCGATGTTGAGCTGGACCACGGCGCGGCCGGGGAAGAGGCGCTGCAGGACGGCCTTGGCGTTGGCGTCGGCGGTGGAGTCGCCGAACTGCGCGGAGATCACGGCCCCGTTGCAGACGTAGTAGTTGGCGTAGGCGTCGACGAAGTCCACGCTGGTCTGACGGATCTTGTTGTAGTCCGGGGACTGGAGCTTGGTGACGGCGATCGCCGCGCCCTGCGCGTCGGTCGAGGTCGACAGGGTGTTGTACTGCTGCTGCTCGTCGTTGGACCAGATGTCCGACGGGTCGGCCGGGTTGGGGGTCTGCACGAGGCCCGCGCCCGCCGCGAGGAAGCGCGAGGTCGCGTCCACGTGGTCGTCGGTGATGTCCTGGCCGCTGATCCCGGTGAACCAGATGACCTTGGATGCGCCGTAGGCGGCGCACATGGCCGCCTCGATCTGGGCCTGGGTCCTGCCCGGGTTGCGGTTGCTGTTGATGATGCTGCTCCTGGTCGCCATGAGCGTGCCGGCGCCGTCCGCCTCGATGGCGCCGCCCTCGCTGACCAGGCCTGCGGCTGTGAAGTTGACGCCGAGGTAGGCGGCCACGCGCTGGGCTACGAGGGCGTCCTTGGCGTGGGTCTGCTTGTTGCCCCAGCCGTTGAAGTTCAGGCCGACCGCGTCCAGGCCGCCGGCGCCGTCGGTGCGGAAGACCGGGCCGGAGTCGCGCATCCAGCAGTCGTCGACCGGGATGGAGCCGATGACGGTGACGTTCGGGTTGGTGCACGCCTTCTGCGCCGCGGCCACGCTCGCGGAGTTGGCGAGCAGGTAGACCGGCTCGTACTTGGCGATGGTGTTGGCGATGAGCGCGATGTTGGCCTGCATGCCGGAGAGCTTGCGGCCGTAGATGGCGGTGCTGTCGGGCCAGGCCATCCAGGTGCGGGTGTGCGGGGCGCTGTCGAGCGGGACGGCGTAGCCGCCGGCCGTCGCCGCCGCGGCGGCGAGACCGCGGGCGGAGGCGCTGCGCGAGGCGCTGCGCGAGACGGTGGCCGCACCGGCGACTCCCGCGCCCAGACCGCTGACGGCCCAGGCCGCGCCGGCGGCGGTCAGGCCCGCGGCCGCCAGGAACCGGCGTCGGGCGAGGGGCTGGGGTGTGGGCGTGCCGTCGGGCTGTTCAGCTCTGGCGTGCTGGTCCATGGGTGACCTCCCTGCCGGGTGCGCGGGCGTTCCGCGTTGGCCGAGAAGCTATAACTGACCATGCGCTCGGTCAATACTTCGCGCAACTGATCGTCCTGGATCGACACCGCGGAACTGACCGGTTGGTTAAGGTGGGCGTCGTGTCTACGCGTTCGAAGGATCTCGGAACAGCTCCCGCCTCGTCGGGCTCGGCGACGGACGGCGGCACGGCGCGGGCCGCACGGCAGCCGCGCGTGTCGGCGAAGGGCGAGGAGACGAGGGCGCGGCTGCTGGCCGCGGCCAGGAACCTGCTGGCCGGGCAGGGCGACGCGCCGTTCACCACGCGGAACGTCGCGGCCCTCAGCGGCGTGACGCACGGGATGTGCCACTACCACTTCAAGGACCGCACCGATCTGATCGTCGCGGTCATCGAGGACATCCGCCCCGAGTGGATCACGCCCATGGAGGAGGCGGCCGGAGCGCCCGGCAGCTTCGCCGAACGCGCGGAGCGGGTCATCGCACTGCTGGGCCAACCCGAGGCGGCCGACCAGGCGCGCCTGCACTCCTCGCTGCACTGGTTCGCGGTGAACGACGAGCGGGTGCGCGAGGCGCTGGAGGCCGAGTACGCGCGCTGGCGTGAGTGCTTCGTCGAGCTCTACCGGGCGTTCGACGCCGAGCGTGGCGGCACGGTGGACGCCCGCACGCTCGGCGAGGCGCTGGCGGCCGCCGCGGACGGCCTGGCCGCGATCCAGTCGCTGGGCTCGGAGGTGGACGCGGCCGCGGTGGTGCGTGCGCTGGTGTTCGGGCTCGCATCGGGCACCGCCGCCTGACGCGCCGTCGGCAGGAACCTCAGAATCGGCCTACGGTCCCGCTCCCTCGGACGACCGGGGTGGCGGGGACGACGCCTTCATGTCGTGCCGCTCCCTGCGGACGGCGAGCGCGACCGTCACGGTGAGACTCGCGGCGATGATGCCCTCGGCCCAGAAGAACGCGACGTGCCGCAGAGCACCGCGACCAGGACCGTGACGAGGACGTGCCGAGGGATCCTGCGGCGGCGCGGAAGCCTCACGAGGCCGTCGCCGAGGGTGCCTGCGCCGGGGGCGAGGTCGCGCCGAGCTTGGGCTGCTGCTGGGTGGAGCAGTGGATGCCGCCGCCACCGGAGGCGATGGCGTTGATGGAGACCTGTACGACGTCGCGGTCCGGGTGGAGGTCACGCAGGACGGCGGCGGCCTTGTCGTCGGCCTGCCGGTCGCCGAATCGGGGCATGACGACGGCTCCGTTGCAGACGTAGAAGTTGAGGTAGGTGGCGAGGAAGTCCTTGCCGGCGCCCTCGATCAGGTCGAGGTCGGGGTCGGTGATCTCGACGACGCGCAGGGAGCGCCCCCGTGCGTCGGTGGCCTGCCGGAGCACGGTGAGAGCCTGGTCGGACGCGGCGGACCAGATGTCGGGCGGGGTGTTCGGGCCGGGCCGCTGCAGGGCCACCACGCCGGGGCCGACGAAGCGGGCGAGAGCGTCGACATGGCAGTCGGTGATGTCCTGGCCGGCGACGCCCTTGAACCAGATGACCTTGCGGACCCCGAGCACGGCCTTCAGGTCGGCCTCGATCTCGTCGCGGGTGAGTCCGGGGTTGCGGTTGTCGTTGACCAGCGAGCTCTCGGTGGCCATGAGGGTGCCGTCGCCGTCGGTCTCGATGGCGCCGCCCTCTCCGGTGATCGGCGCCCGGATGCGACGGACCTGGTACTTCGCCAGCAGGTTCGCGGCCACGTGGGCGTCGTCGGCGTGGGTCTGCTTGCCGCCCCAGCCGTTGAAGTTGAGGTCGACTCCGGCGAGACCCGCGGGGCCCGTGACGAAGGTGGGGCCGGTGTCGCGGGCCCACAGGTCGTCGACCTCGATCGCGACGACCTCGACGCTGTCGCCGACCTGCTGCTGGGCCTGGTCCGCCTGGTCGGCGCGGGCCATCAGGACGACGGGCTCGTACTGGGCGACGGCTCGCGCGAGGCCGGCGATGTCGTTGCGGACGGCGGGGAGTTGGTCGCCCCAGACCTCGGTGAGCGCGGGCCAGGCCATGAAGGTGCGCTCGTGCTCCAGCCACTCGGCCGGCATCGCATAACCGGTCGGGGCGTTGTCCGGCGCTTGCGTGCTCGGGGCGGGCGAGCCCGTCTTCTCAGGGCCGGGCGAGCCGCAGGCGGCGAGGACCGTGGCGGCGGCCAGCCCCGTCCCGGCACGCAGGACCGTGCGGCGGGTCGGGCTCTGGTCGTGCATGGCTGCCCCGTTTCGACGCCTTGCAAGGCATTGGCACTGTTTTGATCATTATGTCCGAGTGACGCAGGGACCTCAGCGGCAGTCGGCCGACCGGGCGAGGGCGGCGGCCGCCCGGCTCCCCACGAACCGGGTGGCCACCGCCGTTTCACAACGCCCGGCGGGCCGCGGCGATGTGCTTGGGGTCCCAGCCGGGGCGGGGCACGGAGTCGAGCAGCAGCCGGGTGTAGGGGTGCCGCGGGTCGGCGAGCACACCGGCGGTCGAGCCGGCTTCGACGACGCGGCCGTGGCGCATCACGATCACGTCGTCGGTGACGCAGCGCACGACGCCGAGGTCGTGGGTGATGAACAGGTAGGCGATGCCGGTCTGCTTGCGGATGTCGGCGAGCAGGTTGAGGATCTGGGCCTGGACGGAGACGTCGAGCGCGGCGACGGCCTCGTCCAGCACCAGGATCCGGGGTTCCACGGCCAGGGCACGGGCGATGGCGACGCGCTGGCGCTGGCCCCCGGACAGCTGCCGGGGCAGCGCCGAGGCCTCGCGGGCCCCGAGGCCGACCTGGTCCAGGAGTTCGGCGATCCGCGCTGGGTGGTCGCGACCGGGGAAGTGGAGCCGCAGGGTCTCGCGCAGCACGGCCTCGACGGTGGTGCGCGGGTCGAGGGAGAGGAAGGGGTCCTGAAAGACCATCTGGACCTCGCGGGCCCGGGCCAGTCGCGCGGCACGCCCGCGTTGCGGACCACCGGACCCGCCGCCGACGCGGACACGGCCGGCATCGGCCCGCTCCAGGCCGACGACGATGCGGGCGGTGGTGGTCTTGCCGGAGCCGGACTCCCCCACGATGCCGAGGGATCCGCCGCGGGCCAGGGTGAAGGAGACGTCGTCGACGGCCTTCACCTCGCCGAAGGCGCGGCAAAGGCCGTCGACCTCCAGCACGGCCGCGCTGTCGCGGCCGCCCGGGGTGTCGGGCCGGGGGGCGTCGCCGGCCTCTCGCAGGGTGTCAGGCATCGGCGGTCACCTCGGTGAGCTGGTCGCTGTGGTGGCAGGCGGCCAGGTGGGGCTGCGGGTTCCCGTCCGCGACGGGGATCAGTGCGGGGGCGCGCTCGGTGCAGACGTCGGTGGCGAGACGGCATCTGGGCGCGAACGGGCATCCCGTCAGTTCCTGGCGCAGGCTCGGCGGCTGACCGCCGATGGCGGCGAGCCTGCCGCGCGGGGCCGTGAGCCGCGGGGTGGAGTCGAGCAGCGCGCGGGTGTAGGGGTGGCGGGGGCGCTGGAAGAGTTCCTCGGCCGGGCCGGTCTCGGCGATCCGCCCCGCGTACATCACGTAGACGCGGTCGCTGATGGCGGCGGCGAGGCCCAGGTCGTGGGTGACGAACAGCAGGCCGGTGCCGAACTGCCCGCGCAGGTCGTCGAGGAGGCCGACGACCTCGGCCTGGGTGGTGACGTCGAGCGCGGTGGTTGGCTCGTCGGCAAGGATCAGGGTCGGATCGCCCATCAGCGCCGCCGCGATCATGACGCGTTGCAGCATGCCGCCGGAGAGCTGGCCGGGGTACCTGCGCAGCACGTGGTCCCCGAGCCCGACGGCGTCGAGCATCCGCACCGCCCGCTCCGTGGCCTCCTCGGCCGGGACCTGGGCGTTCAGGCGCAGGCTCTCGGTGAGGAAGTCGCCGATGCGGCGCAGCGGGTTGGTGGCGGCCCGCGGATCCTGGAAGATCATCGCTGCCGTGTGGGTGCGCAGCCGCCGCAACTCTCCCGGGTTCATGGCCAGCACGTCCCGGCCTTCGACCAGCACCCTGCCCTCGGCGACGGCGCCCGGCGGGAGCAGGCGCAGCACGCTGCGGGAGGTGAGGCTCTTGCCGGAGCCGGACTCGCCGACCAGCGCGACGGTCTCGCGCGGGGCGACGGTGAGGTCGACTCCGTCCAGCACCGGACGGGCGGTGCCGGGCAGGTTCAGCCGCAGGCCGCGGATGTCGAGCGCCGCGTCGGGGCCGGTGGAGGCGTGGGGCTCGGTGGTGGTGCTCATCGGTCCCTCCTGGCGACCTGGTCGGCCCAGCGTTCGCCGACGACGTTGAAGGCGACGACGGTCATGACGATCGCGAGGCACGGCAGGATCGCGGAGAGCGGGTAGCCGGACTGGATGGCGCTCTCGCCGTCGAAGACCATGCGTCCCCAGTCGGGCGTCAGCGGCGGGACGCCGAGGCCGAGGAAGGACAGGCCCGCGAGGTCGATCAGGGCGTAGCCGAAGTTGATGGTTGACTGGGCCAGCACCACCGGCGCGATGTTGGGGAGCACATGGCGCAGGCTGATCTGCAGGCCCGAGTGACCCTGCACCCGGTAGGCCTCCACGTACGGGCGTTCGCGCTCGGCCAGCACCAGGGAGCGGGTGAGCCGGCTGACGTAGGGCAGGTAGGCGACGCCGAGCGCGAGCACGGGCGCCGTCAGCCCGGGGCCGTAGACGGAGACGATGAGGATCGCCAGCAGCATTCCGGGGAAGGCGAAGACGAGCTCGGTACCGCGCGAGAGCAGGGAGTCGAGCCAGCCGCCGCGCCAGCCGGCCGCGAGGCCGACGGCGACGCCGGCGACGGTCGAGAAGACGACGACGCCGAGCGGCCCGAGCAGAGAGGTGCGGGCGCCGACGAGCAACCGGGAGAGGGTGTCGCGGCCGGAGGCGTCCACTCCCGCGGGGTGGGCGCCGGACGGTCCGGCGAGGGCGCTGCCGAGGTCGACGGCGTTGGGGTCGTGCGGCGCGATCCAGGGCGCGACGATCGCCAGCAGCACGAGCAGGGCGACGAAGCCGAGGCAGATCCGGAACAGCCAGGAGCGGTCGGTGCGGATCCCGGCGAGGCCCGGTCGGCGGCGGATCAGGGTGGCGGTGGTCATGCGGCCGACCTCCGCTCGCCCAGGGTGACCCGCGGGTCGACCAGCGGGTGGAGCAGGTCGACGGCGAGGTTCACGGTCATGAAGAGTCCGACGATGATCAGGGAGACCGCCTGGACCACGGGGAAGTCCTTGGTGGTCGTGGACAGGTCGAGGAGCTGGCCGATGCCGTCGACGCTGAAGGCGGACTCGACCAGGACGGTGCAGATCAGCAGCGTGGAGACGATCAGGCCGCCCATGGTGAGCACGGTGCCCAGCGAGTTGCGGAAGACGTGACGCAGGATCACCGACCGTTCCGGCACACCGCGGCTGCGGGCGACCGTGACGTGCTCATGGCCGAGCGCCTCCAGCATGGCGCTGCGGGTGACCCTGGCCAGCATGCCGATCAGGTAGAGCGCGAGGGCGACGGCGGGCAGGGTCAGATGCCACAGCGTGTCGAGGAGGCCGGTGCCGGTGCCGCCGCTGGGGAACCAGTGCAGCTTGACCGCGAACAGGCCCTGCAGCAGGACGGCGGCGACGAAGGACGGGGTGCCGACGGCCACGGTGGTGGTGACCAGGATCGTCGAGTCCGTCGCGCCGCCGCGGACGGCGCCGATCCACCCGAGCGCCAGCCCGGCCGCCATCACCAGGACCAGCGCCATCGCGACGAGCAGCAGCGTGGTGGGCAGGCGCGCGGCGAGCAGGTTCGAGACGCTGGTGCGGTACTCGATGGACCGGCCGAAGTCGCCCTGGAGCACCTGGCCGAGCCAGCGCAGGTACTGGACCGCGAAGGGGTCGTTCAGGTGGTACTGCTCGTTGATGGCCTTGATTGCATCGGGCGTCGCCGAGCGGCCGGAGAGCAGGAAACTGGCCGGGTCGCCCGGCGCCAGGTACATCGCCCCGAAGATCACGAACGAGGCGGCGAGAAGGGTGGCGGCCATCTCGGCCAGCCGCCGGGCGGCGAAGCGCGCGAACCTCATCCCGCGGCCCCCACGTCGGCGGCCCACGGGTAGTACAGGTAGGAGATGGTGGTCGGGGCGCCGGTGATCCGCTTGTTGAGGAACAGTCCGGTGGGCCACTCGGCGGCCGGGATCCAGGTGACCTGGTCGGCGACGATCTTCTGCAGCCTGGCCTCGACCGCGAGGCGGCCCGCCGGGTCGTAGGTGCTCAGGGCCTGCTGGACGAGCTTGTCGTACGCCGGGTCGCTGAAACCGGCGTAGTTCTGGAAGCCGCCGGTCTCGAAGTTGGACAGCACGTCCATCGGGTCGGTGACGGACAGGTAGTAGGTCTCCGGGAACATGTCCAGGCCGGCGCGGGCCTTGGGATCGGAGAACAGCGCGGTGTAGGCGTTCGGGGCGATCGTCTTCAGCTGGACGTTCAGGCCGATCTGCGTGCCCGCCGACTGGACGGCGGTGGCCAGCAGGGAGACGTCCTGGCCGATGGGGCTGGTGGCGATGGTGACGGTCTTTCCGGTCGCCCCGGCCGCCTTGATCAGGGCCCTGGCCTGGTCGAGGTTCTGCGCGGCGGAGGGCAGGTCGTCGAGGGCGGCCTTGCGGGTCTCCGGATTGGCCAGGTTCCAGGCCGCGCGCGGCGAGACCGAGTTCGATACCGTGCCGACGCCGGCCAGACCCGTCCTGACGAAACCGGTGCGGTCCAGCGCCATCGACAGCGCCCGGCGGACCCGGACGTCGCCGAGCGGCCCCTTGAGGTTGGTGACGTTCACGTTGACCGTGGTCAGGCCCTCGCCGAAGTACAGGGTGCCCACGCCGCTGGACTTGAGGCGGGAGTAGCTCTCGGTGGGGATCAGGTAGCTGCCGTCGACCTCGCCGCTGAGCAGGGCGTTGGTGAGCGCGGAGGGGTCGGTGAGGAAGTCGAAGGTGACCTTGCCGGACTTGGCCCGGGTGCCCCAGTATCCGTCGAAACGGTCCAGCTCGACGGACTGGCCCTTCGTCCAGGTGCCCAGCTTGTAGGGGCCGGTGCAGTCCAGCGAGCCGGAGGTGCCGTAGTTCTTTCCCGCGGCCCTGATGCCCTTCTCGCCGGCGATCACTCCGGCGGCGGTGGCCATGTACTGCGGGAACAGCGCGTCCGGCCGCTTGAGCTTGACGGTGACCTGGAGCGGGCCGGTCTTGGTGATCGAGGCGACGTTCTGGAACGACTGGATCCAGTAGGACCCGAGCGACGGGTCGAGCTGGCGGTTCAGGCTGTAGACGGCGTCGTCCGCGGTCATCACCGAGCCGTCGTGGAAGTGCACGCCGGGGCGCAGGTCGTAGACGAAGGTGGTCGGGTTCGGCGTCTGCACGTCCTGGGCCAGGCCCGGCTCCTCCTTCAGCTGCGGGGTCCAGCGCATGAGGCTCTCGCAGACATTCGAGAGAATCATGTTCTGCTCGTAGTCGAAGGCGTAGATGTAGTCGAGGGTGGGCGGCTCCGCGTAGAGGCCCCAACTGAAGGAGGCCAGGTCGCCCTTGGCGGCCGGAGTGCCCGCGGAGAGCTGGAGGGCGGCGGCGCCGGACGGGCCGGTGGCGGGCGGGCCCGAGCAGGCCGCCACGAGGGCCAGCGCGACGGCGCCCGACAGCGCGACGGCGGTGCGGCGCCGGGATCTGCGCCGGCCTCTGCGCTGGACTCCGGGGCCGGCCGGTCCGCCGGACCTGGCCCCGGACGAGGGGAGTGGGTGGGGCATCGTGCTCTCTCTTCCGTGCGGACGGCCGGATGGTCAGGCGCGGGGAACCTGCTGGGTGATGCAGTGGATGCCGCCGCCGCCCCACGCGACGGTGCGGGTCGGCACGCCGACGACCTTGCGGTCGGGGAACGCGGAGGCGAGGACGGCCAGGGCGCCCTCGTCCTGCTCCGGCACGCCGCCGACGGGCACGACGACACCGCCGTTGGCGATGTAGAAGTTGAGGTAGCCCACCTCGGTGGTGCGACCGTCGACCTCGACGAACACGCTCTGCGGGATGTCGACGATCTCCAGTCGGCGGCCCTTGGCGTCGACGACGTTCTCCAGCACCGCGCGGTTGGCGCGCATCCGCACGTAGTCCGGGTGCTCGGGGTCCTCGGGGAGCTGGACGACGACCTTGCCCGGAGCGACGAAGGCGCAGACGCCGTCGACGTGGCCGTCCGTCTCGGTGTCCTCCAGGCCGCCGTAGGGCAGCCAGATGACGGTGGTGACGCCGAGTCGGGCCTTGAGCTCGTCCTCGATCTGCTCGCGGGTCAGGTCCGGGTTGCGGTTGGGGTGGAGCAGGCACTGCTCGGTGGTGATCAGCGTGCCCTCGCCGTCGACGGTGACCGAACCGCCCTCGAGGATCATCGACGACGCGATGCGCGCGACGTCGAGGTGCTCCAGGAGCAGGCCCGAGATCCGGTCGTCCGCGTCCCACGGGTGGTGCTTGCCGCCCCAGGCGTTGAAGCGGAAGTCGACGCCGGCGCGCTCGCCGTCCTCGCCGAGGACGAAGATCGGACCGGAGTCACGGAACCAGGAGTCGTCGATCGGCATCTCGACGACCTCGACGCCGTCCCCGCACAGCTCGCGGGCCTGCTCGCCCTGGCCGGGCAGCGCCACCACGGTCACCGGCTCGAACTCGGCGATCGCCCGGGCCACCGCGGCGTGCTCGGCCCGGACGTCGTCCAGCACCCGCCCCCACAGGTCCGGTCGGGTCGGCCAGGCCATCAGACAGCGCTCGTGCTCGGCCCACTCGGCCGGCATACGGAAGGACACAACGATCTCCTCTGACGGGCTTGGTGCTCTCGGCCGCGCGGAGCGTCGGCGAGGTGCCCCGAATCCTCCACCGAACTGAAACTTCAGTCAATATGGTTGCGCCGAAGATTTCCCGCCAGAAAATGCCGACAGAGGCGGACATACGGACCGCCTCCGTACGCCTCTCCCCCGGCATACTGAAGAATGCATCAGGATCAGAGCGTGATGCCGTAGCCTCTGCGTCTGTGTCTGACCGACGAACCGAGATTCTTGAGGCCGCGACCCGCGTGATCGCCCGCCGCGGGGTGCGCGGACTGCGGGTGGCCGAGCTCGCGGCCGAGGCCGGCGTCTCGACAGCCTTGATCTACTACCACTTCACCGACCGGGCCGGGATCCTGCGCCGCACCCTCGCGTACATCAGCGACCGCGCCGACCGCTACACCGCCGAGCGTGACGTCGCGGACGACCTCGACCCGCGCACCGACCTGGAGCAGACGCTGCTGCTCGAACTCCAGGACATCCCCGAGGTGCGCGAGAACAGCACCGCCTGGGGCGAGCTGCGGGCCACCGCCATCTTCGACCCCGACCTGCGGGAGGAACTGGCCAAGGCCACGCTGACCTGGATCCACGGGACCGCCGAGCTGATCAGCCGCGCCTGCCCCCAGGGCACCGCCCCGGCCCACGCGGCCGCCGCCGAACGCCTCACCTCGCTGCTGGAGGGCCTGAGCGTGCGCTGGCTCAGCGGCTCCCTCCCGCTCGACCACGCCCGCCGGCTGCTGAAGGAGGCGATAGCCGTCGAACTCGCCGCCATGCTTGACTGAATTTTCAGTCGGTGTCACTGTTGGGGTGCCGACGCCGGATGAACCACGACCCGCGACCTGCGCCCGCGACCCGCCCGCGCACGCCGGAGGCCCGCTCGACAGCCCGGCCGTCGGGCTCGCCACGGCTCGGCGAGGCACCATCGATCTGGAGGCTCCCCCGATGAACGAACCCCGGCAGGCTCGGCGCTCACTGTTCGACCGCCTCTTCGGCGCGCCGGACCCGCAGCCCGACGCGCCGCTCCCGGGCGGGCCGGTGGGGCGGGTCGAGGCGGACGACGTCCCCCATGCCCGCACGTGGATGTCCTGGCCGGCCTCCCGCTCCATCTGGGGACGGCAGCTGGACGGCGTCCAACAGGACATCGCCCTGGTCGCCAGGACCGTGGCTCGCTTCGAGCCGGTGACCGTGTGCGCGCCGGACGAGTCGGCCGCGGCGGCCGCCCGCGCCCTGTGCGGAAGCCACGTGGAGGTGATCGGTTCCATCGCCACGGACGACCTGTGGATGCGCGACACCTGCGCCGTCTTCCGCCGCACGCCCAGCGGCTCGCTCGACGCCGTCGGACTGAACTTCAACGGCTGGGGCCGCAAGCAGGCCCACGCCCGCGACGCCGCCGTGGCACGCGCCGTCGCGTCCCGCGAAGGCCTGCCGTTCCAGGCGGCCGCGTTCGTCGGCGAGGCCGGGGCGATCGAGACCGACGGCGACGGCACCGTGATGGCGACCGAGAGCAGCCTGGTCAACACCAACCGCAACCGCGGCATGAGCCGCGACGGGGTCGAGCGCGCGGTGCTGGACGCCTACGGCGCCGAGCGCATGATCTGGGTCCGCGGGCTCAAGGGGCGGGACATCACCGACGACCACATCGACGTCACCTCCCGCTTCGTCCGGCCCGGTGTCGTGCTCGTCCAGGTGCCGCCGGCGGACCGGAACGACGTGTGGGCGCGCGACGCCCGCGAGCAGTTCGCCGCCCTCGAGGGCGCGGTCGACGCCAGGGGACGCCGCCTGCAGGTGATCAGGGTCGACGGCCCCGGTCAGGTGCGTTCCCGCAAGTCGACCTTCGTCGACTCCTATCTCAACTTCCACCTCGTCAACGGCGCCGTCATCACCGCCCAGTTCGGCGACGTCGTCAAGGACGAGGAGGCCCGGCAGACCCTCGCCGCGGCCTTCCCCGGCCGGGAGGTCGTCCAACTCGACGTCGACCGGCTGATGGCGGGCGGGGGCGGCATCCACTGCTCGACCATGCAGCAGCCCCTCGCCTGACCGCCCCGACTGCCGACGCCGCCCGCGCTCCACGCGCCCGCTCCCGGCGCACCCGCCACCCCCGGGCGCGAAACGAACCACCGCTCGACCATCCTGCTCAGGAGTGACCCATGTCTTCTGCTCTGTCCCGCCGCGTGGTGCTCCAGTCCCTCGCAGGCCTCGGCCTCCTCGCCTTCGGCACCGCCGCCTGCTCCTCCTCCGCCTCCCGTGGCAGCGGCCCCGCCGACGGGATCAGTTCGGCGACCGCCGTGGCGGACTCCGCCGGCGGCCGGGTCTTCGGGGCCGAGTGGGAATCCCACGCCCGCGCCTTCATGAGTTGGCCCGCGTCAGTGAACATCTGGGGCGACCAACTCGGCGGTGTCCGCGCGGACATCGCCCGCCTCGCCAAGGCCGTGGCGGGCTACGAACCGGTCGTCATGTTCGCCCGCCCCGAGCAGGCCGACGACGCCCAGGCCGCGGTCGGCGACGGCGTCGAGGTCGTCCCGCTCGCCGTCGACGACCTCTGGGCCCGCGACACCGTCCCGGTCTTCGTCCACGACGACGGCACGCTCAAGGGTGTCGACTTCAACTTCAACGGCTGGGGCGAGAAGCAGAAGGAGCACGGCAACGACTCCGCGCTCGCCGCCGCCCTGCTGTCCAGGTACCGGATCCCGCGCATCGAGACCCCGGTCGTCGCGGAGGGCGGCGCCTTCGAGACCGACGGCCGGGGCACGCTCCTGGTCACCGAGAGCTCGGTCGTCAACGACAACCGCAACCCCGGCATGAGCCGCGACGACATCGAGGCCGAGCTGATGAAGGCCCTCGGCGTCACCAAGATCATCTGGCTCGCCGGGGTGAAGGGCAAGGACATCACCGACGCCCACGTCGACTGCCTGGCCCGCTTCGTCGCCCCCGGCGTCGTCGTGCTGGACAAGCCCTTCCCCGGGGCCCCGGCCGACGTGTGGTCCGAGGCCGCGGCCCAGGCCAAGGAGGTCCTGAGCAAGGCCACCGACGCCGACGGCAACCCGCTGAAGATCGTCGAGATCCAGGAGCCCGACCCCGACAGGATCACCGGGCGCGGCGACGCCTTCGTCTCCTCCTACATCAACTTCTTCGTCGCCAACGGCGCGGTGTTCATGCCCAGGTTCGGCGACGCGGACGCCGACGCGAACGCGCAGCGGATCATGCGCGACCACTTCCCCGGCCGCGACATCGTCGCGCTGCAGATCGACAACATCGCCGCCGGTGGCGGCGGCATCCACTGCTCCACGCACGACCAGCCCGGCACTCCCGCCCAGTCCTGACCCCTCTCCCACCCAGCGAAGGTCCGCCCATGCGCTTGACCCCGACCGAGAAGGACCGGCTGCTGCTCCACACCGCAGCCCATCTCGCCCGCGCCCGCCTC
>NZ_BBPP01000024.1:0-26669 GCF_000787835.1 Streptacidiphilus melanogenes
AGGTCGAAACCGGAGCCGGACTTCGGCACCGAGGCGGGCGAGAGGCCGACGGTGAGCTTGCGCAGCGGCCACTTCTCGCCGCTGTTCACGACGGCCGCGCGCACCCGGTCCCGGGACTCGTTGACGGCCTTGTCCGGCAACCCCACGATCGTGAACGCGGCGAGGCCCGGCTCGATGTCGGCCTGGACCTCCACCACGACGCCGTCCACGCCCAGGAGTGCGACGGAGCCGGTGCGGGCGAAGGCCATCTCAGGCCACCGCCCCACGCAGGTGCGTCACCCGGGCCGGGCCCCGGCGGCCGTGCACGACGCCGATCAGATCGATCCGGACGCCGCCCGGGGGCGGCGGCCCCGACCACCGCTCCGTGAGCCAGCGCTCCGCGAGCCCGGCCAGCCTGGTCGCCTTGACCTCGTCGATGGCCTCGGCCGGGCACTGCGGGCCGTTCTCGGTGCGGGTCTTCACCTCGCAGACGGCCAGCACCGCGCCGTCGGGCTGCGGGTCGAGCGCGACGATGTCCAGCTCACCGGCGCGGCAGCGCCAGTTGCGGTCCAGGATGCGCAGCCCGGTCGACTCCAGGTGCCGAACGGCGGCGCGCTCTCCGTAGGCTCCGAGCGCCTGGGTACGTGCGGTCATCGGGGATCACCTCCGCGCAGCAGCCTTCCGCTGCGCGGAGCGCGAATCCAACGGCCCGAGCGAACCTGTGGACAACCCCCGGGTGTGGACAACCCGGCCACCCGCAAGAGGGACGCCAGGGGCAGGAGGCAGGCTCAGTGGCCCCCGCCGAAGCCCGCGTCGTCCTGCGGGAGCTCCAGATCGCTCTTGGCGAGCTCCTCCACGTTCACGTCCTTGAAGGTGAGCACCCTTACCTGCCGCACGAAACGCGCCGGCCGGTACATGTCCCAGACCCACGCGTCCGCCATCGTGACCTCGAAGAACACCTCGCCCTGGAGCGAGTGGACCTTGAGCTCGTAGTCGTTGGTCAGGTAGAAGCGGCGCTCGGTCTCGATGACGTACTTGAACAGACCGACGACGTCCCGGTACTCCCGGTAGAGCTTGAGCTCCATCTCGGTCTCGTACTTCTCGAGATCCTCGGCACTCATCCCTACGTTCCCCTCAGCTGTGCGTACGTCCAACCATTGTGGACTACAGGCGTGGCCCGGTGAGCCTGACCGGGCGGGCCGGCGGGCCTTTCCGCAGGACCTGGCCGAGGAGCTTCGCCAGTGCGTTCGGATAGATCGTCTCGCGGGTGGCGTTCAGCTCGTCCAGGGTCCACCAGCGCAGCTCGTCCGTGCTGCGCAGCTCCAGCTCGGTCTGACCCGAGGCGTCGGTCTCCACGGTGTCCGTCCGGGCCAGGTAGTACCACTCGTCCTGGGCGTACATCCGGCCGTCGAACTCGAACTCGGTCGCCCGGGTGGCCAGCAGCGCGCCGAGTCGGGCGTCGCGGATGCCGGTCTCCTCGGCGATCTCGCGGTGCGCCGCGTCGGCGAGCTCCTCTCCGTCCTCGACGCCGCCGCCCGGGGTGAACCACCACTGGCGGCCGCGCTCCTGCGGGTCGAAGCCGTGCAGCAGCAGGATCCGGTCCTGCGGATCGAGCAGCAGGACGCGCGCCGCCCGGCGCCGCTTGGGTCCCATCAGCCGCCGTCCCCCTTCCACCATCGAGCCGGTCACCGTCGGTCGGCCGCCGTCGAGCCGGCCGGCGTCGGGCGGGCCTCACGTCGGACGCCCGACCGGCGCCCTCGCGGGTTCAGGCCCCGCGCGTACGCCGACGGCCCACTATGCCAGCGACGGTACCCGCCCCCGCGGTGATCAACACCAGCGCGCCGCCGCCGACCGCCGCGTAGGCGGCCAGACCCAGCGGTCCGTGGTCGGTCGCGGCACGGCCGCCGGGCAGCGCGTCGAAGACGCCGGTGCGGTCGACGGTGTGGACGGACCCGACCGGGAAGACGACGCCCTCGACGCGTCCGAGCACGGACGAGGCAGGGACGGTGCCGTCGAGCTGGTCGAGGTGGACGCGGGAGTCCTCCGAGATGGCGCGGTTGTCGCCCATCAGCCAGAGCCGTCCGGCCGGGACGACCGCGGAGAACTGCTCGTCGGCGGGGCCGGCCCGGCCGACGGTCGGGTTCTCGTCGAGGTAGGTCTCGGCGAGCGGGGTGCCGTTGACGGTGACCCGGCCCTGGGCGTCGCAGCACTTCACGTGGTCACCGCCGATGCCGATCACTCGCTTGACCATGGCCGTGTTGCCCCACTGGGCGTCCTTGAAGACGACGATGTCACCGCGCCCGATGTCGCCGCCGGAGACCTTCTCGGCCAGCACCGTCTGACCGGCCATGATCGTCGGCTCCATCGAGCCGGTCGGCACCGCGTAAGGGCGGTACTGGAAGGCGATCAGTGCGAAGCCGCCGATCATGGCCACCAGGCCGATCCCGATGCCCAGAGCCTGGATCACCGCGCCCGCCGTGGGCTTCCGTCCCGCCATCTGGTGCCGCTCCCGCTCTCCGCCGCCGCAGTTCAAGAGGCGCACACGACGGGGGCCGCGGCGCGTCCGAGCAGATTACTCGGCAGTACCACGGCCCCCGCAAGAGCTGGAGGAAATCCGGCGGCTACTTCTGGCGCAGCTTGCGCCGCCGGTTCAGCCAGGTGATCGGGACGGCGGCGGCGAGGCCGACCACGCCCGGGGAGCCCGCCGCGAAGGCCAGCGCCTGGTTGTTGATGCCCGGCTGGGAGAAGGTGTCCGGGATCGGCAGGGTCTTCCAGTGGGAGATCGGCCAGGCCACGACGATCGCACGGCCGATGACCTTGCTGTCCGGCACCGAGCCGCCGCCCGGCTCGTCCGCGTGGTAGCGGGAGTCGAGCGAGTCCTGGCGGTGGTCACCCATCACGTAGATGGAGTTCGCCGGGACCTTGAAGGTGGGGATGTTCTTGTCGCCGCACGCGGTGCTGCCCGGGTAGAGGTACGGCTCGTTCAGCGCCTTGCCGTTGACGTAGACCGGGCCGGTGCCCTTGCAGCTGATGGTGTCACCGCCGACCGCGATGACGCGCTTGATCAGGTCCTTCTCGTTGACCGAGGGCATCAGGCCGATCCAGGACATCACGTCCTGGAAGCCGCGGACGAAGCCGTTGCTGCTCGGCTGCTCGCCCGGCTCTCCGGCGAGCCAGTCGCTCGGGTCGTGGAAGACCACGACCTCACCGCGCGAGGGCTTGGAGCCGAAGTTCGGCGTCAGCTTGTCCACCAGCACGCGGTCGCCGACCTGGAGGGTGTTCTCCATCGAGCCGGAGGGGATCGAGAAAGCCTGCACCAGGAAGGTCTTGATCAGCAGCGCGAGCACGAGCGCGACGACGATGAGGATCGGCAGCTCCTTCCAGAAGGAGCGCTGCTTCTTGGCGGCCTTCTTGCCCGTGCCGGCCCGCCGGGCGCGGCCGCCCCGGCCGGCCGGGTCGTCGGGGTCGTCAGCCGCGCCCGCACCACCCGCGCCGTGTCCGGCACTGCCGAGGAAGTCATCGTCCTCGGAGAGGTTCGGCGTCGAACTCCCCGCCTGGTCACCCATATTCTTCGCAGCCTCGCTCTTCTCCTCGGCGGCTTCCCCGCGCCGTGCCTTGTCGTCCACGGACCCTACGGTACGGCGGCTGGAGTCCTCGGGCTCGCCGACACCGTCACGGGCACCGATCACCACGTCCCCCACGTCGCCTCCTCAGCTGACTCGTGGACGGCGCCCGTCCACGCAACTCACTACCACCAGGCCCACCCGCGCTGCCACCGGGCCCCACGACACCTCACGCGCGGTGGCGGCGACGTGCGCGCCGCACCCCGGGCGCAGCCGCGACCACACCCATAACGATCGGGAGTTCCGTAGGAACCGGGGAGAGTGGCCCCGCCGAGGAAACTTGACGAACACTTTGCTGGCCGCCCGGCAGGGTCCGCCAGCGAGAGATCGGCCACACGATCGCGACGGCTCGTCCGACCACGTCTTTCTCCGGTACGAAGCCGCCGCCGGGTTCGTTCATGTGATACCGGGAGTCGGCCGAGATGTCGCGATGGTCACCCATCACCCACAACTCCCCCGGCGGCACGGTCACCTTGAAGGGAATCCGCGAGGGCGCGTTGCCGGCGAAGAGGTAAGGCTCGTCGATCTCGTGGCCGTTGACCACGATCCTCCCGTCGGAGCCGCAGCACATCACGGTGTCGCCCGGCACGCCGATGACGCGCTTGATCAGGTCGCGATCGGACGGGAGCAGGCCGAGGAAGGTGAAGGTGTTCTTGAGCGCGCCGACCACCGGGCCCGAGGTGGGCACCGGATCGTTCTTCAGCCAGTCGCTCGGGTCGTTGAAGACGACGACGTCGCCGCGCTGCGGGGTCCAGCCGAACCACGGCGAGAGCTTGTCCACGGCCACGCGGTCGCCGATCGCAATGGTGTTCTGCATCGACCCGGAGGGGATCGAGAAGACCTGGACCAGGAAGGTCTGCAGCAGCAGCGTGATCACCAGCGCGACGCCGATGACCAGCGGCACCTCGCGGACCAGTGAGCGCTGCCGACGCCGCTTGGCGCGCCGTGCGCTGCGGCGCCGCTCCGCACGGCCGCGCCCGGCCCGGGAGCCCTCGGCCGAGAACACGTCCTCGTCGTACGCGGAGGCCCCTCGCGCGGACGCCCCGGAGGCGCCGCGCGGTCTACCCCTGGTGCCCACGGCCCTCGCCTCCCGCGCTCGTGATCGCGCGGTCCAGCGCGGCGAAGACCTGCGGACGGTCCAGCGAACGCCAGTGACCCACGGGGGCGATCACCCACTCCGCGCGCCCGATGACCCGGCTGACCGGCACGAAGCCGCCGCCCGGGTCGCCCAGGTGGGCACGCGAGTCGGCGGAGACCGCCCGGTTGTCGCCCAGCACGAACAGCTCGCCCACCGGCACCTGCACCGCGAAGGGGAAGGAGGAAGGGGCCACGCCCGGGTAGAGGTAGGAGCTCTCGTCGAGCTCGACGCCGTCGACGGTGATCCGGCCGTGGGCGTCGCAGCAGGTGACCGTGTCGCCGCCGACCCCGATGACGCGCTTGACGAAGTCGTCCCCGGAGGCGTCCGAGGTGTCCTGGGTCTCGGTGTCGATGAAGGAGCCGCGGCCGTCGAAGACGACGACGTCGCCGCGCTGCGGCGTGCCGCCGAAGTCGTAGGAGAGCTTGTTGACGAGCACCCGGTCACCGACCGACAGTGCGTTCTCCATGGATCCCGAGGGGATCGTGAACGGCTGCACGACGAAACGGTTCAGCAGCACCAGTACGAGCACGCAGACGGCGATCAGCCCGAGCAGTTCCCGAAAGCCGCGGGACCGGATCAACCCGGAGACGCGCGGAACGCCGAAGGACCGCGACGGCGCCTCGGTCCCCTCGTCGTCGACGGGGGACGGAGCGCTGTCGCGGTCCTCGGGAAGCTGCTGCGTTTCCATGGCGGGAGCAGCCTAAGCCATCAGACTGTGCCGCACGGGAACGCTCTGCTCTTTGGGCCGGAACCCTGCGCGGGAGCTCAGCTCTCGCGCTTCTCCTTGATCTTCGCGGCCTTGCCGCGCAGGTCGCGCAGGTAGTACAGCTTGGCGCGACGGACCGAACCGCGGGTCACGACCTCGATCTTCTCGACGATCGGGGTGTGCACCGGGAAGGTGCGCTCGACGCCGACGTTGAAGGAGACCTTGCGGACCGTGAAGGTCTCGCGGACGCCCGCGCCCTGGCGGCGGATGACGACACCCTTGAACTGCTGGATGCGGGAGCGGTTGCCCTCGATGACGCGAACGTGGACGTTCACGGTGTCACCGGCGCGGAAGGTCGGGATGTCAGACCGGACCGACGCGGAGTCGATCTCGTTGATCAGGTTGGCCATGATCTCTCCATCACGAGCGCCACAGGCCGCCCGCGGAAATTCGTCTGTAGATGAGGTGCTGTGTGTCCACCGGTTCCCGTCGTCCCCCCTGTGGCAGAGGCGGCGGTCCTGTGCGCGGCGCGGCGGCCGCTGCGGCCGGAGACAGGCAGCAAGGGGTCATTCTGCCACGTGGTCCGGGTTCCGAAGAAATCGGCCGCTCGACTCGTCCCACCAGACGCCGAGACCGGCCAGCGCCTTGAGGTCGTGCTTGTCCATGTCCTCGCGCCGCCAGCGGGCGACCAGGTCGGGCCGGTGGGCGAGGGTCCGGGCGAAGGCCTGCTCACGGCGCCAGCGCGCGATCTTGCCGTGGTGGCCGCTGAGCAGCACCTCGGGCACCTCACGGCCGCGCCACTCGGCGGGCTTGGTGTAGACGGGCCCCTCCAGCAGGTCCGCCATCCTCCCGGGCGCGAAGGAGTCGTCCTGGTGCGACTCGGCGTTGCCCAGCACCCCGGGCAGCAGTCGGGCCACGGCCTCGACGATGACCAGCACCGCGACCTCGCCGCCGGCGAGCACGTAGTCGCCGATGGAGACCTCGACGACCGGCATCCGGTCGGCGGCGTCCTCGATGACGCGACGGTCGATGCCCTCGTAGCGGGCAGGCGCGAAGGCGAGCCACGGCTCGGCGGCCAACTGCTGGGCCAGCTCCTGGGTGAAGGGCCGCCCGCTCGGCGTGGGGACGACCAGTGTGGGCACCGCGCCCTCGCCAGGACCGGAGGCGACGACCGCGTCCAGCGCCTCCGACCACGGCTCGGGCTTCATCACCATGCCGGGGCCGCCGCCGTACGGGGTGTCGTCCACGGTGCGGTGGATGTCGTGGGTGAACTCACGCAGCTCGTGCAGGCGCACGTCCAGCTGCCCGCGGGCGCGGGCCTTGCCGACGAGGGAGAGGTCGAGCGGGGCGAGGTACTCGGGGAAGATCGTGACGACGTCGATGCGCATCAGGCGTCGGCCCCGCCGCTCTTCTCGTTTTCGCCGGAATTCTCGTCCTCGCCGGAATCGGCGGCCTCCTCGCGGGAGGAGGCGACGACCGCGTCAGCGGCGTCGATCAGGCCCGGCGGCGGGGTGATGACGGCGCGCTGCGCCTCCAGGTCGATCTCCGGGACGATCTCGCTGACGAACGGGACCAGCACCTCGGTGCCGTCCGGACGGACGACGGTCAGCAGGTCCTGGTAGGGCAGGTGCAGCACCTCGGTCAGCTGACCGACGACGGTGCCGTCGGTCAGGACCACGTCGAGGCCGACCAGCTGGTGGTCGTAGTACTCGTCCGGGTCCTCGGGGCTGTCCTCGGGGTCGATCTCGGCGATGAGCAGCGTGCCGCGCAGCGCCTCGGCGCCGTTGCGGTCGGTCACGCCCTCGAAGCGCAGCAGCAGCCGACCGCTGTGGACCTTGCCGGAGGCGACGGTCAGCGGACCGGCGGAGCCCGGGTCGGTCATCAGCACGGCGCCGGGGCCGAGCCGCAGCTCGGGCTCGTCGGTGCGCACCTCCACGGTGACGTCGCCCTTGATCCCGTGGGCGCGGCCGATCCGGCCGACGATCAGCTGCACTGTTGCGGGTCTCCTTCACGTACTACACGACAAAAAACGGACCGGCTGGGATCAAGGATCCCAGCCGGTCCGCAGAGGTGCCTCTCAGCAGCCCGTCAGCGGGCGCTGTCCACGTCGACCAGGTCGACGCGGACACTGCGACCGCCGAGGGCGGTGACCACGGTGCGCAGCGCACGTGCCGTGCGCCCACCGCGGCCGATGACCTTGCCCAGGTCCTCGGGGTGCACGCGCACCTCAAGGACCCGGCCCCGGCGGAGCTCACGCGAGCGGACCTGGACGTCGTCCGGGTTCTCGACGATGCCCTTCACCAGATGCTCGAGGGCTTCCTCCAGCATGCTCAGGCCTCGGCGGAAGCGTCGGACTCGGCGGCGGCCTCGTCCTTCTTCTCCGTCTTCTTCGCCTTCGGGGTGATGGCGACACCGGTGGTCGAGTCCTCGAAGCCGGCGACGGCCTTGGCGAAGAGGTGCGAGAAGTCGGTGGTCTTCGGCTCGGCGACCTTCAGCGGCGCCGGGGCCTCGAGACCCTTGAACTTCTGCCAGTCACCGGTGAGCTTCAGGATGGCGAGCACGGCCTCGGTCGGCTGCGCGCCGACACCCAGCCAGTACTGCGCACGGTCGCTGTCGACCTCGATGATCGAGGGGTCGTAGGTCGGCTGGTAGATGCCGATCTCCTCGATCGCACGACCGTCACGCTTGGTGCGCGAGTCGGCGACGACGATGCGGTAGTGCGGGGAGCGAATCTTGCCGAGACGCTTCAGCTTGATCTTGACTGCCACGGGAGTGGTTTCTCCTGGTTTTGACGTGGTTGAGCAGCCGCGCATTCCACGTGGGGTTGCGGCTGCTGGCTGCTCGACGGACACGTCAGCCGGAGGAGAGAGGGGTCCTGCTCGGCTGCCGAGTACTCAGCTGTCCATTCTGCCATATCGGCGCAGGCGGCCTTGCCACGGCCGGACGAGCGGCCGTGCACCGGACCGCCGCGACTCGCGTCACGGCGGGCGGGCGCGCCGCCCGGGCGTGCGGGGGCCCGTGCGGGCATGCCGCTTCCGGGCATGCGGCTTCGCCGCGTGTCGGCGCAGCCGACTTCACCACATGGGCGCCCCCGCGCGCCCATGCGTCCCGCACCCCCTGCGCCACGCGGCCCGTGTTCCGCGTGGCCGGACGGTGCAACCGCCCGCCGGTGAGGTCAGCGGCGGGCGCGAGGCTCGGAGATCTGGAAGGTCTCCCCGCAGTTGCCGCAGACGATCGGCGCCTGGGACAGCACGGAGGGGACCACCCGAACATTGCGCCCGCAGCCGCAGACGGCCTTGACGCGGACACCGCCCCCGGAGGAGCCGTGCCGCGTCGCGGGACCGCGGAAGGTGCGCGACCGGTCCACCACACCGCTGGTCGCGGCGGCATGGTCACCGAGCGCGCGCTGCAGGCGCTCAATCGTTTCCGCATAGCGCTCGCGGGTCTCCGGCCGCATGGTGACCAAGGAGAATCCGGAGCTCGGATGAGGGTCGGCGTTGTGGTCCAGACCGAGCTCGTCGGCGAGGGCCAGGAAGCGCCGGTTGTGGTAGCGCCCGGCCCGGGAGGTGTCCCGGATGCCGCGCGCGGCGGCGAGGCCGTGTGCGGCCTCGTGCAACAGCCGCTCGAAACCGAGCTCGGTGCCGCAGGCCGAGGAGGACTCCCCGATCAGCGACTCCGGAGCCGCAAGATTCGGCAGGTCGGAGTGGAAGCGCTGGATGTCGCCCCAGGCGACGGCCAGCTCAGCGGCGAGAACAAGAGGTTGTGTCGTGCTCACGCAACGCAAACGAGGAAGGTTCCCGGGATGTTCCGCAGAATCGGGAATTGTTGAAGGCTTTATTTTTCCGTGACCTGGACCACATCCGTCGGCAACCAGCGCGCGAATGGGCAGAGATTGGCCATCTTCCGTTCTGGGAAAGCAAGTTGACCAGACGGACCGGGCCGGTCCGGGCACTCTCGAAGGAGAGCGCCGGACCGGCCCGGCTACGACGATCGGCGGAGCCTCGTCCTCACACTTCGGACGAGTCCGACGAGTCGGACGTGTATCAGGTTGTGGATCAGTAGGAGCGGGCCACGACCGCGATGTTGCCCGGCTGGTCGTCGGCGGCCGGCACCGAGCCGTCCTCGGCGACGAGGCAGCGGACGGTGACGCCCTGCTCGGCCAGCTTGGCCTCGCCCTCCGGGCCGAGCTCCGCCCAGGAGATACGGCCGAAGCCGGTCGCGGCGGCCTCGACGGCCTCGTCGAGGGTCTTCACGTCCACCGTGCGGGCCAGGCGGCGCTCACGCGTCTGCTGCAGCAGCAGCTCCTGGTCCTCCTCGAGGATCGTCGGCACCAGGGCGGCGAGCGCGTCGGCGCTCACCGGCTCCTTACCGCCCGCGATACGGCGGACCAGCATGGCCGTACCGTTCTCCAGGTCGCGCGGACCCACCTCGATGCGCACCGGGACGCCCTTGAGCTCCCAGTCCACCGCGCGGCGGCCGAACGGCGTGTCGGTCTTGTCGTCGACGACCACGCGGACCCCCGCGGCCTCGAGCTGGGCGCCGATCTCGCGGACCTTGGCCAGCACGGCCTCGTCGCCCTTGATCGCCAGCACGACCGCCTGGACGGCGGCGAGCCGCGGCGGGACGCGGAGACCGCTGTCGTCGCCGTGGGACATGATCAGCGCGCCGACCATGCGGGTGGTGGAGCCCCAGGAGGTCTGCCAGACGAACTCGCGCTCGCCCTCGCCCTTGAGGTAGGTGGTGTTGAACGCCTTGGCGAAGTTCTGGCCCAGCTCGTGGCTGGTGCACATCTGCAGCGCCTTGCCGTCGCCCATCATCGCCTCGTGGGTGAGGGTGTTGATGGCGCCCGCGAACCGCTCCTTGGCCGTCTTGCGTCCCGGGATGGTGTCGATGGCCAGGATGTTGCGCATGAAGTCGCCGTAGACGTCCTTGTGGATCAGCGCGGCGAAGTCACGGGCGTCCTCGAAGGTGGCGTGCGCGGTGTGACCCTCCTGCCAGAGGAACTCGGTGGTGCGCAGGAACAGGCGCGGACGCAGCTCCCAGCGGACCACGTTGGCCCACTGGTTGATCAGCAGGGGCAGGTCGCGGTGGCTCTGGACCCACTTCGAGAAGTACTCGTTGATGATCGTCTCGGAGGTGGGCCGGACGACGACCGGCTCCTCGAGCTCCTTGCCGCCGCCGTGGGTGACCACGGCCAGCTCCGGCGCGAAGCCCTCGACGTGCTCGGCCTCCTTGGTCAGGTAGGACTGCGGGATGAAGAGCGGGAAGTACGCGTTCTGCGTGCCCGTCTTCTTGATCCGCGTGTCCATCTCCGACTGCATCCGCTCCCACAGCCCGTAGGCGTACGGTCGGATGACCATGGTGCCGCGCACCGGACCGTTGTCGGCCAGCTCGGCCTTGTTGATCAGATCCTGGTACCAGCGCGGGAAGTCCTCCGCCTGGGGGGTGAGAATGGGAGCCTTTGCCATGGGGCGAATGGTACGGCCCGGAAAGGCTCCGGCTCCAATCTGTTCCCTCGCCTGATACGCGGGAAGGGGGGCCGTTCGGGCTCTGGACGGCGGGCGGATCCCGCGCTTGATTGGAGAGCAGACGCCCGGCCGCACGCGGTGAGCCCGAGATGAGGAGCCGTCCCATGGACTCTGCGCATACGACTCGGCCCACGGCTCGTACCGAGACCGAGACCGGGGCCACGGACCGGACCGCCGCCCGGCAGCGGGCGCGGGACTGGGCGGAGATCCAGGAGCGGATGCTCGTGCCGCTGTACGAGGCGGTCTACTCCCGCCTGGACGTCGGGCCGGCCACCTCGGTCCTGGGCCTGGGCTGTCGCAGCGGGCTCGCCCTGCTGCTGGCCGCCGCGCGCGGCGCCGACGTCGTGGGGCTCGAGCCCGAGGCGGAGCTGCGGGAGATCGCACAGGACCGTTCGCTGCGGGTCCTCACGGACGTCTACCGCGAGCTGTCGTCCGGCCGCCCGGGGACGCACACCCTGGTCACGGCGTTCGAGCACCTCTCCTGCGCGGCCGATCCGCGCGCCCTGGTCCACGACGCCGCCCGGCTCACCGCGCGCGGCGGTCACGTCGCCCTGGCGGTCTGGGGTCCCGAGGAGCGGTGCGAGAGCGCATCCGTCCTGGACGTCGCCCGCCGCCACGGCGGCTACGACGCGTTCGCGCTGGCCGCTCCGGGCGCGGTGGACTCCCTGATCGCCGACGCTGGTCTGCGCCCGGCCGGCGGCGGCCGCGTCCGCTGCCCGTACGCCTACCCGGACCTCGACAGCGCGCTGCGCGGGCTGGTCTCGACGGGCGTCTTCGACTCGGCGCGGGAGTTCGCGGGCGAGCGCCAGGTCGAGAAGGAGTTGCGCGAGGCGCTGTTTCCGTGGACCCGGGAGGACGGGTCGGTGCGGATGGAGAACGTCTTCCGCTACGCGCTGGCCGAGAGGGTTCGGTAGGCATCCAGGAGGCTGCACATCGGGGGGCGCGAGCTCTGCCGACATGCGGCTCCTCCCCCGGCCTCCGGCGGGGAGGTGCCCCCGGACCGGGCGCGAGCAACATCCATCGGGGCCCGGCCGAAGGCTGGAGGAGGGTGGCCCCACGCGTTCGGCGTGCCACGTGGGTGAGATGGGGGCACATGAGCAGAGCCTCGGGCCCCCTGCCGGCTACGCGCCGTCGTCGGCGCCTCCGCGGATGCCTGCGATGCGGTAGGCGTCGTCCTCGTCGAGGGTCTCGTGTTCCATCAGCGCGTTCGCCAGCGCGTCCAGCTGCGGGCGGTGGGCGACCAGCTTGCGGCAGGCCTCGTCGTAGCACTCCGAGACGATCCGCCGGGCCTCCTCGTCCACCACGTCGAGGGTGCTGGGCGCGGCCGCCAGGCCGTACGCGCCCTGGGAGTCGTTCGGGATCGCCGTCAGCCGGCCGACGCGCTCGCTCATGCCCCAGCGGCCCGCCATGCCGCGGGCGAGGTTGGTGACCTGCTCGAGGTCGCTCTCCGCGCCCGTGGTGATGACGCCGTAGACGACGTGCTCGGCGGCCATGCCGCCCAGCGCGCCGATGATGCGGCCGCGCAGGTACTCCTCGGTGTAGGAGTACCGGTCCGCCTCCGGCGTCGAGAGCGTGACGCCGAGGGCGCGCCCGCGCGGCACGATGGTGATCTTGCGGACCGGGTCCGCGCCTGGTTGCAGCATGCCGAGAAGCGCGTGGCCCGACTCGTGGTACGCCGTGCGCAGCCGGTCGGCGTCCGGCATGACCAGTGCGCGGACGGCGCCCAGCTGGACCTTCTCCAGCGCCTCGGAGAAGTCGCGCGCCGAGACCTCGTCGTCCTTGCGCTTGACCGCGAGCAGCGCCGCCTCGTTGGCCAGGTTGGCGAGCTCCGCGCCGGTCATGCCCGGGGTGGTCTTGGCGACCTGCTCCAGGTCGACGTCGGCGGCGAGCGGCTTGTCCCGGGTGTGGATCTTCAGGATCGCCTCGCGTCCGCTGCGGTCCGGCGGGCTGACCATGACCGTGCGGTCGAAGCGGCCGGGCCGCAGCAGCGCCGGGTCCAGCACGTCCGAGCGGTTGGTGGCGGCGAGGACGACGACGCCCTCGGCGCCGGAGAACCCGTCCATCTCGGTGAGGATCTGGTTGAGCGTCTGCTCGCGCTCGTCGTGGCCGCCCATGGAGTTGCCGCCGCCGCGGGCGCGGCCGATGGTGTCGATCTCGTCGATGAAGACGATCGCGGGCGCGACCTTGCGCGCCTCCGCGAAGAGCTCGCGCACCCGGGACGCGCCCACGCCGACGATCATCTCGATGAACTCGGAGGCGGAGGCGGAGAAGAACGGCACGTTCGCCTCCCCCGCGACGGCGCGGGCCAGCAGCGTCTTCCCGGTGCCGGGAGGGCCCGCCAGCAGCACGCCGCGCGGCATCTTCGCGCCGAGCCTGCGGTACGCCTCCGGGCGGCGCAGGAAGTCGACGACCTCGGTGAGCTCGCTCTTGACCTCGTCGATGCCGGCCACGTCGTCGAAGGTGGTGCGCTTGGCGCCGGGCGGCAGCTCGACCGGCTTCGGCGGCGCCTTGCGGGCCAGCCCGCCCATGCCGCCGCCCGCGGCCATCCGGCGGGCGAGGAGGATCCAGACGAGGATCAGCAGCAGCATCGGCGCCAGCGAGATCAGCAGGTTGGCGAGGAAACTGCGTTCCTTGACCACCGGTTCGGCGTCGACCTTGACGTTCTGCGACGTCAGTTCGCCCCAGAGGTTGTCGTTCGCGAAGACGGGACGGGTGGTGGTGAAGTTCTGGTAGGTCTGCTTGCTGTTGTTCGGGTCCGGCTGGGCGCTCTTGAGCTTGCCCTCGATCGAGTCGCCCTTGGCGTAGATCTCGGAGACCTGACCGGCGTTCAACTGCTTGGTGAACTCGGTGTACGGGACGTTGAGCTTGTCTCCGGCGCCGAAGACGTTGAGCAGCAGGTCGACGAGGAGGAAGACGACCACCGCCGTGAGGATCATGCTGAGCCAGCTGCCCCGCGGGGTCTTCCGCGGCGGCTGCGGCGGGGGCGGCGCGCCCTCCGAACGCCACAGCTTGTCGGGATCCTCGCGAGGCGGCACAGGGCTGGTCACTCTTGCGACAATACGGACATTCAGGATGCGTCGCCAGCACCCGCGCCGGGCCACTCCTCCATGGTCAGCGCGTACCGCTCATGGTCCCGCCAGGCGTTCTGCAGGAACAGCATGCGCGGCGAAAAGCCCTCCAGACGGAAGCCCAGCCGCTTGGCCATCGCGGCCGACGGCCCGTTCTCCGGCTGCACGTTGATCTCCAGCCGGTGCAGGCCCAACCCGCCGGCCGTCTGCGGGCGGAAGCAGGCACCGACCACGAGCCGCATGCCCTCGGTCATCCGACCGGTGCCGTTGTAGGGCAGGTAGGAGTTGTATCCCAGGGACGCGTTCTGGAACCGGCCCCGCACGATGTTCGACACGTTGCAGGTGCCGACGAGCCCACCGTCCTCGGTGTCGAAGACCAGGAACGTCCGCAGCGCGTCCCCCTGACGCCGCACCATGTCCGGCAGGGCGTCCGGCTCGACAGGGTTCCACCGGCCGATGTGCTCCGCCGAGCGGGTGACGGCCTCGTAGTACGCGGCGGCGTCGGAGAGTTGGGGGAAACGGATCTCTACACGCATGCGGCAACCATAACCATGCGGGGGCGCGGGGAACCGTGTTCCCCGCGCCCCCGCATGGTGCGACCGACTACAGCAGGTCCTTGAACTCCTTGGGGAGCTCGAAGTCCGACGGGCCCTGGCCCGGGCCCAGGCCGAACGCGCCACCCGCCTGGGGCGCGCCGTCGGCCTTCTTCTGCGCCGACTGCTGCGCCTCCTGCTGGCGCTTGAGCGGGTTGCCGCTCTGGCGGCGGCCCTTGGCCGCCTTCTGCTGCTTGGGCTTGCGCGACGCGCCGCCGCCCATGCCCGGCATGCCCGGCATCCCGGGGATGCCCTTGCCGCCGGCCATCGCGGACATCATCTTGCGGGCCTCGAAGAACCGCTCGACCAGGCTGCTGACCTCGGAGACGTGGACGCCGGAACCCTTGGCGATTCGGGCACGCCGCGAGCCGTTGATGAGCTTCGGGTCGTCGCGCTCGGCCTGCGTCATCGACTTGATGATCGCGCCCACCCGGGCGACGTCCTTGTCGTCGATGTTGTTGATCTGGTCCCGCATCTGCGCCATGCCGGGGAGCATGCCGAGCAGCTTGGTGATCGAGCCCATCTTGGAGACCTGCTCCAGCTGGGCCAGGAAGTCGCCGAGGCCGAACTCCTTGCCGCCCTTGCTGGCGAGCTTCGCGTGGACCTTGGCGGCCTCCTCCTGGGAGAAGGTCTTCTCGGCCTGCTCGATCAGGGAGAGGACGTCGCCCATGCCCAGGATGCGCGAGGCCATCCGGTCCGGGTGGAACGCGTCGAAGTCCTCGAGCTTCTCGCCGTTGGACGCGAACATGATCTGGCGGCCGGTGACGTGCGCCACCGACAGGGCCGCACCACCGCGGGCGTCGCCGTCGAGCTTGGACAGCACGACACCGGTGAAGTCGACGCCCTCGAGGAAGGCCTGCGCGGTGGTGACCGCGTCCTGACCGATCATGGCGTCGACGACGAAGAGGACCTCGTCCGGGTTGATCGCGGCGCGGATGTCCGCGGCCTGCTGCATCAGCTCGGCGTCGATGCCCAGACGACCGGCGGTGTCGACGATGACCACGTCGTACTGCTTGTTCTTGGCGTAGTCGATCGAGTCCCTGGCGACCTTGACCGGGTCGCCGACGCCGTTGCCGGGCTCGGGTGCGAAGATCGCGACGCCCGCGCGCTCGGCCATGACGCCGAGCTGGGTCACCGCGTTCGGGCGCTGGAGGTCACAGGCGACCAGCAGCGGGGTGTGCTTCTGGTCCTTCAGCCACTTGGCGAGCTTTCCGGCCAGGGTGGTCTTACCGGCGCCCTGGAGACCGGCCAGCATGATGACCGTCGGACCGGTCTTGGCGTAGCGCAGGCGGCGGGTCTCACCACCGAGGATGCTGATGAGCTCCTCGTTGACGATCTTGATGACCTGCTGGGCGGGGTTCAGCGCCGCGGAGACCTCGGCGCCGGTCGCGCGCTCCTTGATCCGGGAGATGAAGGCGCGCACCGCCGGCAGGGCGACGTCCGCCTCCAGCAGGGCGATGCGGATTTCGCGGGCGGTGGCGTCGATGTCCGCCTCGGAGAGGCGGCCCTTGCCCCGGAGGTTCTTGAACGTCGCTGCGAGGCGGTCGGAAAGGGTGTCGAACACGTCGGTCGCGGGTCCTCGTGACTCGGGGGCTGATACAGATTCGCCTTCCAGGGTATCCGGCCGCCCGACGGTCCTGGGAACGCACCCGGAAGCCGCCCCGTACGAAGGCACCGCGCGCATGCCTGTACGCGGCCGTACCGGGAGGTCACCGGCACAGGCGTAGGCCGCCGGGCTTTCGGCAGCCCTCCGCCGCGACCGGCAGGATCAGGCCAGCAAGGCCCGTTCCACCGAGCGCGCCAGCTCCGCCGCCGCCGCGTCCGAGAGCGGCCGACCGGCCGCGTCGGTGAGGTAGAAGGCGTCGACCGCGTCCGCGCCGAGGGTGGAGATGCGGGCCCGGTGGACTCGGACGCCCGTGCCCTCCAGCGCGCGGCCGATCCGGTGCAGCAGGCCAGGCGCGTCGTGTGCGCGGACCTCCAGCACCGTCGCGGAGGCGCTGCTGCCGGGCGCCACGGTCACCCGCGGCGGCGGGGCGACGTGGCCGCGACGCCGCGGCGACGCGGCGTCCCGCTCGGCCAGCCGCCGGGTGACGTCCAGGCCGCCGTCCAGGGCGCGGCGGATGTCCGCGCGCAGCCGGGCGGCCTCCGGGACGTCGCCGAACTCCGCGGCGACCTTCCAGGTCAGCACCAGGACCGGGCCCGCCCCGATCGGGTCCAGCTCACGGATCGCCGCGGTGCGGACGGTCAGCCGGTGCAGGGCGAGGACGCCCGCGACCGTGGGCAGCACGTCGGGGCGGTCCGGCAGCGCGAGGGTCAGCTCCACGCCCATCGGCTCGAACTGCTGCTGTGCAGCTCCGCCGCGTGAGCCGTCGCCCTCCCCGCCCTCCGCCTCCGCGCGCACGGAGAGCGCGGGGCCCGCCGTGCGGGCCGCCTCCACGGCGAGCCGCTCCTCCTCCGCCGTCGCCTCCGTCGCGCTGTCCTGCGGCGCACCGTCTCCGGCCAGCGCCGCCGTGGCGCGCCGGACCAGGTCGGCGACGAGCGTGGCACGCCAGCTGCTCCACGCGGCCGGGCCGGTGGCCAGCGCGTCGGCCTCGGTGAGGGCGTGCAGCAGCTCCAGGACGCCGACGGTGCCGACCGCGTCCGTGATCGCGGCGATGGTCGCGGGGTCCTCCGGGTCGCGGCGCATCGCCGTCTCCACCAGCAGCAGGTGGTGGCGGACCAGCAGCGCAAGGGTCTCCACGTCCCGCTTGGGGAAGCCGATACGCGCGGCCACGTCGCGGGTGATCACCTCACCGGCCTCCGAGTGGTCGCCGGGCCAGCCCTTGCCGATGTCGTGCAGGAAGGCGGCGACGAGCAGCAGATCCGGGCGGGCGACCCGACGGGTCATCGCGGCGGCGCGCGCGGCCGTCTCGACCAGGTGCCGGTCGACGGTCCAGCGGTGCACGGCGTTGCGCTGCGGGCGGCAGCGGACCCGCTCCCAGTCCGGCAGCAGCCGGGTGACCAGGTCCTCGGCCTCCAGCGCCTCCCAGACCGGGATCGCGTTCTCCCCCGCGCCGAGCAGCGTGATCAGCTGCTCGCGGGCCTCGTCCGGCCACGGCACCGGCAACGGCCTGGTCTCCGCGGCCAGGCGACGCACGGTGCTCAGCGACAGCGGCAGGCCGGCCTGGGCGGCGGCGGCCGCGGCGCGCAGCGGCAGCACCGGGTCCTGGCCGGGACGGGCGGGCGCGGCGAGCACCGCCTCGCCCTCCATCTCCACCACGCCCTCGGCCAGCGGCCGCCGCTCCACGGGGCCACGGGCGGCGGTCCCGCCGCCGAAGCCGAACCTGCGGCGACCGGTGCGGCCGCTGCGGGCACGCAGCACCCGTTCCACCTCGCGCCAGGTGACGTCGGCGGCGTAGGCGATCACCCGGGCCGACGCGTAGACCTGGCGCAGCAGGATGTCCGCGTCGAGCAGGCCGAGGTCGGCTGCGACGGCGTCCTGCTCCTGCAGGCTGAGCCGGTCCGTGGCCCGGCCGGTGACCAGGTGCAGCGCGTCGCGGACGTCGCGCAGCCGCGTCGCCGCGTCGGCCAGGCCGGCGCGGGGGGCGTCGGCGATCCAGGAGGCGGCGACGGCGTCGAGCGCGGTGACGTCGCGCAGGCCGCCGCGGGCCTCCTTCAGGTCCGGTTCCAGCAGGAAGGCCAGCTCGCCCTGACGCTCCGCGCGCTCCCGGGAGAGCTGCAGCAACTCGGGCAGCCGGGTGGACGCGGTGGCGCGCCAGTCCGCCAGCACGGCGGAGCGCAGCGAGGCCGTGAGCGCCGGGTCGCCCGCGACATGGCGGGCGTCGAGCAGGCCGAGCTGGGCCTTCAGGTCCTCGGCCGCCACCTTGCGGGCCTGGCCGAGGTCGCGCACGGAGTGGTCGAGCGCCACCCCTTGGTCCCAGATGGGGTACCAGAGCCGCTCGGCCAGCGCAGGGACCGCCGAGGCGCGGGCGCCGCCGTCGTGGAGCAGCAGCACGTCCAGATCGCTGCGCGGGGAGAGCTCGCCGCGGCCGTAGCCGCCGACCGCGACGAGCGCGACCCCGTCGCCGGGAGTGCCCTGGAGCGCATCGGTCAGCAGACCCTGGAGCCAACGGTCCGTCAGCTGTGACAGCGCCGTCCGCCGGGCGGCGCCGGTGCGGCCGTCCTCCCGCAGCAACGCGAGCCGCGCCGCGGCGTATCCCGTCTCGGCCGCCTGCCGCTCGGCCTGCTGGTCCGTCACGTCTCTTCTCCGTCCGGAGTGCCGACCCGCGAAACACATACGGCGGGGCGGACTCGCCACCCTCCTCGGTCGCGAGCCCGCCTCACCAGCTCCTGCTGCCTACAGCGCGTCCGGTCCGCGCTCGCCCGTGCGGACCCGCACGGCGGTCTCGACCGGGACGCTCCAGACCTTGCCGTCACCAATCTTGCCGGTCCGGGCCGACTTGACGATGACCTCGATGACGCTGTCGGCGTCGTCGTCCTCGGCCAGCACCTCGATGCGGACCTTCGGCACGAGGTCGACGGTGTACTCCGCGCCCCGGTAGACCTCGGTGTGGCCGCGCTGGCGGCCGTAGCCGCTGGCCTCGGTGACGGTCAGGCCGTGGACGCCGAAGGACTGCAGGGCCTCCTTGACGTCGTCCAGGCGGTGCGGCTTGATCACGGCAGTGATGATCTTCATCTCAGGCATCGACCTTCGTCTCGGCGGGGCTGTCGGCTGCGGTCTTCTTGGCCGCCGACGCTGGGGGCGTCGAGGGCGCCGACGTGGAGAAGGCCTTGGACAGGGCCGCACCCACCGCGCTGAAGTCGTAGGCCGACTCGGCGTGCTCGGCCTGGTCGATGCCGGCGATCTCGACCTCCTCGGAGACCCGGAAGCCCATCGTCTTCTGGATGACCGTGCCGATGATCCAGGCCAGGACGAAGGAGTAGGCGCCGACCGCGCCCACGCCGATCGCCTGCTTGCCCAACTGGGCGAAGCCGCCGCCGTAGAAGAGACCCTTCGCCGCGGAGCCGCCGCCACCGGTGGCCAGCAGGCCGATCAGCAGCGCGCCGACCGCACCGCCGACCGCGTGGACGCCCACGACGTCGAGCGAGTCGTCGAAGCCGAGCTTGTACTTGAGGCTGATCGCCCAGGCGCAGAGCACGCCACAGACCAGGCCGAGCAGGATCGAGCCCAGCGGGCTGATGTAGGCACAGGCCGGGGTGATGCCGACCAGACCGGCGACCGCGCCGGACGCGGCGCCGAGGGTGGTGAACGCTCCGTGCTTGATCCGCTCGAAGATCAGCCAGCCGACCATCGCGGAGGCGGTGGCGACCTGGGTGTTGGTGAAGGCGAGGCCCGCCAGTCCGTTCGCCGCGAGCGCGGAGCCGGCGTTGAAGCCGAACCAGCCGAACCAGAGGAGACCGGAGCCGAGCATCACCAGCGGCAGGCTGTGCGGACGCATCGGGTCCTTCTTGAAGCCGACCCGCTTGCCCAGCACCAGCGCGAGGGCCAGGCCCGCGATACCGGCGTTGAGGTGGACCGCCGTGCCGCCGGCGAAGTCCAGCGCGCCGACGTGGTCGACCAGCCAGCCGCCCTTGCCGCCGTCGGTGTAGAAGACCCAGTGGGCGACCGGGAAGTAGACGACGGTGACCCAGAAGGCGATGAAAACGGCCCAGGCGCTGAACTTCGCCCGGTCCGCGATCGCACCGGAGATCAGTGCGGGCGTGATCACCGCGAACATCAGCTGGAACATCGAGAATGCGAACACCGGAATGGTTCCGGACAGCTGGTTCATTCCGATGTGGCGCAAACCGAGCATCGAGAAGTCGCCGATGAGGCCGTGGAAGGAATCAGGGCCGAAAGCGATCGAAAAGCCGAAGAGCACCCACAGCACTGTGACGATGCCGAGCGCGATGAAGCTCATGGCCAGCATGTTCAGAGCGCTCTTGACCCGGACCATGCCGCCGTAGAAGAACGCGAGGCCCGGGGTCATCAGCATGACCAGTGCCGCGCTTATGAGTACGAATGCGGTGTCTCCGCCGCTGAAGCCGCTGGGCATCGGCGTCTCCTCGATTGTCGGGCCGCTTCGATCCCGGGTATCCCGTCCCGTGCCCCCGGGGTTCGTCGGCTGATGCTGAGGAGATTGACGCAGGCCGGTTTCCGCAGATGCCCGCTGTTGTTTCGCAGGAGTGACGAAGCTGACGCCGGTGTTACGCCCGGATGAACGGGCGCTCACCGAAAACCGGCCGCGAGAACCGTCCTGATGACCTGGCGTGGGGGGGCCGAGTCGGGTGAAGGGGGACGGCGCTCGCGGCCGGAGAACAATCCGCTTTCGCGGCGAATGTGCAGCTCAGGAGGTACGTACCGGAATCCTGCGGACTCAGGCGCTGTTCTTGTTGGCCAGGTTGTCGGGCAGCGTCTGGTCGATCTGCTCGCGCAGCCGCCGCACGCTGGGCACGTCCTTGAACTCCCGCTGGGCCGCCTCGGTCGTCTTGCGCAGCCGCGTATTGACACGTTCAGAACGAATCCGCGCGGCGATCTCCATGGCCTGCTCGGCGGTGGCGACCGCCGCCTCGGGCTCCCGGTTGAGCACGTGGACGCTGGCCATGCCGATCAGGTTGAGGGCGTAGGAGCGCTTGTGGCCCGGATCGTCCGAGAAGAGCCGCACGGCCTCGCCGATCTCGGGCTCCGCCTGCAGCGCGTACACCTGGCTGCGGCCGGTGTGGTAGCAGAGATCGCGGTACGAGTGGCCGTTCTCAGCGTGGAGCTCGGCCTCGGAGAAGAAGCCCAACCAGTCCGGGATCGGGTCGCTCCGGCCGGCCTCGTCGAAGCAGTCCTCGGCGTGCCGGGCGGCGCGGTAGCACTTGCCGGCCTCGCCGAGGTTGGCGTAGGCGCGGGCCTCCATGGCGTGCATGAGCGCGAGTTGGCGCGAACTCGCCGTGTCGCGGGAGCCGTACTGAGCCAGGTGGATCAGCTCCAGCGCGTCCCCGGGGCGGTTCAGGTGGATCATCTGGCGGCACATGTCCGTCAGGATCAGCCCGCCGAAGGGCCGGTCCCCCGCCTCCTTGGCGGCGTGCAGCGCCAGCACGTAGTACTTCTGCGCGCTCGGGTGCATGCCCACGTCGTAGGACATCCAGCCCGCCAGGTGGGCGAGTTGGGCGGTGGTCTGGAACAGGCGCTGGGTGGTCTGCGGGCTGTAGCTCTCCTGGAGCAGGTCGCAGACCTCGTGCAGCTGGCCGACGACGGCCTTGCGTCGCAGGCCGCCGCCGTTCTGCGCGTCCCACTGACGGAACATCATGACCGTGGACTCGAGCAGGTCGAGCTCGGGGCCGGAGAGACGGCCGGTGACCGGCTCGCCCTCCCGGGCGGCGGCGAGCACCGGGGTGGGCCGGCCGTGCGCGTTCGGGGTGAGCCAGCGCTGCATCGGCTCGATGAGGGCGGAACCGGCCGTGAGCGCGAGGGAAGTGCCAAGGAATCCGCGGCGGTTGAGCATCAGATCGCTGCGGGAGTACTCGGAGATGAGCTGGACGGTCTGCTCGCCGCCCCACGGCAGGTCGATGCCGGACCCGGGGGTCAGCGGAGCGACCGCCTTGAGGCCGAGATCCTCCACCGGGACGGGCGAGCCGAACCGGTCGGAGAAGAGCTCGGAGAGGATCTTCGGAATCGGCTCACGCGGCTGTTCGCCGTCGAGCCAGCGCCGCACCCGTGAGGTGTCGGTGCTGATGTGCGCTGCGCCCATCTGGCGTGCGCGGCGGTTGACCTGACGGGCCAACTCGCCCTTGGACCACCCGCTGCGAACAAACCACGCGGTCAGCTTGTCGTTGGGTTGCTTGTCGCCCACCGGAACGCCCCCATCCCGGGCTCGCGGCCGTCAGTTTGCTTGAGAGCGGGACGAGTTGGCATCGATAAACCGACGGTGCCAGTGGCATACCCGCTGACGTGCTCATGTCGCGCTGGGTTCTCCGACCCTGCATCAGGAACGTAGCGCGATTTGCGCCGACCGGGGGAGCTTGTGCGGAGAAACGCCACCTTTCGCCACCCCTACGAGTGAACTTCCCGTGACTCACTCGCGCTTCACTGGTGGACAGGACGTTCACCGCCGTTCTCCGACGCCTGGTAGACGCCGGGCCCGAGGGCCCCGAAGGAGCCGGTCCTGAACCGGAACTCCTGGGTTATTGAGTAGCACACCATCCGAACCACCGTCTGCCGTGCCCGAATTGTGCGGGCGCGAACGCCGTGGGCCTGCGCCCCGTAACCAAGGTCTCCCCCGATCGGTTGGAGGTGAGTGGACTTGATGAGCACAGACTCCCTGTTCGGCGACAGCTGGCTCCGGGTTCAGCGGCGCCGGGTCAGGCTGACCCGGACCGAGGCCGCCGCGGAGTACCACTCACGCTGGGGCTGGGCCGCGGAGTTGGACGGCACGGCCGTCCAACTGCTCACCGGCCAGGCCTTCGACGTCCTCGACGTCCCCGAGCCGGCCGGCTGCCTGGCGCTGGTCCGGCTGGAGCGCATGGGCATCCGCCCCGGCCCCGTCCTCGCGGCCCAGGGCCGCGGGTACTTCTTCGTCGCGCCCCAGACCGCGTCGCGCCTCCCCGAGCTGCTCTACCGCACGGGCTGGGACGACGCCGAGCTCGACCTGCTCCCGCACGGCCCCGGCTCCCGCGTCCCGGCCCCGCCCTCCCCCGGCGCGCGCTGGCTCCGCCCCCCGACGGACGACAACGCCGCCCGGCTACCCGATCCGAAGCTGCTGCTCGGCACCCTCGCCTACGCCAGCCATCGCCGCGCCCCGGAGCTTGCCGGACGGCGCTGAGCCCGGCGCGCCGGTCGCACGGCGACGAAGAAGCCGCCGCCCGCGGGTGCGGGCGGCGGCTTCGGAGTCCTTCGTGGCGGGTACTGCGGCGGGTCAGCCCAGCAGGGCGTCGACGAACGCGCCGGGCTCGAACGGCGCCAGGTCGTCCGCACCCTCGCCGAGGCCGATGAGCTTGACCGGGACGCCCAGCTGGCGCTGGACCGAGACGACGATGCCGCCCTTGGCGGTGCCGTCGAGCTTGGTCAGCACGATGCCGGTGATGTCCACGACCTCCGCGAAGACCTTTGCCTGGACCAGGCCGTTCTGGCCCGTCGTGGCGTCCAGGACCAGCAGCACCTCGTCGACCGGGCCGTGCTTCTCGACGACGCGCTTCACCTTGCCGAGCTCGTCCATCAGGCCGGTCTTGGTGTGCAGGCGGCCGGCGGTGTCGACGAGGACGGTGTCCGCTCCCTCGGCGATGCCCTCCTTGACCGCGTCGAAGGCGACGGACGCCGGGTCGCCGGCCTCCGGGCCGCGGACGGTGCGGGCGCCGACGCGCTCACCCCAGGTCTGCAGCTGGTCGGCGGCGGCCGCGCGGAAGGTGTCGGCCGCGCCGAGAACGACCGTGTGGCCGTCGGCGACCAGCACACGGGCCAGCTTGCCGCTGGTGGTGGTCTTGCCGACGCCGTTGACGCCGACGACCAGCAGGACGGCCGGTCGGGCCGGGGTCTCCTCGTCGTGGCGGGCGACGTGCAGCGTGCGGTCGAGCGAGGGGTCGATCAGCGCGACGAGCTCCTCGCGCAGCAGGCCGCGCAGCTCGTCCGGGGTGCGGGTGCCGAGCACCTTCACCCGGGTGCGCAGCCGCTCGACCAGCTCCTGGGTCGGCTGGACGCCGACGTCCGCGGTGAGCAGCAGCTCCTCGATCTCCTCCCAGGTGTCCTCGTCGAGGCGGTCCCGGGAGAGCAGCGAGAGCAGGCCCTTGCCCAGGGTGTTCTGCGAGCGCGCCAGGCGCGAGCGCAGCCGGATCAGGCGGCCGGCGGTCGGCTCGGGCACCTCCAGCTCGGGGGCCGCCTCGGCCTGCGCGGGGAGGACGACCTCCTCGACGGTGCGCCGTTCCTCGGGCGCACTGACCGCGGCATCCTCGCCGACCTGCGGCTCGGCCGGCGGCTGGACGGTCGTCGGGGCGGCTGGCTTGGAGATCTGCGGCTGCGCCTTGGGGGCGGGCAGCTGCTTGCGCCGTCGACCGGTGACGACGAGACCAGCGGCCGCCGAAACGGCGACCACAGCGATGACTACAGCAAGAATGACGGTTTCCATGACCCTCCCAGTATCGGGTACGCGCCGGGCCCTACTCGGAAACCGCCTCCGGCTCGTCCAGGCGGCGCAGCTGACGCGGGGGCTTGCGAGGTTCGTCACGCAGCCGCTGGCTGATCACCTGGGAGATGCCGTCGCCCCGCATCGATACGCCGTAGAGCGCGTCGGCACACTCCATCGTCAGCTTCTGGTGCGTGATCACGATCAGCTGCGAGTTGTCGCGCAGCTCCTCCATGATCGCGATCAGCCGGCGCAGGTTGGTCTCGTCCAGCGCGGCCTCGACCTCGTCCATCACGTAGAACGGGCTCGGGCGCGCCTTGAAGATCGAGACCAGCAGCGCGACGGCGGTCAGGGAGCGCTCGCCGCCGGAGAGGAGGGAGAGCCGCTTGACCTTCTTGCCCGGCGGGCGGGCTTCCACCTCGACACCGGTGGTCAGCATGTTCTCCGGGTCGGTGAGGATGAGCCGACCCTCGCCGCCCGGGAAGAGCCGGGAGAAGACGCCCTCGAACTCGCGCGCGGTGTCGTGGTACGCGGAGGTGAACACCTGCTCGACCCGCTCGTCGACCTCCTTGACGACGGTCAGCAGGTCACGGCGGGTGGTCTTGAGGTCCTCCAGCTGCTCGGAGAGGAACTGGTGGCGTTCCTCGAGCGCGGCGAACTCCTCCAGCGCGAGCGGGTTGACCTTGCCGAGCTGGGTGTAGGCCTTCTCCGCGGCCTTCAGTCGCTTCTCCTGCTCGGCGCGGACGTACGGGCGCGGCTTCGCGTCCTCGGCCGGCTCCTCGCCCTCGGCGGGCAGCGGCGGCGGGACGGGCTGGTCCGGGCCGTACTCGCCGAGCAGGGCGTCGGACTCGATGCCGTGCTCCTCCAGCGCCTTGCTCTCCAGCTGCTCCATCCGCATCCGCTTCTCGGCGCGGAGCACCTCGTCGCGGTGGACGGAATCGGTCAGCTTGTCGAGCTCGGCCTTGAGTTCGCGGCTGCGGACGCGCTCGCGCGTCAGCTCCGCCTCGCGGACGGACCGCTCCTGCTCGGCGGCGGCCTTGTCGGCGGCGGCCGCGGCGAGGGAGTGCTCGATGTGCGCAAGCAGCTGGCGGGCGCCCTCGGCGACGGCGCTCGCGACCTGCGCCTCGTGAGCCGCGCGAGCGGCCCGCGCGGCGGCGCGGGCCCGGGCCTCGCGCTCGGCGCGGGCGGCGCGGTCGAGACCGTCGGCACGGCCCGCGAGCCCTCGCACCCGCTCCTCGTGCGTGCGCACGGACAGCCGGGCCTCCATCTCGGCGGCGCGGGTCCTGGTGGCCTCGGCGTCGAGCCGGTCCCGCTTCCCGCTGTCCGGCTCCTCGTCGGCGGGCAGCTCCTCCGCGACCAGCAGCCGCTCCTCGAGCTCGGCGAGCTCCATCGCGGCCTGCTCCTGCGCGTCCGCCGCCTTCGCGGCGGCCGCCGCCAGACGCTCCGCCTCACCGGCGGCCCCGCGCGCCTGCCCCGCCAGCCGTCCGACCTGCTGGGCGACGGCCGCCTTCTCCTTCTCCGCGGCGCGCCGCACGACGGCGATCTCCTCGACCCGGGCGGCGAGTTCCTTGCGCGCCAAGGTCGCCTGCTCGAGTTCCGCCCGCAGCGCGATCCGCTGTCCGGCGAGCGCCTCCAGCCCGGCTTCGGCCTCGTCGACGGCCGCCTGCGTCTCCAGCACGCTCGGCGCCCCGGCGGACCCGCCGTACGCGTAGGCCGCACCGAGCACGTCCCCCTCGGCGGTCACGGCCACCACGTCGGGCCGGACACTCACCACGGCCTCCGCCTCGGCGAGCCCGTCCACGACGACATACCCACGCAGCAACGCCCGCGCGGCCCCGACCAGCTCTCCCGGCCCTGACACCAGCTCAGCCGCCCACACGGCCCCGCCGGGCAGCCCTGCCCCACCGGGCGCGCCCACATCCACAAGCCCCGCCCCGGCGGATCCGGCACCCCCC
>NZ_BBPP01000024.1:26851-55451 GCF_000787835.1 Streptacidiphilus melanogenes
GGGCAGCCCTGCCCCACCGGGCGCGCCCACATCCACAAGCCCCGCCCCGGCGGATCCGGCACCGCCAGCAGCCGCCTGCGGCGAGCTCGACGGACCACCCACAGTCGGAGCGCCCTCACCCGCCGTGCCGAGCGGGACACCCACGCCCGCGGCCGCCGAAAGTCCCGCCAATTCACCGCCGCCCGGCGCGTCATGGGCGGTCGCCTGCGGCGGGGCCGAGGAGCCCCACCCACTCCCCACCGCTGAGGCGTCGTCGGCATCCCGACCTGCAGCGGCAGACCCGGCGGGCAACCCAGCACCGCCCAGCGCAGCCGAGGCGGTCGCCTGGGGCAAGGCCGAGGAGCCCCACGCTCTCCCCTCCGCTGAGGCGTCGTCGGCATCCCGACCTGCAGCGGACCCACCGGGCGGCCCGGCGGGTCCCGGCGCAGCCGAGGCGGCCGCCTGCGGCGAGGCCGAGAGGCCCCACCCACTCCCCACCGCCGAGACGTCGTCGACATCCCGACCTGCAGCCGACCCGCCGGGCAACCCAGCACCGCCCAGCGCAGCCGAGGCGGTGCCACGCCACGCTGGGGTCAGGGTGTCCGCGGTGTCCTGCGGGGTGGCGATGAGGAGGGCGGCGCGGCCGGCGTCGTCCTTGCGGAGGAGACGGAGGGCGTCGGCGGCCGCGCCGACGGAGGAGACGGCGACGGCGTCCGCGGCGCGGTCGAGGGCGGCGGCGAGAGGGGTCTCCATGCCCGGGGTGATCGTGAGGTGGCCGGCGGCCGGGCCGAGGAGGCCCGCAAGGCGGTCGGTGGCGGAGAGGAGGGCGGCCGTGCCGTCCTTGCGGCGCAGGGCCAGCGCGAGGGCGTCGCGGCGCGCGGTGAGGGCGGCGTGCTCGCGGTCGGCCGTGGCGAGGGCCTCGCGGGCGCGGGACTGGGTCTCCTCGGCCGCGGAGAGCTCCGCGCGCAGGGACGCGTGCTCCGCGTCGCGGGCCTCGTCGGCCGTGTCGAGGGTGTCGGACTGGGCCTGGAGGGTCTCGTACTCCTCCTGCGCGGCGGCGGCGCGCTCCAGCGCGGCGTCGCGCGCCTCCGCCAGCCGGCCGATCTCCTCGCCCGCGCCCGCCGCGCGGGACCGCGCCGCGGCGACCTTGCCCTGCAGGCGGGCCAGGCCCTCGCGCCGGTCGGCCAGGGCCCGGGCCGCGGCGCGGAGCGACTGCTCCTCGGCCTGCAGCTCGCGCTCCAGCTCGGCGCGGCGCTCCACCGTCTCCGCGAGGGCGTACTGCGCTTCCTCCAGCGCCTCCGCCAGCTCCGCCTCCTGCTCGCGGATGCGTCCGGCCTCGCGTTCCATGTCCTCGGGGTCGCGGCCGCGCCGCTCCTCCCCCTGCGGGGTGCGGGCGTGCCGGACCTTGGCCTCCGCCAGGCCGATCGTGCCCCGGACCCGCTCGGCCAGGGAGGACAGGTCGAACCAGGTCTGCTGGGCCAGCTCCACCGCCGGACCGAGCTGCGCGACCTGCGCCTCCAGCACCGCCTCCCGCTGCTGAAGCCCCGCCAGCTCCTGCTCGACGCCGCTGCGCCGCAGCCGCAGCGCCATCTCGTCGGCGATCTCCTCCTCGACCGCCTTGCGCAGCGTCACCAGGTCGTCGGCGAGCAGCCGCAGCCGCGCGTCGCGCAGGTCGGCCTGGATCACCGCCGCGCGCCGGGCGATCGCGGCCTGGCGCCCGAGCGGCTTGAGCTGTCGCCGCAGCTCGCCGACGAGGTCCTGGACGCGGGTCAGGTTGGCCTGCATCGCGTCCAGCTTCCGCAGCGCCTTCTCCTTGCGCTTGCGGTGCTTCAGGACGCCGGCCGCCTCCTCGATGAAGGCGCGGCGCCCCATGGGATCGGCGTGCAGGACGGAGTCGAGCTGGCCCTGGCCGACGATGACGTGCATCTCCCGGCCGATGCCGGAGTCGGAGAGCAGCTCCTGGATGTCGAGGAGGCGGCAGGTGTCGCCGTTGATGGCGTACTCGCTGCCGCCGTTGCGGAACATCGTCCGCGAGATGGTGACCTCGGCGTACTCGATCGGGAGCGCGCCGTCGGTGTTGTCGATGGTGAGCGCGACCTCGGCACGCCCGAGGGGGGCGCGGCCGGTCGTGCCGGCGAAGATGACGTCCTCCATCTTGCCGCCGCGCAGCGACTTCGCGCCCTGCTCGCCCATGACCCAGCTGAGCGCGTCCACGACATTGGACTTGCCCGAGCCGTTGGGACCGACGACGCAGGTGATGCCCGGTTCGAAGCGCAGCGTGGTCGCGGAGGCGAAGGACTTGAACCCGCGCAACGTGAGGCTCTTCAGATGCACCGGCCCCGACCTCCTGTCCCTTTCGGGGACACCCTAACCGCCGATGCGGCCGGAGCCCGGTGACGGCTCGGTTTCATCCGTGTGAGTCACGGGCATCTACCGGTTGAGAGGTCAACGAGCCGGAGACGGCGAAGGACCAGGGGAACGACGAAGCGGGGAACGACGAAGGGACGCCGAGGAGGCGTCCCTTGCACTATCCAGTGACGATGCCGACTGTCCCTGACCACGCGGAAAGGTCAGGTTCAGGCCAGTACCGCCTGGGCTGCGTCCATGCGGAGCAACTGCTCGTGGTCCGCGACGGCCTGCAACGCGTCGTTCTCGGCCTGGATACGGACAAGCTCGGATTCCAGGTCCTGGACACGCTGCTGGAGACGCCGCATCTCGGCGAGCAGTCGGGGGTCGGGTCCGCCGACGTAACCGAGAAGCGCCTTTGCCATGATGAATGGTCCTCCACGCTGAGTGACCGACCGCCAAGTGGGTCGTGTGAGGTGGGCCGCACCGGAGCGCTCGCCCGAGCAAGGCTGTACGGGGCCGATCAGCCCTGAGCGGACGTACGGGTGCGCGGGTTTCCAGCGTCTCACCAAACGCGCAGACGGTCAACACGATCACAGCGTGCTACCTGAGTCGTCCGGCATGCGCGGCGGTGTGGTCACGCTGCGTGTCTCGGCGACTTCGTTGGTGCGCAGTCAACCACGCGGGGGCCAGAAGCGCAACACGCGGGAAATCCCTGATGGACCGGCCGGGTGGAACCACGTCACGCCCGGTACACGCTCAGCGGATCGCGAAGCCCTCGTAGTCGCTCTCAGCAGTGCCCCACAATTCGGTGACACCGTCCACGCGGCCGGGCGTGTCGCCGTGGCGCAGCAGGTCGAGCAGTCGGTCGCACTGCTCCCTGCTGCCCTGCGCGACGACCTGGACCCGCCCGTCGCCGAGATTCGAGGCGTAACCGCGCAGCCCGATCTCCAGGGCCCGGGACCGCGTCCACCAACGGAAGCCGACCTGCTGCACCCGTCCGCGCACCCAGGCGGTCATCCGTACCTCTGCACTCATGCGCGCAAGTCTCTCACCGGCGACGGAGCCCCTTCGGCCCGCTCCCTCCGGGCACTGCCCCGGCGCCGACACGATCACTCGCCCGGCCGAGCGCCGACACGCGGCTGCCCGGCCCGCTGTCGTGGGGTCAGGCGGGCCGCTGCTCCGTCGGCCCGGGCCACGGCTCCGGCTGGCCGGAGCCGTCCTGCCGGACCTCCTGGGGCAGCATCGCGCCGAAGGAGGCGAGGTTGTCGACCAGCACGAGCATCGCCGGGGCCGGCAGCCGGTCCCGCACCACGGCGATCGCGGCGTGGCCGTCCATCCGCCAGTCCGCGCGCAGCGCGCGGGTCCGGGCCAGCATGTCCGGCGAGAAGAGCACGGCGGCCGCGTCCGGGTCCGTGGCGAAGCCCCGCAACCCCGCCCAGAGCGCCCCGAAGCGGCCCTCGTTGTAGGTGAAGTCCTGGTTCGGGCCCATCGGCACCGGCTGGAGGTCGCTCGGATGATGCGTCTCCCGGAGCGAGACGCTGGGCAACGGGTGCGGGAAGACCACGGTGGCGACGGTGTAGTAGGTCGACACCTGGCCGCGGCCACCCCTGCCCGAGTACCGGACGACGTGGAAGGTCTCCGCCTTCAGGCCGCCGGGCAGCTCTCCCCAGAGGAGCGACTCGAAGGAGCAGTCCTTCGCGTCGTAGGGGTGCTCCCGGTGGTAGCGACGCCGCAGCGCCGGGCCGCCCGCACTGCTGTGCCAGCCCGGACGGCCGATCGTCACCGCTTCCCGCTCGAGCCTCTTCGAGGACTCCTGGGACGACACGACGAGCACACCGATGCCGAGGAACGCCGTCAGGATCAGCACGACCACCAGAACCGTCACGATCACTTGACCGCCTCCACGGCGCCCTCGGCGCCCTGGTTCTGCTTCGGCAGGCCGGGGTTCTGGTTCACCGCGTTCTCCAGCGCCCCGCCTTCGCCGTACACCGCACCGTTGGTGCCGATCTCCTGGCCGACCGGAATGTAGGGGTCCAGGTCGGATGGCTCGGCGTGACGCCCGGTGCTCCCAGCGGGTCGACGCGCAGGGGCTCGGCCCTGCCCGCACCGATGCCGCCGGTCACGCCGCCGGTCAGGGTGTCCGCGATGGTCGTGCGGCCGTCCTTGCCCTGCGCCATGTCGGCGAAGGCGCTGCCGCCGGCGCCGGCGAGGCCGCCCATGGCGAGCGCGTTGCCTGTGCCGTCGCCCTGCAGAAAGGCGTTGATCTTGCTCGGGGCCGCGTGCGCGCCCGAGGAGGTGAAGAGCTTGTCGCCGAGCCTGGCCGCGCCGCCGCTGAGCCCGGCCGCGCCGATGCCGGCCAGCGCCGCGGTCTCCAGGTCCGAGCCGCCGACCGGACCCTTGCCCGAGACCAGGTTGGTGAGCTGGGTGCCGCTCAGGTTCATCGCGCTGTTCTTGAGCGCGTCCACCATGATCCGGGGGATCATGCCGAGCTCTCTGATCTTCTCGATCAACTCGGTGACGATCCGCTCGGCCCGCTTCGCCATGGTGGTGAACTTGTCGATCAGCTGCGCGATCTTCAGTGCCCGCTCGCCCGCCGCGGCCGCGGCCACGGCGTCGGAGACGCCCGCGGTCACGATCGTCAGGAACGCCCCGGCCAGCTCGAACTCGGCGATCTCCAGAGCGATCTCCACGATCGCCTCGATGATCTGCTCCGCCTCGTCCGCGTAGTGGTCGAGCTCCTTCGCGACGGCCTCGAAGTTCTGCACGCTCTGCTGCATCGTTCGGTGCTGCTGCTGCCAGTGTGCTGCGAAAGCGTCCGCCGCCGAGCCGCGCCAGGAGGAACCGACGACCGCGTGGACCTCGCGGTCCAGTCCGTCCGCCGTGGTGGCGAGCTCGCCGGCCATCGCCCGCCACTCGCCCGCGAAACGGCGCAGCGCGGCCGGGTCGCCTCCGGGCCAGGGCAGGTCGAGCATTGAGAGGACCTCGGCCACCTTGTCGGCGACCGCGCCGTTGATGTCCACGGCTTCAGTTCCGCCCGAGCAGGCGCGCGTAGTGCTGGTCGACGCACGAGTACTGGTCGGCCATGTGAGCGAGCCCGGCCGCATCCGCACCGAGGGCCTGCTCCAGCTCGCCCAGACCTTGGCCGGTGTGGTTCACCAGTTGCCGGTACTGGTCGGCCGCACCGGTGCACTCGCCCAGCAGGCCGAAGGCGACGCCGATCTCGAGGACGTTGCTCGCGAAGGCGCGCGCCCGTTCGCCGAGCGCATCGGCAGCCGACTGGAACTCGTTCGCCAGCGACATCACGGCCGCCGGGTCGATGGAGAAATCCGAACTCACGTTCATGCCTGCCTGCTCGGCGTTTCACTGCTCGGAGAGCAGCCTGCCACAGTGCTGACGGGTCATCGCAAACGCGGCAGTCGTTGGCACTTGGGGCAGAAGTAGCTCGAACGGTTCATCCACGAGGCGCGGCGCATCGGCGTGGCGCAGCGATTGCAGGCCTCGCCCTCGCGGCCGTAGGCGTCGAGGGAGCGGGAGAAGTAGCCGGACTCGCCGTTGACGTTGACGTAGAGGCTGTCGAAGCTGGTGCCGCCCTGGGCCAGGGCCTCGGACATCACCGCGCGGGCGGAGGCGAGAAGCAGCTCGGACGCCGGGCGGGTCAGGGTGTCGGCGGGACGGTCGTAGTGGAGCTTGCTGCGCCACAGCGCCTCGTCGGCGTAGATGTTGCCGACCCCGCTGATCAGCGACTGGTCGAGCAGGGCGCGCTTGACACCGCTGCTGCGGCGGCGCAGCGCGGCGAGGAAGACGGTGTCGTCGAAGCGCGGGTCGAGCGGATCGCGGGCGATGTGCGCGAGGGACATCGGGGCGGCGTCCGGGTCGCTCGGGTCCGCGTCCTCGACGGCGAGACCGCCGAAGGTGCGCTGGTCGACGAAGCGGAGCTCGGTGCCGGCCGGGTCGTCGAAGCGCACCCGGATCCGCAGGTGCTTCTCGTCCGGCGCACCCTCCGGCTGCACCAGCAGCTGGCCGCTCATACCGAGGTGGCCCAGCAACGAGACACCGGTGCCGGGCAGCGGCAGCCACAGGTACTTGCCGCGACGCTGCGCGGCACCGAGCTCCCGGCCGCGCAGCTGCGCGGCGAAGTCGTCCGGGCCCGCCGCATGGCGGCGCACGGCACGCGGGTGCAGCACCTCGACGGAGCGGACCGTGCGACCGCTGACCCAGCGGGAAAGACCGCGCCGGACGACCTCTACTTCGGGAAGCTCAGGCATCCGGGCAGCCTAGCCGTGCTACGCGTCGGCGGTGGACGCCGCGGAGCCGCCGGCGGACGCGTTGCCGTCGCCGTGCTTCTCGCGGATGGCGTGCCAGGCGCTCTCGGCGGCCTTCTGCTCGGCCTCCTTCTTGGAGCGACCGGAACCCGTGCCGTAGTCCTCCCCGCCCACGCGGGCGGCGGCGATGAACGTCTTCTCGTGGTCCGGACCGGACTCGGTGACGACGTACTCGGGCACGCCGATACCGACGGTCGCGGTGAGCTCCTGCAGGCTGGTCTTCCAGTCCAGGCCCGCGCCGAGGTTCGAGGACTTCTCGATCAGCGGGTCGAAGAGCCGGTGCACCAGCTCCGAGGCGGAGTCCAGCCCCTGATCGAGGTAGACCGCCCCGATGACGGCCTCGAGGGTGTCCGCGAGAATCGAGGACTTGTCCCGGCCACCGGTGCCCTCCTCGCCCCGACCGAGGCTGATGAAGGTACCGAGGTCCAGGCCACGCGCGACGTCCGCAAGGGCGCGCGAGTTGACCACCGCGGCACGCAGCTTCGCGAGCTGCCCCTCCGGAAGGTCGGGGTGGACGCGGTACAGGGTGTCCGTCACCACCAGGCCCAGCACCGAATCGCCCAGGAACTCCAGGCGTTCGTTCGTGGGAAGACCACCGTTCTCGTACGCGTACGAGCGGTGGGTCAGTGCACGCGTCAGAAGGGACGGCTCCAGCGTGTAGCCGAGCCGTCCCTCCAGAACGCTGTACCCGGTGTCGGCGTGCGAAGCGGATGCTGACGCTGACATCTGGTGTTCTCCTGCCGTCAGACCGACAGGACCTGACGGCGGTTGTAGGTGCCGCAGCTCGGGCACGCAATGTGACCCAGCTTCGGCTGGTGGCAGCGGTCGCACGCCACGAGCGCGGGAGCAGTGGCCTTCCACTGCGAACGGCGGTGACGCGTGTTGCTGCGCGACATCTTCCGCTTGGGAACAGCCACAGCTACTTCTCCTGGTTCTCGGCGGCACCCTCCCGGGTGACGCTGTCCTCTTCACTACCGGTCGCGGTCGATGCGGCCGAGAGTCCCTGCAGTGCCGCCCACCGGGGGTCGACGGCGTCATGGTGGTGGTCCGGGTCGTCGCTGAGCCGCGCTCCGCATTCGGAGCACAGGCCCAGGCAGTCGTCCTGGCACACCGGCTGCAGCGGCAGTGCGAGCACCACCGCGTCACGCAGCACCGGCTCGAGGTCGAACAGGTCGCCCTCGAGACGGTAAGCCTCGTCGTCCTCCTCCTCGTCGGAGTCGGACACTCCCCCGAAGCGGTCCGCCGCCTCGGGGTAGTAGTACAGCTCCTGGAAGTCCGCGTCGAGCTCGCGCTCGATCGGCTCCAGGCAGCGTACGCACTCGCCCTTGAGGTCGGCCTCGGCGGTGCCCGTGACGAGCACGCCCTCGATGACCGACTCCAGTCGGAGCTCCAGCTCGATCGACGCGCCCTCGGGCACGCTGATCACCTCGTTGCCGAGGTTGGCCGGCGCCGGGACCGAGCGGGACACCTTGCGCATCGCCCCAGGCCGACGGCCCAGCTCGTGTGTGTCGAACACGAGCGGGTTGCGGTGATCGAGGCGGTTCAGGGGTCTGTCCTTCACTCAGGTCTTCAGCGGCTGCCGCACCCAGGCTGTCGGGTTTTCCGAGTCCGGGCAGCAGCCAACGCCAGCACATCAAGCCGGAGAGGTCAGAATACCCGACGCCGGAACCCCGACCCAACTCCGGTGCGGACGATCAGTGCCCCTGGCCGTACTCGCGCAGCTTCGACACGTCGATGAAGCCGGTGTCGAAGAAGCTGGTCACTTCCTGCTGCTGCGCGTAGTGCGGCGGTTGCTGCTGCGGGATCTGCGCGTGCTGGACGGGCTGGCCGTACGCGTCGTAGACCGGCTGCTGCTGCTCGACATAGCCGCCCGCATAGGGGTCGTAGACCGGCTGCTCGACGTAGCCGCCGGTGTAGGGGTCGTATGCGGGCTGCTGCTGCGGCTGGCCGTACGGGTCCTGCGGGGGCCAGTACTCGACCTGCGGCTGCGGATGCATCTCCGGGTGCATGTCCTGGTGCGGCATCTCCTGGCCGTGCTGGTCGGACCCGGACATCAGGCCCTGCCGGCTCAGCTCGGCGGCGACGGCCGCCTGCCGGAGGTCGCCCTGCTCGACGCCGGCCGCCTCGTCGGCGGCGGCCAGGTAGGCGCCCAGCTCGTCGATGGGCCGCTTGCCCAGCAGCTTGTCGCGGCCACGGCCGACCGCCTCCAGCGTCTTGCTGAGCGCGGCCTCCAACGTGGCGAGCTTCACGTCGACGTACTCGTCCACCTCGGGGCTGGGCGAGCGGAACGCGTCCTGGGCGAACTCCTCGCCGTCCTCGCCGTCGACCGGGCCGCCCGCCACGCGCAGCTTCTCGCGCCCGCGGCCGATGGCGCCGAGGGTCTTGGTCAGCACAACCTCGAAGTTGGCGAGCTTGCTGTCGACGTAGTCGTCCGCCTCGCGCCGCTGCTCGGCCACCTCGGCACGGGCCTCCGCCAGCAGGCGGTCCGCCTCGGCCTGGGCCACGGTGACGTAGTCGGTGCCGTTGATGAGCTGCTGCCGCTCGTCGTGCGCGGCGGCGACCACCCGCTCGGCCTCGCGGCGCGCGTCCTCGACGACCTGGTCGCCGTACTGGACCGTCTCCTGGGCCTTGGCGATCTCGCCGGGGAGCTCCTCGCGCAGCTCCGTGAGCAGAGTCACCAGCTCCGCCCTGTTGACCACGATCGAGGCCGACATCGGCATCGACCGGGCGCCTTCCACGAGCTTGGTGATCTCGTCGAGCTTCTGCTGCACGTCCACCGGGTCACGCTTTCCACGAGGCTGCCTGGATCAGTACAACCGGCCGGAAACTGGAGCTACGAACTGTACTCAGTCCTACGGGTTCGTGGGCTGCGCGCGCCGCTCGGCGACCCGCTCGGTCAGCCTGCGCAGCACCAAGCCCGGGACAAGATGGGACACATCGCCACCAAGGGTGGCAACCTCCTTGATCAGCGAGGAGGAGAGGAAGCTGTAGGTCGGGATGGTCGGCACGAACAGCGTCTCCACGCCGGTCAGGCCGTGGTTCATCTGCGCCATCTGCAGCTCGTAGTCGAAGTCGCTGACCGCGCGCAGACCCTTCACGATCGCCGGGATCTCGCGGTCGCGGCAGTAGTCGACGAGCAGCCCCTGGTGCGACTCGACCTTGACGTTGCCGTAGCCCGCGGTGATCTCCTCGATCATCGCGATCCGCTCGTCGACGCTGAACATCCCCTTCTTGGTGGGGTTGACCAGCACCGCGACATGGACGACGTCATAGAGGCGCGAGGCGCGCTCGATGATGTCGAGGTGGCCGTTGTGGATAGGGTCGAACGACCCCGGACAGACGGCACGGCGGAACATCGTCATCTCCTCGCTCACAGGCCGGCTTCGTTGCCGGCTCCGTCGGCGGCGCGACCGTACCAAAGGGTCGCCTCGCCGTAGCGGCGCTCGCGCAGGCCCTCGAAGCCCTCCGGCCAGGTGAACACGCCGCCTCTGGTGCTGCGCTCCACGGTGACGATCACGTCCTCGTGGAGCCAGCCCTCCGAGCTGAGTGTGACCAGTATCTCCCGCAGCCCGCCGTCGGTGACGGCGTAGGGCGGGTCGAGAAACACCAGGTCGTACGGGGTGGACGGCGGTGCGCCCGCGATCACCCGCTCGGCCTTCCCCGCGCGGACCTCGGCGCCCGGAAGCGAGAGCGTCCGCACGTTGGCGAGGATCACCTTGACCGCGGCCGGGTCCTCCTCGACGAGCAGCGTGTGGGCCGCCCCGCGGGAGAGCGCCTCCAACCCGACCGCGCCCGAGCCGGCGTACAGGTCGATCACGCGCGCGCCCGCGAGGGAGCCGCGCAACGCCTCCCAACTGGAGAAGAGCGCTTCCCGCGCCCGGTCCGAGGTGGGACGGGTACCGTTCCCCGGCGGCACGGCGAGGCGTCGGCCCCGAGCGGCTCCGGCGATCACGCGGGTCATGTGGTCGGCGTCCTTGCTGGTCGGAAGGGTGTGCACTTTCACGCTAGTGCACACCCCGGGGACGCGAGGAACTGCGCGGGCCACCACCCTGTGTGAATGGCCCTGCGCGTTCGGACCACCGGCTCCGTGGGTGGCTTGTCGCGCAGTTCCCCGCGCCCCTAACGGGTCATCCCTCCGTGCTCACAGTTCCGAGCAGCGTCGGAGACGCGTAGCGGCTCCAGGAGAGGCAGCCGTCGGGCGGGCAGTACTCGGGGCGGCGGGGGTCGTGCCCCAGCTCGCGCAGCTTCGTGCGGACGGAGTCGGGCGTGCGGCCGAAGCGGGCCGCCACGCGGGCTATGGTCTCGCCGTCGTGGAAGCGACGGACCAGCTCCTCCTCGTGCTGCGGGACCCACGGCGCGCCGTGGCCCGGGTACAGCTCACGGAGGACGTCACGGTCCGGAATGGGCTCGGAGACGTCGGCGACGATGGCGAGGGCGCGCAGCGCGCGGTTCAGCGCGATGCGGAGGGACGCGGTGTCCTCCACCGGCAGCCGGAGCTTGCCGGAGGCGATCGGCTCGGACGCGTGACCCTCGCGCCAGCCGGTGAGGGTGAGGGTGACCTCTCGGTCGTCCTCACTGCTGAGTTCGATACGGAAGACCTTGTCACCGAGCGGCAGCTCGTTCAGGTGACGGAACGCCATGGATGTGCCCCCTGAGAACGTTGAAGAATGGCCGGTCAGGGCCCGTTCACAACACCTCTATGGTCTCAGGCGGGACTGACAGTCCAGGGACCGTCAGCCCTTCTCCAGGTACTCCGCACGCTCCGCTCCGAGCAGCGAATCCAGCGCGCTGCGCAGCGCCGGATGCTCCGTCAGCTCCGGGTCGTCGGCGACCAACGACGTCGCCTCCGCCCGGGCCGCCGCGATGACGTCCTCGTCCTCGAGGACGGACAGCACGCGCAGCGAGGACCGCACGCCGGACTGGGCCTGCCCCAGCACGTCGCCCTCGCGGCGCTGCTCCAGGTCGATGCGGGAGAGCTCGAATCCGTCGAGGGTGTCCGCCACCGCGTCGAGGCGCTGGCGGGCGCCGGACGCGGCCGGCATGTCCGTCACCAGCAGGCACAGGCCCGGCGCGGAGCCGCGGCCGACGCGGCCGCGCAGCTGGTGCAGCTGGGAGACGCCGAAGCGGTCGGCGTCCATGATGACCATGACGGTGGCGTTGGGGACGTTCACGCCGACCTCGATGACCGTGGTGGCGACCAGCACGTCCACCTCGCCCGCCGAGAAGGCCCGCATGACCTCGTCCTTGGCGTCGGGGGCCATCCGGCCGTGCAGGACCTCCACCCGGAGCCCCGCGAGCGGGCCGCCGCGCAGCTCCTCCGCGACGTCGAGGACGGCCAGCGGCGGACGGCGGTCGTCGCCCTCCTTGGCGGCCTCCTTCGCCGCCTTCTTCAGCGCCTTCTCGTCCTCCTCGTCCCCGATGCGCGGGGTGACGACGTAGGCCTGGTGGCCCTTGCCGACCTCCTCGCGGATCCGCTCCCAGGCGCGGGCGAGGAAGTTGGGGCGTTCGAGGGCGGGCACGACGTGCGAGGAGATGGGCGAGCGACCGGCCGGGAGCTGGTCCAGGACGGAGGTCTCCAGGTCGCCGAAGACCGTCATGGCGACCGTGCGCGGGATCGGGGTGGCCGTCATGACCAGCAGGTGCGGGGGGCGTTCGGCCTTGGCGCGCAGCGCGTCGCGCTGCTCGACGCCGAAGCGGTGCTGCTCGTCGACGACGACCAGGCCGAGGTCGAGGAACTGCACCCGGTCCTCGATCAGCGCGTGTGTGCCGATGACGATCCCTGCCTCGCCGCTGACCAGGTCCAGCAGCGCCTGCCGCCGGGCGGGGACGCCCATCGAACCCGTCAGCAGCGTGACCTTGGTGCCGTGCTCGGCGCCGCCCAGCATGCCGCCCTCGGCCAGCTCGCCCATCATCTCCACGACGGAGCGGTGGTGCTGCTGCGCGAGCACCTCCGTCGGCGCGAGCATCGCGGCCTGGCCGCCCGCGTCGACGACGGCGAGCATGGCCCGCAGTGCGACGAGGGTCTTGCCGGACCCGACCTCGCCCTGGAGCAGGCGGTGCATCGGGTGTTCGGTGGCGAGGTCCGCGAAGATCTCGGCGCAGACCCGCTGCTGACCGTCGGTCAGGGTGAAGGGCAGCTTCGCGTCGAAGGCGTCCAGCAGCGCGCCGGTGCGCGGCTCGCGGGCGACGGCCGGGCGGGCGGCGTCGTCGGCCCGCCGTCGTGCCAGGGCGACCTGGAGCACGAAGGCCTCGTCCCACTTCAGCCGGGCCTGCGCGGCGAGGCGTTCGGCGTGGTTGCGCGGGCGGTGGATCTGCTCCAGCGCCTGGTGCAGCGGGATCAGGCCGCGTTCGGCGAGCAGCGAGGCGGGGACCGGATCGGGGACCTCGTCCCACTTCGTCTGGTCGAGGATGACATCGACGGCCAGGGCCAGCCGCCATGAGGGGACCTTGGCGGTGGCCGGGTAGACGGGGATCAGCCGGCCGGCGAAGCGGTCGGTGGCCCCCTGGGCTTCCGGGTCGTCGCCGTCGCCGAACAGCTCGTAGTCCGGGTTGGTGAGCTGCCGGGTGCGGTTGAAGACGCCGACCTTGCCCGCGAACATCCCGCTGCGGCCGGGGCGTAGGTCCTTCTCGCGCCAGCGCTGGTTGAAGAAGGTCAGTGAGAGGCGGCCGCGGCCGTCGGTGACCACGACCTCCAGCCGGTCGCCCTTGCGTCCCCGGAACGGGATCAGCGTGCACTTCTCGATCCGCGCGACCACGGTGACGTGCTCGTCGACCTCGAGCGAATCCAGACTGGTCAGTTCACCGCGCTCGTTGTAGCGGCGCGGGAAGTGGTGCAGCAGGTCGCCGACGGTGTGCAGGTCCAGCCCCTCCGCGAGCTGCTTCGCGCCGGAGGGGAGGAGCTTCTTGAGCGGTTCGTCGAGGGGGGACACAGGTCAACGATGCACCATCGGTCGGACAGCTCCGGGCAAAGGGCGTGTCACTCGACGCCGACGACGAGCGGTGCGGCGCCCTGGCCGCCCTCGTAGACGACGGCGTCCACGACCGGGTTCGTCCGCCGCACATGGGCGACAAGCGCGTCAGCGAGGCCCGGGACCGCGTCCTCGCCGACGATCAGCGTCACCATCTCGCCACCGGCCGCGAGCATCCGGTCCAGCACGGTCCCCGCCGTGGCGACCATGTCCGCCGCGTCGCCGATGACGGCCACGTCGCCGTCGATGAGGCCGAGCACGTCCCCGGCCTGGCAGACGCCGGCCATGGTCCACGACTCCCCCTCGGCCACGGCCAGTTCCGCGTAGCGGGTGGCGCCGGCGGCGGAGGTCATCGCGACGACGTCCTCGTCGAAGCGCCGCGCGGGCTCGTGCACGGCCAGGGCCGCCAGGCCCTGGACCGGTGAGCGGGTGGGGATGACCGCGACCCGGACGCCCTCGTCGCGCAGTTGGTCGGCGGCGACCCCCGCCGCGGCGCGCAGTTCGGCGTCGTTGAGCAGCAGCACGACCTCGCGCGCGTGGGCGAGGCGGATCGCTGCGGCGATCTCGGCGCTGCTGGGCGCGCGGTCCGGGTCGGCGGACAGGACGGTCGCGCCGCACTCGCGGCACAGGCCCGCCAGCCCCTCGCCCTGGACGATGCTGACGACCGCGCGCGCCGGCCCCAGCTGCTCGAAGTGGGCCGGATGACCGACCGACTGCTCCGCCGCGGCGGAGGCGAAGTGCGTGATCCGGATCCGGTGCGGGCGTCCCGCCTCGACCCCCGCCTCCACGGCGGCGCCGGGGTCGTCGACGTGGACGTGCACGTTCCACAGCCCCTCGCCGCCGCTGACGACGAGCGAGTCGCCGAGCCCGCCGAGGCGGGCGCGCAGCCCCGCCACGGCGTCGTCGCGCGCGTCGAGCAGGTAGACGACCTCGTAGGCGGGACCGTCCGGGTCGTCCGCGACGCGGGGCCGTTCCGGCTGCGTCGACACGATCATGGTGCGGGGGGTGGCCAGCGCCAGCGGTCCCATCGGGGACTGCCCGCTGACCGCGTCGGCCAGCGCGCCCAGGACGGCGACCAGGCCGCGCCCCCCGGCGTCGACGACGCCCGCGCGGCCCAGCACGTCCAGCTGCTGCGGGGTGAGCGCCAGAGCGGTACCCGCTGCCTCGAACGCGGCCTCCGCCACGGCGGACAGCTCCGCCGCCTCCGGCAGCGCCTCGACGGCGTCGGCAGCCGCAGCGGCGACGGTCAGCACCGTCCCCTCGACCGGCACGGCCACCGCCTCGTACCCGGCGTCGGCGGCCCGCCGCAGCGCCCGGCGCAGCGCGTCCGCGTCGCAGGGACCGGCGCCGACGGACGCGGCGACGCCGCGCAGCAGCTGCGAAAGGATCACGCCCGAGTTGCCGCGCGCCCCCAGCAGGGCGCCGTGCGCCATCGCGCGCAGCGCGGTCTCCAGGGTGGGGCCGCCTCCATCGCCGCCGACCGCGCCCGCGGTGCGTGCGGTGCCGGTGGTACCGACCGTGAAGAGCGCCTCGACCTGCTGGGCGGCGGACTCGACGGTCAGGTAGAGGTTGGTCCCGGTGTCGCCGTCGGGAACCGGGTAGACGTTCAGCGCGTCGATCTCCTCGCGCGCCTGACCCAGAGCGGCCAGGGAGAGCCGGCACCAGTCGCGCACGGCCGCTGCGTCGAGGGTGTGCGGCACCGGGTCTCTCCTCGTGTTCGCTGCGTTCTCCCGCAGGCTATCGCCCGATCGGCCCTCTGGGTCAGCGCAGTCCGCTCACAGGCGATGCGGGGTTCACTGGCACGTCATGGTAGTTTCGTTCTACGGAGTCAGCGGATGTATGCTGCTCCGGTTGCCTGGAATCCTTCCAGGCCACCCCCCAGGACAGCTGTGCGAGCCGCTGTCGCGGCGTTCGCGCCTCGGGGTTGGATCCGTTAGTGCATCTGAAGTCTTTGGAGTGACTCCCGTGGCTGCCAACTGCGACGTCTGCGGCAAGGGGCCGGGCTTCGGCAACAACATCTCCTTTTCGCACCGCCGTACCCGTCGTCGTTGGAACCCCAACATCCAGACGGTCCGCGCTGTGATCGGGCGTACGCCGAAGCGGCTCAACGTGTGCACCTCGTGCATCAAGGCCGGCAAGGTTTCCCGCTGACGCGGCGGCTGCCCCTCCGGCTTCGCAAGGGCCGGTCCACCTCCGGGTGGGCCGGCCCTTCGCTTTGCCCTCTTCCTGCTTCCTGAACTACCTCCTGAACCGCCAGCCGTGGTCGACCGGGCCGATGCCCGCGCCGAGCGCGAAGCCGCCCTCGATCGCTCCGGTGATGTACTCCTTCGCGGCGGCGACGGCCTCCGGCACGTCCAGTCCGAGCGCGAGGTAGGACGCGACGGCGCTGGCCAGCGTGCAGCCCGTGCCGTGGGTGTGCCGGTTGTCGTGCCGCGGCGCGCGGAAAAGCGTCTCGGTCCCGTCGGGCCCGCGCAGCAGGTCGACCGCGTCGCCCTCCAGGTGCCCGCCCTTCACCAGCGCCCACGCGGGCCCGAGGTCCTGCACGGCCTTCGCCGCGTCTGCGAGCTCGCTCTCCCGGGTCACCTCGATGCCCGTGAGCTGCGCCACTTCGTGCAGGTTGGGCGTCGCGACGGTCGCCTGCGGCAGCAGCCGATCCCGCAGGACGCTCACCGCGGAAGCAGCGAGCAGCGCGTCCCCGTGCTTGCTGACCCCGACCGGGTCCACCACGACGGGCGCGGGCCGCTCCGCGAGCAGTCCGGCCACGGCCTCGACGAGCTCGGCGCTGGCCAGCATCCCCGTCTTCACCGCCTGCACGCCGATGTCGTCCACGACGCTCCGGTACTGCGCGACGACCGCCTCGACGGGCAGCTCCCAGTAACCCTGCACCCCGACGGAGTTCTGCGCCGTCACGGCGGCGATGACGCTCATGCCGTGGACCCCGAGGGCGAGCATGGTCTTGAGGTCGGCCTGGATCCCGGCGCCTCCGCCGGAGTCAGAACCCGCGATGGTCAGCACACGGGGCGGAGCAACATGGGTGGAGACAGATGACATGCCCCCACCTTAGGCTTCGCTCCCGCGCGCGGTTGCACCGTCCAGGGGCGCGGGGAAGTGCGCGAGAACCACGGGCGTGCGGATAGCCCTGCGCGTGCCGGTCAGCAGCCGGATGGGTGGCTTGTCGCGCAGTTCCTCGCACCCCTGGCATGTGCCTGCTAAAGAACTGCCTCGGCTTCCGTCCAGCGGTCCTCCGGGACCGTCTTCAACTGCGCCACCGCGTCCGCGATGGGAACGAAGTGGATCTCCGTCCCCCGCAGCGCGGTCATGTGGCCGTACGCGCCCTTGTGCACGGCCTCGACCGCGTGCCAGCCGAAGCGGGTGGCCAGGACGCGGTCCTGGGCGGTGGGCGTGCCGCCGCGTTGGATGTGGCCGAGGATGACCGGCTTGGACTCCTTGTCGATCCACTGGGCGATCTCGCCGGCGAGGCGCGAGCCGATGCCGCCGAAGGTCTGGTGCCCGAAGGCGTCCGTGCCGCCGTGGGCGAAGCGCATCGTGCCGGGGGCCGGCTGCGCACCCTCGGCGACCGCGACGATGGCGAACTTCTTGCCGCGCGAGAACCGCTCCTCGACCATGCAGCAGACGGTCTCGACGTCGAAGGGCCGCTCGGGGATGAGGATGCCGTGCGCGCCTCCGGCCATCCCTGCGTGGAGGGTGATCCACCCGGTGTGGCGGCCCATCAGCTCGACCACCATCACCCGCTGGTGGGACTCGGCCGTGGTCTTCAGACGGTCGATTGCCTCGGTGGCGACGGTGACCGCAGTGTTGTGACCGAAGGTCACGTCCGTGGCGTCGATGTCGTTGTCGATGGTCTTCGGGACGGCGACGACCGGCAGGCCGGCCTCGCTGAACATCCGGGCCGCGGTCAGCGTGCCCTCGCCGCCGATGGCGATCAGGGCGTCGATGCCGACGGCGTCGGCCAACCGCCCGGCGTCGCCGACCGCCTCGTGCATGCGGTCGCGGGCCACCCGGGCGCTGCCGAGGATCGTGCCGCCCCGGGTGAGGATGCCGGTGACGGCGTCCAGCGCCAGCGGGCGGGCGCGGCCCTCGATCAGGCCGAGGAAGCCGTCCTCGACGCCGACCACCGTGTCCTCGTGTTCGGTCACCGCTCGGTGAACCACCGAGCGGATCACCGCGTTCAGGCCGGGACAGTCTCCGCCGCTCGTCAGCACGCCGATTCGCATAAGGGAAGACTATGCAGAAAGGGGACACTTAGTCCCGAAGCACCCGGCCCGGATTCCTGCGGACCCGCAGGTGGTCAGGCCTGGGCGCCGAAGTGGTCCCAGCCGCCGGTGCGGTCCCAGGCGGCGCCGTCGACCGTGACCCGGCCGGTGCCGGAGAGGCTCGCCGGGCGTGTCACCTCGCCGACGACCCGCCAGCGGGACGGCAGCTGGGTGTCCGGCGGGAAGGTGGCGACCAGCGCGTGGTCCTCGCCGCCGGAGAGCACCCACAGCAGCGGGTCGACTCCGACGGCCTGGCCGATGTCGGCCATCTGTGCGGGGATGTCGAAGTCCGCGGCGTGCAGGTCGATGTGGACGCCGCTGGCCTCCGCGACATGGCCGAGGTCGGCGACCAGCCCGTCGCTGACGTCGATCATCGACGTCGCGCCCAGCACGGCCGCGGACGGGCCTGCGTGGTACGGCGGCTCGGGGCGGCGGTGAGCCTCGACGAACGCGCGCGGGGAGCGGAAGCCGCGGGAGAGGACGGTGAACCCCGCCGCGGACCAGCCGAGCCAGCCGGTGACGGCGACCTTGTCGCCCTGGCGGGCGCCGGAACGGGTGACCGCGCGGCGGCCCTGCAGATCCCCCAGTGCGGTGATGGAGACGGTGATCGCGTCACCGCGCACCACGTCGCCGCCGACCACGGCCGCACCCGCCACCTGGCACTCGTCGCGCAGGCCGTCCATCAGTTCCAGCGCCCAGGTGACCGGCAGCTCGGCCGGGACGACGAGGCCCAGCAGCAGCGCGGTCGGGACCGCGCCCATCGCGGCGACGTCGGCGAGGTTCTGCGCGGCCGCCTTGCGGCCCACGTCGTAGGCGGTCGACCAGTCCCGGCGGAAGTGGCGGCCCTCCAGCAGCACGTCGGTGGTGGCCACGACCCGGCCGTCGGGCGCGGCGACGACGGCCGCGTCGTCGCCCGGACCGAGCTCCACGGCCGAGGTCTGCGGAAGCCGGGAGGTCAGCTCCCGGATCAGTCCGAACTCACCGAGCTCGCCGACCTGCATGGGTTTCCTTCCGGATCTGGTCTGACTGTCCTTGGGACACTCTGGTCGCGGGCGCGCACGCACGCGCCTCACGCGCGCAGCGTACGCCCTGCGGCGGTGCAGGAGGTCTCCCGTCGGACGACGGGGGACGATAGCGTGACGGTTTCCCCTTCTTCCCCGTTTCCTTCGTCACAGTCGGGGAACCACAACCTGCGCAAGATCCCCGATTCGAGCCGCCGGAGGTCCACCGTGGTACAGGCGTACATCCTCATCCAGACAGAGGTCGGCAAGTCGTCCAACGTGGCGGAAGTCATCTCCCGGATCACCGGCGTGGTCCAGGCGGAGGACGTCACCGGGCCCTATGACGTGATCGTCCGCGCCGAGGCGGAGACGGTCGACGACCTGGGCAAGCTGGTCGTGGCCCAGATCCAGCAGGTGGAGGGGATCACCCGGACCCTGACCTGCCCGGTGGTGCACTTGTAGGTCCCCGTTAGCATCTCGGGGTGACCAGGATCGCCGCGCCGTTCGCGCTGACCGCAGCAACCCTCCTGCTGACCGCCTGCGGCGGCGGAGGGAGCGACAGCGTGCCCGTCGCGGCGCCGACCACCACCGGCGCGGTGGCACAGCAGTGCGCGGCACTCCAGAAGGCCCTGCCGCAGACGCTGATGGGCCTCGCCCGCCGCGACACCTCCCCCGGCAGCCCCGACACGGCGGCCTGGGGCGACCCGGCCGTGACGCTGCGCTGCGGCGCCGCGATGCCGTCGGTGCTCGACCCGCACTCGAAGAACTACAACCCCGAGGGTGACAACCTCAGCGGTGCGGAGATCGGCGGGGTCTGCTGGGCCTCGGTCCACGACCAGGCCGACAACACCTTCACCTTCTCGTCCGTGGACCTGCAGGCGATCGTCGAGATCCACGTCCCGAGCGCGTACTCCGGCCGTCAGGCGCCGCTGAGCGAGCTCTCCGGGGCTGTGGCCAAGGCGAGCCCGCCCGACGCGGACCGTAAGTTCTCCTGCGCTTAGAGCCTCCCGCGCCTGAGGACTACCGCAGGCCGGTGGAGCGGCGCAGGGCCGCCTTCAGCAGGTGGTCGACCAGCTGCGGGTAGGCGAGGCCGGAGGCCTCCCACATCTTCGGGAACGCCGAGATCGGCGTGAAGCCCGGCATGGTGTTGATCTCGTTGACGACGTACTCGCCGTTCTCCTGCAGGAAGACGTCAACGCGGGCCAGGCCCTCGCAGGCGAGCGCGTCGAAGACCTGGACGGCGAGCTCCTGCAGCCGTGCGAGCTCGTCGCCGGTCAGCTTCGCCGGGATCTGCACGTCGCTGGAGTCGATGTACTTCGCCTCGAAGTCGTAGAACTCGAAGCCCTCGCCGACGATCACCTCAGCCGGCAGGCTGGCGCGCGGGCCGTCCTCGAACTCCAGGACGCCGCACTCCAGTTCGCGGCCCTTCACGCCCTGCTCCACGATCACCTTCGGGTCGTGCTCGCGGGCGAACTCGATGGCGCGCACGAGCTCGGCCGGGTCGTCGACCTTGGTGATGCCGATGGAGGAACCGGCCCGGGCGGGCTTCACGAACACCGGGTAGGCGAGCTCGTTCACGCGCGCGAGCGCGGCCTCGCGCCCGGCCTCGGTGGCCCACTCACGCGGCCGGATCACCGTGTACGGGCCGACGGGCAGGCCGAAGGCCTGGAGCACCCGCTTGGTGTACTCCTTGTCCATCCCGACCGAGCTCGACAGCACGCCCGACCCGACGTACGGGACGCCGGAAAGCTCCAGCAGGCCCTGGATCGTCCCGTCCTCGCCCCACGGCCCGTGCAGCAGCGGCAGGACGACGTCGACCTCACCGAGCGCCTTCGGCACCGCGCCGGGCTCCGCGTACACCACCTCGCGCGCGACGGGGCTCGCGGGCAGGTTCACCTGTCCCTCGGTGGACTCGGCCAGCTGGTCCACGTCGGGCAGCCTGCCGTCGGTGATGGCCATCCGCTCGGGCTCGTCGGTCGTGAGCGCGAACCGGCCGTCATGGGTGATGCCGATCGGCAGCACCTCGTACGCGTCACGGTCCAGCGCACGCAGAACGCTGCCGGCGGTGACGACGGAAATGGCGTGCTCGGAGCTGCGGCCGCCGAAGACGACCGCGACGCGGGGCTTGCGCCCTCCGGCGGGACTGGGGGAGGAAGGCTGAGTGCTCATATCCCGTAGGACACTACCCGCCCTGTCCAGTCCTGGCGCGGTGGGCACCACCGCCTGTCGCGGTTGTCCGCGGAGCTACCGCCGTTCGGGCTTGGCCGAGCGGCCCATGAGTTCCTTGACCGCCGTCTGCGGCGACTTGCCGCCGTGGACGATGTCGACGACCGTCTGCGTGATGGGCATGTCGACGCCGTGGCGGTGCGCCAGGTCCAGGACGGAGACGCAGGACTTCACACCCTCGGCCGTCTGCCGCATGGCCGCGCTCGCCTCGGCCAGGGACATCCCGCGGCCGAGGTTGATGCCGAAGGTGTGGTTGCGCGAGAGCGGCGAGGAGCAGGTGGCGACGAGGTCGCCCATGCCCGCGAGGCCCGCGAAGGTGTGGGCGTCGGCGCCCATCGCCAGGCCGAGCCTGGTGGTCTCGGCGAGGCCGCGGGTGATCAGGGAGGCCTTGGTGTTGTCGCCGAAGCCCATGCCGTCGACGATGCCGACGGCCAGACCGATGACGTTCTTCACCGCGCCGCCCAGCTCCGCGCCCACCACGTCGGTGATGGTGTAGGGCCGGAAGTACCCCGTCAGACAGGCCGCCTGAAGGCGCCTGCCGACGGACTCGTCCGTGCAGGCGACGACGCTCGCGGCCGGCTGACGCCGCATGATCTCGCCGGCGAGGTTCGGGCCGGAGACCACGGCGACGCGCTCCGCGGGGACCTCGGCGACCTCCTGGACCACCTCGCTCATCAGCTTGGCCGTGCCGAGCTCCACGCCCTTCATCAGGCTGACCAGGACGGTGTCCCGGGCCAGCACCGGGACCCAGGCACGCAAGCCGTCGCGCAGCGTCTGCGAGGGGACGGTCAGCACGGTGAAGTCCGCGTCAGCCGCGGCCTTCGCGGGGTCCGTGGTCGCGGTGATGTTCGGCGGCAGTTCGATGCCCGGGTGGTAGTCCGGGTTGGTCCTGGTGCCGTTGATGGCGTCGACGAGCTCCTGCCGGCGACCCCACAGCGTCACCTCGCACCCCGCGTCGGCGAGGACCATGGCGAAGGCGGTGCCCCAGGAGCCGTAGCCGAAGACGGCGCAACGGGTGGTCACTCGGCGGGCTCCTTCTCGTTCTCCTTGTGCCCGTCGGTCCCGCCGTCGGTCCCGTCCGCACCGCCCCTGGTCGCCGCACGCGACTTGGCCATGTCGAACCGCTCGGCCGGCGCCTTCTCCCCGCGCAACTGCTCCAGCAGGGCGGTGATGTCGTCCATGATGGCGTCCGTCGCCTCGCGCAGGACCGTCGACGTGATCTCCTGGCCACGCCAGCGGTCAAGGTCCACCGGCGGGCCCGCGACGACCCTGACGGTCTTTCGGGGGAACGGTTTGAAGCGGCGGTTGCCCTTCCCGCCCTTCGCGTAGCGCGGCATGATCTCGTGCGCGCCCCACTGGGCCACCGGGATGACGGGCGCGCCCGTCGTCAACGCGACCCGGGCCGCGCCGGTCTTGCCGGTCATCGGCCACAGCTCCGGATCGCGCGTGAGCGTTCCCTCGATGTAGAACGCGACGCATTCACCGGAGTCGACGGCGTCGATCGCGGCCCGGAAAGCCTGCGTCGCGTCGGTCGAACCGCGGTACACGGGGATCATTCGGGCCCCGTGCAGAATCTGCTTGATCACCGGCAACTTGAAGACGCCGGCCTTCGCCAGAAATCGCGCGGGACGTCCGGAGTCGTACTGGAAGTGCCCGTAGACCAGCGGGTCCAAATACGAGTTGTGGTTGATCGCGGTGAGGAATCCGCCCTCGGCCGGAATGTTCTCGTAACCGCTCCAGTCCCGCTTCGTCAGCGCGAACAGCGGGGGCTTCGCGATCACAGCCGCCAGGCGGTACCAGAAGCCGTATCTGCGGCGCGCCGCCCTGGTGCTGGAGCCGGGCACGTGCACTCCTCCTTTGCGCGCCGTCCCCCGCGGGGCCGACGGTGATTCTTAACGTTCAACCGCACAAGTGTCGCCCCTGCCTTGTGGCACTGTCGAGGCACCCCCCGCCGGACGGCCCTACTTCCGTGCAGAATGGGCGCCGATGACGACGCCGAACACGACCGTGGTGATCCCGCTGAAGCCGCCGGCCGAGGGCAAGTCCCGCCTCGCGCCCGCGGTCGGATCGCTCCGGCCGCAGCTGGCTCTGGCCTTCGCGCTGGACACGGTCGCCGCGGCCAGGCAGTGCGCGGCGGTGACGGGCCTCGTGGCGGTCTGCGACGACGAGCACGCGGGCGCGGCGCTGGCCCTCGCGGGCGCCTCCGTCATACCCGACACACCGGCCGCCGGCCTCAACGCGGCGCTGGCCCACGGCGTGCAGTACGCGCGCACGGTGCTGGGCGCGGGCGCGGTGGCGGCGATGTCCGCGGATCTGCCGGCCCTCCGCCCGCTCGAACTCGCAAGCGCGCTGGCCGCGGCGGCGGCCCACCCGCGGGCGTTCCTGCCCGACACGCAGGGCGTCGGCACGACGCTGCTGGCGGCTGCCGCCGGGGTTCCGCTGCGTCCCCTCTTCGGCGGGGAGTCGCGCGCCGCGCATGCCGCCTCCGGCGCGGTGGAGCTCCGTCTCGACGGCGTCGCGAGCGTGAGACGGGACGTGGACACGGGCGCGGATCTGCGCGTGGCCCTGGCCCTGGGCGCGGGGCGGCACACGCTGACTACGCTTGGCCTCATGCAGGCGACCGCGTACACGTACTCCCCCGACAGCCGCAGCGGCCAGGTGCTGCTCGACGACGGCACCCCCCTGCCGTTCGACTCGGCGGCCTTCGACGCGGGCGGCCTGCGCCTCCTGCGCCCGGGCCAGCGCGTCCGCATCGAAACCGAGGGCAACGGCGCGAACCGCCGCATCACGCTCATCACCCTCCAGACGTTCTGAGCCTTCGCTCCCGCCTGTCGTTGCCCCTCGCTCGGGGGCGCGAGGGGTCCCCGACGGTCCCGCGATCAGCTGCACTCACCCCGGGGGCGGGGACTGCGCGAGAAACCAACGACGTGCGGACGGCCCTGCGCGTTCGGGGCTCTAGCTGCGCGGGTTGCTTGTCGCGCAGTTCCGCGCCCCTGAGGTGGGGGCAACCACAGGCGGGAGCATCTCCGGACCGGTCGCGCCCAGGCGGCGGAGCCGCGGGATGCCGAGGGGCGCGGTGAACCGGGTGGGTTCAGCGCGCCCCTGCGGAGGGTGTGCTCGACGTGCTGGGTTACTTGGCCGCGGCCTTCTTGGCGGTCGCCTTCTTGGCGGTGGTCTTCTTGGCCGCCGAGGTGGCCTTCGTCGCCGTCGTGGCCTTCTTCGCCGCGGGGCGGGAGGTGCTCGCGGTGACCGTCTTCTTCGCCGGGGCCTTGACCGCCGCCGTGGTCTTCTTGGCGGTGGTCTTCTTCGCCGTGGCGGTCTTGGCCGCCGTGGTCTTCTTGGCGGTGGTCTTCTTCGCCGTCGCCGCAGCCGCCGTCGTCTTCTTGGCGGCGGCCTTCTTGACCGTGGCGGTGGTCTTCTTCGCCGTGGCCTTCTTGGCCGCGGCAGCGGCCTTCTTCGCGGCCGGCGAGCCGGCCGGAGCGACCATGCCGGACTTGCCCGGGGTCAGCGAGCCCTTGGGGGCCTTGCGGACCGCGACACCCGACTTCGGGAGCTTCTTCGAGCCGCTGACCAGGTCCTTGAACCCCTGGCCCGGGCGGAACCGCGGAACCGCGGTCTTCTTGACCTTGACCCGGTCGCCGGTCTGCGGGTTACGGGCGAACCGCGCGGCGCGGTCCACCTTCTCGAAAGTCCCGAAACCGGTCACCGACACGCGGTCGCCCGCGGTCACCGCACGCACGATGGTGTCGAGCACAGCATCAACTGCCTCTGCGGCGGCGCGACGGCCACCAAGCTGCTCGGCCACCGCTTCAACAAGCTGCGCCTTGTTCACGTCTTCCCCTTCGGAAACGGTTGCCCGGAAGATTCTTTCTGGGCAATTCGCACGTTAGGCATGTATATACGCCATTTCAATAACCAAACGGGCGCATCACCCTTGTGTCGCAATGGATTCGGGTTTCAGCCCGTCGTCCGACCGGTCGGCCCGAGGCCGTCCAGGTCCGCTACGAAACGCGCCAACCTCCGTGCGGCTTCCGGGAGATCGCGCTTCGCCGCCTCCGTCACCATGAGCAACGAACGGGTCAACGCGGCCCTCTCCGCGTCCGACACGTCCAGAGCACGCACACGGGCGTGTGCATCCTTGAGTCGCTGTGCGACCACCCCGTAGAGCTCGACGTCCGCGGCCTCCTCGTTCAGCTCCGCGTCGTCGCCGCCTGGGGGCGGGTCACTGGGACTCATGCGGAGATTGTGCCACTCGTGGCCGGTTATCTCCTGCCTGCGCCCGGCGTTGACCTTACACACAGTCACGGGGAAGAAACGAGGCAGCCCCCCGGTGGACACCGGGGGGCTGCCTTGGTGTGGCGAAAAAGCGCTGCTGGAGGCTCAGCCGACGGGCGTGGTGGTCGGCTTGAAGGCGGGTCGGCCGGTCTCGTACGCGGCGATGTCGGCCTCCTGCTGGAGGGTGATGGAGATGTCGTCCAGGCCGTTCAGCAGCCGCCAACGGACGTTCTCGTCCAGCTCGAACGGGGCGTTGACACCCTCCGCTCGGACCTCGCGGGCCTCCAGGTCGACGGTCACCTCCGCCTGCGGGTCGGCCTCGACGACCGCCCACAGCCGCTCCACGGTCTCCTGCGGCAGGATCACCGTCAGCAGGCCGTTCTTCAGGGAGTTGCCGCGGAAGATGTCCGCGAAGCGGGAGGAGATGACGGCCTTGAAGCCGTAGTTCTGGAGCGCCCAGACGGCGTGCTCGCGCGAGGAACCGGTGCCGAACTCGGGGCCGGCGATCAGGACCGTCGCGCCCTGACGCTCCGGGCGGTTCAGGACGAAGGACTCGTCCTTGCGCCACGCCTCGAACAGGCCGTCCTCGAAGCCGTTCCGGGTGACCTTCTTGAGCCAGTGGGCCGGGATGATCTGGTCGGTGTCGACGTTGCTGCGGCGCAGCGGGACGGCCCGGCCGGTGTGCGAAGTGAACTTCTCCATGGCGGTTCAGGCCTCCACGAGCTGCGGTGCGTCGGACAGGTCGGCGGGCGAGGCCAGATGGCCCAGCACCGCGGTGGCGGCGGCCACCTGCGGGGAGACCAGGTGGGTGCGGCCGCCCTTGCCCTGACGCCCCTCGAAGTTGCGGTTGGAGGTGGACGCGCAGCGCTCACCGGGGGCCAGCTGGTCGGGGTTCATGCCCAGACACATCGAGCAACCGGCGTGGCGCCACTCGGCGCCGGCCGCGGTGAAGACCTTGTCCAGACCCTCGTCGATGGCCTGGAGCGCGACGCGGACGGAGCCGGGGACGACCAGCATCCGCACGCCGTCGGCGATCCGGCGGCCCTCCACGACGGCGGCGGCCGCGCGCAGGTCCTCGATCCGACCGTTGGTGCAGGAGCCGACGAAGACCGCGTCGACCTTCACCTCGCGCAGCGGGGTGCCGGCCGTCAGGCCCATGTACGTCAGCGCGTTCTCGGCGGCGATGCGCTCCTGCGGGTCCTCGAACGACGCCGGGTCCGGCACGTTCGCGCCCAGCGGCGCGCCCTGGCCGGGATTGGTGCCCCAGGTGACGAACGGGGTCAGCTCGTTCGCGTCGATGAAGACCTCGGCGTCGAAGACCGCGTCCTCGTCGGTGGCCAGGGTCTTCCAGTACGCCACGGCGGCGTCCCAGTCCGCACCCTTGGGCGCGTGGTCGCGGCCCTCGAGGTAGGCGAAGGTGGTCTCGTCCGGAGCGATCATCCCGGCGCGGGCGCCGGCCTCGATCGACATGTTGCAGACGGTCATCCGGGCCTCCATGGAGAGGCTGCGGATCGCCGAGCCGCGGTACTCCAGGACGTAGCCCTGGCCGCCGCCGGTGCCGATCTTGGCGATGACGGCCAGGATCAGGTCCTTGGCGGTGACGCCGTCGGGCAGTTCGCCCTCCACCGTGATGGCCATCGTCTTCGGGCGGGCCATCGGCAGCGTCTGGGTGGCCAGCACGTGCTCGACCTGGCTGGTGCCGATGCCGAAGGCCAGTGCGCCGAAGGCGCCGTGGGTGGAGGTGTGCGAGTCGCCGCAGACCACGGTGGTGCCGGGCTGGGTCAGTCCCAGCTGGGGTCCCACCACGTGGACGACGCCCTGCTCCACGTCGCCCAGCGAGTGCAGGCGTACGCCGAACTCGGCGCAGTTGGCGCGCAGCGTCTCCAACTGGACCCTGGAGACGGGGTCCGCGATCGGCTTGTCGATGTCGAGGGTCGGGGTGTTGTGGTCCTCGGTGGCGATGGTGAGGTCCGTGCGACGCACCTTGCGGTCGGCGAGGCGCAGGCCGTCGAAGGCCTGCGGGCTGGTCACCTCGTGCAGCAGGTGGAGATCGATGAAGAGGAGGTCGGGCTCGCCCTCGGCGCGCCGAACGACGTGGTCGTCCCAGACCTTCTCCGCGAGTGTGCGTCCCATCGCTGTCCCTCCGACCGGCGACGTCGCCGGTCAAGCCGTCGATTGCTATGGCGTGCTTTGGCAGAAGCTCCTGTCGGAGCCCCCAGGAAGCCCCTCGGAAGCCCCTGTTCATCCAGAGTGACGCAGTTCCCAGAAGATTGAACTTGCGTCTCGCGATCCGAGACTGCAATATCAGGGCATGGACAACTCTAGTGGCGTCGGCGTTCTCGACAAGGCTGCTCTGGTGCTGAGCGCGCTAGAGGCAGGCCCCGCGACCCTGGCCGGGCTGGTCTCGGCCACCGGATTGGCGCGTCCTACCGCGCACCGGTTGGCGGTCGCTCTGGAGCACCACCGCTTGGTCACGCGTGACATGCAGGGCCGCTTCATCCTCGGGCCCCGCCTCTCCGAGCTCGCCGCCGCGGCGGGCGAGGACCGACTGCTGGCCACGGCCGGCCCGGTGCTCACCCACCTCCGCGACGTGACGGGCGAGAGCGCGCAGCTGTACCGGCGGCAGGGCGATCTCCGCATCTGTGTGGCCGCCGCCGAGCGGCTCTCCGGCCTGCGGGACACCGTCCCGGTGGGCTCGACCCTCCCGATGAAGGCCGGCTCCGCGGCCCAGGTCCTGCTGGCCTGGGAGGAGCCGGAGCGGCTGCACCGCGGCCTCCAGGGCGCGCGTTTCACCGCGACCGCCCTGTCCGGCGTGAGACGCCGCGGCTGGGCGCAGTCGATCGGCGAGCGCGAGCCCGGGGTGGCGTCCGTCTCGGCGCCGGTGCGCGGTCCTTCGAACCGGGTCGTGGCGGCGGTCTCCGTCTCCGGCCCGATCGAGCGGCTGACCCGGCACCCGGGCCGGCTCCACGCTCAGGCCATCGTCGAGGCCGCCGCGCGTCTCACCGAGGCGCTGCGCCGCGCCTGACCCCTCATCAGCAGGGCGGACCGTTACGGCGGTCCGCCCTTTTCCATGCGTTCGGATATACCCGGGAAAACAAAAAAAGACCCTCACGGGTCTTCGTACGTTTCGGAGCTGGGGTACCAGGACTCGAACCTAGACTAAATGAACCAGAATCACTCGTGCTGCCAATTACACCATACCCCAA
>NZ_BBPP01000024.1:55693-126562 GCF_000787835.1 Streptacidiphilus melanogenes
AGTACCCCCGACCGGATTCGAACCGGCGCTACTGCCGTGAGAGGGCAGCGTGCTAGGCCGCTACACAACGGGGGCGAGATCACTATTTCATTGTGAGCTGGGGTACCAGGACTCGAACCTAGACTAACTGAACCAGAATCAGTCGTGCTGCCAATTACACCATACCCCATCGCACTGTCCAGGTGATCTTGGTGAGGACCTCTCGGGTCTCCCCCCGTCCCTCCCGGGCGGCGCAACAAGAAGAACACTACCGGATGGGGGGCGGCGCTCCAAAATCGATAACCCGGAGCAGCTCCGGCAGGTCAGCGAGGGTCCGCACGCGCGGCACGTCGACGCCCTCGCCGACTCCCCTCCGGTCCAGCCAGACGGCCCGCAGCCCGGCCGCGAGCGCGCCGTGCGCGTCGGTCGTCAGCTTGTCCCCGACGTAGACCACCTGGCCGGGCGGCAGGCCCAGCGCGGCGCAGCCGGCCAGGAAGGCTTCCGGAGCGGGCTTGGCGTGCCCGATCTCGCCGGAGCAGACCAGCGAGACGAAGCGCCCGCGCAGGCCGATCGCGGCCAGCTTGTCCTCCTGGTAGCGGCTGGAGGAGTTGCTCAGCAGCCCGTGCCGGTAACCGGACAGCGCGTCGAGCGCCGGTATCACGTCGTCGAAGACGCGACGGTGCCGGGTGAAGGCGTCGAGGTAACCGGCGAACCACACGTCGGGGTCCGCGGCGGCACGGCCGATCCGGCCGAGGAAGGCCTCGACCCGGACCCGGCGCTGCTCCTGGAACCCGAGCTCGCCGGCCAGGAAGCGCTCGTAGGCGGCCTCCATGTCCGCGTTCCACGACGCGTGCGCCTCCTCGGCGGAGGTGAAGGCGTCGAGCAGCCCGAGCGCGGCCAGGTACTCCAGGATTCCGGCGCGTTCGGCGCCGGAGTAGTCGAAGAGGGTGTCGTCGATGTCCCAGAGAACGCCTCGGACCTCCTCGGCGACCCTGTCAGCCACGCTTGACCACGCGGTTGCTCAGCGTGCCGATCCCCTCGACGGTGACGGCGACCTCGTCGCCGATCTGCAGCGGGCCGACGCCCGCCGGAGTGCCGGTGAGAATGACGTCGCCGGGGAGCAGCGTCATCGCGTCGGAGATGTGGACGACCAGGTCGGCGATCGAGCGGACCATCTGCGAAGTGCGGCCTGCCTGGCGCAGCTCACCGTTGACGGTGCAGGTGACGGCGAGGTCGGACGGGTCGAGGTCGGTCTCGATCCACGGGCCGAGCGGGCACGAGGTGTCGAAGCCCTTGGCGCGGGCCCACTGGCCCTCGCGCTGCTGGATGTCGCGGGCGGTGACGTCGTTGGCGCAGGTGTAGCCGAAGATCACGTCGGCCACCCGGGCGTGCGGGACCTCGCGGCACATCCGGCCGATGACGACGGCCAGTTCGGCCTCGTACTGCACGTCGGCGGAGAACGGCGGGTAGGCGATGTTCTCCGTCGGGCCGATGACGGAGGTCGACGGCTTGAAGAAGGTGAGCGGCGCCTCGGGCACCTCGTGGCCGAGTTCGGCGGCGTGGGCGGCGTAGTTACGGCCGACGGCCACGATCTTGCTCGGCAGCATCGGAGTCAGCAGGCGTACGTCGGCCAGCGGCAGCACCGCGCCGGTCGGCTGGAGTTCGCCGAACGGATGGCCGGCGAGCGCGGCGACGGTCTCGGCCTCGGCGTCGATGACCCCGAAGGTGACCTCGCCCTCGTGGGTGTACCTGGCGATGCGCACGGTGCGGACGTCTCCTCGGAGCAGAACGGGTGGATCACGACCCACCCTAGTCCGGACGACGCCGGCGGTCCGGGCGACGCGAAGGGCCCCGCCGAAGCGGGGCCCTCGACGAAGCGTGGCGCGGTTACTCCGCGACCTGCACCGGCGGCGCGACCATCAGGTTGGTCCGGCGCGGGTTGGCCGTCTGCTGCGGGAGCTCCGCGGGCCGCTCGGCGGACTGGCGCAGCGCGGGGCCGGCGTTCTCCGGCAGGGCGGCGAGCTGGGTCCGGCGCGGGTTGGCCGTGGGACGGAAGCTCATGGTCGTCTTGAAGGTCACCGGTGACTCACCTTGGTCTCGATCGGCAGGGGGCCACGTGCTGTGCCCACATCCAGGATCTCATTCCACAGGAGAGGCACTCGGCACCACCTCATATGCTGTGAGGTTGGTCACTTCCCGGCACTCCAGAACCGACAGTTACGGCATTGTGCCCCCATCCATAGGTTGGACATAAAGGCCATATCGGACAAAATCATGACGCGCCGTCACCCGCTCACGCGCAGCTCGGACGCACGCATGTCCGAAACGTACGGTTTCCTCGACCCCATTTCGCACGTTGCGTCACAGCCACACCACTGATGGTCACACGCTTCACTACCGAGCGTCGCCCCTTGTTGGAGATCGGGGGCTGTGCTGGAATGCCACGGACCGCCGGAGCCGCCCCCACCCAGCAAGAAGCTCGGCACCGGGGCTCCCGACGGCGGCTTGGAGACAAACTCCACCGGGCGAGGCTCGGACCCGACCGGGGTCCACGCCCTCCGAGAACTCGACACCGTTCCGCTGCTGCGCACAGCGCGGGACGCCTGGTCCAGAGGTTGCGACGCTAGTGCAGGGACGTATCAAGAGGGGCGGCGGCGCGGGCAACCCGGCGGACCGCGGAGCAGCTGGCCACCAGCAGCCGTCGCCGAATGCCCCCCACGCCGCCGAGGGCTCGCGCCCCGGAGCCGCCGCGGGCCGACCCGGCCCCGAGACCGCCGGTCCGGGCGCCACATCGGGCGCCGGGAACGCCAAGGGCGACCAGAAGGACGGCCCCTCCGGCGCGAGCCGGATCGGGCGGGTGACCCCGCCCAAGGCCGTCAGGACACGTCGGTACTCCCTCGGCAACTGGCGCATCCGCTCCAGGCTGACCGCGCTGCTGGTGCTCCCCGTGGTCGCGGCCATCGTCCTCGGTGGTCTGCGTATCCAGGGCTCGCTCCAGACCCAGCAGCAGCTGGACAACGTCGCCAAGCTCGGTGACGTGGCCCAGGCCGCCACGCTGCTCGCCATCGCGCTCGAGGACGAGCGCGACGACATGGCGCTCGCCAGCGGCATCCAGGGTCAGAGCGTGCAGAGCAACAGCCAGGTGCTCTACGACATGTCGCAGACCGCCAAGCGGCACCAGACGCTGAGCAACCTGATCGACTCGCTCGACAAGTCGCAACTCCCCGGCAACGGCGTCGACATCGTCTCGGTGCAGCTGAAGCTCGGACAGCTCCCGACCATCGAGAAGAACGCGTTCCAGTACCCGGCCGACGCCGGGAACGGGCCTGAGCTGCAGAAGACCGTCGCCGCGTTCGACGGCCTGATCACGCCGCTGACCCAGGTCACCCAGGACCTCGCCCTCGCGTCCTCCAACCTCCAGCTGGTCCAGGCGACCCGGTCGCTGCAGGCCTTCACGCAGTGGCACGAGGACATGGCCATCGTCCGCTCCACGCTGCTCGGCGCGCTCGCCTTCCAGCAGCCGAACGCGACGCAGCCGACGCCGACGATCGCCCCGAGCGACCGGGAGTACGCCAACTCGGCGCTCCAGGACGCGGCGACCGCGCAGACGGAGTTCCAGGCCCTCTACGGCACCTCCAAGGCGACCAACCTGATCGGCGCCTGGCAGTCGAACACCAACATCGACCTGGCCCAGCGCTGGGCCAAGAAGGTGCTGACGGCGACCACGCCGCTCGACGCCGAGACCGAGACCGCGCAGGACTGGTACTCGCAGTCCCACACGCAGATGCTGCAGATGGCCCAGGACGAGTCCTTCCTGGTCCAGGAGCTGAACACGACGTCCGCCAACCTGCGCTCGCAGGCCCAGGCCGACGCCTACGCCAACGCCGGTCTGATCGTCGCGGTCCTCCTGGTCGCCATCCTCGGCGCCGGTCTGGTGGCCCGCTCGATGGTGCGCACCCTGGCCAAGCTGCAGCAGACCGCCGAGGACGTCGCCGAGCACACGCTGCCGGAGATGGTCCGCAAGCTCTCCGAGGCCGACCCGCAGGACGTGGACGTCACGATCCAGCCGATCGGTATCGACACCAGGGACGAGATCGGGCACGTGGCCCGAGCCTTCGACAAGGTCCACAGCCAGGCCGTCCGACTCGCCGCCGAGCAGGCCCTGCTCCGAGGCAACATCAACGCGATGTTCACCAACCTCTCGCGCCGCTCGCAGGGTCTGATCCAGCGCCAGCTGGCGATGATCTCCGAGCTGGAGTCGCGTGAGGCGGACCCGGACCAGCTGGCCCAGCTGTTCAAGCTCGACCACCTCGCGACGCGTATGCGTCGTAACGGTGAGAACCTCCTCGTCCTCGCGGGTGAGGACCCGGGCCGCCGCTGGACCCGCCCGGTCCCGCTGGTCGACGTGCTCCGTGCCGCCGCCTCCGAGGTGGAGCAGTACGAGCGCATCGAACTGGCCTCGGTGCCGACCGCCGAGGTCGCCGGCCGCGTCGTCAACGACCTCGTGCACCTGCTCGCAGAGCTGCTCGAGAACGCGACGTCGTTCTCCAGCCCGCAGACCCGCGTCCGGGTCACCGGTCACGCGCTGCCCGACGGCCGCGTGCTGATCGAGATCCACGACACCGGCATCGGTCTCTCCCCCGACGACCTGGCCGAGATCAACGAGCGCCTGGCGAACCCGCCGGTGGTGGACGTCTCCGTCTCCCGCCGCATGGGCCTCTTCGTGGTCGGTCGACTCTCGCTGCGCCACGGCATCCGCATCCAGCTGCGTCCGAGCGACTCCGGCGGCACCACCGCGCTGGTCATGCTCCCGGTCGACGTCACCAACGTGGCCGAGCGCCGCGCCGGTGCTGCGGGCGGTGCCAAGGCCGCTCCGGGGGGTCCGCAGCGCACGGCGGCTCCCGCCGGGCCGCAGCGCACCCCGCTGGCCTCCGGCCCGCAGGGCGGCCTCGACGGCCGTGGCGGCCGTCCCACGCTGCCGCAGCAGTCGCAGCCGAACCTGGGCCTGCCGCAGGGCTCCTCGGCCGGCTCCACCACGCAGAGCGGCCTGCCGCAGCGCGGCGCACAGCCGACCGACGGCCGCGGCCTCCCCACCGGCCCGGGCGCCGGCCAGGACAACACCTTCGGTGGTCAGCCCCTCCCGCAGCGCGGCGCACAGCCGACCGACGGCCGCGGCCTCCCCACCGGCCCGGGCGCCGGCCAGGACAACACCTTCGGTGGTCAGCCCCTGCCCCAGCGCGGCGGCGCGGCGACGCCCGCCGCCCCGGCGGCCCAGCAGGGCTTCCCGCAGTCGGCGCCGACCGGTCAGCCGGGTGGCTTCGACTCCAGCCGCACCGACGGCCGCGGCATGCCGCTGCCCGGTGCCGGTCCGCTGCCGCAGCGCGGCGCGCAGGCCCCGGCTCCCCAGCAGGGCCAGCAGCAGCCGTTCGGCATCCCCGGCACTCCTGGTGCTCCCGGTGCCTCCGGCAGCCGCGGCGAGGCCGGTTTCGGCCAGGAGCGCGGCCTCGAGCCCTCGCTCTGGGCCGAGCAGCCGCAGCACGGTTCGCCCGCGGGCGGTCGCCACGACGGTGGCCAGAACCTCGGTGGTCCCAACCCCGGCGGGCAGAACCTCGGCGGGCAGAACCTCGGCGGGCAGACTCCCGGCGGGCAGACCCTCGGTGGCCAGCCGCTGGGCGGTCAGGGCCTCGGCGGCCAGAACGTCCCGGGTGACAGCACCGCGCAGTTCGCCCGGCCGCGCTTCGACGAGGAGCCTCCGGCCCGCCCGGTGCCGCCGGCTCCGGTCCCGCCGCAGCCGCAGGCCACGCCGCAGCAGGACTTCGCCTCCGACCCGCTCACTCGCGCGCTGCCTCCGGCGAGCGAGTCCGCGGCCCCGTCGCCGATCTTCGAGCAGATGGAGACGACCTGGTTCCGCGCCGGTCGCGCCGAGCGGATGCGCGGCGTGCAGGTGTCCGGCACCGAGGCGGGCGACCAGTCGGCCTCCGGGACCGCGCAGTTCGGCGGCCCGTCGGCCACCGGCCAGTTCGACACCGCGCAGTTCGGCGCGGACCAGTTCGGCGGCCGTCCGGCCGACGGCGGTCCGGCCCGTCCGGCGCAGGGCCCCACGGGCTCGACCGGTGTGACCGGCATGGGCGCCGACCAGACGCCGTGGCGCAGCTCGGCCAACGACGAGACGTGGCGCCGGGCCGAGCAGGTGCGCGAGCCCAGCGCGGGCGGCGTGATGCCGTCCGGTCTGCCGCGCCGCGTGCCCAAGGCCAACCTGGTCCCGGGCCAGGCGGAGTCCCAGGCTCTTCCCGGTCCGCAGGTCTCCCGCAACCCGGACGAGGTCCGCGGGCGTCTCACCAACCTGCGTCGCGGCATCCAGCAGGGCCGCGCCGCCGGTTCGTCCGGTCCCGGTCAGGGCTCCGGCCCGTACGGCAGCAACTCCCAGGAGCGTTGATCAATGAGTCAGATGAGCCAGGCGGCCCAGAACCTCAACTGGTTGATCACCAACTTCGTCGACAACACCCCCGGGGTGTCGCACACCGTGGTGGTCTCGGCAGACGGACTGCTGCTCGCCATGTCCGAGGGCTTCCCCCGCGACCGCGCCGACCAGCTCGCCGCCGTCGCCTCCGGCCTCACCTCGCTGACCCAGGGCGCCTCCCGCATCTTCGAAGGCGGAAAGGTCACCCAGACCGTCGTCGAGATGGAACGCGGCTTCCTCTTCATCATGGCGGTCTCCGACGGCTCCTCCCTCGCCGTCCTCGCCTCCCCCGACAGCGACATCGGCCTCGTCGGCTACGAAATGGCCCTCCTGGTCGACCGCGCCGGAACCGTACTCACCCCGGCCCTCCGCGCCGAACTCCAGGGCAGTCTTCTGCACTGACGCGGTGTCGGTCCGGTGTGGAACGGATGAGAGATAGACCACCTCGGCCCGTGAATCCCGACCCGGTCGGGACTCACGGGCCGTCGGCCCCGTACACTCCGGTGCCACTCGTGTCGCGGCGACCGCCGCGGCACCCCACGACAAGACCGACGGCCCACAGCAGCACCCCGCACGAGCAGCACCGCATCAGCAGCACGCCAGACCCGCAACAAGGCACCACCCACCCTCGCCGCGGAAAGGCACGACGGCCGCTGCAGCACTAGGAGGACTGATGACGACACCGCACGGAGGCCAGGGCGGCGCACGCCAGCCGCTGGTACGCCCGTATGCGATGACCGGCGGCCGTACCCGTCCGCGCTACCAGCTCGCCATCGAGGCGCTGGTCACCAGCACGCCCCAGGCGTACCGCTCGGGCACGCTGCTGCCGGAGCACGCGCGGATCGTCGACCTGTGCCGCGAGGTCAAGTCGGTGGCGGAGGTCTCCGCCCTCGTCCCCATGCCGCTCGGCGTCGCCCGCATCCTCGTCGCCGACCTGGCCGAGGCGGGCCTGGTCGCCATCCACCAGCCGGCCGCCGCCTCCGACAACGGCGGCGCCCCCGACGTCACGCTGCTCGAAAGGGTGCTCAGTGGACTTCGCAAGCTCTAGCCCGGCCACGGCCACCCGGGCCACCACCTCCGCGAAGATCGTGGTGGCGGGCGGGTTCGGCGTGGGCAAGACGACCCTCGTCGGCGCGGTCTCCGAGATCAACCCGCTGCGCACGGAGGCCGTGATGACCTCGGCCTCGGCCGGGATCGACGACCTGACGCACGTCGGCGGGAAGACCACGACCACGGTCGCGATGGACTTCGGCCGCATCACGCTCGACGCGGACCTGATCCTCTACCTGTTCGGCACCCCCGGACAGGACCGCTTCTGGTTCATGTGGGACGACCTGGTCCGCGGCGCCATCGGCGCCGTCGTCCTGGTCGACACCCGCCGCCTCGCCGACTGCTTCCCCGCGATCGACTACTTCGAGAACAGCGGCCTGCCGTTCGTCGTGGCCCTCAACAACTTCGACGGCTTCGCCACGCACAGCCCCGAAGAGGTCCGCGACGCCCTGCAGTTGGGGCCGGACACGCCCATCATCGCCACCGATGCCCGGCGGCGGGACAGCGCCAAGTCCGCGCTGATCACGCTCGTCGAGCACGCGTTGCTCGCCAGACTTCGCTGAGAGGCGGCGACGCCGCCGTCGCCGTTCCCGAGCCGGGGACGACCGCGTGCTGAACTTTCTATAACGGTTCGACACGCATTTCCCACCCGGCTCTCACCAGCGGTAAGCGAACGCATACGCTCCGCCCACAGCGGGGTGAGCATTCGCCGTTCGTGGGTGTTTATGTCCTATTTACACCAGGATCCCAGCGAAGCGGAGGGTGTTTGGCCCAGGCCATTCGCCCGTGCTGAAATGCCAGCCACCGTGGGATGACCCCCGGTATGCACGACAAGGCCGCCCCGGCCGAGAGGTTGAGTCGAGTGAGCCACAACGAGGCAGCTCCAGGTGCCGGTAGCGCACCCCAGGTCCGGCCTGCAGGTCGGCTCTCCCTGAGCAACCGACGCCTGCCCTTCAAGCTGATCGCCATCCTCCTGGTTCCCGTCGTCGCGGCCCTGGCCTTCGCCGGCCTGCGGGTGCAGAGCTCGGTCACGAGCTGGCGGAACGCCCAGGACGCGGAGAAGACGGCGAAACTGGTCGAGGCCGCGGCCGCCGTCGAAGAAGACATCGACCTGGAACGCAACGGTTCCCTTCCCTACCTGATGACGCCGGCCGAGGCGCAGAAGCCCAACGCGACGGTCACCGCCCTGCAGAGCACGACCAACGCTGCGATCGACCACTTCAAGCAGCTGGCCGCGAACGCGCCGAACATCGGCCACGTCCGGACGCGCGTCTCGGATGCCCTGAAGGAACTGCAGGGCATCGACACGATGCGGAAGATGAACTACAGCCAGCCGGGCACCTCGATCGAGGTGAAGTACTCCTCGCTCACCTCCGCGCTCCAGGGTCTCGACAACGAGCTGGTCTTCGGCAACGGCAGCAGCATCAACTCCGACGGCCGCGCGATCTACGCGATCACCCTGGCCAAGGACGCCGACTCGATCGTGCAGGCCATCGTGCTGCACATGCTGCTGGAGAAGTACGAGCCGGACGGCGACCCGAAGAGCGCGGCCTCCCAGGCCTACGGCAGCCAGCAGCTCGGCACCTACGCCTACTACTACCTCGAGGGCATCGCCCAGCAGGAGTTCACCAACGCCGCCGACCCGACGTTCGTCGCCGCGCTGAACCAGGGCCTGCAGAACGTGCAGGCGGCCATGGAGAACGCCTCCCAGCAGGCCGCGGCCGCGGCCCAGGCCAACGGCGGCAAGAGCCAGAAGCCGCTGACCATCGACCAGATGGTCGCGCTCATGTACACCGCCACCTCGTCGAAGGCCGCGAGGGCCGCGGGCGTCACGCCCGCGCTGTGGACCAACGAGACCAGCGCCGTGTTCGACGCGCTGCGCACCGTCGAGAAGAAGCTGATCGCCGACGCGGTGAACCAGTCCTCGACCGCGGCGGACAACGCCCGCAACGACGCCATCATGAACGGCGCCATCGTGCTCGTGGCGGTGCTCCTGGCCGGCCTGGTGACCACGCTCGTCGCCCGCTCGATGATCGGCAACATGCGCCGCCTGCAGCGTGGCGCCCAGCAGGTCGCCCACGAGCGCCTGCCCGACCTGGTGCGCCAGCTCTCCAAGACCGACCCGGGCAAGGTGGACCTCACGGTCGCCCCGATCCAGGTCGCCGGCAAGGACGAGATCGCCGAGGTCGCCCGCGCCTTCGACGAGGTCCACCGCGAGGCCATCCGACTCGCCTCCGAGCAGGCCATGCTCCGTGGCAACGTCAACGCGATCTTCACCAACCTCTCGCGCCGCTCGCACGGCCTGATCGAACGCCAGCTGGCACTGATCACGGACCTGGAGAACAACGAGGCCGACCCGGACCAGTTGGAGAACCTCTTCAAGCTGGACCACCTCGCCACCCGCATGCGCCGCAACGGCGACAACCTGCTGGTTCTGGCGGGCGAGGACCCCGGCCGCTCCTGGGGTGAGCCGATCCCGCTGGTGGACGTGCTCCGCGCGGCCGCCTCCGAGGTGGAGCAGTACGAGCGCATCGAACTGGCCGGCATACCCGAGACCGACGTCGTCGGTCCCGCCGTCACCGACCTCGTGCACCTGCTGGCCGAGTTGCTGGAGAACGCCACCACCTTCTCCAGCCCGCAGACCAAGGTCCGGGTCACCGCGACCCGCCTGCCCGACCAGCGCGTGCTGGTCGAGATCCACGACAAGGGCATCGGCCTCACCGCCGAGGACTTCGCAGAGATCAACGCGAAGCTGGCCGAGCCGCCGACGGTGGACGCCTCCGTCTCCCGGCAGATGGGCCTCTTCGTGGTCGGCCGCCTGGCCGAGCGCCACGGCATCCGCGTCCAGCTGCGCCCCTCCGGCGAGTCCGCCGGCACCACCTCGCTGGTCATGCTGCCCGAGCGGCTGACCCAGGTCGCCGGTGTCGCGCAGCCCGAGGAGCAGTTCACCGTCTCCCGCATCTACCCGGAGTCCGCCCAGGGCGCCGAGATGCCGGGCATGCGCACCGCGAGCGAGCTGGGCTTCGACGACAGCCGCTACGACCGGGCCCTGGGCGCCGGCGACCAGGCCTCCGCGCTCGACTCGGTGCAGCGCTCGCTGCGTCTCGGCCAGCGCCGCAACGCGGCCGCGCTGGAGCCGGGCGAGCCGTTCGACCCCGCCGCCTTCCACAACGGCCAGGCGCCCGCCGAGTACGGCGACTACGGCTCCGGTCAGGACTACGGCAACCGCGGCTACGACCAGAACTTCGAGCAGAACGCCGAAGCCCAGTACCGCTCCGAGTTCGGCACGCAGTTCGGCTCCGAGCCCGGCAACGACTACTCCGGCGCCGGCGAGTACGGCGGCGGCAACGGCTACGGCGGGCAGTTCGGCGCGGAGCCCGCGACCGGCCACCCGCAGGAGTCCGGCTTCGAGACCGGGCGCTACACCTCGCAGCACTTCGAGGCGGGCGTGGCGGACCAGGGCGGCTACGGCCAGGACTACGCCGAGGACACCTACTTCACCCCCGGCTCCACCCCGGGCATGCAGCACTACGGCACCTCCGCACCGGCCTACGAACCCGGCCCGGCCCCCACGCAGGGCGCACAGCCGCCCGCCACGGGCCCCGGCGGGCTGCCGACCCGGCGCCCCGGCGCCGCGCTCGGCGGCAACGCGATCGGCAGCCAGGGGGCCGGCGAGCGTCCCAACTGGTTCACCGGCGCCAGGGAGACCGGCCAGACGACCAGCGCCATGCCGGTCATGCCGCCCTCCAACGGCCGCCCCGCGGCCGCGCTGCCGGCGGCCGGTCAGAGCGGTGCCGCGGCCCGGGAGATCGTCGACGGCGGGAAGACCGTCTCCGGACTGCCCCGCCGCGTCCCCCGGCAGAACCTGCTGCCCGGCCAGATCGCAGACCCGGACGCGGCGGTCACCCCCGACCCGACCGCGTCCCAGCCCCAGCTGTCCCGTTCCCCCGAAGAGGTCCGCGGGCGTCTCACCAACCTGCGCCGCGGCATCCAGCAAGGACACAACGTGGGCGACAACCCCCACCAGGGCTCTGGCCCGTACGGCACCAACCCCCAGGAGCGTTGATCCAAGATGAGTCAGATGAGCCAGGCGGCCCAGAACCTCAACTGGTTGATCACCAACTTCGTCGACAACACCCCCGGGGTGTCGCACACCGTGGTGGTCTCGGCAGACGGACTGCTGCTCGCCATGTCCGAGGGCTTCCCCCGCGACCGCGCCGACCAGCTCGCCGCCGTCGCCTCCGGCCTCACCTCGCTGACCCAGGGCGCCTCCCGCATCTTCGAAGGCGGAAAGGTCACCCAGACCGTCGTCGAGATGGAACGCGGCTTCCTCTTCATCATGGCGGTCTCCGACGGCTCCTCCCTCGCCGTCCTCGCCTCCCCCGACAGCGACATCGGCCTCGTCGGCTACGAAATGGCCCTCCTGGTCGACCGCGCCGGAACCGTACTCACCCCGGCCCTCCGCGCCGAACTCCAGGGGAGCCTTCTGCACTGATCAGACGTCATAGCTGATGACGTCACCAAGAACCACGTCCGCACCATTTCGACTGTGAGGAGGAACCGTGACACCGCCCGAGGACCAGAACGGCCAGTACGGCGCTGCCTATCCGGGGACAGGCCACGACGCGTTCGGCGGTCCCGCCGGCGGCTACGCCCCGGCTCCTGGGTACGCCGGTTACAACCAGGCACCCCTTGCCGGGCAGTCCGGCTACTGGCAGGACCAGCAGCCGCAGGAGTGGCAGCCCCAGTCCCAGCCCTCCGGCCGCCCCCACGCTCCGGTCGAGATGGACCAGGACGACGAGCCGCTCATCCGCCCCTACGCGATGACCGGCGGCCGGACCCGTCCGCGCTACCAGCTCGCGATCGAGGCGCTGGTGTCGACCACCGCCGCCCCGGAGCGGATCGGTTCTCTGCTGCCCGAGCACCAGCGCATCTGCAGCCTGTGCACCGACATCAAGTCGGTCGCCGAGATCTCGGCGCTGCTCTCGATGCCGCTCGGCGTGGCCCGCATCCTCGTCGCCGACCTGGCCGAGTCCGGCCTCGTCGCGATCCACCAGCCTGCCGCCGGGGGCGAATCCGGCGGAACGCCTGATGTGACACTGCTCGAAAGGGTGCTCAGTGGACTTCGCAAGCTCTAGGCCGACTGCCCCGGCCGCGACCGGGGGCCGCAGCACGACCTCCGCGAAGATCGTGGTGGCGGGCGGCTTCGGCGTGGGCAAGACGACCCTCGTCGGCGCGGTCTCCGAGATCAACCCGCTGCGTACCGAGGCCGTGATGACCTCGGCCTCGGCCGGGATCGACGACCTCAGCCACGTCAGCGGCAAGACGACCACGACGGTCGCCATGGACTTCGGCCGCATCACCCTCGACGAGGACCTGATCCTCTACCTGTTCGGCACCCCCGGACAGGACCGCTTCTGGTTCATGTGGGACGACCTGGTCCGCGGCGCCATCGGCGCCGTCGTCCTGGTCGACACCCGCCGCCTCGCCGACTGCTTCCCCGCGATCGACTACTTCGAGAACAGCGGCCTGCCGTTCATCGTCGCGGTCAACGCCTTCGACGGCAGCCAGACCCACACCCCGGAAGAGGTCCGCGAGGCCCTCCAGCTGGGTCACGACACGCCGATCATCACCACGGACGCCCGCCGCCGCGACAGCGCCAAGTCCGCGCTGATCACGCTCGTCGAGCACGCACTGCTGGCCCGCCTGCGGTAGCCGGCACGACACTCGGAAGGGCGCGAGGAACTCTCCTCGCGCCCTTCGTCGTTCCCCGGCGGCGACGCGACGCGCGGAGCCGTACCCGGACATCACCGCCGCGGGCGGTCGCCGACCGGCTCGGGCCGAACATCGGGGAACCCGAGCCGGGCCACCGGGGCCGGGTCCGCATGCCCGGCGCGGTGCCCGCCCGCATCGACGAGCCGGTCGGACCGCTGGTGAGGCCGGGCCATGACGGGATCTTCCGGGTGTGGGCGTCCGATCCGAGGCGGGTGCTCGTTCAGACCCGGAGCCCGCGGGAGGCCGCCGCGGTGGCCGCGGCGGCGCTTGCCGAGGGGTGCGGGCCCGCCGTCACGGAGTGAGGCCGGCCCGGACGAGCCCGAAGGTGTAGGCGTCGTCGAGGGCCTGCCAGGAGGCGCCGATGACGTTCTCGGCGACGCCGACCGTGGACCAGGTGGACTCGCCGTCGGTGGTCTCGATCAGGACGCGGGTCTTGGAGCCCGTGCCGTGCTGGCCCTCCAGGATGCGGACCTTGTAGTCCGTCAGTTCCAGCTTGGCCAGCTGGGGGTAGAAGCGGCCCACCGCGGCCCGCAGGGCGGCGTCCAGGGCGTCGACGGGGCCGTTGCCCTCCCCCGTGGCGACGATGCGCTCGCCCTTGGCCCAGAGCTTGACGGTGGCCTCGTTGGCGGTCGAACCGTCGGCCCGCTGCTCGGCGATGGCGCGCCAGGACTCGAGGGTGAAGAAGCGGTCCTGGACGCCCTGGACCTCGGCACGGAGCAGGAGTTCGAAGGAGGCGTCGGCCGCCTCGAAGGTGTAGCCGGCGAGTTCCTTCTCCTTGACCCGGTCGACCACGCGCCCGGCGAGGTCGCGGTCGGTGGAGAGGTCGTAGCCCAGCTCCTTGCCCTTGAGCTCGACCGAGGCGCGGCCGGCCATGTCGGAGACCAGCATCCGCATGGTGTTGCCGACCAGGGCCGGATCGGTGTGCTGGTAGAGGTCGGGGTCGACCTTGATGGCCGAGGCGTGCAGGCCCGCCTTGTGGGCGAACGCGGAGACGCCCACGTAGGGCTGGTGCGTGGAGGGGGTGAGGTTCACGACCTCGGCGATCGCGTGCGAGATGCGGGTCATCTCGGAGAGCCGGTCCTGCGGCAGCACCCGTCGGTCGTACTTGAGCTCCAGCGCGCCCACGACGGGGAAGAGGTTGGCGTTGCCGACCCGCTCGCCGTAGCCGTTCGCGGTGCACTGGACGTGCGTCGCGCCCGCGTCGACCGCGGCGAGGGTGTTGGCGACGGCGCAGCCGGTGTCGTCCTGGGCGTGCATGCCCAGGCGCGCGCCGGTCTCCGCGAGGACGTCGGCGACGATCTCGCGGACGCCGCCGGGCAGCATGCCGCCGTTGGTGTCGCAGAGCACGACCACGTCCGCGCCGGCCTCGTGCGCGGCGCGGACGACCGACAGGGCGTACTCCCGGTTGGCCTTGTAGCCGTCGAAGAAGTGCTCGCAGTCGATGAACACCCGCTTCCCCTGGGCGCGCAGGTACGCGACGCTGTCGCGGACCATGGCCAGGTTCTCCTCCAGCGTGGTGCGCAGCGCCAGATCCACGTGCCGGTCGTGGGCCTTGGCGACGAGCGTGACCACCGGCGCGCCGGAGGCGACCAGGGCCCGCAGTTGCGGGTCGTCCTCGGCGGTGCCGCCGGCCCGGCGGGTCGCGCCGAAGGCGACCAGCTGGGCGTTCTCCAGCTTCAGTTCGTTCGCCGCGCGGGCGAAGAACTCGGTGTCGCGCGGGTTGGCACCGGGCCAGCCGCCCTCGATGAAGCCCACGCCGAACTCGTCCAGGTAACGGGCGATGGCGAGCTTGTCCGCGACGGTGAGGTTGATGCCCTCGCGCTGTGCGCCGTCGCGCAGCGTGGTGTCGAAGACGTGGAAATCGTCGCTGGGACTGGCGTTCATGGCCGGTGGTCTCCTGTCGGTGGCTGCTCGTTCAACGAAAAAGACCCCTCGCGGATGCGAGAGGTCTGCACGCTGGTCGGTTCCTGCTCAGGAACTCAGACCTGCGCGCTGCAGCTGATAATCAGTGCGAGCTTGGGCACGTTCGCAGTCTGACACAGTGGCCGCGGAACGGGCCGCGCATCTTGCGATGCGAGATACGCGGCCGTCCTACGAGATGCTCAGACGATCGGGTGCATCCAGCCGTGGGTGTCCTCGCGCTGACCGGTCTGCAGCGCCAGCAGCGTCTCGCGGAGCCTCATGGTGACCGGGCCGGGCTTGCCGTCGCCGACCTGCCAGTCGCCGCGGGCGGACTTGACCGAGCCGACCGGGGTGATCACCGCGGCTGTGCCGCAGGCAAAGACCTCGGTGAGGGTGCCGTCCGCGTTCGCCTCACGCCACTCGTCGGTGGAGATCTTCCGCTCCTCGGTGGCGTAGCCGAGGTCGGCGGCGATGGAGAGGAGCGAGTCGCGGGTGATGCCGGGCAGCAGCGAGCCGGAGAGCTCGGGGGTGACGACCTTCGCGTTCTCGCCCTCGCCGAAGACGAAGTAGAGGTTCATGCCGCCCATCTCCTCGATCCAGCGGCGCTCCACGGCGTCCAGCCAGACGACCTGGTCGCAACCGTGGCCGGCGGCCTGGGCCTGGGCGACCAGCGAGGCGGCGTAGTTGCCGGCGCACTTGGCCGCGCCGGTGCCGCCGGGCGCCGCGCGGACGTACTCCTCGGAGATCCAGACGGAGACCGGCTTGACGCCACCGGGGAAGTACGCGCCGGCCGGGGAGGCGATCAGCATGAAGAGGTACTCGTTGGCCGGGCGCACGCCCAGGCCGACCTCGGTGGCGAACATGAACGGACGCAGGTAGAGGCTGGCCTCCTCCTGGGTCGGCACCCACGCCTGGTCCTGGGTGACCAGAGCCTCGACGGCGGCGACGAACAGCTCCTCGGGCAGCTCCGGCATGGCCAGGCGGGCTGCGGACGCCTGGAAGCGGGCGGCGTTGGCCTCGGGCCGGAAGGTCTGGATGCGGCCGTCCGCGGTGCGGTAGGCCTTCAGGCCCTCGAAGATCGACTGACCGTAGTGGATGGTCATGTTGGCCGGGTCGATCTCCAGCGGGCCGTAAGGCACGAGCTGGGCGTCGTGCCAGCCGCGGCCCTCCGTCCAGCGGATGGTCACCATGTTGTCGGTGAAGAAGCGACCGAAGCCGGGGGAGGCCAGCCGGGCCTCCCGCTCGGCGGCGGGCAGCGGGTGGGCCGAGGGCTTGAGCTCGATAGAGAGGGAGGTCATCGACGTTTGTCCTTCACCGTGTCGTCTTGGCGGGGTGCTCGGCGGGCGAGTCCCCAGGGTCGATAGTCGCACTGATCGGGCGGTGAGCGACAGCCAGGTGCGGTGGACCCGCGTCGGTGAGGAGCGCAAACGCGCAGCACCGGGCCGTCGCCGGCCCGGTGCTGGGAGGAGCTGAAACGGGAGCCGGCGGGTCAGCCGGCTACTCGGGCGGCGAGCGCGTCGCCGATCTCGGAGGTGGTGCGCGGGGCGGTGAGCGAGGCGCGCCCGGCCAGGTCGGCGGCGACGGCGGCCTCGATCCTCGCGGCCTCCTCGGCGTAGCCGAGGTGGCCGAGCAGCATGGCGACCGACAGGATCGTGGCGGTCGGGTCGGCCTTGCCCTGGCCGGCGATGTCCGGGGCGGAGCCGTGGACCGGCTCGAACATGGACGGGAACGCGCCGGAGGGGTTGATGTTGCCCGAGGCGGCCAGGCCGATGCCGCCGGTGACGGCCGCGGCGAGGTCGGTCAGGATGTCGCCGAAGAGGTTGTCGGTGACGATCACGTCGAAGCGCTCGGGCTGGGTGACGAAGAAGATCGTCGCCGCGTCGACGTGCAGGTAGTCCGTGGTGACCTCGGGGTACTCGGCGGCGACCGCGTCGAAGATCCGCTTCCACAGGTGGCCGGCGTGGACCAGCACGTTGTTCTTGTGGACCAGCGTCAGCTTCTTACGCGGGCGCGCCTGCGCGCGGGCGAAGGCGTCGCGGACGACGCGCTCGATGCCGAACGCCGTGTTCAGGCTGACCTCGGTGGCGATCTCCTGGTCGGTGCCGGTGCGCAGCGAGCCGCCGTTGCCGACGTACGGGCCCTCGGTGCCCTCGCGGACGACCACGAAGTCGATGTCGGGGTTGCCCGCGAGCGGCGACTGCACACCCGGGAAGAGCTTGCCCGGACGCAGGTTGACATGGTGGTCGAAGGCGAAGCGCAGCTTCAGCAGCAGTCCGCGCTCCAGCACGCCGGAGGGCACGGACGGGTCGCCGATGGCGCCCAGCAGGATCGCGTCGGCGCCCTTCAGCTCCTCAAGGACGCTGTCCGGCAGCGTCTCGCCGGTGGCGTGGTAGCGGCGCGCGCCGAGGTCGTACTCGGCGGTCTCCACCTTCACGTCGGCGGGGAGGGCCGAGATCAGGACCTTCAGCCCCTCGGCCACGACCTCCTGGCCGATACCGTCACCAGGGATCACTGCGAGGCGGAGAGTGCGAGACATGTGATCGACCATACTCCGCAGGTCCAGCAGTTGGTACCGACTGTCCGCGATCCGGACGCAGGTGGCGCTCCGTCAGGTGAAAGAAGGGGCGTACGAACGGTCGGAACCAGAACATGTTCATGAGCGTCCTAGCGGTGAACACCATGTAAGGGGGGATGAAACCGCCTCTTACCGCATGCTCTTGCACGCCTGGTCTATCGTGCAGCGGCAACCTGTTGGCGAGACCAGTGACATGCACCGGAGTTGGTAGGGCTCCCCCCGCAATGAGGAACATTCAGGAGATGGCACCCGTCAGCCGCCGTCAGGCTCTGTGGCTGACAGGCGGAGCCGCCGCCACGGTGCTGGGAGCTGCGGGAGTCTGGCAGTTGCTGCCCTCCGGTTCGGGGGCCTCGGACGACTCCTCCGGGGGCGCCTCGCACGCCCAGAACGCCGCCGAAGTGCGCTCCGCCTCCTACGTGCACGTCATCGCCCACGCCGACGACGGACTGTTCTTCCACAACCCCGACCTGAAGCTCGCGATATCCTCCGGCGCGCCCGCCGTCACCGTCTGCCTGACCGGCGGCGAGTCCGACGGCGTCAACGAGCCGCTGATCGTGCGCCGCAAGGACAAGGGCAGGAAGTTCCCGGCCAGCCGCCCCAACTTCGTCCGCGCCCGGATGAACGGGCTGCGGGCCGCCCACTCCTACATGGCGACCGGCCGCTGGGACGCCCCCTGGACCATCGAGGCCGACGAGCTGATCCCCGGCTTCCAGGTCGAGAAGAACACCCTGCGCGACTTCCCGAACGTGAAGATCTACTGGATGGAGCTCCAGGAGGCGCGCGCCCTGGTGGCCCCGCGGCCGGCCAGCCTCCGCGGGCTGTGGGTCGGTGCGACGCCGACCCTGCCCACGCTCCTCCCGACGGAGAGTCCGGTCGAGGGCGCCTACGCCTACACCCGCCAGAACGTGATCGACAGCCTGGTGAAGCTCTTCTCCCAGCACAACCCCACGGTGGTGCGCACCCTGGACCCGAACCCGGTGCACCGCCCCCAGCAGGACCCGAACTTCGGCAACGGCAAGAAGCCGCCGGTCCCCTCGCTGCGGCTGCCCGAGTACCTGGACCACCAGGACCACACCTACTCCGCCTACTTCACCCTGCAGGCCCTCAACGAGTACTGGGCCCAGACGCGGCAGTCCCTGCGGCACACCTCGGTCGAGCACTACCGCGGCTACATGAACGCGAACCTCCCCTACAACCTGGGCCCGGTGCTGCTCGCGCCCAAGCAGGCCGCCACCGACATCTACGCCTGGAGCGACGGCCGCGACTGCGGCGACCCGGCCGGCTGCGGGGACCTCAAGGTCAGCACCTACGCCAGTGGCGCGTGGTCCCGCTCGACCCGCACCACCGCGCCCGGCGCGGTGGACTGGGTCGCGCAGCTGAGCGACGGTCGACTCGCCGCCTTCGCTGTCATGAACGGCACCACTGCGGTGTGGACCGAGCACCAGGCGGGCCAGGACCTCTGGGACGGTCCGACGCCGATCGCCGGAGGCGGCCTCTTCGGTCAGGTCTCCGCCGTACGGCGCCCGGACGGCAAGCTGGTGCTCTTCGGGGTGCGCACCACGCTGGCCCAGGCCCACACCGAGCAGTTCCGTGAGGTCGTCACCTGCGAGCAGACCGGCTACACCGGTGCGCAGCGGACACCCGCCTTCGGCCCGTGGCAGAGCCTCGGCTCGCCCGACAAGGACCCGCTCAAGTCGATGGAGATGGGCTTCCCCTCCGTCCTGGTCGACGGCAACGGCACCACCACGATGGTGGTCCGCGACTGGTCCGGCTCGATCAGCTACCGGCAGCAGCCCGCGAACGGAGCCTGGTCCGGCTGGACCTCCGTCGCGGCGCCGGCCTCCGCCGGTCCCGCGCCGCGCCAGCCCTACGTGGGCGTCCAGGACGGCATCTCGCTGGTCTCCTCGTCCGACGGCAACCTGCACGTCTTCGCCGCCGCGGCCAGGGCCGTCGTGCAGTGGTCGACCACCGGCCCGGGCGCGCCGCTGCGTCCGGCCCAGCCGACGGGCCTGCCGGCCTCGTGCACACCGGTCACCGCCCTCTCGCTGCAGGACGGCACGATCCGGCTGCTGTACCGCGAGCCGAACAGCGCCCAGGTGATCGTCGCGGACCTCCCGGCCGGCACCCAGAGCTGGCGGGTGACCGACACCCTGGACACCGTCGGCGGCTACGGCCGCGTGGCGGGCGTCGAGGTGAACGCGAGCAGCACCCCTGGGCTGGTGCTGGCCACCCGGAACAACAACGGCGGCGTCTCCGTCGCCGCCGCCTCCGGAGTCCCCGACAGCTGGGTGGACGCCCAGCGCTTCCACCTCCACCTCCCCGGAGTGGTCCTGGACGCCAAGGGCCGGGCGGTCGTCGTCGTGCTCGGCGCGGACGGACAACTGAGCTCCGTGCGCAAGACCCGTACCAGCGCAGATTCGCCGTTGACCCAGTGGCCGACGGCTGCACCGATAAGTCATTCGAACTGAGCACCCGGGTAGGATGCGGAGTTTGGCCCGCGAGAGAGCGCTGTTAGCGTGGCTCACAGCCCTCTCACAGCAGGCCCCGGCGCCGCGACCCGCCCGACGGGCTCGAAGCAGACGCAGGAAGCAGGTAGGCAAGAGGTGTCCGCCACCGCCGACTCCCTCAAGGAGGCGAGCGGCACAACGGGAACGCCGGCCACGGCGCCGTCCCCGGTGCCCTCCCTCCGGCCCCGGACGGAGCTGTCGGCCGGCCTGCTCGCCGCGGCCCTCGCCATGGCGGCGTACTGCGCGGCCATGGCCGCCCGCGGCACCTACCCGTTCGGCCCCCGCGGCCGCGCGATCAACGACCTGGGCAACCAGTTCGTGCCGTTCCACGCCCACCTGTGGGACCTCGCCCACGGCACCGGCCAGGGCGACCTCTTCTACAACTGGAACAGCGCCTTCGGCGTCCCGTTCCTCGGCGACGCGTTCACCTACCTCGCCAACCCCTTCTCCTGGCTCACCGTCGCCCTTCCGCGCGACGCCGTCAACATGTCCGTGTTCCTGGCCACCCTGTTGAGCATCGGCCTCGGCACCGGCCTGATGACGCACTATCTGGGGCGGCTCCGGCCGGGCTCGCCGTGGCTGCGGGCGCTGCTCGCCATCGGGTTCGGCCTCTGCGCCTGGACCGTCAACGACGCCTCACCGGACCCGATGTGGTGCTGGGCGCTCGTCTCGGTCCCCCTGATCGGCATCTGCGTCGACTGGGCTCTCGACGGACGCCGCTGGGTGCTGGGTTCGCTGCTGGTCGCGCTGTGCTGGTTCGGCAACTTCTACACCGCGGCGATGGCGACGCTGGCGGCCGGGCTGATCGCGCTGGTCCGCGTCTGCCTGCGCGACGCCGGACTCGGGGAGAAGGTCCGCTCGCTCCTGCGTGCGGCCGGGATGATGGTCGTCGGCGTCGCCCTGGCCGCCCCGGTCCTGCTGGTCTCGCTCCAGGCCAGCAAGGCGGCCGCGCCGATGCCGGACTCGCAGATCAGCATCCCCGGCGTCGTCGATCAGCTGGCGATGCTGCTGCCCGGCTCGCGCTACACCCTGTCGGTCCCGAACCTCGCCGTCGGCATGCTGGCGCTGCTGCTCCTGCTGGCCTTCCCGTTCGCGAGGAACGTGCCGGTCCGTGAACGGGCGGCCTGGCTCCTCATGTTCGGGTTCACCTGGGCCTCGATGATGTTCGAGCCCACCCTGATCCTGTGGCAGGGCGGCGCCAAGCCGAACGGCAGCCCGTTCCGCGAAGTCTTCGTGCTCAGCGCCATGATGGTGATGATCGCCTGGCTGTGCCTGACCCGGCGGCCGGGTGTGTGGGCGCTGCTGGGCGCCACCGTCCTGCTCGGCGGGGTCCTGCTCTGCGCCCGCCTCGGCCGGGTCGCCTCCGACGCCCAGGGGCCGCAGGGCTACATGCTGACCACGACGGCGGTGGCCGGAGTCCTCGCGCTCGGCGGACTCCTCGCGCTCAACCCGGCCCGCCGCCGGACCTGGGCGAAGCGTGTCGTGGGCGCGGTGCTGGGGCTCTCCGTCCTCACCTGCTCCATCATGTCCGTCTACGGCATCGACTCGCTCCGGGACGCGATCCGCCCGTACTTCGCGCCTCACGAGACCGTCAGCGTGAACACCAGGGCCGCCGCGGCGGCGCTGAAGGCCACGGACGCATGGCCGCTGTCCCGCACCGCACCCGGGCCGCACATCTTCGTCAACAACGACTCCGAGCTCCTGGACGCGCAGGGCGGCGACTACTACAGCAGCTACACGCCGCAGGAGACCACGCAGGCGCTCAGCGATCTGGGTTTCCCGTACACGATGGCCGGGCGCCACGTCTTCACCCCGACCGACCCGGCGTCGCGCGCCGTGTTCGGCATCACGGCGTACCTCGACGGTGACCGGTCCGCACCGGGCGGATTCGTCCAGCGCCACCAGGAGGCGTCACCGCTGCTCACCCTCCACCGCTCGGCTCCCCTGGGCGAGGCGGCGGACAACCCGTTCGCCAGGATGAACGACCTGCTGGGCGCGCCCGTCTGGACCGTGCCGAAGCTGACGCAGACCCAGGGCCCGGCGGTCACCCGGAACCCCGACGGCAGCCTGACGATCCCCTCGCACGTCCAGGGCAAGGCCTTCCCGACGCTCACCGGCTCCTGCACGGTCGGCTCGCGGGTCTTCGTCAACACGGCCTTCGCCACGGGCACCCTCCAGGCCAACGGACGGACCGTCGACCTCAGCGGCTCCTACCCGATGACCAAGGCGGGCCTGCGCCAGGTCGGCACCGTCGGCAAGGACGGCAAGGTCTCCGTGGGCCTCGGCACCTTCGAGGTGCAGCAGCTCCCGGCCGGTGTCCTGGGGTGCCTCGACACGACCGAGCTCGCCTCCGCGGTCGCCGCGCAGCACGCCGCCGCCCCGACCGACCTCAAGGTCGGCGGCCACGCCTTCAGCGCCACCCTCCCCGGCGGCAGCACCGGCTACGCCGTCATGGCCACCACCGTCCGCTCCGGCTGGAGCTGCAGCGTCGACGGCCGGGCCGTGCAGCCGGTCGACTACGACGGCCTCTTCGGGATTCCGCTCGGCGCCAAGGGCGGCAAGGTGCTGTCCTGTTCCTACGCTCCTCCCGGACTGAAGACCGGCCTCGCCGGCTCCGGCGTCGGTCTGCTCGGACTGCTCTCCCTGCCGGGTTACGCCTGGCTCCGCCGCCGCATCACTCTCCCCCGCGCCCGCGCCTGACCAGACCCGGAAACGCCCATGAGACTGTCGATCGTCGTCCCCTGCTACAACGAGGAAGCCGTCCTCGCGCTGTTCGACGCCAAGATCCGGGAGACGCTGGACGAGCTGCCCATCGAGTACGAGCTCTGCTACGTCGACGACGGCAGCCGTGACGGGACCCTCAACCAGCTGCGGACGCTGGCGAAGGAGAACCCGCAGACCACCAGGTACGTCTCCTTCAGCCGCAACTTCGGCAAGGAGGCGGGCATGCTGGCCGGCCTCAAGGAGGCCACCGGCGACGCGGTCGTCCTCATGGACGCCGACCTGCAGCACCCGCCGGCGCTGATCCCCAAGATGCTGGAGCTCTACGAGCTCGGCCACGACCAGGTCATCGCCCGGCGCACCCGCGAGGGCGACCGGTTCGTGCGGACCCTGTTCAGCAAGGCGTACTACCGCCTGATCAACCGCGCGGTGGACGTCGAGCTGACCGACGGCGTGGGCGACTTCCGGCTGCTGTCGCGGCAGGCCGTGGACGCGCTGCTGGCGCTGCCGGAGTACAACCGCTTCTCCAAGGGCCTGTTCTCCTGGATCGGCTTCGACACCGTCACCTTCGACTACCGCAATGCGGGCCGCGAGGCGGGCGAGACCAAGTGGCGCTTCAGCTCGCTGCTGAACTACGCCATCGACGGGCTCATCTCGTTCAACAACCGGCCGCTGCGCCTGGGCATCTACTTCGGCCTGGCGCTCAGCGCCCTGGCGGTCCTCTACGCGGCGATCATCATCGTGCTGGCGATCGTCAACGGCATCACCGCGCCCGGCTACGTCACCCTGATCGTGGCGATCGTGGGCCTCGGCGGCCTGCAGATGTCGATGATCGGCCTGGTCGGCGAGTACATCGGCCGTATCTACTACGAGACCAAGCGCCGCCCGCACTATCTCGTCAAGGAACGCGCCGGGGATCGGCTGGACCGGCGGTGACGGACGTGACCACACAGAGCCCCGAGAGTCCGGAGAACGCCGGGACGTCGCCCGGACAGGCCGCCCGCGGCGGCCCGCGGGTCGGCCGCAAGGACCTGTGGCAGATCATCAAGTTCGGCATGGTCGGCGGTGTGAACACGGCCACGTTCTACAGCTGCTACCTGCTGCTGCACCCGCACATGCCGTACTTTTTGGCCTACACGGTCGCGTTCGTGGTGAGCATGGTCGGCTCGTTCTTCATGAACACCTACTTCACCTACCGGACGAAGCCCACCTGGGCCAAGTTCATCCGCTTCCCGCTGACCAACGTGACCAACTACGTGATCACGAGCGTCGGGACGGTGGTGCTGGTGAGCGGCGTCCACATGAACGACAAGATCGCCCCGCTGGTGGCGGCGCTCGCCGCGATCCCGTTCACCTTCGTGCTGTCGCGGAAGATCCTCACCAGGACGGCGTAGCGCCGCCCACCGGATTTCGCTGTCAGTGGTTCTCGGAAAAAGCGAGGTAGCAGTGCCCCCCAAACCGGTCTCCACGGTGACCGGCGCCATGCCGTCGGCCGATTCGGCGACCACGCCGCAGCGGCCCTCGGGCCGAGGCGGCGTCCGGCTCCCGGCGGCCGTGCCGATCTGGGCGTGGCCCGGGGCTCTGGCGCTGCTGTTCGCCGTCTGGCACATCGGGCGGCCGCAGCTGTGGCGCGACGAGAACGCGACCTGGAGCGGCGTCGGGCGCACCTTTCCCGAGCTCCTGCACCTGCTCGGCAACGTGGACGCCTCCACGGGGCTGTACTACGTGCTGCTCCACGGGTGGACGGACGTCTTCGGCCTGTCGACGGTCGCGATGCGGCTGCCCTCGGCGTTCTTCGTGGCCGTGGCGGCCGGCGCCGTGGCGTGCGTCGGCCGGCGCCTCTTCGGCGACGCCGCGGGGCTCGCCGCGGGCGTCCTGTTCGCGGTCACCCCGGCGGTCTCGCGCTACGGGCAGGAGGCGCGCGCGTACGCCCTGGTCGTCATGGCCGCCGCCGTCGCGCTGCTGTTCCTGCTCCGAGCGCTGGAGCGCCCCGGGGTGACGCGGTGGCTGCTGTACGGCGTGGCGGCGGCGTTCATGGGCGCCGCACACCTGGTGGCGCTCGCGGCGCTGGTGGGACACGGCGTGATCGTGCTGCTCCACGCACGCCGGGACCGGTCGTGGCGGACGGCCGTCACCTTCGCCGGGGTCGTGGCCGGTGTGGCCGCGCTCCTCGCACCGCTGCTGCTGCTCAGCCACTCACAGGTGGGCAGACAGCTCTACTGGGTCCACCGTCCCGATCTCGTGCACCCACAGGTGGCCTTCGGCCATCTGTGGGAGGCGCTGGTCGGCTCGACGGCGAGCGCGGTCGTTCTGGGCCTGTTCGTGGTGGCGGGTCTCGCGCTCGCGCGGGGGAACGGTCCCGCCCGCGGCACGGCGGCCGCCGGCGCGATCCTCCCGATCGTCGCGGTGACCCTGGTCTCGGAGACGGGGACCTCGTACTTCCTGGCCCGGTACCTGCTCTTCACCCTGCCCTGCTGGGCGGTGCTCGCCGGCGCCGGTCTGGTCGCGGCCGGGCGCGCGGTCGCCCGCCTGCTGCCCGTGCCGCGGCAGCGCGCCGTACTGGCCCTGGTGACCGCGTGCGGGCTCGCCCTGACCGTGGCGGTCACGCTGCCGGACCAGCAGCGGCTTCGGTCCTTCCGGGCGCACGAGTGGATCAGCTACCCGGTGAAGCCGCTGGACACCTACTTCTCCTACCAGGGCGCCGCGCGAACCATCACCGCGCACGCGCGGCCCGGCGACGGACTGGTGTACGTGGCCTACTGGGGCGACATGATCGACCTGGGCGTGGACTACTACCTGGGGCCGCAGGCGAGAACGCTGGACCAGTTCTTCATGGCCCGGACCCCGCAGCAGAACGGGACCTACCGGCCGACGTACTGCGCCGTCCCGGCGTCGTGCGTCGCGCATGCGCCGAACCGGGTCTGGGTGGTCCGGCAGACGGCCGGTTACACGCATCCCGCCGCGCCGCTCGCGGCACAGCTGAAAGCGCTGCAGCAGGACTACCGCGTCGCGCAGACCTTCAGGCTGTCCCGCGTCGACGTCATGCTGCTGGTCCGCACGACGCCGTCCTGAGGCCGAGCCGGACCGCCCGAGTCCTCAGACGGAGGGCGTGGCGGCGGCCTCGGCGTGCAGCTCGTGGCCGGTGGCGCCGCCGTTGTCACGACGGTCCAGGGCGCGCTGCAGGGCGGCGGCCGCCTGGTTGCGGTCCTTGGCGGTGGCGGGGGTACGACGGGTACGCGTCTTCACAGAGTGCATGGGGAGACTCCTGGGGGAGATGCCTGCCTCAACAGGCGGCGGTCCGATCTGGGGAGAGAGGGCCGGACAGGGGTCTCCTGCGCAAAGGCCGAGCCGGACATGGCCGTGGATACGGCAGACCATCCGACTGCTTGCCATTTCACGTTACGACAAGCCGTCGGAAGTGTCTGCACGGATACTTGGATTTCCTACTATCCGAGACGGACCGCACACCCGGACGGCGGGACGAGCGGCCCGGCGGCGTCGGGGCGTGCCCGGACTCCCTGCGGTGACTAGGCTCGAAGCATGAGCTTCCAGGGTTGGCCGGCCGAGGCCCTCGAGTTCTACGAGGGGCTCGAGGCGGAGAACAGCAAGGACTACTGGTCGTCCCACAAGGACGTCTACGAGCGCTGCGTGCGCGAGCCGATGGAGGCTCTGCTCGAGGAGCTCGCGGCGCGGTTCGGCGAGGGGAAGATCTTCCGCCCCAACCGCGACATCCGCTTCTCGGCGGACAAGTCCCCGTACAAGACCCACATCGGCGCGGTCCTGGAGGGCGGCGGCTACGTCCAGCTCTCCGCCGACGGTCTGGGCGCGGGCAGCGGCTGCTACGTCATGACACCCGACCAGCTGGCCCGCTTTCGCGAGGCGGTGGCTGAGGAGAAGTCAGGCAGGGCGCTGGAGTCCGTCATCGCGAAGCTGACGAGGGCGGACATCGAGATGATGTCCCACAACCGCCTCAAGAGCGCACCGCGCGGCTACGCCAAGGACCACCCGCGGATCGAACTGCTGCGCCACAAGAGCCTTGCGGCCTGGCGCCAGTGGCCGGTCGAGCCGTGGCTGGGGACGGCGGAGGCGAAGAGCCACGTCGTCGGCTTCCTGAAGGCCACCAGGCCGCTGAACGACTGGCTCTCCGAACACGTCGGCGTCGCCGGGGACTGAGACGCCGACAGTCGCCCTCAGCCGTCCGTGGCGTCGGCAGGCTGCACGGGGCGGCCGCAGTCCGGACGGCCGGGAAGGGGGTCGGGCAGCGGCGTGCGCTTGACGCCGCCGACGCGGTTCGCCCACAGGAGGGTGACTTCGCGGACCACGAAGAGCCGGAGGCGTGGGTACGTCCCGGTCTTACGGAAGACCCCGACGCTGTCGCCCCAGTAGGCGTACCTGGCGTCGATCTCGCCGTACTGGTGCCAGATGCCTTTCTTCGGCGGGAAGTCGGTGTACGCCTCGCGCAGCTCCAGGCCGGAGAAGGCGGCCATGGCCCGGTAGCCGTCCGGGTAGTAGCGCCAGCAGTCCTGCGCGTCGTGGACGTGGCCGCGCGAGGGGGCGGTGATGAAGGCGTGCCCGCCCGGCCGAAGGATGCGGGCGATCTCCAGCATCGACGCCCAGAAGAAGGGGATGTGCTCGAAGGCCTGGCCGGAGAAGACGAAGTCGGCACTCGCGGACCGCACCGGGATCCGGTAGGGCTTCTTCATGACCCGGTCGACGTTCGGGCCGTCCTGGACGTCGACGCCGACGTACTCGACGTCGCGCCCGGTGAGCAGATCCCGGTGGGTCAGGGCCTGGTTCGGGGAGATCCGGGAGCCCAGGTCGACGACGCGGTGCCGACCCTCGGTCGGCATGTACTCCCGCACGCACAGTTCCATGTGCTCATAAGCGGACCTGTGCACGGCGCCCCGACCTTTCGAGCCCGCCGGGACCGGGTCCCGGCGGGGCTCACACGTTGGCGGATCAGGCGGAGAGGTTCACCGAGCGGGCGAACTTCGCACCGATCTCCGCGGCGATCTCGGTCAGCAGACCCTGCGGGATCTCGCTGTCGACCGTCAGGGAGACGAGCGCGTCGCCGCCCTCCTCGTCACGGGAGACCTGCATGCCGGCGATGTTGATGCCGGCGTCGCCGAGGAGCTTGCCGAGGGTGCCGACGACACCCGGACGGTCCTCGTAGCGGAAGAAGCCCATGAAGTCGGTGAGGGCGACGTCCACGTCGAACTCGTTGACGCCGACGATCTTCTGCTGGCGCTTGGGGCCGGTGAGCGTGCCGGCCACCGAGATCTCGCGGCCGTCGTTCAGGGTGCCGCGGACGGTGATGACGTTGCGGTACTCGGGGCTCTCGCTCAGCGTGGTCAGACGGACCTCGAGGCCGCGCTCCTGCGCGAACAGCGGGGCGTTGACGTAGGAGACGGTCTCCGCGACGACGTCCTCGAAGACACCCTTGAGGGCGGACAGCTCCAGCACCTTCACGTCGTGCTGGGTGATCTCGCCGCGCACCTCGACGTCGAGACGGACGGCGACCTCGCCGGCCAGGCCGGTGAAGATGCGGCCGAGCTTCTCGGCGAGCGGCAGGCCCGGACGGACGTCCTCGGCGATGACCCCGCCCTGAACGTTGACCGCGTCCGGCACCAGCTCGCCCGCGAGAGCGAGGCGGACGCTGCGGGCGACGGAGATGCCGGCCTTCTCCTGCGCCTCGTCGGTGGAGGCGCCGAGGTGCGGGGTGGCGACGACGTTGTCGAAGCCGAAGAGCGGCGAGTCGGTGCAGGGCTCCTTGACGAAGACGTCCAGGCCCGCGCCGGCGACCCGGCCCTCCTTGAGCGCGGCGGCCAGCGCCTCCTCGTCGACGATGCCGCCACGGGCGGCGTTGACGATGCGGACGGTCGGCTTGACCTTGTGCAGCGCCTCGTCACCGATCAGACCGACGGTCTCCGGGGTCTTCGGCAGGTGCACGGTGATGAAGTCGGCGACCTCCAGCAGCTCGTCCAGCGAGACGAGCTTGACGCCCATCTGCGCGGCGCGCGCGGCCTGGATGTAGGGGTCGTAGGCGACGATCTTCATGCCGAAGGCGGACATGCGCTGCGCGACCAGCACGCCGATGCGGCCGAGGCCGACCACGCCGAGGGTCTTCTCGGCCAGCTCGACGCCGGTGTACTTGCTGCGCTTCCACTCGCCGCCCTTCAGCGAGGCGTTGGCGGCCGGGATGTGACGGGCCGTCGACAGCAGCAGGCCGCAGGCGAGCTCGGCGGCGGTGACGATGTTGGAGGTCGGCGCGTTGACGACCATCACGCCCGCCTTGGTGGCGGACGGGACGTCGACGTTGTCGAGACCGACGCCGGCACGGGCGACGACCTTGAGCTTGCGCGCGGCGGCGATCGCCTCCGCGTCCACCTTGGTGGCGGAGCGGATCAGGATCGCGTCGACATCGGCGATGGCGGGAAGGAGCTCGGCGCGGTTGGCGCCGTCGCAGTGGCGGATCTCGAAGTCCGGCCCGAGCGCGTCGACGGTGGCAGGAGACAGCTCTTCAGCGATGAGAACTACAGGCTTGCTGCTCACGACAGTTTGTCCTTACTGTCCGGTTCTCCCCGAAGCCGTGCGAATGGGGGCGCACCCGCGTTGCTTGGACGGCATGGAGGGGACGGTGGCATGCCGCGTTGGAGACGCACGACGCTGTGAGCCTGACGCGCAGATTGAGTCTATCGGCGGAGGTGCTTCCGCCGAGCGCCCCTGCGGAAGAATCACCCGCCGGGGATGGTACGGACCGTACAAACGATCCCTACAGGAATGCTGTAATGCGGCGGGGGCGGCCGCTCGACCGCTCGGCCACCCCCAGTCGACTGCTGACGAGACGGACTTACGCCTCCTCGTCCACCCAGCTCATGAGCTTGCGCAGCTTCTTGCCGGTGGTCTCCAGCAGGTGCTCGCTGTCGGCGTTCTTGTACTCGTTGTACTTCGGCAGGCCCGCCTTGTACTCGGCGATCCAGGTGTTGGCGAAGGTGCCGTCCTGGATCTCGCCGAGGACCTTCTTCATCTCGGCCTTGGTCTGGTCCGTGATGATGCGCGGGCCGGTGACGTAGTCGCCCCACTCGGCCGTCTCGGAGACGGACCAGCGCATCTTCTCCAGGCCGCCCTCGTACATGAGGTCGACGATCAGCTTCAGCTCGTGGAGGCACTCGAAGTAGGCGATCTCGGGCTGGTAGCCCGCCTCGACCAGGGTCTCGAAGCCGGCCTTCACCAGAGCGGCGGTGCCACCGCAGAGGACGGCCTGCTCGCCGAAGAGGTCGGTCTCGGTCTCCTCGGTGAAGGTGGTCTTGATGACGCCGGCGCGGGTGCCGCCGATGCCCTTCGCGTAGGAGAGCGCGAGCTCCAGGCCCTTGCCGGTGGCGTCCTGCTCGACGGCCACGATGCAGGGGACGCCGCGGCCCTCCTCGTACTGGCGGCGGACCAGGTGGCCCGGGCCCTTCGGGGCGACCATGCAGACGTCGACGTCGGCCGGGGGCTTGATGAAGCCGAAGCGGATGTTGAGGCCGTGACCGAAGAAGAGGGCGTCGCCCGCCTTGAGGTTCGGCTCGACGACCTCCTTGTAGACGTCGGCCTGGATCGGGTCCGGCACCAGGATCATGATCACGTCGGCCTCGGCGGCGGCCTCGGCCGGCGTGACCACACGCAGACCCTGCTCCTCGGCCTTGGCGCGGGACTTGGACTCCGGCAGCAGACCGACGCGGACGTCGACACCGGAGTCGCGCAGGGAGAGCGCGTGCGCGTGACCCTGGCTGCCGTAGCCGAGGATGGCGACCTTGCGGCCCTGGATGATGGACAGATCGGCGTCGTCGTCGTAGAACAGCTCGGCCATCGCTGGCTTCTCCTTGCGGGATGGATTCCTTGTGGACACCGTACGCCGATGTCGATCAGCGGACGGTTAAGTCTCAAAGCGTGAGATTAGCGTCTCACAGAGGTGCAGTCTCCAGGGGCACGGGGAACTGCGCGAGAACCACCGGCGAGCGGATGGCCCTGCGCGTTCGGGGCTCCGGATCGTGCAACTAGGCCGATCGCTCGACAGCGCGGAGCGACCTGTCGGTAATCGACCGTGCCCCCCTGCCGATGGCGACCATGCCGGACTGGACGAGCTCCTTGATGCCGTACGGCTCCAGCATCTTCAGCATCGCTTCGAGCTTGTCGCTGCTGCCCGTGGCCTCGATCGTCACCGCGTCCGGGGAGACGTCGACCGTCTTCGCACGGAAGAGCTGGACGATCTCGGTGACCTGGCCGCGGGTCTCCGCGTCCGCGCGGACCTTGACCAGCATCAGCTCGCGGCGGACCGCCGCGGCCGGGTCGAGCTCGACGATCTTTATGACGTTGACCAGCTTGTTCAGCTGCTTGGTGACCTGCTCCAGCGGGAGGTCCTCCACGTTGACGACGATCGTCATGCGGGAGATGTCCGGGTGCTCGGTCGGACCGACGGCCAGGGAGTCGATGTTGAAGCCGCGCCGCGAGAACAGCGCCGCGATCCGGGCGAGGACGCCCGGCTTGTTCTCGACCAGGACGGAGAGGGTGTGCTTGGACATGGTTTTCGAAGGTCCCCTTCGTCTCAGTCGTTCTCGTCGCCGAAGTCCGGACGGACGTCGCGCGCGGCCAGGATCTCGTCGTTGCTGACACCGGCCGGGACCATCGGCCAGACCATCGCGTCCTGGTGGACGATGAAGTCGATGACGACCGGCGCGTCGTTGAGCGACATCGCCTTCTCGATCACCGCGTCCAGGTCCTCCGGGCGCTCGCAGCGCAGCGCGTGGCAGCCCATGGCCTCGGACAGCTTGACGAAGTCCGGGATGCGGGTGCCGGCGGCGGGACCGCGGCCGTCGTTGTCCGGGCCGTCGTGCAGGACGGTGTTGGAGTAGCGCTGGTTGTAGAAGAGGGTCTGCCACTGGCGGACCATGCCCAGCGAGCCGTTGTTGATGATCGCGACCTTGATCGGGATGTTGTTCAGCGCGCAGGTGACCAGCTCCTGGTTGGTCATCTGGAAGCAGCCGTCGCCGTCGATCGCCCAGACCTGCGCGTCGGGGCAGCCGGCCTTCGCGCCCATCGCGGCCGGGACCGCGTAGCCCATCGTTCCGGCGCCGCCGGAGTTCAGCCAGGTGGCCGGCTTCTCGAAGGAGATGAACTGCGAGGCCCACATCTGGTGCTGGCCCACGCCCGCGGCGTAGATCGCGTCGGGGCCGACCTTCTGGCCGATCCGCTCGATGACCTGCTGCGGGCTGAGCATGCCCTCCGGGGCCGGCTCGTAGCCCACGGGGTAGGTCTTGCGCCAGGCGTTGAGCTGCTCCCACCACTGGCCGTAGTCGAAGCGGTGCTCGCCCGCCGTCTGGCCGGCGGCCTGCTCCTGCTGGACCGCGACGATCAGGTCCGCGATGATCTCGCGGGCGTCGCCGACGATCGGGACGTCCGCCACGCGGTTCTTGCCGATCTCGGCCGGGTCGATGTCGGCGTGGACGACCTTGGCGTAGGGGGCGAAGGTGTCCAGCTTGCCGGTGACCCGGTCGTCGAAGCGGGTGCCCAGGGCGAACAGCAGGTCCGCCTTCTGCAGCGCGGTGACCGCGGCGACCGAGCCGTGCATGCCGGGCATGCCCAGGTGCTGGTCGTGGCTGTCAGGGAAGGCGCCCAGCGCCATCAGCGTGGTGACGACCGGGGCGCCGGTCAGCTCGGCCAGGATGCGCAGCTCGGCCGTGGCGCCGGCCTTCAGCACGCCACCGCCGACGTAGAGGACGGGGCGCTTGGCGGCCGCCAGCAGTCGCGCGGCCTCGCGGATCTGCTTGGCGTGCGGCTTGGTCACCGGGCGGTAGCCGGGCAGCTGCGGCTCGACCGGCCAGCGGAAGACCGTGCGCGCCTGCAGCGCGTCCTTGGCGATGTCGACCAGGACCGGGCCGGGGCGGCCGGTGCTCGCGATGTGGAACGCCTCCGCGATCACGCGCGGGATCTCGTCCGCGTCGGTGACCAGGAAGTTGTGCTTGGTGATCGGCATCGTGATGCCGCAGATGTCCGCCTCCTGGAAGGCGTCCGTGCCGATCGCCTTGGAGGAGACCTGGCCGGTGATCGCGACCACCGGCACGGAGTCCATGTACGCGTCCGCCAGCGGCGTCACCAGGTTCGTCGCACCCGGCCCTGAGGTCGCCATGCAGACGCCCACCTTGCCGGTGGCCTGCGCGTAGCCGGTCGCCGCGTGACCCGCGCCCTGCTCGTGGCGGACCAGGATGTGACGCACCCGGGTCGAGTCCATCAGCGGGTCGTAGGCCGGGAGGATCGCGCCGCCCGGGATGCCGAAGACGGTGTCCGCACCGACCGCCTCGAGCGAGCGGATGAGCGACTGGGCACCGGTCATCGGTTCGGGGCCCGCATGGTGCGGGACGGGCGCTGCTGCCTGCTCGGTCATCTGCTGTTCCTTCTCGGCTGCTCGGACTTCTCGGAGGGGGGTCTCTAGGGCGGTTCGCGCTGAGCGCGCTGCGCTGGCTGCCTCGCGGCAACAAAAAACCCCTCGTGCCCGTGTGGGCATGCGAGGGGTAGCGCGTCGGCCAGGTCAGCTCGGGAGTTGACTCCCGGCTCAGCCGACGCGCCCGCCAAGTACGAGAATTCGGGTGCGCATGCTGACGACCATCCTCCGACGCCCCGGGGGGTGTCAAGCCCACTCGATTCGTGTCTCATCATGCGGGATCTTCCTCGGACGTCCTGGTATCGGCCAGGAGCAGTTCCTTCAGTTCATCCTCCCGCATCGGCGGCGCGAAGTGCAGGCCCTGGCCTCGTGAGCAGCCGAGATCCCGCAGGATCCGTGCCTGCTCGGCGCGGTCCACCCCGTCGGCGACGGTCTCCAGACCGAGCTCGTGACCGATCCGCAGGACGGACGAGGCGAGCGTGCGCAGGAAGGCCGAGTCGAGCAGACCGTCCACGACGCCGCGTTCCAGCTTGAGCGCGTCCACCGGCAGCCGGCGCAGCTCGCTCAGCGGGGTCGCGCCGCCGCCGAGCCCGTCCAGGACCAGGCCGATGCCGAGCTGTTTGAGCCGCCCGAGACGCTGCACCAGTTCGTCGACGCCGTGGCTGCGCCCGTCGACGGGCCCGGGGCCGCTGTCGCCGAGCTCGACGACCAGCCGGCCGCCGGGCAGGCGGCAGCGGCGCAGCACCGTCTCCGCGGTCTCCACCACCCCCGGCGCGGCCAGCGCGCGCGGCGAGAGCCGCACCGTCACCGGCAGCGTGCCGCCGCGTTCGGCGGCCTGCTGGACGGCCTGCTCGACCATCCAGCGGGACAGCCGCAGCGCCCGCTCCCCGCCGCCCGCCGCATGCAGGAACTCGGCGGGCGTGAGCAGCAGCCCCTGCGCGGAGCGCCAGCGGGCCTGCGCGGCCAGGCCGCTGATCCGGCCGCCGCGGAGGTCCACGATCGGCTGGTGGACCAGGACGAACTCGCCCTCGCGCACGGCGGCGCGCAGCCGCTGGTCGAGCTCGGTGCGGCGGCGCAGCTCGCTGCGCAGCTCCGGCGAGTACTCGTGGACGCGGTCCTTGCCGCGCTTCTTCGCCTGGTACATGGCCAGGTCCGCGCTGCGCAGCAGGTCGGCGGCGCCCTCGGGGCCGAGGGCGGGCTCGGCGAAGGCGATGCCGATGCTGGCGGCGACGGTGTGTTCCTCGTTGCCGACGGCGTAGGGGGCGGAGACGGCGAGGCGCAGCCGCTCGGCGATGCCGAAGGCCCGCTCCCGGTCGACCTCGCCGACGAGCAGCACCGCGAACTCGTCGCCGCCGAGACGGGCGACCGTGTCACCCTCCCGCACGGACTCGCGCAGCCTCCTCGCGGCCAGCACCAGCAGCTCGTCGCCGACCTGGTGCCCGGCGGTGTCGTTGACCGCCTTGAAGCCGTCGAGGTCGGCGAAGAGCACCGCGACGTCCGGACGTTTCTCGGCCCTGGGGGTGAGCGCGTCGCGGCCGCGTTTGAGGAACAGGGCCCGGTTGGGCAGGCCGGTCAGCGCGTCGTGGAACGCGTTGTGCTCCAACTGCGCCTGAAGGCGCACCCGTTCGGAGACGTCGCGGCAGTTGAAGATCAGCCCGTCGCGGTAGCGGTTGACGGTGGACTCCACGTCCAGCCACTCGCCCGCGCCCGAGCGCACCCGGCACTCGATCCGCGCGGTCGGCTCGGCCGTGGGCCCGTGGGCGGGCGCCTTGGCGAGGTAGCGCTGCACCTCCCAGAGCACGTGGCCGAGGTCGTCCGGGTGGACCATCTCCGGCAGCCTGGTGCCGACCAGCTCCTCCGCCGGGCGCCCGTACACGCCGGCGGCGGCCGGGCTGACGTAGCGCAGCACCCCGTCCGGGTCGGCGATCATGATGACGTCGCTGGAGCCCTGGACCAGGGAGCGGAAGTGCCGTTCCTGGTGGCTGAGCCGCTGGGCCAGCGCCAGGTTGTCCAGCAGCATCACACCCTGACGCAGGATCAGTGCGATGACGACGGTGCAGCTGATGATCAGCACGAACCGGTCCAGGTGGTGCTGCCCGAGCGCGTTGTAGAGCAGACCGATGGTGCAGACCCCGGTGGCCGCGTACGGGGTCAGCGCGCTGAAGGTGGACGCCACGCGCGGCCGCCGCACGGACTCGCGGGTGAGCGCCCGCCCACCGCCCGCCCACGGGGCCCAGGCCAGCAGCATCGAGCCGCAGAACCAGCCCGCGTCGAGCAGTTGGCCGGAGTGGTAGGAGTCCTTGAAGGACTGGCTGGTGAAGACGGCGTCGCAGACCACCGTGAGGGCGAGGCCCACGACGGCCGTGTGCGCCGCCGCCCGGTTGCCGTCCTGGCGGCGGAAGCGCAGGCCGAGGACCATGCTGATGAGCAGGATGTCCAGCAGCGGGTAGGCCAGCCCGACCGTCAGCCGCAGCGGGCTGTGCTGGTCGCCCGCCGCCGTCCGGCCGAGGGCCAGCGACCAGCTCAGCGTCAGCAGCGAGCCGGCGATCAGCCAGCCGTCGAGCGCGAGGCAGAGCCAGCCGGCGGCGTTGCGGGGCCGGTTGGAGAGCATCAGCAGCCCGAGGATGGCGGGCGGTGCGAAGAAGAGGAAGACGTAGTCGGAGATCGAGGGCGACGGGAGCGACTGGCGCAGCACGCACTCGTACCAGCCCCAGATGCCGTTGCCGAGAGCGACCATGAGCGAGCTGAGCCCGAAGCAGACCCAGGCCCTGCGGTGCCGCCCGGCGGAGAGCCGGCCGTAGCCGAAGCAGGACAGCGAGGCGGTCAACGCGGCCCCGGCCAGGCCGAAGTCGCCCATGAAGTCCGCCACCGCGGGCGAGCCCCAGCCGTAGGCGGCGCCCGCGAGATAGAGCAGGCAGACCAGCATCACCAGTATCCGCGGCAGCCGCGCCGCCGCCTGCGAGATCCGGTGCGGCTCGGGTGGGTGGGCGTCGCGGCCCTCGTGCTGGGGCGGCCCCGCGACGAGGTCGTCGGGGTGCTGCATCTCCTCCTGGCCGCCCTCGCCGTAGGCGAAGGGCGACGCGGCGGAGCGGCCGTGCTCCTCGGCGGCCCAGGGGCGGCCCCGCCGGGTCTGGCCGGGCAGCAGCGTTTCGGTGGTCAGCTCGGTGGTCAGCTCAGTGCTCAGCATGGGCAATCCCCCTCCGGCCCCGGGTGCGATCGGACCAGCGGGGCGGACAACTCCGTACCGGGTCTCCCGGTCGGGAACCTACACCACAGTCGTCACTCAGAGACATGCACACTCAACTCAGAGTAATGGCCTCTGTCGAGGTAGCTGTACCCGATTCGAGCGAAGCCGGCCGGTGCTGCTGCGCAGCGAGGGGGTGCCCTGGGCGCACGCCGGGGGCGCACGAGCGTTCCTCGAGCGTCAGCTCCCGTTGGCGAGCGGCTCGCCGTTCTCGTAGCGCAGGATCTGCTCGCGCAGCGTGCGCTTGGCCCTGGGCAGGAACGCGCTGCTGGGTCCGCCCACGTGAGGGGTGATCAGCACCCCGGGGGCGTGCCAGAGCGGGTGCCCGGCGGGCAGCGGCTCCGGGTCCGTGACGTCGAGAGCGGCCCGCAGGCGCTGCGCGGCGAGCTCCTTGAGCAGCGCCTCGGTGTCGACGACCGGCCCGCGTGCGACGTTCACCAGCAGCGCGCCGTCCTTCATCCGGGAGAGGAACCCCGCGTCGACGAGGTGACGGCTCTCAGGGGTGAGCGGCGTCAACAGGACGACGACGTCGGCGGACGGAAGCAGAGCCGCCAACTCCTGCGCGCCGTGCACCTCCTCCTCGGAGCGTGCACGACGCGCGACCCGGACGACCTCGCACTCGAACGGCTCCAGACGCGCGGCGAGCGCGCGGCCGATCGAGCCGTAACCGAGGATGAGCACGGTCTTGTCGGCGAGCGACTCGTGGAACTCCTGGCTCCACCGCCCCTGCTCCTGCAGCCGGGTGAAGTGCGGGATCCCGCGGAGCAAGGCGAGGATCAGCGTCACCGCCAGTTCGGCGGTGCTCGCGTCGTGCAGCCCGCGCGCGTTGCACGCGACGACGCCGTCCGGCAGGTACGGCAGCACGTCGTCCATCCCGGCGGTGAGGGTCTGCACCACCTTCAGCGACGGCAGGTGCGGGATCACCGCGACGGCGGCGGGGTGCCGCATGTAGGGCAGGCAGAAGAACTCCACCCCCCGCAGCGCCTCGTCGGACGGCACCGGCCCGTCCCCGTCCCAGACCAGGACGTCGAGAGCGTCGGGCAGCCCGCCGATGGCCTCGGGGGTGTACGGGAGCAGATAGCGAGCATTCATGCCCCGACCTTAACCAGCCCCCCGGGCCCTGTCGGCCTAGCCCGCCGGGATCAGGCGGAGTCGGTGGGCCACCGCCGCGGCCTCGCCCCTGCCCGTGACGTCGAGCTTGGCGAGGATGTTGGAGACGTGGACGCTCGCCGTCTTCGGGGAGATGAAGAGCTCCTCCGCGATCTGCCGGTTGGTGCGCCCCAGGGCGAGGAGCTTGAGGACGTCGCGTTCGCGCGGGGTGAGGTGGAAGGTCTCCTCCTCAGGCGCGTGGGTCGTCACCGGCGCCAGGCGGGCGCGGCCCGTGAGCGCACGGAGGTCGCCCTGGAGGAGCTGGTTGCCCTGGCGGCGGGCGAGCTCCTCCGCCTGGGCTGCGGCCTGCGCCGCGGCGGCGCGTTCGCCCTCCGCAGCCAGGGACTCGGCGAGGCGGAACAGCGCGAGCCCGCGGGGGAAGGGGCACTCCAGGACGGAGAGCGCGTCGGCGGCCCGGCGCCAGTCCGCGGTCGTCGCGGTGCCCTCGGCGCGGGCCAGTTCGGCGTCGAGGACGGCCCGCCAGCCCGCGTAGAGCGGGAGTTCCGCGGTCAGGCCGGCGGCCGTGCCCCGGATGCGGGCCAGGACGTCCGCGCGGCCCGGGGCCATCGTCGGCAGGTACCGGGCGTCCGCCTCCACCGCCGCGCCGGCGGCGAGCAGCGCCCACCAGCTGCGGTCGTGGCCCTCGGGGCGGTCGCCGTCCAGGACGGCGACGAGCTCCGCCCGCGCCTCGGCGTACCTGCCCTGGGCGGCGGCGATCCGCATCGCCAGCAGCGCCGTCGGGACGTACTTCTGCGGCTGCCACACCAGCCCCACCCGCCGGCTCTCGGCGAGGTGCTCCGCCGCGCCCGCGACGTCGCCGCGCAGCAGCGCGATCTCCCCGCGGAGCCGGTGCATGAAGTCGCGGTGGGCGCGCTGGCCGGCCCAGTCCGGCTCCTCGGCGAGCAGCTGCTCCGCCTCGTCGAGCTCGCCGAGCGAGATCAGCGGTTCGGCGAGGTTGCCGAGGATGATCGTGCCCGAGTAGCCGGTCATGCCGTTGGCCCGGATCATGGCCAGACCCGTGCGGGCCACCTCCGCGGCCTCGCGGGAGCGGCCCTGCAGCTCGTGGTGGCTGGACAGGTTGGTGTAGACGCGGCTGAGCAGGTCCACGTCGCCGCTGGCCTCGGCGCGCTCGCGGATCTGCGCGAGCAGCGCGGCGCCCTCGTCCAGCTCGCCGAAGGCGCAGTGCAGCATGCCCAGCGTCAGCTGCGCGTGCAGCTGCAGGGAGGTGGCGCCGACCTGCTCGGCGATCATGACCGAGCGCCGGGCGATGTCCAGGTGCTCGCGGCGCGGGATGCCCAGCATTCCGTCGCACGCCTGACGGTGCAGCAGCTCGGCCAGGACCGCCGACGGCTTGCGGCCCTCAAGGAGCGCGAGCGCGTGCTCCATGTCGGGGAGGTTCGCCGCGCCGACGTCGTAGCGCAGCGCTCGGGCGCGGGCGAGGATGAACCAGGCGGCGCGCTCCGGGGTCTTCTTCTCGTCGATCAGGCGCAGCGCGCGCTTGGTGTAGCGCAGGCCGCGGTCGGTCTCACCGCTGAGCCGGGCGGCGACGGTGGCCTCCGCGAGCAGGTCGACGAGCTGGATGGCCATGCAGTCCCCGTCGCAGGTGCACTCGCCCTCGCAGGCGCACGCCGGATAGCTCTCGTCGGCATGGTCGAAGTCGCGCAGCGTGTCGCGGATCTCGGCGGGGGCGTCCTCCCACAGCTCCAACGCGCGGTCCAGCATGCGCAGCTGCTCGGAGAAGGCGTTGCGGCGGCGGGCCTCGCGCCCGGCGTCGAGCACGGCGGGCATGGCGCGGGCGGCGTCGTTGGCGCAGTACCAGTACCCGGCCAGGCGGGAGGCGCGCTGGTCGCTGGAGACGAGCGAGGCGTCGGCCTCCAGGGCCATGGCGTAGCGCCGGTTGGCGCGGGTGACCTCGCCCGGCATCAGGTCGTCGGAGACGGCCTCGCGGACCAGCGCGTGCCGGAAGCGGTAGCCGTCGCCGTCGGAGGTCTGCTGGATGATGTTGGCGCCGACGGCCGTGCGCAGCGCGTCGATCAGCTCGTCCTCGTCGAGCGTGCCGGTCGCCTCGACGACGGCGGCCAGCAGGCCGTGCTCGACGCGGGAGCCGCCCTGGGCGAGGATGCGCAGCATCGTCTGCGTGGGCTCGGGGAGCGCCTCGATGCGCACCAGCAGCAGGTCGCGCAGCGTCTCGGTCAGGCCGGTGCGGCAGCCCTGCTGGGAGGCGACCGCGAGCTCCTCCACGAAGAACGGGTTGCCCTCGGAACGCTTGAAGATCTGGCCGACCAGCTCCGGAGTGGGCCGGGAGGGGCTGAGGATGCCGGCCAGCTGACGGCCCACCTCGCGGCGGCCGAGCCGCGGCAGCTCCAGCCGCTGGACGGTGCGCAGCCGCTCCAGTTCGGCGAGGTAGGGCCGGACGGGGTGGCGGCGGTGCAGGTCGTCGCTGCGGTAGGTGGCGACCAGCACCAGCCGGGCGCTGTGCAGGGTGCGGATCAGGTACGCGAACAGCTCCCGCGTGGAGCGGTCCGACCAGTGCAGGTCCTCGACCGCGAGGACGAGCGTCCGGTCCGCGGTCAGCTGCTCGAAGAGCTGCGCGGTGTGCTCGAAGAGGCGGGCGCGCGCGTACTCGTCGTGGGCCTCGGGCGGCGCCTCGCCCATGTCCGGCAACAGCCGGGCCAGGCTGCTCTCACGGCCGACGGCGGCCGCGTCGAGCTCGCTCCCAAGAGCTCGGTGCAGCCGCCGCAGGATCGTGGCGAAGGGCGCGTAGGGCAGGCCCTCCGCGCCCACCTCGAGGCAGCTCCCGACCACGGCCGTGGCCCCCCGCGCCTCGGCCGTGATCTGGAACTCCTCCAGCAGGCGGGACTTGCCCACGCCTGCCTCTCCCCCGATGAGCAGGACCTGTGGCTGTCCCCCGTCGGCGCGCTCGAGCGCGTCGGTGAGGGCAGCCATCTGGGATCCGCGTCCGATGAACACGGGACTGACTGATATCCGCTCCACGTTCGGCAGCATCGCACAGAACCCCGCTGGTCAGCACGGATTAAGGCGTCATCGGGTGGCCGCGTGGAGGAACCGGCGGGCCGACCGCTCGCTCCGGACCGTGCCCCGGCGTTCACCCGCCCTCCGGGCCTTGTTCGCACGCTGGACCTCGCGGACCAGGCGCTCGTGCTCGGCCTTCGCCATCAGCTCGTTGGTGCGGGCGACGATCAGCTGGTACTCGAACATGTCGTTCCCCCTGTGAATGGGTCGTCCGGGTTTCTTCTTCCTGACGACCTCTAATCTCCTCTGCCAGGGGGGTGCGCTACATCGGGCGCTTGCCTGATCTTGACGGGCCCAGGGTCCTTAGAAACGCAGGACCGCCGCCCCGAGCACCCTAAGTACTCCGAAGCGGCGGTCCGTACGGGCTAAGACGCCTTACTGCGCCTTGCTCCGGCTTGCTTCGATCCCTACTCCGGCGTGACGCCGAGCTTCTCGAAGATCAGCTCCTTGACGCGGGCCGCGTCGGCCTGGCCGCGCGTCGCCTTCATGACCGCGCCGACGAGCGCCCCCGCCGCGGCGAACTTGCCCGAGCGGATCTTGTCGGCCACGTCCGGCTGCGCCGCGAGCGCCGCGTCGATCGCGTCGCCGAGCGCGGAGTCGTCGGAGACGACGGCCAGGCCGCGCTTGGCGACGACCTCGTCCGGCCCGCCCTCGCCGGCCAGCACGCCCTCGATGACCTGGCGGGCCAGCTTGTCGGTCAGCTTGCCCTCGGCGACCAGTGCCGAGACCCGGGCCACCTGGGCCGGGGTGATCGGCAGTTCGGCGAGCTCGACGCCGTCCTCGTTGGCACGGCGGGCCAGCTCGCCCAGCCACCACTTGCGGGCCTGGTCGGCCGGCGCACCGGCGTCGATCGTGGCCAGGATCAGGTCGATGGCGCCGGCGTTGAGCGCGGACTGCATCTCGACGGCCGAGATGCCCCACTCGCTCTGCAGGCGCTGACGGCGCAGTCGCGGCAGCTCCGGGAGCTCGCCCCGCAACTGCTCGACCCACTCGCGCGCGGGCGCGACCGGGACCAGGTCGGGCTCGGGGAAGTAGCGGTAGTCCTCCGCCTCCTCCTTGATCCGGCCCGAGGTGGTGGTGCCGTTGTCCTCGTGGAAGTGGCGCGTCTCCTGGACGATCGTGCCGCCCTCGTTCAGGACCGCGGCGTGCCGCTGGATCTCGAACCGGGCGGCGCGCTCGACGCTGCGCAGCGAGTTGACGTTCTTCGTCTCGCTGCGGGTGCCGAACTTGTCCGCGCCCTTGGGCATGAGCGAGAGGTTGACGTCGCAGCGCATCTGGCCCATGTCCATGCGGGCCTCGGACACGCCGAGGGCACGGATGAGCTCACGCAGCTCCGCCACGTAGGCGCGGGCCACCTCGGGCGCGCGGTCACCGGCGCCGACGATCGGCTTGGTGACGATCTCGATCAGCGGGATGCCTGCCCGGTTGTAGTCCAGCAGCGAGTACTCCGCGCCGTGGATGCGGCCGGTGGCGCCGCCGACGTGGGTGGACTTGCCGGTGTCCTCCTCCATGTGGGCGCGCTCGATCTCCACGCGGAAGACCTCGCCGTCCTCCAGCTCGACGTCCAGGTAGCCGTTGAAGGCGATCGGCTCGTCGTACTGCGAGGTCTGGAAGTTCTTCGGCATGTCCGGATAGAAGTAGTTCTTCCGGGCGAAGCGGCACCACTCGGCGATATCGCAGTTCAGCGCGAGGCCGATGCGGATCGCGGACTCCACGCCGATCGCGTTGACGACCGGCAGCGAGCCCGGCAGACCCAGGCAGGTCGGGCAGACCTGGGTGTTCGGCTCCGCGCCCGGGACGGTCGCGCAGCCGCAGAACATCTTGGTCTTGGTACCCAGCTCGACGTGGACCTCAAGGCCCATCACCGGGTCGTACGAGGCCAGTGCCTCCTCGTACGGGACCAGGTCAATGACGCTCACGAAGGCGTCCTTTCGGGGGAAGGCTTGCGGTCTTGAGGTCAGTCGGCGAGGACATCGTCCTGGCCCAGCCGGCGCAGCTCGCGGACGAGCAGCAGCGTGCTGGTGACCAGGGCGAGCGCACCCACGGCGGCGTTGATGAGCTTGAGGTTGTCGTGCTCGTCACGGGCCCGGCGCACGTCCTTGACGATGCCGAACGCGCCGAAGGCGCTGCCGCCGATGCCCAGGATCAGGCCCGGCTTGCTGTGCTTGAAGCCCTTGGCGCTTTCCAGCTTGCTCATAGTGCCGGTGCCTCCTCCAGCAGGGAGTGTCCCCACTTCTCGTTGAGTGCCGCCTCGACCGCCGCACCCACGCGGTACAGCCGGTCGTCGGCCAGCGCGGGCGCGATGATCTGCAGGCCGACCGGGAGATTGTCCTCCGGGGCGAGGCCGCAGGGCACCGACATGGCCGCGTTTCCGGCCAGGTTCGACGGAATGGTGCACAGGTCCGCGAGGTACATCGCCATCGGGTCGTCGGCGCGCTCGCCGATCGGGAAGGCGGTGGTCGGGGTGGTCGGCGAGATCAGCACGTCGACGTCGCCGAAGGCGCGGTCGAAGTCGCGGGTGATCAGCGTCCGGACCTTCTGCGCCGAGCCGTAGTAGGCGTCGTAGTAGCCCGAGCTCAGCGCGTAGGTGCCGAGCATGATGCGGCGCTTGACCTCCGGGCCGAAGCCGGCCTCACGGGTCAGCGCGGTGACGTCCTCCGCCGAGCGCTCGCCGTTGTCGCCGACGCGCAGGCCGTAGCGCATGGCGTCGAAGCGGGCCAGGTTGGAGGAGCACTCGGACGGCGCGATCAGGTAGTACGCCGGGAGCGCGTAGGTGAAGGAGGGGCAGGAGATCTCGACGATCTCCGCGCCGAGCGAGCGGAGCAGCTCCACCGACTCGTGGAAGCGCTGCATCACGCCGGCCTGGTAGCCCTCGCCGCCGAACTCCTTGACGACGCCGACGCGCATGCCCTTGACGTCCGCCTGCCGGGCCGCGGCCACGACCGCGGGGACGGGGGCGTTGATCGAGGTCGAGTCCATCGGGTCGTACCCGGCGATGGCCTCGTGCAGCAGCGCCGCGTCCAGGACCGTGCGGGCGCAGGGGCCGCCCTGGTCGAGAGAGGAGGAGAAGGCGATCAGGCCGTAGCGGGAGACGCTGCCGTAGGTCGGCTTGACGCCCACGGTGCCGGTGACGGCGCCCGGCTGACGGATCGAGCCACCGGTGTCGGTGCCGATCGCCAGCGGCGCCTCGTACGCGGCGAGCGCGGCGGCGGAGCCACCGCCTGAACCGCCCGGGATGCGGGAGAGGTCCCACGGGTTGCCGGTCGGGCCGTAGGCGGAGTTCTCGGTGGAGGACCCCATGGCGAACTCGTCCATGTTGGTCTTGCCGAGGATCACCACGCCCGCCTCCTTGAGGCGGCGGGTCAGGGTCGCGTCGTACGGCGGACGCCAGCCCTCGAGCATCTTGGACCCGGCGGTGGTCGGGATGCCCTTGGTGGTGAAGACGTCCTTCAGTGCGAGCGGCACGCCGGCCAGCGGACCGAGCTCCTCGCCTGCGGCGCGCTTGGCGTCCACGGCGCGGGCGGCCTCGAGCGCGCCGTCGGTGTCGACGTGGAGGAAGGCGTGCACCTTCTCGTCCACGGCGTTGATGCGGTCCAGGTGCGCCTGCGCGACCTCGACGGCGGAGACCTCACCGGAGGAGATCGCCTTGGCGGTCTCGGCGGCGGTGTAACGGATCAGGTCAGCCACGTTTCTCAGTCCTCCCCGAGGATCTGGGGGACGCGGAAGCGCTGCTCTTCCGCGGCGGGCGCGGCGGCCAGCACCTCGTCGGGACGGAGCGAGGGGCGGACCTCGTCGGCGCGCATGACGTTGGTCAGCGGCAGCGGGTGCGAGGTCGGCGGAACGTCTTCGGCGGCGATCTCGCTGACGCGGGCGACCGCGTCCACGATGTCGTTCAGCTGCTCGGCGAAGTGGTCAAGCTCTTCGCTCTTGAGCTCCAGCCGCGACAGCCGGGCGAGGTGGGCGACCTCCTCGCGCGTAATGCCAGGCATGCAGCGATCCTCTGATGGGTGAAGGAAACGGACCTGGCCGAGTCTATTGACACGGAGGTGTCCCCATCCTACGGAGGTGGAGCGGGCCGACGCAGCCGCGTTCCCGCAGGGGCGCAGGGAACTGCGCGAGAAACCACCCGGAGCGGACGCCCCTGCTCGTTCGGCACGCCGTCTAGGCGGGTGACTTGTCGCGCGGTTCCCCGCGCCCCGGGGCAGGTGTCACGCTGAGCAAGGTTCGGAAGTAGCCCGACGGGTGGGGTTCGCCCACCGGTTCGCCGTCGACCTGGATCCAGGCGTGGGCCGCGAAGGGGTGCGTGCGCACCCCCGTGCACCAGGTCGGCCAGCTCCCCCGCATGCGGCACAGCAGCGCGGCGGCGATGGAGCGTTGGAGGCAGTTGTTGCCCGCGCAGCGCATGCTCACGGCCACGATCTCGTCCCGTGCCCGTTGTGCCTCTTCTTCGCTCGCGGGCCTGCCGCCGCGACGGGCGAACTGAAGGACCTGGCGGAGCCGCGCGGGCTTGACCCGCGCCAGGACGCGGGCCGCGGCGACGGCGAGCAGCGGCAGCGCGCGGTGCCGGACGGGGAGCGTGGCCCGGTGGTCGAGGGACATCTGCACGCTCACGGCAGCACCAGCTCCGCCGACGCCAGCTGTGCCAGCACTGCCTTGACGTCGTCCTTCGCACGCTCCGCGCCGATGCCGTGGGCGGCCGCGAGCCCGTCCGCGACCTGGGCGGGAGCGTGGCCGTCGAGAAGGCCGCGGAGGACCTCTCGGCCGGTGAGGTTCAGCTGGAAGTAGCGGCCGGTGCGGCCGTGCAGGAGGACGGTGCCGTCGTCGGTGTCGGTCATCGAGACATCGGGGTGGAGCCGCATGGATCAGTCCTTGGGAGCGGGACGGGACGGAGGGAGGGAGCGGAGCCAGGTCTCGCAGCCGACGAGGCTCTCCAACGCCTGGACGGCGCTGTTGTCGGCCTGCGGGCCGGTGAGGCGGACCCGCAGGGCGTCAGGGTCGAGCAGGCCGCGCCCGGCCAGCCGGGAGTCGGGGCCGAGCAGGTCGAGCAGCGCGGGCAGGTGGGTCCGCAGCCCGCGGCGGACGTCCTCGCCGAACTCGCCCTTGGTGGCGCGGGTGCGGACGGGCTCCGGGACGATGCCGCGCATCGCCTCCGCCAGCAGGGGTTTGAAGCGCCACGGTCCGGCGTGCGCGTCAGGGCGCACCCGCAGGGCGGCGTCGACGACCCGGTCGTCGAGCAGGGGCGCCTCGAGGGCGATGCCGCGTTCCGCGTAGAGGTCGGCGAGCAGGCGATAGGTGCTGGTGTTGGAGCGGATCACCACCAGCGTCTGATGTGAGCCCAGGTTCGCGGCGAGCGGCGACGCGGTCGCCGCGGTGCGGCGCAGCGCCGCGCGGGCGAGCTCGGCACCGGCGGGGGTGATCCAGTCGGGGGCGCGGATCGGACCGAGTCCCCAGCCGAGGGCGGCGCGGCGCAGCGGCGGAGGCGGCTCGGTCAGGACGTCCGCCTCGGCGGCCCACCAGCCGGCGAAGGAGCTCGGGCGCAGCAGCTCGGCAAAGGTCGCCCGCAACGGCCAGCGCCGCAGCGCGGCGTGCGCGCGCAGGTGCCGCAGCGCGGTGACCGGGCGGCGGCGCAGCAGCGGGTGCAGGTAGCCGGGCATGGGTGTGAACAGCTCGTCGCCGCCGTGGCCGGAAAGGTGCCGAACCGATCCGTGTTCGGCCAGCAGCGCCACACTGCGCCGGATCCGGGCGGTGGCCCGGGTGAGCGGGCTCGGCATTTCCGCGCTCACCGGATTTTCCGCCTCGGCGAACATGTCCGGGAGTTCGGCCTGCGGGACGACGAGGTGCTCCGCGCGGCCGAGTTCTTTCATGGCCAATTCCGCGAAAACCGTGTCGTCGTTCCCTTCCTCGGCCTCGCCCCAGCGAAACGTGAGGATTTCCGGATCCTCCCTGGCCGCGAGAAAGCAGACGGAGCTGGAATCGAGCCCGCCGGAGAGGTCCGAGCTCAGCCGGCCATTTTCCGGGCGTTTTCCGTGGGTGGCCGCGAGCAGCGCCTCGCGCACCGCGGCAACCCCGTCGGCCAGGGACAGTTCCGGCTTCGGCGGCTGCCACCAGCGGACCTCTTCGAGGGCGTCCGCGTCCCATTCGAGCGCGTGGTCCGGCGCGAGCGCGGCGACGCCCGACCAGAGGCTGCGGGCGTTGGCCGGGTAGGGCAACTGGAGTCCGCAGACGGCGCGCAGCGCGAGCGCCTCCTCGTCCAGGCCGGCGCCGGTGAGCGCGGCGAGCAGGTCGGCGCGGTCGGCGGCGAGGGCGACGGCGCCGGCCCGGGTGTGGAAGAGCCGCCGCAACCCGGACGCGCTGCCCTGGAACCGGGACCAGTCGGGCAGGGAAACGCCCAGGTGGCAACTGCCGCGCAGGCCGACAAGGGCCCGGGCGGCGTCGGCGGGCCCCGTGATCCGCCCGGCGGTCTGCGCCAACCGGGCGCGGCTGGCCGGCGCGTCGCCGACGACCACGAGACGCACCGGGCCGGACTCGACGACCGTCACCGCGTCCGCCGGCCAGCGGCCGACGATCCACGGCCGCCCGGAGGCGTGCGGGATGACGCGGGCGCCGTCGAGCGGGACGCGTGGGAAGAGCCGCTCGGCCTGCGGCCGGTCCGGAAGGACCACGAACCCGGAGCTCATGTGCTGCTGCGACCACCGTTTCCGGATCGACCGCGGACCGGACCCCGAAAGGGCCGGCCCGCGGCGCGGATCGTCTCGACGAATTACCACTTCATGTTGAAGAACCAGTCCGGAACGGTTCCCCAGCCGCCGAGGGTGTCCTCATTGAACTCGCCGACCTCGACCAGTGCCGGTGCCATGTACTCGTTCGACTGCTCGGTGGTGTCAGCCACGGGAGCCTCCCAGATCCGAATCCGCCATTACGAAGCCCGTTAATTCCCAGGCGACGGCCGAATCTAGCATGTACACGGTCAACGGTTAAGTGATCTAGGTCACGCGATTTTCGGCCACGAATTCCGGTCATTCTCCGGCCGGCGTGTTTAGCCGCAGCTCGGCGTGATCCTGCGCCCTCAGCGCTGGTGCGGGGCGGTGACGCGGCCACGGAGCCAGGCGGTGGCCTGGTCGGCCGGCATGGCCTTGGAGACCAGCCATCCCTGGACCGCGTCGCAGCCCATGCCCTGGAGGCGCTTCCAGGTCTCGTCGTCCTCGACGCCCTCGGCGACGACGGTCAGGCCGAGCGAGTGCGCGAGCTGGACGCTGCAGCGCACCACGGCCGCGTCGTGGTCGTCGGCGACCATGCGGCTGACGAAGGAGCGGTCGATCTTCAGCTCGCCGACCGGGAGCCGGCGCAGCCGGACCAGGGAGGAGTAGCCGGTGCCGAAGTCGTCCAGGGACATCCCGACGCCGTGGCCGCGCAGCTCCTCCAGCGTCTCGGCGGCCCGCTGCCCGTCCTCCAGCAGCAGCCGCTCGGTGATCTCCAACTGGAGCGCACCGGCCGGCACCCCGTGCCGTTCGAGCCGGCCGGCGACGCCCGCCGCGAAGCCGGGACGCAGGACGTCACGCGGCGAGATGTTGACCGCGACCGGCACCTCGATGCCCTCCGCGCGCCACCGTGCGAGCTGGGAGACGGCGGCCTCCAGCACGTAGTCCGTCAGCTGGGGCATCAGACCGCTGGATTCAGCGAGCCCGACGAACTCCTCGGGACTGACCGGCCCGCGCCCGGCGCGCGACCAGCGCACCAGCGCCTCGAGACCGACGACGCTCCCGTCGAAGGCGACCTTGGGCTGGTAGTGCACCTGCACCTCGCCCAGGTCGAGCGCGCGACGCAACTCGCCGAGCAGCCCCAGCCGCAGCGGCGTGTCCTCCTCCTGCCCCGGCTGATAGAGGGTCACCCCGGCGCGGCTGCGCTGCGCGTGGGCCATGGCGATGTCGGCGCGGCGCAGCAGCGACTCGGCGTCAGCCGCGTGGTCGGGCAGGACCGCTACACCGGTGCTGGACTCCAGGATCAGCTGCAGGCCGCCGAACTGGATCGGCGCGGCGACCTCGGCGGCGAAGGCCCGGGCGAGCCCCAGCAGCGCGGCGGTCTCCTCCGGCGGCTCGGGCACGAGTACGGCGAACTCGTCCCCGCCGAGGCGCGCCACCAGCGCACCGGTGTCGAGCGCGAGGGCCTGCAGCCGCTGGGCCACCTGGACCAGCAACCGGTCGCCGGCGAGATGCCCCAGAGTGTCGTTCAGGGAGCGGAAGCGGTCCAGGTCGATCAGGACCAGCGCGTGCCGGGCCCGCTCGGTCGCCGCCTGCACGGCGGCGAGGCGTAGTGCGTACCGGTTCGGCAGGCCGGTGAGCTGGTCGGTCACCCCCTCGCGCACCCGCTGCCGGCCGAACCACCAGGCGGCGAACAGCACCGCGATGGGCACGCCGAACAGCGGGAGCAGGATGGGCTCGTGTCGCGCCACCACATCGGCCAGCGGCACCAACGGCGCCGCCCCGGCCAAACCCACGCCGAGGAAGACCGCCGTTCTGACGGCAAACCCGGCACGGTCAGGACCCAGCACTGACCGACGCGTGCGCTCCATCGGTTTTCCTCTTGCTTCCCCGCTCGCCGGTTGCACCGCACAGGACGTACGGACCGACAGGATCGGGCTGCTTCCAGCGTAGGCGGACTGCCCCTGCAGAGAGTGGCAATCCACCAGGCTGTGACCGAGTGGTGTCCTCAACCGATGGACAAATGAGCTGATTGTCCGAATATGCCCGACAACAGCGTGAGCAAGGAAACGTGACAGACCGCCACGGACCGCACTCACCAGGCGACCCCGCGTCACCTGACACAGAGTCACCCGGTGTCGTGACGCCCGGAACTCCCCCGCTACTCGCGGGTCACTCCTCGACGGGCAGCGCGGCCGCGCGAGCCGCCTCCGGGCCCTGCTCCAGCAGGACGGCGAAGCCGGCGTCGTCCAGGATCGCCAGCTTCAACTGGACCGCCTTGTCGTACTTGGACCCCGGGTTGTCGCCGACAACGACGAAGTCGGTCTTCTTCGACACCGAGCCCGTCACCTTCGCGCCGCGCACCTGGAGCGCGTCCTTCGCCCCGTCACGGGTGTGGTCCGCGAGGGTGCCCGTCACCACGACCGTCAGCCCCTCCAGCGGCCGCGGACCGGAGTCCTCCTCGGACGTCTCGTCGACGAAGCGGACGCCTGCGGCGCGCCACTTCTCGATGATCTCCCGGTGCCAGTCCTCGGCGAACCAGTCGACGACGGCCTTGGCGATCGTCGGGCCGACGCCCTCGACCGCAGCCAACTCCTCCTCGCTCGCGTTCGCGATCCGGTCGAGGTCGCGGAACTCGCGGGCGAGCGCGACGGCCGCCACCGGCCCGACATGGCGGATCGAGAGGCCGGTCAGGATCCGGGAGAGCGGGCGCTGCTTGGCCGCTTCGAGATTCTCCAGCAGGGCGGTGGCCGTCTTCTTCGGCTCGCCCTTGAGATTGGCGAAGAAGGAGACAACCTTCTGCTCGCCCGTCTTCTCGTCGCGCTTGGGCAGGCCGGTGTCCTGGTCGCGGACGACGACCTTGATCGGCAGCAGCTTCTCGATGGTGAGGTCGAAGAGGTCGCCCTCGTTGAGGATCGGTGGCTCGGCGGGCTCCAGCGGCTGGGTCAGGGCGGTGGCCGCGACGTAGCCGAGGGCCTCGACGTCGAGGGACCTGCGACCCGCCAGATAGAAGATGCGTTCGCGCAGCTGCGCCGGGCAGGAGCGGGCGTTGGGGCAGCGCAGGTCGATGTCGCCCTCGGACATCGGCCGCAGCTCGGTGCCGCACTCGGGGCAGACGCTCGGCATGACGAACTCGCGCTCGGAGCCGTCGCGCAGGTCGACCACCGGCCCGAGCACCTCGGGGATGATCTCGCCCGCCTTGCGCAGCACCACGGTGTCGCCGATGAGGACGCCCTTGGCCTTGACCACGTCCTGGTTGTGCAGGGTCGCGTACTCGACCACCGAGCCCGCGACGTGGACCGGCTCCATCACCGCGTACGGCGTGCACCGGCCGGTCCGGCCGACGTTGACGCGGATGTCGAGCAGCTTGGTGTTGACCTCCTCCGGCGGGTACTTCCAGGCGATGGCCCAGCGGGGAGCGCGGGAGGTGGAGCCGAGGCGGCCCTGAAGGGCGATCTCGTCGACCTTGACGACCACGCCGTCGATCTCGTGCTCGACGCTGTGGCGCTGCTCGCCGTAGCGGGCGATGAAGGCCTTCACCCCGGAGAGGGAGTCGACGACCTCGTTGTGCTTGGCCGTCGGCAGGCCCCAGGCGTGCAGCAGCTCATAGGCGTGCGACTGGCAGTCGATGTCGAAGCCGCGCCGCGCCCCGATGCCGTGGACGATCATGTGGAGCGGGCGCCGAGCGGTGACGGCCGGATCCTTCTGGCGCAGCGAACCCGAGGCGGAGTTGCGCGGGTTGGCGTACGGAGCCTCACCGGCCGCGACACGCGCGGCGTTGAGCTCCTCGAAGGCCTCGATCGGGAAGTAGACCTCACCGCGGATCTCGACGAGCTCCGGGACCGGATGTCCCTGATCGCCCCGGAGCACGTGAGGGATCTCCTGGATCGTGCGGATGTTGGCGGTGATGTCCTCGCCGGTGCGGCCGTCGCCGCGCGTGGCGGCGCGGACCAGGCGGCCGTTCTCGTAGGTGAGGTTGACCGCCAGGCCGTCGATCTTGAGCTCGCACAGGTAGTGGAACTTCTGCCCGGCGAGCTCCTTCTCGACCCGGTCGGCCCAGGTGTCGAGCTCCTGGTCGGTGAAGGCGTTGTCCAGGCTGAGCAGCCGCTCCAGGTGCTCGACCTCGGTGAAGTCCGTCGAGTAGGTGCCGCCGACCTTCTGGGTCGGCGAGTCGGGGGTGCGCAGCTCCGGGTGGCGCTCCTCGATCGCCTCCAGCTCGTGCATCAGCCGGTCGAACTCGGCGTCGCTGACGGTGGGCGCGCTCTTCACGTAGTAGGCGAACCGGTGGTCCTCGATCTCCTGCGCGAGCTGCGCGTGCCGGACGCGGTCGTCCAACGCCACTGCAACTACCCCCTTTTGCACCTATTCGGGATTGTCGGCCAGGCTCTGCGCCGCGATGACGCTGTGTGACAGCGCCGTGCGCGCGTAGGCCGGGGACGCCCCCGCCAGGCCGCAGGTGGGGGTGACCACGACGGAGCGCGGCAGCAGCGCGGGGGCCAGGCCCAGGCGCCGCCACAACGTCCTCACACCGCTGACACTACCGGCCGGGTCTGACAATTTCCGGTCCGTGGAGGGCACGACACCGAGCAGGAAGACGGTGCCGCTCTCGACCCCTTCGCCGATCGCGTCGTCGTCACGCTCCGTCAGCAAGGATGCGTCCAGCGACACCGCCGAGGCGCCCGCGCGGCGCAGCAGTGGGATCGGGACCGAGGGGGCGCAGCTGTGGACGATCACCGGCGCGTCGACGCCGTCGATCACGGCCCGCAGGATCTCCTCCCCCACGCCGCGGTCCACCGCGCGCAGGCGCTGCCAGCCGCTGGCCGTCTTCACCTGGCCGGCCAGGACCGCCGGGAGGGACGGCTCGTCGAGCTGGAGCAGCAGCTGCGCGCCGGGGATGCGGCGGCGGACCTCGGCGAGGTGGAGCCGCAGTCCCTCGGTCAGCGAGGCGGCGACGTCGCGGACCGCGCCCGGGTCGGCGAGCGCCTTCTCACCGCGCGGGAGTTCCACCGAGGCGGCCAGCGTCCACGGGCCGACGGCCTGGACCTTCAGCGGGCCGGTGTGGTCCTGGGTGAACTCCTCCAGCGCGTCGAGGTCCTCACCGAGCCAGGAGTGGGCGCGGCGGGTGTCGCGCCCCGGGTGGTCGCCGAAGCGCCAGCCGGAGGGCTCGACGCGGGCGTACAGCTCGACCAGCAGGCCCAGGGTGCGGCCGATCATGTCGGCGCCGGGGCCGCGCGCGGGCAGCTCGGGGAGGTGCGGCAGCACCTCCAGCGAGCCGGTGACGGTCTTGGCCGCCTCACGGGCGTCCGTACCGGGCATGGAGCCGACGCCGGTCGCCCCCGGTCCGGCGAGCGCGGGGAACGTGCTCACAGCCTCTGTCGTCACCGGCCCGGCCGCACCGTCACGTCGGTGATCTCCGCGTCCCGCGGCAGGTCGATCGCGGTGAGCACGGCCTTGGCCACCGACTCGGGCGCGATCCACGCCTCCGCGTCGTACTCCCGGCCCTCCTGCGCGTGCACCTTGGCCTGCATCGGGGTGGCGGTGCGGCCCGGGTAGACGGTGGTGACCCGGACGCCGTTGCCGTGCTCCTCCTCACGCAGCGAGTCGGCGAGCGCGCGCAGGCCGAACTTGGACGCCGCGTAGACGCCCCACTCGGCATTGGCGCGCAGACCCGCGCCGGAGTTGACGAAGACCACGTGCCCCTGCGAGACGCGCAGCGTCGGCAGCAGCAGGCGGGTCAGCTCGGCCGGGGCGAGGAGGTTGACCGCGAAGGTCTCCTGCCAGACCTTCGGCGTCATGTCGCCGATCGTGCCCAGCTCGACCACGCCGGCGACGTGCAGCAGCGAGTCGATCCGGTCCGGCTGCGGCTGGTGGCTGAGCGCCCAGCTCAGCCGCTCCGGCTGGGCAAGGTCCCCGACCAGCGTGCGCGCGCCGGGGAAGCGCTCACGCAGCTCCGCCGCACGGCGGGCGTCCCGGGCGAGCAGCCACAGCTCCTCGCCTCGCTCGTCGAGCTTCGCGGCGACGGCCGCGCCGATGCCGGAGCCGGCTCCGGTGATCACATGCGTTCCCATGGGTTCATCAGTACCACGCCCGGGACCCCGCTCCGTGCGCCACCATGGTGATCATCAACGCTGGCGCGGGCGAGGGGCGGAGACGGTGCCGGACGGGACGGGGCGACACGAGGCCGAGGCGGACGACGTGACGCGGGGCGTGGAGGTCCGCGGGCACATGGTCGTGGTCGGCAACGACGCACTGACCCAGCGTCTCGCCGGGGACCTGGCGGGGCTCTACCAGGAGCGCGTGATCGTCGTCGTGCCCGAGCCGAAACAGGACCACGGGCCGCAACTGCTGGCACTGCACCAGGAGTCGGGCCCGATCAGCGTCATCGCCGGACGCCGCCCGGACGAGGCGACGCTGCGTCAGGCCGGCGTCGCCGACGCCGACGCGCTGGCGATCGTGCTCGACGACGACCAGGCCGTCACCGCCGCCGCGCTGACCGCGCGCAGCATCAACCCCCACGTGCGGCTGGCGCTGCGGGTCCACAGCAGCGCCCTCGGCAAGCGGCTGCGACGGCTGCTGGACCGTCCGGACGCGCCCACCACCGTGGCCTCCGCCTCGGAGACGGCCGCGCCGGCGCTGGTCTCCTCCGCGCTGCCGCATCAGGAGCAGGTGATCGCGGTCAACAACGGCACCTGCACCGTCGTCTCCAGGGATCTCCCGGAGGGCGCGGAGAGGCTGCTGCCGGGGCCGGACATCCCGATCGCGGTGCTCACCGAGGCCGAGGGCGTGCTGCTGCCCGATCCGGAGAGCTGGACTCCGCCGACGGACGAGCGGGTCACCGTGGTCCGCCTGCGTCACCACCAGGAGACCGCCGCTCCGAAGGGGCCGCCCGCCTGGTCCCGGATGATGGCGGTGATGCGCGCGTTCGTCTCGCGCAAACTGCAGGTGGCCGCGGCCGCGCTCTCGGTGGTGGTGGCCCTGCTGACCGTGCTCACCTGGCAGTTGACCGGCACCGACCTGGGGCGGTCGCTCTACCTGGTGCTGCTCGACCTCTCCTCGGCGGGCAACCCGGCCTTCGGCGAGCCGGTGGCCCGTCAGGTGCTGCAGATCGTCACCATGTTCACCGGGATGCTGATCCTCGGCCTGGTCGCCGCCATCGTGCTGGACAGCGTCGGCGCGGTCCGTCCCGCCGACGGCACGCGGCGGGTGCGGCGGACCCTGAACAACCACATTCTGCTGATCGGCATCGGCAGCGCCGGGACGGCGGTCGTCTCGCGGCTGGCGGACATGCGGCGACAGGTGGTCGTCGTCGAGCGCAACCCGAACGCCCGCAACCTCGCGGCCGTGCGGGCGCGCGGCGTCCCGGTCGTGCTCGGCGAGTTCACCAGCGACTCCGTCTGGCAGGCGGCGCGCGGCGACCGCGCGTCGGCGGTGATGGCGCTGACCAACAACGACAGCGCCAACCTGCAGGCGGTCCTCTTCGCCCGGGAGCGCCGCCCGGACGTGCCGGTCGTGCTGCGGCTCTTCGACGAGGGTTTCGCGAGGACCGTCTACAAGGCGCTGCGCGAGGCGCACCCCAACTCGCGCACCCGCAGCCGCAGCGTGTCCTACCTGGCCGCGCCCGCCTTCGCCGCGGCGATGATGGGCCGCCGGGTACTGGCCGCGATACCCGCGCGCCGGGAGATCCTGCTGCTGGCGGAGGTGACCGTGACCGAGGGCGACGCGCTGGCCGAACGGACCGTCACCGAGGCGTTCGAGCCCGGTGACTGGCGGGTCGTCGCGCTCCGCCCGGCTGGGCGCGGGCAGCACTTCGGCTGGAGCCCGGAGGCGACCCACCGGCTGCGCGCGGAGGACCGGGTGGTCGTGGTGGCCACCCGCGCCGGCCTCGGCCGGCTGCTGCGCCGCGCGGACGCGCCGCCGACGACGACCGGACTGCCCGAGCTTCCGGCCCAGACGGCGCAGACGGCCCGGACGGCTCAGGCGGAGGCGGGCACCGAGGCGTCGCCGGCGTCGTCCGCAGCTCCCTCGGCGTAGCGCAGGGCGGACTCGCCGTCGGGCGCGAAGCGCACCAGCTCGTCCAGCGTGCGGGGCAGGAAGCCCTCCTGCTCCATCCGCCGCAGCTGGGTGCGCATGCCGTCGTAGAAGCCCTCGGTGTCGAGCAGCACCACCGGCTTGTCGTGCAGGCCGTGCTTCTTCAGCTCCAGCACCTCGGTCACCTCGTCGAGCGTGCCCAGGCCGCCGACCAGCACGACGAGCGCGTCGGCACGCTCCAGCAGCTGCGCCTTGCGCTCGGCCAGGTTCGCCGTGGTCACCAGCTCGTCGGCCCCGGAGTACGCCTTGTGCGCCAGCATCTCGACGGAGATGCCGACCAGCTTGGCGCCCGCGGCCTTCGCCTCGTCGGCGACGATCCCCATCAGGCCGGCGAACGAGCCGCCCCAGACGAGCGTGTGACCGCGTTCGCCCAGCGCGCGGGCGAACTCGCGCGCGGGCACGGTGTAGCGCTCCTCGAGGGCGTTGGCGGAGCAGAAGACGGTGATGTTCACGCGGGTTCCCCCAGAGTGCGGAGTGACTCGAAGACTCAGAGCTGTGCGGCGGTGCTCTCGGCGGCCCGCTCGGTGGTGGCGATGGTCGCCGACCCGACGACGCGGGCGCCGTCGTAGAGCACGACCGCCTGCCCCGGCGCGATGCCCCGCAGCGGCTCGTCCAGGACGACACGCAGGCCGCCGTCCTCGGCCACCTCGGCGGTGACCGGCACCTGCTCGCCGTGCGCGCGGATCTGCGCGAGGTACCGCGCCGCCCCGTACGGCGGCTCTGCGCCGCACCAGCGCGGCTTCACGCCCGTCAGCGCGCTGATCTCCAGCGCCTCGGCCGGGCCGACGGTGACCCGGTTGTCGACCGGCGAGATGTCCAGCACGTAGCGCGGCTTGCCGTCGGCCGCCGGACGCCCGATGCGCAGGCCCTTGCGCTGCCCGATGGTGAAGCCGTAGGCGCCGCTGTGCTCGCCGACCACGGTCCCGTCGACGTCCACGATCTCGCCGGGCGCGGTGCCGAGGCGCTGCGCCAGGAACCCCTGGGTGTCGCCGTCCGCGATGAAACAGATGTCGTGGCTGTCCGGCTTCTTCGCCACGGCGAGGCCGCGGCGCTCGGCCTCGACGCGCACCTGGTCCTTGGTGGTGTCCCCCAGCGGGAACATGGCGTGCGCGAGCTGGGGCGCGGTGAGCACGCCGAGCACATAGGACTGGTCCTTGGCCGGGTCGACGGCCCGGTGCAGCTCGCGGCCGCGCTCGGGGTGGTCGATGATCCTGGCGTAGTGCCCGGTGCAGACGGCGTCGAAGCCGAGGGCGATCGCCTTGTCCAGCAGCGCCGCGAACTTGATCTTCTCGTTGCACCGCAGACACGGGTTGGGCGTCCGCCCGGCCGCGTACTCGGCGACGAAGTCGTCGATCACGTCCTCGCGGAAGCGCTCGGCGAGGTCCCAGACGTAGAAGGGGATGCCCAGCACGTCCGCGGCGCGGCGGGCGTCACGCGAGTCCTCCAGCGTGCAGCAGCCGCGGGCCCCGGTGCGGAAGCTCTGCGGGTTGCTCGCCAGCGCCAGATGCACCCCGGTGACCTCGTGCCCTTGTTCCACGGCCCGCGCGGCGGCGACGGCGGAGTCGACCCCGCCGGACATCGCCGCGAGCACGCGCAGCTTCCCGCCCGGCAGGGCGGAGGAATCGGGAGCGGGGGCGCCGGGGAAGTCAGACATAGTGCTTACAAGAGTACGGGGCTCCGGGATTCGCTCCCGCACGCAGTTGCACGGTCCGGGGGCGCGAGGAACTGCGCGAGAAGCCACTGGCGAGCGGTTGGTCCTCATCTCGAGCAGGTCCGTCCGCACCGGCTGTCTGCCCGCGCAGTTCCTCGCGCCCCCGGGGGCTACCTCGTGCCGGCCATGCGGGCGCGCTCCACGACGGGGCCGATCGCCTCGGCGAGGGCCTTCACGTCCGACTCCGTCGAGGTGTGGCCCAGGGAGAAGCGGAGTGACGCCCGGGCCAGCGCGGGCTCCGCGCCCATCGCCAGCAGGACATGGCTGGGCTGGGGGACGCCCGCCGAGCAGGCGGAGCCGGTCGAGCACTCGATGCCGCGGGCGTCGAGCAGCATCAGCAGGGCGTCGCCCTCGCAGCCCGGGAAGGAGAAGTGCGCGTTGGCCGCCAGGCGGCCGCGGCCGTCCGGCGTGGGGTCGCCGTTGAGGATCGCGTCCGGAACCGCCGCGCGGACCTCGCGGACCAGGGCGTCGCGCAGCGCGCCCACCTCGGCGGCGAACCGCGACTGTCGTCCCGCGGCGATCTCCCCGGCCGTGGCGAAGCCCGCGGTGGCGGGGACGTCGAGCGTGCCGCTGCGGACGTCGCGCTCCTGGCCGCCGCCGTGCAGCAACGGCACCGGGGACGCGCTGCGGGCCAGCACCAGCGCGCCGACGCCGTAGGGGCCGCCGACCTTGTGGCCCGTGACGGTCATCGCCGCGAGACCCGACTCCTCGAAGGAGAGCGGCAGCTGGCCGAAGGCCTGGACCGCGTCGGCGTGCATCGGGACGTCGAACTCGCGCGCGACCTCCGCGAGTTCGCGAACCGGCTGGACGGTGCCGACCTCGTTGTTGGCCCACATCACGGTGACCAGGGCGACGTCGTCCGGATCGGCGGCGATCGCCGCCCGCAGCACCTCGGGGTGCACCCGGCCGAGCGCGTCGACAGGGAGCCAGTCGACCCGCGCGCCCTCGTGCTGCTCCAGCCACAGCACGGCGTCCAGGACGGCGTGGTGCTCGACGGGGCTGCACAGGATGCGGCGGCGGGGCGGGTCCGCATCCCGGCGGGACCAGTACAGGCCCTTGACGGCGAGGTTGTCGGATTCGGTGCCCCCGGCGGTGAAGACGATCTCGCTGGGACGGGCGCCGAGCACCGAGGCCAGCGTCTCGCGGGACTCCTCCACGACCCGGCGCGCGCGGCGCCCGGCGGCGTGCAGGGACGAGGCGTTGCCGGTGCGACCGAGCTGCGCGGTCATCGCCTGGACCGCCTCGGGCAGCATCGGAGTCGTGGCGGCGTGATCGAGATATGGCATGGCCAACCAAGTCTATGGCCCGTCGCCCCGCCTCCTGCCCGAAGCTCCAGATTCCGAATGCGCATCATCCATTGCAGCCCGCGCAACGGCTTCCTAGGATCCGGCGCAGAGGTAAGGGGAACGTGATGTCGCAGTCGGTCGACCGGGCGCTGACGGTGCTGGCCTCGCTCGCGGACGGGCCGGCCTCGCTGGAGCAGGCGGCGGCCCGGATCGGGGTGCACAAGTCCACGGCGCTGCGCCTGTTGCGCACGCTGGAGGAGCACGGCTTCGTGCACCGCCAGGCGGACTTCCGCTACCGGCTGGGCGGAGGCCTGTTCTCGCTGGCGCAGACAGCCCTGGAGAGCATCGACGTGCGCGTGGTGGCGGCTCCGCACCTCGCCGCGCTGCACGCGGCCTGCGGGCACACCATCCATCTCGCCGTCTACGAGGACGGCGAGGCGACGTACGTCGACAAGCTGGAGAGCCGCTACCCCGTGCGGATCCACTCGCGGATCGGCAAGCGTGCGCCGCTGACCGCGACGGCGGTCGGCAAGGTGCTGCTCGCGGGCCTGCCGGAGGCCCGACGGATCGAGCTGGCACAGCGGTTGGAGTACCCCGCCTACACCCCGCGCTCGCTGCGCACCCCCGAGGCGCTGCTGGCCGAACTGGAGACGGTCCGCCGCCAGGGCTGGGGCATGGACCGCAGCGAGCACGAGGAGAACGTCAACTGCATCGCGGTGCCGATCCGCGGCATCGACGGCCGTGTGATCGCGGCCTGTTCGGTCTCCACGCCGGCGGTCGTGGCCCCGCTCAGCGCACTGCGCCGCCTGGTGCCGGACCTGATCGCCACCGCTGACGCGATATCGGGCGAGTACGGCGGCCGGAGCTCCTGAGGCCACCCGGAGGCCGGGTCGGTCCTACGCCTCGCCGGTGTTGGAACTGCCGCGGTGCCAGGCGCGCGGGGCGCGCCACTCGTAGCGTATGGCCAGCATGCGGGTGCCGAAGGCGAACAGCGCGGACGCGCTTCCGGTGACCGCGCCCAGCGAGTCCGTGGAGATCAGCAGGGCGGTCAGGGCGCTGCCGACGATGGCGGGCACGGCGTACAGCGAACGGTCCCAACGCAGCAGGGACGGTGTCTCGTTGGCGAGCACGTCACGGATGACGCCGCCACCGGCGGCGGTGATCGTGCCGAGGGCGATGGAGGCGACCACGCCGAGCCCGTAGTCGTGGGCCTTGGCGGTGCCGGTGACGCAGAACAGCCCGAGGCCGAGGGCGTCCAGGGTCTGCACCGTCCGGTTGATCCGCGCCACCTCGGGGTGCAGGAAGAAGACGACGACGGTCGCCACCAGCGGTGTGACGAAGTAGCCGGTGTCGGTGAAGGCGGCCGGCGGAATCGCGCCGATGATCAGGTCGCGGATGACTCCCCCGCCCAGCGCCGTCACCTCGGCCAGCACCGCGATGCCGAAGACGTCGAAGTTCTTGCGCACCGCCATCAGGCCGCCGGAGAGTGCGAAGACGAAGATGCCGGAGAGGTCGAGCACCTGCTCGACGTCGGGCGAGAAAAGCTGCGAGGTCACCCCGCATTTCTACAGGGAAATGCGGAATGACCTCGTGACGGGGGCGTGAGCCCTCGGCTCAGCTCTCCGTGTCGGCCTTCGGCGCGGCGCTCTCCTCGGAGGCCTCCTCGGAGGTCTCCTCCGCAGCAGCCTCCTCGGCGGCAGCCTCGTCCGTCGACTCCTCGGCGGCGGTCTCGGCAGCCTCGGCGGCCGGAGCGTCCTCGACCACGACGGCCTCCGCAGCCGTGGCCTCGGCCTTGTCGGCCTCCTTCTCCGCGGCGGCGGTCTCGGCGGCCTTCGCCACCGCGTCGCTCGCGGCCTGGGAGACGGTGATCGTCTCGGCCACGACGGCCGACGACGGCGCGTTCTCCGGGAAGTGGCAGGCCACCTGGTGGCCGGTCTTCAGCGCCACCAGCGGCGGCTCGACCTCGGCGCACTTGTCCGTCGCCTTCCAGCAGCGGGTGCGGAAGTGGCAGCCGGAGGGCGGGTTGACCGGGGAGGGCACGTCGCCGGTGAGCAGGATCCGACTGCTCTCGCCCTTGCGGGTCGGGTCCGGCACCGGCACCGCGGACATCAGCGCGTTGGTGTACGGGTGCATCGGCGACGCGTAGAGGGAGTCCCGGTCGGCGATCTCGACGATCTTGCCCAGGTACATCACCGCGACGCGGTCGGACACGTGGCGCACCACGGACAGGTCGTGGGCGATCACCACGTAGGTGAGGCCCAGCTCCTGCTGGAGGTCGTCCAGCAGGTTGACGACCTGCGCCTGGATCGACACGTCCAGCGCCGAGACCGGCTCGTCCGCGACGATCATCTTCGGCCGCAGGGCCAGCGCGCGGGCGATGCCGATGCGCTGACGCTGGCCGCCGGAGAACTCGTGCGGGTAGCGGTTGTAGTGCTCCGGGTTGAGACCACAGGTCTGGAGCAGGTCCTGGACCGCGGCCTTGATGCCGTTCTCGGTCTTGATGCCCTGCAGGCGGAACGGCGCCCCGACGATCGTGCCGACCGTGTGCCTCGGGTTGAGCGAGGAGTACGGGTCCTGGAAGATCATCTGGATGTCGCGCCGGAGCGGACGCATCTTGGCCGTGTTGAGGTGGGTGATGTCCACCCCCTCGAACGTGACCTTGCCGGAGGTGGGCTCCAGCAGACGGGTGATCAGTCGACCCATGGTCGACTTGCCGCAGCCGGACTCGCCCACGACGCCGAGGGTCTCGCCCTGGCGGACGTCGAAGGTCAGGCCGTCGACCGCCTGCACGGCGCCGACCTGACGCTGCAGCAGACCCTTCTTGATCGGGAAGTGCTTGACCAGGTCGGTCACCTGGAGCAGCGCCTGGCCCTCCGAGGCGGCCGGCGCCTTGGGCGCCGGGACGGTCGCGGTGGCCGTCGAGCTCTCTTCACTCATTGTCTCTTCGTCTCCTCGACTTGCTACCGGCTAGAGCCGGGGAGCGATCTCCTGGGTGAAGATCTGCTGACGGACCTCCAGGGGCATGTGACAGGCCGCCAGGTGGTTCTCGCCCACGTTGGTGAGCAGCGGCGTCTCGGTGGTGGACCTGCCCTCGGTGCGGTCCACGTAGGGGCAACGCGGGTGGAAGGCGCAGCCGCTCGGCAGGTTGATCAGCGACGGCGGGTTGCCCTTGACCGGGATGAGGCGGTCCTGGAGCTCGCGGTCGATGCGCGGCATCGAGCCGAGCAGACCCCAGGTGTAGGGGTGCTCCGGCTCGGTGAAGATCTTGTCCGCCGGCCCCTTCTCCACGCACTTGCCGCCGTACATCACCAGGATGTCGTCGGCGAGCTCGGCGACCACGCCGAGGTCGTGCGTGATGATGATGACCGAGGAGCCGAACTCCTTCTGCAGGTCCCGGATCAGGTCCAGGATCTGCGCCTGCACGGTCACGTCGAGCGCGGTGGTCGGCTCGTCCGCGATCAGCAGCGACGGGTCGTTGGCCAGCGCCATGGCGATCATGGCGCGCTGGCGCATACCGCCGGAGAACTCGTGCGGGTGCTGGTCCACGCGCTTGTCGGGCTGCGGGATGCCGACGCGGTCCAGCAGCTGGATCGCGTGCTCGCGCGCGGCCTTCTTCGAGACCTGCGGGTTGTGCTGGCGGTGGCCCTCGGTGATCTGCTGACCCACCGTGTAGTACGGGTGCATCGCGGTCAGCGGGTCCTGGAAGATCATCGCCATCTTCTGGCCGCGGAGCTTGCGCACCTCGTCCGGGTTGGCGTTGATGAGCTCCTGGCCGTCCAGCCAGATCTCACCGCTGATCTGCGGGCCGCGCTTCTTGCCGACATTGCGGTGCAGACCCATGATCGACAGCGAGGTCACCGACTTGCCGGAGCCGGACTCGCCCACGATGCCGAGGGTCTTGCCACGCTCGAGATCGAAGCTCAGGCCGTCCACGGACTTGACGATGCCGTCGTCCGTCGGGAAGTGGCAGCGCAGGTTGCGGACCGAAAGGAAGGAGGTCGGTGCGCCCGAGGACGAGGCCGACACGTCGATGACGGCCTCGGTCTTCGCGGAGTCGGACTTGGTCATGCGAGCCTCACTCGGGGGTCGACGGCCGCGTAGAGGAGGTCCACGATCAGGTTGGCCATCACGATGAAGAAGGCGGCGAACAGCGTCACGCCCATGATCATCGGCAGGTCGTTCTTCTGAATACCCTGCAGCGCCGCGTTGCCGAGGCCGTGCAGGTTGAAAACGGTCTCGGTGAGGACGGCCCCACCGATCAGACCACCGAGGTCCATACCGAAGACGGTGAGGATCGGGGTCATGGTCGACCGCATGGCGTGCTTGCCGATGACGATGCGCTCGGGCAGACCCTTGGCGCGCGCGGTGCGGATGTAGTCCTCGCCGAGGACGTCCAGCATCGTGGCGCGGGTCAGTCGGGCGTACGTGGCGGCGTACAGGAAGGCCAGGGTGATCCACGGAAGGATCAGGTTCTGCGCCCAGCCGACCGGATCCTGTGTGAGCGGCACGTAGCTCGGATCAGGTAGCCAGTTCAGTGTGTAACAGAACAGGTAGATCGAGAGCAGGCCGGTGAAGTAGATCGGCAGCGAGACACCGGCCAGCGCGGTCACCATGGTGACGCGGTCGCCGATGGAGCGTTTACGGAGCGCGGAGAGCGCACCGGTGCCCACCCCGAGGATCAGCCAGAGCACGGAGGCGCCGGCCGCCAGCGAGGCGGTGATGGGCAGGTCACTGGTCAGGTCGCCCCAGACCGGGTCCTCGTTCTGGACCGACAGGCCCAGGCAGGGGGCCGGGCAGTGCTCGACGCCGGTTCCGGTCGAGTAGTCCCGGCCGACCACGATGCCCTTGAGGTACAAGCCGTACTGCTCGTACAGCGGCTTGTCCAGGCCGAGCTTGACGCGCAGTCCCTCGACCGCCGCCGGGGTCGCGTTCTTCCCGACATAGAGGTAGACGGGGTCGGTGCCGGTGAGCTTCGGCACCATGAAGAAGATGCCAAAGGTGATCATCGAGACCACCAGCAGCATGACGACCACGTTCACGAGTCGTCGGACGATGTACAGGAGCACTGCGCTCGGCTGGCCGGGGGCGGCCGCCTCTCCCTGTAGGGAGCGGCGACCGCCCACAACCCGCCTTCACCTGCCCTTCGGTCTAGCTGTGCTTACAGGTGAGACGTCGGTTCTGCTGACGTCGGGGGAACGTCACTTGCCGTCGGAGGTGCCCAGGCTCGCAAAGTCGATCATGCCCAGCGCCTGCAGGAAGACGACGTTGGTCAGACGGGGGTTGCGGTAGTTGAGCGCCTGGTCGTAGACCACCGGCAGGTAGAGCGCCTGGTCCATGACCATGTGGTTGATCTGGGTGTAGTCAGCCGCGGCGGCCTTCGGGTCGGTCTCGGCGGCAGCCTTGTCGATCAGCGAGTTGATCTGCGGGTCGTTGATCTCGGAGAGGTTGTTGTTACCGTCCGCGAGGATCTGACGACCGTCGACCAGCATGCTCAGGAAGCCGGAGGCGGTCGGGTAGTCCGCGCCCCAGCCGAAGACCATCAGGCCGTAGCCCTTCTTGTGCACCACGGAGGGGGCACCGATGACCGAGGAGGACTGCGCACCGTCGTACTGGTCGATGGTGAGGTTGATGCCCACGGCCTTCAGCGAGGCCTGGAGCGCCTCGGCGGTCTTGACCTCCTTCGGCTTGTTGTTACGAGCCGCGATGGTCGTGCTGAAGCCGTTCGGCTGACCGCAGAGCGCCAGCTCCTGCTTCGCCTTGTCGACCTGGGCCTTGCCCGCGGCCAGGCCGTACGGGTCGTAGTTGTCGTGACCCAGGATGTTCGGCGGGAGCATGTTGGTGGCGATCGCACCGGCGGTCGGGCCACCACGGGCCGTCTGCAGGTCGGTCGGGTTCGCCGCGTACTCCACGGCCTTGCGGCAGTGGACGTTGTTGAACGGGGCGACCTTGGTGTCCATGGCGATGTAGCGGATGAAGCCGTTGGGGGCGTCGTCCGTGTTCGCCTTCAGCTGCGGGTTGGTCAGGATCTTGGCCTGAGCCGCAGTCTGGACACCGACCTGGCCGATGTCGAGGTCCGCCGTGCCGGCCAGCAGGCGGCTGTCCAGGTCGTCGGCGTTGGTGGTGATGGTGACGTTGATCGCGTCCGGCAGCGCCTTGCGGACCGGGTCGGTCGACTGGTCCCAGTTGGGGTTCCGGACGAACTTGATCGCCTGGTTCGGCGTGTACGACTGGATCATGTACGGGCCGGTCGCCAGCGGGGCCTTCTGGTAGTTGGCACCGGTGTCCTTGGCCTGCTCGACCGGGGTGGAGGCACCCATGGCCAGGTAGTACTCGAAGTCCGAGTTCGGCGCGGCCAGGTTGAACACGATGGTCTGCGGGTCCGGCGTCTGGACCGACTTCAGACCCATCTTGTTCGGGTCGGTGTCCTTGTACGGGCCGGGGTACTTCTGGCCCTCGTCGAGGATCTGCTGGAGGTAGACCGGGCCACCGGGCAGCACGTCCTGGGCGAAGTCACGCTCGATGCCGTACTTCACGTCCTTGGACGTGAGCGCGGCGCCGTCGCTGAACTTCAGGCCGGAGCGCAGCTTGAAGGTGTAGGTCTTGCCGCCGTTGCTGATCGTCGGCATCGCCGACGCCAGGTCGGGGGTGAGCTGCAGGCCCGCGGTGCCCGGCTGCGACGGGTAGGTCAGCAGGGTGCGCGCGTACAGGCGCTGCAGGTCCCACGCGAAGGCGTAGTACGAGCGGGTCGGGTCCAGCGAGTCGACGTCCTGGTTGGCCCAGAACTGAAGCGTGCCGCCCTTCTTGGTGGACGGGTTCACGATGCTGGTGACAGCGGCATTGAAGCTGGACTTGCCGGCAGCGTCGCTGCTGGAGCCAGTGCCCTTGGACCCGCCGCACGCGGACGCCGTCAGGGCGACGGCCCCGACCACGGCCACGGCCGCGAGGGCCCTGTTGCGGATAATCACTTGGTGTCAACCTCCATAAGATTCCGGGGCTGTGGGAGCCAGCCCCGGCGGCCGGATGGACGAGCCGCTGCCCTCCACCGGGTCCTGTTCCGGGCCACGTGGGCCCGGTGGTCTAGTTGCCCTTCGGGTCGAGCGCGTCGCGCAGCCCGTCGCCGAAGAGGTTGAAGCTCAGCACGGTGATGAAGATCGCCAGACCCGGGATGACCATGTACATCGGGTCGATGGTGAAGTAGGTGACCGCGTCGGAGAGCATCTGGCCCCAGGAGGGCGTCGGCGGCCGGACACCCACGCCGAGGAAGCTCAGGGCGGCCTCGTTCAGGATGTTCGTGGGGATCATCAGCGTCGTGTAGACCAGGATCGGCGCGATCAGGTTCGGCAGCAGCTCCTTGAGCAGGATGTAGATCCGGCCGGCGCCCAGGCTCCGCGCGGCCTCCACGAACTCGCGCTCACGCATGGAGAGGGTCTGGCCGCGGACGATGCGGCCGATGTACGGCCAGCCGAAGAAGCCGATCACGAAGATGAGCACGAAGATGCGCGGCGAGCTGCCGGAGAAACCGAAGACCTTGTCGGGCATGACCGACACCAGCGCGATGGAGAAGAGCAGCTGGGGGAAGGCCAGCAGCACGTCCATGGTGCGGCTGATGGCCGTGTCGACCCAGCCGCCGAGGAAGCCCGCGGCCATGCCGAGGAGCACACCGATGATGACCGCGAGCATCGCCGCACCGAAGGCGACGATCAGCGAGATCTGCGCGCCGTAGACGATGCGGCTGAAGATGTCGTGGCCGAAGACCGGGTCGACACCGAGCAGGAAGTTGCCGCTGATTCCGCCCAACGCCCCCTTGGGGGTGCCGAGGTTGGGGTCCAGCTGGTCGGTGTGGAGCTCGTCGGTCGGGTGCCCGAACAGCGAGGTCAGCACCGGCGCGAGGATGGCCACGAGGATCAGCAGCAGGACCACCAGCCCTCCGCCGAGGGCGACCTTGTCCTTCTTCAGACGGTCCCAGGCGATGCGCCCTGGCGACCTTCCGGTGATCTTTACGGGAGCCTGGTCAGCTGGAACTTCCAGTGTCGCGGTCCCGGAGTCGTGGAGTGGCGCAGTCATATGGAGAAGACCCCCAAGCCGGTGGTGACCGGCACACGGTGCCCGGCCGACCCGCCAGGACGCGCTCCGGGTAGAAGAGCGGGTCCAAGGACGCGGTCGCAGTTCACTAGTGGTGCCAAGTGCTGTGCGGAAAGCTGAAGTGCTTCGGTGCGGTGGTGCGTTGCTGCGGTGGTGCGGTGCTGCTGCGGGTGGTGCGGTGCCGCCTGACACGCGGTCAGGTGGTGCCTGGGTGGAAACGGTGTGGCTCCGCATGCAGGAGTCACCGATGACCCTTCCGGCGCGGGTGTGCCCGAGGAATCCGTCGGTGACGAGGCCGGACCGACCCCTGGCCGCCGCGGCTTGTTGCAGAACTCTTCATCAAGCCCGCGCTACCGGGAAAGACCCGTCGGGCAATGGTTTCCTAACCGTGACCTGCGCCGATGCAAAGCCGCAACCTGCGAATACGCCGATTCACGGAGGTCGGGGCGACACGGCGGGCGCCCGTGGGGCGCCTGGAACAACGCGCGTAGAAAGAATCTTCGCAGGTCAGGGGCTCAGATGACACCACTGAGGGAAGTGTCAGGACATGTCAGCCGCGTTCGTAAAACGGGGGCATCCGCAGCGTCATCCACGCCGCAACTTGGTCATAAGGATCGGCGAGCGCGACCGTCGAGATCGGAAGACCCTGCGGTGCATAGGGCAATGCCTGTCGCATCATTCGGTGGACCGATGCAACGGACGAATCGGACGAATCGGCAATATCAAGGCCAATGGCGACATAGGGTTCACCGCAGGATGGTTCAACCCAAGCCCTACGCAGAGAGGACACAACCGGAGTTTCGCTTGCGGCCACCAGGAGTTGGCGGAAGAACTCGGCCGTAGCCACCGGACTCCCCACCTCCTCGGGCACCGCCGGAGGCCGCGAGTCCACCGTCGACAGCACCAGCGGCCCGGCCGGCAGCCGGTCCAGTCCCCCGGCGATCCGGCGCAGGTCCGCCCAGGGAATGCCGACCCCGCCGCCGCTCTGATGCGGGTTCAGCCACAGTCCCCAGCGCTCCCGGTACAGCGCGGCGGCCACCTCGGCCCCCGAGGCCACCTGGTGATGCCGCGTCCACCCCGACGCGGCGAGTGCCTCCGCGGAGGTGACGCAGGGCGCGTACCCGTAGCCGTCGACCTCGAGGCTGCCGTACTGGGCGTCGGAGCCCCCCGGCGCCCCGTGCCACAGCAGCATCCACAGCTGGGAGCCGGCGACCGCGTGCAGCAGTGCCTCGTACTGCTCGTACTGGTCGCCACGACCGGGCACGAGCTCCCGCAGCGCGCTCTCGATCATTCTCAGTCCGCCCCCTCGACGTTCCCCGGCATGTCGAGCCTAGTGAGGACGGGGAGGGGAGAACCACCCGTCTCGTACTCGGGTGGAGCTGAGTAATAGACGCAGCCCCGCCGCGCGCCCCCGAGCGCCCTCACCGCGCGAAGAACGGCGCCACCGTGCTCAGCATCCACCGCGCCGCCGGGTCCTCGGTGACGGCGTCCAACAGGACGAGGGAGACCTCGCACGGCAGCGGGACCGCGCCGAGCGCGCGGCCCAGCGCCAGACCGACGGCCTGGTGGTCCTCCGGCTCGTAGCGGGCCAGCTGGACGCCGACGAACAGCTTGGCCTGGTCGTCCTCCACCTGCACGAAAGCGCGACGGGCCGTCAGCACGACCGGCAGCGCGGCCAGTTCGCCCGCCGCTGCGGCCAGGTAGTCGTAGGGCTCCTCGTGCGGCTCGGGCTCCCAGGCCGTCATCCGCACCCCCTCCTCGGCGGGGTCGCCGCAGAGGTCGGGCACGCCGGCCGCCGGGACGGGCAGACCGACCGCGCCCTCGGGGTTGACCGCGATGCCCACGCCCTGCGGCAGACCGCGGGCCAGCTCCTTGACGGGGGCGATGGCGTACGACATCTCCGGGCCGGCCACCGCGCGCAGCTGCGTTTCCGAGCTGAAGACGGGCACGAACGGCTGACCCGCGAGCTCGGTCGTGGGCAGGTCGAGGGTGACTCCGTCACGGGTCGGGCCGGCCGGCATCGGCACCCAGACATGGCTGCGGCTCAGCACCTCCATCACCCGCGGCGTCGCGCCCGGGTTCCCGACGGAGGCGGCGAGGGCCAGCTCCAGCTCGTTCTCCGGCCAGACCCCCGCCTGCAGCCCCGCCTGCAGCCCCTGATGCGGGACGCCCCCGTACTCGTGCACGCTGTCCTCCACCTGTTCGCCACAGCTGCGGCGTCATGCCATGATGAGCCCGTCCACAATCGCATATCGGCCGATCGAACCCGCGCGGGAGAGCTCGGCGACACCCCCTTCGTGGGATGTCCGCCGGCGCCGAAGGAGCAAGCCCTCCCCCGAATCTCTCAGGCACCACACCGCACGGGCGAGGCAGTTCTGGAAAGCGACCAGTCATCCTGGAGTACGGGGCTGGTCCACCCACGGTGCAAGCCGCTCGCGCGGTGAAGCTCTCAGGTTGCAGCGACAGACGGGGAGGGGCCCTGCAAGCCCCGCCGCAGCATGCCCTGATTGCTAGGAGATCACCGATGTCTCTTCGCCTGACCGCGCTGGACGCCGTCCACCGCGACCTCGGCGCCACCATGACCGACTTCGCCGGCTGGGACATGCCGCTGCGCTACGGCAGCGAGCGCGAGGAGCACAACGCCGTCCGCACCAAGGCGGGCCTCTTCGACCTCTCCCACATGGGCGAGATCACCGTCTCGGGCCCGCAGGCCGGCGAGATGCTGGACCACGCGCTGGTCGGCTTCGTCTCCGCGCTGGCCGTGAACAAGGCCCGCTACACCATGATCTGCGCCGCCGACGGCGGCATCCTGGACGACCTCATCGTCTACCGCACCGGCGAGGACGCGTTCATGGTCGTCGCCAACGCCTCCAATGCGCAGCTGGTCCTGGACGAGCTGACCGCCCGGGTCGACGGGTTCGACGCCACCGTCCGCGACGACCGCGACGCCTATGCGCTGATCGCCGTGCAGGGCCCCGACTCGCCCGCCATCCTCGGCTCGCTCACCGACGCCGACCTGCCGGGTCTGAAGTACTACACCTGCCTGCCCGCCACCGTGGCCGGCCGCCCGGCGCTGCTGGCGCGGACGGGTTACACCGGCGAGGACGGCTTCGAGCTGTTCGTCGCCCCCGGCGACGCCGTGGCCCTGTGGCAGGCGCTGACCGAGGCGGGCGCCTCGTACGGGCTGATCCCCTGCGGTCTCTCCTGCCGCGACACCCTGCGCCTGGAGGCCGGGATGCCGCTGTACGGGCACGAGCTGAACACCTCGCTCACCCCCTTCGACGCCGGTCTGGGCCGCGTGGTCCGCTTCGACAAGACGACGAGCGGCGGCGAGTTCGTCGGCCGCGCCGCGCTGGAGAAGGCGGCCGAGCAGGCCGCCGCCCACCCGCCGCGCGTCCTGGTCGGCCTGGTCTCCCCCGGCCGCCGCGTGCCGCGCGCCGAGATGAACGTCGTGGACGCCACGGGCACCGTGATCGGCTCGATCACCTCCGGCGCGCCCTCCCCGACGCTGGGCAAGCCGATCGCCATGGCCTACGTCGACGCCGCCCACGCCACGCCGGGCGCACAGGTCGCCGTGGACGTGCGCGGCACGCACGAGCCGGTCGAGGTCGTCGCCCTGCCGTTCTACAAGCGCGCGCGCTGATACTGGCGCCCCAGCCACCGATCCACAGAGCGCACGAAGGCGAGCGCGCCCGCCGGGCAGCGGGCGCTCCGCCTCGCCAGACTTGCCCAGGGGTCCTCGGCCCCCGTTTCGCCGTACCCACACCTCTCCGGGAGAATCGCGTCATGAGCAACCCCCAGCACCTCACGTACAGCAAGGAGCACGAGTGGCTGACGGCCACCGAGGACGGTGTGGCCACCGTGGGCATCACCGCCTTCGCCGCCGACGCCCTCGGTGACGTCGTCTACGTGGACCTGCCCGACGTCGGCCGCACCGTCGCCGCTGGCGAGACCGTGGGCGAGCTGGAGTCGACCAAGTCCGTGAGCGACCTCTACACCCCGGCTGCCGGCGAGGTCGTCGAGGTCAACCAGGCCGTCATCGACGACCCGGCGCTGGTCAACTCCGCTCCCTTCGAGGGCGGCTGGCTGTTCAAGCTCCGACTGGAGGGCGAGCCCGAGGGTCTCCTCTCCGCCGACGAGTACACCGCCCACACCGGCGGCTGACGACCGACCTCCGACCCGAGGGACCACA
>NZ_BBPP01000023.1:0-82877 GCF_000787835.1 Streptacidiphilus melanogenes
CTCGCGCAGCAGCTTCTTGTCGCGCGCGTACCGGTTGACCAGACCCGTGAGCGCGGCCCGGAAGCCCTCCTCGTGGGTGCCGCCCTCGTGGGTGTGGATGGTGTTGGCGAACGAGTAGACGCCCTCGTTGTACGAGGTGTTCCACTGCATGGCGATCTCGACGGAGATCGTCTTGTCCTTGTCCTCCGCCTCGAAGTCGATGACGGTCGGGTGGACCACCTCGCCCTTGCGGGAGTTGAGGTATGTCACGAAGTCGGAGATGCCGCCCTCGTAGTGGTACCGCACCGCGTTGGGCTTGCCCTCGTCGTCGGTGTGGTCCGGACGCTCGTCCGTCAGCGAGATGGTCAGGCCCTTGTTGAGGAAGGCCATCTCCTGGAAGCGGCGCGAGAGCGTGTCGAAGGAGTACTCGGTGGTCTCGAAGATCTCCGGGTCGGCCCAGAAGGTGACCGTGGTGCCCGTCTCCGAGGTCTCCTCGTGCTGGGCCAGCGGGGCCACCGGCACACCGCTCTTGTACTCCTGCGACCAGCGGAAGCCGTCGGTCTTCACCTCGACCGCGAGGCGGGTCGACAGGGCGTTCACGACGGAGACGCCGACGCCGTGCAGACCGCCGGAGACGGCGTAGCCGCCGCCGCCGAACTTGCCGCCGGCGTGCAGCACGGTCAGCACGACCTCGACGGCCGGCTTGCCGGTCGTCTTCTCCACGCCGACCGGGATGCCACGGCCGTTGTCGACGACGCGCACCGCGCCGTCGGGCAGGATCGTCACGTCGATCGTGTCGGCGTGACCGGCGAGGGCCTCGTCGACGGAGTTGTCGACGATCTCGTAGACGAGGTGGTGCAGACCGCGCTCACCGGTGGAGCCGATGTACATACCCGGGCGCTTGCGGACGGCCTCGAGCCCCTCCAGCACCTGGATGGCACTGGCGTCGTACGACTTCTCGTTCTTGCCGTTCTCGTCTGGGGACTGGTTGGGGTTGCCGGACTCGGCCACGAAACGCCCTCTCTGGCACAGCGCGGGCCGTCCCGGCCCCAGTGGGCGGGCCGGAGGCGGCCACGGCGTTACGACTCTCCACCACGAGCGTCTCCGCTCGTGGCGGTGTTTGGCTTCCAGTCTACCGGTACGACTGACAGAGACGGGGCTTTGCCGCCCTCTGAACGGCCCGTGCCGGACGTCAACATGCGCCCGACATGTCCCCACACCCGCGAGGGGGGCGCAGAGCGCTTAGACGGCCGTTTCGCCGTTCCGCGTTAACCCCAGGTGTCGCCGGGCCCCTTGCTGCCCGGCGCACGCAGCCTGCCGCGGTAGCGGGCCGGGCCCGTGGCGGGCCCCTGGACCTTGATGAAACGCACCGTTCCGTCGCCCAGCCCGCCGTTCAGCGTCCGAAGCAACTGCGGTGCCATCAAACGAAGTTGAGTCGCCCACGCGGTCGAGCTGCAGCGAACCGTGAGGACCCGCTCGTCCTCGTCGAAATGCTCGGGCTCACAGTGCGCGGCGATGTCCCGCCCCACAATCTCGGGCCACCGGCCCATCACCCCGCCCACCGCGGCGGGCGCCTCCCAGCCGCGCTCCGCGATCAGCCGGCTGATCGCGTTCCCCAACGGCTGGGGATCACGGCCGTCCGCACGGGCGCCCGACCGCAGGCCCGTCCTTCTCGCCTGCTTCTTCTGCGCGGTGGCCTCGCCGCGCAGCCGGGCCTGCTCCTTGGCGGCGCGCAGCGCGACGCGGGCCAGATCGACGCCACTGAGCTCGGGAGTCTCCTCGGACAACGCGGCGCCTCACCTCTCGCTCCCGGAGGGCATGCACACCCTGTGGACAAGCCTCCAGAGTACGCGTCCCGAAGCCGCCGCAGATCCGACTCGAAGGCCGACTCGGGAGCCGCCCCAGCTCCGACCCGGACCAGGTCCCGGACCCGTCTCAGACGCGGGTGACCTCGCCGTCCTGCACCGAGTACCGCGCGCCCCTCAACGCCTCCGGCACGTCCTCCGGGACCGCCGCCGTGACCAGCACCTGCTCGCCCGTCGCCACCCGCTCCGCCAGACGCTCCCGCCGCCGCGCGTCCAGCTCCGCGAAGACGTCGTCGAGGATCAGCACCGGCCCGCCCGCCAGCCCGCCACCACCCGTGTTCGAAGGCCCCTCGGGCCCCCCGAACTCGTCCGCGCGCAGCAGGTCGTAGGAGGCCAGGCGCAGGGCCAACGCGTACGACCAGCACTCCCCGTGGGAGGCGTAACCCTTCGCAGGCAGATCCCCCAGACGCAGGCCCAGCTCGTCACGGTGCGGGCCCACCAGCGTCAGCCCCCGCTCCAGCTCCTGCTTGCGCGCCGCCCCCAACGCGGCCGTCAGCGCCGCGTACAGCGCCTCGCGGCCGCCCGACAGCGGCACGCCCTCACCCATCGACGAGCGGTACTCCAGCACCGTCCCGCCACCGCTCGGCGCCAGCTCCTCGTACGCCCGCGCCACCAGCGGCTGCAACGCCGCCACCAGATCCAGCCGCTGCGCCAGCAGCTCCGCGCCCGCCCGGGCCAGATGGTCGTCCCACACGTCGAGGGTGGACAGATCCATCCCCCGGCCCGCCCCGCGCCGCGCCTGCGCCGCGGACTTCAGCAGCGCGTTGCGCTGCTTCAGCACCCGCTCGTAGTCCTGCCGCACCCCCGCCAGCCGCGGCGCGCGCAACGTCAGCAGCTCGTCCAGGAAGCGGCGGCGCTCGCCCGGGTCCCCCTTGACCAGCGCCAGGTCCTCCGGTGCGAACAGCACCGTCCGCAGCAGACCCAGCACGTCGCGCGGCCGCACGTTGTCACTGCGGTTGATCCGCGCCCGGTTGGCCCGGCCCGGATTGAGCTCCAGCTCGATCAGCGTCTGCCGCTCGTCGCGCACCACCAGCCCCCGCACGACCGCCCGCTCCGCCCCCAGCCGCACCAGCGGGGCGTCGCCCGCCACCCGGTGGCTGCCGAGGGTCGCCAGATAGCCGACGGCCTCGACCAGGTTGGTCTTGCCCTGACCGTTGGGACCGGTGAACGCGGTGACGCCCGGGTCGAGCGGAACCTCGACCCGGGCGTAACAGCGGAAGTCGGCCAGCGACAGATGCGCGACGTGCACAGCTTCCTTCGCAGGTTGTGGATAACTCCTGTGGAGTTCCCTCTACTTGGCTACTTGCTCTCGACCGCGTGGCCGCCGAACTCGTTGCGCAGCGCGGCGATCATCTTCATCTGCGGCGAGTCGTCCTGCCGCGAGGAGAAGCGGGCGAACAGCGAGGCGGTGATCGCCGGCAGCGGCACCGCGTGGTCGATCGCGGCCTCGACCGTCCAGCGGCCCTCGCCCGAGTCCGCGGCGTAGCCCTTCAGCTTGCCCAGGTGCGCGTCCTTGTCGAGGGCGTCCACGGCCAGGTCCAGCAGCCAGGACCGGATGACCGTGCCCTCACGCCAGGAGCGGAAGATCTCGCGGACGTTCTCGACGCTGTCCACGGCCTCCAGCAGCTCCCAGCCCTCGGCGTAGGCCTGCATCATGGCGTACTCGATGCCGTTGTGGACCATCTTGGCGAAGTGGCCCGCGCCGACCTTGCCGGCGCGCACGGCGCCGAAGTCGCCCTCGGGCTTCAGCGCGTCGAAGATCGGCTGCACCTTGGCGATGTCGTCCTCGGAGCCGCCGTACATCAGGGCGTAACCGTTCTGCAGACCCCAGACACCGCCGGAGACACCGCAGTCGACGAAGCCGATGCCCTTCTCGGCCAGGTCCGCGGCGTGCTTCTCGTCGTCCGTCCAGCGGGAGTTGCCGCCGTCGACGACGACGTCACCCGGCTCCAGCAGCTCGGCCAGCTCGTCCACGGTCGACTGCGTCGGGCCACCGGCCGGGACCATCACCCACACCACGCGCGGCGCGGAGAGCGAGCCGACCAGCTCCTTCAGGCTCGCCACATCGGACAGGGCGGGGTCGCGGTCGTAGCCGACCACGGTGTGGCCGGCGCGGCGGATGCGCTCGCGCATGTTGCCGCCCATCTTGCCGAGACCGATGAGTCCGAGCTGCATGATCAGTCCTTCGTTCCGTATCGACTGTCCGCGGCCCCGTTGCCGCACCAAGGCACGAGCCTATCCCCGCAGGGACCTCCGGAGACGCGAGGCTGCACCGACGTGCGGCTCCGCCGTGTGGGCGCGGGATTCGGATACGCGCCCACCGGCGGTTGCACCCTCCGGGGGCGCGGGGCTCTGCCGACATGCGGCCCCTGAGGCCGCTGCCGCCTGCGGTCAGCCGACTCAGCCCGAGAGGCGGACCGGCATGATCAGGTACTTGTACGACTCGTCCGCCTCGGACTCCTGCGAAGCCTTGCCGCTGAGCAGCGCCGGCTTCGTCGCCGTCGTGAAGCTGAGCTGGGCGACCGGGGAGTCGATGGCCGACAGGCCGTCCAGCAGGTAGGCCGGGTTGAAGGCGATCGAGATGTCGTCGCCCTCGAGGTCCGCGTCGATCCGCTCCACAGCCTGTGCGTCGTCGCCGGAGCCGGCCTCCAGCGTCAGCACGCCCTGCTCGAAGCTCAGCCGCACCGGGGTGTTCCGCTCGGCGACCAGCGAGACGCGCTTGACGGCGTCGACGAAGGCCTGCGTGGGCACCGTGCCGATCGCGGAGAACTCCGTCGGGAAGAGGGCCCGGAACTTCGGGAACTCGCCCTCCAGGAGGCGCGTGGTCGTCCGGCGTCCGGCGCCCTCGAAGCCGATCAGGCCCTCGCCCTTGCCGCTGCCGGCCAGCGCGATGGAGACGTTGTCGCCCGCGCTGAGCGACTTCGCGGTGTCGAGCAGGGTCTTCGCCGGGACCAGCGCCACGGCGGAGAGACCGGGCTGCTCCGGCTTCCACAGCAGCTCGCGGACGGCGAAGCGGTAGCGGTCCGTCGCCGCCAGGGTGACCCGGTCGTCCTCGATCTCGACGCGGACGCCGGTCAGCACCGGAAGCGTGTCGTCACGGCCGGCGGCGACGGCCACCTGGGCCACGGCGGCGGCGAACGCGTCGCCGGGGACCACGCCGGAGGCGGTGGGCATCTGCGGCAGGGCCGGGTACTCGTCCACAGGAAGCGTGGGGAGTGTGAATCGCGAGCTGCCGCAGACGACGAGCACCCGCACGCCGTCGGTGGAGATCTCCACAGGCCTGTTGGGAAGCGCGCGCGAGATGTCGGCCAGCAGGCGGCCGGAGACCAGGACCGTGCCGGCCTCCTCCACGTCCGCCTCGGTCGCCACGCGCGCGGAGACCTCGTAGTCGAAGCCGGAGAGGCTGAGACGGCCCTCAGCGCCGTCGCTCTCGGCCGTCAGCAGCAGACCCGCGAGAACGGGCACCGGGGGCCTTGCCGGGAGGCTGCGCGCGGCCCAGGCCACCGCCTCCGCGAGGACGTCACGCTCGACCCGGAACTTCACCGGTAACCGCCTCCTGGGTGGATGTCGCTTGGTGTTCAGCTAGGTGTTCATCTGAGGCACGCATGGAGGCCCGCGGGACGGGGCACGCTCCTGTTGCCGAGGAACAGTCTGACGCATACCACGGACAGCCGAGGCAGAAGGCCCCGAAGAGGCATCGAACGTGCGTCCAGGTCACGTTCTCCACAGATCTGAGCCCCACCCGCTTTTGGATCAAGACCGAGCTATATCTAGTGGGTAGTAGTAGTAGGCCTTGTGGAAACCGTGGATAACCCCTTCCCCCGCTGGTCGGGGGCCATTTTTTGTCCACATCGCCTGGGGACGGCCGCGGTGGAAAAACTGGGCGCCCTGTGGATGCAGCACCCCTTGTGCACAGGCGGGTTGGGTTGTCCCCAGGTTGTCCACCACTCTGTCCCCAGGTTTTCCCCCGGTTTCCCACAGCCCCTGTGGCAACATCACGTGACCCAATTCGCTCGAGCCGGTGAATAGGCCTTCCATGTTGCCGTTCTGTGGACATTCTTGTGGAGAAGCGGCCGGATTCTGGGGATAACCGGCCCCTCCCTGGGGACAGCGCGTGGATAACTGTGGCGTCGGGTTGACGGGCCGCAGGTTCTCCACAGGGTGTGGAGAACCTCTTCCCACAGTTCCACAGGGACCTGAGCTGGGACGATCCTTCCAGACGCCCGCTCCCTGTGGACGGGTTCTGGATAACTCGGTTCTCCCCAGCATGTGGACAGGCCGTTCGCCCGGATCTGTGGGCAAACGCCGGAGGGGCGCCCCCCACCGGGGGCGCCCCTCCACACGTCGGTCCGCCGAGCGTCAGCTCTTGATGCGGTTGGTCAGCTCGGTCACCTGGTTGTAGATGGCCCGTCGCTCCGCCATCATCGTGCGGATCTTGCGGTCCGCGTGCATGACCGTGGTGTGGTCGCGGCCGCCGAAGGCGGCGCCGATCTTCGGCAGCGAGAGGTCGGTCAGCTCCCGGCACAGGTACATGGCGATCTGGCGTGCCGTCACCAGCACCCGGCTGCGGGAGGAGCCGCAGAGGTCGTCCACGCTCAGACCGAAGTAGGCGGCCGTCTGCTGCATGATGACGCCGACAGTGATCTCCGGCCCGTCCTCCTCGCCGCCCGGGATCAGGTCCTTCAGCACGATCTCGGCCAGCTGCAGGTCCACCGGCGCCCGGTTGAGGCTGGCGAAGGCGGTGACGCGGATCAGCGCGCCTTCCAGCTCGCGGATGTTCCGCGAGATCCGCGAGGCGATGAACTCCAGCACCTCGGCGGGGGCGTTCAGTTGCTCCTGGATCGCCTTCTTGCGCAGGATCGCGATGCGGGTCTCCAGCTCGGGCGGCTGGACGTCGGTGGTCAGGCCCCACTCGAACCTGTTGCGCAGCCGGTCCTCCAGGGTGACCAGCTGGCGGGGCGGCCGGTCGGAGGAGATCACGATCTGCTTGTTGGCGTTGTGCAGGGTGTTGAAGGTGTGGAAGAACTCCTCCTGCGTCGACTCCTTGTTCTGCAGGAACTGGATGTCGTCGACCAGCAGGATGTCCATGTCCCGGTAGCGCTGCCGGAAGCCGTCGCCCTTGTCGTCGCGGATCGAGTTGATGAACTCGTTGGTGAACTCCTCGGAGCTCACGTACCGCACCCGGGTGCCGGGGTAGAGGCTGCGGGCGTAGTGGCCGATGGCGTGCAGCAGGTGCGTCTTGCCCAGCCCCGACTCCCCGTAGATGAAGAGCGGGTTGTAGGCCTTGGCCGGGCTCTCGGCCACGGCGACCGCGGCCGCGTGGGCGAAGCGGTTGCTGGAGCCGATGACGAAGGTGTCGAAGAGGTACTTGGGGTTCAGCCGGGCGGCCGGCTCGTCCTTGCCGCCGCCGGGCGGCAGCGGGCTGCTGCCGCTGGAGCCGGTGCCGGGGCGCGGCAGCGGCGGCGTCGCGGGGACGGCGGGCAGCTGCTCGCCCTGGGGCGCGTGCTCGGCGGAGGCCGTGTCCGGGAGGGCCGGCAGGGTCGGGGCGGCGCCGCGCTCCCCGGTCTCCGGCTGCCCGGTCTTCTGCTGAACGGGCGGCGGCAGCTGGACGGGCAGCTGCGGCACGGCCCACTCGTCGCGGTAGGCGGGCTGCTGCGGGGTCGGCTCGGGCTGGGGCGCGGGGCCGGCGGGGTAGGGCTCGGCGGGGTAGGGCTCACCGGACGGGTACGGCTCGGCGAAGGGCTGGGCGTAGCCGTAGCCGTGCTGGGCGGGCGCGTGCGGGGGCTGGGACTGCTGCTGTGGGCCCACCTGGTAGGTCTGCTGCGGCTGCTGCTGCTGGGCGGGCGGCGCCGACTGGGGGGCCGGCGCCAGGCTGCCGGCGCTGGCGTCGACGACCACAGCGATCAGCACCTGGCGCTGGAACTCCTGCCCGAGCAACTCGGTGATCTGCTGGACCAGCCGGCCCTCCAGTACGCCCTTGGCGTACTCGTTGGGGGCGGCGAGCAGCGCGGTGTGGGCCATCATCCCCATGGGGTGGGTGCGCTGGAGCCACTTCTTGTCCATGGACTCGACCGCCGGGTCGTTCGCCAGTCGCTCGACGACTCGCCCCCATGCGGAAGCGAGATCGTTTGTTGGGTCAGCCACTGGTGCACGCCTTCACTGGGGGCAGGAGTTCCATGGGAAAGTCTGTCAACGGTAGGCGGCCGAAGCGTCCTCGTTCAAGTTGTTGTCCACAGGGTGTGGGAAACGTGTCACGGCCGCCTGCGCAGGCGGTTGCGAGGCCGCCCTGGAGGGCCCCGCGAGGAGCTGGTTTGACCCGTCGGGGCCGTTCCGCGTACCGTAACGAGGTCGAGTTGTCGATGGCCGCTGCCGCATGCCCGCGGAGTCTCCGCAAAGAGGCGCGCAGCTCTGGGCGTCGTGGATCACCGTATCGAACGGGTTATGGGGATCGCGCGGACGCACGGTGACGGCCAAGCGACGGTCCGGCCGCCCCTTCGATTGACCTGGAGTTCTCCCGTGAGCAAGCGCACCTTCCAGCCGAACAACCGCCGTCGCGCGAAGACCCACGGCTTCCGCCTGCGGATGCGTACGCGTGCCGGCCGTGCCATCCTCGCGGCGCGCCGCGAAAAGGGCCGCGCGCGCCTGTCCGCCTGATCCGACACCTGAAGCAGAGGTTGTCGGGTCGTGCTGCCCTCCGAATCTCGGCTGAGGCGGCGCGAGGATTTCGCGACCGCGGTGCGGCGGGGCCGGAGAGTCGGCCGTCCGCTGCTCGTCGTGCACCTGTACACCGGTGGCGCGACTGCGGAGCCTGCAGACCCGCACGGCGCCGGGGGGAACTTTCTCCCGGCGCGTGCGGGTTTTGTTGTCAGTAAGGCCGTCGGTGTGGCCGTGGTCCGGAACCGCGTCAAGCGGAGGCTGCGGCAGCTGATGGCCGAGCGTATCGGCCGCCTGCCCGCAGGTAGCCTGATAGTGGTACGCGCGCTGCCCTCGGCCGCCGAGGCGCAGTACGCGGACCTGGCACGCGATCTGGACTCCGCGCTGCGCAAATTGAGCGCCTCATCGCCGACGGGAGCAGGGTAGTGACGTACCTGCTGTGGGTGATGGTCGGCTTGGTCGGCCTCTTTGCAGGCAAGTACCCGCTGTTGGGGCTGATCAAGCTCTATCAGTGGACCATCAGCCCCATGCTGGGACCGGTGTGTCGATACCACCCGTCCTGCTCGCGTTATGGCTTCGAGGCCATCAAGGTCCACGGTGCGATCAAGGGCACCGTACTCACCGCCTGGCGGATCCTGCGGTGCAACCCCTGGAGCCCAGGCGGCTTCGATTACGTCCCGGAACGAAAGCACCCGGTCTGGTACCGGCGTCTTCGCAAGCCGGTGCCTTCGACCAATGCCCAAGGAGTCTGACCGGTGCATTTCTACGACACGATCCTGAGTCCGCTGTATTACGTGGTCTCCGCGATCATCAGTGCCTTCCACGGCATGTTCAGCCAGGTGTTCGATCCGAACAGCGGCTGGGCCTGGGGCCTCTCGATCGTGCTCCTGGTGCTCGTCGTCCGCGCGGCGATGATCCCGATCTTCACCAAGCAGATCAAGTCCATGCGGACGATGCAGGCTCTGCAGCCGAAGATGAAGGTCATCCAGGAGAAGTACAAGAACGACCGGCAGCGCCAGTCCGAAGAGATGATGAAGCTCTATCGGGAGGCCGGCACCAACCCTGCCGCGAGCTGCCTGCCGATGCTCATCCAGATCCCGATCGGTGGCGCGCTCTACGGTGTGCTCCGTCTGATCTCCCAGGGCCACCAGGTCGGCGTCCTCACGGCGACCCAGGTCCACAGCGCGCAGCAGGCGCACATCTTCGGTGCGCCGATCTCGGGGACGTTCTACTCGACCCACAGCACGAGCGTCCGGATCGTCACCGCGATCTTCATCCTGCTGATGTGTGTCACGCAGTTCATGACCACGCGGCAGATCATGACGAAGAACGTCGACCTCACGGTCAAGACGCCGTACATGCAGCAGCAGAAGATGATGATGTACTTCCTGCCGCTGATCTACGTCTTCACCGGCCCGGCCATGCCGATCGGTGTGCTGATCTACATGTTCACCACCAACATCTGGACCCTCGGCCAGCAGCTGGTGATCATCCGCAACAACCCGACCCCGGGTTCGGTGGCCTGGAAGGAGCGCCAGGCGCGCCTCAAGGCGGCCGGCAAGCTCAACGCCGACGGCACCGAGGTCAAGGGCGGCATCGCCGCGCTGGTCAAGGGTGGCTCCGACCAGCCGGTCGAGGACGCCGAGCCGGAGCCGGCGCCGGTGCGTCAGCAGCCGAAGCGCCAGACCAAGGCGCAGCGCGCCTCTTCCGGTGGCGGTCAGCAGCAGGGTGCCAAGGGCCAGCAGGGCGGCGGCACCAAGACCGCCCCGGCCCGCGGCCGGGCCACCACCGGCGGTGGCGGCAACCGGCAGGGCGGCGGCCAGTCGCCCAAGAAGAAGTCCTGAGCTCCATCCCTCCATCTGTCTCCATCTGATTCACCGAAGGAGTCGATCCCGTGACGGACGGCACCGTGGCCCCCGAGGGCACGTCCAAGAGCGAGCTGCTGGCCAACCTGGAGCAGGAGGGCGAGATCGCGGCGGACTACCTGGAGGCGCTGCTCGACATCGCCGACCTGGACGGCGATATCGACATGGACGTCGAGGGCGACCGCGCCTCGGTGTCGATCGTCGGTGAGGGCACAGGCGCGACGCGCTCGCTGCAGCGCCTGGTCGGGCACGACGGCGAGGTGCTGGAGGCCCTGCAGGAGCTGACCCGTCTGGCGGTGCACCGGGAGACCGGGGAGCGCAGCCGATTGATGCTGGACATTGCCGGCTTCCGTGCGGGCAAGCGGGCGGAGCTGGCCGAGCTGGGCGCGCAGGCGGCCAAGGACGTCAAGGAGTCCGGCGAGCCGGTGCGCCTGCGGGCGATGACGCCGTTCGAGCGCAAGGTGGTCCACGACGCGGTGGCGGCCGCGGGGCTGCGCAGCGAGTCGGAGGGCGAGGAGCCCCAGCGCCGGGTGGTCGTCCTGCCCGCCTGAGCGGACTGAGCGGTTCTTCCGGCCCCGTCCGCGGTACGCATGGTGCGTGTCCGCGGGCGGGGCCGTTCCAGGTGTGGCGGCGGTGCCGAGTGTGATCAGCGACAGTGCGACCGGCAACAGTGCGAACAGCGTGATCAGTGCGAGCGTGAGGGAGTGGTGCGGCGTGGTCGAGGACCAGCCGGAGGAGTTTTCGACGGAGCTCGGGGAGACCCCGGCTGTCGCCGCGCAGCTCTTCGGCGACCGGCTGCCGCTGGCCGTGCGCTACGCGGAGCTGCTTGCGGACGCGGGCGTCAAGCGCGGCCTGATCGGTCCGCGTGAGGTGCCGCGGCTTTGGGAGCGGCACATCCTCAACTGCGCGGTGCTGGGTGAGGCACTTCCGGAGAAGCCGTCTCCGCTGTCGCTGTGCGACGTGGGCTCGGGGGCCGGCCTGCCGGGCATCCCGGTGGCGCTGGCGCGTCCGGACGTGGAGATCACGCTGCTGGAGCCGCTGCTGCGGCGAACGAACTTCCTCGAGGAGGTCGTCCGCGAGCTGCGCCTGGAGAACGTCACGGTGGTGCGCGGCCGCGCCGAGGAGATGGTCGGCAAGCTCCAGGTGGACGTGGTGACCGCGCGGGCGGTGGCGCCGCTGGACCGCCTGGCCGGCTGGGGGCTGCCGCTGCTGCGCCCCTACGGGCAGATGCTCGCGCTCAAGGGCGACTCCGCGGAGCAGGAGGTGGCCGAGCATCGGGCCGCGCTGCAGAAGCTGGGCGCGCAGGAGTGGTCGGTGGAGGTGGTCGGCGCGGAGGTGGTCTCGACGCCGACGCACGTGGTGCGGGTGCAGGCCGGCGAGAGCCCGGGCGGTGTGAAGGCCGCGGCGCGTCGCGCCAAGGCGGCCCGTGTCTCGCGGGCGCGGCGAAATCGGCACTGACCGAGGGCCCGGAATCGCGGGTCGAATTTCAAGATCGCTAACTGTCACACGTGAAACAGTTGGCGATCTTGGTTTTTCCGGCGCCACGACGCACCGGAGTGTCGAAGCGTCAGATTTGCCCTAAAAAGGGCATCGTGGTGCTCGTGAAACATCGCTCCTTGCTCTCCGGCATCCTCAGCCGAAGCCGTGAGGCCGCTCTCCGCACCCGTCCCGCCCGTCATTCGAGTGAAGATGTCGGAACCAGGGATCTCGATCGTCCACAACTCCCTCCCCTGCCCCGCAGACTGCGCGAAAATGCTGAGGACAGCCCGGAGAGTGAGGGGGGCGGACCCATGTCTGTCGAACATCCCGTTGCTGAGCTTCCCGCCGTCGCCGAGCCCGTTCCCGGGCCGCGGTTGCCGGTGCCGGACCGAGACGGGGCCGCGCCCGTTGTCCAACCGGCACCGGCGCATGAAACACTGACCGACATGCAGGACTCCGACACTCCGCCGCTCGCCGACGACACCCCGATCGCGCGCGCCGCGCAGGCCGCCGTCACCGCGATGGCGCGGGTCGGGGATCCTCTGCCGCGCCCCGCGCAGACACGCGTGATCGTGGTCGCCAACCAGAAGGGCGGCGTCGGCAAGACCACCACCACGGTCAACCTTGCCGCCTCGCTCGCGCTGCACGGGGCCCGCGTCCTGGTCATCGACCTCGACCCGCAGGGCAACGCCTCCACCGCGCTGGGTATCGACCACCATGCCGAGGTGCCCTCCATCTACGACGTGCTCGTCGAGGGCAAACCGCTGGCCGACGTGGTGCAGCCGGTGATCGACGTCGAGGGTCTGTTCTGCTGCCCCGCCACCATCGATCTGGCCGGCGCGGAGATCGAGCTCGTCTCGCTCGTCGCCCGTGAGAGCCGGCTGCAGCGCGCCATCGCCGCCTACGAGCAGCCGCTCGATTACATCCTGATCGACTGCCCGCCCTCGCTGGGTCTGCTGACCGTCAACGCGATGGTCGCCGGGCGCGAGGTGCTGATCCCGATCCAGTGCGAGTACTACGCGCTCGAGGGCCTGGGGCAGCTGCTGCGCAACGTCGACCTGGTCCGTGCGCACCTCAATCCGGCGCTGCACGTCTCCACGATCCTGCTCACCATGTACGATGCGCGCACCCGGCTCGCCTCCCAGGTCGCCGAGGAGGTGCGCAACCACTTCACCACCGAGGTGCTGCGCACCAGCATCCCGCGTTCGGTTCGGGTCTCCGAGGCACCCAGCTACGGGCAGACGGTGCTGACCTACGACCCGGGCTCCAGCGGGGCGCTCTCCTACCTGGAGGCCGCCCGGGAGATCGCTCTGCGTGGAGCGGAGGCGGACGCCGCGGCCGAGGTCAGCTACGCCGCCGGCGGGGCGTCGGGCGTCTACGCCCAGCGGCCCCACGGCCTCGAGCAGCACATGGACCAGCAGCACAGCACGATGGAGGGGAACCGGTGAGCGAGCGTCGTAGGGGTCTGGGTCGTGGTCTGGGGGCGCTGATCCCGGCCGCCGCCTCGCCGGTGGGTCCGCAGGGCGCCCCCGGCGCCGCTGCGGCGACCGTGGCCAACCCCGAGCGCGGCATCGCGGCGGTCAAGGTCGCCGGCCTGAACGGTGCGGGCGGCGTAGCCTCCCTGCCGACAGCGATGGTCGACGACGTCGAGTCGGCCGCAGGGTCGGACCTGAAGCCCGTCGAGGGCGCGTACTTCGCCGAGCTGCCACTCCAGTCGATCACCCCGAACCCGCGTCAGCCGCGTGAGGTGTTTGACCCGGAGGCGCTGGCCGAACTGGTCACCTCCATCAAGGAGGTCGGCCTGCTCCAGCCGATCGTGGTTCGCCAGGTCGGCCCGGAGCGCTACGAGCTGATCATGGGTGAGCGCCGTTGGCGCGCGAGCCAGGAGGCCGGGCTCGAAGCGATCCCGGCGATCGTCCGGGCCACCGACGACGAGAAGATGCTGCTCGACGCGCTGCTGGAGAACCTGCACCGCGCCCAGCTGAACCCGCTCGAAGAGGCGGCCGCCTACGAGCAGCTGATGTACGACTTCTCCTGCTCCCAGGGCGAGCTGGCCGACCGGATCGGCCGTTCGCGCGGCCATGTGAGCAACACCGTCCGACTGCTGAAGCTCTCCCCGTTCATGCAGCGTCGGCTGGCCGCCGGGGAGTTCTCCGCCGGGCATGCCCGCGTTCTGCTCGGCGTGGAGGACGAGGAGCAGCGCGAGAAGCTCGCTGCGCGGATCTCCCCGGAGGGCCTCTCCGTGCGGAACCTGGAGGAGATCGCGACCCTGCTGTCCCACGACGGCAAGGCCAGAAAGGCCCCCACGCCCCGGGCGGGCCGTCGGATCTCGCCCGCCTTCGCCACGCTGGCCAACCGGCTGTCGGACCGCTTCGACACCCGGGTCAAGGTCGAGATGGGCAAGGACCGCGGGAAGATCGTCGTGGAGTTCGCGTCCGTCGAGGACCTGGACCGCATCCTCGGCTCCTTCGCTCCCGGCGAGGGCGAGCGGCTGCGCCAGGGTCTGGTGGGCGACGGCGGCGAGGCCGAGCCGATCGAGGACTAGAGCCTGTCGTCGAGGACAACACCCGACGAAGCCCCCGCGTCTGTGGACGCGGGGGCTTTTCCATGCCTCGCCGTGCGTCCGTCCGCGTGTCTTCGGACGAGGGCGCTTATCGTGGAGGCATGGGACGCCGGTTGGTACCGCTGACACTGGACTCGCTCGCCGATCTCCCGCTGCCCTGTAGAGCCTGTGTCTTCTGGGAGCTGGACCCGGTCAGCGGAGAGGCCGCCATCAAGGACGGGCGGCCGGAGTTGGAGAAGGAGTCCTGGATCTCCGCGGTGCTGCTGGAGTGGGGCTCGTGCGGTCGTATCGCCTATGTCGACGACGTGCCGGTGGGCTTCGTGCTCTACGCGCCGCCTGCCTATGTGCCGCGCTCGCTGGCCTTTCCGACGAGCCCGATCTCGCCGGACGCCGTGCAGTTGATGACCTCTCGGGTGCTGCCGGGTTATCAGGGGCAGGGCATCGGGCGCACCTTGGTGCAGACGGTCGCCAAGGATCTGGTGCGGCGCGGCTTCAAGGCGATCGAGGCATTCGGCGACGCGAAGGCGGAGGATGCCCACTGCGTGCTGCCGGCGGACCATCTGCTGGCGGTGGGCTTCAAGACGGTCCGCCCGCACCACCGCTATCCGCGGCTGCGCTTGGAGGTGCGCTCGGCGCTGTCGTGGAAGGGCGAGATGGAGGTCGCCCTGGAGCGACTGCTCGGCGCCGTGCAGAAGGAGCCGTCGCTCCGGCCGCTGTGAAGCAGACCAAGATCATTAAATGCTTCACGTGAAGCAGGTGGTGATCTTCATGCGTGCGTCAGCGGCAGCCGCAGCACGCCCGTCGGGGAGTCGTCCTCCGGTGGCAGATAGAGCCGCTGGACCGCCACCGAGATCGCCTCGACCGCCTGGGCGCGGATCTCCGGGGAGTGCAGCCGGACCGCGTCGTCGGGGTGGGTGAGGTAGCCGAGCTCCAGTCGGACACAGGGCATCGTGGTCGCCCGCAGCATGGTCCAGGTGCGGGCGTGGCTGCGCAGGTCTCCGAGGCCGCAGCGGGCGACAAGTTCGCGCTGGACCAGCCCGGCGAACTGCTTGCCGGTGTGGGACCAGCGGCCGCGGCTGTCGTCGCCGTAGTAGTAGCTGGCGACGCCGCCGACCGTGGGGTTGGCGTGGCCCTCCAGATGGAGCGAGATCATCAGGTCCGCGCTGGTCCGGTTGGCGAAGCGGATCCGTTCCGCCTCGTCGGGGGAGGTGTCGGCGGTGCGGGTGAGATAGGTGCGCACGCCGAGCGCCGTCAGCCGTCCCTCCAGGCGGCTGGTGACGTCCCAGACGAGCTCGGCCTCGTTGATCCCGCCGGCCCGCAGTCCGAGGTCGACGCCGCCGTGGCCCGGGTCGATCACGACCACCTTGCCGGAGAGTGCCGGGCCGGAGTGCCGCAGCATCTCCGTCTCGCGCATCACGTGGGGGGCGCCGCCGACGACGGTTCGGGAGAGACGCTCCAGCACCACGTAGGTGGTGGGGCCGAGGGTGCAGTCCGGGTAGAGGCCCATGTTCCGCTGAAACTCGCCGACGGCCTGCGCGGTGCCGGGGCCGTAGATGCCGTCCACCCGGCCGGGGGTGAAGCCCATGTCGAGCAGACGCTGCTGGAGCCCGGCGACGTCGTCGCCGACCTGCATGCTGCTGGGGATGTAGCTGAGCACCCGGTCGCCGAGCCGCCAGCGGGCCTCGTTGAGGTGGCGGTAGGTCTCCGGGCCGACGATGCCGTCCGCGGTGAGGCCGCGCTGCTGCTGGAAGTGGCGCACGGCGGCGTCCACCGCCGGGTCGAACAGGGCCTCGGCGGAGGGGATGTGACGACCCGGTCGTAGGGCCGGGGGCTCGGGCAGCAGCCCGAGCAGGGTGAGCTTGAAGCGGATCTCGGCGACGGCGGGGCCGGTGTCCCCGAGCTTCCAGGAGTACGCGTGGGGCAGACGCTGCTGGGACATAGCCAAGATCGTACGCTTCGGGCCCCTGGTTTCCGATGAAACCAGGGGCCCGAAGAGAGGATCAGCGCGTGCGATGACCCGATCAGCCGATGAAGGCGGCCAGATCGCGCAGCAGGGCGCTCTTCGGCTTGGCGCCGACGATGGTCTTCACGACCTCGCCGTTCTGGTAGACGTTCATGGTCGGGATCGAGAGCACGCCGTACTTGGCCGGGGTGTCCGGGTTCGCGTCGATGTCGATCTTGGCGATGGTGAGCTTGTCCGCGTACTCGGTCGCGAGCTCCTCCAGGATCGGGGCGACCTGGCGGCACGGGCCGCACCAGGTGGCCCAGAAGTCCACCAGAACGGGCTTGTCGCTCTTGAGGACCTCGGCCTCGAAGGTTGCGTCGGTGACGGTGATGGTGGCGCCGGCCACGGGATCTCCTCGGGTTGGTGGTGCGGGTGGCGGGGTGTCTCTTGTCGGCTGCGGGCGCAGCTCGCTCGGCTGCGCCCGGACGGACCGGTCAGACCGCGGCGGTCTCGACCTCGGCCTCGGCGTGGGCCTGGGCGGCCAGGAAGCGCTCGGCGTCCAGCGCGGCGGAGCAGCCGGTGCCGGCGGCGGTGATGGCCTGGCGGTAGGTGTGGTCGACGACGTCGCCCGCGCCGAACACACCGGACACGTTGGTGCGGGTGGACGGGGCGTCGACGCGCAGGTAGCCCTCGTCGTCCAGCTCCAGCTGGCCCTTGAACAGCTCCGTGCGCGGGTCGTGGCCGACCGCGATGAACAGGCCGGTGACGGCCAGCTCACGGGTCTCGCCGGTCCGGGTGTCCTTGAGGGTGACTGAGCTCAGCTTGCCGTTCTCGCTGTGCAGCCCGCCGACCTCGCTGTTCCAGGCGAAGGAGATCTTCGGATCGTTGAAGGCGCGCTCCTGCATGGTCTTGCTGGCGCGCAGCTCCTCGCGGCGGTGGACCACGGTGACCGACTTGGCAAAGCGGGAGAGGAAGGTCGCCTCCTCCATCGCGGTGTCTCCGCCGCCGACCACGGCGATGTCCTGGTCGCGGAAGAAGAAGCCGTCACAGGTCGCGCACCAGGAGACGCCGCGGCCGGACAGCTCGTCCTCGTGCTCCAGACCCAGCTTGCGGTGCTGCGAGCCGGTGGCGACGATGACCGCCTTGGCCTTGTGGACGGTGCCCTCGGAGTCGGTGACGAGCTTGATGTCGCCGCTCAGGTCGACCGCGACGACGTCGTCCGGGACCAGCTCGGCGCCGAACCGCTCCGCCTGGCTGCGCATGTTGTCCATGAGCTCGGGGCCCATGACGCCGTCGCGGAAGCCGGGGAAGTTCTCGACCTCGGTGGTGTTCATCAGGGCGCCGCCGGAGGAGACGGAACCCTCGAAGACCAGGGGCTTCAACGAGGCACGTGCGGTGTACAGGGCCGCCGTGTATCCGGCCGGGCCTGAGCCGATGATGATCACGTTGCGGACGTCGCTCACTTGGTCTCCTGAATGCTTCGCGCCGGGCTGCCGTCGCCGGTCGGGGCTTTCCATCCCGCTCAACGGTTTCCCTAGTGTCTCGCATTCCCGGAGCGCCCGGGTGCGCGGCGCCGACCGGTGGACGTCAGCCGCGGGGTACCGACTGGTGCAGCAGGACCAGCGGCGCGGAGCAGGAGTTCTGTACGAGGTAGACGTCCCACGTGTGCGCCGGGTCGGCCGGGTCGGGGTAGAGCAGGGCGAAGACCTGGACGTCGAGGTACTGCCCGAGCCCCTGGACGGCCGGTGGCTGGGGCTGCTTGGTCGCGGCCAGGACGCAGGCCGGCGCGGTGGGCTGTGCCGGGCTGCCCGCGGTGTTCTCCGCGCCGCCGTTGGGCGTGACCAGGGCGCCGCCTCCCGCTGGGGACGTGGCCGCGAAGGGCGTGCTGGACGGCGTGGCGGCCGGGGTCGACGCGGCCGAGGGCGGCGCGGACGGGGCCGTGCCGACAGCGTGTCCGGCGGCATGGAGGCGCGCGGAGTCACTCGCCAACTGCTGCACCTCGCCGGCGAGGTTCGTCTCGGTGAAGTCGTAGCCGGAGGAGGCGAGGGACTTCGGGCTGGGTGCAGTGGCCGAGGTGCCGCCCTCGGCGCTCGCACTGCTGTTCCCGCTGCTGTCGAGGTCGCCGCCGCGCGAGACGGCCAGACCGATGCCGCCGGCCGCGACGAAGAGTGCGAGGGTGGCCAGCACCCGCCGGATCCGTGTCGAGCGGGGCGCGCGGTTGCCGGGCCGGTTGTCCGCGGGGCGCTCCCCGGCAGGTCGCCGCTGGGGGCGGGCGCGGCCGGCGCCGCTGTCCTCGTCGCCTTCCTGAGTGGCAGCTTCCTGAGCGGCAGCGTCGTGGGCAGCGCTGTCGGCACTGCCGACGGAGGCGGCTTGCGCGTCCTTGCGGACGTGGTCGTGGGAGGTGGTGTCGTCCGTGGCGGCGTTCTGGGCGTCTCCCGCCCGCTCCGCAGCCAGGGCGGCGTCGATGCGGGCGGCCACGTCCTCGGGCATCGGGCCGGGCGTGGGCTCGGCGCCCAGCAGGGAGGTCAGCTCGACGAGTGCGTCGTAGGTCTCCCGGCACTCCGCGCACGAGGCGAGGTGCGCGGTCAGTTCCGCGCTCTGCTCGGCGGGGAGCAACTCCTCGGCGTGCTCGGCGAGGAGCTCGACGTCAGGGTGAGCCGGGTTCAGCGTGGAGTCGCTCATGCCTTCAGCTCACCTCCTGCGGCTCGTGCGGTCTCGGCCCTCTCCGGCGATGGGACGTGCGAGGTGGCTGTTGGGTTCCCCCTGGGTGGGCGACCATGATCATCAACTGCTTCACGTGTGACAGTTGATGATCTTGCTCCGGCGGCGCCAGCGACGCCGGAGTCGCCGCCCGCCCGCAGATGGCTCAGGTGCGGCAGCAGCTTGGCCCGCGCCCGCGCACAGCGGCTCTTGATCGTGCCGGACGGGACGTCGAGCACTGTGGCCGCCTCCGCCACGGAGTAGCCCTCCATGTCGACCAGGATCACGGCGGCCCGCTGCTCCGCGGGCAGGGTCGCCAGTGCAGCGGCCAGCTCACGGCGTAGCTCGCCGCGTTCGGCGGAGACGTCCGCCCCCTCGTCGTGACCGGCCACGGTCTCCAGCGCCGTCTCGTCCTCGACAAGCCGGGTGCGGCGGGTGGAGCTGCGACGCGCCCGGTCCAGGCAGGCGTTGACGACGATCCGGTGCAGCCAGGTGGTGACCGCCGAGCGGCCCTGGAAGGTGTGGGCCGCCCGGAAGGCGGAGACGAACGCGTCCTGCAGGGCGTCGGCGGCCTCCTCGCGGTCCCCGAGCGTGCGCAGGGCGATCGCCCACAGGCGGTCCCGGTGGCGGCGCACCAGCTCGCCGAAGGCGTCAGGATCGCCCTCCACATGCCGACGCAGCAGCTCTGCGTCCTCGACCGGATCGGTCACCTGACCCTCCACCCCCCTCGATCTCACGGCTGGTCCGCGCGGAAGTCGAGGTCAAGCCTGCCATCCCGGAGGTGTCCGCGTCAGCCCAGGACCTGGATCTCTGAGATACCGCCCCGGTAGCCGCCCGAGGACGGGTCACTGGGCAGGGAGATGATGTGGATCAGTACGTAGCGGGTGCGCACCGGCTTGGCCAGCACACCGCTGTCCAGGGCGGTGCCCTGCAGCAGGGCGCTGTTGCTGATCCGCTGGGTGAACCCGCTCAGGCTCGTCGGCTCGCCGGAGGCGTCAGCGGGCGCGGCCAGGATCTCCTGGGTCTGGCCCCCGGTCGGGAGTGTGACTTTCACCTCGGAGACATTCTGGACGCTGCCCAGGTCGACGACGATGCCGCTGCCGTCCTTGTAGTCCGGCAGGTTCCCGAACTTCGGCTCGCCGATGAAGTACTTGGTGATCCACGAGGTGCCGACCTTGCCGTCGATCGCCAACGGCGCGTCCTCGGGCTTCATCGGCTGGTTGAACGGCGCGAACTCCGCGTCGGAGGAAATCGGGAGGTTCTTGAGCTGCCGGCCCGCGTTGTCCTGGCCTGACTGCTGTCCGCCGCTGCTCCCGTGACCTTGGCCCTGCCCCTGGCCGCCCTGGCTCAGCTGGGTGTTGGTGCTGCCGCTGTTGTCGTGGGTCATCAGTGCCTCTGCCGTGCCCCAGCTGCCGAGGGCGATCGCGCCCAGCACGACCAGGGAGACCGCCCACTTGAGTGCCTTGCCCGAGCGGCCCGGCAGGGTCGGCTGGGGCGCGGGCGGGGTCTGCGGCCGGCGGGGCGGGGGCGTGGTCCTCGCCCCGGGCGCGGACGGGTCGGGCCGACGGGCGGTGTTCCGCACGGTGGTCGGGTACGTGGGCAGCACCAGCGGCTCGGGCTCGGGCTGGCGCACCTTGGGCATCTCGGCGACGGCCTTGGCGAGCTCCTCCGGCGTCGTGACCGGCGTCAGCTTGCCGCCGGGCGGCGAGCACAGCGTCCGCGCGGTCAGGTCCGACAGGCCTCGGTGGACACCGGCCTTGACCCGCTCGGCCGGAACGGTGCCGAGGTCGCGCGGGAGGCCCTGCAGGCCGTGCGCGCCCTCGGAGTAGGGCCAACGCAGGGTCAGCGCGGCGAAGAGCAGCGCGCCGATCGCGCGCGTGTCGCGCTGCGCGCCGTCCGCCTTGTCTTCGGCCTGGATGCCGCGCAGCGCGGCGTTCACGGCCATGCCGTCGATCCGGTACGAGCCGCTGTCGGTGCGCAGTACACAGGCCGGGGAGAGGCGAAGGTGCGCGAGGCCGCGGCGGTGCGCGGCGGTGAGCGCGTCGGCGAGCTGGCGCACCAACTGGTACGCCTCGTAGGCCTCCAGCGGCTCGGTCAGCAGCATCGTGTCCAGGCCCGTGGCATCGGGCAGCCACTCGCGGACGACGTAGACGACGTCGCCGTCCTCGACGGCGTCCAGCACCTGCACGAAGCGCGGGTCGCCCAGCAGCGCCGCCTGCCGGGCGGCGGCCAGCACGCCCTTGGCGCGCGGGTGGGCGGCGGCGATCAGGTGGATCCCGACGGCCCGGCGCAGCTTCTCGTCGACGGCCCGCCAGGAGCTGAAGACCTCGTTGCTGGTGGTGCACTCCTCCAGCCGGTAGCGGCGGGCGATCCGGTCCCCGCTGTGCCGCACCGGCGCGGGGACTGACGCCTCCTCGGGCGCGTTCTCCCCAGCGGTCTCGGCGACGGTCGTTTCGACCCCCGCTTCGGTGGTCTCCTCGGTGGTCTCCTCAGCGGGCTGCGCGTCGGTCGCGCGCTTGTCCGCGCGCGTGTCCTTGCGCGCGTCGGCGGGCTGCGCGTCCGCCTGCGCGTCGTCCGCGCGCGCATCCTTGGGCCGCGCACCCTCGGGCCGCGCGTCGGTCGGCTGCGCATCGTCCCGGTGCGCGGGCTCGGCCTCCGCACCGGAGGGCTGCTCCGGACCGTCCTTCGGACCGTCCTCGGGTTCGTGCCCCGGCTCGTCCTTCGGGGCTGCTTCGGGAGCGTCAGCCGGGGCCGGGGCGGCGGCAGTTGCGTCCGCGTCGGCCGGGGCCTCCGGTTCCGCGACCAGCTCCGTGGCGAGGGCCTCTGCGGACAGTGGGGAGGTCGCCTCCGATGCCTGCTCCGTTCGCCCTACGTCCGCCCGAGGGCCGCCCGTGGTCGTTCCCACGGCCGTCTCGCTGCGCTCAGCCACCGTTGTCCTGCCTCCCCGAACCGCACTGCCGTCGATCCCGCCGCGGGACCGCGTTCGATGCGAGCCCGGCCCACGATCAATTGTGCCAACTCGCCGTGCCTCCTACGACCCTCGGAAGCCCTCGATGGTTGCCCGGACCGGCGAACATTCGCGGCGGGAATCCGGTCCCTCTAGCGACCGATTTTCGCGCGGACCATGCCGAGAAGCGAGTTGAGCTCCTCGATGCGCATCCGCTGGGCCACGACCAGGAACAGACCCAGCTGCACCAGGCCGCCGACGACCACCGCGGCGATGCCGCCGGTACGTCCCTCACCGAGCGCCTGCAGCACCGCGAAGCTGAGCGCGGCCCCGGCCACGGCCGGCAGCACGTTGGCGCCGATCAGCTTGGCGTAGGTGCGCTTGATGCGGGCCCCGTCCAGATCCCCGATGCGGCGGCGCAGCCGCGGCACCGCGACCAGCAGACCGACGACGTAGGCCGCGCCGTAAACGAAGGCCATGCCGGTGACGGCCCACTTGGCGGGCAGCACCACGTAGCAGGCGGCGGAGAGCACGGCCTGGGTGACGGCCACCCAGACGGTGTTGTAGAAGGGCGTGCGGGTGTCCTCGTAGGCGTAGAAGCCACGCAGCAGCACGTACTGGGCGGAGAAGGGGATCAGGCCCAGCGCGAACGCGGAGACCATGTAGCCGACCGAGACGTTCCCGTAGATGGTCGCGCCGATGGCGGGGCCGAGGGCGAGGAACGCGAAGGCGCCCGGGACGATCGCCACGGCGGAGGTGCGCAGACCGTACGAGAGGTCGTCGCGGACCGAGACGCCGTCCTCCTCGGCGGCGGCGCGGGAGATCCGCGGCAGCACCGCGCTCATGATGGAGACGGTGATGACGGCCTGCGGCAGCTGCCAGATCAGCAGCGCGTTCTGGTAGGCCGCCAGGCCCTTGCCCGCGTCGCCGGCGGCGTCGCCCGCGGCCGTGGCCAGCTGGGTGACGACCAGGAAGCCGGCCTGGTTGGCGAGCACGAACAGGAACGTCCACTTGGCCAGCTTCGCCGCGTGGCCGAGGCCGTGGCCGCGCCAGTCGAAGCGCGGCCGGAAGCGCAGGCCGGAGTGGCGCAGATAGGGGAACATCGCCAGTGACTGGACCACCAGGCCGAGCAGCGTGCCGATGCCGAGCAGCCGGACGCCCGCCGAGGGGATGGTGGAGGGGTCCATCTGGGTGGACGACCAGGGCCCGTAGACCCAGATGAACGTGGAGAAGGTGAAGATGACGACGATGTTGTTGAGGACCGGGGTCCACATCATCGGACCGAACTTGCCGCGCGCGTTCAGAATCTGACCCATGACCACGTGCAGGCCCATGAAGAAGATCGTGGGCAGGCAGTAGCGGGTCAGCGCGACGCTCACGTTCGCCGAGTCCGGCGTCGACATGGCCGCGTTCGAGACGGCCCGCACGAGCAGCGGGGCGGCCAGCACCGCCGCCGCGACCACCACGCCCAGTCCGACGATGACCAGCGTCAGCAGGCGGTTGGCGTAGGCCTCGCCGTTGTCCTCGTCGTTCTTCATGCTCCGCACCAGCTGCGGGACGAAGACCGCGTTCAGGGCGCCGCCGCCGACCAGGATGTAGATCATCGTGGGCAGGGTGTTGGCGACGCTGTAGCGGTCGCCGAGCACGGAGACGCCGATGGCCGAGGCGATGACCATCGTGCGCAGGAAGCCGGTGCCACGGGAGACGAGGGTGCCGGCGGCCATGATGGCGCTGGAGTTGAGCAGGCTCGCGACCTTGCCCTTGGGCGCGCCGCCCGCCTCCTGCTCGCTCTCCGCGTCGGTGGCCGCCTCGTCCTGGCTCTGCGGCAGGTCCGCACGGAGCAGCGGGATGGTGCCGGTGGTCTCGGCGACGGAGTCGCCACCCGCCTCGCCGTACAGGCTCGGGCCGCTGTCGCGGAAGAGGAAGTCGTAGGCCTCGTCCTGGGCGCGCTGTTGTTGCCCCTGGGTCTGCTCGTGCGCCTGCTGTCTGCGGCCGGCGCCGCTGATCAGCTCGTCCACGCCGACGTACTGCTCCGAGTCGGGCCGTCCCGGCTGTCCGGGCTGCCCAGGCTGCGGAGGCAGGCCCTGTGCCGGGTACGGCGACGGCGCACCGGGCACACCCGGCTGTCCGCCCTGACCGCCCTGACCAGGCTGGCCGGGCTGCTGCTGCGGGTCCTGCGGCCAGCCCTGGACGCCGGGCTGCTGCGGGGAGAAGGCCTGCTGCGGGCCGGCGTAGGCCTGGCTGAAGCCCTGCGGCTGGTAGTCCTGCCCGGGACGGTCGGCGCGGCCGGGCGCGCCCGGGTACGGCTGCTGCGGTGGGTACGCCGGCTGCTCGGGGTAGGGCTGTTCCGCGTATGGCTGCTCGGCGTACGGCTGCGCCTGCGGGGCTCCCTGCGGCGTGCCAGCCGCAGGGCCCGCCTGGGCGGTCGGTTGCGGGGCCGGGTTCTGGAACGGGGTGTGGAAGGGCGACTGGAACGGCGGCTGCGGGGGAGGCGGGTAGCCGCCCTCGCCGTACAGCGCGCCTGCGGTGGGCGCGTGCGGATCCGTCGCGTACGGGTCCGTGGCGTACGGGTCGTGCGCGTAGGTCTGGTCCAGGTACGGGTCAGGCGCCTGATTCCCCGCGTAGGGGCCGCCGGGGCCCTGCGGGGTCCTGCCGTCTCGCGGCGCGGTCATGCGTCTGCCTCCTGGTCCTCGGTGGCCGTCGGGTCCAGCGGACCCTCGGCGGTGGCGGCGGCGAGGGCCGCGTTCTTCTTGCGCTTCCAGTACAGCCGCAGTCCGGCCAGCAGGACGAGCAACCCGCCGCTGGCCATGACGGCGACGACGCCGCTCGACACCGAGGTGACGCTGACGGTGAAGTCCTGAGTGCCGATGACCGAGCCGTCCTGCGCGGAGGTGAGCACCGCCCGCATCTGGACCTGCCCGTTCGCGGTCGCCGTGACCTTGAACCGGGTCGTCGACTTGGTCCGCCCGCCGGCGATGGTGATGACCGTGTCCGGCTTCGAGTCGATCTTCAGTCGCGGGTAGCCGGAGCCGCGGACCTCCAGGTGGAGGTTGAGCCGGGTGACGGGCTGCTCGAGGTCGTTCTCCACGCTCACCGCGATCTGGGCGGAGGCGTTGTCGCCCGGCACCACCACGTCCGTCGACTTCTTGATGATCTTCACGGAGGACTGCAGGGAGTACATGTAGTCGTACATGTCGTACTGGTAGGTGGCCCCTGCCTGGGCGTCCGCGCGCCAGCCGGTCGACACCGAGCGGACCATGGCGGCGTTGAAGGGCTCCCGCAGCCGGTCCGGGCGGGTGAGGATGCGCTGCAGCTGGGCCAGGCCTTCGGCGGTGTTCGTGAGGCTGGTGACGGCGTTGTCGCTGAGCTCGGTGGCGCGCAGCGACGACGGGTAGCTGTGCGCCGAGGGCACGTGCGTGTCGGCGCCGACGGTCGGCCCGTCCTTGACGACGGTGTCGAGGTCCACCGGCTGCACCCAGGATCCGCTCTGCGCGGCGGACAGGGCGCGGACCAGGGTCTGCGCGGTGGCCGCGGACATGTCGCGCGGCGGCTGCACCACGATGTCGCGCTGCAGGTCGGGGCGCTCCCCGCTGGTGGCGAGCGTTTCGGCCAGGAACTGCTGAACGGCGGCGGTCTGCTCGGCCTGGGTGGACAGGTCCTGGGAGAAGAGCTTGGTCAGCTCGGCGTCGGCGACGACCGCGGTCATCCCGTTGCTGATCTTGCGGGCGGCGTTCGGGGTGAAGTTCAGGTCGGCACTGTCGGACGTGTCGTCCCCGTTGACGATGATCTTGCTCGCCCCCATGGACTTGGCCAGCGAGACGATCGAGGGGTCGACGAAGCCCTGGTAGGGCCAGGCGACGTCGTGGGCGGCGTCCACCTGGAGCCGGTCCAGGCCCACGCTCCCGCCGAGCAGCGGCAGCAGCGAGCCGACCTGCTTGCGGGCGGACGTGTTGTGCGCGAGCGCGGCGAGGTCCGGGTCGGCGTAGGGGAGCGAGACCACGTCCTGCTTGTTCGGCGCGGCCAGCGTGCCCTGCAGCTGCGAGAGCCAGTCCTTGGCGGCCTGCTGTCCGCCGCCGGCCTGGAGGCAGTGACAGTTCGCGTTCGCCCCGGTGGCGTCCGCGGCCGTGGTGACCTGGTAGGGGCCCGTCATCGCGCTGACGGTGTCGACCAGGTCGGGGTCGATCATCCAGGTCAGGTGCAGGTCCGGGTTGGCCTGCCCGATCGAGGCGAGCTGGCCGAGGCGGCCCTCCGGCCCGAGCGAGCTGGTCAGGTCGGTGGTCAGGACGGGCTGTTCCGCGTGGGAGGACGGGTCGACGTAGGTCTGTGCCTGCAGCGTCGGCGGATTGGTGACCGGCCAGAGCGTGGCCACCTTGGTCGCCTTGACGCCCGAGTCCTTGGCGTGCAGCGGCAGGAACGTCCGCGCGATGCCGAGGCCCCGGGAGCCGGTGTTGGCGTTGGCGTTGTTCTGCACGTCCACGCCGAGGGAGTAGACGCCGTCGGGATCCGAGCCGAGGTTCAGCTTGGAGATCGGCGCCGTGATCGTGAACGAGGCGCTGGCCCCGGGGGCGAGGGTGCCGATCTTCTGCTGCAGGGCGGGGTCCTGCAGTTCCTGGCCGTCGTCGTTGGTGGGCCTGCTGCCCGCGCCCACGAGGGCGTCGATGTCGGAGCGGTTCTGCAGCTTCTGCCCGGTGGTCATCAGGCCCACGTGCAGGCCCTGCACGGCGCCGGACTCGAGGTTGCGCACCGAGCCGGCCACGGTGACGTCGCCGTTCGCGGTGGGGACGGCCGGGGTGACCGTGTTGAGCGTCACCTCGACTCCGGAGTGGCTGTCGGCGGGGGCGAGGGTGGTGGCGGTGGTGGTCTGCTGCAGCGTCGGGGGCAGCCCGGTGACTCCGAGCTGGGGCGCGGCCTCGGCGGCGGGGGCCAGCGTGGGCCCCGCCAGGACGACCAGGCCGGAGGCGAGCGTCAGCCGTCCGAGGCCGCGCAGCGCGCCGCGGACCTGCCTGTTCGCGCGCCCACGGCCGGCGTGGCCGTCGCCACGCTCAGGCCGGCCGCTTGCCCGCCACCTCCCCGTCGCCGCCTCGCCCACGCGTCCTCGCCGTTCTCGTCGCTGTCCCCTACAGGTGCCCCACCCGGCGGAGCCAGGCCTGAGGCCTGTGCCCTGCGCCCTGGCATGGTAACGACGCCGAGCCGTCTCGTGTGCCGCGAGGCAGCCCCGGACGGGGGTACGACGCGGTTTTGCGGACGGACGGTTCCGCTTCTGCGTGCCGGTGGTGGTGCCGCCAGGGGCGGGCAGCCCCTTGGAGGGGAGGACCGCGCCCTTTGGGGCTTGGTGCCCCATTCTCCAGGTCGTAACTGTGCGGCACCGGTGTGGTTCCGCCCCGTACCCTTGTCTGTCGTGTCCAACGCTATGCCCCCCGGCCTCCCCGCGTCCGAGTCCGCCCCTGCCCCCGTCGTCGCCGACAGCGCCGACAGCGCCGTGCTGAGCGAGCAGCAGGCGGACAGGGTGCGCGAGATCCTGCGCGCCTACCCCGTCGCCGTCCAGCTCGGCGAGCGGTTCAAGGCGGCGGGTTTCACCCTCGCGCTGGTCGGCGGGTCCGTCCGCGACGCCCTGCTGGGGCGTCTGGGCAACGACCTGGACTTCACCACGGACGCGCGCCCCCAGGAGATCCTGGGCCTCGTCAAGGGCTGGGGCGAGGCGGTCTGGGACGTCGGCATCGCCTTCGGCACGGTGGGCGTGCGCAAGCACGACCTGCAGATCGAGATCACCACGTACCGCTCCGAGCTGTACGACCGGAACTCGCGCAAGCCTGAGGTCAGCTTCGGCGACACCATCGAGGAGGACCTGGTCCGCCGCGACTTCACGGTGAACGCCATGGCCGTGAAGCTGCCCGAGGTGGAGTTCGTCGACCCGCACCGCGGGCTGGTCGACCTCGCCGCGGGCGTGCTGCGCACCCCCGGCACTCCGGAGTCGTCCTTCTCCGACGATCCGCTGCGGATGCTGCGTGCCGCGCGTTTCGCCGCGCAGCTCGACTTCGAGGTCGCGCCCGAGGTCGTCACCGCGATGACGGAGATGGCCGACCGGATCGAGATCGTCTCCGCGGAGCGGATCCAGGGCGAGCTGAACAAGCTGGTGCTGTCCGCGCACGCGCGCAAGGGCCTGACCCTGCTCGTCGACACCGGCCTCGCCGACCGGGTCCTGCCGGAGCTGCCCGCGCTGCGGCTGGAGCGTGACGAGCACCACCGTCACAAGGACGTCTACGAGCACACCCTGACCGTGCTGGAGCAGGCGATCGACCTGGAGGGGACCGGCGAGGGCGACGGCAAGCCGGACCTGACGCTGCGCCTGGCCGCGCTGCTGCACGACATCGGCAAGCCGCGCACCCGCCGTTTCGAGCCGGGCGGCGGCGTCTCCTTCCACCACCACGAGCTGGTCGGCGCGAAGATGACCAAGAAGCGGCTGCGTGAGCTCAAGTACTCCAACGAGCTGATTGCGGACGTGTCCCGCCTGGTCGAGCTGCACCTGCGCTTCCACGGCTACGGCACCGGCGAGTGGACCGACTCCGCGGTGCGCCGCTACGTGCGCGACGCCGGCCCGCTGCTGGACCGCCTGCACAAGCTGACCCGCTCGGACTGCACCACGCGCAACAAGAAGAAGGCCGCCGCGCTCTCGCGTAGCTACGACGGTCTGGAGCAGCGGATCGGGCAGCTGCAGGAGCAGGAGGAGCTGGACGCGATCCGGCCGGACCTGAACGGCGACCAGATCATGGCGCTGCTCGGGATCAAGCCGGGCCGGGAGGTCGGCGAGGCGTACAAGTTCCTGCTGGAGCTGCGTCTGGAGCACGGCCCGCTGGGCGAGGAGGCGGCCTCGGAGGCGCTCCGACAGTGGTGGGACGCGAAGCGTCACGCATAGGGGTGGTGGCCGGGTGACGGCTGGGAGGGCCGCTCGGAACCGCTGGTACCCGGGCTCGCCCGCCAGGGGCGGTTCGCCCCGTAAGCGAGGGCGGTGGCGGCGTAGAGGGCTGCCGCCGTCAGCACGACCGGCACGGAGCGCCCGCTGAGCGGCAGGACCAGGGCGCACACGCCGGCGGCGGCGACCAGCGCGCTGTTGAAGAGGACGTCGTAGAGGGCGAAGACGCGCCCCCGGTAGGCGTCCTCGACGCCGCTCTGGACGAGGGTGTCCGTGCTGATCTTGGCGCCCTGGGTGAGCAGGCCGAGCGCATACGCGGCGACCATGGTCGGCCAGGGCGTGAAGAAGAGGCCGAGGCCGGCGGTGACGAACGCGCCGAGCGCGGAGCAGATCGTCAGCCAGCCGGGGACGGTGAACCGGCGTCCGGCGAGGGGCGTGAGCGCGGCCGCGCTGAAGTACCCGGCGGCCGACGCGGCGAGGGCGGTGCCGAGCCAGCGCAGTCCCGCGGACTGGTCACTGGGGGCGGCGAAGGTGTTGCGGCAGAGCATCAGCAGTACGACCAGCAGCAGCCCGTAGCAGAACCGGAGCACGGTGACCGCGCCGAGCGCGCGGGCCGCGGGACGGCAGTCGTGGACCAGGTGCCGGAATCCGTCGAGCAGGCCGCGTGCGGTCTCGGCGACGGCGCTGCGGATGGTCGCCTCGGCGGCTGCCTCGCGCAGCCTGCGGTCGGGGCCGAGCGAGTCCTTGCCGAGCGTGGTGGCGACGAGGGCGGAGGCCGCGTATCCGAGCCCGGACAGTGCCACGAGCAGGGCGTTGCTGGCCGCACCGGCGGGCAGCGCGAGCCGGACCACGAACGCGGCGCCGCCGCCGACGGTGGCGGCCAGCGTCCCGGCCGTGGGGGCCAGGGAGTTGGCGGCGATGAGCAGTTCGTCGGTGACGACGTGCGGCAGCGCAGCGGAGAGTCCGGCCAGCACGAACCGGTTGATGCCGGTGACCATCAGGGCGGCGGTGAAGAAGACCCAGGTGGGGGCATGGGCGGCGACCAGGGCGGCGGTGGCCAGGCAGAGCAGCAGTCGCAGCATGTTGCCCTTCACCAGCACCTGCCGCCTGCGCCAGCGGTCCAGGAACACCCCGGCGAACGGGCCGATCAGGCAGAAGGGCAGCAGCAGGACCGCGAAGGCGGAGGCGATGGCGGCGGGGCTGGGCTGGCGCTCGGGTGAGAAGACGACATACGCGGCGAGCGCGGCCTGGAAGGCGCCGTCGGCGAGCTGCGAGAGCAGTCGGGTGGCCAGCAGCCGCCGGAAGCCGCTCAGTCGCAGCAGCGCACGCGGGAAGGGGGTCGTCGCCACCGGCCAAGCGTGGCACGTGGGGCGCGTGGTTGCACGCAGACCCCGACAAGATCGATAAGTGTCACACGTGAAGCACTCGGCGATCTTGTGGGCCCGCCGCGGCTCCGTCGTCGGAGAACGCCGAAGGCCCCCGTCTGCCGGATGGCAGCCAGGGGCCCTTCGGGTGTCGAAGACGGTCGCGGCGTCAGTGCGTCAGCGCTCGACCTCGCCGCGGATGAACTTCTCGACGTTCTCCTTGGCCTCGTCGTCGAAGTACTGCACCGGCGGGGACTTCATGAAGTAGGAGGACGCCGACAGGATCGGGCCACCGATGCCGCGGTCCTTGGCGATCTTCGCAGCGCGCACCGCGTCGATGATGACGCCGGCCGAGTTCGGGGAGTCCCAGACCTCGAGCTTGTACTCCAGGTTCAGCGGAACGTCACCGAAGGCACGGCCCTCGAGGCGGACGTAGGCCCACTTGCGGTCGTCGAGCCACGCGACGTAGTCGGAAGGGCCGATGTGGACGTTCTTGGCGCCCAGCTCGCGGTCGCGGATCTGGGAGGTGACGGCCTGCGTCTTGGAGATCTTCTTGGACTCCAGGCGCTCGCGCTCGAGCATGTTCTTGAAGTCCATGTTGCCGCCGACGTTCAGCTGCATGGTGCGCTCGAGGATGACACCGCGGTCCTCGAACAGCTTCGCCATCACGCGGTGCGTGATGGTCGCGCCGACCTGGGACTTGATGTCGTCACCGACGATCGGCACGCCGGCCTCGGTGAACTTGTCCGCCCACTCCTTGGTGCCGGCGATGAAGACCGGGAGGGCGTTGACGAAGGCGACCTTGGCGTCGATGGCGCACTGCGCGTAGAACTTCGCAGCGGCCTCGGAGCCGACGGGCAGGTAGCAGACCAGGACGTCGACCTGGCGGTCCTTGAGGACCTGGACCACGTCGACCGGCTCCTCGGCGGACTCCTGGATGGTCTCCAGGTAGTACTTGCCGAGGCCGTCGAGGGTGTGGCCACGCTGGACCTGGACACCCTTGGTCGGAACGTCGCAGATCTTGATGGTGTTGTTCTCGGAGGCGCCGATCGCGTCCGCCAGGTCGAGGCCGACCTTCTTGGCGTCCACGTCGAACGCGGCCACGAACTCCACGTCACTGACGTGGTAGTCACCGAACTGCACGTGCATGAGGCCCGGCACGCGGCTGTTCGGGTCGGCGTCCTTGTAGTACTCGACACCCTGCACCAGGGACGCGGCGCAGTTGCCGACTCCCACGATGGCTACGCGAACCGAACTCATTCCGGTTGCTCCTTGTTGCTCGTGAGACCCGCGATGCGGCGCGAGTCTCTGCCTTCGTCAATGCGGTACGTCATAGGTCATGCGGTAGGTCGCTGCCGATCACCGGCGCTCCCCCGGCCGCCCGCATGTGCTACTGCTGCTCGCCGCCGCCCGGTGGGGAGGTGGCGTGCCCGCGCCCGCCACGGTTCGCGCGCTCGGTCTCGATCAGCTCGTTGAGCCAGCGGACCTCGCGTTCGACCGATTCCAGGCCGTGGCGCTGCAGTTCGAGGGTGTAGGCGTCCAAGCGCTCGCGGGTGCGGGCGAGTGAGGCCCGCATCCTTTCCAGGCGCTCCTCCAGCCGGTTCCGGCGACCCTCCAGCACGCGCATGCGCACGGCCTTGTCGGTCTGGCCGAAGAAGGCGAAGTGCACGCCGAAGTGCTCGTCCTCCCAGGCGTCGGGACCGGAGTCGGCCAGCAGCTCCTCGAAGCGCTGCTTGCCCTCGCCGGTCAGCCGGTAGACGATCTTCGATCGCTTGCCGTTCAGGGCGGTTGCGGGGATGTACTCGGCGTCGGGGTTGTCCTCGACCAGGTAGCCCTGAGCGACGAGGCTCTTCAGGCAGGGGTAGAGCGTGCCGTACGAGAAGGCACGGAACGAGCCGAGCAGCACGTTGAGCCGCTTGCGCAGTTCATAGCCGTGCATGGGCGAGTCGTGCAGCAGGCCGAGGACGGCGAACTCCAGGATGCCCGAGCGCCTGCTCATGATCCGGCTTCGCCTCCTTCGCCTTGTACGCCGCGTCGACCCGGTCCCGCTGTCGTCATCACGAGTATGCCACCGCGATGTATCGAACCGATACATCGAGACGATATGCCGCTGCCGCCGCAGCGGGCAAGAGGGGGTCGGCAGGACGCGTGGTGGCAGGCCTCACAGTTGTCGGGTCTGCATAAGCAGAGCCCGTGGCACGGCTCGGAAGTGGCGATTCTGTGCTTCCCGAACGGGAGTTTGGCCGACCTTTCATAAGGATCTGCTGTCGAAATGTCCTAAATGAGAATTGACGCCCGGTTAAGCCCCTTCCCAGCCTGCGTAATCTGTCGCCTATGCAGAAAGCCGTCAGGGGCAACGGGAACCACGGATGCCCCAGTGGCGTCCCCGTCCCTGGCAGACTCTGGCCTCTTCGGCCCGCGTCGCCATGGGGGATCAGGATCACCGCCTTCAGGCAGCCGCAGCGCAGCCTTCAGTCAGAGGAACAGCTGGAAGCAGCATGAGCGAACACCGGCGTAGAACGCCGCAGTCGCAGCAGCCGCAGAACGGCGGCCACCGCCCCGCGGGCCCGAGCGCGTCGGGTCGCGGCCCGAGCGGTGCCGCCCGCCCGAGCGACGGCATGCCGCCGCGGCGCACTGCCCGCCCCCAGCCGGGTGGCACCGCCTCTCACGGCATGGGCGCTCCCGGCGGGCCGGCTGGCCAGCCGCGGATGACGCGCGCCGAGATGCGCCGCGCCGCCCAGACCAAGGGCGGTGGGGCCCGTCGTGGCGGGGGCGGCGGCAACAACCCCCGACGGGGCCGAGGCCGAAGCGCTTCATCGACTACCCGCGTTGGGGCAAGAGCGGCGTCCGCCGCTGGCTGCCCTCGTGGAAGCTGGTCACCAGCACGTTCCTCTTCGTCTTCGGCGCCCTGACGGCGCTGGTCGGCTACGCCTACGCGCACGTGGGCATCCCGAACCCGAATGCGGACAGCCTGAAGCAGGGAAACATCTTCTACTGGGACGACGGCCACACCGTCATGGCCCGGACCGGCTTCAACCGGCAGAACGTCCAGCTCGCCGAGGTCCCGCTGCCCGTCCAGCACGACTTCATGGCGGCCGAGGACGAGACGTTCGAGACCAACAGCGGCGTCGACCCGATGTCGATCGTCCGCGCCGTCAAGAACATGGCGACCGGTGGCAGCGTCCAGTCGGGTTCGACGATCACCCAGCAGTTCGTCAAGAACGTCTACCTGAACAGCGCCCAGACCGCCACGCGCAAGCTCAGCGAGATCCTGATCTCGATCAAGATCGCCAACGGCGGCATGAAGAAGGACCAGGTGCTCGAGGGCTACCTCAACACCAACTACTACGGCCGCGGCGCCTACGGCATCGAGGCGGCGGCCGAGGCCTACTACGGCGTGCACGCCTCGCAGCTGTCGCCCAGCCAGGGCGCGTTCATCGCCGCCACGGTCAACGAGCCCAGCACCATGCAGAACGTGAAAACCGACGCAGCGGCCAAGCAGCGGGCCATCGGCCGCTGGCAGTACGTGCTGAACCGCATGGTCGTCAACAAGTGGATGTCGCAGGCGGACCACGACGCTGCCTTCGCCGCCGGCTTCCCGATGCCGAAGGCATGGGCTCCGAACCCGGGGCTGAAGGGCCAGGTCGGTTACCTGGTCGACCTCGCGCAGAACTACGCCGAGACGCACTCCGGCGGCGCCCTCACCGACGCCAAGCTGGCGCAGGGCGGCTACAGCATCACAACGACCTTCAACCAGAAGAGGGTCAACGAACTCAGCGCCGCCGTCGCCAAGATGGAGTCGAAGAACATCGACCCCAAGAAGCGCACAGCCGACAAGAACGTCCAGGTCGGCGCCGCCTCCGTGAACCCCAAGACCGGAGCCCTCGTCGCCATCTACGGTGGCATCGGCGAGGACAAGGGCTACTACGTCAACAACGCGAACACCTCCGGTGTGCCCGTCGGCTCGACCTTCAAGCCGATCGACCTGGCGTCCGCGATGCAGAACGGTGCGCTCACCTCGCCGGGCGCGACCACCCGCACGGCGATCACGCCGGACAGCAAGTACAACGCCGACGACTGCCTGAAGATCCACGACCAGCAGGGCAACTGGCTGGAGGACAGGTCCGGCGAGTCGGCGTGTTCGGAGCCCGACGGCCTGCTGCACCAGGCGAACGACAGCACGACAATGTTCGGCTACCGGACGCTGCGCTATGCGATGGAGCAGTCCATCAACACGCCCTACGTGCAGCTGGGCGAGGACGTCGGCTACCGGAACGTGGAGCAGACGGCGGAGAACCTCGGGCTGTCCAAGGACATCCTGCAGAACAACACCGCGGGTTTCTTCATCGGCACCTCGACGCCGAGCGCGATCCGTATGGCCAACGTCTACGGGACCTTCGCCAACCAGGGCAACTACCACGACCCCTACTCGGTCTCCAAGGTCACGTTCGACGGTCAGACGCAGCCCTGGTCCCTGGTTCCGCAGACCAAGGAGGCGCTGAGCTCGGACATCGCCAACACCGTGACCAACGTGCTCCAGGGCGTCGTTCAGAGCGGTACCGGCACCAACGCCAAGGACCTGGGCCGTCCCGCGGCCGGCAAGACCGGTACCACCGACGACTACAAGTCGGCCTGGTTCATCGGCTTCACGCCGCAGCTGTCCACCTCGGTGGTCCTGTACAAGGAAGACCCGACCAAGCAGACGCTGGAGTCCATGAAGGGCGTCGGCGGCTTCCCGAAGGTCTTCGGTGCCGTGATGCCGACGCAGGTCTGGGTCGACTACATGACCAACGCGCTCCAGGGGCTGCCGACCGTGGACTTCCCGCCGGCGCCGCTGCTGCCCAAGGGCGGCAACGAGGCCGGTGCGCCGACCGCGTCGCCGAGCGCCTCGGCGAGCTCCTCCGCGTCGGCGAGCTCCAGCTCCAGCCCGTCGGCTTCGACGTCGCCCTCGCCGAGTGCGAGCCAGTCCACCCCGAGCGGCGCGGCGGGTGGTCCGACCTGTGGTGATCCGCTCGGCCTGATGGGGCCCTGCCCGTCGTCGTCCAGTACGAAGAAGCGCGGTGGGGGCGGCGCCGGCGGCCCTGGGGGTGGTCCTACGGACACCACGCCCCCAGCGGCCGGGGTCAACGGCCAGTAGGCCCCCGCGCAGCCCCAGTGAGTGAGCGCCACGCGGCCCCGACCCGGATGGGTGGGGGCCGCGTGGCGTCGTCGGTGCCGCGGTGCATCGCGTTGTCCACAACCCCTGGAAAGGATCGTGCGGCAGGATGAGCGGTATGACGTCGAGTGACCAGCAGGCCGGCGACGCCGGCCGGGGAGACGAACCGGCGCCGCACCCCTGGGCGGACCCGGAGGAGGACGGCGCGGACGACGTGGACGAGGCTCTGGAGTCCACGCCGGGGCCGGTGCTGCCCGTGCCTCCCCCCGAGGACACCGTCGTCGTGCCCGCGGACGAGGACCCCGTCTCCGCGGCCGCGAGCGAGCTGATCGGGGGCGCCCCCGGCCGGCACGCGCTGCTCGGGGTCAGCTGGTGGACGGCGGCCCGGGTGCTCGCCGTGATCACCGTGGTGGTCTGGGCGCTGGGCATGGTGCAGAAGGTGCCCTGCTACGACAGCGGCTGGTTCTACGGCGCCTCCGCGCAGTACGACCACGCCTGTTACAGCGACATCCCGCACCTGTTCACGCTGCGCGGCTTCAACCTGCCCGGCAACATCCCCTACGTCGACAAGATCCCGGGCTCGACCGACCCGACGATGCAGTACCTGGAGTACCCGGTGCTCACCGGGCTCTTCGTGTGGGGCGCGGCGCAGCTGACGCCGACCGGCGGCGGGGACGTCTACCGGGAGCAGATCTTCTACCTGGTCAACGCCGGGATGCTGCTGATCTGTGCGGTCGTGGCCGTGGTCGCGGTGTCGCGCACGCACCGCCGTCGTCCGTGGGACGCGCTGCTGTTCGCGCTGGCGCCGGTGCTCGCGCTGGACGGGACGATCAACTGGGACATGCTGGCGGTGGCGCTCGCGGCGGTGGGCATGGCCCTGTGGGCGCGGCGCTATCCGGTCTGGGCGGGTGTGCTGATCGGTCTGGCGACGGCGGCCAAGCTCTACCCGGTCTTCCTGCTGGGCCCGCTGCTGGTGCTCTGCCTGCGGGCGGGCCGGATGCGCGAGTTCGGCCGGGCCTTCGCCGGTGCGGCGGTCGCCTGGCTGCTGGTCGACATCCCATTCATGATCGCCAACTTCTCCGGCTGGGCGACGTTCTACACCTTCAGCGAGTCGCGCGGGGTGGACTTCGGCTCGTTCTGGCTGATCCTCACCCAGAACGGCTGGCTGAACGCCTCGACCAACACGATCAACACCATCATCGCGATCCTGCTGGTCCTGTCCTGCCTCGGCATCGGCTGGCTCGCGCTCGGAGCCCGGCGCAGGCCGCGCTTCGCGCAGCTGGCCTTCCTGGTGGTGGCGGCGTTCACGCTGACCAACAAGGTCTACTCGCCGCAGTACGTGCTGTGGCTGCTGCCGCTGGCCGTGCTGGCGCGCCCGCGCTGGCGGGACTTCCTGATCTGGCAGGCGTGCGAGGTGCTGTACTTCCTCGGGGTCTGGTACTACCTGGCCTACAGCGCGTCCCCGAACCAGCGGGGCCTCCCGCCGGACTGGTACCACGCCGCCATCGCGCTGCACATCCTGGGGACGCTCTACCTGGTCGTGGTGATCGTCCGCGACATCCTCTCCCCGGCCGGTGATCCGGTCCGCGCCGACGGCAGCGACGACCCCTCGGGCGGCGTCCTGGACGGCGCGGCGGACGTCTTCACCCTCAGCGGCGTCCGCGTCCAGGCGGCCCCGACCGACACCACCCGCCCCAGCGGTGCGACGAGCTACGCGGTGGGCAGCGCCCATCTGGACGGCTCGCTGACGGAGCGCATCTGACGAAGAACGGCCGAGGGGGCGACGCGTCACGCGTCGCCCCCTCGGCCGTTCGCCTGATCAGTGCCGGTCGACGATCCGGTCGAAGAGCGTCGTGGTGTGCCGCAGCGTGGCGCGCAGCTCCTCACCGACCGTGGGCGGGGCGACCTCGCCCGGAACCCAGAGCAGCGAGACCTGCATGTGCGGGGGCTCGGCGAAGCCGAGCTTGGTGCCGCTCCAGCTGAACGGGCTGGTGTTGCGGCCGAGGGTGGCCAGGCCCGCGCGGGCGAGGTTCTTGGCGCGGGGCGTCAGGCCGGACATGTTCTTGGGGGCCTCCAGGCCCACCCCGTGCGCCGTGCCGCCGGCCACGACCAGCAGGTGGCCGTCGCCGGAGACGCGGTGCTGCCGGTAACCGAAGCGGTCGCCCTTGGCCATGCGGTGCACGTCCATGACGGTGCCGCGGCACTCGATGGCCTCGTGGTCGCCGAGCCACAGCTGGGTGCCGATCCGGGCGCGGAAGCGCACGTCGGGGTACCAGCCCTGGAGCTGCTCCATCTCCGAGGCGGAGAGGTGGCTGACGAACAGGGTGCGGACCGGCAGGCCCGCGGTGCGCAGCTGGTCGACCCAGCGGGCGGTCTCGCCGAGCGGGTCGACGCCGTCGGGGCGGTCCATCGGCAGGTGGACGGCGAAGCCCTCCAGCCGGACGTCGTCGACGGCCATGCGCAGCTTGGGCAGGTCCTCGGGGGTGACCCCGTGCCGCCGCATGCTGGTCATGCACTCCACGATCACGCGGCCGCCGACCAGCGCGCGCACGCCGTCGACGGAGCCGACGGTGCGGATCACCCGGTGCGGCAGCGGGACCGGGTCCTCGCCGATGCGGTAGGGGGTGAGCACGATCAGGTCGCGGCCGAAGAAGTCCTTGAGCTCGGCGGCCTCGTACGCGGTGCCGACGGCCAGCAGGTCGGCGCCGAGGCGGGTGGCCTCCTCGGCGAGCCGCGTGTTGCGGAAGCCGTAGCCGTTGCCCTTGGCGACCGGCACCAGGCCGGGGAAGGCCCCCAGCACCTTGCGCTGGTGGTCACGCCAGCGGGGGGTGTCCACATACATAGTGAGCGCCATGGGAGGCCTTCCGCGTTCCGGTGTCGGTCGTTGAAGCGTACGCGGACGGGCCGCCTGCCACGTACGAGGACGTCGTCTCAGCGACGCTGCATGTACATGTCCAACGCCTTGTGCAGCAGCTTGTTGAGCGGGAAGTCCCACTCGCCGAGGTACTCGGCCGCCTGGCCGCCGGTGCCCACCTTGAACCGGATCAGTCCGAAGAGGTGGTCCGTCTCGTCCAGGGTGTCGCTGATGCCGCGCAGGTCGTAGACCGTCGCGCCGAGCGCGTACGCGTCGCGCATCATCCGCCACTGGATGGCGTTGTTCGGCTGCACCTCGCGCTTGTGCACGGTGGAGGCGCCGTAGGAGTACCAGACGTGCTGACCCACGGTGATCATCGTGGTGCCCGCCAGCGGGTCGCCCTCGTGGTACGCCAGGTACAGGCGCATCCGGTTGGGGTCCTCGGCGGTCAGCGCGCGCCACTGGCGCTGGAAGTACGACAGCGGGCGCGGGATGAACTTGTCGCGCTCGGCCGTCTCCAGGTACAGCTGGTGGAAGACCGGCAGGTCGTCGTAGCCGCCCTGGACGATCTCGACGCCCGACTTCTCGGCCTTCTTGATGTTGCGGCGCCACAGCTGGTTGAAGCCCTTGAGGATGTCGTCAAGGGAACGGTTGGCCAGCGGCACCTGGAAGACGTAGCGCGGCTGCACGTCGCCGAAGCCGGCGCCGCCGTCCTCGCCCTGCTGCCAGCCCATCCGGCGCAGCCGGTCCGCGGTGTCGATCGCGCGCGGCTCGTACCAGTCCGCCTCGATGTCGCGCAGGCGCTTGGCCTGGCCGCCGGCGATGGCGTTCTTGATGGTCTCCGACTGCCAGCGCCGGATGATCACCGGCGGGCCCATCTTCACCGTGAAGGCGCCCTGGCCCTTCAGGTGGTCCAGCATCGGGCGCAGCCAGCCCTCGAGGTTCGGGTCGAACCAGTCGATCACCGGACCCTCGGGGAGGTAGGCCAGGTAGCGCTTGACCTTGGGCAGCTGCCGGTAGAGAACCAGCCCGGCCCCCACGATCTGGTCGCGCTCGTCGAACCAGCCGATCGACTCGTTGCGCCACTCCGACTTGACGTCCGCCCACGAGGGCACCTGCATGTGGCTCGCGGACGGCAGGCTCCGGATGAAGGCCAGGTGCTCCTCGCGGCTGATGGTCCTCAGGCGCAGGCTCATGTGGGGGTGCTCCTCGGGCGTGGATCGCGTCAAGTGCGCAGCCTACTGCCCTGGCGGAGCACCCCATAGAGGTGACGTGCCGCGCGCGGAGCCTCCGCGCGCGGCCGGTCGGACCGGCGGCCGGATCAGTCGGCCGGCCGGCTCGGTGCCCGGGTCAGATCAGCCCGCCGTGCGCGAGGCCGATGCCGAGCCCGACCGCGGCCATGCCGCCGGTCACCACGATGACGAAGCGTTCGGCCGTCGTCGCGGACCGGTACTGCGCGAAGGCCGCCGTGATCACGCCCGCCAGCCCCGTCCAGGAGGCCAGGATGTGCAGGCTGTGAAAGGCGCAGGTGGCGATCGCGATGATGCCGAGGACCGCGGTGACGGCGGTGAGCGTGTTCTCCAGGGGGTGCGGTTTGCCGTCGGTGTTGAACAGGGCCGCCAACGGATTGCGGCGGGGGGCCTGGCCGGCAGCACGGACCGGCGGGGCTGACTGAGCCATGGGACCGCCTCCTTAGGGAGGTCAAGCGATGACGCACAGTAGTGCGCCTCGTACCCGATGTGTACAGATTGCGGCGGTACGAGGGCGGATTTCAAGCCCCCGATCGGGTGCCTGTAGGCTGGACCGTCTGCACCGGTGTGCTCCCGTCCGACATCGTCGTATCCGGCGTTGTCAGTGGCGGTCGCTACCGTTGCCGACGTGAATTGAAGACCCTCCTGCCACGGAGAGACCGTGGCCGCCTGAGTCCAGAGGAGGTGGGTTCCGCAATGCGTCACTACGAGGTCATGGTGATCCTCGACCCGTCCGTCGAGGAGCGCGCTGTCGCCCCGCTGATCGAGAACTTCGCCAATGTCGTCAAGACTGGCGGCGGTTCCGTCGAGAAGATCGACACCTGGGGTCGTCGTCGTCTGGCGTACGAGATCAAGAAGCAGTCCGAGGGCATCTACTCCGTGCTCGACATCAAGGCTGAGCCTGCTGTCGTCAAGGAGCTGGACCGTCAGCTCAACCTGAGCGAGCAGGTGCTGCGCACCAAGGTCCTGCGCCCGGACACCCACTGAGCAATGCCGCTCCCGCTCGACTGTTCGGGCGGAGCATCCGAGCAACCCGCGGCTGACCGTGCTCCGGCACGGCGGCAGCACCCCGCAATCCAGCTAATCCCGCACGTCTTCTCCCGAGAGGTCGAACATGGCAGGCGAGACCGTCATCACCCTTGTCGGCAACCTTGTCGACGACCCTGAGCTGCGGTTCACCCCGTCGGGTGCGGCCGTCGCGAAGTTCCGCATCGCGTCGACCCCCCGCACCTTCGACCGTCAGACCAACGAGTGGAAGGACGGCGAGAGCCTCTTCCTCACGTGCAACGTCTGGCGGCAGCCCGCGGAGAACGTGGCCGAGTCGCTGCAGCGCGGCATGCGCGTCATCGTGCAGGGCCGTCTGCGTCAGCGCTCCTACGAGACCAAGGAAGGCGAGAAGCGGACCGTCTTCGAGGTCGAGGTCGACGAGGTCGGTCCGAGCCTGCGCTCGGCGACCGCCAAGGTCACCCGGGCCCAGCGCTCCGGTGGTCCCGGCGGCGGCTTCGGCGGGGGCCAGCAGGGCGGCGGTTACGGCGGTGGCCAGCAGGGCGGTGGCTGGGGCGGTGGCTCCCAGTCCGGCCCGTCCGACGACCCGTGGGCGTCCAGCGCCCCGGCCGGCGGTGGCCAGCAGGGCGGCGGCGGTGGCGGCTGGGGCGGCGCCCCGGCCGGCGGTGGTTACTCGGACGAGCCCCCGTTCTAGACGGCGGCTCGGCGGCCGCGCTCAGCGGTCTGACCGCACCTGGCGGTCAACACAAGACTTGATCACGAACACTGGAGTACACGATGGCGAAGCCGCCCGTGCGCAAGCCTAAGAAGAAGGTTTGCGTCTTCTGCAAGGACAAGATCACCTACGTCGACTACAAGGACACGAACCTGCTTCGCAAGTTCATCTCCGACCGTGGGAAGATCCGCGCCCGCCGGGTCACCGGCAACTGCACCCAGCACCAGCGCGACGTGGCCACGGCTGTGAAGAACAGCCGCGAGGTCGCTCTGCTGCCCTACACCTCGACCGCTCGCTGAATAGGAGGGTGACCGAATCATGAAGATCATCCTCACGAACGAGGTCTCCGGCCTCGGCACCGCCGGCGACATCGTCGAGGTCAAGGACGGGTACGCCCGCAACTACCTGGTCCCGCGTGGCTTCGCCATCCGCTGGACCAAGGGCGGCCAGAAGGACGTGGACGCGATCCGTCGCGCCCGCAAGATCCACGAGATCCAGACCCTGGAGCAGGCCAACGAGGTCAAGGCCAAGCTGGAGGCGCTCAGCGTCAAGCTGGCCGTCCGTGCGGGCGACTCCGGTCGTCTGTTCGGCTCGGTGACCCCGAGCGACGTCGTCGAGGCCATCAAGGCCGTCGACGGCCCGCTGGTCGACAAGCGCCGCGTCGAGATCGGCTCCCCGATCAAGACCACCGGTGCCCACCAGGTCACCGTCAAGCTGCACCCCGAGGTTGCCGCTGCCATCAGCGTCAACGTCGTCGCCGCCTGACGATCGCTCATCTGAGCTGAGAAGGGGCGCGGGATCTGATCCCGCGCCCCTTTTGCCATGCCAAGCGCCCCTGTCGGGCTACGCCCGGACGGCCCCCGTCACCAGCCAGGCGCCGGTCCGGGCGCGAAGTGCCATGGAGACGCCACGGACCACCATGGCGAAGCCGATCGCGACCCACAGCCCGGTCAGGCCCTGGCCGCCGAACCAGAGCGCCACCGGCGCGTAGAGCAGCAGCGTCGCCAGCATCGCCCAGGCCAGGTAGGGGCCGTCGCCCGCGCCCATGAGGACGCCGTCCAGGACGAAGACCACGCCGCACACCGGTTGCATCACTCCGGCGACCACCAGCACCGGCAGCACCTGCCGCTGCACCGCGGGGTCGCTGGTGAACAGCGGCAGGTACAGCGCATGAGCCGCGATCAGCAGGGTGCCGAGGACCACGCCCGACCCGGCGCCCCACTCCACCATCCGCCGTGTCGCGGCCCGCGCGCCCGCCGCGTCGTCGCCGCCCAGGGCCCGGCCGATCAGCGCCTGGCCGGCGATGGCGATGGCGTCGAGCGCGAACGCGAGGAAGCTCCACAGCGACATCGCGATCTGGTGCGCGGCGATGGACGTGTTGCCCAGGCGGGCGGCGACGGCGGTCGCGATCAGCAGGATCGCGCGCAGGCTGAGCGTGCGGACCAGCAGTGGGACTCCGGCCGTCGCGCAGGCGCGGATGCCGGGCAGGTCCGGACGCAGGGTGGTCCACCAGCTCCCGTCCCCGGAGTGGTTGACGCGGATGCCTCTGACCACGACGGTGAGGTAGGCGGCGGCCATGCCCCACTGCGCGATCACGGTGCCGAGCGCGGAACCGGAGATGCCGAGGCCGATGCCGTAGACGAGGGTCAAGTTGAGCAGCAGGTTCGAGGAGAAGCCGGCGACGGCGACGACGAGGGGGGTGCGGGTGTCCTGCAGGCCGCGCAGCACACCGGTGGCGGCGAGGACGATCAGCATCGCGGGAATCCCGGCGCAGCTGATCCGCAGGTAGTCGACCGCGTAGGGTGCGGCGGTGGACGATGCCCCGAAGAGGCGGACCACCGCCGGTGCGACGGGCACGGCGACGACGATGACCAGGACGGAGATCAGCAGGGCCAGCCAGATGCCGTCGACGCCCTGCTTGAGTGCGGCGCGCCGGTCGCCGGAGCCGATGCGCCGGGCGACGGCCGCGGTGGTGGCGTAGGCGAGGAAGACGAAGACGTTGACGAGCGTCGCCAGCAGGGCGGCGGAGACGCCGAGCCCGGCGAGCTGGGCGGTGCCGAGGTGGCCGACGATGGCCGAGTCCGCCATCAGGAAGAGCGGCTCGGCGATGAGTGCGCCGAAGGCGGGGAGGGCAAGCGCGAGGATCTCGCGGTCGAGGGGGCGCTGGCGCAGTCTCATGGTCCTACGGTAGTCATCCACAGGTAATGGGCGCAACTGCTCATTGGTCATTACGCTCTGCTGCGTCCCGGAGTCGCTCGTGCACCGTTTGTCATGATCTTCAGCCGGGTTGTGAACTTTTTCTCGGAATGCTGCGGAGGCTGATGTTTTCGCAGGTCAGAGCGCTGATTTCGGACGTCGCGTGAGCTTGTCCACAGGTTGTCCCCCGCGTCGTACACAGCCTGGGGGCAGTTCTCCACAGCTAGCGAGCAGTCATCCACACCCCCTGTGGATAACCATCTTGGCCATTGTCGGAGCCGTGCCGTTGAATGGACCGCTACGGCACGGTAGGGCGGCACGGCACGGAAGGCGGCACCGATGAGCGGGGCACCGTACGACGACGGCGGGTTCGAGGACGTTCCCCCGCCGCCGGAGGACGAGTGGCCTGCCCCGGGCGGCCCCGCCGGGGACGGTCCGGGCGACCGTCTGCCCTTCTCGCGGCGCCGTGAGGGCGGCGGCGAGCGAGGCGGCGACCGCGGCGACAGGCGCGGTGGCGGGGAGCGCGGTAACGGTTCCGCGGACGGCTCAGGTGGCTCCGGTGGTTCCGGAGGCTCCGGCGTCGACGGCTTCGAACGCGTCCCGCCGCAGGACCTCGCGGCCGAGCAGTCCGTCCTCGGCGGCATGCTGCTCTCCAAGGACGCGATCGCCGACGTCGTCGAGGTCCTCAAGCCGGGCGACTACTACCGTCCGGCCCACGAGCTGATCTACAGCGCCATCCTCGACCTCTACGCCCGCGGCGAGCCGGCCGACCCGATCACCGTCGCCAGCGAGCTGGTCAAGCGCGGTGAGATCACCCGCGTCGGCGGCCCCTCCTACCTGCATACCCTCGTCAACTCGGTGCCCACCGCGGCCAACGCCGAGTACTACGCGGAGATCGTCCACGAGCGCGCCGTCCTGCGCCGCCTGGTCGAGGCCGGCACGCGCATCGCCGGTCTCGGCTACGCCGCCGAGGGAGACGTCGACGACATCGTCAACCGCGCCCAGGCGGAGATCTATGCCGTCACCGAGCAGCGCACCAACGAGGACTACGCCCCGCTCGCCGACATCATGGAGGGCGCCCTCGACGAGATCGAGTCCATCGGCTCCCGCAGCGGCCAGATGTCCGGCGTCCCCACCGGCTTCGCCGACCTCGACTCCCTGACCAACGGCCTCCACCCGGGTCAGATGATCGTCGTCGCGGCGCGACCCGCCATGGGTAAGTCCACGTTGGCGCTCGACTTCGCCCGGTCCTGCTCGATCAAGCATAAGATTCCGAGCGTCTTCTTCTCCCTCGAGATGGGGCGCAACGAGATCGCCATGCGTCTCCTCTCCGCGGAGGCACGGGTCGCGCTGCACCACATGCGCACCGGCGCGATGACGGACGAGGACTGGACCCGTCTCGCCCGCCGCATGCAGGACCTGAACGACTCCCCCCTCTACATCGACGACTCCCCGAACCTGTCGATGATGGAGATCCGCGCCAAGTGCCGCCGCCTCAAGCAGCGCAACGACCTGCGCCTGGTCGTCATCGACTACCTCCAGCTGATGCAGAACGGCGGCTCGCGCCGGGCCGAGAGCCGCCAGCAGGAGGTCTCGGAGATGTCCCGAAACCTCAAGCTGCTGGCCAAGGAGCTGGAGCTGCCGGTCATCGCGCTGTCCCAGCTGAACCGTGGTCCCGAACAGCGCACCGACAAGCGGCCGATGGTCTCCGACCTCCGTGAGTCGGGTTCGATCGAGCAGGACGCGGACATGGTCATCCTGCTGCACCGCGAGGACGCCTACGAGAAGGAGTCCCCGCGGGCCGGCGAGGCCGACCTGATCGTGGCCAAGCACCGTAACGGCCCGACGGCGACGATCACCGTCGCGTTCCAGGGGCACTACTCCCGCTTCGTGGACATGGCGCAGAGCTGAGCCGCGGCTGTCGCTCGCTAAAGCGTAAACCCCGTTGTGCGAAGCGGTATTTCGTGGCCCTCTCCGGAGGCCCGTAGGGTCGGTCGCATGGAGTGGAGTCTTCTGACGGCCGAACAGCTCGCGGCTGCGCTGCGTGCCGGTGAGGTGACCTCGGCGGAACTGACCGACGCGGCGATCGCCCGCATCGAGCGGGGCGACAAGGCGATCAACGCGATCTGTGTGCCGGACTTCGACCGCGCACGGGCGGCCGCGACCGATGCCGACCGGGCGCGTGCCTGTGGCGAGGACCGGCCGCTGCTGGGTATCCCGGTGACGGTCAAGGAGTCGTACGACATCGCCGGGTTGCCCACGACCTGGGGCATGCCGCCGCACCGGAACCACGTGCCGACCGAGGACGCGGTGCAGGTGTCGCGGCTCAAGGCCGCGGGCGCGGTGGTGCTCGGCAAGACCAACGTGCCCGTGGGGCTGCAGGACATACAGACCTTCAACGAGATCTACGGCACCACCAACAACCCGTGGGACCACCGCCGTACGGCGGGCGGTTCCTCCGGCGGCTCGGCGGCGGCCCTGGCGTCCGGGTTCGGCGCGCTGTCCATCGGCTCCGACCTCGCCGGTTCGTTGCGCACCCCCGCGCATTTCTGCGGCGTCTACGCGCACAAGCCGAGCCTCGGACTCGCGGCGAGCCGCGGCATGGTCCCGCCGCCCGGGCCGGCCCTGCCGGTCGAGCACGACCTCGCCGTCGTCGGTCCGATGGCGCGCACCGCGCGCGACCTCACGCTCCTGCTCGACGTCATGGCCGGACCGGATCCGCTGACGCACGGTGTGGCGTACCACCTGACGCTGCCGCCCGCGCGCCACGAACGGCTCCGGGACTTCCGGGTCCTGGTCCTCGACGAGCATCCGCTCATTCCGACCGGGTCTGCCGTACGGGCGGCCGTGAACCGGGTGGTCGACGCGCTCGTCGACGGCGGCGCTCGCGTCGAGCGGGACAGTCCGCTGCTGCCCGATCTGACCGAAGCCGCGGTGCTCTACCGGCAGTTGCTGTTCTCGGGCTCCGTGGCGCGTTTCCCCGTCGAGGCGTACGAGCAGCTGCAGGCCCGCGCCGCCGGACTGAGCGCGGACGACCGGAGTCTCGATGCGGCGGTGCTGCGCGGCATGCTGCTGAGCCACCGCGACTGGATCGAGGCGAACAACCGTCGCGAGCTCCACCGCCACGCCTGGCGACAGCTGTTCGCCACATACGACGCCGTGGTGTGTCCGGTCACGCCCACGCCCGCGTTCCCACACGACCACCACCCCGATCCGAGGGAACGCCGGATCGACATCGACGGCGTCGCGTACCCGTACTTCGACCAGCTCGTCTGGGCAGGCCTGGCCACCCTCCCCGGCCTGCCCGCCACCGCTGTCCCAGCGGGTCGGTCCCCCGAGGGCCTGCCGGTGGGCGTGCAGCTCATCGGCCCGATGTTCGAAGACCGGACCCCACTGCGGCTGGCCGAACTGCTCGAGCAGAAGATCGGGGGCTTCCAGGCACCGGAGTAGGGCGTACCAGCCCCGGCGCGGAGCCGGCTGCGCCCTACACTGGCGTGATGGCCCCGGACGTGCTCACGACCGCCCTGGCTCCAGGCGATGAACCACTGCTGCGGCCACTGCCGTTGGGCGTATCGGAGCTGCTGGATCGGTTGGGTGCGCCGCTGCGGCTGGTCGCGCATCTGCGGCTGGTGCACGATGTCGCGGCACAGCTCGTCGAGTGGGTCGAGCGGGAGTGCCCCGAGCTGGTCGTGGACGGTGAGGCTGTGCTGTTCGGGGCGGCGACGCATGACATCGGAAAGACGCTGCATCCCGAGGAGTTGACCGGGCCGGGCTCGCGGCACGAGGAGCGGGGGCGGGAGCTGTTGCGGGCGCACGGTGTGCCGGACTCGCTGGCGCGTTTCGCGGGGACGCATGCGGCGTGGGGGTCCGTGTCCGTCGGGGTCGAGGATCTGCTGGTGAGCTTGGCCGACAAGGTGTGGAAGGGCAAGCGGGTCCCGGACCTGGAGGACCGCGTCGTGGCGGAGCTGTGCGCCGCGAGCGGGCGGGAGGCGTGGGAGGAGTTCCTGCGGCTGGACGAGTTCCTGACGCGTGTCGGGGACGGGGCCGAGGCGCGGCTGGCGCTCCAGGCGGCGTACCCCGCGAACCCGATCCGGTGATGTCCGATTCTTTCAAGACCCGGCCGGAGTCGCCGACCTAGGCTCGTGGACATGGAGAACACCAAGAGGACAGCTGCGCCGCAGTTCGCTTTCGTCGGGCTGGTCGTCTCGGACATGGCCGCGTCGGTGGCCTTCTACCGGCGTTTGGGGCTGGTCTTCCCCGAAGGGGCGGAGGAGCAGCCGCACGTCGAGGCGGCCCTGCCCGGAGGACTGCTGTTGGTGCTGGACACCGAGGAGACGGTGCGTTCCTTCCAGCCGGAGTGGCGCGCGCCGGCGGCGGGTGGCCGGGTGGGGATCGCGTTCCGGTGCGAGGGGCCGGAGCAGGTGGACGCCGTGTACGAGGAGCTGGTCGGGGCCGGGTATCACGGGGCGCTGAAGCCGTGGGACGCGTTCTGGGGTCAGCGGTACGCGACGGTGCACGATCCGGACGGGAACGGGGTCGACCTACTGGCACCGCTGTAGCCGGGTCGTCCGCGCCGGTCAGGCCGGTCGTGCTTCCGCGCCGTCCGCGCAGTCAGCGGCGGCCGAGCAGGGCGGTCAGCGTGGATCCGGTGAACTCGCGGACGTCGCGGGCGAAGTGGGCCTGGTCGGCGTAGCCCGTGCGGCTGGCGGTGGTGGCGAGGGGGACGCCGGTGCGGGCCAGGATGAGAGCCCGTTGAAGACGCAGGATGCGGGCGAGGGTCTTGGGCCCGTAGCCGAAGGCGTCGAGGGAACGGCGGTGGAGCCGACGGGCGCCGAGGCCGACGGTGTCGGCGGTCGCGGCCACGGAACGGCCCGCCGCCAGGGAGGCGACGACGGCGCGCAGCAGCGGGTCGGGGGCGGGGGCGTGCGCGGCCAGCCGGAGGGCGAGGTCCTCGAGGGCGACCGCAGGATCGGGCGCGGCGTCGACGCGCCCGGTGGCTCGGCGTATCTCGGCGGCTGGGAGCAGTCGCAGCTCGGCCAGGTCGACGCGGAGGTCCCGCAGGGCATGGGCGGGGACGCCGAGCAGCGCGGGCGCCGTGCCGGGCCGGAAGCGGACGCCGGCCCAGGGGCCGGGCAGGTCCGGGCCGGGCCGGTAGGCGTGCGTGTCGGGCCCGGCGACGAGGAGACGACCCTCGGTCCACAGCAGGTCCATGCAGCCGTCGGGCAGCACCGACGCGGCGTCGTCCACCCCACCGCTCGGGGACGGCGAGGTCGCGCCGCGCGTCCACACCACCGCGTCCGGCAACCGCGACGGTCGCTCGGCGTACCGGGAGTTCTCGGCGCTGGGCACACCACGAGGCTACGTCCGCAGCGGCCCCGCCGACCCGTCGTGGGCCTGCCGACGGTCACGGCGCGGCTGCGGGCACAGCAGTCGGAGCAGGCACGGCAGCCACGGCGGACCCGGCCTGGTCTCCGCACTCAAGGGTCCTGTCGCAATCGGGAGATGAGCGCGTCGATGTCGAGGTGACGGTGCTCGGCGCCGTGTGGCACGACGGTGGCCGACAGCTCCAGGAAGCGCTTGAGCTGGGCGGCTTCGCCACGCAGCAGGGCCGCGTCCCGCCCGCTGCCGAGCGTGATCAGCACGGACTCCTGGCTGTCGGACTCCCTCCCTTGCTGCGGCTGCGGCTGCGGGGCGGGCCGGATGCGGACGTCGCCGAGACCGCTGGGCCGGTCGAGGCCGTGGCGGAGGGTCTCGCGGGAGAGCACCCAGGTCACGGTGGCGGCAGGACCGGTCCGGCACTGGAGGCGGACGGCGTAGGGGTCGGCCTGGGTGTAGGTCAGCCGGGCGGGGAAGGGGATCTCGCTGCCCGGTCCGGTGACGAGGTGGAGCAGGATCTCGGCGCCGCAGGCGACGCGGGCGGCAGGGTCGCCGTGGGCGGCGCGTGTGTGCGGCCTGACCGGAGCGGCCCGGTCGGCGGGCGGTTGGGGGGCGGAAGCCTGAGGTGACGTCACTGCTCTTGCCCTTCGGGGTCTCGGCGGTGCTTGCCGGGCAGGGGACGGCCGTCGCGTGGGGCCGGAAGCGGCGTGGCTCGCAGGCCCTTGGTCAGCCGACGCCACTCCAGGTCCGGCTCGCCGGGGACGGTTCGGCCCTCGCGGTGCCAGGCCTTGGCCAGATGCGCGTAAATGGGCTCCTCGTGCTGGTGTTGCCCAAGCCCCTCGCGCGGCTGTGTCGGCGCCTGCGCGTGCTGCTGCCGAGAGGGTCGCGGAAACGTTTCTTCCGTTGGCGGAGAGGGGCTCAACGAGTCTGCCGTCATGCCTGGACCAACGACGTGGACGGCCCGGGGCAACTGTCGCGGCGCGTTCTCACCCTCGGGGGGAGCGAATTGCCGCCCCACCGCCGGGGAAAGGAGGGAGAAAACGGGTCGAAAGCACCGGGCGTGAGCGCCTATCGTCCTCGCCATGATGACCGATGCCACGACCGAGCCCGGGACGCAGCCGTCGCCTGCCCCGCTGCGCCACCGTCTGCGCGACGCCCTCGGCGTCGCGATCAAGGGCCGCGACCGCCTCTCCGCCTCCGTGCTCCGCGCGACCCTGGGCGCGATCGAGAACGCGGAGGCGGTCCCGGCGGACGCCGCATCCGCCGGGAGCGTCCCCGGCTCGCTCGCCATCGAGCGGAGCCCCGTCGGCGTCGGTGCGGCGGAGGTCGCGCGGCGGGTGCTGACGGAGGGCGACGTCCACGCGATCGTGCGGGCGGAGCTCGCGGAGCGGGAGGCCGCCGCCGACACCTACCTCCGCGCCGGGCGTCCGGAACAGGCGGACCGGCTCCGGGCGGAGATCGAGGTCCTGGCCGCGTTCCTGTAGTCGCGGGCGCGGCGCCCGCTATCCCCGGAACATCATGCCCAGCCCCGAGGCGAAGACCTGCGGCTCGTCCACGCGGAAGGCGGCCCGCTGGAGGATGAAGCCCTGAAGCGTGGCGAGGATGACGCGGGCGCACGCGGCCGGGTCGGCGTCGGGCGGCAGCTCCCCGTCGCGCTGGCGGGTGGTCAGTTCCGCCGCAAGCAGCGCGTTGAGGCGCTGCAGGCCGGCGCGGACCACGTCGGAGAGGGCGTCGTCGCGCATCGCCTCGGTCCAGACCTGGACGATCAGGCGGGCGAGCTCGGGGTCGTGCAGGGTGCGGATGGGTGCGGTGGGCAGGGAGGCGAGCAGCTCCGGCAGAGGGGCGTCGTGCTGCTGGAGGTGCGCGGCGAGCGAGTCCGTGACGTCGTCGAGGGACTCCGTGGCGATGGTGCGGATCAGTTCGTCCTTGCCGGGGAAGTAGCGGTAGAACGCCCCGGCCGACAGGCCGATCTCGTTCAGCAGGTCCTGCATGGACGTCGCGTGGAAGCCGTTCGCGGAGAAGCAGCGCCGTCCGCCCGCGAGGATCTGCTGCCGACGGGCTTCGCTGTGCTCCTGGGATACGCGTGGCATGGGTCCAACGTAAAGCGAACGTTCATTCTTGACAACGTGGGAAGGGTGGGCGCAGGCTGGTGCGCGCATAAAAACGAATGTTCATTCTCTATGACGGGAGCCTCTCCCATGAACGCCCGCCTCCGCCCGTACCTGTTGGTTGTGGTCCTGCCGCTGGTGGCCGCCTTCCTGCTCTGGGCCTTCGCCTGGCCGGCGGCGCGCATCGCGCCGCGTGCGCTGCCGCTCGGGGTGGTCGGGCCGGGACCGGCCGTCGTACGGGTCGAGCAGCAGCTCGCCGCGCATGCCGGGCCGGACGGCTTCGCGATGCACCGCTACCCCGACGCGGCCGCCGCGCGGACCGCCATCGAGCACCGCGACGTCTACGGTGCGCTGGTCCTCGCACCGGTGCCCACGCAGGGAGCGACCGGCGCGGTTGGTGGGACCGGTGCGGCCGGTGCGCACGCCGGCTCGCAGATGCTCACGGCCTCGGCTGCCTCGCCCGCCGTGGCGACGATGCTGACCCAGCTGGCGGAGCAGATGCCGGGCACGACCGTCACCGACGTGGTGCCGCTGCCCGCCGCGGATCCGCACGGCACGGCCTTCGTCGCGGGCGTCCTGCCGATCGTGATCGCGGGCCTGGGGACGGGTGCGCTGGCCTTCCTGCTCGGCCGGCGCAGGGTGCAGCGAGTGCTGCTCCTGCTGCTCTCCTCCGCCGCGATCGGCGCGTCCGCGGTGGCGGTGACCCAGGGTTGGCTCGGCGTGCTCGGCGGTGACGCGGCGGCCAACATCGGGGTGGTCTCGCTGATGGTGCTGGCGGTCTCGTCCGCGGTGTGCGGGTTCGCGGTCCTGCTCGGGCACAAGGGGATCGGGATCGGCTCGCTGGTGCTGATGCTGCTCGGCAACGCCTGGTCCGGCGCGGCGGCCGCCCCCGAGCTGCTGCCCGGCGCCGCCTCGTGGATCGGTCGGCTGCTGCCGGCCGGGGCCGGTGCGACGGCCCTGCGCGACAGTGCGTACTTCGGCCGACACGCGATCGGGCTCCCGCTGGTCGTGCTCGGCGCCTGGGCCGTCCTCGGCCTCGGGATGGTCGCCCTGGCCGGACACCGCGCGCCGAAGGCGGCCTCGAAACTCGTCGCCTCCGGCGCGGCGGGCGCCACCGCGGTCACGGCCGGGGCCACGTCCGACGTCACCCTCTGACGGACGTTCCGGCCCCCCAGGGCGATCCACGGAGACCCCGGGGACACCCGGGAAATCGCCTCGCCCCGCCCGAGCAGGGGGATTAGCGTTCGAACCATGGCGAACCCCCGAGCCGGCGAACCCGGCCGCACCACCATCGGCGACGACGACTTCACCGAGCTGCTGCCGCAGACGCGGCGGGCGCTCGCCCACCGGCTGGCGGTCGCGCAGCGCGACGGGCGGCTGCCCGGCGTGGTGGCGGCCGTGCTGCGGGACGGCGAGCAGCGGTGGTGGGGCGCGCGCAGCATGGTGGACGGGCACGCGCCCGATCCGGACACCCAGTTCCGGATCGGCTCGATCACCAAGACGTTCGTCGCCGTGCTGGTGATGCGCCTGCGTGACGAGGGGCGGCTGCAGCTCACCGACCGGCTCGGGCAGCATCTGCCCGTGGTCGGGCCGGCCGTCGGCGAGGTGACGATCCGCCAGTTGCTGTCGCACACCTCCGGGCTCACCAACGAGCCCCCCGGCCCATGGTGGGAGCGGACCGACGGAGCGCTGCGTCCCGAGCCGACCGACCTGCTCCAGCACCCGCCGCTGCGGCACGAGCCGGGACGGCTCTTCCACTACTCCAACGTCGGTTTCGCGCTGCTGGGCGCGCTCGTCGAGCAGCTGCGCGGGGACGACTGGTACACCGTGCTGCACCGCGAGGTGCTGCGGCCGCTGGGGATGCGCCGTACCACCGCGCTGCCGGACGCCCCGCACGCGGGCGGCTGGGCGGTGCACCCCTGGGCCGACGTGATTCTTTCGGAGCCCTTGCAGCAGACCGGGCGGATGGCCCCGGCCGGGGAACTGTGGTCGACCGTCGACGACCTGACCCGCTGGGCGGCCTTCCTCGCGGTGGGGGACGACCGGGTGCTGGCCGCGGGGTCGGTGGCGGAGATGCGCGAGTGCCAGGCGGACGGCGAGGAGCGGTACGGGCTCGGCCTGGCGCTGCGTCAGGCGGGCGGCCTCTCCCTGGCCGGGCACACCGGCTCGCTGCCGGGCTTCCTGGCGATGCTGTGGGTCGCACCCGAGGAGCGGCTCGGTGTCGTCGTGCTGGCCAATGCGACGGCCAGCCCCGGCCCGGCCTTCGGGGAGCTGGCTGCGGACCTGCTGCGGATCGTCGCCGAGCGCGAGCCGCGGATCCCGGAGCCGTGGCGGCCGCTGTCGTCCTGCGATCCGGAGGTGCTGGCGCTGACCGGGCCCTGGTACTGGGGGCCGGCCGGCTACGGGCTGCGCCTGGTGGGCGAGGACGAGCTGGAGCTCGCTCCGCTGACCGGCACCGGAAACCGCGAGGCCCGGCTGCACCGCGCGGACGACGCGGAGACCTGGATCGCCGAGGGCGGCTACTGGCACGGCGAGCCGCTGCGCGTCGTGCGCGACGCGAGCGGCCAGGTCACCCATCTGGACCTGGGCACCTTCGTGCTCACCAGGGAGCCCTACCCGCTGGAGGGCCCGGTCCCCGGCGGGGTGGACCCGGCCGGCTGGCGCGCCGAGAAGTGGTGAGATCCCTGGCGAAGAGTCTCGGTTTGCCATCATTTGGATAGAGCTGGCGAGGAACAGCGGACGACGCACAGCGGACGACGCACCACGCGGACCACCGGATCGCGTGTGCGGGTACGGATCGCTGCGACGCGGAAGAGGCGAGCGATGGCGAGAAGGCGCGGCCGGGGCGCCGGCACGCGGGCGGAGTCCGAACCCACGGTGCCGACCGGGCAGGGCGAGGAGCCGGAGGCGGGCCGATCCGTCGCGCCGCACGGCAGCGTGCCGCAGGGCGGCCCGGTGGAGGGTCCGGTCGAGGGGGAGACGGCTCCCGGTGCGGCCGTGGCCCCGGAGCGGGCGCGGCTCGAGGTGGACGTCTTCGCCGGGCCGGAGTCCGCCTTCTTCGCCACCTCCGCTCTGGTCCTCGGGCCTCGGCACGCGCTGCTGGTCGACACCCAGCTGACCCGCAGCGCCGGGCGCGAGCTGGCGGAGTGGGTGGCCGGCAAGGCCCGCGCGCTCGCCGCGATCGTGATCACGCATCCGCACCCGGACCACTACTTCGGCACCGAGGAGGTGCTGCGGCTCTTTCCCGGCACCCCCGTCTACGCCGACCCGTCGGTGATCGAGGAGATCACCCGCACGGGGCTGGCCAAGGTCGTGCAGTGGCAGCAGGTCTTCGGGGACGACATCACCTCCGGGCCGATCGTCCCCGGGCCACTGCCCACCGACACCATGCTGATCGACGGCTCGCCGGTGCACATGCTCGCGGTCGGCCAGGGCGACTGCACGACGTCCACCGTGGTGCACGTCCCGGACGCGCGAACGGTCATCAGCGGGGACGTCACCTTCAACGGCACCCACCTGTGGACCGCCGACACCACGCGCGAGCAGCGCGCGGACTGGCTGGCCAGCCTGGAGACCGTCCGCGGCCTGGACCCGGACCGCGTCGTCGCGGGCCACCGCGCGCCCGGCCGGGACGACGACGCGGCCCGGGTCCTCGCCTTCACCGGCGACTACCTGCGCGAGTTCGACGCGCACCTGACCGAGCACCCGGACGACGCGGACGCCGTGATCGCCGCCGTCAACGAGACCTACGGCGAGCTGACCCTCCCCGGCATGCTGCACACGGGCGTCCACGCCAACACCTCCCGCTGAACCGCATCTCCCTCGCTGAACCAGGCGGACGCGCCCGCGTGCTGGCGTTGACGTCGGGGTCAAGGTCTACGGTCGAGCCATGCGCATCGGTGAGCTGGCCCGAAAGGCGGGCACGACGACGCGGACGCTCCGCTACTACGAGGCGCGCGGGCTGCTGCCCGCCCGCCGCACCGAGAACGGCTACCGCCGTTACGACGAGGAGGACCTGCGGCTGCTGCACCAGATCCGGCTGCTGCAGGACTTCGGCTTCGAGCTGGAGGAGACCCGTCCTTTCGTCGACTGCCTGCGCGCGGGCCATCCGAGCGGCGACTCCTGCCCGGCTTCGCTGGACGTCTACCGGCGCAAGCTCGCCGAGCTGGACGCGGTGATCGGGCGGCTGGAGCAGGTGCGCGGGCAGATGAGCGCCCAGCTGACCCGGGCGGAGCTCGAGGCGTCGGCGGTGTCGCCGCCCCCGGCCCGGTGCGAACTGACACAGCCCCCGGAGGGGCGCGAGAGGGGAGCGGACGATGACACGGACGAGTGAGCACGTTGCGGCGGTGACGGACGCGGACTTCGACGCACGGGTGCTGGCGAGCGGGCTGCCGGTGCTGGTGGAGTTCACCGCCGACTGGTGCCCGCCGTGCCGGATGATGGCCCCGGTCCTGGCCGAGCTGGCCGCCGAGCGCGCCGGCGAACTGCACGTGCTGGCGCTGGACGTCGACGCCAACCCGCGGACGCAGAGCCGCTACGGGGTGCTGTCCATGCCGACGCTCATGCTCTTCCGCGACGGCGAACCGGTGTGGACGGCGGTGGGCGCGCGAGCCAAGCGGCGCCTGGGCCAGGAGGTCACCGAGGCGTTGGAGCGCGGTGGAGTTCCGGGTGGGGGCGCGTCAGCGTAGCGCGTCGTCTCTCCGTGCGCCCGGTACTTCACGCTATTGGCAGGACGACCCGTCACCTCGTGTCAGGCTCCCAGGCAGGTACGGACCCGACGGGAGATGAAGCTCCAAGGTGTCGATCGGAAGCGCTCTCAATCGAAACAGCCGCTCCCGCACGCGCGGAGCGGACCGACGGAACGGGAAGGCGGGAGGTTCCGCCGAGGTCGTCGAGGAGCCGGAGGAGCTCGACGCGTCGGCGCCGGCGGCCCCGCAGGAGCCTCCCGAACCACCTGAACAGCCGAAACCGTCAACGCGACCGGAACCCCCGGCCCCGTTCGAGCCGCCCGCAGCCTTCGGCGGAGCCGCGATGTACGAGCCGCCCGTGGAGTACGGGCATCCCTTGCCGCCGGCCGAGGCCGTGGCCGGGCAGGAGGTCGCGCTGCGGCCCGCCGGGTTCACCCCGATGATCGCCAACGCGCCCGCACTGAACTGGGTGGGCCCGGACGACGCGTGGACGCGTGCCTGGGCGGTGCCGGCGGCGCCGGTCGAGCCCCCGGCGCCGCTGCCGATCCAGTCCGCTCCGCCGCCGATACCGCAGGGCATCCCGGCTGTGCCGCTGCCTCCCCCGCCGATGCCGCTGCCCGGCTCGGTGGTGGCGGTCGTCCCGCTGTCCTCCCGTCAGAAAGCCTCCTCCGTGCGGAAACCGCCCGTGCCGACACCGTCGGCCGCGCTGCCGCAGCAGCCTGTCGCGCCGCCGCAGCCCGCGCCGAGTCCGGCGTCGGCCATGCCCCCCTCGGTCGCGTCCTCCTCGCTCACCGCCCCCTCGGCGATCCCGCCCGCGGCCGCGCCGGCCGCGGACGGCGGGGCGGTCGGGCCGACGCCGCAGGACATCGTGCTGATCCGGCGCAGTCTTGCCGCGGTCGAGCCGGTCGCGGACCGCGCGACGGCGCACTTCTACGCCGTGCTCTTCCTCACCCGTCCCGAGCTGCGCGCGCTCTTTCCCGCGGCGATGGACGTCCAGCGCGACAAGCTGTTCCGCGCGCTGCTCGCCGCCGGTCGGGCCGCCGACGATCCGCCGACGCTGGTCGCGTACCTGGAGAAGCTCGCGCGTGGCCATCGCCGATTCGGCGTGCGGGACGAGCACTACGCGCCGGTGGGCACGGCTCTGTGTGCGGCGCTCGAACGCTACTGCGGACGGGAGTGGACCGAGGACACCGCACAGGCCTGGAGCCGGGTCTTCGGCGTGATCGCGCAGGTCATGATGGCCGCGGCGGCGCGTGACGCGCAGACCTCGCCCGCCTGGTGGCAGGGGGAGGTGCAGTCGGTCGACGCGGTGACCCGCGACATCGCAGTGGTGACACTGCGGACCGACCACCCGTATCCCTACCGGGCCGGTCAGTACGCGAGCGTCGAGGTGCCGTGGTGGCCGCGGGTGTGGCGCAACTACTCGCTCGCCTCTCCCGCGTCCGTTCCGGCCCGTCCGGGCGCGGACGGGCTGCTGCGGCTGCACGTGAAGGCCGTGCCGGCGGGTTGGGTCAGCAATGCTCTGGTGCACCGGGCGCAGCCGGGCGACATGGTCCGCCTCGGTCCACCGCAGGGGCGCATGGTCGTGGACCCGCACGAGCGCGACCCGCTGCTGCTCGTCGGCGGCGGCACGGGGATCGCGCCGCTGCTGGCGATCGTCGAGGAGCTGGCGCTGTCGGGCGCGCGGCGCACCGTCGAACTCCACTACGGCGCGCGCCGCGCGGAGGAGCTGTACGCGCTCACGGCGCTGCGGGAGCTGGACCGTCGCCTGCCGTGGCTGTCCGTCCACAGCGCGGTCGCGGAACCGTCCCCGGGCGCGCAGCCGTTGCCCGGCAGCGAGCGCGGCGCCCTCTCCGAGGTCATCGCCCGAAGCGGCCCCTGGGACGGCTACCGGGCCTGTCTGAGCGGGCCCTCGGCGATGATCCGGCGCACCCGCGCGGTGCTGCTCGATGCGGGTGTGCCGACGGAGCACGTCCTGTACGACCTGGAGGACGGCCAGATGTAGGGCCCCCGGATGGAGGGCCCTGAGGTCCCGCGTCCGCCGTACCCGCGGGCCTGCCTACGTCACGCCGAGATCGTCGGCGAGCAGTGCTCTGACTCCCTCGATGTTCGCCGCGAGATAGGCCCGCAGCGACGGGGGGACGACGTTCACCGCCGTCACCCCCTCGCGCGTGAACGGGAGGCGGACCACCTCGTACTCGCCCACCGGCGCGTCCACCTCGGGGCCGTGCCGGCGGGCGAGGTCCATCGAGCTGAGCCTGCACACGAAGAAGTGCTGCACCTTCACCCCGTGCGGGTGCAGTTCGGTGCCGTCCTCGTGATGGGTGTGGGAGACCGTGTCGACGAATGCGGGGACGATGTCCGTCGCCTTGCCGCCGAGCTCCTCCGAGAGCTCGCGATGGAGCGCGTCGACGACGGTGGCGTCGCTCGGCTCCATGCCGCCGCCGGGGGTGATCCAGTACGGCGGGCGGCCGGGCTTGGTCCGCTTGATCATGACGAGCTCGGGGCCGTCGGGGCCGTCGTCCAGCAGGATCGCGCGAGCCGTGCGCTTCACCACCGGACGCGGGGCGTGTCGGGCTGCTGTGCGTGTCGCGGGTTGTGCCACCACGTTGGGAGTGTGCCGCGGGGGGCGTGGAGTGAAACCCGATGCGACAACACGCCGTGGCGCAGTCCCGTCCCGGGCCCGGGTGAGGAGTACACCGGAGAGGCAGACATCCCGTCCTCACAGTGGGCATGATGTGGAGGAGTTGCGTCCATATGGCACATGCCCAGGGGGTTGAGATGGCCACGGAGAAGGCCGCGCCGACGCTGATCTCCTCGGTGCAGCGGGCTCTGCGGCTGCTCGAGGCCGTCGGCGAACACCGCTCGGGCGCGACCGCCAAGCAGCTCGCCCGCCAGGCGGGACTGCCCCTGGGTACCGCGTACCACCTGCTGCGCACCCTCACCCACGAGGGATATCTGGAGCGCGTCGACGGCGCGTACGTCTACGGGGAGGCGGTCGGCGAGCTCGGTCGTCACCACGAGGTGCGCGAGGGCCGCGCGGCGATCGGCGCCGCGCTCGCGCTGCTGCGCGACGAGCTGGGTGCGGCGACGTACTTCGCGACCTACCGGGACGGCGAGCTGGACGTGGTAGAGGTCTGCGAGGGGCCGGGCATGGAGGCCGTGGAGGAGTGGGCCGACTTCCGGGTCACCGGCCACGCGCACGCCATCGGACAGTGCCTGCTCGGCCAACTCGACCGGGAGGGACGCCTTGACTACCTCTCGCGTCACCGTCCGCAGTCGCTGACCCGGCGCACGGTGACCGACCAGAACGTGCTGCTGCGCCGCCTGGAAGGCCGCCCGCACGGGCGGCCGGTGCTGGAGCACCAGGAGTACATGCCGGGCGTCGTCTGCGCGGCGGTCCCGATCATGATCGGCACGGCCGTCTGCACGGTCGCGCTCTCCCTGCCGCTCGCCCAGGCCCATCGGCTTCCCGCGGCGGCGGACCGACTGGCGGCCCGTGTCGGATCGGTGCTGGAACGGCTCTCTTTCAGCATTTGAAATCTTCGCTCTTGGGGCCGAGAGCGGACAAAAGCGACGATGGTCGCGCGCGCTACGCAGTACCGAACTGACGACGGGGATCGAGAGGTACCGCAATGAAGATGCAGAGCCTGGTCAAGGGCCATCTTGTGATGAGCCTGCTGGTGTCCGACGAACTCACCTTCGACACCGACGTGAAGCTTGCCTACGACCCCGTCGACCCGCTGGCGATCCGCCTCACCTTCCACCTGCCCGGCGACCCGCCGGTCAGCTGGGTCTTCGGCCGGGAACTGCTGCTGGACGGGATCACCCGCCCGAGCGGGGAGGGCGACGTTCGGGTCTGGCCCGTCGCGGGGCTGGACGAGGACTTCATGGACGTGTGCATCGAGCTGCGCTCGACGGAGGGCGCCGCGGTGCTCCGCTCCCCCGCCGTCCCGTTGATCTCCTTCCTCGGCCGGACCGATCGTGCGCTCCCGATGGGACAGGAGCACACGACCGCCGACCTCGATCGCGAGCTGGAAGCCATTCTGGGTCGTTAGCCCGGTCGTGCCCGGTCGTGCCCGGTCGTGCGCCGTCGCCCGGCGGGGCGGCCCGTCGTCAGTCCTCGTCGCGGACGACCAGGTGCAGCGCCCAGGCCACGATGCTGATCAGCAGCGAGCCCAGCAGGGCCGGCAGGAAGCCCTCCACGTGGAAGTCCAGGCTGAGCCTGCCCGAGGCCCAGGAGGTCAGCCACAGCATGAGCGCGTTGATCACGAAGGTGATCAGGCCCAGGGTGAGGATGAACAGCGGCAGCGAGAAGAGCTTGACGAGCGGCTTGACGAAGAAGTTCACCACGCCGAAGACCAGGGCGACGAGCACCAGGGTCAGTGCCTTGTGCTGCCAGTCGCTCGCGGTCAGGTCGATGCCTTTGATGAGCCAGGCCGCCACACCGATGGCCGCGGCATTGATCAGGGTCTTGAGTACGAACTTCATCATGCCGTGATCGTCGCAGCCGGTGACCGCCAGCGGTAGTACCGAAGGCTGGTTGAATGGCGCACATGAAGCTCTTCCGGATGGACGACCTCGACGCCGAGCGGTGCGCCAACGAGGGCGCGTACCTGCGCTTTCTGCGGGAACACACGATGTCCGCGGGCCTGTACGCACTGAACGCGGGGGAACCGGACACCCAGGGTTCACACGCGCAGGACGAGCTCTACGTCGTCGTCAGCGGACGCGGGTCGATCACGGTGGGCGAGGAGACGGCCATGGTGGCCCGCGGCTGCGTCGTCTTCGTCCCGGCGGGCGTGCCGCACCGCTTCCACCACATCAGCGAGGACCTGCGGGTTCTCGTGGTCTTCTCGCCGCCGGAGGGTTGATCCCGGCGCTGATCCGGGCGCCGGTCCGGGGGGTTGTGAGGGTTTCCCCGACTGTCCTGATCAGGGTCTTATCCGGGTCTTCTCAGGGGCAGGAACTCTTCGTTGCGGCTTCTGGCGCCCGTACGATCGAAGACGTAAGCCAGGACACCCGAGGGGGAGGACGGACATCATGACTGAACTGTGGAAGGCGCTCCCTGGCTGGGTGCGCAACATCGTGGTCCCGATTGCGGCGATCATCATCGCCTGGTGGGTGCTGTCGGCGCTGGTCGGCATCTTCTTCGGGCTGCTGGGCATGATCATCAAGCTGCTCGTCGTGGTCGCGCTGGGCGCGGTGGTCGTGATCCTGGTGAAGAAGGCATCCAAGAGTTGACGTGAGCTGCCGTGAGTTGACGTGAAGTCAGGGACGAAGGGCCGGTTGCCGAGCAACCGGCCCTTCGTCCCCCGGCGACGGCTCAGTGACGCCGGCGGTGGGACGCCCTGCCCCGCGCCGGAGCGGGTACGCCCGCGAGTTCCGTCTCGTCGCGCACGTCCCGGGAGGCGACGAACGCCGCGAGGGCCGTCGTCAGCGGAACCGACGCGATCAGGCCGATGCTGCCGACGAGGGTGCGCACCACCTCCTCGGCGACGATCTCGCTCGTGGCCACCTGCCAGGCTCCCCGGTGCGAGAGCGAGAACAGCAGCATCAGCGGCAGGGCCGCCCCCGCGTAGGCCATGACCAGGGTGTTGACGGTCGAGGCGATGTGGTCGCGGCCGATCCGGATGGCCGCCCGGTAGAGCGCCCGGGCGCCGAGGGCGGGGTTGGCCGCGTGGAGCTCCCAGACACTGCTCGCCTGGGTGACGGTCACGTCGTTGAGGACGCCCAGCGAGCCGATGATGACGCCGGCCAGCAGCAGGCCCGGTAGTTGGATGCCGGGGAAGAGCGAGTGGACGAACGCGGTCTCGTCGGAGGTGTTGCCGGTGAGCCGGGCCAGGCCGATGAAGGCCTGGCCGAGCGCGCCGATCAGCGCCAGCGAGGCCATGGTGCCGAGCACCGCGACGGAGGTGCGGGCGGAGAAGCCGTGGCAGAGGTAGAGGGCCAGCAGCATGATCAGCCCGCCGCCCACGACGGCGACGGCGAGTGGCGGCTCGCCGCCGAGGATGGCCGGCAGGACGAAGAAGGACAGCACCAGGAAGCTGATGCCCAGCGCGACCAGTGCCGCCAGGCCGCGCAGGCGTCCGACGAGCACCACGGCCAGCGCGAAGACGCCGGCGAGCAGGGCGACGGGGAGGCTGCGGTCGGCGTCCTCGACGGTGTACTGCAGTGCGGCGGGAGCGGTCGGCGAGTAGTCCACGACGATCTTCTCGCCCGCCGAGTAGACCGCGGTCTGGTCGGGGGTGAGCGTCTGCGTGACGCTGCGGCCGGCGTCCTTGCCGCTGGTGAGCCGGAAGGTGATGGCGGTGCAGGTGCCCGAGTTCGCGCTGGCCGCGCTGCTCTGGCCGGACCCTCCGCAGGGCACGGAACGGGTGGCCGTCACGGTTCCGGTCACCGTGATCTGGTCGAAGCCGGTCCCCGTCGGGGCGTGCGCGGGCAGCGGGGCGGGCCACAGCAGCCACAGCCCCGACAGCACCGCCAGCGCGAACGGCACCAGCACGGCAGCCAGCAGGACGCGCAGGCGTGCGGACGCGGGGCTCGCCGGGCCGTGGTCGTGCGAGTGACCGTGGGGGTGCTGATGCGGAGGGGAGTGTTCCGCCACGTGGTGCTCTGCCACGCGCGAACGGTACCGCCTGTCCACTGCGCAACACAGCCCTGGCCAAGCTCCGCCACTCCTCGCTACCGTGTTCACCATCTCATCTGTAGACGCGGGAGCTCGGAGCACCGGGCTGAGAGGACGCTGACCGCCGTCCCCGACATGGGGGACGTCGAACGCTGCGTCGACCGCAGGAACCTGACCGGGTAATGCCGGCGTAGGGAGTAGTGGGTCTGATGACCACGCACGACGACACGCAGCAGAAGTCTGTCTCCGAGCAGGCCGCAACGGCCTCCAGCACCCAGGGCGGCTACCCGACCCCGGCCTGGCGCAAGGCGTACCACCAGGGCTCCCGGCCCGATCTGCGCGTCCCTTACCGCGAGGTGCTGCTGAGCACGGGTGGCACCGTGCCGCTGTACGACACCTCCGGCCCGTACACCGATCCCGCCTTCGAGCCGGACGTCCGCCGCGGTCTGCCGCCGCTGCGCGACTCCTGGATCAGCCAGCGCGGCGACGTCGAGGACTACCACGGGCGCGAGCCGCGCCCGGAGGACGACGGCCTCAAGCACACCGCGCCGCGAGGCGTCACGCTCACCGCGGGCGCCTCGGGGCTGGGCAACCTCGACGCGGTCTTCCCCGGCCGTCCGCGCCGTCCGCGCCGCGGGCGCGAGGGCGCGGCCGTCACCCAACTCGCCTACGCACGGCAGGGGATCGTCACGCCCGAGATGGAGTTCGTGGCGCTGCGCGAGGGGATGGCCGCGGAGACCGTCCGCGAGGAGATCGCGGCCGGTCGGGCGGTGCTGCCGGCGAACGTGAACCACCCGGAGTCGGAGCCGATGATCATCGGCTCCCGGTTCCTCGTGAAGATCAACGCCAACATCGGCAACTCGGCGGTCTCCTCCTCGATCGAGGAGGAGGTGGAGAAGATGTCCTGGGCCACTCGGTGGGGGGCGGACACGGTCATGGACCTCTCCACCGGCCGCAACATCCACACCACCCGCGAGTGGATCCTGCGCAACTCCCCCGTCCCGATCGGCACGGTGCCGCTGTACCAGGCGCTGGAGAAGGTCGACGGCCGGGCGGAGGAGCTCAGTTGGGACGTCTACCGCGACACCGTGGTCGAGCAGTGCGAGCAGGGCGTCGACTACATGACCGTCCACGCGGGCGTGCTGCTGCGCTACGTGCCGCTGACCGCCCGCCGCAAGACGGGCATCGTCTCGCGCGGCGGCTCGATCATGGCGGCCTGGTGTCTGGCGCATCATCAGGAGAACTTCCTGTACACGCATTTCGAGGAGCTCTGCGAGATCCTGCGGGCCTACGACGTCACCTACTCGCTGGGCGACGGCCTGCGCCCCGGCTCGATCGCGGACGCGAACGACGAGGCACAGTTCGCCGAGCTGACGACGCTGGGTGAGCTCGGCCGGATCGCGCGCTCGCACGACGTCCAGGTGATGATCGAGGGACCGGGCCACGTCCCGATGCACAAGATCAAGGAGAACATGGATCTCCAGAAGGAGATCTGCGACGACGCCCCCTTCTACACGCTCGGCCCGCTCACCACGGACGTGGCGCCCGGCTACGACCACATCACCTCGGGCATCGGCGCGGCGATGATCGCCTGGTGGGGCACGGCGATGCTCTGCTACGTCACGCCCAAGGAGCACCTGGGCCTGCCCAACCGCGACGACGTCAAGACGGGTGTGATCACCTACAAGATCGCCGCCCACGCCGCGGACGTGGCCAAGGGCCACCCCTCCGCCCAGGCCTGGGACGACGCCCTCTCCGACGCCCGCTTCGAGTTCCGCTGGGAGGACCAGTTCAACCTGGCCCTCGACCCGGAGACCGCACGCGACTTCCACGACGAGACGCTCCCCGCGGCCCCGGCCAAGACGGCCCACTTCTGCTCCATGTGCGGGCCGAAGTTCTGTTCGATGAAGATCAGTAAAACCGTTATGGACATGTTCGCCGGCGAGGGGGCAGTCAACGGCGACGATGCGACGGTCGTGGCGGGGATGAAGGCCAAGTCCGAGGAGTTCGCCGCCACGGGGCACAAGGTGTACCTGCCCGTGGTCGAGTAGTTGCTCCTGGGGGAGACCGGTCTAGCCGTCCGTCGCTGTGGCCGGTCTCCGCCTTCCCCTGGGCACCTCGGCCGCCCCCGTTCGCCGGCCCGTTCTTTGCGACGGTGGCCAGGATGTCGCTCAGCGATGGGTCCTGGGCGGCGGTCAGCGGCGTGCCGCCGCGGTCGGTGATGTCCGTCGTGCCGGGACTGGTGGTGACCGGTCCCGCCTGGACGTTCTGGCCGTCGGTCAGTTCGGGGTCGAGCACGGCGGACGCCCAGTGCACGGCCTGCGTGCCGTCGGTGCTCTGCACCACGTCCAGGCTCCCCGGGTAGCTTCAGGTCCTGCCCTTGACCTGGGCGGTGACGTGGAAGTTCACCCTGGTCGCCCCGGTGAACTGCGGGTCGGGGCCTGCGGCGGTGACGCCGGTGAAGGTGAGCCCGGTGAGGGAGAGCCCGTCGTGGTAGCCCTGGAGTGCGGTCTGCGCCGTCGAGGGGGAGTCGGCGTCGCTGGCCGCGCCGTCGTAGTGGGAGGGGTCGCTCTGCCAGGACCGGAGGAACGCGGTGGCCAGCTTCTGCGCGTCCGAATCGCTGGGCGGGGTGGTGGCCGGAGCGGACGGATCGGCGGGTGACTCCGACGAGGTGCTTTCCACTCCGACGACCACATGGACGATGTTGAAGGCCCCACAGCCGTCGGCGGCCAGCACGGCGAGAACGGACGTGGCGACTGCGACTTTCGCTGCTTTGCGCATGCAGGCTGACCTACTCGGTGGGCCGCGGACAGGATGGCATGGCTACGGAAGGGGGACGGCTACTGGCGGTACGCGAGCGAGACGCGCAGGCCGATCACGTAGTCGGAGGGCTTCACCTGTGCGGTCAGTTCGCTCTCCCACACTGGTGTGTACGCGCGGTCCACAGTGGCACCCGGCGCGGGTGGCGGGCTGGCGGAGATCAGCAGGTCCCGGTCCTCGCCGATGGCCTCCTGCAGGTTGGGAGGCGCGTCAACGGTGATGTCGACGGGGACGTTGCCGTCGCCGTAGCTGTCGTTGGCGGAGTTCAGCTCCGGAGCGCGGGCGTGACCGATCTCGTAGAGCTGGTTGATGGGAGTGCCATCAGGCTTCACATCCGCGTGCTGCAGCGACGAGTCGAGGCGGGTCAGGACCGCGGACAGTGGGCCACCGATGCGGGCGAACCAGACAACGGTGCGCTGGCACGTCACAGGCGACCACGTGGGTCGGCTACCGAAGTCGGGATCGTCCTCCTGGGAGTCGCAGCGGTCCTCGACACCCCGGGCAACCGGGCGCGCCCAGGACAGCAGGCGTTCGACTCGCGCGAGCTCGGTGTCGAGCTTCCGTGTGGCCGTCCGGTCGGCCGCGTCGACCGGTGCGGACCGGGCGACGGCGGAGACGTCCGGCGCCGGCGGGTTGGCCCAGTTCACCAGCGACTGTCTCACCCACAGAACGCTCCCGACCGCGAGCGCCAGGGCGACCGGCACCGCCACGGCACAGCCGATCGCGAATCCGCGCTGCTGTCCTTCCGGTGAGTTCGACGGGGTCACGCATGCGCTCCTTTGCCTATCTCAGCGTCGGAGTCTTGTTCGGGGAGCTCGCCCCCGCCTGAGTACGCGTACTCAAATCCCCCCTCTAGATCGTTAACTGAGAAGGAAGTTGCTCCGACTGTGGTGGCTTGTCCCGAATCAGGGCCAGCCCGTGGCCGCAAGCCCTGGGGGGAGGAATCCTGGGAAGGGCAAGGACGAGCACGGCACCGACCCAGACAAGACCACGGCGATGGGCCTGCCCGCGTGCTCGTGCCCACCTCGTTCCTTCGGTCCGAGTCGGCGTCGATCGGTGAAGGGTGACTTGCCTGAGCGTCTGGCACCAGCGCACATCTCGCGTGGCCACAGCCCGCCAGACGCTCGGGGGCGAAGTGTTTGACCCTTACGCAGCGTCATGCCACATAGTCGACGGCGTGGAAGAGCACATCACCGTGGGACGTGCGGCTGAGCTGGCCGACGTGACCGTTCGCACGCTGCATCACTACGACCGGATTGGACTCGTGCAACCGTCCGCGCGAACCGCGGCCGGGTACCGGGCCTACTCGGCGAGCGATGTGGAGCGGCTGCGGGAGGTGCTCGCCTACCGGCGGCTGGGCTTCGGACTGCGCGAAATCGCGGCCCTGGTCGACGACCCGGCCACCGACGCAGTCTCACACCTGCGCCGACTGCGTGGCCTGATGCTGGAGCAGCGCGACCGTGCTGATGCCATGGCGAGGGCCATCGACAGTGAACTGCAGGCGCGGGCTTTGGGAATCAGGACGATGCCAGAGGAGCAACTGAAAGTGTTCGGAGCGCAGTTGTACGACGCCATCGGGTCCGCCTATCCAGCAACGCGGCGCACCGATCCGCGGATCGCCGCGAAGATCTGGGAAGCACTCGGCGACGCACGGACGGTACTGAACGTAGGAGCCGGCACCGGCTCCTACGAGCCCTTGGACCGCGAGGTCACGGCGGTGGAGCCGTCGGCGGTGATGCGGGCGCAGCGTCCCGCGGGCGCGGCGCCCTGCGTTGCCGCGACCGCGGAGAGCCTCCCCTTTGCAGATCAGTCCTTCGACGTCGCGATGGCGATCAGCACCGTTCATCACTGGCCGGATCCGGTCGCCGGGTTGCAGGAGATGCGACGAGTAGCCCGCCGTGTGGTCGTGTTCACCTACGACGCCAGTGCCCCGGGATGGCTCGACCGGGTCTGGCTCACGCGCGACTACCTTCCTGAGTTCGCGGACCTCCTGGTCGGCTGGCCCTCACTGGCTGACCTGACCCAGGCGATCGGGGGCCGGGCCGAGCCGGTGCTCGTCCCGTGGGACTGCGCTGACGGCTTCTTCGAGGCCTACTGGCGACGCCCTGAGGCATACCTGGACGAACATGTCCGCCGGGCGGTGTCGGTATGGACCAGGGTCGGACTGGAGGCCGAACAGCGGGCCGTCAGCATGCTCCGCGACGACCTTTCCTCAGGCCGGTGGGCCGAACGCAACCGCGACCTCACCGCCCTCGATGCAGCAGAACTCGGCCTCCGCCTACTCGTCGCCTGAAGGACTCTCATCAGGCGCGTGAAGAATTCCGCGGTCTGCTGCTACGCGAAAGGGGTCACGACTCTCACCAGCATCTGTCAGGCCCTGGACTGCAAACCGGAGAAGACATCGGCCAAGAGCTCCGGAACCGGCCACCGGGGGTTCTCCCCGCTCAGCCAGCGCCGGACGGTCGACTCGTCGGCGAACACATCGACCTGGCCACGCTCGACGGCGCGGGCCCGCACTCTGCGCGTGAACTCGCTGCGAGGCGACGGTGGGTTTCGATGGTCTTGCGTGTTGCTGCCGAGCTGGAGCGGAACACGTTCGGACTGTTCATGGCGAAGCTTTGGCGGTGCGCTTGCCGAGCAGGCCGGCGAGAAGCATGACGAGTACGCCGATCCCCACGCCACAGAACGTCCACAGGACCCGGTAGCCCTCGGCGGTGTAGTCGGAGGGTTGCGGGAGGTCGATCAGGACGAGCGCCCCCGCCGCGATGGCCGCGCAGTAGAGCGCGTAGTTCAAGAAGCGGATCCCCACCCCGTGCATCAGCAGCACGAGCGCGACCACTTCGAGTCCGCGCGAGACCGCGAACAGCCTCAGCCCGTGTTCACTGGTGGGGATCAGCAGCAGCAGCGCAGCCGCGACAGCACCGATCAACGCGCCCGCAAGGCGCTGTGCGCTGACCAGCGTGGCCTGCTCCAGGTTCGGCTTCAGCGCGATCATGGTCGCGATCGGCAGCCACACGCCGTGCGACAGGTTCAGTCCGAACGCCAGCGCGACGGAGCCAGCGATGGCCAGCGCGCGGATCACCGCGAACATGATCTTCGGGCCAGTCAGCTTCTGGCGCGACGTGGCACCGGGGAGTTCCGCGATCGGCTGGGGCCGGTCCTCGCGCCCGCGGATCAGCCACCCGATGAACGTCACCACGATCCACAGTGCCGACCCCCCGGACCAGGCGAGCACCTGACCCCAGGTGTAGCTGGTGATGCGGGGATGCTGGTGGAAGCCGACCGCGAGCGACAGGGCGAGGATGAACCAGACATTGAGCAGCAGGGCGGTCACGAACCTGCGCACCCCGAAAGCGATTGCCAGCCCGGCTACCAGGGTGACGGCGAAGGCGGCCAGCACCAGCCAACCCCAAGCCTCGCCGCCGATGCCGAATGCCAATGCCGTCAGCCCGGCGCCGATCAGACCAAAGGCGGCGACGTGTGAGGCACGGTGCCCATAGCTGCCGCCGGGGTCGTCCAGCCAGGCAAACAGCAGGCCGAACAAGGCGCTGAGCAGGTACTCCTCATGGCCGATCGCCCAGAAGACGACCAGTGGCACCAGCGCGATGTCCAGGAACAGCACCGCTCGCGGCCAGTTGAGCCCTGGGGGGTTGAGCTTGAACACCTTCGAGAGCCAGCTCATGATCTTCCTCCCGCGAACGGGTCCCAGGCGACTGGGACAGCCCCGATGCCGTTGCCGTCGTGGCCGACCAACAGCACCCGCTCACGGGTTCAACGACGGTTGGCCAGGGCCCGGAATTGGGTGATGCCGCGCGGCGGACGTTGTCGGCCAGCCGCTGCTGGGCGTCAGGGTCCAGGCCGAACAAGCACAGCCTGACGGCCTAGCAGCCCAGCTTCCTCGATTACGCCGAAAGCGGCATGTCACTCGCGTTCGGGCCCGGAGGTGCTCATTCTCGCTGGAGACCCAAGGGTGCTGGAATGCGGCTGAGCGGGGGAAGTGCCCCGCCGCAGCACGGAACCACATCGCAGGGCTCGGCAGCCCCGTCATTCCAGAGGGCGGAGGTTCCTGCGGCGGGCCGCTGCGGCCGGAACAGGCGCGGGGGTGAGGGTGTAGGTGTAGCGAGCGGCGTCGGCGGGGGCGGCGGTGGTCTCGACGGCCAGGGGGAGTCCGGCGACCGTGGTCACCATGATGCGCTGGGTGATCAGCAGCGGTGCGAGCTGGTCGAGTTGGAGGGCGCTGGTCTCGTCAGGGTGGGGCATGCGCGCGGTGACCGACTCGCGCCACTCCAGTGGCCCGTGTGCCATGAATAGCGCGGTCAGTGTGTTTGCGGGCGTCTGCGCGGGCTTCTTCGCGAGTGTCGTGCCGGTGATGCGTTCCACAGGCAGGACCGTGCGGTGCAGTGCGCGGGTAGTGGGTGTGCCCCGCTGTCGGCTGAGTGCGGACGAAGGTGCCGCGTCGTTGCTGGGCGTCCAGAAGTCCTTCGGTGCGCAGTGAGGCGACGGCCTGGCGGACGGTGGGGCGGGAGACGTCGAGGACGGTGATGGACATGTTCTCCGGCGACGAGGCCGTGAACAGCGACGACGCCACGGTCGTGGCCGGCATGAAGGCCAAGTCCGAGGAGTTCGCTGCCTCCGGGCACAAGGTGTACCTGCCGGTGGTGGACTGACACCCCGGCCCGGGCGCCGCCTCGAGAGTCCTCGGGGCGGCGCCTTCGCATCGGTCAGCCTTCGCCGATGTCGACCTGCGAGGCGGGGAAGCAGTTCGGAGCGTGCTCGGTCAGCATGTAGGCCAGGCTCCCCACGGACTTGTGGAGCGCGGCTGCCGGGGATTCGTCGACGACCAGCAGGGTGTCCCCGGGTGGGATCGCGCTGGCGTCGAGCAGTGCGACGCGGCCGTTCTCGGGATCCAGGGACATCACCGCGCCGAGGCGGCTGCTGTCGACCGGAGTCACCTTGGTGGTGCAGGCGGCCGAGGGGGTCAGCACGACGGCGGGCAGGCCCGCTCGGCGGAGCGCTGTCTGGAGCCCGGACAGCCTCGTCCCGATGATCTTGAGCGCGACGATGTGGCCGGGACGGACCGTCACGGTGTAGCCGGCCTCGCCGAAAGCGGGCGCGGCGCTGCCCCCTGCGGTCGGGGAGGTGGTCGGCGTCGCCAGAGGGGCGGCGGGGCTGCTGCCGGCATGGGCGCCCACGACGACGGCGGTGACGGCGGCGGCCAGCCCGAGCGAGGTGACCGCGATCCGGCGGGCGTGGCGCGGACGGACGGGGGCCGCAGAGGGGGTGGGCAGGGCTGCGGCGCGGGCGGTCAGCTCGTCCCCGAGCCGCTGCCGGAAGTTCACGGGAGTGTCCAGGGGGGTGTTCACGAGGCGGCCTCCAGAAGGGTGTCGAGGGACGGGTCGGTCTGCGGAGTGACGCTCTTCATGGCCTTGCGGGCCCGGTGCAGGCGCATCCGTGCGGTGGCGGCGCTGACCCCCAGCGCCTGGGCGGCCTCACGGATGGTCAGTCCGTCCACGACCACCAGGTCCAGCACCGCGCGCAGCGGCTCGGACAACGCGGCGTGGAGTCCGGCCAATCGACGGGCGGCGCGGGCCGCGTCGATGCGCGCCTCGATCGCGGCGACGTCCTGCTCGTCCAGCAACCGGCGGCCGGCGATCTGCGAGACGGCCCGCCGCTCCCGGGCGCTGCCGCGGAAATGCGCGGCCAGGACGTTGCGGGCGATGCCGTACAGCCAGGCGACGGGTGTGCCGCGCCGCGGGTCGTAGCCGTCCGCCTGTTCCAGTGCGGTCAGGAAGATGTCGGCCGTCAGGTCGGCGGCCAGATGCACACTGTCGGTGCGCCGGGTGACGAAGCCGAGGACGGCGTCGAAGTTCTGCCGGTAGAACTCCGCGAACCCGAAAGGGTTTGCGACGGGTGGGGCCGGTGGGTGCTCCGTGGGCACGGATGCTCCTTGGGACGAACGAGTGACTTCCTTACGTCTCTACTTGGCTCCGGCGCCGAAAAGCGTCACATCGTCCCACCGCTCCGGGTGGGCGGGGTACGCCGGGGCGGCGGCTTGCCTGGATCCAGTCCTCCGGCCGCGCGGGCGCGATCATAATCGCCTGCGAGCACACCACGCCGACCAGCGAGACCCCGCTGCGGCCGCCTGTCCAGCGTGCTCAGGGGGAGCAGGATCGTGATGGCGGAAGTCGAGTCGATACCGGTGGCGGGCCGGCCGGCGCGCTCCCTGGTATGGGACGGCGAGGAGTTGGTCGATCCGGTCGGAGGCGGCCGGCGGTGGGGGCCGGACGGGACCGAGCGGAAGACGTCCGTCCACTGGGGGTACCCGTTCGACCGGGCTGCGGTCTCGCCGTCCGGGCGGTACGCGGTGATCTACGTCGAGCGCGGGACCAAGGGCATCGTCGTGGATCTCAGCGGTCCGAGGGTCCTGCGGGAGATCAACCGCAGTTACTACCACTCCGCCGCCTACGACTATCCGGTGGCGCTCGGCAGGCTGTCGGACGGACGCGAGGTCCTGGTCCACTGCCCGGACGAGTACAACAGGTTGGAGGTCGAGGAGCTGACGACGGGACAGCGCCTGACCGAAGGCGCGCGCCGACCGGAGGACGTGTTCCAGTCTCGGCTCGAGGTGAGCCCCGGCGGCAGGTACCTGCTGGTGGCCGGTTGGATCTGGCATCCCATCGGTGTGGCGCACGTGCACGACCTCACGGCCGCGCTCACGGATCCGGAGGCGCTGGACGACGTCACCCTCCTGCAAGCCGCCCATATCGACGCCGAGGTGGCATCGGCCTGCTGGCTGGACGAGAACCGGCTGGTCGTGGCCGCGGCCGACGAGTCCCTTGAGTGGACCGAGCCCCCGGGCCTCAGTGCCGGGCAGCTCGGGGTGTGGTCGATGGCCGATCAGTGCTGGGAGCACCGCAGCACGGTGGACTTCAGCCTCGGCACCTTGCTCGGCCGAGGCTCGCAGGTGGTCTCGCTCCACGGTCACCCTCGGCTGATCGACCTGGCGACCGGCGCGGTCGTCGGGGAGTGGCCCGAGGTGAAGGTGCCCAAGAAGGAGGGCAGTTACGGGCGCAGAGACACCCCGACGCCGGTCGCGGCGATCAGCCCGGACGGGACGCGCCTGGCGGTCGCGCAGGAGGACGGCATCGCGCTGATCGAGCTGCCGGACGACGCAGGCCTCGGCACCCGTCGGGTGCCGTAGTGCCCTGCCCCCGGGAGGCTCCCAAGGGCAGAGCAGAGCAGGGCAAGGCAGAGCAGGGCAGGGCGGAGCAGGGCAGAGCAGGGCGTGCCGGTGTCAGGCGTCCCGCGGGTGTCGGCGTCCGGGCGAGCGGCGGATCTCGCTCCGGAGGGAGCGGACGACCTGGCTTGTGTCGCGCGCCTCTTCGGCAAGGCCGTCGACCTTGTGGTTGGGCGCCGTGCAAACGCGTCCGAAGCGCTCACTGCGCGTGCTTCTGCGGACGTAGCCCGGGTGTCTCCCCGCGGGGGACGCCTTGCGGGCCGCTACGCGGGAGGCTGGCGGCATGAACGCAGGAAGCTCCCAGAAGGCGGTACGGACGGAGGCCGCCCGGCGGGCCGAGAGTGACCCGGTGGTCGCCCTGGTGGCGGCCGGGGTCGGGGTCTCGCTGCTCGTGATGTCCGTGCTGCACCTCACCCATGTGATCTCGGGCGGCTCGCCGCCCTACGACCCGGACGCGGCGGGGACGGCCGAGGGCGTCATCGCGCTGGTTCTGCTGGTCGCCGTCGACCGGCTGCGCCGCGAGCCCGACGGGGCCCGCGGCTTCGCGCTCGGCGCGCTCGTCTTCGCCGTCGCCGGGTCCGTCCTCGGCCTCTCCCTCACCGTGACCGGCGGTACGGCCGTCGACGTGGCGTACCACTGCGTCGGCCTGCCGCTGCTGCTGTTCGCGCTGTGGCGACAGGCGCGGGTGCTCAGGGCAGCACGTGCGTCGTCGAGTGTGCCGGATTCACTCCGTTCACCCTGACGTGCTTTCACGGCCCCTGATGCCGTCGGGGCGCGTTCGGCTGCACGCCCGGAGGGAGCAGATCGTCGCGCTGGGCAGTGGAGTGGTGGAGCGGTGTATCTGCAGTCCCATCAGGCTGCTATCGTCTCGCCGGTATTCGCGGTGACCGATGGCCGACCACTCGCTCCGGTACTGCCGGCAGTGGAGGCGCGCGCCCTTTCGGCGCGAGGTCGAGTCGGAGCCGCAGTCACTTTCGCGCGCCCGCGGTCGGTCGCCGACGGCACAGGGACGAGGGCGTCCGGAGCCGGGCTGGCAGGTCCAGGGCTGGACAGTAGGGCTGGTCAGTGGGCAGAGCAGGTACAGCCGGGCACCGAAGAAAGCGCTCTCGTGCCGTGGTCGTCTCCGTCGGTGCCGTCGTCACCGCGGCCCTGGTGGTGGGCGCGGTCGCCGAGGCCGGTGCGGTGGTGGGGAATGGCGCGGCGACTGGTTCGGGCGGGGCCGGGGCCTCCGGGACCCCGCTCAGCGCGCAGTTCGCGGATGCCGCACGGGAGTTCCACGTTCCGCTGAACGTGCTGATGGCCGTCTCGTACCAGGAGACCCGATGGGACTCGCACCACGGGCAGCCGAGCGCCACCGGTAACTACAACGTGATGGGCCTCACCAAGGTCGATCCCGGGGACGTCAAGCAGCCGAGCGCCTCGGGGCTTGCGGCCGAGTCGGCCGAGGCCGCCGGTGACGACTACCGGATCCGGCACATCAAGCACCCGTCCCAGCGCACGCCGCGGGACCAGGCCGTGACGCCGACCGTCAACACCGCCGATCCGACACTGCACACGCTGGACGCGGCCGCATCGCTGATCCACGAGCCGACCGGGGCGCTCAAGACCGACACGGAGCAGAGCATCCGGGGCGGCGCCGCGCTGCTCGCCCAGTACGAGAAGTCGCTGACCGGCGGGCTGCCCACCGACCCGGGCCAGTGGTTCCCCGCCGTCGCGCGGTACAGCCAGTCGCCCGACACCAAGGGCGCCCAGCTGTTCGCGACGCGTGTCTTCGCCACGATCCGCACCGGTATGAGCCGGCTCACCGCCGACGGCCAGCAGGTCGTGCTCCCCGCGTCCTCGTCGGTGACGCCGCAGGGCCGGACGGCGACGACCGGCTCGACCGGCACCACGGGCACGACCGCGACCACCGGGGCGACCCCGTCCTCGTTCGCGACCGTCACGACGCCGACGGCCGACTGCCCGACGAGTCTGAGTTGTCAGTACGTTCCCGCCGCCTACGCGTTGTCGGATCCGACCGACCCGACCTCGTACGGCAACTACGACGTCGCGAACCGCCCGGCCGACGGCATCGCCATCCGGTACATCGTCATCCACGACACCGAGGCCAGCTACAGCAGCACCATCAACTCGTTCAGCGCGCTGGACGATCCCGAGGCGAGCGCCCAGTACGTGATCCGTTCCTCGGACGGTCAGGTCACGCAGATGGTGTCCAACACCGACGAGGCCATCCACGCGGGCAACAAGTACGTCAACGTGCACTCCATCGGAGTGGAGCACGAGGGCTACGCGATCTCCGGGGCCAGCTGGTACACCGAGTCCCAGTACGAGTCCTCCGCCGCGCTGGTGAAGTACCTGGCGCAGAAGTACGGCATTCCGCTCGACCGGCAGCACATCATCGGGCACGACGACGTTCCGGGGCCGATCGACTCGTACGTCGCCGGCATGCACTGGGACCCGGGCACGTTCTGGGACTGGAACCACTACATGGCCCTGCTCGGCGCACCCGTGCCGAGCAACCCGGCGGGCGCCCCGCTGGTCGCGGGCGAGGCGGTCACCGTCTCGATCCCGTTCACCACGGCCAACGAGCCGACGGTGACGAACTGCCCGACCTGTGCCGCGATTCCGGCCCAGCCCGCGAACTTCGTCTACCTGCGCACCTCCCCCTCCAGCAGCGCGCCACTGCTCGGCGACCCGTACCTGCACGGCACCGCCGCGGGCACGACCGAGGCGGCCGACTGGGGGGACAAGCTCGTCACCGGCGAGTCCTTCGTCGTCGCGGCCCAGCAGGGCGACTGGACCGCGATCTGGTACGGCGGGGTCAAGGCCTGGTTCTACAACCCCGCCGGGTCCTTCACGGCGCCGGCTCCGGCCGGGACGACCGTGGTCACGACCGCTGCGGGTGCGACCTCGGCCCCGGTCTACGGCCGCGCGTACCCCGAGACCTCGGCCTACCCGGCCGACCTCGCCACGGTGGCGGCCAGCTCCACGCAGCAGCTCACCCCGCTGACGCAGTACACGTTCCCGGCGGGGCAGGAGTACGTCGCGGACGTCCCGGTGGCGGGCGACTTCTACTACACGATGAACATCAACGGCGACGCCCCGGACGACCGCACGGACGTGGTCGGCACCACCACCTACCGGGAGATCCGCTACAACCACCGCATCGCCTTCGTGAACGCGGCCGACGTGCGGACCTCTGCGACGACGGCGCCGCCCGCCGCGTCCAAGCGCTGGAACCTGCTCGGCCGGGACACCGGCGGTGGGCTGTGGCAGTACCAGGGCACCGGCAACCCGGCGGCCCAGTTGCTGTCCCGCTACCGGGTCGGCGGCGGCTGGCAGGCCTTCAACATGATCGTCCCGCTCGACGGCATGCGCGCCGACGCGCAGAGCTCGCTGGTGGCCCGGGACGGAAACGGCGTGCTGTGGCTCTACCAGGGCACGGGCAACGCGGCGGCTCCGTTCAAGCCGGCCGTGAAGGTCGGCGGCGGCTGGCAGGCCTTCAACGCGATCGTCGGGGTCGGTGACGTGACCGGTGACGGTCACGCGGACCTGGTGGTGCGCAATGCCAGCGGTGTGCTGTACCTGTACCAGGGCACGGGCAACGCGGCGGCGCCGTTCAAGCCGGCCGTTCACGTGGGTAGTGGCTGGCAGGTCTTCAACGCGATCGTCGGGGTCGGTGACGTGACGGGTGACGGTCACGCGGACCTGGTGGTGCGCAATGCCAGCGGTGTGTTGTACCTGTACCAGGGCACGGGCAACGCGGCTGCTCCGTTCAAGGCGGCGGTCCGTGTGGGCACCGGCTGGCAGACGTACAAGACCATCATCGGCGCCCGGGACCTGAACGGGGACGGCAAGCCGGATCTGATCGGCATCGACGCGAACGGCGTGCTCTGGAACCACCCGGGCACCGGCAACGCCGCGGCGGCGTTCGGAGCGCGGGTCCAGATCGGCGTGGGCTGGGGCGGCTTCAGCACCGTGGTGTGAGCCGGGGCGCGAGCCTCGCGGAACCCTGTCGTACCGGAGAGAATTCCGGCGCGGCAGGGTTCCGTGCTCCGCAGGGCTTCCCGCCGCTCCCCCGGCCGCACCGGAAGGCTTCCCGTTTGCGCAGCTCAGTGCGGGTGCCGGGGGGTGTCCGCCGGCTGGATAACCGCTCGCTTTCCCGGTCCGGGCGCTTACTGTAGGGGGCATGAGGATTGGAATCGTGGGTGCCACTGGTCAGGTCGGCGGCGTCATGCGCCGGATTCTGGAGGAGCGCGACTTTCCGGTGACGGAGCTGCGGCTCTTCGCCTCCGCGCGCTCGGCCGGGTCCACGCTGCCCTGGAAGGACGGCGAGGTCGTCGTCGAGGACGCAGCCACGGCGGACTGGAGCGGGCTCGACATCGTGCTCTTCTCGGCGGGCGGCTCGACGTCCAGGGCGCTGGCGGAGAAGGTCGCCGCGGCCGGGGCCGTCGTGATCGACAACTCCTCGGCCTGGCGCGGCGACCCGGAGGTTCCGCTGGTCGTCTCCGAGGTCAACCCGCACGCGGTGGCGAACCGCCCCAAGGGCATCATCGCCAACCCGAACTGCACCACGATGGCCGCCATGCCGGTGCTCAAGCCGCTGCACCAGGAGGCCGGGCTGGAGGCGCTCGTCGTCGCCACGTACCAGGCCGTGTCGGGCGGCGGGCTCGCCGGCGTCGCCGAGCTGTACCAGCAGGCGTGCAAGGTCACCGAGGCCTCCGACCAGCTGGCCTTCGACGGTGAGGCGGTCGAGTACCCCGAGCCGCAGAAGTTCTCCAAGCCGATCGCCTTCAACGTGCTGCCGCTGGCGGGCTCCGTGCAGGACGACGGCTCCAACGAGACCGACGAGGAGCAGAAGCTCCGCAAGGAGAGCCGGAAGATCCTCGAGATCCCCGAGCTCAGGGTCTCCGGCACCTGCGTCCGCGTGCCCGTCTACACCGGCCACAGCCTCCAGATCAACGCGCGGTTCGCGCGTCCGATCTCGCCGGCGCGCGCGTACGAGCTCCTGGCCGACGCTCCGGGTGTCGTCGTCTCCGAGGTGCCGACCCCGCTGGAGGCCGCCGGCAAGGACCCCGCCTTCGTGGGCCGTATCCGCAACGACGAGACCGTCGACAACGGCCTCGCGCTCTTCGTCTCCAACGACAACCTCCGCAAGGGCGCTGCGCTGAACGCCGTGCAGATCGCCGAGCTGGTCGCCGCCGAACTCGGTCGCTGACGCCGCCGACGCCGTGGACCCCACGGGGCGGAGCCGACGACCGGCTCCGCCCCGTGCTGCTTGGTGCTGCTCCGTTGCGCGCCGTACTAGTCGTCCGCGTTCGGGAGGAAGCGGCCCGTCGGGCCGGGGCTGGTGAAGTCGGGGGAGGAGAAGCCGGGAGAGGTGAAGTAGACCTCCTCCTCGCGTTCATCCTCGGGCTTCTCCTGGCCGTGGCCGTCGGTGATGCCCTCCACCCCCGGGCTGGTGAAGCCCGGGCTGGTGAAGCCGAGCTTGGGGCTGTGCCGGACGAGGTCGACGCGGGTGTGGCGCTGTGCCGCCTCCGTGGCTATCGCCGCCGCGCGGGTGGCGAGTTCGGTTTCGAGGAACGGGAGGACGCCGCGGCTGCGCAGCGCCGCGCGCCAGACCTCCCTGGCCTTGGCGACCTCGGCCGCCAGCTCCGGCTGTGGGCGTTCGGGCTCGACCGCCGCGTCGCGCTTCGCGGTGAGCACGAGGGCGACCGTCGCGACGCCGAGCGCCGCCGCGCCGACCGCGGCCAGTGCGCCTGCCGCGGTGACGAGTTGGTGGCCGAGGGCGAGCGAGGGCGAGCCGGCCCGGACGGCGAGGCCGATGAGCCAGAGGGCCAGCGCGCTGGTCCAGGCCAGGACCGGGGCGAGGACCGCGGCCATCGGGCCGAGGCCCGCACGGCGGCCCGCGTCCAGCGGGGTGCCGGGCTCGACCCACTGCGCCGGGTCGGTGCTGCCGAGCCGGTCCGTGTCGGGACCCGTGCCGACCTGGGCGAGCTGCGCGCGCAGCGTGAGCAGGTGCGCGTACTCGGGCGCGGCCTGGGCCGCGACCTCGGGCAGCTCGCGCATGGCGCGGTCGTGCAGCTGCTGGGTCGTGATGGCGCCACGGGTGGCGCGCACCGCGTCGCGGATGTGCGAGGCCTGCAGGGCCTCGTCCAGGATCCGCATGTAGTCGGGCTTGTCCTCGGCGAGTAGCTGCGAGGCGGTGTCCATGGTTCTGCTCCCCCCGTGGAAGTGACGGCCGTTCATGGCTCAGCTGGGGGTTATGGGCTGTTAACGGACATGCTAGGGGCGATGGCTGACAGATCGACAGTCGGTTTCGCGAATTTCCGCGTCAGGAGTGGCCCGGGTTGCTTCTGGCATGTGCCCGAAGCAACCCGGAGGCCGGCCTGCAGCAACCCGAAGCACTACGAACGGTTTCGCTCAGGCCAGCGGCAGGCGGGCGATGAGCAGCTTGCCCTCGCCCTCCATGGTGACGCCGCCGTCCATCGCCACCGCCAGGTCGTCCGCGTAGACGTGCGGGCCGGTGACGTGGACGCCCGCGTGGCCGTCCTCGGTGGGGGCCTCGCCCAGCAGGTACGGGATGGGGCTGTGGCCGTGGACGATCCGGTGGCCGCCGAAGGCCGCGAGCAACTCGCGCGCCGCCTCGGGGCCGGCCTCGCCGCGGAAGGCGAAGCGCTTGGTCATCCGCCGGAAGCAGTCCCACCACTCGTCCGGGTCGCCCTGGTTGAGCACCTCGCGGATCGCGTCGTTGACCGCGGCCACCGAGTCGCCGTACTCCAGGTAGGCGGTGGTGTCCGAGTGGACGAGCAGGTGGTCGTCCTCGACCGTCATCGCGGGGAGCCGGGAGAGCCACGCGACGTGGTGATCCTCCAGGCGCTCCATGTCGTGCGGCTGCCCGCCGTTGAGCCGCCACGCGGCGAGGAACGAGGCGGTGCCGGCGCTGGAGTGGACCGGCTCCTCGCCGTAGCGGTCGGCGCCCAGCAGCAGCAGTTCGTGATTGCCCATCAGGGCGCGGCAGTAGCCGCCGTCCGCGGCCGCCTCGGCGGCCAGGCGCATCACCAGGTCGATCACGCCGATGCCGTCGGGCCCGCGGTCGGTGAAGTCACCGAGGAACCAGAGTCGGGAGCGCCCCGCGCTCCAGTGGCCCTCGGCGTCGATCAGGCCCTGCTCGTGCAGTCCGTCCAGCAGGTCCTGCAGGTAGCCGTGGACGTCCCCGATCACGTAGAGCGGGCTGTCCGGCCCGCCGGGCAGCGAGTCGAGCGCGGGCGCCGGGGCGGGCGCGGGGACGGAGGGCTGCTCGACGATGGGCGCGCCCAGTTCGAGCGTCGGCGGGTCCTGCGTCGGGACAGCGGGCATGGGCGGTGCGACGGCCGGGTTGGCCGGGACGGTCGGCGCGCCGAACCCGATCGGGCCGCCCGCCTGCGGCATCGGCTGCATGGGCGGGATCGGTTGCACGGGCTGCGCCTGCGGCACCGGCTGCTGCGGGGCCGCGAGCGGCATGGGCGGCGCCGGAGCGCCGGGGGCCGCGGGAGCCGGAGGGGCGGAGGGCGTGAAGAAGTCGAACGGCGTGGACCCGTCCGCTGCCTGGGGGGCGTGCGGGCCTGGGTCCGGCTGGTCAGGCCAGGCGGGACGGTCCACGGGTGTCATGACGCCCATCGTATAAAGCCGTCCTTCCCGGCGTCCGCACCTGGGAGGGATCAGCCCGGCGAATTCGTTCATCGGTCGAAGGGGCAACGCGGAGCAACAGGGGGCAAAAAGGGCAGGTCAGACGGGAGCGGTGGCGGCAACTCCCACGACAACTCCCGTGTCAGCCCCCGCGAGCGCTCTCGCACTCGCCCGTGCGCCCGCCGTTGCGCCCACTCCCGCGACGCCCCGCGCGACCCCCACGACATCGCCTCGCCTCACGTCTCCCCGGGTGGCCGCGGGGCCGACACCGTGGTGCGCGGGGAACGGCGTTGTGAGGAACGCCGGACGATCAACTCCGTCGGCATCAACTGGCCCGAGACGTTCTCCTCGGCCGGGCTCTCGTCGTCCGAGGACTGGTTCGCGGAGCTCTGTCCCTCGATCGCGTCGATCAGCAGGTTGACCACCGTGGTGCCGATCCGGCGGGGCTTGAGCGACAGCGTCGTGATCGGCGGCTCGGTGGCGGCGTAGACGTCGCTCTCGCTGCAGCAGACCAGCAGCAGATCGTCCGGGACGCGCAGGTGGTAGCGGCGCGCGGCGGCGAGCAGGTCGGTGCCGTTCGGGTCGAAGAGACCGTAGACGGCGTCCGGCCGGTCGGGCCGGGCCAGCAGCCGGTCCGCGGCGACGGCGCCCGCGCACGGATCGTGCGCGGGGTAGGCCTCGTACAGCGGCTCCTGGCCCACCGACCGGCACCAGCCGAGGTAAGCCTCGGTGCTGAGCCGTGTGTAGGTATCGGTGCTGGTGCCCGTCAGCAGCCCGATCCGGCGGGCTCCCGCCTGGGCCAGGTGGTCCAGGATGCCGAGGACGGCGGCGTGGTGGTCGTTGTCGACCCAGGCCGTGACGGGGCAGTTGCCCGGCTTGCCGTCGCTGACCACCGGCAGGCCCTGGCGGTACAGGTCGGCCACCATCGGGTCGTGGTCGGACGGGTCGATCACCACCGTGCCGTCCAGCGCGACGTTGCTCCACACGTCGTGCCGGGACGACGCGGGCAGCACGACCAGCGCGTAGCCGCGGTTGAGCGCGGCCGAGGTGGCCGCCCGCGCCATCTCCGCAAAGTAGGCGAACTCTGTGAAGGTGAACGGCTCCTGGCCGTAGGTCGTGACCGTCAGGCCGATCAGGCCGGAGCGGCCGGTGCGCAGGGTGCGCGCGGCGGCGGAGGGGCGGTAGCCCAACCGCTCGGCGACCTCGCGCACCTTGGTCCGGGTCTCGTCGGGCAGCCGGCCCTTGCCGTTGAGCGCGTCGGAGACGGTGGTGATCGAGACTCCGGCGGCCGCCGCCACGTCCCTGATCCCGGCACGCTCCAGCCGGCGGGTGCGGGTGGTGGTCCGCCGGCCGTGGTGATTCGCTGCTGCTGTCATGTCTGGCCGATCGTATGGCGCGGAACTGTCAGAAGGGGCGGGTCTGTCCGGAAACATCACGGATGACGGAGATACGTTTCTCCATGAGCATTCGCGCCATTTCTCCTTGCACCAACGACCGTTTCGCCCCCGATCGCCTGCGTTTTGGTCATGCACTCACGGTGTCGCCCACCGAGTCTTCGCGGGCCGGTATCGGCACATGTCACTCGCATGGGTGAGGTTCGTGCGATCGGCTCGTATGGTGATCTCGACCGGTTACGGCGACGGCGCCGCGCGAGCAGTGATCCTGCGGGGCGCGACGACATCGCGATTCTCTGGAGGACGACCACGGTGAGCAGCGAAACCACCCCTGGCCCGCGCCTGCGCGAGGCCCTCAAGGGCATCCCCGCCTACAAGCCCGGCAAGCCGGCGCAGGGTGCCGAGGGCGCCCCGGCCTTCAAGCTCTCCTCCAACGAGAACCCGTACCCGCCGCTCCCGGGCGTGCTGGAGGCGGCTACCACCGCCGCCCAGAGCTTCAACCGCTACCCCGACATGGCCTGCGCCGGGCTCATCGCCGAGCTGGCGAAGCGTTTCGGCGTCCCCGAGGCGCACGTCGCCGTCGGCACGGGCTCGGTGGGCGTGGCCCAGTCGCTGCTGCAGGCGACCTCCGGTCCGGGCGACGAGGTGATCTTCGCGTGGCGCTCCTTCGAGGCGTACCCGATCATCACCCAGATCAGCGGCGCCACGTCCGTGCGGGTCCCGCTGAAGGCGGACGAGACGCACGACCTCGACGCGATGCTCGCCGCGATCACGCCGCGGACCCGCCTGATCTTCGTCTGCAACCCGAACAACCCGACGGGCACGGTGGCTCACCGCGAGGAGCTGGAGCGCTTCCTCGACGCGGTGCCCAGCGACGTCCTCGTGGTCCTGGACGAGGCGTACAACGAGTTCGTCCGTGACGCGGAGGTGCCGGACGGCGTCGAGATCTACCGCGACCGCCCGAACGTCTGCGTGCTGCGCACCTTCTCCAAGGCGTACGGCCTGGCCGGTCTGCGGGTCGGCTTCGCCATCGCGCACGAGCCCGTGGCCCAGGCGCTGCGGCAGACGGCTGTGCCTTTCGGCGTCAGCCAGCTCGCGCAGGATGCCGCGATCGCCTCCCTGCGGTCGGAGGAGGCGCTGCTGGAGCGGGTCTCCGCGCTGGTCGCGGAGCGCGAGCGGGTCGTCTCGGCGCTGGTCGCCCAGGGCTGGACGGTCGCGACGACGCAGGCCAACTTCGTCTGGCTGCGCCTGGGCGAGCGCACGACCGACTTCGCGGCGGCCTGCGAGTCGGCGGGCGTCGTGGTCCGCCCCTTCGCCGGAGAGGGCGCGCGCATCACCATCGGCGAGACCGAGGCCAACGACCTCTTCCTGCAGACAGCGGAGGTCTTCCGCAAGTCGCTGTAGCGGGGCACACCTCAGGGGCGCGGGGAACTGCGCGAGCAACCACCCGGTGTGGATGGCTCTGCTCGCTCGGCGACACACCACACAGGGTGGCTTGTCGCGCAGTTCCCC
>NZ_BBPP01000023.1:83350-87682 GCF_000787835.1 Streptacidiphilus melanogenes
CGCCTGGGGTGTTTCGGGGTTACGCGGTCGGGGACGCCGAGGGCGACGCGCCCGGGGAGCGGGTCGGCAGGAGCGGCTTGCAGGTGTTGTACGCCGCAGCCGTCTTCGCGTCGGCCGTGTTGAGCGCGCGGAAGCCGCCGTTGGCCGGGAGGGTGACTCCGTGGTCCTTCAGGCAGCTGGTGAACGCCGCCATCGCGGTGGAGTTGAAGCCGCCGCGGCCGCCGCCGAAGCCTCCGGTGGGGCGGAGCGAGGAGCAGGCCTGCATCGCGGCCTGCATGGTGGGGTTGGGCGAGGCGCCGCCGAAGCCGCCGCCACCGCCGAAGCCGCCACCGCCGTAACCGCCACCGCCGTAACCGCCGCCGCCGTTGCCGCCGCCGAAGCCACCACTCGGGCGGCCGCTGGGGCGACCGGTCGGCAGGTTCACGCCGTGCTGGCTGAGGCAGGTGCGGTAGGCCTGCATCGCCGCGCCGCGCGCGGACCCGGACGCGGCGGGGGTGGAGCCTGCTGCCGTCGCCCCCGAGGAGCTGGAGCCACAGGCGGACAGCAGCAGGGTGCTGAGCCCGAGCAGCCCGGCTGCCGCTGCGGCTCGAGCGCGTGTGCGGTGATTCGTCATGGACTCGAAGGAACCCCACAGCCATGGTGACCGGCTGGGTGCTTTCTTCGAATCCGCTGGGAGCGTGGACCGTCCCAGCGATGCCGAAAGGGGCTTAAGTCCGAATTTTCACTCTTTGCCCGCTATCCCCTCTCGGGGAACTCCCAGTTTCCTCCCAGAGCCCGCTGGGCGGGCCCCGTCAGGGTGTCCGCCATGAAGGTGCTCCCACGACGGCGCAAGGCCGTCCTGTTGAACTCCGTGCTCGCCACGGCGCTGCTGGCTGTCGGCGGCGTCGCGTGGGCGACCGTGGCGCAGGGCTCCAGCAGCACCAGCTCCACCGCCACCACGCGTACCGCGACCGTCGCCCGCGGCACGGTCCTCGCGACGGTCTCCGGGTCGGGCACTCTGACCTCCCCGTCGGACGCCGGGGTGAACTTCACCACCGGCGGCACGCTCACCGAAGTCGACGTCAAGCCCGGCCAGAAGGTCTCGGCCGGCCAGGTCCTGGGCAAGGTCGACGCGACCTCGGCCGACGAGACGCTCAGCAACGCGCAGGCCCAGCTCACCGCCGCGCAGGCCAACCTGACCCAGGTCGAGGAAGGCCAGACCTCGACGACGAGCTCAAACTCGGGTTCCGGTTCCGGCTCCGGCAGCGGGCGGGGCGCCGCCTCGACGCCGACGCCCGCCCCGACGCCGACCGTCAACCAGTCCCAGCTTGCCAACGCCGAGCAGCAGGTCACCTCCGCGGAGAACTCCGTCGCCTCCGCCCAGCGCGCCGTCGACGGGACGGTGCTCAAGGCCCCGGTCTCCGGCACCATCGCCTCCGTCGGCGGCAAGGTCGGCGACTCGGTCTCCGGCAGCGGGGGCTCCGGTGGCAGCACCGGCAGCGGTGGCAGCGGCTCCGGCGGCTCCTCGTCGAGCTCGTCGAGCTCGTCGTCCAGCAGCCTGTCCGGCTTCGTCGTGATCACCAACCCGTCCGGGATGGAGGTCAGCGCCGACTTCTCCGAGAGCGACGCGCTGAAGCTCAAGGCGGGCCAGGCGGCCACGGTGACGCTGAACGCCGACACCACCCAGGTCCTCAACGCCAAGGTCGTGTCCATCAGTTCGCTCCCCGTCTCCAGCTCGGGCAGCGGCGGTGGCGGCAGCTCCTCCAGCGGCGCCGTCCAGTACGCCGCGCTGCTGGCGATCTCCGGTGACACCTCCAGCCTGCGCACCGGCCTCAGCGCCAGCGTCCAGGTGGTCACGGGTGAGGCCTCCGGCGCGCTCTACCTGCCGACCTCGGCGATCAACGGCACCGGCGCCAACGCGAGCGTCAACGTCGTCCAGTCGGACGGCTCGGTCAAGCGCACCCCGGTCACCCTGGGCGTGCAGGGCGACACCGACGACCAGATCGTCTCCGGCGTGACCGACGGCCAGAAGGTCCAGATCACCGTCGTGTCGACGTCCGGCACCAACGGCTTCCCGAGCACCGGCTTCCCCGGCGGCATCGGTGGCGGCGGTCGCGGCGGCTTCGGCGGCGGTGGCGGCTTCGGTGGCGGCGGTCGTGGCGGCGCCGGCGGTGGCGGCGGAGGCAGGGGATGAGCCCCACGCCCGTCATCGCGGCGCGTCAGCTGATCAAGACCTACGGCATGGGCGACGCCGTCGTCCATGCCCTGGCCGGCGTCGACCTGACGGTCCACCAGGGCGACTTCGTGGCCATCATGGGCAGCTCGGGCTCCGGCAAGTCGACGCTGATGAACATCCTCGGCTGTCTCGACGTCCCGACCACCGGGCGCTATCTGCTCGACGGCATCGACGTCGGCGGGCTGGACGAGAAGCAGCTCTCGCTGGTGCGCAACCGCAAGATCGGCTTCATCTTCCAGTCCTTCAACCTGGTGCCGCGCACCAGCGCGATCGCCCAGGTCGAACTGCCCCTCGCCTACGCCGGCGTCAAGGCGGCCGAGCGGCGGCGCCGCGCGATGGCCGCGCTGACCATGGTCGGGCTCGCCGAGCGGGCCGAGCACAAGCCCAACGAGCTCTCCGGCGGCCAGCAGCAGCGCGTCGCCGTCGCCCGTGCACTGGTGACCTCGCCCGCGATGCTGCTGGCGGACGAGCCGACCGGCAACCTGGACAGCCACAGCACCAAGGAGGTCCTCGGCATCGTGGACCGGCTCAACGCGTCCGGCCGCACGGTCGTGCTGATCACGCACGAGGACGAGGTCGCGGAGCACGCCAAGCGCGTGATCCGCCTCGTCGACGGCCTGATCATCAGCGACGTGCGGCAGGCGCCCGCCGAGGGCCCGCCGCCCGCGCTGGCCCGCGCGCTCGCCACCCAGGGAGGCGTGCGATGAACCCGCTGGAGACACTGCGTTTCGCGGTGCTGGGCCTGGCCGCCAACAAGGTCCGCTCCGGGCTGACCATGCTCGGCATCCTGATCGGCGTCGCCGCCGTCATCCTGCTGCTCGCGGTGGGCAACGGCTCCTCGCAGGCGGTCAAGGACTCCATCGACGCGCTCGGCACCAACTCCCTCACCGTCAGCTCGGGCGCCGGCTTTGGCGCGCAGTCGACGGCGACCAGCACCAAGCCCCTCACCATCGCCGACGCCAAGGCGCTCGCCGACCCGAGCAAGGCGCCGGACATCAAGGGCGTGGCGCCCGAGGTGCAGACCTCGCAGACCGCCCTGTACGAGGGCACCTCGCACACGGTCAGCTCCGTGATCGGCACCTACCCGGCGTACTTCGAGGCGTCCAACAGCAAGGTCGTCACGGGCGACTACTTCAGCAACGACGACGTGCTGGCCTCACGCAAGGTCGCGGTGATCGGCTCGACCACGGCGACCGACCTGTTCGGCACGGCGTCCCCGATCGGCAAGAAGATCGTCCTGGGCGGCACCCCGCTCACCGTCGTCGGCGAGCTGGCCACCAAGGGCAGCAGCACCAGCAGCTTCAACGACCCGGACGACGTGATCATCGCGCCGCTGCCGACGGTCCAGAACGCCTACACCGGCTTCGGCTCGCTCAGCCAGATCCTGGTCGAGGCGAACTCCGCCGACGCCACCACTCAGGCGCAGAACGAGATCACCACCGTGCTGATGGGCACGCACGGGATCAAGGACGCCTCGGCGGTCGACTTCCGGGTCAGCAGCCAGACCTCGCTGCTGTCCACCCGCAGCTCCACCACGCAGACCTTCACCGTGCTGCTCGGCGCGGTCGCGGCGATCTCGCTGCTGGTCGGCGGGATCGGCATCACCAACATCATGCTGGTCACGGTCACCGAGCGGACCCGGGAGATCGGTATCCGCAAGGCGATCGGCGCGCCCAAGGGCGTCATCCTCAGCCAGTTCCTGGCCGAGTCGACGCTGCTCTCGCTGGTCGGCGCCGGGCTCGGCGTGCTGGCGGCGCTGATCGGCGCGCACTTCACCATCGTCGGCATCAAGCCGGTGGTGATCCCGGCCTCCGTGTGGGGTTCGTTCGGGATCGCGGTGGCGATCGGCCTCTTCTTCGGCAGCTACCCGGCCAGCCGGGCGGCCAGCCTGCGTCCGATCGAGGCGCTGCGTCATGAGTGATCTTTTCCCGACCCAGGAGGAAACCATGGACCTCGAACTGGCCCAGGCCGAGGCGGTGGAATCGCCGGAGGACATCCTCGCGGAGCCGCCGGACGCCCTGGACATCACCGCGGAGCTGGCCGCGCCCCCGCGCCGCAAGCTGCCGTGGCTGACGCTGCTGCTGGTCGGCGGCCTGGTCGCCGGGGCCGGCTTCGTC
>NZ_BBPP01000023.1:88184-127187 GCF_000787835.1 Streptacidiphilus melanogenes
ACCACCGGCACGGTGAAGCTCGTCGACGGATCGACCATCTACGTGACCGACGCCACCGGCAACATCGTCAAGGTCACCACTGGCGGCTCCACCAAGGTGAGCATCGCCCAGGCCGGCAAGGTCAGCCAGCTCAAGCCCGGTTCGACGGTCACCGTGCGCGGCACCGCCGACGCAAGCGGCGACGTGGCGGCGACCACCGTGACGCAGGTGGGCGGCTGACTCGCACAGCGAACACTCATGAACTCCTCATCAACGGCCGTTAGCCTGCCGCTGCCGGTACCTCCGGCACGACCGGCCCAGCCAGACCAGCAACCACCGGGGGCGCCCATGGACACCGCCGAGGCCAGCCTGCTCGTCGTGGACGACGAGCCGAACATCCGCGAGCTGCTCTCCGCCTCGCTCCGCTTCGCCGGTTTCCGGGTCGCCTCGGCCGCGACCGGGGCCGAGGCCGTCGCCGCCGTGCAGCGGTCCCGCCCCGACCTGGTGGTGCTGGACGTGATGCTGCCCGACGCCGACGGCTTCACCCTGGTGAAGCGGCTGCGGGACGACAGCGACCGGGACAAGATCCCGGTGATCTTCCTGACCGCCAAGGACGGCGTCGAGGACAAGATCAGCGGCCTGACCGCCGGCGGCGACGACTACGTGACCAAGCCGTTCAGCCTGGAGGAGCTGATCGCCCGCATCCGGGCGATCCTCCGCCGCACCGGCGGCCCGGCCGACGACGGCCGACTGGTCGTCGCCGACCTCGAGCTGGACCTCGTGGGCCACCAGGTGCACCGGTCCGGGCGGCCGGTCTCGCTCTCGCCGACCGAGTTCAAGCTGCTCGAGTACCTGATGACGAACACCGGCCGGGTGGTCTCCAAGATGCAGATCCTCGACCACGTGTGGGCCTACGACTTCGGCGGAGACCTCAGCATCGTCGAGTCCTACATCTCCTACCTGCGCCGGAAGATGGACTCTGGCGCGGAGGGCTCGCCGAAGCTGATCCACACGGTGCGTGGCGTCGGTTACGTCCTTCGCCGACCGGCTGTGTGATCAGGTGCGCCTCCGCTGGTCCCCGCGCTCCTGGCGGGTGAAGCCCAAGGTCCGTGGCCGGTTCTCGCTGCGCGTGCGGCTGCTCGCTCTCGCGATCGCGCTGGTCGCGCTCGGGCTGGTGGTGAGCGACACGCTGGTGCTCGGGAGCGTCCGGAAGGAGCTCGTGCAGCGGGTGGACACGCAGCTGCAGCGCTTCGGCGACACTGCCGTCTTCCGTGTCACGGACCCGGTCAAGCGCCCACCGTTGCCGCCCGCGGGCGTCGGCCGCCCCCGCAACTGGCTGCCCAGCCAGTACGTGGTCACGGACATCGACGCGAACGGGCACTACAGCGCCCTGCTCACCCAGCCCGTCGAGCAGGGCGATCCGCTGCCGAAGTTCCCCGTGCTGGACGCGAACCAGCTGGCGGTGCGGATGGGCCACGCCTTCACGGTGCCGGCCGACCACGGCGGCGGGAGCTGGCGGGTGCTGATCCTGCCCCGCTCCGGGGCGTCGGGCGCGGGCGTGGTCGTGGCGGCGTCGCTGGACGACACCGACGCGATGTTGGCCAAGCTCAACAACGGGTTCCTCGCGATCGGCGGCGGCGTGCTGCTGGTGCTGACCGTCGCCGGGTTCTTCGCGGTGCGCGCCGGGCTCGGTCCGCTGCGGCGGATCGAGCAGGCCGCGCACCAGATCGCGGAGCAGACCGCGGCCGGGCAACCGCCCACGCACCGCGTGCCGGACGCCGAGACGGACCCGCGCACGGAGGTGGGCAGCCTTGCGCGTTCGCTCAACTCGATGCTGGAGCAGATCGAGGCGGGCTTCGCCGCGCGCACCCGCTCCGAGGAGCGGATGCGCGCGTTCATCGCCGACGCCAGCCACGAGCTGCGCACGCCGCTCTCCGGCATCCGCGGCTTCGCCGAGCTCTACCGGATGGGCGCGCTGCCGGACGAGGCCGACGTCAAGCGCACGATGAGCCGCATCGAGAGCGAGGCGGTGCGCATGAGCGGGCTGGTCGAGGACCTGCTGACGCTCGCGCGGCTCGACGAGCAACGGCCGCTGCTGCTCGCGCCGATGGACCTGCGCACGCTGGCCGCGGACGCGCTGCACGACACCACCGCGCTGGACCCCACCCGTGCGGTCAGCCTGACCGGTGCGGCCGGGGCGACGACGCCCGGCGCGGCGCTGGTCCTGGGCGACGAGGCGCGGCTGCGCCAGGTGGTGACCAACCTGGTCGGCAACGCGGTCAAGCACACCCCTGTCGGCACCTCGGTGCGGATCGGCGTGGGGACCGTGAACGGCGAGGGCGTCATCGAGGTCGCCGACGAGGGCCCGGGGTTGAGCCCGGAGCAGGCGGCCCGGGTGTTCGAGCGCTTTTACCGGGTCGACGCCTCACGCAGCCGACGCGACGGCGGGGGAGCGGGGTTGGGCCTCGCCATCGTCTCCGCGCTGACCCAGGCCCACGGCGGCCGGGTCGAGTTGGAGACCGCGCCGGGCGCCGGCGCCGTCTTCCGGATCTTCCTTCCGAGCGCCTGAACGCGGTGCTCGCCCGATCCCTGCGTGATCGGTGCGTACGCGTTCAGGTGTGCTCGTGATCACTCGGTCGGCCTACGTGACGCGCGCCACGCCGGACACCTGACACCCGTCTGAGACGGGCCCCACGGCAATCGACGAAGTGTCGATCTGCGCTGGTCAGAGTGTGCCTGATGGGCGCTGTCGACCCACCCCACCCCCCTGTCAGTCTCTCCGGAACGACATGGTGATAATTAGCTTGTGATCGTGTTCACGTTCACAAGCGCACGATCATTTCGTGTTCAACTCGCATGTCCCACACAAGTAGGACGAAAAGTGCGTTGATGAACCGAATGGCCGCCCTATGAGGAGGGAACCCGTGGAGCTCGCGCTCGCTCACGAGACGATGGCGCGATGGCAGTTCGGCATCACCACCGTCTACCACTTCCTCTTCGTGCCCCTGACGATCTCCCTGTCCGCGCTCGTCGCCGGCCTGCAGACGGCCTGGGTGCGCACGGGCCGGGAGAAGTACTTCAAGGCCACGAAGTTCTGGGGCAAGCTCTTCCTGATCAACATCGCGATGGGCGTGGTCACCGGCATCGTGCAGGAGTTCCAGTTCGGCATGAGCTGGTCGAACTACTCCCGCTTCGTCGGTGACATCTTCGGCGCCCCGCTCGCCTTCGAGGCGCTGATCGCCTTCTTCTTCGAGTCCACCTTCATCGGACTGTGGATCTTCGGTTGGGACCGGCTGCCCAAGAAGCTGCACCTGCTGTCCATATGGATGGTGTCCATCGGCACCGTCCTGTCCGCCTACTTCATCCTGGCGGCCAACTCCTGGATGCAGCACCCGGTCGGCTACGAGCTCAAGAACGGGCGCGCCCAGCTGACCGACTTCCCCAAGGTGCTGTTCCAGAACACCACCCTGGTCGTCGTCTTCCACACCATCACCGCGGCGTTCCTGGTCGGCGGCGCGTTCATGATCGGCATCGCGGCCTACCAGCTGCGGAAGGCGTCCCGCCTCGCCGCCGAGGACCGGGAGCCGGTCAAGGTCGCCTCGATGAAGACCTCGCTGCGGCTCGGTCTGGTGGTCTGCCTGCTGGCCGGCCTCGGCACCGCGATCAGCGGCGACGCGCTCGGCAAGGTCATGTTCGAGCAGCAGCCGATGAAGATGGCCGCCGCCGAGGCCCTGTGGGACACCGAATCCCCGGCGCCCTTCTCGGTGTTCGCCTACGGCGACGTCGCCAGGGGACACAACACCGTCGAGGTCACCGTCCCCGGCCTGCTCTCCTTCCTGGCCAAGGGCGACTTCACCTCCCCGGTGCCCGGCATCAACAACACCAACGCCGCGGAGAAGGCCAAGTTCGGTGACAAGGCCCCGAACTACGAGCCGAACATCCCCACCACCTTCTGGGCCTTCCGCTGGATGATCGGCTTCGGCATGACGTCCTTTGTGATCGCCGCCGTCGGCCTCTGGCTGACCCGCCGACGCTTCTGGCTCGCCCCCGAGTTCCGGCGGGCCGGCGACGAGGTGCCGCTCTTCATGCTCACCAGGACCCGCGAGCTCGGCCCGACCCTGACCAAGTGGGCCTGGCGTGGCGCCATCTGGACCCTGGCCTTCCCGCTGATCGCCTGCTCCTGGGGCTGGATCTTCACCGAGATGGGCCGCCAGCCGTGGGTCGTCTACGGGCTGATGACCACCGCCGACGCGGTCTCCCCCGGCGTCTCCATCGGTGAGCAGTGGACCTCGCTCATCGTCCTCACCCTGCTCTACGGGATCCTCGCGGTCGTCGAGGTCAAGCTGATGGTCAAGTACGCCAAGGCCGGACCGACCGACGAACAGCCGCCGACGAAGGACCCGACGCTCGGCGGTCCCCCGGCGGGGTCCGAGGACGCCGACAAGCCCTTCGCCTTCGCGTACTGAGGAGACGGACGCCATGCACCTTCACGACGTCTGGTTCGTGCTGATCGCGGTCCTCTGGATCGGCTACTTCTTCCTGGAGGGCTTCGACTTCGGCGTCGGGATCCTCACCAGGATCCTGGCCAGGGACGAGCGCGAGCGCCGCGTCCTGATCAACACCATCGGCCCGGTCTGGGACGGCAACGAGGTCTGGTTGCTCACGGCCGCCGGCGCGACCTTCGCCGCCTTCCCCGACTGGTACGCCACCCTGTTCAGCGGCTTCTACCTGCCGCTGCTGCTCATCCTGGTCTGCCTGATCATCCGCGGGGTCGCCTTCGAGTACCGGGCCAAGCGGGACGACGCGCCGTGGAAGCGCAACTGGGACCACGCCATCTTCTGGTGCTCCCTGCTGCCGGCCTTCCTGTGGGGCGTCGCCTTCGGCAACATCGTTCACGGCACCAAGATCGACGCCCACATGGAGTACGTGGGCAACTTCTTCGATCTGCTGAACGTCTACTCGATCCTGGGCGGCGTGGTGACGCTGACCCTGTTCACCTTCCACGGGTCCGTCTTCACCGCGCTGAAGACCAACGGGGAGATCCGCGAGCGGGCCCGAGCCCTGGCCCTGAAGGTGGGTGTGGTCACCGCGCTGGCGGCGCTGGCCTTCCTGATCTGGACCCAGCTGCACCGCGGCGACAGCTGGTCGTTCGCGGCCATGGTCGTCGCCGTGCTCGCGCTGGTCGGCGCCATCGGCATGAACCAGATCGGCCGCGAGGGCTGGGCGTTCCTCCTCTCCGGAGTGACCGTCGTCGCGGCCGTGGCGATGCTCTTCCTGACCCTCTTCCCCGACGTGATGCCGTCCTCGCTGAACCCGGCCTGGTCGCTGACCGTCAGCAACGCCTCGGCGTCGTCGTACACGCTGGGGATCATGACCTGGGTGGCGGGCTTCATGACGCCCGTGGTGCTCGCCTACCAGGGCTGGACCTACTGGGTGTTCCGCCGCCGCATCGGCGTGCAGAACATGCCCGCCTGATCCGCCGAGGAGAAGAAAGTGAAGCCCGTCGACCCGCGTCTGCTGCGGTACGCCCGTGCGACCCGGATGTTCCTGCTGGCCTCGGTGGCGCTCGGCACGCTCGGCGCCGGGCTGGTCATCGCACAGGCGATGCTGGTGGCGCAGATCGTCGTCGGCTGCTTCCAGCACGGAGAGGGGCTCGGCCGGCTGGCCGGGCCCCTGGCCGCGCTCGCGGCGGTCTCGCTCGGCCGCGGCGCCGTCGCCTGGGCGACGGAGGCCGTCGCCCACCGGGCCTCGGCGCAGGTCAAGTCGCAGCTGCGCGAGCAGTTGCTCGCCCGGGCCGCCGCGCTCGGCCCCGGCTGGCTGGCCCGGCAGCGCAGCGGCGAGCTGGTCACCCTGGCCACCCGCGGCGTCGACGCGCTGGACGAGTACTTCGCCCGCTACGTGCCGCAGTTGGCGCTCTCGGTGATCGTGCCGGTGGCCGTGCTGGCCCGGATCGTCTTCGCCGACTGGGTCTCCGCCGCCATCATCGTGGCGACCCTGCCGCTGATCCCGGTCTTCATGGTTCTGATCGGGATGGCCACCCAGAGCCGGATGGACCGCCAGTGGCGCACCCTCGGCCGGCTCTCGCACCACTTCCTCGACGTGGTCGCGGGCCTGCCGACGCTGCAGGTCTTTGGCCGGGCCAAGGCCCAGGCCGAGTCGATCCGCAGGATCACCGCCCAGTACCGCCGGGCCACCCTGCGCACGCTGCGCATCGCCTTCGTGTCGTCCTTCGCCCTGGAGCTGCTGTCGACGCTGTCGGTGGCGCTGGTCGCGGTCAGCATCGGCATGCGGCTGGTGGACGGCGGCCTCGACCTCTACACGGGGCTGGTCGTGCTGGTCCTGGCCCCGGAGGCGTACCTGCCGATCCGTCAGGTCGGCACCCACTACCACGCCAGCGTCGAGGGCCTGGCGGCGGCGGAGCAGATCTTCGCGGTGCTGGAGACGCCGGTGGCCGACTCCCCCGTCACACCGTCGGCGTCTTCGTCCTCGTCGGTGGACGGCGGTGTGCGGGTCGACGGGTTGACCGTCCGCTACGAGGGTCGCGAGCACCCGGCGCTGGAGGACTTCTCGCTCCAGGTCGCCCCGGGGGAGACCGTCGCCGTCACCGGCCCCTCGGGCGCGGGCAAGTCGACGCTGCTGGCGGCACTGCTGGGGTTTGCGCCCGTCGCCGGGGGCTCCATCGCGGCACCCGCCCACGAGCGGATCGCCTGGGTGCCGCAGCACCCCTACCTCTTCGCCGGGACCGTCGCCGACAACGTCCGTCTGGCGCGTCCGGACGCCTCCGACGAGCAGGTGCGGCAGGCCCTGGTCGCCGCGCAGGCCTGGGAGTTCGTCGCCGGGCTGCCGCAGTGTGCGTCGACCCGCATCGGCGAGGCGGGCGCAGGACTGTCGGCCGGACAGCGCCGCCGCGTCGCGCTGGCCCGCGCCTTTCTCGCCGACCGCGAGCTGGTGCTGCTGGACGAGCCGACGGCCGGGCTGGACAACGAGAACGAGGCGGCGGTCATCGCGGCCATCCGCGAGCTGGCGGACGGCCGGACGGTGATCCTCACGTCGCACCGGCCCGCGCTGCTGGCCCTCGCCGACCGGCGTGTGGCGCTGCCGGGCGCGGTCCCCTCCGCCGGGGAATCCGCCGGGGGTGCCGTCCTCCCCGGCCTCGCCGTCCATGCGGCGCTCGCCGAGGAACCGTCGTCCGTGCCCGAGCAGTCCGGCACGTCCGACGCCGAGACCCCCCGGGCTCCTTCGGACGGCGCGACCGGTGCAGGCTGGTCGACCTGGCCGAGGCCTCGGCTCGGCCCGGCGATCGTCCTCGGCGGGCTCGCCCTGGTCTGCGCCACCGCACTGATGGGGACCTCGGGTTGGCTGATCTCCCGGGCCTCGCAGCAGCCGCCCGTGCTCTACCTGATGGTGGCCGTGACGGCCACCCGCGCCTTCGGCATCGGTCGCTCGGTGCTCCGCTACGCGGAGCGGCTGGTCAGCCACGACGCCGTGCTGCGCAGCCTCGGCGCGCTGCGCACTGCCGTCTACGCCCGGCTCGAACGCCTCGCCCCCGCGGGCCTGGGGGCGACCTTCCGGCGCGGGGACTTGCTCGCCCGCATGGTCGCCGACGTGGACGCGATGCAGGACCACTACCTGCGCTACCGCCTCCCGCTGGCCGCGACGGGGCTGGCCGGCGCCGTCACCGTTGGCCTCGTCTCCTGGTTGCTGCCGTCGGCCGGGCTGCTGCTGGCGATCGGCCTGCTCCTGGCCGGTGTGCTGGTTCCGCTGCTGGCCGTACGGCTGTCGGTTCGCGCCGAGCGCGCCCAGGCCGAGACGCGTGGGCGGCTGACCGGGGAGGTCGTCGGACTGCTCGACGGCGCGGCCGAACTGACCGTCAGCGGCGCGCTGCCCTCGCGGCTGGACGCGCTGCGCGCGATCGACACCGAGCTGACCGGGCAGCAGCGCCGCTCGGCGGCGGGCCTCGGCCTCGGCACCGGTCTGACCACCGCGCTCACCGGCCTGACCGCCGTGGCCTGCGCGGCTGTGGGCATCACGGCGGTGACGGGCGGTCGCCTGCACGGCGTCTGGCTTGCGGTGCTGCTGCTCACGCCGCTGGCGGCGTTCGAGGGCGTGACCGGTTTGACGGCCGCCGCACAGACCCGCCAGCGCGGGCTGCGCTCGGCGGCACGGCTCGCCGAGCTCGCGGAAGCGCCGGAGCCGGTCGCCGAGCCCGTCTCGCCCGTCGACCTGCCCGCCGAGCCGCTGCCGCTGCGCGTCCGCGACCTCACCGTCGTCTGGCCGGGCCGGACCGAGCCGGCGCTGCGCGGCGTCTCCCTCGACCTCGCCCCCGGCCGCCGCGTCGCGGTCGTCGGTCCGAGCGGCTCCGGCAAGACGACGCTGGCGCACGCGTTGCTCCGCTTCGTCGAGCCGGCTTCCGGCAGCGTCGCCCTCGGCGGCGTCGACACCCGCACCCTCGCGGGCGACGACGTCCGACGCGCCGTGGGCCTGTGCGCCCAGGACGCCCACGTCTTCGACAGCAACCTGCGCGAGAACCTCCGTCTCGCCCGCCCCTCGGCCACGGACGCGGAGCTCCTGGCGGCCCTGGATGCCGCCCGTCTCGCGGACTTCGTCCGCGCCCTGCCCGACGGGCTGGACACGATGGTCGGCGAGCACGGCGCGGCGCTCTCCGGGGGGCAGCGCCAGCGCCTGGCCCTCGCACGGGCGTTGCTCGCCGACTTCCCCGCCCTGGTCCTCGACGAACCGGCGGAGCACCTCGACCTCCCCACCGCCGACGCCCTGACCGCGGACCTGCTGGCGGCCACGGAGGGCCGGGCGACCGTCCTGATCACCCACCGGCTGGCCGGCCTGGACGCGGTCGACGAGATCGTCGTGCTCGACGGCGGCCGGGTCGTGCAGCGCGGCACGTGGCAGGAGCTGGTGGCCGTGGACGGCCTGCTGCGCGAGCTGTGGACCCGCGAGCAGGAGGGCGAACGGGAGGCCGGGATGGTCACCGCCCGCTGAGCCGGTACCTCGGCGTCCCGTCGGGTTCCGTCCCCACCTGCCGGATGCACGCGCGTTTCTGGAGGAACCGCAGGCAGTCCCGGACCCGCTCCTGGGTGAGCCCGGTGAGCGTGGCGACGGACTCGATGCTGCGTGCCGCGGTGCCGTGCGCCAGCATGATCGGAACGAGATGCGCGGCCACCGACCACACGTCCTCGGTGACGGTCAGCCGACCGCGCCACTCGGCGAGGACCTCCTCGGTGGTCCGCCGTGAGCGCTGCGCCGGGATGGCGGGGGCGGTCGGCCGCTGCTCCATGACGTCGGCGATCCGGTTCACTCCGGCGACCAGCTCGCGGAGCAACCGCTGTTGCTCACGCTGCGTGGTGGCGAACGCGGCGTCGAGCTGGAGGTTGTGCTCCTCCAGCCGGACCACGACCTCCATCACGGACTGGGGAAGGACCACTGCGGCCTCGCGTTGGTCGATCCGGTACGAGCCTTCCCGCTGGACCGCGCAGACGACCTCGGTGACCCAGTTCTTGAAGGGCTCGACGTCGTCCTTGGTGCAGCCGTTCACCAGGCGGATCAGCCCCTGAAGGCTAAGCATGACGCTAGACTTCTTAAGGCCCTGACCTGCAATGATTAGCCAACCCTCGCGTGGAACGAGAGTATGTGCCATGCGTCGCATGCCCTCTGGCACGTGCCGTTTCACGGCGTCGGTCGTGTTGGCGTAGCCGAGCTCGCGGCATACGTCCATCGCCGGGAACCAGTGGTTCCCATCCGCCAGGGTCACTCGTCGAACCCGCGCTCCCGTCGCCGCGTGAACGAAGTCGTTGATGTCGATCGCGTCCGTCATCGGGCACCCCCTCCGTTGCGCACCGTAAGCATGCGAACCTCCGCCGGTCACCGGATCGCGGCGGGTTCACCCTCACGGGACGGAGGGCGAACGCGCGTCCACTGTCGCGCCAAATGCGGACAAACTACGCTCGCTTGCATGGCCACCGGCGACGCGCAGTTCATCCCCGACCTCGGTTCCCTCGAGGTCGACGACCTGGTCAGCGAGGTCGCCGAGCGGCTGCACGCGGTCGCCGCCGTGAACGACCGGATGCGGGAGCTGCTCGAGGCCGTCGTCGCCGTCAGCTCCGGGCTGGATCTGCACGCGACGCTGCAGCGGATCGCCGGGGCCGCCGCCGATCTCGTCGACGCCGACTACGCCGCCGTCGGGGTGCTCGCCCCGCACACGCACGGACTGTCCGACTTCATCCAGGTCGGCATCACCTCCGAGCAGGAGCTGGAGATCGGCGGACTGCCCTGCGGGCTGGGGCTGCTCGGCTACGTCACCGAGCACCACGAGCCGCTGCGGCTGGAGGACCTCACCCGGCATCCGAGCGCCATCGGGTTTCCGCCCGGGCACCCGCCGATGCGCACCTTCCTCAGCGTCCCGGTCCGGGTCCGCAACGCCTTCTTCGGCACCCTCTACCTCGCCGAGAAGCACCACGGACGCCAGTTCTCCACGGCCGACCAGCAGGTCGTCGAAGCCCTGGCGGCGGCCGCCGGGGTCGCGATCGAGAACGCCCGCCTGTACGAGGAGGGCCGTCGGCGCGAGCGGTGGATCGCCGCATCCCGTGAGGTGACCAACGTGATGCTGACGGCCGACGACGCCGCCGTCGCGCTCACCACCACCGCCGAGCTGCTGCGCGACCTGGCCGGGGCCGCTCTCGGGATGATCCTGCTGCCGACCGAGGACGGCGGGTTGCGCGTCTCCCACGCCTCCGGCGAGGCCGCGGACCTGCTGATCGGGGAGCCGGTCCCGCCCACCGAGCGGGTGCGGAGGCTGTTCGCGGGTGACACCGTCACCATCGCCGACATGAACACCGACTCCGACCTGCGCGCGGACATCCGCGCGTCCTTCGGGCCCAGCATGGCGCTGCCGCTCAAGAGCTCCGGACGGGTCCTCGGGGCCGTCGTCGTGTGGCGGGGCCGGGACACCCCGCCGTTCACCGAGGACGAGCGGGCGCTCGCCGAGGGCTTCGCCGCGCAGGCCGCGCTCGCGCTGCGGCTGGTGGAGGGCCAGCGGGACCAGCAGCGCCTGGCCGTCTACCAGGACCGTGACCGGATCGCCCGGGACCTGCACGACCTGGTCATCCAACGCATCTTCGCCACCGGGATGATGATGGAGAGCGCCGCCCGGCTGGCCGAGGCGCCGGAGGTGCGGACCCGGATCTCCAAGGCGGTCGACGAGCTCGACGCCACCATCGCGGAGGTGCGCACCACCATCTACGCCCTCCAGCACGAGGACACCCCCGAGGGCGGCGCGGACCTGCGCAGTCAGGTGCTGCGCGAGTGCGCCCAGGCGGCCGGTCCGCTCGGCTTCAAGCCGGCGCTCACCTTCGTCGGCCCCGTCGAGGCGATGACCGGCGAGGCCATGGGCCGCCAACTCGTGGCGGCGCTGCGGGAGATCCTTTCCAATGCGGCCCGGCACGCCGACGCCTCGCGGGTGGACGTGGTGGTGGACAGCAGTGCCCGCATCGACGCCGAGGGCCGCCTCACCACGGGCGAGGGGCATTCCGCCGTCGTGCTGTCGGTGACCGACGACGGGGTCGGCATCCCCGAGGACGGACGTCGCAGCGGCCTGCGCAACCTCGCCGACCGGGCCCGCAACCTCGGCGGCGACGCCTGGTTCGGGCCGGGCGTGAGCGGCGGCGGGACCCGGGTCTTCTGGACGGCCAGGCTGTAGGTACGTCCGGCACGCTGTTGCGAGGCTGTAGCGCAACGGCGGGCGGAGCGTTGCGGGGGCCTGACTACAGTGCGAAGCGTTCTGACGGACCTGTACTTCTGGGGGAATCTCCATGCGCTCCACCACGCGCCGCGCCGCCGCCTCGGCCGCGCTCGTCCTGTCCGGCGCGTTGGCGCTCAGCGCGTGCAGCTCTTCCGGCGGCGGTTCGACGACAGGTTCTGCGCCCGCCCCCGCCCCGGCCACTGCGTCCGCCACCGCCACCGCGGCCGTCTCCGCATCGCCCACCGCGGCGCCCTCGGACGGCTCGACCGCGTCCCCGACAGGAGCGGGCACGTCGCCCTCGGGCACGCCGACGGCGATCGACGCCGGGTGCCGCAACATGGTCGCCACCGACGCGGTGAAGGCGGCCGTCACCCGCGACTACGGGACCGAGGTGCACCGCGGCCACATCACGCCCCGCCCGCACCAGTTCCTCTACGGGCAGTGCGGCGGCACCACCTACGCGGCCACCGCGTTCGACCTCACGCCCGGCGCGACCTACTCCGACCAGGTCTCGGGCCAGGACGAGGGCAGCACGCGGAAGTACTTCTCCCTCGCCGCGAACGGCACCTGGACGCTGATCGGCAGCGCCGGCTTCCCCGACGTCGGCGGCTGCGTCGCGCAGATCCCACAGGCGCTGGCCAAGCTCTGGGGCGGCTGCCCGTCGAGCCAGCTGTCGTAGCGAGGTCGGCCCTCGGGCCTCAGCCCAGCAGGGCCTCGATGACCTGCGCCACGCCGTCGTCCTCGTGACTGGCGGTGTGGCGGACGGTCGCCGCCAGCACCTCAGGGTGGGCGTTGGCCACGGCGTAGGCGGTGCCCGCCCACTTCAGCATGGGCAGGTCGTTGGGCATGTCGCCGATGGCGACGACGCGTTCGGCCGGGATGCCGCGCTCGGCGCACCAGCGGGCCAGGGCGCTGGCCTTGCTGACGCCCGGCGCGCTGATCTCCAGCATCGCGACCGACGCCGAGCGGGTCACCTCGCCGAATCCTCCGACCAGCTCGCGCCCCAGGCGCAGGAACGCGTCCGGGTCCATGGTCGGGTGCTTGGCCAGCAGCTTGAAGATCTGGTGGCCGGTCGCGCCCGCGAGGATCTCCTCGGCCGGGGCGACCTGGTCGGCCGCGTCCATGTCCCACAGCGTGCGCGGGTAGTCGGGCTCGTGGGAGAAGCCGCCCGGGTACTCGAAGGCGAAGGTCACCTCGGGCAGCCCGCTGCGCAGCGCCGTCACCGTGGCGAGGGCGTCCTCGGCGCGCATCGGGTGGGTTTCCAGCAGCTCCTCGTGCCGCACGTCGTAGAGCGCGCCCCCGTTGGAGCAGATCGCGATCCCGTGCGGGCCGATCGCCTCGGTGACCGCGCCCATCCAGCGCGGCGGGCGGCCGGTGACGAAGACGATGCAGACACCCGCGTCCTCCGCCCGGCGCAGCGCGTCCTCGGTGCGGGCGGAGACGGTGCCGTCGCCGCGCAGCAGTGTGCCGTCGAGGTCGGTGGCGATGAGGGAGGGGATCACGGGTACATCCTCACATCCCCGGTCGGCGATCCGCGGCACCGCGGTCCTTGATCGCCCGCACGGAAGACCGACGATGAGTCAGAATCACCGGGTGAGATTCGGCATCCTCGGCACCACCCAGGCCTGGAACGACGACGGCGGTGAGCTCGCGCTCGGCGGCCCCGGCCGTCGTGCCCTGCTGGCGCTGCTGCTGCTGGACGCCGGCCGGACGGTCACCACTGAGCGGCTGATCGACGGACTGTACGGGGAGGAGCCGCCGGGCAACGTCGGCAACGCGCTGCAGTCGCAGGTCTCCCGTCTGCGCGGCACGCTGCGTCCGGTGGGCGTCGGCATCGAGGGCGGTCCCGGCGGCTACCGGGTGCTGACCGCTCCCGACGAGGTGGACGCGCACGCCTTCGCGCGACTGGTCGCGGACGGGGAGGGCGGTCTGGCCCGGGGCGACGCGGCCAAGGCCTTCACCGCGCTGACCGCGGCGCTGGGCCTGTGGCGTGGCGAGCCGCTCTCGGACGTCGGCGGCGCGCCGTTCGCGGCGGGCCAGGTGGTCCGGCTGGCGGAGCTGCGTCTCGCCGCGGTCGAGGCGCGCGCCGAGGCCGGTCTGGCGCTCGGGCGCGCCCGCGAGCTGATCGCGGAACTGCGCGCGGCGGTCGCCGAGGAACCCCTGCGCGAACCGCTGACCGCGCTGCTCATGCGCGCCTTCTACGCCGCCGACCGCCAGTCCGACGCGCTTGCGGCCTACGGCGCGCTGCGTGAGACCCTGGCGGACTCCCTCGGCACCGACCCGAGCCCGGAGCTCGCCGACCTCCATCTCGCCGTCCTGCGCGCCGACCCCGCGCTCCGCGCCCGCCGCGCGCAGGACGCGATCGGGGGCGCTGCTCCGTCGAGTGGTGTGGGCGTCCGCGCGGTCGGGCCCGGTGAGTCGGCCGGCGGCGGCTCCTGGCCGGGTTCGGCTGCCGTGCGCAGCGCGCAGGCCAAGGCTGCGTCGCCGCGCGGGCCGATGCAGCCCGACCAGGTCGGAGCCTTCGACGCCGAGCCCGGCTTCCGAGCTCCGTCCAGGGCGGGTGCCACAGGCTTCCCCTCGTCTTCCGGGGCGGGCAGCGAGCAGCCCACCGAGCCAAGATCACTAAATGCGCCACGTGGAGCATCTGACGATCTTGGTCGACCCGTCCCGCCCCCCGCTGTCGTCCTCCCCAGGCCGCTGACCAGCTTCGTCGGGCGGGAAGCCGACCTCGACGGGCTAGCCGACGCGCTTCGCCGGGCCCGGCTGGTGACCTTGACGGGGCCAGGGGGGACGGGGAAGACGCGGCTCGCCCTGGAGGCCGCCGCTCGCTACCCAGGCGCCGGAGGCGCCTGCTTCGTCGACCTCTCGCGCGTCGTCGACGCCGCGACGCTCGGGACGACGCTGCTCGGCGCGCTCGGCGTGCGCGAGTCCGGCGTGCTGGGCGCCACCGCGCCCGGCGGCGGGGACGCCGCGGACCGGCTCGCGCCGGCCCTCGCGCGCCGCGGCGACCTGCTGCTCGTGCTGGACAACTGCGAGCAGATCATCGACGAGTCGGCTGCGCTGGCCGAGCGCCTGTTGCTCGCCTGCCCCGAGCTGCGCGTCCTCGCCACCAGCCGCGAGCCGCTCGCCGTCCCCGGCGAGAACGTCCGTCCGCTGGAGCCGCTGCCCGGCCCCGAGGCCCTGCGCCTGTTCGCCGAGCGCGCCGCCGCCGTCCGCCCCGGCTTCGCGCCGGAGAGCCCCAAGGACGCGGCCGCCGTCGCCGAGATCTGCCGCCGCCTGGACGGCCTCCCGCTCGCCATCGAGCTGGCCGCGGCCCGCCTGCGCCTGCTGACGCCACGCCAGATCGCCGACCGGCTGGACGACCGGTTCCGCCTGCTCACCGGCGGCAGCCGGACCGCGCAGCCGCGCCAGCAGACGCTGCGCGCCGTCGTCGACTGGAGCTGGGACCTCCTGCCGGAGGCCGAGCGCACACTGCTGCGCCGTGTCTCCGTCTTCGCGGGTGGCTGGACCCTCGGCGCCGCCGAGGCCGTCTGCGACACCGGCCCGGACACCCTGGACCTGCTCGGCGCCCTGGTCGACAAGTCCCTCGTCGTCGCCCACCAGCCGGACGGCACTGGTGAGATGCGCTACCGGATGCTGGAGACCGTCCGCGCCTACGCTGCCGACCAGCTCGTCGCCGCCGACGAGCGGCGCGAGCGCGCGGACGCCCACCTCTGCTACTTCCTGCGGCTGGCGGAGACCGCGGAGCCGGTGCTGCGCACCGCCGACCAGCTCGACTGGCTCGCACGTCTCGCCGCCGACCACGACAACCTCGACGCGGCGCTGCGGCATGCGGTCGGGACCGACACCGACCGCGCGCTCGAACTGCTGGCCTGCCTCTCCGGCTACTGGATGCTGCGTGGCCTGCGCACCGAGGGTCGGCTCCCCGCGCAGCGGCTGCTCGCCGCGATCGACGGCGCGGTCCCGCCGGGACGCGAGCAGCAGTTCGCGTTGGCGGTCGTCGCCGCGATCTCCGGCGGCATGGACACCCCGGAGCTCGCCGGCTACATCGAGACCTGCCGTCCGGTGATGGACCGGCTGATGTACCAGCATCCGCTGCGCTTCCCGCATCTGGTGGTGCTGTGGGCGCCCTTCGTCGGCGTGCCCGACGAGGTGTCGATGGTCGAGCAGAACCGCATGGCCGAGTCGCTGGTCGACGACCCCTGGTACGGGGCGCTGCTCCACTTCGGCCTCGCCTTCCAGCACTGGTTCCTGCATGCGGATGCGAAGGCGCAGGAACGGGAGCTGGTCCAGGGCCTGCGCGGCTTCGAGGCGCAGGGCGACCGCTGGGGCATGGTGATGGCCCTGATGGAGCTGGCCCGCGCGCGCGGGCGCCAGGGCGACCGCGACGGCGCCTCCGCATGCACCGACCGTGCGCTGGAGCTGGCCGGTGAGCTGGACTCCCCGGAGGACATGGCGGAACTGCTGTGGAGCCGCTCCGAGCTGAGCCTGCGCGCGGACGACCTCGTCTCGGCGGAGGCGGACCTCAAGCGCGCGGTCGCGTTGGTCGAGCCCTTCGGCGTCAGCGACAACCTCTCCTCCGCGCGGCTGGGCCTGGCCCAGATCGCGCGCCGTCGTGGCGAGTTCACCGAGGCCAGGGAGTTCTGCGCGCAGGCGCTGGCCAGTCGGCTGATCGGCTGGTCCAGCGGCGAGGGTGTCCAGGCGTCGGTCCTGCTGGAGCTCGCCCGCATCGACCTCGCGCAGTCCGAGGTCGGCGCGGCGGGTGCGCGCCTGCGCGAGGCGGAGTCCATCCTGCGCGGCGGCCGGAACCTTCCCACCTACGGCGAACTCGCCTCCGTCCTCGCCGAAGCGGCCCGCCTCCAGGGTGACCCCGCCACGGCCGCCGAACTCCTCGGAACGGCGGCGGTCCTGGACCCCCGCACGGACGCCGCCCCCGCCGAGACGCCCCACGCCGAAGCCTTCGCCCGCGGTGCCGCGCGTTCCCCCCAGCAGGCGATGGCCTTCGTGACCTCGGCCCTCCCGCCTGCCTAGCCGCCTCGCCGCACTGCGTGCTCCCGCACCGTCGGCCGTGGTCGCCTCGGGGCGCTCCGGCCACCGAGGTGACGCCCCCGGCCGCCCCGGGCGGCGTCCCAGCGCGGCTCGGCCCCAGCCGTCCGGCCCGCCTGGCTGATCCGGCCCGACCGGGCCCAGTCCGGTCTGTTCCGGCACGGCCCAGCGCGGTCCTGCCCACCTGACCTGACCCCCGCGTGCCCTCCGGGCGCTGATCTGACCCCCGCTGCCCTCCTAGGCGCTGACCTGACCGTCTGCCTTCCGGGCCCGACTTGACCCCCGTGTGCCTTCCGGGCCCGACTTGACCCCCGTGTGCCTTCCGGGCCGGACCTGACCCCCGCGTGCCCCCGGGCCCGACTTGACCCCCGCGTGCCCCCGGGCCCGACTTGACCCCCGCGTGCCCCCGAGCCCGACCTGACCCCCGTGTGCCCATCCGGGGCGCCGACTTGACCCCCGTGTGCCTTCCGGGCCCGGCCCTGACCCCCGCGAGCCCTCCGGGCACCGCCTCGCCCGGTCAGGGTGCGGTGCGCGGGCGGTCAGGGTGCGGTGCGCGCTGCGCGGGACGGTCGGAGCATGACTTCGTCAGGGAACCTCTCCGCGGCCCGCAAGTGGGCCACGCTCGCCATCTGCTGTGTCGCCTCCCTCGTCCTCGGGATCGACAACACCGTCGTCAACCTCGCCTTCCCGCACCTGGTGCGGGACATGGACCCGAGCAGCACCCAACTGCTCTGGATCGCCGACGCCTACGGCTTCGCCCTCGGCGGCCTGGTGATCGTGATGGGCAGCCTGGGCGACCGGTTCGGGCGCAAGCGGCTGCTGCTGCTCGGCGGAGCCGGCTTCGCCCTCGCGTCGGCGGTGACCGCCGAGGCGCCGAGCGCCAGCTGGCTGATCGCCGCGCGGGCGCTGCAGGGCGTCGCGGGGGCGACGCTGATGCCGTCGACGCTGTCGCTGGTGCGCAACGCCTTCACCGATCCGAAGGAGCGCTCGCTGGCGATGGGCATCTCCGGGGGCGTCGCCGCAGGCGGCTTCGCGCTGGGGCCGGTGGTCGGCGGGCCGCTGCTGGACCACTTCTGGTGGGGCTCGGTGTTCCTGATCAACGTGCCGGTCATGGCGCTGGTGCTGGTCGCGGGCTCGGTCCTGCTCGTCGAGTCGCGCAACCCGAACCCCGGTCCGATCGACTGGCGCAGCGTCCCGCTCTCCTGCCTCGGCGTCGTCGCCACCGTCTACGCGCTGAAGACCGCCGCCCGTGACGGCGTGGACCGGCCCGACGTGTGGGTCTGCGCCGGGCTCGGCGTCGCGCTGCTGGTCGGCTTCGTGCTGCGGCAGCGCCGGGCCGCGCACCCGCTCGTCGACATCGCGCTGCTGCGCAGCCGCGGCTTCTCCGGGGCGATCGCCGCGAACACACTGAGCATCTTCGCGCTTGCCGCGCAGTCGCTCGCGGCCTCGCTGTACTTCCAGGACGTGCGCGGCTACTCCCCGATGGGCACCGGCTTCGCGCTGTTGCTCGGTCCGCTGGGCGCGATGGTGACCGGGCCGCTCTGCCCGGTCGCGGTGAAGGCGCTCGGGCGGGCCAGGGCCGTCGGCCTGGGGCTGGTGTTGATGGCGCTGTCCTGCTTCGGCTACCTGCTGGTGGGTGTGGCCTCCGACTACTGGGTGATGGGCGCGGTCATGTTCGTGTCCGGCCTCGGTATCGGACTGGTCTTCGGCATCGCGGGCGACACCATGCTGGCCAGCGCGCCGAAGGAGCGGGTCGGCGCGGCCAGCGCGGTCGAGTCGACCGCGACGGAACTGGGCGGAGCGCTCGGCATCGCCTTGCTGGGCAGCCTGCTCACCGCCGTCTACCGGCACCAGTTGACGCCGCCTGCGGGCACCCCGGCGCAGGCCGTCGCGGCCGCGCACGAGTCCATCGGCGGCGCCGTCGCCGTGGCGCCGACGCTGCCGGCCCGGCTCGGCCACGCGCTCGACGCCGCCGCGCAGCAGGCCTTCGTGGACGGCTTCCACGGTGTCGTCGCCGCGGGCGGGGTGGCCCTGCTGCTCGGCGCCGGCCTGGTGGTCCGCCGCCTGCGCGGTGTCCCGGCCGTCATGGCGGACCAGGATGCGGAGCGTCAGGAGACCGGGACGCGGCAGGCCGTGGGACGGCACGCGGCCCGCCGGGACGTGGGTCCGGACGCGGCGCAGCAGCCCGCCGCGCCCGCGCCGCTCGGGTGAGGCGTCCGCGGCGGACCCCGCCGTTCGGTCGGGCCGGGTTCCCCCCGATCAGGGGGAGCCCGGCCCGGACCCGTCCGGGCTCCCGCCGACTGTGCGCGAGCGGACAGGCGTGGCCAAACAGCCCGTGGAACGCTAGGGTCCAGGCTCGTGCAGACGGGTACGACCCCGGCCGGCGATACGGCCGAAACGGTGCCGACACCCCCCGAACGGCGGGTCCCGGAGCGTCCGGTCTTCGTCGACGCGAGCGGGCGCCGCCAGCGCCGGGTTCGCCGCGTCGGACGGATCCTCGTGGTTCCGGCGGTGGCCTACATCGGGCTGATGGTGAGCACCTTGCTCGGTGGACCGACCGTCGACAGCCCGTACCTGCCGCTGCCTGCGGGGCCGCACACCGCGCCGGGCCCGAGCGGTGGCCCGCACCCGGTCACCCGCGGCGGCGTCCACGGCCAGGGCGGAACGGGCGGTCAGAGCACCGGCACGGGCGGGACGGACGTGACCGGGGTGGTCCCCGCGCCCGGAGCCTCGGTCGGCGCGACGCCGACGGCGGGCGCGACCCACTCCGCCACGCAGCCTGCCGCAGGGGTTACGCACGGCCGCAGCACCCACACCGCGGTCCCGCCCGGGGCCTCGCACCACCCGACCAAGAAGGCCAGAGCGCAAGCCTGATGAGCCATCACTCCTCCTCGTCCCGCCCCGCGGCGCGTCACGGCAGCAAAGGCCGTGGTGGCAGGAGCCGTGGTGGCAGGAGCCGTGGCGACAACGTCCGTGGCGACAAGGGCCGTGGCGACAGGGGCCGTCACGGCGGCCGTCGCGGGACGGTCCGCCAGGTTCCGCTGCGCACGCACTGGCTGCTGCTCGGGACCATGGTGGTGACGCTGACCCTGGCGCTGCTGATCGAGGGTTACACCCAGCACATGTTCGGCAGCACCCCGGACGGCGCGGGCCTGGCCCAGGGCCCGTCGGGGCAGGTGCCGGCCTCGGTCGCCGACGGTGGTCCGGTGGTCTCCCCGCAGGGCGGCGCGGGCGGAGCGCCGCGCACCGCGCGGCCGCGCCCCGGCACGATCGCGCTGACCTTCGACGACGGCCCGGACCCGAAGTGGACCCCGCAGATCCTGGCGGTGCTGCGCAGGCACCACGTGCACGCGACCTTCTTCGAGATCGGCGAGAACGTCGCCGAGAACCCGGACCTCGCCCGCCAGGTCCTCGCCGACGGCGACGAGATCGGGGTGCACACCTTCACTCACCCCAACCTCGGCCTGATCCCGGCCTGGCAGCGCACGCTGCAACTGCGCGAGGCGCAGCTGGCCCTCGCGGGCGCCACCGGCGAGACGACGACGCTGCTGCGTCCGCCGTACTCGGCCGGCAACGACTCCGTCGACGACGCCGACTGGGCGGCAATCCAGCAGGCGGGCCGCGAAGGCTACCTGACGGTGCTGACCACGAAGGACACCGAGGACTGGCAGCGTCCTGGGGTCGCGAGGATCGTCCACGACGGCACGATCGCGGGGACGACGCCCGGCGTGCCCGTCGACCCGAGGAAGCCCCCGGCCGGGCAGGTGGTGCTGATGCACGACGCCGGCGGCGACCGCTCGCAGTCCGTGGCCGCGCTGGACCGGTTGCTGACGCAGTACCAGGCGGAGGGCCTGACCGTGGGCACCGTCAGTGCGACGACGGGCCTGGCCGCGCCGATGGCCAAGGCGTCGGCGGTCGACCACTGGCTGGGCCTGTCGCTGATCTGGGCGCTGCTGCTGAGCCACTGGCTGCTGACGGCTCTCGGCTGGTTCATGGTCGCGGCGGGGGTCCTCAGCGTCCTGCGCGCGATCGTCTCCGTCGTGGCGGCGCGGCGTCACAAGAGGTGGACTCAGTACGCCTGGGGCGATCCGGTCACCGAGCCGGCCACCGTCGTGGTGCCCGCCTACAACGAGAGCGCGGGCATCGAGGCGGCCGTCCGCTCGCTGGTCGCGCAGGACCACCCGGTGGAGATCCTGGTCGTGGACGACGGCTCCACCGACGGCACCGCCGACATCGCCGAGTCGCTGGGCCTGCCGGGTGTGCGGGTGATCCGCAAGGAGAACGGCGGCAAGCCGTCCGCGCTGAACACCGGCATCTCCCAGGCCTCCTTCGACCTGCTGGTGATGGTCGACGGCGACACCGTCTTCGAGCCGGACACCGTGCGGCACCTGGTCCAGCCCTTCGCCGACACCCGTGTGGGCGCGGTGTCCGGCAACGCCAAGGTGGTCAACCGGGGCGGGCTGCTGGGCTGCTGGCAGCACATCGAGTACGTGGTCGGGTTCAACCTGGACCGCCGCCTGTTCGATCTGGCCGAGTGCATGCCGACCGTCCCCGGCGCGGTCGGCGCGTTCCGCCGCGGGGCGTTGGAGCGCGTCGGCGGCCTCTCGGAGCAGACGCTGGCGGAGGACACCGACCTCACCATGGCGCTCTGCCGGGACGGCTGGCGCGTGGTCTACGAGCAGGACGCGGTGGCCTGGACGGAGGCCCCGGCCTCCCTGGGCGCCCTGTGGCGGCAGCGCTACCGCTGGTGCTACGGGACCATGCAGGCGATGTGGAAGCACCGCGGCGCGGTCTTCCAGCGCGGAGCCGCGGGCAAGCTGGGCCGTCGCGGCCTCGGCTACCTGCTGCTCTTCCAGGTGCTGCTGCCGCTGCTGGCGCCGGTGGTGGACATCTTCGCCCTGTACGGGCTGGTCTTCCTCGACCCGTGGCACGTGCTCGGGCTCTGGTCCGCCTTCCTGCTGCTGCAACTGCTGCTGGGCCTGTACGCGTTCCGGTTGGACGGGGAGCGGCTGGGGCCGCTGTGGAGCCTGCCGCTCCAGCAGTTCGTCTACCGGCAGTTGATGTACCTGGTGGTGATCCAGTCCGTGGTCACGGCGGTGGCCGGGGCACGGCTGCGCTGGCAGCGCATGGAACGCTACGGCTCACTGCGGGCTCCGACGGGCCTCGGAGCGCCTGTCGCGGGCGTCGCCCACCCGGTGCCGGGCGGGCAGCTGACCAACATCCCGATCGCGGTTCCGGCTCCTGCCGAGCCGCCGCTGGCCGACGCCTGGCTGGCCGAGGCGGCGGGCGCGGACCGCTCGGAGTTCGCCTACGAGCGCCCCAACTACCCCTACACGGAGTACGACTACCGCGACCAGGTGGGGCATTCCGACTCCTGAAACGCATGAGCATTCGCTTGCATGCATAGCTATGCTTCACGCCATGACGAATCCGCCTGCCCTGCTGCCCCTGGGTTTCCGCTCCTACACCGCCAACATGGGCCTCAAGGACACCGCGCACGACTTCGCGCTGGTGGTCTCCGAGGTTCCTGCGGTCTCCGCGGCCGTCTTCACCCGGTCCCGCTTCGCCGGGCCGAGCGTCGTACTGAGCCGCGCCGACTCGGCCGCACAGGCGAGCCGCGGCATGGTCGTGGTCTCCCGCAACGCCAACGTGGCCACGGGCAGGGTCGGCGCCGCCAACGCGGAGGAGGTGCGCCGCCTGGCCGCGGCTGCTGCGGGGGTGAAGCCGGAGGAGCTGGTCATCGGCTCGACCGGCGTCATCGGCCGCCCGTACCCCATGGACTCCCTCCGCGCCGGCATCGCGGCCATCCCCTCCCCGCTCCCACCCGCCGACTTCGAGGCCGCGGCCGCGGCCATCATGACCACCGACACCCGCAGCAAGTGCGTCCGGCTGCGCTGCGGCGACGCCGTCGTGGTCGGCATCGCCAAGGGCGTCGGCATGATCGAGCCGAACATGGCGACGCTGTTGACCTTCTTCTTCACCGATGCCGAGCTCGACGCCGCGACCCTGGACGCGATCTTCCGTCGCGTCGTGGACCGGACCTTCAACGCCCTCAGCATCGACACCGACACCTCCACCAGCGACTCCGCCGCCGTCTTCGCCAACGGCCTCGCCGGGCCCGTCGACGAGTCCGAGTTCGAGCGGGTCCTGCACCAGGCCGCGCTCACCCTCGTCCGCGACATCGCCTCCGACGGCGAGGGTGCCGCCAAGCTCGTCGAGGTCCAGGTCACCGGCGCCCGCGACGACGCCCAGGCCAAGCGCGTCGGCAAGGCCGTCGTCAACTCCCCGCTGGTCAAGACGTCCGTCCACGGCGCCGACCCCAACTGGGGCCGCGTCGCCATGGCCGTCGGCAAGCTCCACGACGAACACGACATCCACCCCGGCCGAGTGACCATCCAATACGGAGACCTGCCGATGTTCCCCGACGAGCCGGACGACGCCCGGCTGGCCCGCGCGGCGGCGTACCTCGGCGGCGACGAGATCCTCATCCGCGTCGACCTCGGCATCGCCGCGGGCGCCTTCACCGTCTACGGATGCGATCTGACGGAGGCGTACGTGGAACTCAACTCCGGTTACACGACCTGAGAGCGACCGTGCTGACCTGCGGAATCGGCTCGACAGCCTGGCCCGGACGTGAGGTGGGTGGCCACCTGCGGGGGTGGGGTCGTGGGCGGCCAGAACGCGCACGCCATGGAGGACGGCCTCTTCCTCCGCGCCGCCGGGGAGGGCCTGGGTCCGGACCGGAAGGGGGCCAGGACGCCGTGGTCGGGCGGCTCTCGGCCCTACCTGACCGCCTTGTCGGCATAAGGTCGGGGGTATGCGTCTGAGCACGGTGATCCTCCCCATCCACCGGTGGAGCGAGGGACAGAAGATCTGGCAGCGAGCCGAGGAACTCGGTTTCCACGCCGCGTACACCTACGACCACCTCACCTGGCGGTCCTTCCAGAACGACCCCTGGTTCGGCGCCGTGCCGACCCTGACCGCCGCGGCCTGCGCGACCGAGCGGCTGCGGCTCGGCACGCTCGTCACCTCGCCGAACTTCCGGCACCCGGTGACGCTCGCCAAGGAGCTGATGACGCTCGACGACGTCTCCGGTGGCCGGATCACCGTCGGCATCGGGGTCGGCGGCACCGGCTTCGACGCCACCGCGTTCGGCCAGGAGCCGTGGACGCCCAGGGAGCGGGCGGACCGGTTCGACGAGTTCCTGCCGCTGCTCGACCGGCTGCTCACGCAGCAGGAGACCACCGTCGAGGGCCGCTTCTACTCGGCGATCGAGGCCCGGAACATCCCCGGCTGCGTGCAGCAGCCGCGGGTGCCGTTCTACGTCGCGGCCACCGGCCCGCGCGGCCTGAAGCTGGCCGCGAAGTACGGGCAGGGCTGGGTCACCTACGGCGACCCGCGTGGTCCCGGCGACGTGCCCGTCGAACAGGCGCCGGCCGTCATCGAGGCGCAGCTCGGCAAGCTCCGTGCGGCCTGCGAGGCCGAGGGGCGCGACTTCGGCGGCATCCAGAAGATGCTGCTCCAGGGCTCCACCGCGGAGAAGCCCCTCTCCTCGCTGGACGCCTTCGTCGACTGGGCCGGCACCTACCGTGACCTCGGCATCGACGAGCTGGTCATCCACTGGCCCGTCCCGGACTCGATCTTCGAGAACGACCTCGCCGTCTTCGAGCAGATCGCGACCGAGGGCCTGGCCCAGCTCGGCTAGCCCGCCCCTCGTTACCGTGTCCCCGTGCTGATCACCCTCACCGGCGGTCCCGGCGCCGGCAAGACCACCCTGGCCCGGGCCCTCGCCGCGACCGCCCCCGAGGGCCGGGACGTGGTGCTGCTGCACGGGGACGACTACTTCGTCACCGACCCGGCCACCGGTGTGTGGCGGCCCGACCCGCGGGGCGTGCCGCGGCTCGACGTCGGCGAGCCCGCGTCGCTCGACTGGGGCCACTGGGAACGGGACGTCGCGGCCGCGCTGCGCGCCGGGCGGACGGTGGTCGCCGACGGCCTTTTCGCGGCCACGACCACCACCGGGCGCGCGACGCCCGGACGCCTGGACGTGTTCGTGGACCTCGACGCGGACCTCCGGCTCGTCCGGAAGATCCAGCGCAAGTGCGTCCAGGGCGGCTTCCCCCTGGACGTGCTGTTGCGCAACTACACCGAGGCGCGCCGCGACGCGTTCCTGCGTCACGTCGAACCGCTGCGTGATCACTGCGCGCTGGTCGTCGACGGCGCGCGACCGGCCGAGGAGAACGCGGGGCTGGTATGGGCCGCGAGTGACGTGGCAACCGGACGTTCCGGAATTTCCCGTAGCGAATGACGCAATTCCCGGCAGTGTGACCGCGAACCAGGTATCGATCATATAAACAACTTGGGCGGCTGCTGTGGATCCCGGCATACTCGCAGGTCGCAGGCCAGTTGAGAGCCCATCACTCGCTGCCGTTGCGCCATGAATCGTGTGCTGTGGGGGAATTTGTCATGCTCGAAAAATTTCGTTCCTCGGGGACTGTTCCCTGGAGGAACCATGGAATCTGAAGACATGTCCGGAGAGCCCGAGCCCCAAGCCGAGTCCCAGCCCGACTCCCAGGTCGAGCCCCAGGCCGCACCGGAGTCCGCACCGGAGTACGCGCCGGAATCCACGTCGGCCCGGGCGCGTCGAAAGAGCGTCACCATCACCGTGGCGGCCGCGGTCTGGCTGGCCGTCGCCGGTACCTCGGCGGCGATCGCCGCCAACACGGGCGGCGGTGGCACCGCCGTGGCCGAGGCACGGACCAGTGCGTCCCCGTCGGCCTCCCCGTCCGCACCCGCGGTGCTGCCGAGCATCGCCGCGACGCCGACGCCGAGCCCGAGCTCGACCGTCAAGGGTTACGTCAACGGCTCGACCCACAGCGGCGACCTGCGCTTCTTCCTGCTGCCGGTCCCGGACGACGCCGAGGCCTACGGCGACCCGGACGGCACCACGGAGAGCGTCTCGGACATCGCGAAGACGATGAGCAACTCGTCCACGAGCAAGCAGATCCTGAAGCAGTACGGCTGCACCGGCGGCGCCTCGCGCAGCTACCGGACCAATGACGGGCTCTACACCGTCGACGTCAACCTGATCCACTTCGACAGTGCCGGGCACGCCGCCGACTGGGTCAGCGGCCTGTCCTACGCCCATGGCGACAGCTTCGACATCTCCGGTGTCTCGAACGCCAAGGGGCAGGCGATCAACCCGTCCGACAGCGGCGGGACGGGAACGCTGATCGGCGTCTCCCACGTCGGCGACGTGGAGTACGAGATCGTCGTCTCCGGCACCGGCACCCTGGACCACTCCCTGCTCACACCGCTGATGAAGCGGCAGGAGCAGCGCCTCGGATCCGGCCACTGACAAGGGACTTGGAGGAAATGATGAGTACCCCTGCAGACTCCGGGTCCCAGTCGGCGGCCGAACTGACGGCCGAACCGACGGCTGAGCCCGCACCCGAGCTTGCGCCTGCGCCCGAGGCGGCTTCGGTGCCGCGGCCGCGCGGACGGACCGCGCGGATCATGGCTGCCGCGGTCGCGGTGGGCGTGCTGGGCGGAGCCGGCACCGGCTACGCGGTGCAGGCCTCTCGCAAGCCCACCCCGCTGCCGCCGCTCGCCGTCGCACAGCCGCAGTACCCCTCGGCGCACCGCAGCGCTCCAGCGCTGACCGCCGCCGAGGACGACATGGCGAAGACCGACGGCGACCTCACCAAGCTCCTGGTGCCGGTCCCCTCCGGCAGCAAGCCGTGGCCCGCACCGCTGGGCGAGAACGGCTGGCTCCCGTTCAAGGACTTCATCGAGGGCTTCGAGAAGCCGGACTCGGCGATGCGCTACCAGCTTCCTCTGGGGATCCGCCGCATCGCGGTGGCCACGTGGTTGCAGGGCTCCGACAGCTACGAGATCCAGCTGGTCCAGTACCGGCACGACCAGGGTGAGTCGGCCACGTCGTTCATCAACGGCCAGGCCGAGTACGCCTCGGACGACGTCGGCGGCCTGAACAACTACACCCAGATCCCCGACAGCTCGATCACCGGCGGTGTCTACGTCGGGCCGAAGCAGCATCAGGACCCGGACGGTGGCAGCTACTACGAGGGCGTCGGCCTGGCCGTCCACGGAGACATCGCGGTGCTGATCTACGTCGACTCGTCGCACCGGGTCGACGGGAAGCCGCTGATGAACCTGTTGCAGAGTCAGTTGGAGCGACTGTGACCGACCAGCTTCCCCCGCCCGAGCAGCCGGTGCAGGCCGTGCAGCCGCTGCAGCCCGAGCAGCCCGAGCAGCCGGTGCAGGCCCAGCAACCGCTGCCGCCGGTCGAGACTCCCCGGGCGCCCGTGCGCCGGCGGATGGCCCTCGGGGCGCTCGGAGTCGCCTTCGTCCTTTCCGCCGTCGGCGTCGGAACCGGCGTCGGGCTGGCGCTGCGCTCGCCCGCCCCCGCGAAGCCGGTGGCGACCGCCCAGACGGCGAAGCCGACCTTCGGCGCGCACTCGGACGGCGACCACTACGGCTCGCTCAGCGACCTGCTGCTGCCGATGCCGGCCGGCTACGCCTACGGCCCCGACGACATGGGCCTCGGGGACAACAGTGTGCTCACCCGTGACCAGTACGAGGCGATGTTCGCCAAGCAGTTCTCGTTCCTGAGCGCCGCCGAGCGGACCCAGCTGAAGAGCCGGCTCGACCTCGACCACGTTCTCGGGTACGGGCTGCGCGTCTACACCGACAACAGCTCGCAGGTCGTGGAGATGTCGCTGCTCCAGGAGAACCAGCACTCCGCCAAGGGCTGGGCGGAGGTCGGCAAGTACCTCGCCGACTCGACCGACGTCTTCCGTGCCGGACCGAGCATCCCGGGCCACCCGGAGGCCCACTGCTACCTCCTTCCCGCGCCGCCGGGCGACCGCCTCGACTCGATGCACTGCGACGCGGCCGTGGGCGACCTGCTCGTCGCCGTCGACGCCTACGGCGCCGCCCCGCTCGACCAGCAGGGCGCCGCCGCGCTTCTGGAAGCCCAACTCAACCGACTCGCGATCCCGGGGGCCCAGATATGACGACTTCCGACGAGCCCAAGCCGGCCCCCGCCGCGGCCGCACCGGCCGAACCCGCCGCGGCCGCACCGGCCAAGCCCGCATCGGCTGCCGAGCCGGCCGAGTCGTCTGCATCGCCCGCGCCCGGCGAAGCCGCGACCGAGGCGGAACCCGCCAAGCTCGCTTCGTCCGTGTCGTCCCGGGCGGCTGAGGCCGAGACGGTGGCGGAGGCCGCCGGGCCGGATGCCCCCGAGCCTGATGCCGGCGAGCCCGCCGATTCGCCCGCGCCTGCAGAGGCTGGGGCGGAGCCTGCCGAGACCACCGCGTCGGCCGAGCCGGCATCGTCCGCGCCTGCGCCCTCCTCCGCGCCTGCGCCCGATCCTGCCGAGCTCGCATCGCCCACCGGGCCTGACGCGCTCGCATCGTCCGCGCCGCCGGAGGAAGCTGAGGCCGGGACTGTGGCGGGGCCCGCCGAGCCCGCCGCATCGCCCGAACCCGCCGGGTCGGCGCGCACGCGCCGACCCGCGTTGCGGACCGTGCTGCGATGGACCACCGCCACGGTCCTCTGCCTCGGGCTCGGGACCGGCACCGCCTTCGCGGTGATGGCCCCGAAGCGGACCGACGTCCCCGGACTGGCGACGCCGGCGGACGGCCGGTTCACGTACCCCGCGCTGCGGTTGCCGGAGCTGCCGCCGGGGGCCTCGGGTCCGGGTGAGAGCGGGCTCTCGCAGGGCGCGCCGGGCGGGACGGTGCCGCACGCGATCGGCGACGTCCGGCTGCTGCTGCTCCCGTCCGCGGTCGGCGCCAAGCCCGACCCGGCGCTGCCGGGGCGGAAGGGCTGGGTCGCGATGTCCGACTACGCGGGTCTGTTCACCTCGTCGGGCTCGGTGGCGCAACTGCTGCGGGAGAACGGCGCGCGCCAGGTCGCGGCCACCGGCTGGACCATGCCGGACGGGACGCACGTCGCCGTCTACCTGGTGCCGTTCCGGAGCGGGACGGCGGCCACGGCCCTGACCCAGGCGGAGGCCATCGACATGCACCTGGCGCAGGCGCCCGACCAGGGCTTCAGCACGCCCGACGACTCCCCGGGGGCGGGGAACGGGCAGAACCTGACGGCGGCTGCGAAGGGCGGCAAGCCCGCCGTGCGGGCGTCCGTGTTCTCCGCCGACGAGATCGCGGGGCTGCTGGTGGTGACCAACCCGAAGGCGGTCAACCGGGTCGACTTCGAGCAGGCCCTGACGTTGCAGACCGAGCTGCTCGGCGGCTGAACCCTGATACCGCGGGGGTGCGTCCCCTAGGGGAAACACCCCCGCGGATACATCCCTGGGCTAGGGAAAAGTCAGCCGCGAACCTGATGTGACCCGGGCCACGGTGTGGCTAGGGTCGTCCTGTGGCTGTCATCACTACGGATCACCTCACCAAGAGGTTCCCCCGGGTCACCGCTCTGGACCACCTCAGTGTCGAGGTGCAGCCCGGAGTGGTCGGTCTGGTCGGGGCGAACGGCGCGGGTAAGTCCACTCTCATCAAGATCCTGCTGGGGCTGGCCCCAGCCACCGAGGGCACCGCCCGCGTGCTCGGGCTCGACGTCGCCACCGAGGGCGGCGCGATCCGCGAGCGGGTGGGCTACATGCCCGAACACGACTGTCTGCCGCCGGACGTGTCCGCGACGGAGTTCGTGGTGCACATGGCCCGGATGTCGGGCCTGCCCGCCACGGCCGCGCGCGAGCGGACCGCCGACATCCTGCGGCACGTCGGCCTGTACGAGGAGCGCTACCGCCCGATCGGCACGTACTCGACGGGCATGAAGCAGCGCGTCAAGCTCGCCCAGGCGCTCGTGCACGATCCGCAGCTGGTGCTGCTGGACGAGCCGACCAACGGGCTCGACCCGGTCGGCCGGGACGACATGCTGGAGCTGATCCGGCGCGTCCACCGCGAGTTCGGCATCTCCGTGCTGGTCACCTCGCACCTGCTCGGGGAGCTGGAGCGCACCTGCGACCACGTCGTCGTGATCGACGGCGGCAAGCTGCTGCGCAGCTCCTCCACCGCCGACCTGACCGCCGCCACCTCACTGCTGGCGGTCGAGGTGACGGAGCGCCAGGACGATCCGGCCTTCGACGTGAACGCCGCACTGCGGGCGCGGCTGACCGAGGCCGGGCTGACGGTCGGCGCCGACTCCGGGCACGTGCTGCTGGTGGAGCTGGACGGGGACGAGGTCTACGACGTGATCCGGGACGCGGTCGCCGAGCTGGGCGTCGGTCTGGTCCGGCTGGAGCAGCGTCGTCACCACATCTCCGAGGTGTTCGCCGCGGGCGCCCACGGCGTGGACGGCGCCGACAAGGCCGAGGAGGTCGCTCATGTCTGAGACGCACGCGCCCGAGGGGCGCCTCGACGTCATCCACGACATCGGCTACCGCCACTACGAGGGCCCCCGGCTGGGCGTCGGCTACGCCACCCGCTCGCTCTACACCTCGAGCCTGCGCGGCGCCTTCGGCCTGGGCCGGTCCGGCAAGTCCAAGATCCTGCCGATGGCCATGACCGCGATCATGGCGGTGCCCGCGCTGATCATCGTAGCCGTCTCGATCTACGTGAAGATGGGCAAGCTGCCCGTCGACTACCCGCAGTACCTGACCAACCTGCAGTTCGTCACCGCGGTCTTCACCGCCGCCCAGGCGCCGGTGCTGCTCTCGCGCGACCTGCGGTTCATGACGGTCCCGCTCTACTTCTCCCGCCCGCTGCGCTCCAGCGACTACGTGCGGGCCAAGTACGCGGCGATGGTCTCCGCCGTCTTCATCCTCACCGTGCTGCCGATGCTGATCATGTGGATTGGCTCGATGCTGGGGTCGATGGACTTCGGCTACAACACCAAGCACTTCGCCTTCGGCGTCGTCGCCGCCGCCTTCTACTCGCTCGTCTACGCCGGCCTCGGCCTGCTGATCGCCTCGCTGACGCCCCGCCGCGGCTTCGGCGTGGCGGCGATCATCGCGCTGTTCATGGTCTCGGCGGGCGTCTCCGGCGCGCTGCGCGAGGTCATGCACGTGACCGGCCACCAGGCCGCGTCGTTCTGGGTGGCCATGCTGAACCCGGGCTTCCTGATCGACTCCACCGTCTCGTGGATGTTCGACCTGCCGCTGCGGGGCAACGTCGCACAGATGCCCACCACGCTCGGCGGCGTCGTCTTCCTCGCCGAGATCGCGGTGCTGGCCGCCGGCACCTTCGCCCTGCTCGTCCGTCGCTACCGGAAGATCTGAGGAGGCAGCACATGACCACCATCAGCATCGACCGGGTCTCCCGCTGGTTCGGCAACGTCGTCGCGGTCAACGACGTCTCGATGACGATCGAGCCCGGCGTCACCGGCCTGCTGGGGCCGAACGGTGCCGGCAAGTCCACGCTGATCCACATGATGAGCGGCTTCCTGCCGCCCTCCTCCGGTGCGGTGACCCTGGACGGCACGCCGATCTGGAAGAACCAGCAGGCCTACAAGCAGATCGGGCTCGTGCCCGAGCGCGAGGCCATGTACGACTTCCTCACCGGCTGGGACTTCGTCCTCGCCAACGCCGAGCTGCACGGCCTGCCCGATCCGGGCGCCGCGGCCAAGCGGGCGCTCGCCACGGTGGAGATGGAGTACGCGCAGGAGCGCCAGGTCTCCACGTACAGCAAGGGCATGAAGCAGCGCGTGAAGATGGCCTCGGCCCTCGTCCACGACCCGGCCGTGCTGCTGCTGGACGAGCCGTTCAACGGCATGGACCCGCGCCAGCGGATGCAGCTGATGGAGCTGCTGCGCCGGTTCGGCGCCGAGGGGCGCACGGTCCTGTTCTCCTCCCACATCCTGGAGGAGGTCGAGCAGCTCGCCCGCCACATCGAGGTGATCGTGGCGGGCCGCCACGCCGCCTCCGGCGACTACCGCAAGATCCGCCGCCTGATGACGGACCGCCCGCACCGCTACACGGTCCGCTCCAGCGACGACCGCGCGCTCGCCGCGGCGCTGATCGCCGACGCGTCCACGGCCGGCATCGAGCTGGATCTGAAGGAGCAGCAGCTGCAGATCCAGGCGGTCGACTTCTACCGGTTCACCGAGCTGGTGCCGCGCGTCGCCAAGGAGGCAGGCATCCGCCTGCTGACCGTCTCCCCGGCCGACGAGTCGTTGGAGAGCGTCTTCTCCTACCTCGTCGCCGCCAAGTAGCCACGCTAGGGAAGGCCAAGACCCCATCATGAACGTCACTGTCGCCCGGCTGACGGCGCGCGGCCTGCTCGGCCGCCGCCGAGGCCTGCTGCTGCTGGCGCTGCCGGTCCTCCTGCTGGCGCTCTCCGCGCTGATCCGCGGCATCGCGGGCCAGGACGAGAGCACGGCCGCCAACATCCTCGGCGGCCTCGCCCTCGGCACCATGGTCCCGCTGGTCGGGCTCGTCGCCGGTACCGGGGCCATCGGCCCCGAGATCGACGACGGCTCGATCATCTACCTGCTGTCCAAGCCCCAGCCGCGGTGGAAGATCATCACCTCGAAGCTCGTCGTCGCGATCGGCTGCTCGATCGTGTTCGCCGCGCTGCCGACGTACTTCGCCGGGCTGATCCTCTTCGGCACCTTCGAGAACCTCACGCTCGGCTTCACCATCGCCGCGCTGATCGCCGGCATCGCCTACAGCGCGCTCTTCCTGCTGCTGGGCGTGGTCTCCCGCCATGCCGTGGTGTGGGGCCTGATGTACGCCCTGCTGTGGGAGACGGTCGTCGGCCAGTACGTGCCGGGCGCGCAGACACTGAGCGTGCACCAGTGGGCGCTGTCGATCGGGGAGAAGATCGCCTCCCCGGGTGTGATCAGTTCCTCGGTCCACCTGCCGACGGCCGTGCCGCTGCTGATCGTCGCCACCCTGGGTGGCGCGTGGCTCGCGTCGTCACGGCTGACGCGGCTCACCCTCGCGGGAGAGGAGTGAGGTAGCCGCACGACGCAGGGGCGCGGGGAACCGCGCCCCCAGCAGGTGCACCGCGAGGGCGGCCAGCAGCAGCACCCCGAGCAGCGGGCAGAGGTTTCCGGTGAGGTGCTGGAGGCCGTGCCAGTGGTACTCCGCGTTGCGGGCTCCGTAGGGGACGAGCCAGATCAGGCCGCCCGGAAGGGTGGGCCCGGCGGGGCCGGTCCGAGCAGGCGACCGACGGCGCTCATGCGGGGGCTGCTCCGGACTCGACCGGTGGCGGATCCGCGCGACGATACCCATGCCCCGTGACGCGTTCCTGTACGGCGGGCGGATCCTCGGCGCCGCCTCGTACCGGTTCGGTCGGCGGAGGGTCCGGGCTCAGGAGGAGAGGACCAGCTTGCGGCCCGCGCCGAGCCCCGCGGTCAGGCCGATCGCGCAGCAGCCGAGGAGCATCCCCAGCGGGAGCACCCAGCCGCCCGTCGTCTGGTGCAGCGCACCGAAGCCCACCGGGCCGACGGCCGCGATGAAGTAGCCCACGAGCTGCGACATCCCGCTCAGCTGCGCGGCGACCTGGGCGGACCCGCTGCGCAGCACGATCATCGCCATGGCCAGGCCGAAGCCGCCGCCCTGCGCGATGCCGATGAGAATCGCCCACAGCCAGGGGGCGGCTGTCGGCGCGACCAGCAGGCCCGCCACGCCGGTGGCCATCGAACCCACCATCAGGGCCACCAGCGCCCGCTGGTTGTTCGTCCGGCCGGCGGTCAGCGGGACGAAGAACGCGGCCGGGATCTGGACCAGCGAGCTGACCGCGAAGACGGCCCCGGCAGTGCCGCGGTCCATGCCCTGCGTGGTGAGGATCGTCGGCAGCCAGGCGATCAGCGTGTAGGAGAGCAGCGACTGGATGCCCATGAAGACGGCGAGCTGCCAGGCCAGCGGGTGCCGCCACAGTCCGGGGATCCTGGCGGCGGTCCCGGACGGGGCCGTCCGCGGGCGCTTGGTGGCGGTGAGCTGCGGCAGCCAGGCGAGGAAGGCGAAGGCGGCCGGCACCGACCACGAGGCCATCGAGCCCGCCCAGCCGCCGAAGGCGTGCTCCAGCGGGACGCTCAGCGCGGCCGCCAGCGTCGCGCCGACGATCATGGAGGTGGTGTAGACGCCGGTCATCGCCGCCGCGCGCTCCGGGAAGTCGCGCTTGACCAGGCCGGGCATGGTGACGTTGAGCAGGGCGATCGCCGCGCCCAGCACCAGGCTGCCGGCGAACAGGGCCGAGGTCCCGGGCAGGACGCGCAGCACGATCCCGGCCGCCAGCGTCAGCAGCGCCAGCGCGACCACGCGCTCGGGGCCGATCCTGCGGTTCAGCCGAGCCGCGAGCGGCGCGACCGAACCCATCATCAGCACCGGGATCGTGGTCAGCAGGCCGCCCGCCGTGGCGGAGAGGCCGTAGTGGTCGCTGACGTCGCCGAGCAGCGGGGAGACCGCGGAGACGGCGGCACGCATGTTGAGCGAGACGAGCAGAATGCCGACCAGCGCGGTCGCCGGGTGGGCGAGGACGCGGGTCAGCCGTGAGGCCGCAGAAGGTGCGGAGGCATACGAAACGGGCGTGTCGAGCACGGAGCGGGACATGGGTGAGCCTCAGACGAACGAGAAGAAGGAGCGGGAGAGGGCCGGCATGCGCACGAGGCGCGCGGCGTCAGCTCTCCGGACGCTTGATGTTCGCGTCGATCAGCTCGGCCAGGTCGATCAGCACGGCGTCGACGAGCACCGCAACGCCCATCGCCATTGCTCCGCCTTGCCTTCCTGGTGAGGTATCTTCGCCACCATGTTAACAAGACTCAGAGCTGGAAGATTCGCTCCAGAGCGACGGCGACCCCGTCCTCCTCGTTGCTCAGCGTGATCTCGTCCGCGACGGCCTTGAGCTCGGTGTGCGCGTTGGCCATCGCCACCGCGTGGCCGACCCAGCGGAACATCGGTATGTCGTTCGGCATGTCGCCGAAGGCGACGGTCCGGTCCTTCGTCGTGCCCAGGCGCGAAGAGGCCAGCGCCAGCCCGGTCGCCTTGGACAGGCCCAGCGGCAGCAGCTCCACGAAGCCCTGCCCGGCCAGCACCACCGTCACCAGGCCGCCCGCTGCGGCGCTGACGGCCGCCGCCAGCTCGTCGTCGGACAGTCGCCTGTGCTGCACCAGCACCCGGCTCAGCGGCTTGGCCCACAGCTCGGCGATGTCGGCGACCGGCTCCTCCGCGGCCAGCCTCTCGCCGGCGGAGGGCATGTCGTAGGTCCGGTCGAAGAGGACGTCGCCCTCCAGGCCGTCCTGCACGACGGCGACGGCCATCGGGCCGACCTCGGCCTCCGCCTTGGCGAGGGCGAGGGCGGCCACCTGACGGTCCAACGTGACCGACGTCACCAACCGGTGCGCGCCCGCGTCGTAGAGCTGGCCGCCCTGGCCGCAGACCGCGAGGCCGGTGTAGCCGATCGCGTCCAGCGTCGGCCGGGTCCACCGGGCCGAACGCCCGGTCACCACGATGTGCTGCGCCCCGGCGGCCTGCGCGGCCGCCAGGGCCAGCTGGGTGCGCGACGACACGGTGTGGTCGTCGCGCAGCAGCGTCCCGTCCAGGTCGGTCGCGATCAGGTCGAACGGCCGCGGGGCGGAGCTCACGTGGTCTGACTCTCTTTCGGGTCCCGCAGGGGCTACTTGCCGACCGGGGTGAGCACCTCGCGCCCGCCCAGGTACGGCCGCAGCGCCTCCGGCACGACGACCGAGCCGTCGGCCAGCTGGTGCGTCTCCAGCAGCGCCACGATGGTGCGCGGCACCGCGCACAGCGTGCCGTTCAGCGTGGCCAGCGGGCGGTTGCCCTCCTCGCCGCGCATCCGGATGCCCAGGCGACGCGCCTGGAACTCACCGCAGTTGGAGGTCGAGGTCAGCTCGCGGTACTTGCCCTGGGTCGGGATCCACGCCTCGATGTCGAACTTGCGCATCGCGGACGCACCCAGGTCGCCCGAGGCCACGTCGATGACGCGGTAGGCGAGGCCGAGCTTGTTCAGGAAGTCCTTCTCCCACTGGAGCAGGCGCTTGTGCTCCGCCTCCGCGTCCTCCGGCGCGACGTAGGAGAACATCTCCACCTTGTCGAACTGGTGGACGCGGATGATGCCGCGGGTGTCCTTGCCGTAGGTGCCGGCCTCGCGGCGGAAGCAGGGCGAGAACCCGGCGTAGCGCAGCGGCAGCTGGTCGCCGTCGAGGATCTCGTCCATGTGGTAGGCGGCCAGCGGCACCTCGGAGGTGCCGACCAGGTAGAAGTCGTCCTCCGGGAGGTGGAAGACGTTCTCCGCGGCCTGGCCGAGGAAGCCGGTGCCCTCCATCGCGCGCGGCTTCACCAGCGCCGGCGTGATCATCGGGATGAAGTCGGCCTCGGTGGCCTGAGCGATCGCCATGTTGACCAGGGCGAGCTCCAGCAGCGCGCCGACGCCGGTCAGGTAGTAGAAGCGCGAGCCGGAGACCTTGGCGGCGCGCTCGGTGTCGATCGCACCGAGGAGCTTGCCCAACTCGACGTGGTCGCGCGGCTCGAAGCCCTCCGCGGCGAAGTCGCGCGGGGTGCCGACCTCCTCGAGAGTGACGAAGTCCTCCTCGCCGCCGATCGGGGCGGCGGGGTCGAGCAGGTTGGCCAGCCCGCCCAGCAGACGCTGCACCTCGGCCTCGGCCTCGCTCTGCTCGGCATTGGCGGCCTTCACCTCGCCGGCCAGCTCCTTGGTGCGCTCCAGCAGGGCGGCCTTCTCGTCGCCCTTGGCCTGCGCCACCTGCTTGCCCAGCTGCCGCTGCTCGTTGCGCAGTTCGTCGTAGCGGGAACTGGACGATCGCTGCCGCTCGTCGGCGGCGAGCAGGGCGTCGACGAGCTCGACGTCCTCACCTCGGGCGCGCTGGGAGGCACGCACACGGTCCGGGTCCACGCGAAGCAGGCGAAGGTCAATCACGGTAACGAGAGTACCGGGCCCGGGGAGGGGTGAGCCGACTCACAGTCGCAGGGTCTGCTTTGTCACATCTTCGTCCCGGGGCCACGTCAAAGCTGTGAGATCGCTCTGAGCACGCTTTCAGTGCTGCGACAGTTGTTCGGCAGACGACAACCTGCGGACGGCGAACGGAAGGTGGGACCAGGCATGAGGACGCGTACGGTGGCGGCGGCGGGAGCGGTGCTGGCGGCGGTGCTGGCTCTCTCCGCCTGCGGTGGGGGCGCCGGTGCGCAGGGGGCGAGCAACGACGGGGCCAGGAACGGCGGCACGGCGAGTGCCTCGCCGGACCCGAAGAGCACCTCCGGTGACACCGTTCCGTCCAGCGGGACAGAGACGGTCAGCAAGGAGCTCGAGTACTACGTCGCCCACCCGGGCGGCGAGAAGACCGTCGCGCTCACCTTCGACGACGGCCCGAGCCCGCAGTGGACGCCGCAGATCCTGGCGCTGCTCGCCAAGTACCACGCGCACGCGACCTTCTGCGAGATAGGCCCCGAGGCGCAGGCGGCGCCGGCCGTGGTGAAGCAGGTCCTCGCGGGCGGCAACCGTCTCTGCGACCACTCGGTCCACCACAACGAGGCGATGTCGACGCGTGGTCTCGCCTACGAGACCAACGAGATCGTCGGCGCGAAGCAGATGATCGAGCAGGCCGGCGGCCCGGGAACCGAGGTCAGCTGGTTCCGTGCGCCGGGCGGGGATTTCACTCCCGAGATCCGCGGGATATCCGCGAAGAACGGACTGCGTCCGCTCGCGTGGAGCATCGACACCAATGACTGGAAGCGGCCCGGGGTCGCCTCCATCGTGGCCGACGTCAAGAAGAACGTGCGGCCCGGCTCGATCATTCTGATGCACGACGCGGGCGGCAATCGCAGCCAGACCGTCGCGGCCCTGGGCCAGCTGCTGCCGTGGCTGATGCAGCAGGGCTACTCCATCAACTTCCCCGACGCCTGACCGGGAAGACTTGTGGATATCCCCGCTTTATCCACAGGGCGCCCGGAAGCCCTGTGGATTGTGGGTAATCACGCCTCTGAGCTCGCTAAACCTGGAGTTTGCAGCCAGGGGCGTGATTTTTTGGGTCCACGAAGGGGACTTTGGGGAAACTGACGCTCTGAATCCCTATATGTCCGACTTGCCTGATCTGCAAGCTTTGGTGGGCAAGGGGGAGATTCGTCGGATCTCGCGGCGCATCCCCAGGCTGTGGATAACCAGGCCGCCTGTGGATAAGTCGGTCGGCGGTGTGGAAACTCCGCCTCGACCGGTGGAGACTACAGCTCGCCGCGACCGTCCAGAGCGCGGGACAGCCAGTCCGAGGCGCGGGCGAACTCCTCGTCCGACGTGCCCGGACGCACGGTCGCCGGCACCGCGTCCGCGCGCGGGTAGGAGCCCAGCAGCCGCACCTGCGGACAGATCCGGTGCAGGCCCATCAGCGCCTCGCTCACCCGACGGTCCGTGATGTGGCCCTCCGCGTCGGCGGCGAAGCAGTACTTGCCCAGCCCCTCGCCCGTCGGCCGGGACTCGATGCGCATCAGGTTCACGCCGCGCACGGCGAACTCCTGCAGCAGCTCCAGCAGCGCGCCCGGGTGGTCGTCCGCCAGCCAGAACACGGCCGAGGTCTTGTCCCGCCCCGTCGGCGCCGGCGGCCGTCCCGGGCGGCCGACCAGCACGAAACGGGTCGTCGCGTTCGCGGCGTCGTGGATCTCCTTCGCCAGCGGTTCCAGGTGGTACAGGGGCGCCGCGAACGCGCCCGCGAACGCACCGTCGTACCGCCCCTCCTGCACCAGCCGCGCCCCGTCGGCGTTGGACGCCGCCGACTCCCAGTGCGCGTCCGGCAGGTTCTCCGCCATCCAGTGGCGCACCTGCGGCTGGGCGGCCGGATGCCCGGTGACGGTCTTCACGTCCTCGAGCTTCGTCCCGGGCCGGACCAGCAGCGCGAAGGAGATCGGCAGCAGCACCTCGCGGTAGATCATCAGCGGCTCGCCCTGGGCCAGCTCGTCCATGGTCTGCCGGATGCCGCCCTCGACCGAGTTCTCGATCGGCACGAGCGCGGCCGCGGCCTCGCCGCCGCGCACGGCGTCCAACGCGGCGGGCACGGACACGGCCGGCACCAGCTCCCGGGTGGCCGCCTCGGGCAGCGTCCGCAGCGCGGCCTCGGTAAAGGTGCCCTCCGGACCGAGGTAGGTGAATCGGTTCGCGGACACGGCGACCTCCCAGGCTGCATACGGCACGGACGTAACGTTAACGACTGACCGCCCAGCAGGACTCCTGGTCTTGCAAGCTGGGACGGGAAACCACCGGCTCTCCGTCGTCTCCCCGGCG
>NZ_BBPP01000022.1 GCF_000787835.1 Streptacidiphilus melanogenes
GGAGCCGGTGCCTCCTCGGTGACGGCCTCGACGGCCTCGGCGACGACCGCCGCAGCGGCCTCGACGACCTCGGCGACGTCGGCGGTGACGGCCTTCTTGGTGGCGCGGGTGCGCTTGCGCGGCGCGGGCGTCTCCTCGACCGTCTCGACGACCGGGGCCTCGACCGCAGGAGCCTCGACGACCTCGGCCACGGCCTTCTTCGTCGCGCGCGTCCGCTTGCGCGGAGCCGGCGTCTCCTCGACGACGACCGGAGCCTCGAGGGCCTCGACAACCTCGACGGGAGTCTCCACGGGAGCCTCGGCCGTACGCGTCCGCCGACGGCGCGGCTCCGCAGGAGCCTCCTCCGTCACGCTCGGCGCAGCCTCGACGGCCGGCGCGGCCACCTCGGCCACCTCGGCGGCCGCCGCCTCGACGGTGTCGACCACGGCCTCTGCCGCGACCTCGGCCTGGTCCCCGCCGCGCGTGCGGCGACGACGACGGCGCGCGGGCGCGTCGGCGATCTCCGCCACCTCGTCGGGCGCGGACGGTGCGGCCGGGGCCTCGGTCGTGGTCCCCTCCGCCGAGACCGGCGCATCCGAGCCGCCGCGCGTGCGGCGGCGCTTGCGGTCGCGCTCACGGCGCCCGGCCGGACGGTCCGCGTCATGCTCGGCGTCGCGGTCACGGGTGCGGCCCTCGCTGCGGCCCGCGGGCTTGGTCGTGCCGCGGCGACGACCGCCACCGGGCTCGCCCAGGTCCTCGATCTCCTCCGCGTCGAGACCGGCGCGGGTGCGCTCGGCACGCGGCAGGACACCCTTGGTCCCGGCGGGGATGTGCAGCTGCTCGTACAGGTGCGCCGAGGAGGAGTACGTCTCCTCCGGGTCGTTGAACGACAGCTCCAGCGCCTTGTTGATCAGCTGCCAGCGCGGGATGTCGTCCCAGTCGACCAGCGTGACCGCGGTGCCCGACGCGCCCGCGCGGCCGGTGCGGCCGATGCGGTGCAGGTAGGTCTTCTCGTCCTCGGGGCACTGGTAGTTGATGACGTGCGTGACGCCCTCGACGTCGATGCCGCGGGCGGCGACGTCGGTGCAGACGAGGATGTCGACCTTGCCGTTGCGGAACGCGCGCAGGGCCTGCTCGCGGGCGCCCTGGCCCAGGTCGCCGTGGACGGCGCCGGCGGCGAAGCCGCGCTTGGTGAGCTGCTCGGCGACGTCGGCGGTGGTCCGCTTGGTGCGGCAGAAGATCATCGCCAGGTTGCGGCCCTCGGCCTGCAGGATGCGTGCGACCATCTCGACCTTGTCGAGCGAGTGCGCGCGGTAGATGTGCTGCGAGATGTTCGCGACCGTCGCGCCCTGGTCGTCCGGCTGGGTGGCGCGGATGTGGGTCGGGCGGTTCATGTAGCGGCGCGCGAGGCTGATGACCGCGCCCGGCATGGTCGCCGAGAACAGCATGGTCTGCCGCTGCGCGGGAAGCAGGTCGATGATCTTCTCGACGTCGGGCAGGAAGCCCAGGTCGAGCATCTCGTCGGCCTCGTCCAGCACCAGCGTGCGCACGGCCGACAGGTCGAGCTTCTTCTGACGGGCCAGGTCCAGCAGACGGCCGGGGGTGCCGACGATGACGTCGACGCCGCGCTCCAGCGCCTCGATCTGGGTCTCGTAGCCGCGACCGCCGTAGATGGAGAGGACCCGGACGTTGCGGACCTTGCCGGCGACCAGCAGGTCGTTGGTGACCTGGGTGCACAGCTCGCGCGTCGGGACGACGACCAGCGCCTGCGGCGCGGTCGGCAGTTCGGCCGCGGTGAGGCGGCCGGCGTCCACGTCGGCGGCGACGCGGACGGAGTCGATGATGGGGAGCCCGAAGCCCAGGGTCTTGCCGGTGCCGGTCTTGGCCTGGCCGATGACGTCGTGGCCGGTCATGGCGACCGGGAGGGTCATCTCCTGGATCGGGAAGGGAGTGATGATGCCAACGGCCTCGAGGGCCTCTGCGGTCTCGGGAAGGATCCCGAGTTCACGGAACGTAGTCAGGGCTGTGCCTCTTCCGGATGTGGTGCGGCCGATCGCGGGGCGGCCGGGTGCCCGTCATGGGACGGACACACTGACCGCAACCGGTTGCCTCGCGGCGGCTCACGCGCCAGCGCGTCGTTTTGACCGTCCGTGGACGTAATCGTCCAGGACGCGTCCGCGGGGAGCGGACTCGACGGGGCGCAGTGAGCGGCACTGCATGGGAGGCCCGGCGCGGGACCGCGATGGCGCGGTCTGCGGCGGCCCTCGCTCGGCCACTGCGGGGTCGGTCGGAGCCGATCGTGCAACCGACCGGGCATCCGCGTGCGTGAGGCGCGGTGCGCAGTCACGTCCGTGATGGTCGTGAAATACACCGGGCCTCGGTACCACCATACCGTCAAGTCGAAGATCGAACATGTGACGCGGACGACATCGGGCTCGTTCCTGCCCGGTTTCGTGCGTCGAGTGCCCTCCGGAGGCCACTAAGGTGCGGCGTATGGAGACCCCTGAGGCACGCAAGCAGGACGAGACGGACGAGCGGACGGCCGACGCCACGGCCGAGGCGTACCCGTCGATCGGGGACTGGGCGCAGTGCTCGGCCGATCCGCAGTACCGCGCGGCGGTGGTCGACCTGCTCGGTGCACTCGCCTACGGCGAGCTCAGCGCGTTCGAGCGGCTGGCCGAGGACGCGAAGCTCGCCCCCAGCCTGGAGGACAAGGCGGCGCTGGCGGGCATGGCGGCGGCAGAGTTCGGCCACTACCGCGTCCTGAGTGAGCGCCTCGCCGGGATCGACGAGAACCCCGCCGAGGCGATGCAGCCGTTCGCCGAGGCCCTGGAGTCCTTCCACCGCATGACGGCCCCGGCCGACTGGGAGGAAGGCCTGGTCAAGGCCTATGTCGGCGACTCCATCGCCGCAGACTTCTACCGCGAGGTCGCGGTCCGGCTCGACGACGACACCCGCGAGCTGGTGCTCGGCGTCATGGCCGACACCGGCCACGCCGAGTTCGCCGTCGGCAAGGTCCGCGAGGCGATCGCTGCGGACCCGCGCATCGGAGGACGGCTGGCGCTGTGGGGCCGCCGGCTCATGGGCGAGGCGCTGAGCCAGGCCCAGCGGGTCGTCGCCGAGCGCGACGCCCTGTCCAACCTGCTGATCGGTGGCACCGAGGTGCGCGGCTTCGACCTGGTCGAGGTCGGCAAGATGTTCAACCGCATCACCGAGGCCCACACCCGCCGCATGGCGGCCCTGGGCCTGGCGTCCTGAGCCGCGGCTCTGCTGCTCTGCGCCCCCGCGGCCCGGCGGCCCCGGGGGCTGGCCGGGGCCTGTCGCCTGAGTCCGCCTTTGGGCCTGAGCGGGCTACCTGCCCCCGCGCCGCCTACGGCTGATCTTCGTCTGAGGGCCTGGCGTGAGGCCTGACGGCCTCGCGCCCGAGCGCACCGGGCCCTCGATCCGCGCGCTCGCTTCGGCCGACGCGCGCGTGGGCGTGGCCTTGGGCCCGATGGCCCGGTGTCTGAGCGCACCGGGCGCTCGATTCGCTGGGTCGGCTCGGCCGGAGCCTGGCGTCCGGGCCTGGCGGGAGGCCCCAGCCGGGGGCGTGGCTCCTGCGCTGGTCGGTTGAGACGGCTTGCGCCCGGGCCTGAGCTGGCCGGCGTGATGGCCTGCGCCGGGTCGCACCTGAGGGGCGGCGTGACGTGTGCCAGGGGCGTGTGGCTGAGCGCGGCCGACTGAGCTCGGGTGTGTGCCCCGGCTCGGCGGCTTGGCCCCGGTGAGCGGTGCCCTTGTGCCCGGGCCGACCGGTCCGACGTTCGTGGGTGTGCAGGGCCGCCCGGTGGGCGGTGGTCAGGCGTGCCGGGGATGATGCGTTGATCGCTGGTCCGGGCGGGCCAGCAGCGAGACCATCGCGGCGGAGCCGAGGACCGCGCAGACCGTGGTCTCCACCGGGTGGCCGTCGCCGAAGGCGATGTGGGCCACTCCGCCCAGCAGGAGTGCGGAGCAGAGCCCCGTCAGCACCGTCACCACGCGCGGTGCCGGGAACAGGCCCCCCAGCAGCAGGACGGCACCCAGCCCGACGGCCAGTCCGGCGATCGCGAAGGCGATCAGCTCGACGGTCATGGTCACGGCCTCCCGGCTGGTGTGGTGCGGGCTTCTCTGTGCGCTTCTTGTGGACGCGGTCGAGAAAGCCCTACCCACAACGAGGCCGGGACATACCAGGACACGCGGAACGCCCCGTTCCCCCCGGAAGTCGGGGTGAACGGGGCGTTCCCGGTGGTGCGGCGCCTCAGCGCCAGGTGCCTCAGAGCGTGCCGAAACCGACCTTCTGGCGGGTCGGCTCGCCGATCTCCACGTAGGCCAGGCGGTCGGCCGGGACCAGGATCTTGCGGCCGTGCTCGTCCGTCAGCTTCAGCAGCTTGCCGCCGTCCACCGCAGCGGCGACAGCGCTCTCGACCTCGTCGGCAGTCTGCGTGCTCTCGAGAACGATCTCCCGAGCCGCGTTCTGCACGCCGATCTTGACCTCCACGGCTTTCGTCCCTCCGGGCCCATCACAGGCGTTCGTCGTTCACACGCGGCCGACCGGCCACGTGCCGTACGGCCCCACCATACGGCTACGGAGCCGGTCAGCGGGGCCGGTCGAGGGGAGGTGCGGTCAGTGCCCCACGTCCCCGCCGTGCAGCGGGAAGCCCTTCAGGCCGCGCCACGACAGGCCGGAGACCATGCGCACGGCCTCGTCCTGCGGGATCGTCTCGCCCTGGGCGAGCCAGAAGCGGGCGGTGATCTGGCACAGGCCGCAGACGCCGACGGCGAGAAGCATCGACTCCTCCTCGGGGAGGTCGGTGTCCTCGGCGATCACCTTGCTGACCAGGGTGGCCGTGTCCCGGGTGACGCGCTCGACGCGCTCGCGGACCGCCTCCTCGTTGGTCAGGTCCGACTCGAAGACCAGGCGGAACGCGCCCGACTCGGAGGAGACGTAGGCGAAGTAAGCCTCCGTGGTGGCCAGCACGCGGCTCTTGTTGTCCGTGGTCGACTCGAGCGCGGCGCGGATCGCGTCGACGAGGGCCTCGCAGTGCTTGTCCAGCAGCGCGAGGTAGAGCTCCAGCTTGCCCGGGAAGTGCTGGTACAGCACCGGCTTGCTGACGCCGGCGCGCTCGGCGATGTCGTCCATCGCGGCGGCGTGGTAGCCCTGCGCGACGAAGACCTCCTGCGCGGCGCCCAGCAGCTGGTTGCGGCGGGCACTGCGCGGCAGGCGAGTGCCGCGCGGGCGCTCGGCCGTGTCCTGGATTGCCGTCACGGTGCTCCTCACTCAGCGTCTGGTCTGACAGGCGCCGCTTGTCATCCCGGCGCCTGCGGCCATCCTACTTTCGGGTAATGCCTGGTACCGCAGGTCCGGACCCGAAAGTCCCGGCCCAGGCTTGTGAGGATTCCACAAGGATCCCGTCACCGGTACTCGTCTTCGTCGATTCGGACCTCGACCTTCTGTTCGGCGGTGTCCGCTTCGGGCGATTCCAGGGCGACATCTTCCTGTGTGAGGCTCTTGGGCTCCTCGTCGTCGTTCTCCCCGTCGGCCTCGACCTCCGGCCGCTCGTCCGCCTCGGCTTCGTCCAGGGAGTCGAGCGCGGCGTCGTTGACCTCGGACATGGTGGCCTCCCTGGGCGTGGTGGGTGGGATGGGACGAGCCGGACGCGGGCTCTGCTCGGTGAGGTCCGGGTAGGGCTTCCGGTGCCGTCACGGCACCGCCCTCTTAGCATCGTCCCCATGAGTGGACTGCGCGAGACATTCGAAGCCGAGACCACGACGGGCGGCGACACCCTGTACCAGGTGCAGGCGCCCGGCAGTCCGCTCTTCGCCGAGGCCCAGCCGCCGCGCGGGTCCGGACTCCCGGCCGCGCTCTTCGTCCACGGCCTCGGCGGGTCCACCCGCAACTGGGAACCGCTGATGGCCGAACTGGCCGCGAACGTCGACGGCCACGCCGTCGACCTGCCAGGATTCGGCCAGTCCCCGCCGCCGGACGACGGCGACCTCTCCCTCGACGCGCACACCCGCGCGGTCGTCGACCACCTCGAACGCAGCGGCCGCGGTCCCGTCCACCTCTTCGGCAACTCCCTGGGCGGGGCGGTCGCGACGCGCCTGGCCGCGACCCGGCCCGATCTGGTCCGCACCCTGACCCTGATCTCCCCGGCCCTGCCGGAGCTCCCGCCGCAGACCACGGCCTGGCCGACGGGCCTGCTCGCACTCCCCGGCGCGCCCGCCGTCATCCGCCGCGCATCGCGCGGCGGATCGTTCGAGTCGCAGACCCAGGCCCTTCTGGAGCTCTGCTACGGCGACCCGGGCAGCATCCCGCCGGAGCGCCGCGCGCTGATGGTCACCGAGTACCGGCGTCGAGCACAGCTGCCCTACGCCCTCGACGTCCTCTCCCGCAGCGCCCGCGGCATCGTCCGCGCCTACACCGAGCGCGGCGACCACTCGCTGTGGCGCCAGGCGGAGCTCGTCACCGCACCGACCCTCCTGGTCTACGGCCTGAAGGACAAGCTCGTCGGCTACCGCATGGCGCGTCGTGCCAGCCGCGCGTTCGCCGACTCCCGGCTCATGGTCCTGCCCCACGCGGGACACGTGGCGATGATGGAGTTCCCGGCCCTGGTCGCCCGCCGGGTGCGGGACTTCCTCGCGGAGATCGACGGCCGGGAGAAGTAGGCCCGACGGTCCGAACGCGTCCTTGGCCGGCCCGCGGACCGCCGCGGTGCACAGGTGTCCGCGCTGCGAGTTCGCCCACCTCCGGGTGGATGGTTCGTCGTACAACCGACGGTGTCCCGGGCGGCGCGACCGGTGGCGGCCGCCCGTCGCGCTCCCGTGTGGTGTGCGCGGTTGTGGGGCTTCACTCCTTCGGGTGGTAGGGGGCCGGATGGCCGACTGGGTGTCGGCGGTGGGACGTAGTTTCGTGCCGTCGGCCGAACACGCGTCCCCGCGTCGGGGTTAACCGCGGTCGGCGAGTGCTCGTGGGGGAGTCCGCGGCCTGACCGGCCGCTGCGCGGCTGTGTGCGCGTGGCCCTCCGCCGTTGTCGTCGTCATGTTCCGGACGGAGGTTCCATGCGCATCGCACTGGTCACCGAGAGTGTCGCCTCCGTTGCGTGGAGCGACCGACTGGTCGCCTCGCTGCCCGAGCACGAGTTCGTCCGCATCTCTCCGGCCGCCGCCGACCGGCCGCGCGCCGCGCCGCCCGTCGCCGCGCGCAGACGCCGGGCTCTCGCCGCCTACGGGGAGCTCATCAGGTCGCTGGTCGAGCCCGGCGCGGCATGCGGCTTCGGGGCGGCGCTCGACTCCCTGGTCGACGAGGCGCGCGGGGGCGGCCTGCCTGCCCTGCTGCGTTCCGGCGGAGCCCTGCGCGCGTTGGAGCACGCCTGGTTCGGTTCGCCCGCGGCCGCCGTCGCCGCGGGTCCCGGGGACGCCGGCATCCCGCTCGTGCAGGACGTCCTCGTCGCCGCGGACCTGCTGGAGCGCGCGCTGCGGCCGCTCTCCCTGCCCTGGTACGGCTCGCGGGGCGAGCTGGCCGGCGCCGACGTCTGCCACGCCGTCGACGGACCGTCCGCCGTCCTGGCGGCCCTCGTGGCCAAGCGCAGGCTCGGTCTGCCGCTGCTGCTGACCGAGCACAACCTCCACCTGCGCGAGCGTTACCGCGGCTACCGTGCCTCCCGCTACCGCTGGCCGGTGCGCTCGCTTCTGCTGGCCTTCCACCGTCGGCTCGCGCAGGAGGGGTACGCCCAGGCCGGGGTGATCACCCCGGGCAGCGCCTTCGACCAGCGCTGGCAGGAGTACTGCGGTGCACCGCGTGAGCGCATCCGCGTCGTCTTCGAGGCCACCCCGCTCGCCGAGGAGTCGGCCGTCGGGGCGGAGCCGGAGCGGCCCATGCTGGCCTGGCTCGGGCCGATAGAGCCCAGCGGCGGATTGGAGGCCATGATCAGGGCCTTCGCCCTGGTCCGTGACGAGTCGCCGCGCGCCCTGCTGCGCGTGCACGGCGAGGCCACGACGGGCGCCTCCGCTTACGAGGAGCACTGTCGCGGTCTCGCCCGGCGCCTCTTCGGCGGCCAGGCCGAGGCGGACGACGCCGTCTCCTTCGAGGGCCGTCCAGCGCGGCTGCGCTCGGTCTACGAGCGCGCCACCGTCCTGGTCTTCTCGGGCAGTGCGGGCGTCCGCCCGCAGCTGCTGGCGCAGGCCCAGCTCAGCGGGCGCCCGGTGGTGGCCGCCGACGCGGGGGCCGCGCGCGAGGTGGTGGGCCCGACGGGCCTGCTCGTTCCCGTCGGCGAGCCGGCCCCGCTCGCCGCCGCCTGCACGGCCCTGCTCGGAGACGAGGAGCGCCGCGGGCGGCTCGGCCACGCCGGGCGGCTGCGCGCCCAGGAGCTGTACGCGGTGGAACCGGCCGTGGACGCCTTCCGCGCGCTCTATCTCGAGCTCGCCGCCGAGCTGCCCGCCCCCGCGCCCGAGCGGACCGGACAGCCCTTCGCCCGTCCCGCCGAGTACTGGGTCGGGGCCTTCCCGAAGGGGGTGCCGGCACGATGACGCCTCGTCCCGCCTCGCGCGGCGGTCATACGCCGCGCCATGGGGGCGCGGCCGGACAGCATGCCGCCGCCGCACGGTCCACGCAGGGCCCCGGCCGCCACGCAGGACAGGCTCGACCCGGCCGTGCTGCGCCGCCCGGTCGTCCGCGCCCGGCCGACCCGGTGCAGGCCCTGATGGAACGCCACCAAGAACTCTTCGCCGACGCGGTGGACCCGCTGGACATTGCCGAGACGCTGGAGCGTTCCGGCATCGGCCCGCAGACCGCGGGACGCTACCGACACGGCGACGTCTTCTCGCTCGCCGAGGAGCTCCACGCCCGCGTGCCCCGACGGGCGACCGCCCTCCCGCCCGCCGAGGGCGAGTGGCGGCACCGCGCCCGCCCGGCGCTCATCGCAGGGACCGCGTCGGCCGCGGTCGCCCTGCTCCTGTGGGGCTTGTCGGTGCTGAGCCTGCCAGTGCCGCCCGGAGCGCAGGTGGCGGTGTTCGCGGCCGCGGCCGGTCTGACGCTGGGCCGGGGCCTGCCGCTGCCGGAGCGCGCCCTGTTCGGGCTGGGCGTGGGCGGCCTGCTCGCCCTCGCCCAGGGCGTCGGTCCGGCGCAGTTCGCGCTGGCGGCCGGTGTGGGCGTGGCCGAGTGGTGCGCTCGCTGGTACCGCCATCTCGGTTCGGGCCACGTCCGCTCCCGTTCCTCCCACGAGTTCCGTGCCCGGATGCGGCCGGTGCTGCCGGCCGTCGTGCTGGTCCACCTGACCGTTCTGGCCGGGCTGACGGCGGGGGCGCTGGCGCTGCCGTCAGCGGCGGCCGGCCACGGGGCGGTGGCCCACGTGGCTCGAGCGGCCCACGCGACCCATGCCGCCTGGGCGAGCCAGGGGACGGTCTGGGCGGCCCAGTGCGGCGCCGGCGCCGCACTGCTGATCGCGCTGCTCCTGCGGCACGGAGAGCGCACCCCGACGGGCCTGGCCGCCCTTGCGTCGGCGTGCGGCTGTGCCGCGCTGGCCCGAGTGACACCACCGCACCCCGACCTCACTGCCTGGGCGTGCGCGGTGACGGTCGGATCGGTCCTGCCCTGCGCATGGATCGCCCTGCTCAGCCCGACCGCCCACCGCCTCGCGATCGCCGACCCCGGCGAAGGGGAGCCGGGTCCGTAGGCGGCCGAGTCGGCCCCGCCCCGGCCTCACGGTTGCGGCGCTCGTCTCGTGCGGCGGGCCGCAGCCGCCGCCGGGTCCTCCGCGCTCACGGGGGCGCGGAGTCCCCGGCCGGGGCCGAGGTTCCGGACCCACTCGGCCCGGCCCTGCCCGACGCCTCCGATCTGCCCGAGCTCTCCGACGTCCCCGAGTACGTCCCCCGAGCAATCTCCCGGACGTCCTCGGGGAGCAGCGAGTGCCCGGGGCACGTGGTCCTCGCGCCTCCGACGCAGGAGGAACGAGGCCGGTGCCGGGCCACCGGGTCGGCGGCGTGGGGCCGGCCGGGGCCGGTCCAGGCGGAGCTCCACCCACCCATCCGAGCAACGACCGCTCTACGTACGGAAGGACCCACCTGATGAGGGTGCTGCTGCTGGGCGCCGACGGCTTCATCGGCCGTCGTGTCGCCGATCGACTCTTCGCCGACCCGGAGCTCCAGGTCACCGTGCTCGGCCGGCGCGACTCGGCGGACATCCGTTTCGACCTCGCCGCCGGCAGCCCCGGCGCGCTGGCGCGGTTCCTCGACGCCGTCATGCCGCGTGTGGTGGTCAACTGCGCCGGCGCCACCTACGGCAGCCCGCGGGACCTGGTCCGGGCCAACACGCAGGCCGTCGCGACCGTCTGCGAGGCGATCCGGCGCAGTCACGACCCGGCACGCCTCGTCCACGTCGGCTCGGCCGCCGAGTACGGTCCCGTCCCCATCGGGACGGCCACGGCCGAGACCGCCGATCCGCGTCCGCTCGGTCCGTACGGGGTCACCAAGCTGGCGGGGACGGAGCTCGCGCTCTCCTCGGGGCTCGACGCGGTCGTGCTGCGCATCTTCGACGTGGTGGGGCCGGGTGTCCCGGCCGGATCGCTCTTCGGGCGGCTCTCGGAGGGGCTGCGGCGCGCCCTGGAGCGAGGCGAGTCTCACGTCCGCACGGCCGATCTGTCCGCATTCCGAGACTTCGTCGACGTCCGGGATGTGGCGCGCGCGGTCCAGTCCGCCGCTGTCTCGGCCGCGACAGGCGTGATCAACATCGGTGGAGGTGCGGGGGTGCGCATGCGCGACGCGGCGGGGCTGCTCGTGCGTGCGTCGGGCTTCGAGGGCCGGCTGATGGAGGAGTCGCGGGGGCCGATCTCCGGTGCCGACGCCGCGGACCGCCCGATGGAAGTGCTGTGGCGTCAGGCGGACATCCGCACCGCGCGCGAGCGCCTGGGCTGGCGCCCTCGTGTGCCGCTGGAGGAGTCCTTGGCCGACATCTGGATGGAGACGGCCTGCCGCGTGTGAGGCGGCCGCCGCCGGTCGACGTGCGGGACCCGGCGGCCAGTCTCACCGTCGTCTCATCAGATGTCTCGCACATTGGACCATGGGCGTCGGAATACCCGCTCGCGTGGCACTGTTGGCCAGGGAAACACATCGCCTGACCACCACCGGAGTCCCCCGTGTCGCTGCCACCCCTGGTCGAGCCCGCCGCCGAGCTCACCGTGGACGAGGTCCGCAGGTACTCCCGCCACCTGATCATCCCGGATGTCGGGATGGACGGGCAGAAGCGGTTGAAGAACAGCAAGGTGCTCTGTGTGGGCGCCGGTGGCCTGGGCTCGCCCGCGCTGATGTACCTCGCTGCGGCCGGTGTCGGCACCCTCGGCATCGTGGAGTTCGACACCGTCGACGAGTCGAACCTGCAGCGGCAGATCATCCACGGCCAGTCCGACGTGGGCCGCTCCAAGGCGGAGTCCGCGCGGGACTCGGTCAAGGAGATCAACCCCTACGTCAACGTGATCCTTCACGAGGAGCGCCTCGACGTCGACAACGTCAAGGAGATCTTCGCCGAGTACGACCTGATCCTGGACGGCACGGACAACTTCGCGACCCGTTACCTGGTCAACGACGCGGCCGTGCTGCTGGGCAAGCCGTACGTCTGGGGTTCCATCTACCGCTTCGACGGCCAGGCCTCGGTCTTCTGGGCCGAGCACGGCCCCTGCTACCGCTGCCTCTACCCGGAGGCCCCGCCGCCGGGCATGGTCCCCTCCTGCGCCGAGGGCGGCGTCCTGGGCGTGCTGTGCGCGTCCATCGGTTCGATCCAGGTCAACGAGGCCATCAAGCTGCTGGCCGGCATCGGCGAGCCGCTGGTCGGCCGTCTGATGATCTATGACGCCCTGGAGATGACGTACCGCCAGGTCAAGGTCCGCAAGGACCCGAACTGCGCGCTGTGCGGCGAGAACCCGACGGTCACCGACCTGATCGACTACGAGGCCTTCTGCGGTGCGGTCTCCGAGGAGGCCCAGGTGGCCGCCGCGGGCAACACCATCACGCCGAAGCAGCTCAAGGAGTGGCAGGACACGGATGAGGACATCTACCTCATCGACGTCCGCGAGCCGGCCGAGTACGAGATCGTCAGCATCCCGGGCGCCACGCTGATCCCGAAGAACGAGTTCCTGCTCGGCAACGCCCTGGAGAAGATGCCGCAGGACAAGAAGATCGTCCTGCACTGCAAGACCGGTGTCCGCTCCGCCGAGGTCCTCGCCGTCCTCCACGCGGCCGGCTTCGCCGACGCGGTCCACGTCGGCGGCGGCGTCATCGGCTGGGTGAACCAGATCGAGCCGGAGAAGCCCGTCTACTGAGGCGCGCGCCCGCGCTCGACGCACGCAGTGAAAGGGAGCCCCCGACCGCAAGGTTCGGGGGCTCCCTTTCGTGTGCTTCTCGCAGCTTCCTGCGGCGCGCGTCCTTACAGCGCGCCGCGCCGCTGCAGGTAGCTGAAGCAACCCCAGCCCGGCAGGACCGGCAGCCAGAACGTCAGCAGGCGGAACATCAGCACCGCCGGCCCCGCGATCGCGCCAGGCACGCCCGCCGCCGAGCTGAGCAGCAGGATCAGTGCGGCGTCGATGGTGCCGATACCGCCCGGCACCGGGACGGCGGACCCGGCCGCGTTCCCGGCCAGGTAGACCACGGCGATCGCGGCGAAACCCGCCGTGCCGCCGAAGGCGAGCACGCAGGTGTAGAGGCAGGCGATGAAGGCGATCGACACCAGGATGATGCCGCCGAAGCCCGTGGCCAGCTTGGACGGGGTGCGCAGCAGGTCCAGCATGCGCGGGACCACGCCGATGAAGAGCGTCCGGAGCTGCTGGAACACCCAGCGCCGCAGCGGCGGGATCGCCGTGACGATCAGCACCACGACCGCCGCCACCAGCAGCACCGTGATCACCGTCCGTGCCGAGGGCACGTCCGAGCTGTTGGCCGTCCCGGCGATGAAGCCGAAGCCGAGCAGCAGCAGGATGTGCATGCCCAGACCGACCAGCTGCGAGGCGCCCACGCTGGCGACGGCCTGACCCGGTCGCACGCCGCAGCGCTGCAGGAAGCGCGCATTCAGCGCGACGCCGCCGACCGCCGCCGGGGCGACCAGCTTCACGAAGGAGCCCGCCACCTGGGCGGCGAAGGTTCGCCAGAACGGCAGCTGCTCGGGCACGAACCCCGCGAGGCTCATGGTCGCACCGACGTAACTCGCGATCGAGGCGCCCACCGCGATCATGATCCAGCCCCACTGCGCGTGGGCCAGCTTGGTCAGCGGGTTGTTGGTGAGCTGGCCCACCAGCAGGTACGCGGCGAAGGCGCCCGCGACGAGGCTGATCAGGGTCTTCGGCTTGAGCCGCTCCAGCTTGGCGGGCTCGACGGGGGCCTGCGGCACCAGGGCGAGGATCTGCTCGCGGATGAGCGAGAGCAGGTCCGTCGGGTCCGGGTGCGCCTCCAGTGCCTCCTCGACCTTGACCCCGGCGGCGATCTTCGCGTCCCGCTCCGCCTGGACCGCGGCCTTGGCCTGCCGGTGGTACGCCTTCAGGTCCTGGCGGGTGGAGCGGCTCAGCCCGACCGGCTGCAGCATCGGCAGCGCCGCCGCGGTGCGGGAGGTGCCCAGCACCTCCGTCGCGGAGGCGACCGCCCGCTCGGGACCGACCCGCAGGGCGATCGTGGTGAGCAGCTGGGCGACGTCCATGCGCAACGCCAGATCACCGGCGGCGATGTCCCCGCCGGCCAGGTTGACCAGGCAGGTGCCGCCGTCCTCGGTGACCAGCAGCGCCCTGGAGGTGAGCTGCCGGTGCGCGATGCGGCGGTCATGCAGGATGCGGACGGAGGTCCAGGCGTCGGAGAGGATCTTGTCGGTGATCTCCTCGTCGGCCAGGTCCGCGAAGGCGCGCCCCTCGACCCGCTCGTAGACCAGGATCACCGCGTCGGGGCCCAGCTCGGAGGTGGCGATCAGGTGGGGCGAACGGGCCCCCGCCGCGTTCGCGGCGTAGGCGATCAGGGCCTCCTGCTCGAGGGCCTGCCTGAGCGACTGCGGGCTGGAACGGGTGGCCACGGCGCGCAGCCGCAGCCGCCGCCAGAGCCGGTAGAAGAAGCCGGAGGCCTGCTGCTCACGGTCGATGACGTGCACGTCGAGCGGCGGGCCGACCTGCTGGACGACCAGGTAGCGCCGGGTGCCTTCCGGGCCGTCGGGGGAGCGGTGCGCGGTGATCGGGTCGAAGCCGACCTTGCGCAGGCCCGCCAGCAGGTGTTCGCCGGTCGGCCGCACGTTGGGGCTGCCGACGGCGTAGAGGGTGCCGTAGGCGACCGTCAGGCCGAGCAGGATGGTGATCGCGATCGACAGCGGGGTGGTGTTCCCGCCCACCAGTTCGGAGAGGCTGTCGAGCAGCACGACGAGCCAGAGCGCCACCCGCCAGCGCGGCCGGCTCGACATGCCGACGGCGGTCATGTACGCGATGACCGGCGTCAGATAGCCGTGCACCGGATCCGATGCGGTGCCGTTGTGGGTGACCACCAGCGCGCCGTAGACGGGAGCAGGCGCGGCCTTGAGGACCCACAGGTCCACCCCGAGCGAGATGCCGTGGGCCAGCACGGCGGCGAGCACGCCGTCCGCCACCCGCAGCCCGTCGCGTTTGATGAGCCGCTCGACGGCGAAGGCGACCGGCACGATCAGGACGGCAGCGGTGGAGAAGAAGCTGGTCAGCGTGACCAGAAAGCTGGGCAGCCGGTTGGCGCCGGAGTTGATGTCGACGGTCAGGCCGCTCGTCGTCGACTGGGCGATGCTGGCCAGCACCAGCACGGCGGCGATGCCGAACAAGCCGAGCAGGAAACGCAGCAGGTCGGAGGGCCGGTGCGCCCGAGCGGGCAGCAGTGGCTCGTTGACCGCGACGCTCACGTCGTCCGGTCCGGGCCCGTCGAACCCTTCGCCGGTGGCGTCGCCTCCGGCCGCGCCGTCGTCTTCGGCGGCGCGTGTGTGGGTGACCGGCTCGTCCGCGGTCGGCTCCGCCCCCGTGGTCGCAGGAGCAGCGGCCGAAGCCGCCGCCGACGGCGCCGCGGAGGGAGTCGCCGAGCCGGAGGAACGCTTCACCAGATCGACGGGCGGCTTCTTCCGGCCAGACTGCTCGGGCGCGGACCCGTTCGAGGACCCCGTCGCGGACCCGTTGGCGGACGCCGTGCCGGGATCAGTCTCCGTCCCGGGGCGGCCCTGCTCCCGGGCATCGTCCTGCGGGGTGGCCTCCGGCGGCTGAGGGGGGTCCGTCGGCGCACCGGGGTCGGATGCGGGCATGCGTCGGGGCGCGTCGGCAGAATCCGCCGCGCTCGTGGCCCTCGGTCCGGTCATCGCTCCCCGTGTGCCTTCTGTCCGTCCGCCCGCCGTCGTCCCTTCATCAGGGCCCCTTCAGGTCATTCAAGGGTGGCATGGTCGGATCGAGCGCGCGGCGGTGAGGTGTCCCCGTGCCGACCCTCGGCGGATGCTACATTCCCCCGGCTGGGTGAGCGAGGATGTTCCGCGCCGTCGTACCCCCAGGGTGTCGCGCTTCCGCACGCAATGTCGTAGGCGTGCGCCAGAATGCCGGATGTGGACGAAGGGGCTGCAGAGTCGGAGCTCCCGCCGTACGCCGAGCGCGTGCTCGACGTGACGGAAGGCATTCCGGCCGGACGGGTGATGACCTACGGCGACGTCGCCGAGTACCTCGGCGAGGGCGGCCCGAGGCAGGTCGGACGGGTGATGGCGCTCTACGGCGGGGCCGTGCCGTGGTGGCGGGTGATCCGCGCGGACGGGCGGCTGCTGCCGGGCCACGAGCTGCGCGCGCTGGAGCAGTACCGGGTCGAGGGCACGCCGCTCCGCGATGTGGCCGGACAGCACATGCCCCGCGTCGACCTGCGCCGCGCCCGCTGGGACGGGCGTTCGCGCTGAGTCCTCGGCCGGGCGCACGGTACGCGCGGGGCGTGGCGTATCCCACGGATCCGGCGATTCGGGAGACAACGGCGGGGCTGTCGGGGCAGGATCGTAGGCTCGCTCCCGGACGGAGTGCCTGAGGCGCCCCCCGTCCTCGTGTGCCGCCTCGCTTGCTTCGTTCCTGGATCCGCCCATGACCACCTCCCTGCCCGCCGGCGCCTACCGCCTGGTGCGTGAGCCGGTCGCGCCTGCGGTGCCGCCTGCGCTGGACGCGTACCAGCAGGCGGTGGTGGACCACCGGGGCGGGCCGCTGCTGGTGCTGGCCGGTCCCGGCACCGGCAAGACCACGACGCTGGTGGAGGCGGTCGCCGCCCGGATCGCCGAAGGCGTTCCGGCGGAGGAGATTCTGGTGCTCACCTTCAGCCGCAAGGCGGCGGTGGAGCTGCGTGACCGGATCACCGCCCGGGTGAACCGCCCGACCGGCTCGACCGGCCCGGCCGGAGCCGCGGACGGGGCCGGAGCCGCGGGCGCGGCCGTGCCGCAGGCCACGACGTTCCACTCCTTCTGCTACGCGCTGCTCCGCGCTCATCAGGAGCCGGATCTCTACGCCGAGCCGTTGCGCCTGCTCTCCGGCCCCGAGCAGGACGTCCTGGTGCGCGAGCTGCTGACGGGCGGTGCGGAGGACGCGCGTGCGGGGATGGCCGGTGGTCCGGGGTGGCCTGCGGAGTTGCGGGCCGCCCTCACCACGCGCGGCTTCGCGGACGAGGTCCGTGCCGTCCTCGCGCGCGCCCGCGAGCTGGGCCTGGGCGAGACCCAGCTGGCCCGCTTCGCCGAGCGCGTCGGTCGCCCCGACTGGCAGGCGGCGGCCCGCTTCCTCGCGGAGTACCTCGACGTTCTCGACGGCCAGGAGCTGCTCGACTACGCCGAGCTGGTGCACCGCGCGGTGCTGCTGGCCGAGCGTCCGGACGTCGGCGGGCTGCTGCGCCGGACCTTCAAGGTCGTTTTCGTCGACGAGTACCAGGACACCGACCCGTCCCAGGTCCGGCTGCTGCGCGCGCTGGCGGGCGGTGGCCGGGAGCTGATCGCCGTCGGCGACCCGGACCAGTCGATCTACGCCTTCCGGGGCGCGGACGTGAACGGCATCCTCGACTTCCCGCACGACTTCCCGCAGGCGGACGGCCGTCCCGCACCAGTCCGGGTGCTGCGCGTCTCGCGCCGCGCCGGGCGTCGGCTGCTGACGTCCAGCCGGGTGCTGGCCGAGCGGCTCCCGGCCGGACGCCTCCCGGCGGCGGCGCTGGCGGCGCACCGCGACCTCGTCCCGGCCCGGGAGGGCGGTTCCGTCGAGGTGCTCACCTTCCCCACCCCCGGCGCCGAGCTCGACAACATCGCCGACCTGCTCCGCCGCGCGCACCTGGAGCAGCAGCTCCCATGGTCCGAGATGGCCGTCCTGGTCCGCGCCGGGTCCCGATCCCTCCCGGGGCTCCGACGCGCTCTCACCTCTGCGGGGGTTCCGGTCGAGCTCGACGGCGACGACCTCCCCCTCCACGCCGAACCGGCCGTCGCGTCGCTGCTCACCGCGCTGCGCATCTGCGCCCTGTCGGCCGCCCGCTCCCGTCGGCTCATGGCGCTGGGCGGGAACGACCACCCCATCCCGGCCCAGCCCGGCCCGCAGGACGAACCAGCCGACCAGGCCGTCCCAGACCCGTCCGGGACGGCCGCCGCGGCGCCCGACGTCGAGGGCAGCTCCCAGGAAGGTGTCCCGCACGTCGGTGACCTGCGCTTCCGTTCCGCCGTGCGCGACGCCGAGGAACCGCTGACCGTCGAGGTCGCCGAGCAGTTGCTGACCGGGCCGCTCGGCGGGTTGGACGGGGCCGATCTGCGCCAGCTCGGACGGGCGCTCAGGGAGGAGGAACGCGGCGCCCTGCGCGAGGTGCCCGCCGAGGTGCGGCGTGCCGTGCGGCCCGCGGGGGAGCTGATCCGGGAAGCGCTCGCGGAGCCCGAGCGGCTGGTGCTGCTCGCGGGGCCCGCGGCTCGACGTGCGCGTGAGCTGGGACTGCTGCTGCGCAAGGTGCAGGACCTGCTCCTCGGTGGCGCCACCGCCGAGGACACGCTGTGGGCGCTGTGGGAGGCGAGCAGCCCCTGGCGGGAGCGGCTGGAGCGCGCCGCCCTGCGCGGTGGCGCGGCCGGGCGCAACGCCGACCGCGACCTCGACGCCCTGTGCGCGCTGTTCGAGACGGCGGCCCGCGCCGAGGTGCGGGCGGGCGGCCCGCGCGGCGCGCTGAACTTCCTCGCCGAGGTGGAGCAGCAGGACATCGCCGCCGACACCCTTTCCGGCCGGGCCGTACGCACGGACGCCGTCCGGCTGATGACCGCGCACCGTTCGAAGGGCCTGGAGTGGCGGCTGGTCGTCGTCGCCGGGGTGCAGGAGGGCCTCTGGCCGGACCTGCGGCGCCGCGGCTCGCTGCTGGAGGCGGACCGGATCGCCGTGGACGGGATCGCTGAACCGATGCCGCAGAGCGCACTCCTGTCCGAGGAACGTCGTCTCTTCTACGTCGCGGCCACCCGCGCCAAGGAGCGGCTGGTCGTGACCGCCGTCCAGGTGGCCGCGGAGGACGGCGACGAGCCGTCCCGCTTCCTGCGCGAGCTGTACCGCGAGCGCCCGGACGGCACGCGTGTGCCGGACGTCCGCGTCGAGGACGTGACGCACCGGCCACGCCGTGCCCTGTCCGTCGCCGCGCTGGTCGCCGAGCTGCGCGCCACCAGCGTCGACCCGGACGCCTCGCCGCAGCTGCGGGAGGCCGCCGCCGAGCGGCTGGCCCGGCTGGCCGCGCTGGTGGACGAGGACGGCCTCGCGCTCGTCCCGGCCGCGAACCCGCACCGCTGGTGGGGCATGGCCGACCTGACGCAGAACGAGGTGCCGGTGCGTGACCCGGCACGGCCGGTCGAGCTCTCCGGCAGCGCCTTGGAGTCGGTGAACGCCTGCGCGTTGCAGTGGTTCCTGGGGCGCGAGGTCCGGGCGCAGGAGGTGTCCAGCGGGGCGCAGGGCTTCGGCAACGTGGTGCACGTCCTCGCCGAGGAGGTCGGCGCAGGGTCCACCCCGGCGGACCTGGACGTGCTGATGGCCCGGCTGGACCGGGTCTGGGACGCGCTCGCCTTCGACGCGCCGTGGAAGTCCGAGCAGGAGAAGGGTGAGGCGCGCGCCGCGCTGGAGCGGTTCCTGACCTGGCACGGCGCCGAGCGGGGACGGCTCCCCGTGGCCACCGAGCAGCCGTTCGACGTGGAGCTCAAGGCGGGCCCGTACGCGGTCCGCATCCGCGGCACCATGGACCGCGTCGAGCGTGAGAACGCGACCGGCGCGGCCTACGTCGTCGACTTCAAGACCGGGCGCAACACCCCCAGCAGGGCCCAGGTCGAGGAGCATCCGCAGCTCGGCGTCTACCAGCTCGCCGTCCGCGAGGGCGCGGTGGACGAGGTCTTCGACGGCTCCCGCCCCGAGCCGGGCGGCGCGGAACTCGTGCAGCTGCGCCAGCCCGAGTCGAAGGCGGTCGCCGACGCGCCCAAGGTGCAGCACCAGCCCGGCCTGGCGGAGAACCCGGCCGGCCCGCAGTGGATCGAGGGCCTGCTGGCCGAGGCGGCGGATCGGGTGCTGCGCGAGCGGTTCGTCCCCACCACGGGCGACCAGTGCGGCCACTGTTCCTTCCACGCCAGCTGCTCGGCCCGCGCTGAGGGCCGCCAGATCGTCGAGTAGGCGGGTGTCCGGAGCACGAGGCCCGGCCGTGTCCGACCCACGCGCTAGCGTGTCACGCATGCCAGGCCGCCTGACCAGTCCCGAGGAGCTCAAGGAGCTCCTCGGGATTCCGTTCACCGAGGAGCAGCTGCGTGCGATCACCGCGCCGCTCGCCCCCGCGGTGATCGTCGCGGGCGCCGGTTCGGGCAAGACCACGGTGATGGCCGCCCGCGTGGTGTGGTTGGTCGGCACCGGACAGGTCCGGCCCGAGCAGGTGCTCGGCCTCACCTTCACCAACAAGGCGGCCGCGGAGCTGTCCGAGCGCGTTCGCAAGGCGCTGCTGCGAGCCGGGGTCGGCGGCTACGCCGAGCCGGTTCCTCCCGGTCGGGGTGCGGCCGAGGGCGGGGACGGCAGCCTCGGCGAGCCGGAGATCTCGACCTACCACGCCTTCGCGGGGCGGCTGCTCAAGGACCACGGGCTGCGCATCGGCCTGGAGCCCGACGTCCGGCTCCTCGCGGACGCCACCCGCTTCCAGCTCGCGGCCCGGGTACTGCGGCAGGCGCCGGGGCCGTACCCCGGGCTGAAGGACGGCGTCTCGTCCCTCATCGCCAAGCTGGTCAAGCTCGACGGCGAGCTGGCCGAGCACCTGGTCACCCCCGAGGCGCTCGCCGCACACGACTCCGCCCTGCTGGCCTCTCTGGACGGGGTCAGGCTCAGCAACGAGGCACTGCGCGCCGTCCCGGTCGCGGCCGAGGCGCGCCGCGAGCTGACCGAGCTCGTGGTCCGCTACCGCGCCCGCAAGCGCGAGGCACAGCTGATGGACTTCGGCGACCAGATCGCCGCCTGCGCCAGACTCGCCCAGTCCCGGCCCGAGGTCGGCGCGCTGCTGCGCGAGCAGTTCGCCGTCGTGCTGCTGGACGAGTACCAGGACACCTCCGTCGCCCAGCGGCTGATGCTCGCCGGTCTGTTCGGCGACGGCACCGGCCACCCCGTCACCGCCGTCGGCGACCCCTGCCAGGCGATCTACGGCTGGCGCGGCGCCTCCGTGGCCAACCTGGACGAGTTCCCGTACCACTTCCGCGGCGCGGACACCCGGCGCGGCGCGGACACCCGGCGCGGCGCGGACACCCGGCGCGGCGCGGACATCCGGCGGGACGCGGCCGTCGAAGGCGGCGCGCTACCGGAAGGCGGCGCGGACGGCGGGGGCCGTGACGGCGCCGGGGGCGGCGACGGCCCGCCCGCCGCGCGCTACTCGCTCAGCGAGAACCGCCGTTCCGGCGGCAGGCTGCTGGCCTTCGCCAACGACCTCGCCGCACCCCTGCGCGCGATGCACGAGGGCGTCGCAGCGCTGCGTCCCGCGCCGGGGGAGGAGCTGGCCGGTGGGTTGCGGTGCGCGCTGCTGGCGACGCACGAGGCGGAGGTGGCCTGGGTCGCCGACAGCATCGCCCACCTGGTGCGCACCGGCACACCGCCGGGCCGGATCGCGGTGCTGTGCCGTGCCGGGCGCGAGCTCTTCCCCGACGTGCACGCCGCCCTCGTGGCCCGGGACGTGCCGGTCGAGGTCGTCGGTCTGTCCGGGCTGCTGCACCTGCCCGAGATCGCCGACCTGGTCGCGACCTGCGAGGTGCTGCAGGACCCGACGGCCAATGCCGCGCTGGTCCGCCTGCTGACCGGTCCGCGCTGGCGGATCGGGCCGCGCGACCTGGCCCTGCTGGGGCGTCGCGCCCGGGATCTGGTCCGTGGCGCAGCCGGTGACGACGGGCGGCAGGACAAGCTGGAGCAGGCCGTCGCGGAGGCCGATCCGACGGAGATCGTCTCGCTGGCCGACGCGCTGGAGTCCTTCCTCTACCCGGGGCAGGCGGGCGAGTCGGAGCTGCCCTTCTCCACCGAGGCGGCAACCCGGTTCCAGCGGCTGGCGGCCGAGATCCGCGAGCTGCGCCGCGCGCTGGCCGAGCCGCTGATGGACGTGCTGCACCGGATCCTGACGGTCACGGGCCTGGAGGTGGAGCTCGCGGCCTCTCCGCACGCCCTCGCCGCGCGCCGCCGCGAGACCCTCTCCGCCTTCCTCGACGTCGCGGCCGGCTTCGCCGACCTGGACGGCGACCCCTCCCTCGGCGCTTTCCTCGGCTTCCTGCGCACCGCCCAGGAGTACGACCGCGGCCTCGACAACAACCTCCCGAGTGGCGAGGACACCGTCAAGGTGCTCACCGCCCACAAGTCCAAGGGCCTGGAGTGGGACGTCGTCTTCGTTCCCGGCCTGGTCAAGGGCGCGTTCCCGAGTGGAACCGGGCGTGAGAGGTGGACCTCGCGTCCCGAGGTGCTTCCGCACGCCCTGCGCGGCGACGTGCCCGCGCTGCCCGCCGATCCGGCCTGGACCTCGGCCGGGCTGAAGGCCTTCGAAGCCGCGATGAAGGAGCATGCCGCGACGGAGGAGCTCCGCCTCGGCTATGTCGCCTTCACTCGCCCCCGTGCGCGGCTCCACGCCTCCGGCCACTGGTGGGGGCCCACGCAGAAGCGGCCGCGCGGTCCGTCGGAGTTCCTGACGGCACTGCGCGAGTTCGGCGAGCAGCGGCCCGAGGCCGGCGTCGAGATCGAGCACTGGGCGGAGCCGCCCGCCGAGGGGGAGCAGAATCCCGCACTGGACGAGACGGCCGAGCACGTCTGGCCGTTGCCGCTGGACCCGGCGGCCCAGGCCGCGCGCCGTGATGCGGGCACCCGTGTGCTGGCCGGGCCGCGCGGGGAGGCGTCCCCGCAACCCGAGACGGGCGAGGAGCGGCGGCTCGTCGCGTCCTGGGACCGCGATCTGGAGCTGCTCTCCGCCGAGCTGCTGCGCGCCCGCTCGCGGGTGCGGGACGTGCCGTTGCCCGCTTCGCTCTCCGCCTCCCAACTCCTGCGTGTCGCCGCCGATCCGGACGGCTTCGCGCGCGAACTGGCCCGGCCGATGCCCCGCCCGCCGCAGCCCGCGGCCAGGCGTGGCACCCGCTTCCACGCCTGGGTCGAGTCCCGGCTGGCCGTCGAGCCGCTGCTGCTGCTGGGCGAGGACGAACTGCCCGGCCTGGACGACTCCGGGATCGAGGACGAGCGTGACCTGGCCCGGCTGAAAGAGGCCTTCCTTCGTACCGAGTACGCCGCGCGCACTCCGTACCGGATCGAGGAGCCGTTCCAGCTGATGCTCGGCGGCCGGGTGATCCGTGGCCGGATCGATGCCGTCTACCGCACGGCGGCGGGCTTCGAGGTCGTGGACTGGAAGACCAACCACAGGGAGACCGCCGACCCACTGCAGCTGGCGGTCTACCGGCTGGCCTGGGCCGAGCGCGAGGGGGTGGAACTCCACCGCGTGACCGCGGCGTTTCTGTATGTTCGTAGTGGAACAGTCGTGAGACCCGAGGGGCTTCCGGACCGCGCGGGGCTGGCGGCGCTGCTGGACGCCGTTACTCCGAATGGGGAGCGGGTCGAGGAAGCTGCGACCGGGGCTTCGTGAAAGGGCTGTGCAGCCTGTCCAATTCGCGCCTAATGTGGGGACGTTAACCAGTCAACTTCGATCCAACGTTGAACTTTTTCTGGCCGCGGTTGAGGCCGCGGTCGGACGCCCTCGGGCCCGCCGGGCCCTCGGGCCGCCGGCTCGCTCACCCGCCCACGCTCAAGCACCCTCGTTGCACCTTGTTGCACAGTGCCCGCAGGAGAGACGACGTTGACTGCCGCCGGAAGGTTCCGCCAGCTCAGCCGCAGGGGCCGTTGGGTGCTTCTGCTGCCCTTCCTCGGCGTGGCCCTGGTCTTCGTGCTCGATCGGGCCAGCAACAACCCCGACGTCACCTTCGAGCCGGCGCTCTCGGCGGGCCCGGCGCTCGCCGCCGTCGTCAGCAGCAACGTCTGGTTCCCGCTCCTGGTGGGCGGGGTCGCCATCGGTGAGGCCTTCGTCATCGCGGCGGAGGACCAGACCATGGCCGCCTCCGTCCACACCGCGAGCGTTCTCGCGATCGTGCTGATCAGCGCGATCGGCGCGGCCAGCGTCATGCTGCGCAACCGGCAGGAGCGAGCTCTGGCCGACGCCCGGCTGGTCTCCGAGGTGGCCCAGCGCATCCTGCTCCGCTCCATCCCCGAGCGCATCGGCCCTGTGCGCGCCGCCGTCCACTACGCGGCGGCCGCCGCGCACGCCCGCATCGGCGGCGACCTCTACGAGGTCGTGCAGACCCGGTACGGCGTCCGCGCCGTCATCGGCGACGTCCGCGGCAAGGGTCTTGCCGCGGTCGAGACCGCCGCTGCGATCCTCGGCGCGTTCCGTGAGGCCGCACACCAGGAACAGGCCCTGGACAAGGTCGCCGCCTGGCTCGCGGACAGCCTCGGCCGGGCCCTGCACGAGAACGGCGCCGAGCACGAGGGCAGCGACGAGGAGTTCGTCACCCTGGTCCTGGTCGGCGTCGGCGCCGACGCGGTCGTCGAGATCGTCAACTGCGGCCACCCCGCCCCGCTGCTGCTGCGCCGGGGCACTCCCGTCCGTTTTCTCGACCCGCCGTCCAACGTGCCCCCCCTGGGCGTGCTGGAGCCGGAGGACGTGCACCCGCCGATCCTGCGCCTGCCGCTGCAGGAGGACGACCGACTGCTCCTGTACACCGACGGCGTCATCGAGGCGCGTAACAGCTGGGGGGTCTTCTACCCCCTCGCCGAGCGCGTCCCCGACTGCGCGGCGGCGGACACCCCCGCCCTGGTCCTGGAGCGGATCCACGAGGACGTCCGCCGACACGTCGGCCACCAGCTCGGCGACGACGCGGCGATGCTGCTCCTGCAGTACACGCCGCTCCCGACGACCGGCGCGGTCGCCCCGAACCGCTCCGTGGTCCATCCCCGGGTCTCCACCACCCAGGCGGACCAGCTCCCGCTGCTGGACCGCAGGGACTCCCGGGAGTAACCGGCTGCCGCGCGACGGGGAGGCGTGAGGCGCTGCCGACCCGCGCCCGCCGGTAACGCGACCGGGCGCAGGCGGGGTGAGGCGACCGGCGGTGACGCGACGGGGTGCAGGCGGGGAGCCCACCGGCGAACGCCCGTGGCCGGGGAGGCCACCGGCGAACGCCCGGGTGGCGTGCGGGGCGCCGGGCCCGGCCGGTCCCCTCCGGCGGCCCCGGCGGGACGTCAACCCCGGAGCGAAAGCTCCACCAGCAGCGGCCGGTGGTCGGAGACCCGGGTCGTCGGCGTCTCGACGCGCTGCACGGCGGTTCGTGGGACACCGACCGCGAGCACGTGGTCGAACTGCACGGCTGGCCGGTGAGCGGGGTAGGTGGGGGTGCGCGCCAGATCGCGCCAGCCCTGCAACCGGCCGCGCGGTGACGCGGTCCGCAGCGGACGGCGGGCCCTCGGCCGCGGCAGGCGGCCGCGGTCCACGACCGCGGCGCCGCCCAGCACCGTGCGCGGGACCGGGCCGACCAGGTTGAAGTCTCCGAGCAGCAGGTACGGCAGCGGCAGGTCCGCGATCCACCGGCGCATACCGGCCAGCTGGCCCATGTTCCAGCCCGGTACGAAGGACAGATGGGCGGCGACCACCGTGAACGGGCCGGCAGGCCCGTCCAGCACGGCGGCCAGTGCCGTGCGGGGCTCGTCCGGGACGGGGGTGAGCCCGCGCCGTCCGGCGACGCGCAGCGGGAGGCTGAACGGCGCCGCTGGGAAGCGCCGCGCCCGCCAGTGCAGCACAGGAAGGCGGGTGAGCAGGGCGGTGCCGTAGGCGGGCTGGTCCGCGTCGCGCCCCGCGTCGTCGGGGCCGTAGACGCGGAGCGTGGTCGCGCCGGGAGCGTGCACCCAGCCGGCGACGGGTGCCGGGTGGCCCACCACGGCGGCGGCGAAGCGGTAGTCCCGGGCGCCCAGCGCCTTCGCTCCGACGGCGGCCTGGTCGACCCGTCCGGAGCGTTCCTGGAACCGGTCGACCTCCTGCAGCGCGAGCACGTCCGCGTCGAGAGCGGCGATCGCGTCCGTGAGCGGTGCCTCCGGGACGTCACCCGGTCCGTCCGCGGCCGAGAGCGGTCTGCCCGCACGGTCCATGGGCTGGCCGTGCAGGAGGTTGAAGGTTGCGACGCGCAGCTGGCTCACGGGACGAACCTACGCCAGGCGGGCCGGGGCACAGGAACGGCGGAGGCGGTCCGTCGACACCCGCCCGGCGCGCACGCCGGTCGCGCGCGGCGTGCGGGCGCTCCGGCGTGCGGGGCCCGGGCCGTGCGGCTCGGGCGGCGCGTCCTGGCCGGTGCTGTGATCAAACGCGCTTGCCGGGCGGCCGCGGCTTCGAACTAGAGTCGTGCCATGAGCTCTGCCGAAGCCCCGGACAGCGTCGTCCGCGCCTACATCGACCAGCACCGTCCCGCCTTCCTCGACGACCTCGCCGAGTGGCTGCGCATCCCCTCCGTCTCCGCCGACCCCGGCCGGACGGGGGACGTGCGCAGGTCCGCGGAGTGGCTGGCGGCCAAGCTCCGCGAGACCGGCTTCCCGGTCGCGGAGGTGTGGGAGACGGAGAACGGCGGTCTGCCCGCTGTCTTCGCGGAGTGGCCCTCGGGCGACGCCGGGGCCCCGACCGTCCTCGTCTACGGCCACCACGACGTCCAGCCCGCCGCCCGTGAGGACGGCTGGGCCACCGACCCCTTCGAGCCGACCGTCGTGGACGGGCGGATGTACGCGCGCGGCGCGGCGGACGACAAGGGCCAGGTCTTCTTCCACACGCTCGGTGTGCGCGCGCATCTCGCGGCGACCGGCCGCACCACCCCGGCCGTCAACCTCAAGCTGTTGATCGAGGGCGAGGAGGAGTCGGGCTCGACGAACTTCCTCGACCTGATCCGCCGTGAGGCCGGGCGTCTGGCGGCCGATGTGGTGATCGTCTCGGACACGGGCATGTGGGCCGCCGCCACGCCGACCGTCTGCACAGGCATGCGCGGTCTGGCCGACGCCGAGGTCAGCCTCTACGGCCCGGACACCGACATCCACTCGGGCTCCTTCGGCGGCGCGGTCCCCAACCCCGCCGACGAGGCCGCGCGGCTGGTCGCCGCCCTCCACGACGCGGACCGCAGGGTCGCCGTGCCCGGCTTCTACGACGGCGTGCTGGAACTGACCGAGCGAGAGCGGGAGCTCTTCGCCGAGCTGCCGTTCGACGAGGAGGCGTGGCTGCACGTCGCCAAGTCCCGCGGCACCCAGGGCGAGGCGGGCTTCACCACCCTGGAGCGCATCTGGGCCCGCCCGACCGCCGAGGTCAACGGCATCTGGGGCGGCTACACCGGCCCCGGCGGCAAGACCATCGTCCCGGCGGAGGCCCACATCAAGCTCTCCTTCCGGCTGGTGGCCGGTCAGGACACCGAGAAGGTGCAGCAGGCCGTGGCCGACTGGGTCGAGCGTCAGGTGACGCCCGGCATCCGCCACGAGATCGTCTTCCGCGGCGCCACCCGCCCGTGCCTGACGCCGCTGGACCACCCGGCCCTCCAGTCGCTCACCCGGGCGATGGGACGGGCGTTCGGGCAGAAGATCCTCTTCACCCGTGAGGGCGGCTCCGGGCCCGCGGCCGACCTGCAGGACGTGCTCGGCGCGCCGGTGCTCTTCCTGGGCATCTCGGTGCCGTCCGACGGCTGGCACTCCATCAACGAGAAGGTCGAGCTCGACCTGCTGGTCAAGGGCGTGGAGACCTCGGCCTACCTGTGGTCCGAGCTCGCCACCGGCTGGGACCGGTCCGCCCCGGGCGGCGGCGCCGGATCCGACGCCGTGACCGCGGACAACTGATCAAGGGGGAGCGAACCGTGACGGTTCAGCAGCAATTCGTCCGCACACTTCCGCTGGCGCGGGCCGGTGTGGACCGCGCCGCGGAGCGCCGCCTCGACGAGCCATGGCTCGCCGCTGCCTGGAGCCACCCGAGCACCCGGGTGCTGGCGGTCTCCGAGGGCAAGGCCTTCGTGGTCGACACCGAGAGCGGCACGGACCTGGTGCTGCTCAGCACCTTCGACGCCCCCGACGAGGGCGAGCGCTTCTTCCTCGGCTGCGACGAGGAGGGCGTCGCGTACTTCGCGGTGGCCTGCGCCCAGCTGCCCGGTCGGCTGGACGGCCCCGAGCGCCCAGCGGGCCTGCGGGAGGTGGGCGGCCTGCTCGGGGCGCGCGACTCCGGCCTGCTCGTCCACGCGGCGGCGCTGGAGAACTGGCACCGCTCGCACCGCTTCTGCTCCCAGTGCGGTCACGCGACCGACATGGCGGCCGCCGGCCATGTGCGCCGCTGCCCGTCCTGCGGCCGCGAGCACTACCCCCGCACCGACGGTGCGGTCATCATGCTCGTCACCGACGACCAGGACCGCGCGCTGCTGGGCCGCCAGGCCCTGTGGCCCGAGGGCCGCTACTCCACCCTGGCCGGCTTCGTCGAGCCCGGCGAGTCCCTGGAGCAGGCGGTGGCCCGTGAGGTCGCGGAGGAGGCCGGCGTCCGCGTCGACCTCGACACGGTCGAGTACGTCGCCTCCCAGCCGTGGCCCTTCCCGGCCAGCCTGATGCTCGGCTTCACCGCCAAGGTCGACTCCCGCGACGGCAGCGCGGACATCCGCGTCGACGGCGAGGAGCTCGCCGAGGCCCGCTGGTTCTCCCGTGAGGACCTCGCCGCAGGCATGGCTGCCGGCACCACCCTCCCGCCGTCGGGCATCTCCATCGCCCGCCGCCTCGTCGAACTCTGGTACGGCAGCCCTCTCCCGGAGGCTTCCGCGTAACGGCCGAGGCAGTCCGGACGGGGCCGGTGCCCGAGCCGGGCCCCGGAGCACGCGGCCCGTCCGCGCGCTCCGGGGTCCGGGGGCCGTGCGGCTGCACGTGCCCGCTTTCGCTCAGGGGCGCGCGCCCGGGGCGGGGGTCACGCGCCCGCTTCGCTCGAAAGCGTGATGGCCGGAGTCATCCCCGCGCTTGTGGCGGCAGCCGCCTCGGCGGGCTGTCCTGTCGCGCGCCCGGTGACCGCGTCCTCGAGGCACTTCGGGTCGAGAGCGAGGACACAGGTGACCGTCTTGCCGGTGAGGCGGACCACGACGTCCCAGCTCTCGGCCAGCAGGCGAACGATCTGCAGGCCACGGCCGCCCAGCGCGTCCTCCCCGGCCTCGCGCGCCGAGGGGAGCGCGGTGCCCTCGTCCGTCACGGAGACCCGCAGGCCCGCGTCGGTCAGGGCGAGCGTGAGGTCGACCGGACCGCTCCCGTAGCGCATCGCATTGGTGACCAGTTCGGAGACGATCATCTCGGCACTGTCGACGAGATCCGTCGCGCCCCAGGCCGCCAGCGCGGTGCGGGTGATCCGGCGGGCATGCCGGACGTTGCGCGGATGGGGCGGGAAGGAGGCGACAGCCGCCCAGGCTCTCCGGTCGTTCATCGTTCATGCCTCCAGGGCAGGATCATGAGGGCGCGCAAGTAGTTGGGATAATCCGGATTGAGCCAGCCTTGACCGATGTTGGCTCGTTTCCCTGAGCCTGCGCAAGTGCAATGGCTACATTCTCGGGGTGAACATTTCCCGAGGGGTGGGCCAGGCCCCGAAATATCAGCGGCTGGCCGCAGACCTGCGGCGCCGGATCATGGACGGGGAGTGGCAGGGCGGCGTGCCGCTGCCGGTGGAAGGCGAGTTGGAAACCCAGTACGGGGTCGCTCGTAATACTGTCCGACTTGCTGTTGATGTTCTCGTCAATGAGGGTCTTCTGGTCCGCGTCCAGGGAAAAGGGACCTATCTGAAGGACCACACCGTCGTCGATCATCACGCCTATCGTGCACCGACCGTCACCGTTCCAGGAACCCCCCTTGGCGCGGCTTCTTCCGTATATGCGGAGGAGGCGCAGGCGGCCGGTCGGAAATTGACATCCGACTTTCAGATGCTGATCGTAAGAGCCACCACTGACATCACCGAACGCCTCCGGCTCGCGCCCGGGGAGGCGGTGGTGCTCCGGCGGGTGCTGCGCTACCTGGACGGCGAACCGTGGTCGGTCGAGGAGAGCCACTACCCGGTCCGGCTCGCCGCCGCGACCGCGCTCATGGATCCGGATCCGGTGCCGGGCGGCGACGAGGCCGCCCTCGCCGAGGCCGGTCACGCCGAGACGGGCTGTGTGGACGAGCTCTGCGCCCGGATGCCGAACCCCGACGAGGCCCGCTGGTTCCAGGCGGGGCCCGGCGTGCCGCTGCTGGTCCAGCTGCGCACCGGCCTCACCCAGGCCGGTCCGGTGCGGGTCACCGAGACCCGGTACTGCGCGGACCGCAACCGGTTGGTCTACTCGCTCGGCTCCCCGGAGCTCGTCGCGTCCTCGGGTCGGGTGCCGGCGCAGACACAGAGATGACCGGCCGCCCCGGGCACGAGCCCGGGGCGGCCGGTCGGACATGCGGCCGGGGTCAGGCCAGAGCGGCCTTGACCTGCGCGAGGGACGGGTTGGTCATCACCGTCTCCGCGCCGGTGGAGGAGAGCGCCAGCACCGTCGGCACCGTCTGGTTGCCGTTGTTGACCTTCTCGACGAAGGCGGCGGACGCCGGGTCCTGCTCGATGTTGATCTCGGTGTACTCGATGCCCTCGCGGGTCAGCTGCGACTTCAGCCGCTGGCAGTACCCGCACCAGGTCGTGCTGTACATCGTGACTTTGGCGGACATCCGTATCGCTCCTCTTGGGGTCTGTCCCGGCGCATTCGCGTTGCCGGTAGGCCCAACGCGGCCGCGCGGGGCCGCATTCCCCGCGCCCGCCGTCGGGCGGATCCGTCGTATCAGCTGACCGGCCCTGTGGACAACGTGGCCCGGGTTGTCGCTGCGGCTTGAGAGGATGGGCGGCATGCAGGTAGAGCTCCCTGGCACGCTGCCGTCCTTCGCCGGTTCCCACGACGCCGACCCGGGCGGGCGCCGCGACGCCGACGCCGTGCTCGCCGGGCTCGATCCGGAGCAGCGCGCCGTCGCCACGGCGCTGCACGGGCCCGTCTGCGTCCTCGCGGGCGCGGGCACGGGCAAGACGCGGGCCATCACCCACCGGATCGCCTACGGCGTGCGCAGCGGCGTGATGCAGCCGCAGCGCGTCCTCGCGGTGACGTTCACGGCGCGCGCGGCGGGGGAGATGCGCGGCCGGCTGCGCCAGCTCGGGGTGGAGGGCGTGCAGGCGCGCACCTTCCACGCCGCCGCCCTGCGCCAGCTGCAGTACTTCTGGCCGCGTGTGGTCGGCGGCGAGCTCCCGCGGCTGCTGGAGCGCAAGGTGCAGCTGGTGGCCGAGGCCGCCGGGCGCTGCCGGATCCGGTTGGAGCGCACCGAGCTGCGCGATCTGACCGCCGAGATCGAATGGGCCAAAGTCACCCAGACCGTGCCGGAGGACTACCCGGTGGCAGCGGCCAAGTCCGGTCGCGAGACCCCACGGGACCCGGCCGAGATCCGCCAGGTGTACAAGGTCTACGAGGAGCTCAAGCGCGACCGAGGGGTGATCGACTTCGAGGACGTGCTGCTGCTCGCGGTCGGCGTGCTGGACGAGCGGCCCGAGGTCGCCGAGCAGGTCCGCGCCCAGTACCAGCACTTCGTCGTCGACGAGTACCAGGACGTCTCGCCGCTCCAGCAGCGGCTGCTGGACCTGTGGCTCGGCCCGCGCTCCAGCCTGTGCGTGGTCGGCGACGCCAGCCAGACGATCTACTCGTTCACCGGCGCCACGCCGGAGTACCTGCTGGGCTTCCGCACCCGGCACCCCGACGCGACCGTGGTCAAGCTGATCCGGGACTACCGCTCCACCCCGCAGGTGGTGCACCTCGCCAACGGCCTGCTCGCCCAGGCGCGCGGTCAGGCCGCCCAGCACCGACTGGAGCTGGTCTCCCAGCGCGACACCGGCCCCGAGCCGGTCTACCTGGAGTACCCGGACGAGCCCGCCGAGGCCGAGGGAACGGCCAAGCGGATCCGGGCCCTGCTCGACTCGGGCGTGCGCGCCAGCGAGATCGCGGTCCTGTTCCGCGTCAACGCCCAGTCGGAGGTCTACGAGCAGGCCCTGGCCGACCAAGGCGTCCCCTACCAACTGCGCGGCGCGGAGCGGTTCTTCGAGCGCCCCGAGGTCCGCGAGGCCGGCCTGCTCCTGCGCGGCGCCGCCCGTGCGGGCGGCGGACCGGTCGACCCGTTGCTGGAGGAGACGCCCGAGCGGCTCGCCGACCAGGTGCGGGCGGTGCTGTCCACCCGGGGCTTCACCCCGCAGCCCCCGGCGGGCTCGGGCGCGGTGCGCGAGCGTTGGGAGTCGCTGGCCGCCCTGGTGCGCCTGGCCGAGGAGTTCGAGGCGGCACAGCACGCCGCGCAGCAACCGGCCAACCTCGCGGCCTACGTCGCCGAGCTCGACGCCCGCGCGGCGGCGCAACACGCCCCGGCCGTCGAGGGGGTCACTCTCGCGTCGCTCCACTCGGCCAAGGGTTTGGAGTGGGACGCCGTCTTCCTGGTCGGTCTGACCGAGGGCATGATGCCGATCGCCTACGCCAAGACCGACGAGCAGATCGAGGAGGAGCGGCGGCTGCTCTACGTCGGCGTCACCCGGGCCCGGGTGCACCTGGGGCTGTCCTGGGCGCTGGCCCGTTCCCCGGGCGGTCGCGCCTCACGCAGTCCCTCCCGCTTCCTCGACGGCCTGCGGCCCGGCTCGGCAGTGCGTGGTGCAGGCGGCGGTCGGGGCGGTTCCGGCGCGCAGGGCGCTCAGGGCGGCCGTGCCTCGCGCAGCCGCTCACCCATCAAGTGCCGCGTCTGCGGTCGGGTGCTCACCGAGGCTGTCGAGCGCAAGCTGCGCCGCTGCGAGGACTGCCCGTCCACGCTGGACGAGGGTCTGTACGAGCGTCTGCGGGACTGGCGCGGTCGCACGGCCCGGGAGCAGGGCCTGCCGGGCTACTGCGTCTTCACCGACGCCACGCTCATCGCCATCGCCGAGCAGCAGCCGGGCTCCCTCCCGGAGCTCGGCCAGATCTCCGGGGTGGGCCGGGCCAAGCTGGACAAGTACGGCGACGTGGTGCTGTCCCTGTGCGCCGGAGCTGAGCCGTCCGGGATCGAGGCACAGCCCGATCCGGGTGCGGCAAGCCAGTCCGGGGTCGCCTCCGACCAGGGCGACCAGGGGGACATCTCGGACCTCTGGGACGAGCCGACGCCCTCGGCGACAACGGTCGAAGACTCGCCGGAAAAATAGTTTGCGCGCGCAGTGCGGACCCTACTAGCGTGCCGAGCACGGTCGAGGAAACGAGGCCGAGCCCACTCAGGCACCACCTGCAGCGGGCGTTACTGCTGCGTGCTGTACAGCTCTCGGGCTGTACTGCAAGCTTGAAGGAAGAAGTGACCACCCACGGGTCCGCGACGCCAGCGGACCCCGAGCGCGCCGAAGGGAGGCGGACATTGTGATCAGCATGACGAAACTGGCTGGACTGTCGGTGACCGCCGCTGACTTCGGTATGCGCAGCGTCGCCCTGCCCTGTGTCAAGGCCAGTGGTCTGTCCCTCGCCGGTGCCCGTGTCGACGCCACTCGTGTGCGCGTCGCCAGCGAAGCCACCGTCGCGGGTGCCGCCACTGCCGCCCTGGCCGGCAATGGCTTCGGCGCGTGGGATGCCCGTCGTCTCGAGCGACCGCTGTCGGCATCCGTAGCGATCATGACCGCCCCCGGCGGTTATGGCGACGCGACGGGTGCCGGAGCCTCCGCCAAGCAGCAGCCCCAGCTCCACACGCAGAAGATCGCCGCAGCGGCGATGACGATCCGGGCCCTCCGCGGACCCGACCCTGGGATAGAACGAACCTGAGCCTGCATCAGGTCGGCTTTCCAGGGCCGCGGAACCCGAATCGGGATCCGCGGCCCTTCTGTTTGCCCACAGGCACGACAGAACCCAATCGAGCACACCGACTCAGACAGGAAGACGACGCGACCGTGTCACCGGTGACCACCCCGCACGCCCCGTCCGCAGCCAAGGCCGACCACTTCGACGACTCCCACCCCCCGGAGGTTTCTCTGATGCAGCTCACCGCGTTCGAGGAGGCCGACACGCTCGGCGTCCCGATCCCCTGCCGCTCCCTCGACCCCGAGGTCTTCTTCGCCGAGACCCCCGCGGACGTGGAGTACGCCAAGTCCCTCTGCGGCACCTGCCCGGTGAAGGACGCCTGCCTGACCGGTGCACTCGAGCGCCGCGAGCCCTGGGGCGTCTGGGGTGGCGAGCTCTTCGTCCAGGGTGTCGTCGTGGCCCGGAAGCGGCCGCGTGGTCGCCCGCGCAAGTCCGAGGTCATGGCGTGACCGCCGCAAGCGCGCTGCGCAGCTCCATCCGTGAGATCGCCGATCCGGTGATCGATTCGAACCCACTCGACGACAAGCAGGTCCCTCCGATGAACCGTCCCGCCGACGCACACCCCCGCCCTGCACTGCACACCGAGACTTCCCAGAACAGGACCCTCACCATGCAACTCATGCCCGAAGCCCTGGCCCGTGTCCACATGCAAGAGCGAATGCAGGAGGCCGAGCGCGAACGATTGCTGCGCGCCGTGCAGTTGAGGCGCCGTGCCGAGCGCGCCTCGCTGCGCGCCCGGCGCGCGCTCGCCGCCGTCGTCCTCTGAGTCGACGACACGTCAGCACGGCAGAGCTGAACCGCACGACCGAACAGGCAGCACCGTACGCAGATCCGTATGGACAGTGATCGGGCCGGCCTCCCCCTCGGGAGGCGGGCCCGAGGGCTTTCCGGCCGGCCGCAGCCGGTCCGGAAACCCTCAGGCGATGGCCTCCTCGTCCGCGAAACCGGGCAACCATGCGAGCAGCTCGTCGCGGAAGGGGGCGGTCGCGTCGAGTTGGCACAGCACACCGATGGTGCTGAGCGTCACCCGGTGGATCAACAGGTACGACGGGGGCAGGTTGAGCTGGCGCCCCAGCGCGTAGGCGGGCGAGCGGGGATCGCCGACCCGGGCCGCCTGGGCCCGCATCCAACTGCGGGTGAACCGGAACTCGTCGACGGCCGCCGGCTCGATGATCGGCAGTACGTAGTCCAGCACCGCGTCCGCGTCCAGCTCGATGGTGGGCTTGACGAAACCCTCCTGGCGCAGCATCTCCAGGACTCCGTTGGCGTCGCCCTGGAGCGCCAGGCGCAGCGCCGTCCCTATCGGCAGCGGCAGCCCCTCGGGCAGGCGGTCGACGGTGCCGAAGTCGAGGACGCCCAACTGCCAGCCCTCCGCCGGACCGTCGTCGACGAGCAGGCGGAAGTTGCCGGGGTGTGGATCCGCGTGGAGCAGCCCGGTGCGGGCCGGGCCCGCGAACAGGAAGCGTGCCAGCAACCGGCCTGCCCGGTCCCGCTGCTCCTGCGTGCCGGAGGCGATCACCTCCGAGAGCGGGACGCCCTCCAACCACTCGGTGACCAGGACCTGGTCGCCGTGGTGGACCACCGCCGGGACCCGGATCTCCGGATCGTCGGCGAACTCCTCGGCGTGGACGGCCTGGGACTCGGCCTCCAGCGCATAGTCGAGTTCCTCGGTGATGCGGTTGCGCAGCTCGGCGATCAACGGCTTGACGTCCAGGCCCGGGATCAGCGGCCCGATCAGCCGTGCCACCCGACTCAGCTGGGTGAGGTCCGAGAGCAGGGCGTCACCAGCGCCCGGGTACTGGACCTTGACGGCCACCTCGCGCCCGTCGTGCCAGACCGCCCGGTGGACCTGGCCGATCGATGCCGCCGCGGCCGGCTTGTCCTCGAAGGAGGCGAACAACTCCCGCCAGTCGGGCCCGAGCCGCTCCGCCAGTGCGCTGTGCACGGAGGCGGCGGGCATCGGCGGCGCGGCCTCCTGGAGCTTGGTGAGGGCCGCCCGGTACGGGCCCGCCACCTCCTCCGGCAGGGCGGCCTCGAAGACGGACAGCGCCTGCCCGAACTTCATGGCTCCGCCCTTGAGTTCGCCGAGCACCTTGAACAGCTGGTCGGCGGTGCGCTGTTGCAACTCGGCCGCCACCTCTTCGGCGGGCCGACCGCCGATGCGCTTGCCGAGGCCGAGAGTGGCACGTCCGGCTATCCCCAGCGGCAGGGCAGCGAGTTTCGCCGTGCGGGTCACTGCCTTGCGTGGAAGATCGCTCACGGATGCCTCCTGCTCCGCGGAAGCGCCTCGGGCCGATCGAGCCCGGGCGGATCCTCGTCCGGTGCGTGTGTGGTGCGTGCGGCTGAGCTCATTCTGCCTCGGGCTGCCAGCAGCAGCCGCAATCGGGGTGCGCTTCCAGTGACCGGCGGCGCATCGAGCCGTCGACCATTGAGATGTCGACCCACCCGCCCAGGCTAGGCGGTGCCGCACCGTCCAGGTAGATCAACGCGTGCAACGCCGCGGTGGAGGCGACCGTGGCCGCCAGGGTGGCGTCGCAGGCCCCCGGAGCGGACCTGCCGCTGCAGTGCTGGGCCAGGAGCAAAGGCCAGCTCGGGTCCTCCTCGGCGCGTCGACAGGACAGGCAGCGCCCGCACGGGCTGTCGCCCGGCAGTACGAGCGGCCCCACCGAGCCGGTGGTCTCCACCACACCCGCGTACAGGTGTGGGAGCCCGGCCTGCACCAGCGCCTGCCCGAGCTCCGGATCGGGCAGCCCGCGCGGGGCCACCACGACGAGATCCGGAAGCCCCTGGGTGGCGGCCGTCTCGTCGGGCCGCCAAGGCGCGGCGCGGCGGACGGCGGCCCTTGCCGCGTCGATGCGAAGCCGGCCGGCGTCGTCGGGGCGGAGCCCCGCCGGCGAGGCGTCCTCGGGCTGCACCCGGCCCGCGTCGCGTACCCGGACTCTCCCCACCCCGGCTGCGGCCAGCAGCGAGGCGACGGCTGCCCCCACCCGTCCGGCCCCGCGCACCTCGACCCTGGCCTCCCGGCGGGCGAGCAGGGCGGCGGGAGCCGCGCCCGGACCGGGCCGGGCGAGCGAGAGCGCGGCCAGATCCGGTGCCAGCCGTGCGCGCTCCTCCGGCGGCAGGGCCAGCAGCGGTCGATGGGCGGTGCTGTCGTCGAGGGCGTCGCAGGCGAGCAGCTCCTCCAGCAGCTCGCCGACGCGTTCCGGGCCGATGCCCAGGCGAGCCGCCTCGCCCGGGAGTGCGGCCAGCTCCCGTGTGCCGTCCAGCAGGTCGAGGAACCGCGCCTCGTCGGGCGCGGCCGCCATCGTGCCGCCGTGTCGGGAGTCGAGGCCGAACTGCAGCGTCTCCCGGTCGCGCCAGGCGCGGTGCAGAGCGGGCTTGAGACAGGGGCGCATCGACGTCTCCGTTCCGAGCGGTGGGTCCTGCCGGATCTGACGGGCTCAGCATGCACCCGAGGCGGAAAACGTGCGCAAAGTTATCCACAGGGCTGTGGATATGGTCTGATGATCGCTCAAATCTGCTGTGGGTTGGTCCAGCTTTGGCGCGAAACAGCCCTATTCCCACTGTGTCGATGACCACCCGAAGGGAGAAATTCAGCCAAGGGGTGGGGACTTTTGTCGGTCCCGGCAGGTAGCGTCTCCGGCGTGGCTGCTGGACCGGAGCACCGTCCCGCTGCGCCGCGCAGACCTGCTCTGGCAACGCCCCAGAGTCGGTTGTCGGCGCAGAACGTCGAGGTGCGCAGAAGCGCCCGCCGCAGCCGCACGGTGTCCGCCTATCGCGAGGACGGGCGAACCGTCGTGCTGATCCCGGCCCGCATGTCCGCGGCCGAGGAGAAGCGCTGGGTGGAGCGGATGCTGGATCGGCTCGACGCCCGGGAGAGCCGGCAGATCCGCGGTGACGACGAGCTTGCGGCGCGTGCCTGTGAGCTGTCCAGGAAGTACCTGGGTGGCCGGGCGAAGCCCCGGAGCGTCCGCTGGGTCACCAACCAGAACACCCGCTGGGGCTCCTGCACCCCGTCGGAGGGGACGATACGCCTCTCGCACCGGCTGCAGGGCATGCCCGACTACGTGGTCGACTACGTGCTGCTGCACGAGCTCGCCCACCTCCTGGAGCCGGACCACGGGAGCCGGTTCTGGGCTCTGCTGGATGCCTACCCGCGCACCGAACGTGCGCGGGGCTACCTCGAGGGCGTCGTCACCGCCCGACTGCCTTCCCAGCGCGAGAGCCACTGAGGCCGCGCACATCGGGCAGCCAGGGCGCCTTCGGCGATCCTCGGCCGACCCGCTTCGGCCGGCGGGTTCGGACCTGTTGGCGACAGACCTGTCGGCCCGGACCGTCGGCCCGGACCGACGGCCGGGATCTGTCAGCCGAGCCTCGTGAGCTCGGCTCCTGACACCCGGTCCGCCCTCAGCGCAGCGCGAGCCTGGCCAGCTCCGTCAGCCGCCGGACCGAGGCGTCGGTGTCGGAGGGCAACGCCTCCCATGGGAACCAGCGCAGGTCCAGGGACTCTTCGCTGATCCTGGCCACCGCGTCCGAGGGGGCCATGACCAGGTACTGGACGTCCAGATGCGTGTTCTCCGGCTGATCCTTGCCGGCGCAGCGCACCGCGTGGCGGTCCAGCTTGGCGGGCCCCTCCCCGATCAGGGCCAGGCCCTCGGCGATGCCCGACTCCTCCCGGGCCTCGCGCAGGGCGGCACCGGCCAGGGTTGCATCCTCGGGCTCGCAGTGACCGCCCAGCTGCAGCCAACGACCCACCTTCGGGTGCAGGGTGAGCAGCACCCGCCCGTTCTCCGCGTCGACGACCAGGGCGCTCGCGGTGATGTGGGCCGGACGACAGCTGCGCCAGACCCCGTCCACCCGGGCGTCGAGGTGGGCCAGGTAGTCGTGCCGCAGCAGGTCCTGCTCCGGGTCGGGCGCCTCCCAGGAGCTCAACGTTCGTACGGCGTCCGCATGGAGGGCGGAGAGGGAGATCGTCTCGGTGCGCGAGATCACTGCTCGGTACCCGGCTTCCCCTCGTCTTCCTCGCCCGGCTTCACATCGCCGGACTCGCCGGCGGAGGAGCTACCGGCCGCAGGGCCGTCCTTCTCGGAGCCGGAGCCGGAGCCGGAGCCGGAGCCGCTGGCCGAGCTCTTGTCGTCGGAGCTCTTGTCCTCGGCACCCGCGTCGGAAGTCTTCTCGGTTCCGGGGGCACCGGGGCGTCGCCCGGCGGCTTCGTTGAGCATCTCGTCGAGCTTGGAGAAGTCGATGCCACCCTCGGCGAGATCCGGGGCCGCAGCGTGCACGAAGCCGTCCGGATCGTCCAGGTCCGCCGCCGTGGGCAGCATGTCCGGGTGGCCCCACAGCGCGTCGCGGCCGTCGGTGCCGCGGGCGTCGGCCAGCGAGGCCCACAGACGGGAGGCGTCGCGCAGGCGGCGCGGGCGCAGCTCCAGGCCGACCAGGGTGGCGAAGGTCTGCTCGGCCGGTCCGCCCGTCGCACGGCGGCGGCGCAGGGTCTCGCGCAGGGCGGCGGCGTGCGGCAGGTGCGGCGACGCGGCCGCGTGGACAACGGCGTCCACCCAACCCTCGACCAGGGCGAGGGCCGTCTCCAGCCGGGCCAGCGCGGCCTTCTGCTCGGGGGTGTCCTCGGGCTGGAACAGACCGCCTCCCAGGGCCTCCTGCAGCGACTCGGGGTTCGTGGGGTCGACCTGACCGACCAGGTCCTCCAGCCGGGCGGTGTCGACCTTGATGCCGCGCGCGTAGGCCTCGACGGCCCCGAAGAGGTGCTGGCGCAACCACGGAACGTGGGCGAAGAGGCGCTGGTGGGCTGCCTCGCGCAGGGCGAGGTACAGGCGGACCTCGTCGGCGGGCACCGACAGCCCCTCGCCGAAGATCTCGATGTTCTGCGGCAGCAGCGCGGCCTTGCCGGCCGGGCCCAGCGGCAGGCCGACGTCACTGGAGCCGAGCACCTCGGCCGCCAGGGCGCCGAGCGCCTGGCCGATCTGGGTGCCGAACATGGCACCGCCCATGCTGCGCATCACGCCGAGCAGCGGGCCGGCCATGGCCTGCATCTCCTCGGGGACCACGCTGCCCATGGCGTTGCCGACGCGTTCGGCGACCGGGTCCACCAGCTGCTGCCAGGTCGGGAGGGTGGCCTCGATCCACTCTGCCCGGCTCCACGCGACCGCGGTGCCCGCGCCGGCGGGCAGCGCCGTTACGGAGTCCAGCCAGAGCTCGGCGAGGCGCATCGACTCGAAGACGGCAGACCGCTCCGACTGAGCGACGGAGCGGTCCTTGGACCCCTCCTCCTCGCTGCCCTGAACGACCGCCTGGCGGGCGATGTTCTTGGCGAGCTCCCAGTTGACCGGCCCGCCGTCGAAGGAGAGCATCTGGCCGAGCTGCTGGAAGGCGGCGCCCAGGTCGTTGGGGTTCAGACCGCCGAAGATGGCGGCGAAGGGGTTGTCACCGGCCTCGCCGGAGCCGCCAGGGCCACCGGGCAGGCCGGGAAAGCCGGGGAATCCGAAGCCGAAGGGGTTGCCGCCCTGGCCGCCGCCGCCCGAGTCGCCGCTGTCGCCGCTTCCTGAGCCGCCGCTGCTCTTGTCGTTGTGGCTGCTGCCGGAGCCGCCCTGGCTGCCGGAGCCGCCCTGCTTCCCCTCCTTGCCCTCCTCGGGCTCCTCGGGGGGAAGGCCGAAGCCGAAGGGGATGTCGCTCACGAGTCGCCTCGATCTGATAGGCCGGCGCCGGAACACGGCGGGTGCCGGGTGCACCGCCATGCCCTGGCCTCGGGCAGGATGGACCGGTACGTGACACTTACGTACGCATCAAAACTAACCGTGGAGGATAGCCGGTGAGTTCCCCGCCTTCGGACGTTCGCTCTCGGCTGACCGGTGACCAGGTGGGTCCGGCGGGTACGGAGGAGGCCGAGGTGGGCCGTCCCGAGTACACGGGGCCGCCCCTGGTCGTGGCTGTCACCGGCGCCGCCTCCGGCATGGGTGAAAGGCTGGTCCGCCGCCTTGCCGAGGCCCAGGGGGTGCGGCGGGTGCTGGCGATCGACGAGCGTCGCGGTGAGGCCAAGGGGGTCCAGTGGCGGGTCCTCGACGTCCGGGACCCCGCCGTGGCCGAGCGGCTGGCCGGCGTTGACGTGGTGGTCCACCTGGCGCTCGACCTCGGGATGGAGTCGGACCCCAAGGCGCGGTCGGCGTACAACGTGCGGGGCACCCAGACGGTGATCACCGCCGCGGCGGCCGCGGGGGTGCACCGGGTGGTGCTGTGCACCTCCGCGATGGTCTACGGGGCCCTGGCCGACAACGAGGTCCCGATGGCCGAGGACGCGCCGTTGCGCGCCACCGAAGAGGCCACTCTCGTGGGCGATCTGCTGGAGATCGAGCGCCTCGCCCGCAGGGCGCCGCATGTCCATCCCGGGCTCTCGGTGACGGTGCTGCGTCCGGCCGTGCTCGTCGGGCCCGGTGTGGACACCGTGCTGACCCGGCACTTCGAGGCGCCGCGCCTGCTGGTGGTGGCGGGCTCCCGGCCGTGCTGGCAGTTCTGTCACGTGGACGACCTGACCACCGCGCTGGAGTACGCGGCGCTCGGCTTCGTCGAGGGTGAGGTGACCGTCGGCTGCGACGGCTGGCTCGAGCAGGAGGAGGTCGAGCAGATCACCGGGATCCGTCGGATGGAGTTGCCCGCCTCCCTCGCGCTGGGGACGGCGGCCCGGTTGCACCGGCTCGGTCTGACCCCCGCCCCGGCGGGCGATCTGGCCTACACGATGTATCCGTGGGTGGTCTCGGGGAGTCGACTGCACGAGGCGGGCTGGCGACCGCGGCACAGCAACGAGGACGTGCTGGCCGAACTGCTGGCACAGGTCTCCGGGAACCACGCGGTGGCCGGTCGTCGCCTCAGTGGCAAGGACGCGGCGACCAGCCTGGGTGCGGCGGGAGCCACGGTGGCCCTGGTGGGCACGGCGGCGTTGGTGCGTCGGGCTCGGAAACGGCGACGCGTCTGAGGGCCGAGTGGGTGTGCGGGGCGTGATCGACCGCTGAGGGGACGGATCTCATGGCTCGGCAACGATGGAAGTTGGATGTCACGATGCGGAATCGGCTCTTGAGACGCGCCTGCGATCCGTCATCATGGAAGCCATGAGCCCCAACACCACGGCCGACGACCCGATCCGCCTGCTCGCGCTGCGTGAGACCGTGCTGTCGCTCGACGAGGTCTGCGCCGCGGTCCAGCACGACGCCGCCGGCGGAACCGACGTCTTCATCGGCACGGTCCGTGACCACGACGGAGGCAAGGGCGTCACCGCTCTGGAGTACAGCGCGCACCCGACTGCGGAGGCCGAACTGCGCCGGGTGGCGGAGAAGGTCTGTGCGGACTTCCCGGTCCTCGCCCTCGCCGCCGTGCACCGGGTCGGGCTGTTGGAGATCAACGACATCGCGGTGATCGTGGCGGTGTCCTGCGCCCACCGTGGCGAGGCGTTCGAGGCCTGCCGGCGCCTGATCGACACGCTCAAGCACGAGGTGCCGATCTGGAAGCACCAGAGTTTCACCGACGGTGCCGCGGAGTGGGTCGCCGCCTGCTGAGCCACGCCGACGCGACCAGGCGGACCAACCGTGGCCGCCCGTGAGCCGCGAGGTGTCTCGCTCGTCCGTCGCACGGGTATGGATCAGGTGCGTGACCGGCATGGCCCGGTGATCGTTGTGTCGATCAGCGACTAGTCTGCTGATACCACGATGATCTGGGAGAACGACATGGGTGTGCTCGCCTGGTGGATCATCCCGTTGGTGGGTGGTGTGCTCGCCGCACTCTGGGTGACCTGGTCCTCCCGAACCCGCTCGACGGGTGACCGGGACTCCGTACAGGGCTACGAACGCTTCCGTGAGGCCATGGAACGCACGACCGACCGGCCGGAAGCCTAGTCCGCCGGGCGCGACTGCGCGCGCGTCCCGTACTGTCGTGCCATGCCACGCCGCTCCGCGACGATGCTCGCCGCCACGCTGATGCTCATAGCGCTCTTCTGCGTCGCCCTCGTGGTGCCGGCGCCCTATGCCGAGATGAGCCCGGGGCCGACGTACAACACGCTGGGTGAGCAGAACGGCAAGCCGGTCATCGTCATCACCGGGCATCCGACGTTTCCGACCACCGGCAACCTCAACATGACCACGGTCGAGGTGAGCAGCGCGGACTACCGACCGAGCCTGGTCTCCGCGCTGATCGGCTGGATCAAGAGCGACATGGCGATCGTGCCGCACAGCACGCTCTACCCGGACAATCAGACCGAGGAGCAGGCCCAGCAGCAGAACGCCGAGGAGTTCTCCGCCTCGCAGGACAGCGCCAAGGCCGCCGCGCTCAGCAGCCTGGGGTATCCGGTCAAGGCCGAGGTCGTGGTCGCGGCGGTCGTGGAGAACAGTCCCTCCGTCGGCAAGCTGCACGCCGGGGACGTGATCCTGGCCGTGGACGGCACGCGCGTCACCGACCCCCAGCAGGTGTCCACGCTGGTCACCAAGCACCAGCCGGGTCAGGACGTGGTCTTCACGGTGATTCCCAAGGCGAAGACCTCGGACATCACCCAGACGCCGGCCCAGCAGGCCGCGGTCGAGCAGAACGTGACCGTCACGACCGCGAAGAACCCGGACACCGGCAAGGCCATGGTGGGCATCCAGCCGGACGTCGAGCACACCTTCCCGTTCGACGTGCAGATCAACCTGGGTGACGTCGGCGGGCCGAGTGCGGGCCTGATGTTCGCGCTCGGCATCGTGGACAAGCTCAACGGCACCAATCTGACCGGCGGGAAGTTCATCGCCGGCACCGGCACCATCGACGCCGACGGGACCGTCGGGCCCATCGGAGGCATCAGCATGAAGCTGATCGCGGCCCGTGACGCGGGTGCGCAGTACTTCTTCACCCCGGCCGACAACTGCGCCGAGGCGGCCTCCGCCACGCCCAAGGGCCTCACCCTCGTCAAGGAGACCAGCCTCAACGGCGCGCTCCGGGCGCTCGCCGACATCCGTTCGGGCAACACCGCGGCGCTGCCCTCCTGCTCGGCCAAGTAGATCCGGCGGCCCTGGACGGCAGGACGAGCGGACCGCATGCGAGCGAACTGCACAGCAGGGTGGTCGAACAGCAAGGTGGTCGAACAGCGCGGCGGTTGAACAGCGGGACGGTCGAAGGGTGGCCGGCCTGCCCACCGAGGGCAGACCGGCTCGCGAGCACCGGCTCGCGAGCCGTCCGTCCTTATCCGCCGAGGAGCGGTCAGTCGGAGCTGCTCAGCTGAACGTGGTCAGCAGGGCGTCGGCCAGACCCGGCACCAGGTCGGGGCCGGTGAGGACCTCCCGCGCGGAGTCCTTCTCGCGCAGACGCAGCGCGGATTCGCGGCTGCCGTCGCGCAGCACGGCGACCGTCATCCGGACCTCCTGGCGCTCGGGGTGCTTGGCGACGAAGGCCGCCAGCTCACGCTCGCTCTTGCCCGTGGGCAGCTGCGACTCGGCCGAGGGCGGCAGGATCAGCCGCTCGACGACCAGGGCGCAGCCGGCGACCGCGTCCGGCCAGGCGATGGTGCCGAGGAACTCGTCCAGCTTGGCGTCGCGCGGGAGCTCCTCCTGCTCGATCGGGGTCAGCTCGCCCTCGGCGCCGGACTCCAGGCCGAGCTGACGGGCGAGGGCGGGTTCGTTCGCCAGGAGCTTGCCCGTGTCCACCAGGGCGAAGAGGCGGGCGGGCTGGTCCCAGCCCAGGCCGGCGACGTACTCGTCGATCTCGAGCGCGGCGCGGGTCAGCGGGCGGGCGGCAGGGGGTGTGGCGTCGGACATGCTCCATATCCTCACATGTAAGCGGGAACTCAAATAATCGTCGTCGGAGTTGGACTAGCGGTCCCTGGAACCCGCCGAGCCAGGACCGACCTGCCCAGTCGACGACGAGCTCCCGAGGACCCGCCTTGGTATTCCAGATGCCGACGCCCGGCCCGACGCGGCGTCGTCCGCGCGCGCTGCCGTTGGCGTCGGCGATCTCGGCGGGTCTGATGCTGGGCGCCCTGGTGGTGCTCGTCGCACCGACCTGGGCGCAGTTCACCCTCTTCCTGGTCTTCGGCTCCGTCATGGCGCTGCTGGTGGGCGGCAATTGCTGGTTGGCGCACCGGCTCCGCCAACCGCTGAGTGTGATGTCACCCGAGCAGGTGAGTCTGGACCCGTGCCGGCAGCTCGTCGCGGGACGCAAACCGGTGCTGCTGGCGGCGGTCACCGGCGTGCCCGGCGTCCTCGCGGGGGCCGCTGCGGCGACGCATGCGGAGCTCTGGCAGGAGACCGTGCGCGGCGCCGAGTGGGGCGTGCGGGATCCGATCCTGCACCGGCCCTCCGGGTTCTATCTGACGACGGTGCCCTGGTACCGCTTCCTGGTCGACTTCGGCTTCGCGGCGATGGTGGCCTCGCTCGCGGCCGCCGGGGCGGTGCACTACCTGTACGGCGGCCTGCAGCTGCAGGACCGGTGCAGACGCAGTACCGCCGCGGCGCGGGCGCAGCTGTCGGTGCTGTGCGCCGTACTGCTGGGGCTGAAGGCGGCGGCGTACTGGCTGGACCGCTTCGAGATCGTCGGCCGCGCGGGCGAACTGGGCCGCCGCGAGCTTGCCGCCTGGCTCCAGGCGAAGTCGGTCCTGTGCTGGCTCGCGTTGATCTGCGCGCTGCTCTTCCTCACCGTTCCGGTGCGGCACCGCTGGTTGCCTGCCCTGACGGGGCTCGGGCTGCTGGTGCTCTGCTCCGGGCTGGTGGGCGGTGTGTACCCGGTCCTGGTCCGGTATCTCGGTTGAGGGGACGCTCTGAGCACGTGCTATGGTTGGGACACAACGACGCGGGGTGGAGCAGCTCGGTAGCTCGCTGGGCTCATAACCCAGAGGTCGCAGGTTCAAATCCTGTCCCCGCTACTCAAGACGAAGGCCCGGTGCACACGCACCGGGCCTTCGTCGTTGTGGTCGGCGTAGCTGGGCTGTTCTGATCGTCGGCTTTCGTCGTCGGTCCTGGTGATATCGGGCCCTGGTTATATCGATTTGCTCTGATCGGCCGTCGCGTCGTAGAGTAGAGACACAACGACGCGGGGTGGAGCAGCTCGGTAGCTCGCTGGGCTCATAACCCAGAGGTCGCAGGTTCAAATCCTGTCCCCGCTACTGAAGACAGGCCCGGTGCACACGCACCGGGCCTGTCGCATGTCGGCGATGCTCTGCTCACGCTCGACGCTGCCCTTCGGGCACGCCGACACGCGCGGGGCTCTGCCGAACGGGTACGGAATCTGACGGACAGTCTTATCGAGTCTCGGCAAGGGAAGACGGGGGTCGCGGGAGGTCGGAGCCAGGCTGGGGACGGGCACTCGCACAGGCGTTGCACGGTAGATGTGTCGCGATATCGACAAAGCGCTGAAGTACCCTCACAAGCTGCGGTATACCAGGTGTACGCGGGTTGCGGATGGTGCGACGATGAGCTCCGCAGGGGCGATCGCGCACCAGGGGTGCCCGCATCCCCGGCGGACGCGGGAGTCGACATGTCGGTAATGGCTGGAGGCCCGACGGGGGCCGAGCAGGCGGGGCGGCTGCCTTCGCAGCGCGTCCAGGATGCCCAGCTGAACGGCACGTCTCTGTCCGGTCAGGAGACCGCCGACCCGGCGCAGTCCGACGGCGTGAGACCGGACGCAGCTGCGACCGAATCCCAGCCCGCCCCCAGGGCGGCGGTACGACGCCCCGCCGTCGACGGCACCCCGCTCGCTGCGGCATCGCTCACAGGATCCGTGTTCGACGAGCCGGCGATCGACGAGCCGGCGATCGGGCCCGATGCCGACATCGACCCTGCCGCCGCCGGTGAGGCCGCGGTCGGCGGGGAGAGCGCGGCAGGCGCGGAGAGTTTCGAGGAAGTGCTCGCGGCCCGTGAGCGGGAGGCGCTGGAGCAGCGCTACCGGGAGGCCGCCGAGGCCGGTGACGCCGCGGCGGCCAGCCTACTGGGCGCCCTTCTGCTGCGCCGGGGCGACCTGGAGGCCGCCGAACCCTACCTGCGTCGCGCCGCCGCGGCCGGGCTGCGGGCCGGTGCCAACAACCTCGGCGTGCTGCTGCACCAGCGCGGACACCGCGACGAGGCCGGGACCTGGTGGCGTGAGGCCGCGGTCGCCGGCAGCGCGCCCGCCGCGCACGCCCTCGGACTCCACCTGCGCGACCGCGGCGACGAGTCCGGCGCCGAGTACTGGCTGCTCCAGGCGGCCGAGCAGGGACACACCGGTGGCGCCTACGCCCTCGGCGACCTGCTGGAGCACCGCCACGACACGGTCCGCGCCGAGCGCTGGTTCCGCACGGCCGCCGAGGTCGGCCACCGCGAGGCCGCCTACCGGCTCGGGCGGCTGCGCGAGGGCGCGAGAGACGCCGCCGGGGCCGAGCCCTGGTACCGGCAGGCCGCGGCGCGCAGCCACACTGCGGCCTCGCTGCGCCTCGGCCACCTGCTCGAGGCGCGCGGCGACCGCGAGGAGGCGGCGCGTTGGTACCGCCAGGCCGCACAGGCCGGCGAGGCGCGCGCGGCCTGCGCGTTGGGCTTCCTGCTGCGCGACCAGGGCGACGCTGTGGGCGCCGCCGACTGGTGGCGTGAGGCCGCCGAGGCCGGCGACGGCACCGCCGCGAATGCGCTGGGCGCGCTCCACGACGAGTGGGGCGAGACCGAGATGGCGCAGCAGTGGTACCGCTCCGCCCTCGACGCCGGGGACCACAACGGTGCCTTCAACCTCGGATTGATGGCTGCGGCCCGCGGCCAGGAGGCGATGGCCGAGCAGTGGTACCGGCGCGCGGCCTATGCGGGCCACCGTGAGGCGAGCAACGCGCTGGCTGTGATGCTGCTGCAGCGTGGTGACACGCCTGGCGCGGAGCCGTGGTTCTGCAAGGCCGCCGAGGCGGGTTCGATCGACGCCGCCTACAACCTGGGCATCCTGCACGCGGAGCGCGGCGAGCTGCACTCGGCGCAGGAGTGGTACGCGCGCGCGGCGGCCGAGGGCCATGCCGACGCGGCGCTGCAACTCGGCGTCGCGAAGGAACGGCGCGGCGATCTGGCCGCGGCGGCGGCGCGGTACCGGTTGGCCGCGGAGGGCGGCTCGGTCGAGGGTGCGTTCCGTCTCGCCGTGCTGCTGGAGCGGTACGAGGACGAGACCGGGGGGCGCGGCGAGGACCCGGAGCGGTGGTACCGCAAGGCTGCCGAGGCCGGACACGGCCGCGCCCAGGTGCGCATCGGCGTCCGTGCCGCGGAGCGCGGCGAGACCGAGGAGGCGGAGCGCTGGTACCGGGCGGCCGCCGAGGGCGGCAGCCGCAGCGGAGCCTTCAACCTGGGCCTGCTCCTGGCGCGGGAGGGCGGCGAGTCCGAGGCGCTGCGCTGGTACACCGTTGCGGCCGAGGCCGGCCACGGGCGGGCCGCGCTCCGGCTCGCGTTGGTCGCGGCACGTCGCGGCGAGCTTCGGGAGGCGCGGGTCTGGTGCGTGCGCGCGGCGGAGCTCGGGCCCCCGGCCGTCACGGAGCGGGCGGAACGCCTGCTGGAGGCGCTGAGCGCCGAGCTTTCGGCGTGACGAACGACGCCCAAACGCCCAAACGCCGGAAGCCTGACACCCAACGCCTGACATGTGTCGCCCGCACGTGTGGCCGACGGCCGGGTCAGTATCAGTCAGGGGCCCGCAGGACCGGTGGGTGCAGGCTGCGTCCGGCCCGGGAGCGCCGGACACGCCCGCGTGGCGGGGCCTCACCTTGCGAGCCGTGCACGCCTGACGATGCGTGCGCGCCGGACCTGACGGTGCGTGCGCGCCGGACCGGACGCCCTCGGTCGGGCGCGGCGTCCCGCTAGGCCTTGGCGCAGTCGGGGCAGAGGCCGCGGTAGGTGACCTCGACACCGGAGATGGTGAAGCCGTAGCGCTCGGCGGCCGGAAGGGAGCCGAGCGGGTCGCCTGCCGGGTGGACGTCGCGGATCGTGCCGCAGCCCTCGCAGATGAGGTGCTGGTGGGCATGGCGCGCGTTCGGGTCGTACCGTTTGGCGCGGCCGTCCGTGGAGACTTCGAGCACCTCGCCCAGGGAGACGAGCTCACCGAGGGTGTTGTAGACCGTCGCCCGGCTGATCTCGGGAAGCAGTTCCACCGCGCGGGCGTGGATCTCGTCGGCGGTGTAGTGGACGTGGTCGCCGTCCAGGACCTGTGCGACGACCCGACGTTGCGCGGTGAGTCGCCATCCGCGATCCCGGAGCCGTTCCAGCAGGTCACTCATAGGGGAGAGGGTAGCAGGGGGCCGGAGAGCGTTCGGTTTTGGACAAGATCCAATACTGGATCACACCTCAGACGGCGGAGTTCTCAGCCTCGGTCTGCGTCTCGCTCCCGGTCTCGTCCAGCCAGGCTTCGGCCTTCTTCTCGGCGCGGCGCTTGAGGAGGACCAGGCCGATGACGACGACGGCCCCGGCGCCGACCGCGAGCCAGCTCGCCAGCGAGGCGTAGTGCTCGACCCGGTGCCAGCCGGCTCCGGCGAAGTAGCCGAGCAGGACGAAGCCCGTGGCCCAGACCGCTCCGCCGAGCAGGTTCCACCGGGCGAAGGTGCGGTAGGGCATCTCGGAGACGCCGCACAGGCCCGGGACCAGCGCGCGCAGGGCCGCGGCGAAGCGGCCGGCGAAGACGGCCTTTCCGCCGAGGCGCCGGATCAGCTCCTTGCTCTGACGGATGCTGGCGGGCTTGATCAGGCGCTCCGGCAGGCGGGCGAGCAGCGTGTCGCCCCACCGCTTGCCGACCGCGTAGCCGATCCCGTCGCCGATCACCGCACCGAGGATCGCCACGAGCAGCACCGCCCACAGCTGGGTGTGGCCGTTGTAGGCGGTGACGCCGCCGATCACCACGGCGGTCTCGCCGGGGATCAGAAACCCGAGGAAGACCGAGGACTCCAGGGCGGGGAGCAGGAAGACGGCGATCAGCACCAGCGTCCCGTTGAGCGAGAGCAGGTGGTCGCTGATCCAGGACATCGGCGGTCCTCACGGCACGAGCGGACAGGGCGGACATCACCGTACCGTCCGCCGGGGTAAGGGCGTGGTCAGCGACGAACGTGCCGGGCGGCCCGCCGACTGCCCGTCCGCCCGCCCTCTGTCCGCCTGCCCGCCGTCCGACCGGCCCCAGCCGGACAGGCCCGGCCCAGGCAGCCGGCAGACGGCGACGGTGCGGCTGCCTCAGCCCAGGCGGTGGAGTGCCTCGCCGTGCAGCAGGCCGTTGCTGGCGACGGCGTTGCCGCTGCGGACACCGGGGATGCCGTCGAGGCCGGTGAAGCGGCCGCCCGCCTCCTCGACGATGACGCAGTTGGCGGCCATGTCCCAGAGGCTGAGCTCGGGTTCGGCCGCGATGTCCACGGCGCCCTCGGCGACCATCATGTAGGACCAGAAGTCGCCGTAGGCGCGGGTGCGCCAGCAGGCCCGGGTGAGGTCGAGGAAGGCGTCCAGCTTGCCGCGCTCCTCCCAGCCGGTGAGCGAGGAGTAGGAGAACGAGGCGTCCTCGAGGCGGGAGACCTCCGACACGCGGATACGGCTGGCCCGGGTGAGGCTGCGGCCGGTGAACGCACCGGTGCCCCGGGCCGCCCACCAGCGGCGTCCGAGCGCGGGGGCGGAGACCAGTCCGACGACGGGTTGTTCGCCACCGGGGCCGGCCTCCATCAGCGCGATCAGCGTGGCCCAGACCGGGACGCCGCGGATGAAGTTCTTGGTGCCGTCGATCGGGTCGATGACCCAGCGGCGGGGGCTCTGGCCGGTGGTGGTGCCGAACTCCTCGCCGAGGACGGTGTCGCGTGGCCGGGCGCGGGAGAGGTCGCTGCGGAGGAGGTCCTCGACGGCCTTGTCCGCGTCGCTGACCGGGGTGAGGTCCGGTTTGGTCTCGACGGCGAGGTCGAGCGCGCGGAAGCGGTCGAGGGTCACCGAGTCGGCGTGGTCCGCGAGGACGTGGGCGAGGCGCAGATCGTCGGAGTAGTCGGCCATGCCCCGAACAGTAACGATCTCGACCGGTGCGGGCCAGCGTCGTCCACGCCGTGCCGCGCGCCGATCGAGGTGCACCGCGCGGCGGGGGATCGGGCCCTTCGCAGGAGCGCCGCCTCACGGAGGGCCGACATGGAACGTCCCGGTTCGTTCTTTTGGCCGTGACCGTCGGGTCAGTGGGCCGAGCCGCTGAGCTGGAGGCCGACCACGCCCGTGAGGACGAGCGCGATCGAGACCAGCTTGAGCACGGAGACCGCCTCGCCCAGCCAGATCATTCCGACGATCGCGGTGCCGCCGGCGCCGATCCCGGTCCACACGGCGTAAGCCGGGCCGACCTCGAGCGTCTTGAGCGAGAGTGTCAGCAGACCGAAGCTGCCCAGGGCGAAGGCGGCGAAGCCGACAGTGGGCCAGATGTTGGTGAAGCCGTGGCTGAGTTTCAGACAGACGGCGAAGCCGGTCTCCAGAAGCCCCGCGATGATCACCAGCAGCCAGGCCACAGCGTCCTCCCGGAAACCGACGACCGCTTCACACCATGATCGACGCGCTTCGGGCCTTCGGCATCTCGACGCATCTCGACGGATCTCGACGCGTCGCGGCGGGGCGGCGCCGCATCTCGGTGCGGCGTGGCCTCTCCCGGCATCGACCGACGGGCTCCGGAGCCCGTCGGCCGAGGTCAGTCGCCCTCGTGGGCCTCGCGGGTGGAGAGGAGACGGCGCAGCGAGTAGAGGCGGGCCGGGTCGGCGTGGCCGTCGGCGACCCACGCGTCGAGGGCGCAGTCGGGCTCGTCGTGGGAGCAGGCGCGAGGGCAGTCGACGGTGCCCGGTTCGAGGTCCGGGAAGGCGTGGATGACGCGGGACGGCTCGATGTGGGAGAGCCCGAAGCTGCGGAAGCCCGGGGTGTCGATGACCCAGCCGGACTCCTGGCCCTTCGCCGCGGGCAGGCGCAGGGCCAGCGCGGAGGTCGTGGTGTGCCGGCCGCGGCCGGTGACCGCGTTGACGTGGCCGGTCTGGCGCTGGCGGTCGGGGACGAGCGCGTTCACCAGGGTGGTCTTGCCGACGCCGCTGTGGCCGATGAAGACCGTGGACAGGCCGCGCAGCAGCTCGCGGACCGTTTCCGCGCCGTCGGTGGCGAGGGTGTCGCGGCTGGTGACCACGTGCTGGACGCCGAGCGGCGCGTAGGTCTCCAGCAGCGACTCGGGCCCCGCCAGGTCCGACTTGGTCAGCACCAGCAGCGGCTCCATGCCCGCGTCGTAGGCGGCGACCAGGCAGCGGTCGATGAGGCGCGGACGGGGCTCGGGGTCGGCGAGTGCGGTGACGATGGCCAGCTGGTCGGCGTTGGCGACGACGATGCGCTCGTAGGGGTCGTCGTCGTCCGCGGTGCGGCGCAGCACCGAGTCGCGGTCCTCGACGCGGACGATGCGGGCCAGGGAGCCGTCCTCGCCGGAGAGGTCACCGACCAGGGCGACGCGGTCGCCGACGACGACGCCCTTGCGGCCGAGTTCGCGGGCCTTCATCGCGGCGATCTCACGCTCGCGCTTGGTGCCCTCCTCGACCAGGCAGGTGAACCGGCCGCGGTCGATGGTGAGGACCATCCCCTCGGCGGCGTCCTCGTGGGTGGGACGGATCCGCGTGCGCGGGCGGGAACCGCGTCGGGAGGGGCGTTGGCGGATGTCGTCCTCGTCGGCGTCCTTGCCGTAGCGGCGCATGGCGGTACCCCTAGCCCTTCCCACCCGTGGCGGCGGTCGGCAACGGGCCTTCCTTCGACCCGAGCAGCTCGGCCCACAGGTCGGGGAAGCCGGGCAGGGTCTTGGCGGTGGTGGCGATGTTCTCGACCTCGACGCCGGGGACGACCAGACCGATCACGGCCGCGGCCGTGGCCAGGCGGTGGTCCTCGTAGGTGTGGAAGACGCCGCCGTGCAGCGGACGCGGCGAGATGCGCAGGCCGTCCTCGGTCTCGGCGACGTCGCCGCCCAGCGCGTTGAACTCGCGGGCGAGGGCGGCCAGCCGGTCCGTCTCGTGCAGGCGCAGGTGCGCGATGCCGCGCAGCGTGGAGGGGGAGTCGGCGAGGAGCGCGACGGCGGCGACCACGGGGGTCAGCTCGCCGACGGCGTGCAGGTCCGCGTCGATGCCGTGGACCCGGCCCGTGCCGGTGAAGCGCAGGCCGTCAGCTGTGAACTCGCAGGTGCCGCCCATCCGTGTGAACAGGTCCCGCAGCTCGTCACCCGGCTGGCTGGTGCGGGCGGGCCAGTCGCGGACGGTGACGGCGCCGCCGGTGACCAGGGCGGCGGCCAGGAACGGCGCGGCGTTGGAGAGGTCGGGCTCGACCACCACGTCCCGGCCGAGCAGGGCGCCGGGCGCGACGCGCCACACGTCCGGCTCGCCGCCGTCCTCGGGGGCGTCGACCTGGGCGCCGGCGGCGCGGAGCATCTCCACCGTCATCCGGATGTGGGGGAGCGACGGAACCGGCTCGCCCACGTGCCGGACCTCGACGCCGTGCTGGAAGCGGGCGCCGGACAGCAGCAGCGCGCTGACGAACTGCGAGGAGCTGGAGGCGTCGACCGTCACCGTGCCGCCGACCAGGCCTCCGGTGCCGTGGACGGTCATCGGCAGTGCGCCGCGGCCGCCGTCCTCGATGCGGGCGCCGAGGGCGCGCAGCGCCTCGATGACGCCGCCGAGGGGGCGCTCGTGCGAGCGCGGGTCGCCGTCGAAGTGGACGGGGCCGTCGGCCAGTGCGGCGACCGGCGGCAGGAAGCGCATCACGGTGCCGGCGTTGCCGACGTCGATGGTGGCCGGTCCGCCGAGGGGTGCGGGCAGCACCCGCCAGGCCTCGCCGCCGCCGCTGACGCCGCTGCTGGAGTTGAGGGTGTCCTCGACGCCGACGCCGAGCGCGCGCAGGCCCTCGGCCATGAGCAGGCTGTCGCGGCTGCGCAGTGGGCGTCGCACGTAGCCGGGCTGGGCGGCGAGAGCGGCCAGCACCAAGGCGCGGTTGGTCGCTGACTTGGAGCCGGGCACGGTGACCACCGCGTCCACGGGATCGGTCGCGGTCGGGGCGGGCCAGTGCAGCTCGGTCATGAGCACACAGCTTAGGCCCCGAACTGGTTGGGGCTCGGAACGGCGACCGCGGAACCGGCCACGGTGATGAGGCGGCGGGGTTGGAGAAGCGGGTGGAGCAGCGGGTGGAGAAGAGTGGGTGGCTTGCCGTGCGGGTGAGCCGCTACGGGAGGAGCCAGCGGGCGCCGAGGGCGAGGGAACCGAGGGAGACCACGAGGAAGAGGCCGACCCAGAGGATGCCGGGTATCCGGGTCAGGCGGGCGAGCTGGTCCGCGTCGGAGTCTCGGGCCTGGCGACGGGCGCGCTTGCTCTGCAGTTCGATCACCGGCCGGACGCCGCCGAGCAGCAGGAAGAAGACGCTGAGGTAGGCGAAGGCTCCCTGCAGTTCTGCGCCGCCGAACCAGGAGACGGAGAAACAGAGCGCGCCGGTTGTGAGCACGGTCAACACGCCGAAGGCGTTGCGCACCTCGATCAGCACGCCGAGCAGCAGTGCCACGACCGCCCACAGCAGCGCGGTGGTGTGACCGGCGGAGAGCAGCCACGCGCCGCCCAGACCGAGGAGGGAGGGGGCGATGTAGCCGGCGGCGGCTGTGAACACCATGCCGGGGCCGTAGGGCTTGCCGGAGGAGACGGTCAGGCCACTGGTGTCCGAGTGCAGCCGGATGCCGTGCAGGCGGCGGCGCATCAGCAACGCGATCAGGGCGTGCCCGCCCTCGTGGGCGATGGTCACCACGTTGCGGGTGAACTGCCATACGGCCCGCCAGCCGACCGCGAGCAGCGCGACTGCAGCCATGGCCCAGACCAGGGCGGAGCTCGGCGCGGTCTGCGTGCCGGTCACCTGGTCCCAGACCTGGCTGATGCTGTGCGCCTCCATGCCGCGGTGCCCCTGCCTTCCGTGTTTCCCGGTTCCTGCGGTTGTCGGACGGTCCCAGGGCAATCCCCGGACGGTCGTCGGACGAGGCGAGCAGCCTCGCACAGGTGGACGCCGGCGAGCCACGTCGCGGTTCGCCGCGGATCAGCCGGGCGTTGTCACCGGAGCAATAAAACCCTAGGGTAATTTACCCATGGGTAATATCTAGGCCGCTGGGAGCAGCCCTCATGCCCGAGACCGCCACTCGTCCCGAATCCGACCCCGGTACCCCCGCCCGTGCCCGCTCCTGGTGGGGCTGGGGCTACACCGACGCACACCCCGACGACGCGGAATGCGTCGCGATGGGATCGCTGCTGCCCGGCACCCTGGCCGCTCCGCTGCCGGTCCCGCAGGTGGCGGACCTGAACATCGGCCGTCCCGCCCTGACGCCTCCGGCCTCCCTGGGGCACCTGGTGACCGCCGATCCGGGGGAGCGCGCCGCCCACGCCATGGGCAAGGCCTACCGTGACGTCATCCGAGCCCTGCGCGGCCGCCCGGGCCGGATCCCCGACCTCGTGGCCCGCCCGGAGCGCGACCAGGACGTCGCCGACCTGCTGGACTGGGCCGGTGCGCACCAGGTGGCCGTGATCCCCTTCGGCGGCGGGTCCTCGGTGGTCGGCGGGGTCGAGTACCGCGGCGACGCCCACCGCGCCGTGCTCTCGCTCGATCTGACCTCGATGGACCGGGTTCTCGAGATCGACGCCGCGAGCCGCTCCGCCCGCATCCAGGCCGGGGCGCTCGGTCCCGTGCTGGAGGACCAGCTGCGGCCCCACGGCCTCACGCTGCGCCACTTCCCGCAGAGCTTCGAGTTCTCCACCCTCGGCGGCTGGCTGGCCACCCGGGCCGGCGGCCACTACGCCACCGTCCACACCCACATCGACGACTTCGTCCAGTCCCTGCGCGTCGTGGCACCCGCCGCGACGGGCGAGTCCTGGCGGCTGCCGGGCTCGGGCGCGGGTCCGTCCCCCGACCGCATGTTCCTGGGCTCCGAGGGCACGCTCGGTGTCATCACCGAGGCGTGGATGCGACTGCAGGAGCGCCCCCGCCACAAGGCGTCGGCGTCCGTGGCCTTCGCCGACTTCGGCCGGGCGCTCGACGCGGTGCGCGCCGTCGCCCAGTCCGACCTGGCTCCGGCCAACTGCCGTCTGCTCGACCCCGGCGAGGCCGCCCTGGCCGGCGCCTCGCGGGACGGCTCCAGCGTCCTGGTCCTGGGCTTCGAATCGGCCACGGCCCCGGTCGGCGACCGGCTCGCGACGGCCGTCGATCTGGCGCGCGCCCACGGCGGCCGGGGCGAGACGCCGACGACGGGCCGCGCAGCCGCCACCCCAGCCGCCGATTCGGCTGCCGGGGGCGCCGGGTCGGGCGCCGACTCGGCCGTGACCGCCTGGCGCTCGGCGTTCCTGCGCATGCCCTACCTGCGGGACGGCCTGGCCCGGATGGGCGCGGTCGTCGAGACCTTCGAGACCGCCGCCACCTGGGACAGGCTGCCCGCCCTGATCGACGCCGTCCGCACCGAGGTCGGCGCGGCCGCGCTCAAGGCCACCGGGCACCCGGCCACCATCAACTGCCGTCTCACGCACGTCTATCCGGACGGAGCGGCCCCCTACTTCACCGTGGCCGTCGCCGGCCGCCCCGGCGAGGAGGTGGAGATCTGGGACGAGATCAAGGCCGTGGCGAGCGACGTCCTGCACCGTCACCGCGCCACCATCACCCATCACCACGCCGTCGGCCGCGATCACCGTCCCGGCTACGACCTGCAGCGTCCCGAGCCGTTCGCGCTGGCGCTGCGCGCCGCCAAGGACGCCCTGGACCCGCACCGCATCCTCAACCCCGGCGTCCTGCTCGACTGAGACGCACGAGGTGCGTGAGGCGACCGAGGCGACCGAAGCGACCTCCGCGCATGGGCGTGTGAGGTGACCGAGGCGGCCCCTGTGCCTCGCGGTGGGTCGGGGCCGCGTGGAGTTCCCACCTCCGCCCAGGGGGCGACCTGGCAAGGTGGAACCCATGTGCGGACGGTATGCGTCGAGTCGGAAGCCCGAGGACCTGGTCGAGCTCTTCGAGGTGAAGAGCTGGGACGCCCAGGAGACGCTCCCGGCCGACTACAACGTCGCGCCGACCAAGGACGTCTACGCGGTGCTGGAACGTCCCGTCCGGGACCTCGGACCCGCCCCGGTGCGGCAGCTGCGGGTGCTGCGCTGGGGCCTGGTCCCCTCCTGGGCGAAGGACCCGGGCGTGGGCGTGAAGATGTTCAACGCGCGCGCCGAGACGGTTCACGAGAAGCCCGCCTACCGTCGGGCGTTCACGACGCGGCGCTGCCTGCTCCCCGCCGACGGCTACTTCGAGTGGCACACCCCCGAGAAGGAGCCCGGCCGGAAGAAGGCGCCGAAGAAGCAGCCGTACTTCGTGACCCCGAAGGACGGCGCGGAGATGGCCTTCGCCGGGCTCTACGAGTTCTGGCGGGACCGGAACATCCCCGAGGACGACCCGGCGGCCTGGCTGACCACCTGCACGATCATCACGACCGCCGCCGAACCGGAGCTGGCGGACGTGCACCCGCGGATGCCCCTCGTCCTGCCGCGCGACCGCTGGGACGACTGGCTGGACCGCTCGTTCACGGACGCGGACGAGCTGCAGGCGCTGCTGGCACCGCCCACTCCGGGCCTGATGGAGCTGCGGCCGGTCGGAGACGCGGTCGGAAACTTCCGCAACAACGGGCCCGAGCTGCTGGACCGGGCGGAGCCGGAGGAGATCGTGGAGACGCTCTTCTGAGACCATGGACGTGGAGACGCCACGAACGGGAATGTACGGGTGAGCCCGCTGGTTGAGCCCACTGACAGGATCGAGTCAGGTCGCACGCGTCAGTGGAAGGCAGCTCATGGTTCCAGCAGCATGCCCCGCCCGTCCGGAGGAGAATGCCCAGTCGTTCCTCGCCTGGGCGGACTGGCCTGTCGCGGGCGATTCCGCGCAGAGCCAGATAGTCTCCATGGCGAGCACGCACGGCATTGCTGAGGAGGTGGGTCCGGTCGCCGAGAAGGACATCGAGGAGACCGAGGCGGAGCGCGCACAGCGCTTCGAGCGGGACGCTCTGGGCTACCTGGACCAGCTCTACTCCGCCGCCTTGCGGATGACCCGCAACCCGGCGGACGCCGAGGACCTGCTCCAGGAGACCTTCGTCAAGGCGTTCGCCTCCTTCCACCAGTTCCGTGAGGGCACGAACCTCAAGGCCTGGCTCTACCGCATCCTGACGAACACCTTCATCAACTCCTACCGGAAGAAGCAGCGCGAGCCGCAGCGCACCGGTGCGGACGAGATCGAGGACTGGCAGCTGGCGCGGGCCGAGTCGCACATGTCGACGGGTCTGCGGTCGGCGGAGGCGCAGGCGCTGGACCACCTCCCGGACAGCGACGTGAAGGAAGCCCTGCAGGCGATCCCGGAGGAGTTCCGCATCGCGGTGTATCTCGCCGACGTCGAGGGCTTCGCGTACAAGGAGATTGCCGACATCATGGGGACACCCATCGGTACGGTGATGTCCCGACTGCACCGCGGGCGCCGCCAGCTGCGGTCCCTGCTGGAGGACTACGCTCGTGAGCGCGGGTTGGTCCCGGCCGGTACTGGCACGGGGGATGACCGGAAAGGCGCGGACTCATGAGCTGCGGCAACCACCACGACACTCCGTGCGAGGACGTGCTCGACCACTTGTACGAGTACCTCGACAACGAGATGGGCGCAGCGGAGTGCGCGAAGCTGCGCGAGCATCTCGACGAGTGCAGCCCGTGCCTGGAGAAGTACGGGCTGGAGCAGGCGATCAAGGCGCTGGTGAAGCGCAGCTGCGGCTGTGACACCGCCCCGACCGATCTGCGCGGCAAGGTCATGGCCCGCATCGAGCGCATCCGTGCCGGCCTTCCGGTCGAGGGCGACGTCCTCTCGGAGCACACGCCCGCCCCGGCGGCGGAGTAGACGGACGAGCAGGGCCGCGGTCGGCGAGGTTCCGACGCCCCGACCGTGCCCCTGACGTGGACCGTTAGGTTTTTTCGGCGCCATGTGGCTTGCCGTTGCCAGAATTTGACGCATCAGACGTTTGAAACCGCGCCATGTGAAGAAATCGTGCTGTCCTGCCCGCATCAAGACCGTGGGCCTGGGTAAGCAGTCACCCGATCGTGGAGTTTTTCGTGGAACGCCCGCTGCTGTGCGGGCGCTGTGCGATGAACTGAGGCTGGGCCGGGGACCATGGCGAAAGCGGAGCGGAGTCGGTGGCGGAGGCGGGCGGGAAGCCCCTATCGCGTGGGGGGCGGGCCTACGCGGGGGCGGTGATCGTCGGGGCGTCGGTGTGCGTGGCGGCCTGCGGGGTCGGTGCGGGGCCCTGGGGCCGGGTCGCGGTGCTGGCCGCGTTGCACGGCACGTGTGAATGGCTGGTGCGACGTCAGACACGGGTGGGGGCGGTGGCCGAGGCCGTCGCCCCGGAGGTGAGCGCGCGCTGGGCGGCGTTCTTTCCGGTGCTGCTCGCGGCGGCGGCCCTGCTGCGGCCGGGGCCGGCCGCGCTGGTGCCGGTGCTGGGCGCGGTGCTCGCGCCCGCCGCGCCGCCACGGGCGCTGCGGCGGCTGTGGAACGCGGCGCAGCTCGCACTCGCGACGTGCGCGGCCGCGGGCGTCTTCCGGGGGCTCGGCGGGCCCGGGCAGCTGGCACGGCATCAGTTCCCGGCCGTGCTGGGTCCGGCGGTGGCGGCGGCGCTGGCCTTCTGCCTGGTCTCCGGTGTGCTCGCGGCGGGGATCAGGATCACGGCGGAGCGGGCCGATCCGCGCACGGTGTGGGGCGGGGCGCTGCTGCGCTCGCTCGTGCCCTGCCTCGGCTACGGGCTGATCGGGTTGATGATGGCGGTGCTGTGGCAGGGCCGGTACGGGGTCTTCTCGGCCGTGCTGGTGCTGTTGCCACTGACGGTGTCCTCGTGGGTCTTCGCCCAGTTCCAGCAGGAGGAGGCCGCGCACCAGGCGACGGTCAGCGCGCTGGTGCAGGCGGTGGAGATCAAGGACGAGTACACCCGCGGGCACAGCGAGCGGGTCAGCCGCGCCTCGGTGCTGATCGCGCGGGAGCTGCGGATGGCGGAGGAGCGGGTCGCCTCGCTGCGGATCGCCGGCGTGCTCCACGACATCGGCAAGCTCGGCGTGCCGACACGGGTGCTGCGCAAGAACGGTCCGCTCACGGACGACGAGCACGAGGCGGTGCAGCTGCACCCGACGTTCGGGCACGAGATGGTGCGCGGGATCGGCTTTCTCGGGGAGGCCCGGGAGGGCATCCTGCATCACCACGAGCGGATGGACGGGCGCGGCTACCCGTCCGGGCTGGCGGGCGATCAGATCCCCGAGTTCGCTCGGGTCATCGCGGTCGCGGACGCCTTCGACTCGATGACCTCCACCCGCTCCTACCGGCGGGCGCGGCCGGTGGACGAGGCGGTGACGGAGCTGGAGCGGTGCTCGGGCACCCAGTTCGATCCGACGATGGTCGGCGCGCTGATCCGTGCGGTGCGGCGGCACGGTTGGAGCCCGGCGCAGCCACGGCCGGGGGACGAGGATGCGCCTGACGTGCCCCTGGGCATCCGGGAGCCGAGCCGTGCGGGCCTCGTCGGATGACGCCCGGGGAGTCAGCCGACGAGCGCGGCTCAGCTCCGCAGGCGGCGCAGCCACCCGGTGTGCCGTCACAGCAGCCGGGCCAACCGCAGCACCGTTCACAGCAGGATTCCGACCAGGGTCAGTGCCCGCCGGACCAGTCGCAGCCGGACCGGTCGCAGCCGGACCACTGGCAGCCGGACCGGTCGCAGCCGGTTGAGTCAGGGCAGCCGGGCCGCCGGCAGGAGGGCCCGCCCCGACGGGGGCCGCACCAGCAGCCGCAGCCACGCCAGCGACGACGCGAGCCCCAGCAACCCCAGCAGCAACCACCGCCACCGCAACCCCAGCCCGCGTCGCAGCCGCCGCAGCAGAGGCGGGAGCCGATCGGGCGGGAGGGCCGATCCGCAGGGGCCTCCGGCCCGGTGGGGGCCGGCGAGGCGATGTCGCCCGGGCGGCGGCGGTGGCGGCGGGCGGCGGTGCACGCCGCGGCCGGGCTGCTGGTGCTGGGTTCACTCGGCTGGGTCAGCGTGTTCGGGTTCGTGGAGCCGTGGATCGCGCTCGCCTTCGGGGCCTTCGTCGCCGTCGGGGAGCTGGCACGGACGGCGTTGCCGGGGGAACGGGACCATGCGCCGCTGGGGGCGGCCGGGGCGCTGGGCTACGCCCTGCTCGGCAGCCTGGACGGCACGCGCACCCATCACGGGATGGCGCAGGTCGTGCTCGTCTGCACGGCCGGCGCGCTCATCGGCACCGTGCCGCGCCTGCTGCGGCGCCGTAGGCCGAAATGGGGCGCGGTGTCCCGGCGGGTGCTCAGCGTCGGCGCCGCGGCGCTGTTGTTCCAGCCGTTCTACAACCGGGGCGTTCTGCTGCGACACGGTCTCGAGCACGGGCCCGGCTACGCCGCGTACGTGGCGGTCTGCGCCGCGCTCTCCGCGGTGGTCGACGTGTCCCTGGCGGCGGTGCTGTCCGACACGCCGCTGCGGCGGGCGCTGCGGGACGAGGCGACGGCGGTGCTGCGGATCGGCTCGGCGGTCGCGGCCACGGGCGTGGTGATCGCCATCGCTGCGGGCGAGATCGGTCTGTGGGCGCTGCCGCTCTTCTCGGTGCCGCTGCTGCTGACCCTGGCCGGGTTCCGCCGCTACGCGGCGATCCGGGCGACGCAGCGCCAGACCATCGCGAGCCTGGCGCGGGCGACCGAGGTGGCCGGGTACACGCTGCCGGGACACGCCTGCCGGGTCTCCGAGCTCGCCTGCCGGGTCGGCCGGGAACTCGCGCTGTCCGACCAGGAGTTGCTGCTGCTCGAGTACGCCGCGCTGATGCACGACATCGGCCAGCTCTCGCTCGTCGACCCGATCCCGGGCGGCGCGACGGCGCTGCTGGACGACGAGGAGCAGCGTCGGATCGGACGGCTCGGCAGCGAGGTGATCCGCAGGACCGGGGTGCCGCCGCAGGTCGCCGAGATCGTGGCCCGTGCGGCGGAGCCGTACCGCCGTGCGGACGGCAGTCTCGACGAGGCCCAGCCGCTGGCCGCACGGATCATCCGGGTGGTCAACGCCTACGACGACCTCGCGTGCGACGACCCCGGTCCGGCTCGGCGCGAGGAGGTCTTGGCCCAGTTGCGAGCGGGAACCGAGCGTGACTACGAACCTCGTGTGGTGGAAGCGCTGGTCCGTGTCTGTCCACGGATCGCCGGGTAGGCAGCGGGCAAGGGGGTGCACGTGGTTGGATGCAGAGGCAGGGCCTTGCGGGTCCATGTGTCGACCTGTGGATGTGGCAACGCAACGTGTGCACGCCCGCGGCGTAGTGGTTACGCCGGGTGCTGGGGACCGACAAGCGGCAGGCTGAGGTGAAGATCTTCAATCGAGCACGGCAGAGGCCGTCCGCCAGCTGGCGGCAGACCACCGACCGCGCCTTCACGCTCATCGGGGACGGTCGGCTGGACGACGCCGGCGCATTGCTGGTCCGTGCGACGGACCTGGAGCCCTGGCTCTCCGACTCGTGGTTCAACCTGGCGTTGCTGCACAAGTTCCGCCGGGACTGGGACCAGGCGCGTGCAGCCGGGCTGCGCGCGGTCGCCCTGCTGGACCGCGGCAGCGGCGTGGGCGCACCCGACTGGTGGAACCTGGGCATCGCGGCGACGGCACTGCAGGACTGGGCCCTGGCCCGGCGCGCGTGGCAGGCGTACGGGCTGCGCGTGCCCGCCGGGGACGGGCCCGTGAGCCTGGATCTGGGCACGACGCCCGTCCGGCTCTCCCCCGAGGGGGAGTCCGAGGTCGTGTGGGGCCGAAGACTGGACCCGGCCAGAGTGGAGGTGCTGAGCATCCCGCTGCCGTCCTCCGGACGGCGCTGGGGCGAGGTCGTCCTCCACGACGGCTCCGCGCACGGCGAGCGGGTCGCGGACGGCGTGCCGTACCCCGTCTTCGACGAGATCGAGCTGTGGGCGCCGTCGCCCGTTCCGACGCACGTCGTGCTGCTCCAGGCGACGACGGAGGGCGACCGGGACGAGCTGGAGCGGTTGGTCTCGGAGGCCGGTTACGCGGCGGAGGACTGGACCTCGTCCGTGCGGCTGCTGTGCCGGGCGTGCAGTGAGAGCCGGATGGCCGCCGACGACGGCCACAGCGGTGCGCACGACCCGCACGACGACGGCCCGCTGGGCCGGTTGAGCCACCACGCCCAGGGGGAGCTGTGGGTGCCCGAACGGGAGTGCGGCCTCGCCGCGCCGGCGGGACTGGTGGGGGAGCTGCTGGACCGCTGGGTGATGGCGGCGCCCGCCCGGAGGGCCTACCGGGATCTTGAGGAAGTCTGCTGACGCGCCACGTACCCTTTGACGGAAGAGCTGAGCACAGTCGAAGGCGAGAGCATGTCGGAAGAGCAGTTGGAAGCGCCGCAGCAGGTGATCGGTGAGGAGCCGGACACCTCGCGCGGCACCGTGCGGCCCATCACCGTGGTCGGGAACCCGGTCCTGCACCACCCGTGTGCCACGGTGACCGAGTTCGGCCCCGAGCTGCACGCGCTGATCGACGACATGTTCGTCAGCATGTACGCCGCCGAGGGCGTGGGCCTGGCGGCGAACCAGATCGGGGTCGGCCAGCGGGTCTTCGTCTACGACTGCCCGGACGACGACAACGTCCGCCACATCGGCGTCGTGGTGAACCCAGTGCTGGACGACCTCGAGCCGTCCCAGCGGAACCTGGACGACGGCAACGAGGGCTGCCTGTCCGTGCCGGGCGCCTACGCCGAGCTGCCGCGCCCGGACTTCGCCGTGGTGCGCGGGCAGGACAAGGACGGCAAGGACATCGCCGTCGAGGGCACCGGTTTCTTCGCCCGCTGCCTGCAGCACGAGACCGATCACCTGAACGGCTACCTGTACATCGACCGGCTCTCCAAGCGCGACCGCAAGGACGCCCTGCGGCAGATGGAGGAGAAGACGCCGCGGTACGAGGTCGTTCCGAACGAGTGACAGCGTTCACCGCACGGAGGGCGTTCACCCGCCAGGGTGAACGCCCTCCGTCGTGACCGGAACGTCGTGCCCGGAGCGTGCCTAGAAGTCGTCGTCGAAGGAGACGGAGCCCTCGACAGCGATCTGGTAGGCGGAGACCCGGCGCTCGAAGAAGTTCGTCAGCTCCTGGACGTTCTGCAGCTCCATGAAGGCGAACGGGTTCTCCGAGCCGTAGCGGATCGGCAGGCCGAGGCGGGCGAGGCGCTGGTCGGCGACGCACTCGAGGTACTGGCGCATGGACTCGGTGTTCATGCCCGGCAGGCCCTCGCCGCACAGGTCGCGGGCGAACTGGAGCTCGGCCTCGACGGCCTCCTCCAGCATCGCGGTGACCCGCTGGCCCATCTCCTCGTCCCACAGCTCGGGCTCCTCGGCCCGCACGGTGTCGACGACGCGGAAGGCGAAGTCCATGTGCATGGACTCGTCGCGGAAGACCCAGTTGGTGCCGGTCGCCAGGCCGTGCAGCAGGCCGCGCGAGCGGAACCAGTAGACGTACGCGAAGGCGCCGTAGAAGAACAGGCCCTCGATGCACGCCGCGAAGCAGATCAGGTTGAGCAGGAAGCGGCGACGGTCGTCCTTGGTCTCCAGCTGGTCCAGCTTCTCGACGCTGTCCATCCAGCGGAAGCAGAACTGCGCCTTCTCGCGGATGGAGGGGATGTTCTCCACCGCCGCGAAGGCGGCCGTGCGGTCCTCCGGGTCGGGCAGGTAGGTGTCCAGCAGGGTCAGGTAGAACTGGACGTGCACGGCCTCCTCGAAGAGCTGGCGCGACAGGTACAGGCGCGCCTCCGGGGAGTTGATGTGCTTGTAGAGCGTCAGCACCAGGTTGTTGGAGACGATCGAGTCGCCGGTCGCGAAGAACGCGACCAGGCGGCCGATCATGTGGCGCTCGCCCTCGCTGAGCTTGGCCAGGTCCGCGACGTCGGAGTGGAGGTCGACCTCCTCCACGGTCCAGGTGTTCTTGATGGCGTTGCGGTAGTGCTCGTAGAAGTCCGGGTACCGCATCGGGCGGAGCGTCAGCTCGAAGCCCGGGTCCAGGATGTTCTTCTTCTTGGCGTCGGGGGTGGTGGTCATTACTGGCAGGCCTCGCAGGACTCGGGGTTCTCCAGGGAGCAGGCGACGGCTTCCGCCTCCGCCACCACCTGGGTGGTGGCCGCGCGGGCGATCCGGGTCGCCGGGCGCGAGCGCAGGTAGTAGGTGGTCTTCAGGCCGACCTTCCAGGCGTACGCGTACATCGAGCTGAGCTTGCCGATGGTGGGCGCGGCCATGAAGAGGTTCAGCGACTGGCTCTGGTCCAGGTACGGCATCCGGGCCGCGGCCAGGTCGATGAGCGCGCGCTGCGGCAGCTCCCAGGCCGTCCGGTAGAGGCGCTTGTACTCCTCCGGCAGGTCGGTGATCTCCTGGGCGGAGCCGTTGCCCTCGCGCAGTTCCTCGCGCGTGATCGCGTTCCACAGGCCGAGCTTCTTCAGGTCGGCCACCAGGTACGGGTTGACCTGGAGGAACTCGCCGGAGAGGGTCTCGCGCTTGAAGAGGTTGGAGACCTGCGGCTCGATGCACTCGTAAACGCCGGCGATGGAGGCGATGGTCGCGGTCGGCGCGACGGCCAGCAGCAGCGCGTTGCGCAGACCCGTCTCGGCGACGCGGGCGCGCAGGGCGTCCCAGCGCTCCGGCCACTCGGTGGTCACCGCGAAGTGGTCGATGTGGAGCTGACCGCGGGCGGCGCGGGTCTCCGCGTAGGCCTCGTGGCGGCCGAGGCGCTCGGCGAGGTCGCAGCTGGTCTCGTAGGCGGCCAGCATGATCCGCTCGGACAGCTTCGTCGACAGCGCCTTGGCCTCGGCGGAGTCGAAGTCCAGGCGGAGCTTGAAGAACACGTCCTGCAGGCCCATCATGCCCAGGCCCACCGGGCGCCAGCGGGAGTTGGACGCGCCGGCCTCGGGGGTCGGGTAGAAGTTGATGTCGATGACCCGGTCGAGGAAGGTCACGGCGGTGCGGACGGTCGCGTCGAGACGCTCCCAGTCGATGTCGCCGTTCTCGGTCACGTGCGCGCCGAGGTTGACGGAGCCGAGGTTGCAGACGGCCGTCTCGGAGTCGTCGGTGACCTCGAGGATCTCGGTGCACAGGTTGGAGGAGTGGACCGTGCGGCCGGGCAGTGCGGTCTGGTTGGCGGCGCGGTTGGAGGCGTCCTTGAAGGTCATCCAGCCGTTGCCGGTCTGCGCGAGGGTGCGCATCATCCGGGCGTAGAGGGTGCGGGCCGCGATGGTGCGGACGGCCTTGCCGGCCTGCTCGGCCTTGACGTAGGCGGCGTCGAACTCGGCGCCCCACAGGTCGACCAGCTCGGGCACGTCGCCGGGGGAGAACAGCGACCACTCGGTGTCGGCGTCGACGCGGCGCATGAACTCGTCCGGGATCCAGTGCGCCAGGTTGAGGTTGTGGGTGCGGCGCGCCTCCTCACCGGTGTTGTCGCGCAGCTCGAGGAACTCCTCGATGTCGGCGTGCCAGGTCTCCAGGTAGACGCAGGCCGCGCCCTTGCGGCGGCCGCCCTGGTTGACCGCGGCGACGGAGGCGTCGAGGGTGCGCAGGAACGGAACGATGCCGTTGGACTGGCCGTTGGTGCCGCGGATCAGCGAACCACGGGAGCGGACGCGGGAGTAGGACAGGCCGATGCCGCCGGCGTGCTTGGACAGGCGGGCGATCTGCGCGTAGCGGTTGTAGATCGAGTCCAGCTCGTCGAGCGGCGAGTCCAGCAGGTAGCAGGAGGACATCTGCGGATGCCGGGTGCCGGAGTTGAACAGCGTCGGCGAGCTGGGCAGGTAGTCCAGACGGCTCATCAGCCGGTACAGCTCGGCGACCTCCGCGACGGACTTCTCGTCCCCGCCGACCTCGAGACCGCAGGCGACGCGCAGCATGAACTGCTGCGGGGTCTCGACGACCTGGCGGGTGATCGGGTGGCGCAGCAGGTAGCGGGAGTACAGCGTGCGCAGGCCGAAGTACTCGAAGCGGTCGTCGCCGTGCGGGTCGACGACGGCGTCGAGGACGGCGGCGTGGGCGGCGACGAAGGCGGCGGTGCCGTCGCCGATGAGGCCCTCGCGGTGCCCGACGGCCACGGACGCCGCGAAGCAGGTCGCGCCCTGACCGGCGGCCTCCTCACGGATCTCCTCGGCCAGCAGGCGGGCGGCGAGGCGGGAGTACTGCGGGTCCTCGGCGATGAGCGCGGCGGCGGCCTCCATGGCGAGGCCGCGCAACTCCGCGTAGTCGGCCTTGGCGCTGCGGCCGCGCAGCGCGGCGGCGGCGACGCGGCCGGGGTCGACGGCGGTGAGGTCGGTGGAGCGCTCGGTCAGGGTGACCAGCAGTGCGGTGCCGGGGGCGTCCCCTCCCGCGCCGGGTCCGTGGTCGGACTCCCGTGCGGGCTGGGGCAGGGTGGCAACGGCGGTGTCCGTCATGTACGCGCTCGCTCCTCGTTGGCGGCCGGTGTCTGAGGGGTGCTCAGTCGGACCGCGTGAGAAGGCAGGCGGGAACAGGGCAGCGCGAAGCCAACCCGTCGGCCCACCCACGAGGCCCGGCGTTGCAGCGCCCGCGGCCGGGCAGGCCGGGGCGTGCTGACGGCAGGTACTCGGACTTGCGGGCAGGCCAGTTGTCGTGCAGGCCGTGGCAGCCGCTCACCGTTGCGGGGCAGTCCCGGACTCGCACCGGGTTCCCCTGCGTCGACAGCGAGCATGAGCATACATCTAGGGGCGAGCGCGTCGTGCAGCACCAGATGTTGTGTCGCCGCGTGATTCGTTCGAGTAACCGTTCGATCACCCGGGCGGGTCGGCAGCCGTCACGCAGGCGAGCCGTCCAGCTCCAGGGCGTAGGTGAAGAGGTCCATGCCGGGCACCGGCGACCAGTCCCGCGCGGGGGTGCGGACGAAGCCGAGCCGCTCGTAGATGCGGTGGGCGTAGGTCATGCTCTGCTGCGAGGACATGACGATCCGGGACAGTCCGAGCTCCGCGGCGCGGGCTATGACCGCACGCACCATCAGTTCCCCGATGCCGCGTCCGCGGGCGGCCGGCTCGGGGGCGACGGCGAGCATCCGGAACTCGCCCTCGCGGCCCTCGGCGAGGTCGGCGTAGGGGGAGCCGGGCGGCGCGAAGGTGACCGAGCCGAGGACGACGCCGGTCTCCTCGTCGACGGCGACGAGCAGCTCCGCCCTCTCGGCCCGGTCCCGGGGATCGCGCAGCAGTTTGGCGTAGTCGCCGTCACGCTGGGTGTGGCCGCCGCTGATGAAGGCCTCGGCGACGAGGTGACCTGCGGCGTCGTATTCGGAAGGGCGGGCGGGGCGGACGACGATGCTCATCCCTGAAGTGTGCCCGACGCTCCCGGAGCGACCGAGCGGCGTCCGGGCGGAGGCCGCCGGAGGGCGCGACGGACCGTCACATGCCATCGTCGATGAGTGATGAACTGGCGACGGAGCGGACGAGACAGCAGTCGGAGCGGCGGACGGGACGGTCGTCGGAGTGGCGGACGGCGCGGGGCCACAGGACTGGCGGCGGGGGCGATCTGCGCGGCGATCGGCCTGGCCGGATCGGTCGCGCTGCCGGCGACGGCGGCGCGGGCGGCGACCCATGCCGCCACCAGGCCCGGAGCCTGCGCGGGGGCGACGCGGTCCACCCCGGTGGTGGTGACGCTCAGGGGCGTCCGCTCGGTGTACGCGGCCGGCGGCCGCTGGTCGACGCTGCGGCTGACCGTTCACAACGGCACCCGGACCGTCTGCCGCCGGCTCCGGCCGGTCCTCGTCTACGGCGCGCGCAACCGCACGCTGCGCGTGGACGCGGTGCGGCTGGAGACCCGCCTCGGCGGGCACTGGCGAGCGGTCCCGCTCAGCGCCGCGCTGGGCGAGCTGACCGGCGCGGTCGGCCCGGCGGCGGGCCTGCGGCTGCACTCCGGGCAGACGACCACCCTCACCCTCCGCATGCGCCTCGCGCGAGGCGCCCCGCACGGCGAGTGGCTCTCCCTCGCGGTCGCCTACGCGCCCGTGCCGCACCAGGGCACGACGGTGATCTGGCCGGTCGGCGTCACCAACCCGGCCTACTTCCGCGTCGTCCCGAAACGCCCCGCCGCCCGCGCCACGCCCTTCCACTCCGGCTAACCTGTCGCTCCGCCTGGCCTAGGTGCCCGGCCTAGGTGTGGGCCAGGTGGGGGAGGATGTTCCAGCAGTCGAGGGTCAGGGCGCCCTTGGCGTCGCGGAGCCAGCGGGTGACGGAGGTGTTGGCGACGGCGCCGGTGCGGGCGAGGTCGGCGAGTTCGCCCTCCTGGAGGTCGTCGATGACGTGGCGGAGCAGCATCACCACCGCGTCGTGGGCGACGATCAGGACGCGGCGGTCCGGTTCCGTCTCGTACAGGTCGCGCAGCGCGCTGCGCAGGCGCAACGACACGTCGGAGTAGGACTCGCCGCCCGGAGGGCGCCAGCGGAGCTCGCCGAGGAGGCGTCTGCGGGCGGCCTCCTCGGGGTGGCGCAGTTCGATCGCCGCGGAGGTGAGCATCTCCAGCAGGCCGAGCTCGCGGTCCCGCAGCCGTTCGTCGGTGCAGAGTTCCGGCAGGGGCAGGCCCGCACGGTCCAGCTCCTCGACGATGAGCTCGGCGGTCTGCTGCGTGCGCAGGTAGGGGGAGACCCAGAGGCTGTGCGGCAGGTCCTCGCCGCTGCGGGAGGCGATCCAGCGGCCGAGCGCGCGGGCCTCCTCGCGGCCCTGCGCGGTGAGCGACAGGTCGGCGTCGCGGCAGCTGATGCCCACGTCGAGCGCGCCCACCGCCTCGGCGGCGTGGAAGGCCGCGTTCGCGGTGCTCTGGCCGTGCCGGACCGCGGTCAGCGACAGCGGGCCGGGCAGCGCGGGGAAGAGCCGCCGGGGCGCTGTTCGCAGGGCCCTCACGTGCTGGTCGTTCGGTGCCTGGTCGGTCAGTGCCACGGGTCGCCCCCTGGGATCGACTGGCCCGCCGCGGAAGTGCGAACGGGCCGCCGTTCCAGTGTGCGGGAGCGGGCGGCCCGTTCTAAGGGCGCATCAGGTGGTGACGGGAGCGATCACGTCCCTGCCGTGCTCCGGTCCCTCCGTGTCGCTGTCGGCCGGAGCGTCCCCGACGTCGGCGACGTAGTCGGCGGCGACGGTCTCGTCGACGCCCTCGGGGGCCTTCGCGGCCTTCAGGACCAGGGTGAGCACGACCGCCACGGCGAGGTTGAGCACCAGCGCGGTGACGCCGATGTAGCCGATCTGGCCGATCACCGGGATGTTCGCCGAGCTGCCGCCGAAGTGCGAGCCGGGCTTTCCGGCCGCGGCGACGCCGTAGGCCTTCCAGGTGCCGTAGGCCATGCCCGCCGCCCAGCCGGCCAGCAGCGCCCAGCGGTGGAACCAGCGGACGAACAGGCCGCCGACGATCGCCGGGAAGGTCTGCAGGATCCAGATGCCGCCGAGCAGTTGCAGGTTGATCGAGAACTGCTTGTCGATGCCGAGCACGAAGCCGAGCGCGCCGAGTTTGACCACCAGGGAGACCAGCTTGGCCACCTTGGTCTCCTCCGCGGGGGTGGCGTCCGGCTTGAGCAGGTCCTTGTAGATGTTCCTGGTGAACAGGTTGGCCGCGGCGATCGACATGATCGCTGCGGGCACCAGGGCGCCGATTCCGATCGCGGCGAAGGCCACGCCGGCGAACCAGCTCGGGAACATCTGCTGGAACAGCTGCGGGATCGCCAGCTGCGAGTTGTAGCCCTTGACGCCCTTGCCGACGCCGGCCGAGACGGCCATGAAGCCGAGCAGCGAGAGCAGGCCGAGCATCAGCGAGTAGGCCGGCATGACCGCGAGGTTGCGGCGGACGGTGAGCCGGTCCTTGGCGGCCATCACGCCGGTCGCCGAGTGCGGGTACATGAACAGCGCCATCGCCGAGCCGAGAGCGAGGGTGGCGTAGGCCCACTGCGCCTGCGCGCCGGGGACCATCGAGCCGCGCGGCTTGCCGGTGGCCGGGTTGGTCTTGGCCATGGCCCCGGCCGCGTCGTGGAAGATGTGGCCGTAGCCGCCGAGCCGGATCGGGATGTAGATGATCGCGACCAGGACGACGACATAGACCAGCGTGTCCTTGACGAACGCGATCAGCGCGGGCGCGCGCAGGCCGGAGCTGTAGGTGTAGGCCGCGAGCACCGCGAAGGCGATCAGCAGCGGCAGGTCCTTGCCGAAGCTGCTGCCGCCGCCGACGTGCAGGGTGTCCAGGACGGCCTGGATGCCCACGAGTTGCAGCGCGATGTAGGGCATGGTGGCGAGGATGCCGGTGAGGGCGACGGCCACCGCGACGCTCTTGCTGCCGTAGCGGCCGCGGGCGAAGTCGGCCAGCGTGACGTAGCCCTTGCTGCGGGCGACCGACCAGAGCCTGGGCAGGAACAGGAAGACCAGCGGCCAGGCGATGATCGTGTAGGGCACCGCGTAGAAGCCCTGCGCGCCCACGCCGTAGATCAGCGCCGGGACGGCGATGAAGGTGTAGGCGGTGTAGAGGTCCCCGCCGAGCAGGAACCAGCTGACCACGGTGCCGAAGGAGCGTCCGCCGAGGCCCCACTCGTCCAGGTGCTGGGCGTCGGTCGCCCTGCGCCAGCGTGCGGCGACGAAGCCGATCACGGTGACCAGCAGGAAGAAGAGGACGAAGACGAAGAGCGCGGTCCAGTCGGTCTTCACGCCTGCTCACCCCCGCGGGCGGGGCGCTGGGCCTTGCGCTGCTTCTCCTCGCGCGTGAACAGGACGTAGGCGAGTCCGGTCATCAGCGCCGACAGGACCACCCACAGGAGTTGGTACCAGTAGAAGAACGGGATCCCGGCGAGTGCGGGCTTGTCGGTCGCGTAGGAGTCGACCCAGAGCAGGGCCACGAAGGGTGCGGCCAGGAGCACTGCGCAGACCACGCGCACGGGCGTGACCAGCGGCAGGCGCGGTGCGGAGGGTTCGGACATGGACGGCGGCTCCCCCTTGCGTCGTTGACGGTTTGTTGATCAACGGAACAAGGGGAATCTAACCCCTTGCCGCGGCCACGTCACGAGTTCGGGTTGTGGTGGGGTCGTGCAGATGCGCCGGAGGAGAGCGCCGCGCAACAAAACGAGCGCCCCGCGGTCGTGCGGGGCGCTGTCGCGTGCGCGTGCGCCTGTGGCGCGCCGTCCGGGCTTACGCCTCCGGGCGGCGCAGGCGGGTGGTGAACTTGTAGCGGTCGCCGCGGTAGACCGAGCGGACCCACTCGACGGGCTCGCCGCCCGCGTCGAACGAGTGACGCGAGAGCAGCAGCATCGGCAGGCCGACGTCGGTGCCGAGCACGCCCGCCTCGCGCGGGGTGGCCAGCGAGGTCTCGATGGTCTCCTCGGCCTCGACGACGTGCACGCCGTAGACCTCGGTCAGCGCGGTGTAGAGCGAGTTGTACTTGACCAGGTTCCGGCGCAGCGCCGGGAAGCGCTTGGCGCTCAGGTGCGCGGTCTCGATGGCCATCGGGTCGCCGTTGGCCAGGCGCAGGCGCTCGACCCGCAGCACGCGGCCGCCGGGGCGGATGTCGAGCAGCTCGGCGAGCCGGTCGTCGGCGGTGATGTAGCCGACCTCCAGCAGCCGCGAGGTCGGCTCCAGGCCCTGGGCGCGCATGTCCTCGGTGTAGGACGTGAGCTGGAGCGCCTGGGAGACCTTGGGCTTGGCGACGAAGGTGCCCTTGCCCTGGATCCGCTCCAGCCGTCCCTCGACCACCAGCTCCTGCAGTGCCTGCCGCACCGTGGTGCGCGAGGTCTCGAACTCGAGCGCCAGCGTGCGCTCCGGCGGGACGGGCGTGCCCGGCGCCTGCGTCTGGGTGATCTGCAGCAGGTGGCGCTTGAGGCGGTAGTACTTCGGGACGCGGGCCGTGCCGCCGTTCTCCTGCGTCTGGGGCGCTTCCACGCCCACGCCCCCATCCGTCGTCATCGCGGGTTCTCGTTCCTTTCGGTGGGGTCCTCGCCCGGTCGCCGGTGCCGTCGTCGGCAGGCTGCTGCGGGACCAATGGTGGCACGTCGGCGCAACCCGGCAAGCATTGCCGAGACTACTGGCGGCACGGGCGCCGACCGCTCAGGCGATCCGGACGACCTGCGCACCCGGGCCCGCCAGTGCCTCCGCCGCGGCGACGCCGCAGACGCGGGCGCCACCGAAGGTGGTCAAGGTGGTGACGCCACGATCGGCCAGCACCGAGTCGACCCCGTAGGCGGTGCCGATCTCGACGACGACGGCGTCCGGCCGGGCGGCCGTCAGCTCCAGCGTCGCCCGCTGCATCCACGGGTGGCGGTGCAGGTCCCGCACAACGATCACCAGCGGACGCCCCACGGCCGCGCCCAGCAGCGGCTCGGTGTCGACCCGTCCGTCCGCGGCGTCGACCGCGGTGCGGATCAGGCCGGCCGTCTCCAGCCGGGCGACCGGGGCGCCGACGCGGGCGGCGGTGGTGCCCGGCAGGAACTCGCTCAGCGGCCCGGCGACACCCCACGGCGTCTCGGAGCCGACGGCGAAGTTGGCGGCCGGGGAGAACTCCACCACGTGCGGCACACCGTGCAGCGGCGCGAGCGTCCCGTGGACGCGCAGGGCGCGCCGCGCCGCCGTCAGCCCGATGCCGGGGGCGGCGGCCGCCTTCGTCTCGCGGCGCAGCTCCGCCGACCAGCGGGCGACGGCCCGGTTGCGTTCGGCGGCCTCGTGCAGCCGCTCCTCCGACAGTCGGCCCTCGCGGACCGCCCAGAGCAGCGCGTCGCGCAGGTAGCGGAAGGTGGCCTCGTCCTCCAGTCCGCCGCCGACGCAGATGGTGTCGGCGCCGACCGCGATGGCCTTGACCGTGCCCTCGGCGATGCCGTGCGTGCCGGAGATGGCGCCCATCTCGATGCCGTCGGTGACGATCAGTCCCTGGTAGCCCAGCTCGTTGCGGAGCAGGTCGTGCAGGATCGCCCGGGACATGGTGGCCGGCAGGTCGGGGTCGTAGGCGGGGAAGAGGATGTGCGCGGTCATGATCCCCTTGACGCCCGCGGCAACCGCGGCCTTGAACGGGACCAGGTGCTCGTCGAAGCCGTCGGCGGTCAGGTCGATGCGCGGCAGGCCCAGGTGGGAGTCGGCCGCGGTGTCGCCGTGTCCGGGGAAGTGCTTGGCGCAGGCGGCCACCCCGGCCGACTGGACGCCGCGCACGTAGGCGGCGGTGTGCCGGGCGGCCAGCTCGCCGTCGCCGCCGAAGGAGCGGACGCCGATGACGGGGTTGTCCGGGTTGGTGTTGACGTCCGCGTCCGGCGCGTAGTTGAGGTTGATGCCGGCGGCGGCGAGGTCGAAGCCGATGGACCGGGCGACCTCCTCGGTGAGCGCCACGTCGTCAACGGCGCCGAGCGCCAGGTTGCCGGGGTAGGAGGAGCCGCTGACAGCCTCCAGACGGGTGACGTCGCCGCCCTCCTCGTCGGTCGCGATCAGCACGTCGGGGTTGAGTGCGTAGAGCGAGGAGGTGAGCGCGGCGACCTGGTCCGGGTCGGCGATGTTGCGTCCGAAGAGCGCCACGCCGCCCAGCTCCCCCGAGTCGAGGTGGCGGCGCACCCAGTCGGGAGCCGTCAGACCGGAGAAGCCTGGCTGGAGCACCGCACCGGCGTCTGCGAGCAGTTGGACGGTGTCCGGGCCGGGGTTGGTCATGGTTCCTTCCCTCACGGGGTCTTGAAGCGTCCCCTGGCGGGGTCTCGAAGCGTCGGAGCGCGGTCGGGGGTGCGCTGAGCGGGCTGAGCGGGACATGCCCTGCGCACCCCCGGGCGCGTCAGCCCTTGACCGCGCCGGCGGTCAGGCCGGAGGCGACGCGACGCTGGAAGATGACGAACAGGATGATCACCGGCAGGGAGACCATCAGTGCGCCGGCCATCTGGGAGCCGTAGTCGGCACCGTGGGTCGGGGTCGAGGAGAAGCCGGTCAGCCACACCATCGCGGTCTGCTGGTCGTTGCTGGAGAGCAGGATGTTGGCGATGACGAACTCGTTCCACGCCTGGATCCAGCAGAAGACGCCGGTGGTGATCAGGCCGGGGACGGTCAGCGGCAGGATGACGCGCATGAAGGCGCCCCAGCGGGTGCAGCCGTCGACCAGGGCAGCCTCGTCGAGCTCTCTCGGGATGTTGACGATGAAGGACCGCAGCGTCCACACCACGTAGGGGATGGTGAAGACCAGGTAGGCCAGGATGACGCCGAAGCCCTGGTCGTACAGGCCGATGTTCTTCAGGATGAAGAACATCGGGATGACCAGCGAGAGCAGCGGGACCATCTGCACCACGAGCATGGCCGCGATGAAGAAGTTGCGGCCCGTGAACCGGAACCGGGCGACCGCGACGGCGCCGAGGAAGCCCACGGCCAGGCCCATGACGACCGCGCCGACGGTGATGATCGCGACGTTGCGCATGTCGGGCAGGAAGTTCGGGTCGGTGAAGACCGTCTTGAAGCTGGCGGTGCTGAAGCCGGTCGGCCAGAACGTCGGGTCGACGCTCAGCAGGTCCTTGCCGGTCTTGATCGGCGTGATGATCATCCAGTAGATCGGGAAGAACATCACCACCGCGAAGGCGACGGCGACGGCGTTCCAGATCGGCGTCGCCCACCGGCGGCGGCCGACCGCGTCGTCCTCGCGGCTGCGCCTGAGGCCATCGGGCCGGACGCGGGCGCCCTTGATGCTGAGTGCCATCAGTCCTGCTCTCCGATCTTGATGACCTGGCGGATGTAGAAGATGAGGACCGCCAGCATGAGCAGGATCATCAGGATCGAGATGACGGCGCTGGTGCTGTAGTGCGAACTGCCCAGACCCTGCTGGTAGAGGTAGATGCCGAGAACGCGGTAGCCCTCCTCGGGGGCGTTCTGGCGCAGCGCCCAGATCTGGCCGAAGACCTGGAAGTCCCAGATGAAGCTGAGGGCGGTGCACAGCACCAGGAAGGGCTTGATCACCGGCAGCACCACGTTCCGGAAGGTCTGCCAGCCGTTCGCGCCGTCCAGCTTCGACGCCTCGACGAGTTCCTTGGGCACCTGCGTCATCGCCGCGTTGATGCCGATCACCAGGAACGGCAGCGCGCCCCAGAGCACCGCCAGCGCGACCACGACGTACAGGCCCTGGTTCGAGTCGGCGAACCAGTCGTGCGTCCGCCAGCCCTTGTTCCCGGTCACCTGGTACAGGAGGTAGTCGACGACGCCGCCGGTGTTGGCGAAGAGCCAGCGGAAGACGGTGCCGGTGACGATCTGCGGGATGGCCCAGACGAACATCAGCGCGGTGACGACGGTGACCTTGGCCCAGTTGGAGACCCGCTGCAGCAGCAGGCCGAAGAGGAGGGCGAGCACGATGGAGGCGGTGACGACCTCCAGCGTGAACAGCACGGTCCGCTCGGTCGACTGCCAGAACTCGGCGCTGGAGAGCACCTTGGTGAAGCCGTCGAAGCCGATGAACTTCACCAGCGACGGCGCCGACAGGTGGAGGTAGTCGTTCACGTTCTGGAAGGCCAGAACGAACAGGTCCACCAGGGGGTAGGCCAGCACGCCCACCAGGACCACCACGGCAGGGGCGATCAGCACATAGGGGACGTAGTTCCCACGGATGCGCACGCCCCTGCGTGCCGCCTTCGGGGCCTTCGGCTCGTCGGCGGCGTCCGGCACGCGGTCGCTTTCGATCACACTCATCTTCAGGTCCTTCCTCACCCTTCCTCACCCGCCCGGGCGGAGCGGGCAACCGGCGAGGTGCTCCGGTTGCCCGCTCGGTGCGAGATCCGAGATCCGGTCGCTCAGCCCGCGTTCAGGTCGGCGAGGATGGTCGTCTGCGCCGTGGTGAGCTCGCTGTTCGCGTCCTTGCCGGTGGCGATGTCGCTCAGCGCGTTCTGCAGCGCGACCTCGTCGGAGGCCTGGCTCCAGTAGGGGCTGTTGGGGATGAACCAGGTCTTGCCCATGGCCGCCTCACCGGTGGCCTTGTTGGCGGGGGACGCCGCCTCGTAGGCCGGGACGAGGGTCTTGTTGTTCGGGATCGCGAACTTGGCCAGCGCGGTCTGCTGGGCGGTGTTGGTGAAGATGCGCAGGAACTCGGCTCCCAGGCCCGGGTTGGCGGCGTGGCTCGGGACGGCCAGGTCGGAACCGCCGAGGAAGGCCGGGGTCGGGGCGTCGGCGGTGGCTCCGGGGAGCGGGACCTCGCCGAGGACGTTGGCCAGGGCCGGGTTCCCGCCCTGTGCGGCCGGGGCGGCGACCGAGCCGGCCTCCCAGCCGTTGCCCACGATGGCGGCGATGTTGCCCTTGGCCATCAGCGCGTCCTGGTTGTTCTCGTCGACGGTCTGACCGCCCACCGAGTAGTTCTTCTGCAGGTCGGCCCAGGTCTGGATGCCCTTGACGAAGTTCGGGTCGGTCAGCGTGCCGGACCACTTGCCGCTGCTGCTCTTGGCTATGACACCGGCGGTGCCGAAGTCCGCCGCACCGAAGGAGACTGCGGTGTACCAGTCCTTGCCCGGCAGGTAGAGCGCGGAGAAGTTCGGGTTGGAGGCGTTCTTGGCCTTGACCTTGGCGAGGTCCGCCTGGAGCTCGTCCAGGGTGGTGGGCGGCGTGGTGACGCCGGCCGCGGCGAAGAGGTCCTTGCGGTAGATCAGGACGCGGGAGCCGGCGTAGTACGGGATGGCGTAGGTCTTGGTGCCGTCGCCGTTCTGGCCGGAGGCGGCCAGGGAGTCCAGCCAGGAAGAGGAGTTGTCGAACTTGTCCTTGACCGAGGTCAGGTCGACGAAGGAGCCGGCCGCGATGTACTTGGCGGTCTGGGTGTTGCCCAGCTCCAGCGCGTCGGGGGCGTTGCCGGAGAGCAGGGCCGTGTCCAGCTTGGTGCTGTAGTTCGGCCAGTTCTGCCACTCGATGTTGACCTTGGCACCGGTCTCGTCCTGGAACTGCTTGACCGCCGCGTTGACCACACCCGGCCAGCCCTTCTGGGCGTCCTGCATGATCCAGACGGTGATCGTCTTGCCCTTGCCGTCCGTGGAGAGCGTGCCCTGGGAGGACGAGCCGGTCGAGGACGAAGAGGAGCAGGCAGCCACGGACAGAACGGTCGCCAGTGCGGCGGCTGCAGCGATCTTGCGCTTCAAAACTTCCTCCTGAGGGAGAAGCGAGTGGCACCGGCTGTTCTCGGAGGAGTTCCGATGCTTGACCGTGCCGGAAGTGGGGGTGCGGGTGGAGGCGCTAGCGCCCAACGCTCCGACGCAGCTACCCGATTGGTGTAGACCAGTGAACGGAGATTGGCATGGACCAATGAGCACCGTCAAGGCCTCTCGGTGGAGCACTTCCAAGCCGTTATCAATGCTTGACATGGGGTCGGCCCGGCTGCGCGCGGTCATGTCAGGACTGGACCATTACCCTCCGGGAAATCCCCCGAATCCGGGCCTATGCGGGCGAGTCCGCCGCTGGGTGACGGTCTGATAACGGCTCACCCGGTATCTCTCCTCCGCCCTTGACGGCCGCTTCCGGGCACCGTGAGACTCCCGCAATTGGTCGAGACCATTGGGGAGAGTGGTGCGAACATGAGACGTCGTGGCGTCGCTGCCGGGATCTATTCGACCGTCGCCGCCTTCGGCCTGAGCGCCTGCGCGCTGGTCGGCGCGGGGGCCGCCGGGCACGGCAGGCCCTCGCCGACCAGCTGGCACGGGAAGACCCTGGTCGTCTGGCTGATGCAGGGCGACAACCAGCAGGCCTGGATGACCTCCGTCCAGCAGGAGTTCCAGCGTGACTACCCCGGGGCCAAGGTCGACTTCGAGGTCCAGGACTGGGCCGGCATCCAGCAGAAGGTGACCGATGCGCTCGCGCAGGTGAACCCGCCGGACGTGATCGACATCGGCAACACGCAGACCCCCTACTACGCCGCCAACGGCGGGCTGCTCCAGCTCACCCCCTATCTCGCCGAGCTCGGCGCGAGCGGTTGGACCAGGTCGATGAACGCCTCGACGCTGTTCCGGGGCAAGCAGTACGCGGCGCCGTGGTACGCGGGCAATCGCGTGGTGATGTACAACAAGCTGCTCTGGAAGCGGGCCGGTCTCGGCGCCCCGCCGCAGACCGTGGAGGAGTGGGAGAGCGATCTCGCCAGGCTGCAGAACACCAGCGGCGTCTCCTCCGCGCTGTGGCTTCCCGGTCAGAACTGGTACGCCTTCGACGGCTTCCTGCAGGACGAGGGCGCGCAGATCGTCAAGCAGTCGGACGGTGTCTGGGAGGGCGAGCTCGACAGCCCGGCGGCCCTGAAGGCCGCGGCACTCTTCAAGAAGCTCCAGGCCTTCGGGCGCGCCCCGGTGGACGGCAATGAGGCGAACCAGGCCAAGGACTTCGCCAAGGGCGACGTCGGCTGCATGATCGCCATGGGCTACGAGGGCGCCGAGGTCGTCGCGGCCAACCCGTCCCTGAACGGCCAGATCGGCTGGTTCCCCATCCCCGGCGCCACCGCGGGCCGGCCGGCCAAGACCTTCCTCGGCGGCTCGGACCTGACGATCTCGCAGAACACCCCGAACAAGGACCTCGCGATCGGCTTCCTGAAGGTCGCCCTGGACGACGCGAACGAGGCGCTGATGGCCAAGTCCTCGGGCTTCCTGCCGAACCGCGCGAGCCTGTATCCGGCGCTGGCCGGCAACGCGTACGCCCAGGCCGCGGCGAAGTCCGTCCCGTACGCCGGCTACACGCCCCTGCTGCCGACCTGGGGCAACGTGGAGACGGCCCCGAACCCGGTGATCACCCTCTTCCTCACCCCGTTCCTCGAGGGCAAGGACCCCGACACCGCCGCCCGGGCGGCGGACATGGAGATGAGCAACCGGCTGAGCTGGAACTGAGGCCTTGAGGGGCCGAGACGGCGAAAGGCCGCGAGTGCCGGGGGCGGGACCCTCAACCCGCGCCGGCACCGCGGCCTTCGGCCTCGTCGGAGGAGGAGTCCGCCGGAGGCGTTCACGGGTGTGCGGGCCCGTGGCGCGGCGGCGGATCGACCGACGGTGGGGAGCGGTGGCCGCGCGGTCAGGGCAGATGCGCGAGGCGGTCGCTCCTTGGTGCTGGTTCGATTGTGGACTAGACCATTCTTTGTTGTCCAGACCAATGCCGGTGACAATCCGCGGAATCCCCGGCCGCCCGAAATCGCCCGGTCCGGCCCGGCGGCTGTGAGGCGGTTACCCTCGGGCCATGCCTTCCCTGAACGAGCTGGTGCGCCACCACACCTCGCTGGAACCCGCCGACGTGGAGTGGATCCACCTGCTGGTCTCCGAATGGCAGCTGCTCTCGGACCTGTCCTTCGCCGACCTCGTGCTCTGGGTTCCGACCCGGGACGGCACCCGCTACGTCTCCCTGGCCCAGATGCGGCCCAACACCGGCCCGACCTCCTACCAGGACGACATGGTCGGCCACCTCGTGCCGCGGGGCCGCAGACCGCTGCTGGACATGGCGCTCGACGAGGGCAGGATCGTCCGTGAGGGTGACCCCGAGTGGCGCGAGGACGTACCCGTTCGGGTGGAGTCGATCCCGGTCCGCCGGGAGGGGCGCATCCTCGGCGTGATCGCCCGCAACACCAACCTGCTGACCGTGCGCACGCCCAGCCGGCTGGAGCTCACCTATCTGCAGAGCGCCTCCGACCTGGCCCAGATGATCGCCAACGGCACCTTCCCCTTCCTGGGGGAGCAGGTGGACATGGACGCCTCGCCCCGCGCCGGCGACGGACTGATCCGGCTCGACGCCGACGGCGTCGTCACCTACGCCAGCCCCAACGCGCTCTCCGCCTACCACCGGCTCGGCCTCAACTCCGACCTGGTCGGACTGAACCTCGGCAAGACCACCGCCGACCTGATCCCGCCCACCCGCGGCCCGGTCGACGAGGCGCTGGTCAAACTGGCCAGCGGCTGGGCCCCGCGGCAGACCGAGATCGAGCACCCCGAGGCCGTGGTCCAGCTGCGCACCATCCCGCTCAAGCCCAAGGGCGAGACCATCGGCTCACTGGTGCTGTTGCGCGACGTCACCGAGCTGCGCCGCCGCGAGCGCGAGCTGATGACCAAGGACGCGACGATCCGGGAGATCCACCACCGGGTCAAGAACAACCTGCAGACCGTCGCCGCGCTGCTGCGCCTCCAGTCGCGCCGGATGGACTCCGACCCCGCCCGGGCCGCGCTCGACGAGGCGGTGCGCCGCGTCGGCTCGATCGCGATCGTCCACGAGACGCTGTCGATGGCTCTGGACGAGCGGGTCGCCTTCGACGAGATCGCCGACCGGGTGCTGGCCATGGTGATGGAGCTCTCGCCCGACGGCCGGGTGACCGCGCGGCGCGACGGAAGCTTCGGGATCCTCTCCGCGGAGGTGGCCACGCCGCTGTCGATGATCCTCACGGAGATCCTGCAGAACGCGCTCGAGCACGCCTACGGCCCCAAGGCGGGCGGTGTGGTGGAGGTCGCGGCCCGCCGTGAGGACGGTGTGTTGCACATCACCGTCACCGACGACGGCTCCGGACTGCCCGAGGGCTTCGATCCGCAGACCGCCGGAAACCTGGGTCTCCAGATCGTCCGTACGCTTGCGGCCGGGGAGCTGGGCGGGAGCTTCGACATGAGGCCCGCGCCGCACGGCGGGACCGAGGTAGTCCTCGAAATCCCGTTTGGCTGACTGTAGGTCTGTTTTTACCAGTTACACACCCGAGCAGCGACAACCTCACGGGATGCCGGCTCGTCTACAGTCCCGGACGCCACAAGCGCAGCTCATGGCGCCGAGCAGGACCACCCCTACCCGACGCCCGGCGAGAAAACCCAAGTGGATCAAGAGAACTTCATCGTGCCCGCCAACCCCACCGTCTCGGGCGGGGGAGTCATCACGGCTCCGGCGTGGCAGCAGCGGGACGCGGCCCGGCCGGCCGCACCGGACTGGTCCGTAGGAGCGGTCTGGCCGACGGCCGACCCGGCTCCGGCCCGGACGCTGCTGGACATCCTGGACGAGACCGCCTGGCGTCACCCCGACGCCCCGGCCCTGGACACCGGCACCGCCGTCCTCTCCTACCGGCAACTGCTCCACGCCGTCGGCAACCTGGCGGCGGAGCTGGCCGGCTACGGCATCGGACCCGGCGACCGCGTCGGTGTCCGCGTGCCCAGCGGCACACCCGAGCTCTACCTCGGCATCCTCGGCGTCCTGCGCGCCGGCGCCGCCTACGTCCCCGTCGACGTGGACGACCCGGACGAGCGCGCGGAGATGATCTGGACCGACGCCGGGGTCTGCGCCATCGTCGGCGAAGGTCTGTCCGTCGTCGCCGGCCCCAGCCCCACCGGCGGGGAGCCAGGCGCAGCGCGCGTCACCGACGACGCCTGGATCATCTTCACCTCCGGCACCACCGGGCGCCCCAAGGGCGTCGCCGTCACCCACCGCAGCGCCGCCGCCTTCGTCGACGCGGAGGCACGGCTGTTCCTGCGGCAGGCGCCGCTCGGTCCCGGCGACCGTGTGCTGGCCGGTCTCTCGGTCGCCTTCGACGCCTCCTGCGAGGAGATGTGGCTGGCCTGGCGCCACGGTGCCTGCCTGGTGCCCGCGCCGCGCTCGCTGGTCAAGGCCGGCACCGACCTCGGCCCCTGGCTGGTCGAGCGCGGTATCACCGTCGTCTCCACCGTGCCCACCCTGGTCGCGCTCTGGCCCGAGCAGGCGCTGGACCGGGTCCGGCTGCTGATCGTCGGCGGGGAGGCGTGCCCGCCGGAACTGGTCGAGCGCCTCGCCGTCTCCGGCCGCGAGTTCTGGAACACCTACGGCCCCACCGAGGCCACCGTCGTCGCCTGCGCCTCGCTGATGCGCGCGGGCGAACCGGTGCGCATCGGCGCGCCGCTGGACGGGTGGGAGCTGGCCGTGGTCGGCTCCGACAACAGGCCCGTCGCCTGGGGCGAGATCGGCGAGCTGGTCATCGGCGGTGTCGGTACCGCCCGCTACCTCGACCCGGCCAAGGACACCGAGAAGTTCGGCGCCGAGCCCTGGCACGGCCGTCGCGAACGCGTCTACCGCAGCGGCGACCTGGTCCGCGCCGACCCCGAGGGGCTGGTCTTCGTCGGCCGCGCCGACGAGCAGGTCAAGCTCGGCGGCCGCCGGATCGAGCTCGGCGAGGTCGACGCGGCGCTGCAGGCGCTGCCGGGCGTCCGCGCGGCGGCCGCCGCCGTCAAGGAGACCCCGGCGGGCGGCCAGGTGCTGGTCGGCTACCTCGTCCCGGACGGCGCAGGCGAGCCCGAACTGGCCGCGCTGCGAACCCAGTTGCTCGACCGGCTGCCGCAGGCCCTGGTGCCGGTGCTGGCCGTCGTGTCGGAGCTGCCGACGCGCACCTCCGGCAAGGTCGACCGCAAGGCGCTGCCCTGGCCGCTGCCGGGTGTCGGCACGGACGCCGGCGCGGACGCAGGCGGCCCGCTGCACGGCACCGCCGCCTGGCTGGGTGAGCAGTGGCAGGCCGTGCTCGGCGTGCCGGTGGGACCGGAGAGCGACTTCTTCGCGCTCGGCGGCACCAGCCTCGCTGCGGCCAAGCTCGTGTCGCTGCTGCGGCAGCGCTTCCCCGGCGCGTCCGTGGCCGACCTCTACCAGCAGCCCCGGCTGCAGTCGCTCGCCGACCACCTCGACGGCGGCGTGATCGAGACGGGGGAGGCGCGCGAGGTCCGGCCGGTGCCGCGCCACGTCGGCCTGTACCAGGCGCTGGTGCTCGCCGTCCTCTACACCCTCACCGGCCTGCGCTGGGTGCTGGCGCTCGCTGCCGTCGACAACGTCATAGGGCCGCTGCCGTGGGCTCCGCACACCTCCTGGACGCTGATCGCTGGCGGCTGGGTGCTGCTCTCCAGCGCCTTCGGCCGCTCCCTCGTCGGGGCCCTCGGCGCCCGGATGCTGACAGCGGGTCTGAAGCCCGGCAGCTACCGCCGCGGCGGCTGGAACCATCTTCGGCTGTGGACCGCGGAGCGGCTCGTCGGCATGTTCAACGTGGCCGCCGTCATCGGCACGCCCATGGCCCGCCGCTACGCGCGCCTGCTCGGCTGCCGCGTCGGCCGTGACGTCGAGCTGCACAGCATGCCGCCGGTCACCGGCATGGCCGTCTACGGCGACGGCTGCGCCGTGGAGACCGAGGTCGACGCGGCCGGCTGGTGGCTCGACGGCGACGTGCTCCACCTGGGCACGATCCGGATCGGCAAGGGCGCCCGGGTCGGCACCCGGACCATGCTGATGCCCGGCGCCGAGATCGGCTACGACGCCGAGGTGCTGCCCGGCAGTTGCGTGATCGGCCGCGTTCCGGCCCGCGCCCGCGTCCACGGCAGCCCGGCCGTCCCGGACGAGCGGCCGGTGCCGGAGCAGGAGCAGTGGCCCGAGCCCGCGCACCGCCGCTCGCGGCTGTGGAACCTGGCCTTCGCCGTCGCGCTGCCCGGCTTCCAGCTGCTGCCGCTGCTCTCGGCGCTGCCGGCCGTCGTGGTGCTCTGGCTGCTGATCGGCAAGGACCCCTCCTACCTCGGCGTCTTCGACCGGATCCTGGTGGCCTCCGTCCCGCTGGCCCTGGTGACCACGGTCCTGTACGCGCTGGCCGTCGTGGTGACGGTCCGGCTGTTCTCCCTCCCGATCAAGCCGGGCCTGCACCCCGCGCACGGCAAGGTCGGCTTCTGCGTCTGGGCCGTCCACAACCTGATGGGCTCGGCCCGGGTCACCCTCTTCCCCCTCTACGCCAGCCTGATGACGCCGCTGTGGCTGCGGATGCTCGGCGCGAAGCTCGGCCGCCGGGTCGAGGCGTCGACCGTCATCGGCCTGCCCGGCCTGATGCGGGTCGACGACCACGCCTTCCTGGCCGACGACACGATGGTCGGCTCCTTCGCCGTCGGCGGCGGCTGGCTGCGGCTCGGCGTCTCGTCGGTCGGCAAGCGCTCCTTCGTCGGCAACTCGGGCATCGTCGGTCCCGGCCGGGCGCTGCCGGACGACTCGCTGGTCGGCGTGCTCTCCGACGCGCCGCCCTCGTCCGAGCCGGGCAGCTCGTGGCTGGGCCGTCCCGGCATGCGCGTGCAGCGCGTCGTCGAGGGCGGCGACGACACCGCCCGCACCTACGACCCGCCGCGCCGACTCGTCCGGGCCCGTGCGCTGGTGGAGCTGTGCCGCATCCTGCCGGTGCTGATCACGGTGCTGCTCGGCGACCTGGCCGCGACCGCCCTGCAAGCGCTCTTCGACTGGGACGGGCTGGCCACCTCCGCCGTGCTGGCGGGCGTGCTGCTGCTGGTCCTCGGGGTGACGGCGTGTCTGATCACCACCCTCGCCAAGTGGTTGCTGGTGGGCCGCTTCCGTGAGGGGCAGAAGCCGCTGTGGAGCTCCTTCGTGTGGCGCAACGAGCTCTTCGACACCTTTGTCGAGGAGCTGGCGATGCCGTGGCTGGGCGGAACGCTCGTCGGCACGCCCTTCTTCACCCTGTGGCTGCGCAGCCTGGGCACCCGGATCGGCCGCGGCGTGTGGTGCGAGTCGCACTGGTTCCCTGAGACGGACCTGATCGGCATCGGTGACGGAGCCACCGTCAACCGCGGTGTGGTGGTGCAGACCCACCTCTTCCACGACCGGCTGATGCGCATGGACGCCATCGAGGTGGAGGCGGGGGCGACCATCGGCCCGCACTCGATCGTGCTGCTCGGCTCGACGCTGGGGGAGGGGGCCGTGGTCGGCCCGTCCTCGCTGGTGATGCGCGGCGAGTCGGTGCCGGCGGGCAGCCGCTGGCTCGGCAACCCGGTGCGCCGCTGGGCGTAGCGGACGAGGAAGCCCCCCGACCGCCGCGCGGTCGGGGGGCTTCCTTGATGCTCGGAGGCGACGCTCCCCTGACAAAGCTCCGGGGACGAAGCGAGGCCCTGCCGAACGGGGGGGAGGTTCGGCAGGGCCTCTGTCCTGCTCCGGCCGTCGGGGGGAGTCGGCCGGAGCAGGGGCTCTGTGATGACAGTAGCGCTCCGTGCACGGCACGGGCGACTGCCCTCGGCTCCGACGGTATCAAATCCTCGGGGCCGTTGAGCAATGCACAGGTGTGCATTGCTTTGGAAAGTGCTCACACTCGCTGGGAGGTGCGCACTCGATCAAGGGTTGATCAGAAAGGTGGAACGGTGGTGCGGTTACTCTGCGTGTCAGGCGGTGCGGGCACGGTTGCGGGCGGCACGGCGCTTCATCGCGCGACGCTCGTCCTCGCTCATGCCACCCCAGACACCGGCGTCCTGGCCCGTCTCCAGCGCCCACTGGAGGCAGCTCTCCATGACCGGGCAGCGACGGCACACGGCCTTCGCCTCCTCGATCTGGAGCAGCGCGGGCCCGGTGTTGCCGATCGGGAAGAAAAGCTCGGGGTCCTCTTCCCGGCAGACAGCGCGGTGGCGCCAGTCCATCTTGTCCAACTCCTCTAAACGGCGGGGATGTCCCACCAGCATCAATGGCAGCTTGTGAATGTGAACGCTTTCACGAACCCGATGGCAGGCACAGGGCCGACGGGTCGGTCGGCACACGGATGCTCGCGGCGTTGCGGGTGGATTCGGGCGCCTCAGGCGGTCTCCGTTACGGACCGTCCCGATCGCCATGTAAAGGTTCGCAAACCTCGACCCGGGATACAACCCCCTTCGGGTAGGAAATTTTGAATCGTCGGTGTCGCTTGGGTCACACCCTGTACTTCGATGGAGTGAAGCGGCGCGTGCGTTCGAGAACAAGGCCAAATGGCCCTCGCGTTCACACAATCACACGCAGTGCCCGAGATACGCCTGTGAAGCTGATGGTGTTCCGCTCCCCAAGGTGGTCCCCATCGACCTGGAACGGCAGCGGTTCCTGCGAATGCAAGGTGAATTCCGGGAGATCGTGGTAAGCGACCACGTGTTTGCCGTGCGGTCCGGCACCCGTCGAGTCCAGCAGTTGCGGGATCGTGCGCAGAGTCTGAACGAGTGACATCCGGGTCATGCCGAAGAGGTCGAGGCTCGTGTCGAACCCGGCCTCCGGCGAGGCGTAGACGGGCCGGTTGCCGAGATACGTCCACGGCGAGGTGTTGGAGACTATCGACACCGCGAGGCCCGGGATCGGTTCCATTCCGTCGCTACTGAACGTGATGGGCCCGTGGCGACGGTGTCTGCCCTCCTCGAAGAACTGCCGCCAGGCCTGACCCACGTACAGGGCGTGCGTCGACCGGCGCCCACCGCGCCGCGCCTGCTCCACGCGGCCGACGACGCCGGCGTCGAAGCCGAACCCGGCGGTGAAGGTGAACCAGCGGTCGGGGAGTCCCTCGCCACCCGAGCGGCCGAGGCTGATGGCCCGCTGCCGCGGGGCGCCGGGCCGGGACAGCGCGTCGAGCAGCACGCCGGTCGCCTCGACGGGGTCGTTCGGCAGCCCGAGTGCGCGGGCGAAGACGTTGGTGCTGCCGCCGGGAACGATCGCGAGTGCGGGCAGCTGTTCGTCGGGTCCGTCGTGGAGCAGCCCGTTGACGACCTCGTTCACCGTCCCGTCGCCGCCGAGGGCGACCACGACGTCGTGCGTCCGCTCGCGTGCCGCCTCCCGCGCGAGATCCCGCGCGTGGCCCCGGTAGCCGGTGGCGACCACGTCCAACTTGAGGTCGTGCGAAAGGGCGTGCGTGAGGACGTCTCGGGTTCGTCCACTGGTGGTGGTCGCTTTGGGATTGACGACCAGGAGCGCACGCATGCTGGTAAGCGTACCTACGGGGCGCGGCCGGGACCCCGTGAGGGGCGCGGGAGCCGTGCGCCCCGGGGCGGGTGGTGCCGGTGATCCACAGGGCAGAAGCTAGCCTGGACCGGTGACCGTGAATGCCGCCGTGCCCGCTGCCGCCGCCCCCGTGCGTCCGAGGACGCTGACCACCGGAGCGTGGCTCTCCATCGCCCAGGGCCTCGTGATCGCCGCCTACGGCGTCTACGTCGTCGTGGCGCCGCTGGTCGCCACCACCAAGACCGGCATCGGCATGGCCGAGTTCGCCGGCGTGCTGCTGCTCCTCATGGGCCTGCTCCCGCTCGCCGCGGGCCGCGCGCTGCTGCGGCTGAAGAAGTGGGGACGCAGTCCGGCGGTGATGATGGACACCCTCTGCCTGGCGGTCGCGTACTTCGCCTGCGAGAACGGCGGCGCGTTCGTCGCCCTCGGGGTGGCCGTGGGCCTGGTCGGGATCGCCGGAGCCGTGCTGCTCCTGCACCCGAGGACCACCGCCGCGCTGTGGCCCTCGGGTCAGTGAGGCCGGGAACTCCTACTCCTCGATGAGGAGCTTCTCCCGCAGCTGAGCCAGCGTGCGGGCGAGCAACCGGGAGACGTGCATCTGCGAGATGCCGACCTCGGCCGCGATCTGCGACTGCGTCATGTTGCGGAAGAACCGCAGCACCAGGATCCGCTGCTCGCGCTGCGGCAGCTGCGCCAGCAGCGGCTTCAGGGACTCCCGGTACTCGACGCCCTCCAGGGCGTCGTCCTCCGCGCCGAGTGTGTCCGCGACCGCGGGCGACTCGTCGTCGGTGTCCGGGACGTCCAGCGAGAGCGTGCTGTACGCGTTCGCGGACTCCAGGCCCTCCAGCACCTCCTCCTCGGAGATGCCGAGGTGCTCCGCCAGCTCGTGCACCGTCGGCGAGCGCCCGTGCCGCTGGGAGAGCTCGCTCGTCGCCGTGGTGAGCGAGAGCCGCAGCTCCTGGAGGCGGCGCGGGACCCGGACGGCCCAGCCCTTGTCACGGAAGTGGCGCTTGATCTCGCCGACGATCGTCGGGGTCGCGTAGGTGGAGAACTCGACGCCGCGCTCCGGGTCGAACCGGTCCACCGACTTGATCAGGCCGATGGTGGCGACCTGCGTCAGGTCGTCCAGCGGTTCGCCGCGGTTGCGGAAGCGGCGGGCCAGGTGCTCGACCAGCGGGATGTGCATGCGCACCAGCTGGTTCCGCAGTTCCACCCGCTCCGGGGACCCCTCGGGCAGCTGTGCGAGCCGCACGAAGAGGGCGCGGGCGGCCTCGCGGTCCGGCGCGCTGTGACGCTGCGGCGCGGCCGTGCGCGCACCGCCGGGACCCCACGGCTCGGCCGGCTTCCCGTCCCCGCCCTCGACGCCGCCCTCGGCGTCGTCCTCGTGGTCCTCGTGCACGAGGAGGACGTCGTCGGTGTCCTCCGCGCCTTCGGTGTCCTCGGTTTCGAGCTCCACATCGGCCGGCCCGTCGTCGGCGGGCCGCGCCTGCTCGGCCTCGGGGGCCGGGCGGGCGTCGGCGCGCTCGGGGTCGTCCGCGAACACCCTTGCCTCCGTCTGCTTCTGGTCGCTGGCGTCCGCCTGGGCGGGCACGTGGGCCCGGTCCGTTCCGGGCCGGTGGTTGAGGTCTCTCACGGCGATCCCCCGCTCCCGTCTCCTCGCGTCACGGCTGGCCGGGGCCGGCCCCGCGCTTCTTGTGCAGGCTGATGGTCACCGTCTTGTCCGGCTCGACGGTCGACTCCACCTCGCCGGCCAGCGCGGAGAGCACCGTCCAGGCGAAGGTGTCGCGTTCGGGCGCGCGCCCGTCCGTCGTCGGGGCGGAGACGGTCACCTTGAGCGAGTCGCCGACCAGTCTGAACATGCAGCTGAGGACCGAGCCGGGCACGGCCTGCTGGAGCAGGATCGCGCAGGCCTCGTCCACCGCGATGCGCAGGTCCTCGATCTCGTCGAGCGTGAAGTCGAGCCGAGCCGCGAGACCGGCCGTCGCGGTTCGCAGAACCGAGAGGTAGGCGCCCGCCGCGGGCAGTCGGACCTCGACGAAGTCCTGCGCGTCGGGCTCGCCGTCGATCTGGGACACCCTCACCTCCGAGCTGTTCCGTGCCGTGCTGTGCATGTGGCTGTCCGTATGGCTGATTGGTGCCGTGACCGGTGACGCTACCGCGATCGCGAGCGTCGTGTCGCCCATCCGGCTACCCCGGGCTTGCTGGTGACTCATAGTAGGTCTCCATATACGCACCGTGGCAATGGTGGTGGCGAAATCAGGAGAAATCAGCTGCCGAGCTCGGCCAGGGCCGCCCCGCTCAGCCGGTACACCGTCCACTCGTCCATGGGCGCCGCGCCCAGCGACCGGTAGAACGCGATCGAGGGCTCGTTCCAGTCCAGCACCGACCACTCCAGCCGCCCGTAGCCGCGTTCCACGCAGATGCGGGCCAGCTCCGTCAGCAGGGCCCTGCCGTGGCCGCCGCCGCGCGCCTGGGGGCGGACGTAGAGGTCCTCCAGGTAGACGCCGTGGGTCCCCGTCCAGGTGGAGAAGTTCCGGAACCAGAGCGCGAACCCGACCGTCCGGCCCGACTCGTCCTCGGCGACGTGCGCGAACGCGGCGGGGTGCGCGCAGAACAGCGCGTCGTGCAACTGCTGCTCCGTGGCCTTCGCCTCGGCGAGCGACTTCTCGTAGTCCGCGAGCTCGCGCACCATCGCGTGGATCTCGGGGACGTCGGCGGGGACGGCGGGTCGGATCATGTCTGAAGCCTAAGCGAGGGGACTGACGGAGCGGACCGACGCGGAGGAGCGGATGGGAGCCGGCGCTCAGACGAGCCGCTGGTCCTCGTAACACCAGCGCCAGCTCTCCCCGGGCTCGTGGCTGCGCATGACCGCGTGCCCGGTCCGCCGGTGGTGCTCGGCAGCCCAGCGTCCCGGCGTGGAGTCGCAGCAGCCGACGTGCCCGCAGTGCAGGCACAGGCGCAACGCGACGGAGCGCTGCCCGAGCTCCGCGCAGTGCGGACAGCCGTCGGTCGCCGCCGCCGGCTCGGGGGCCGGCAGCTCCGCGAGGTGCGTGCAGGGGCGGGAGGGGGACATGGCCTCCAGGGTACGGGGCCGGGTGCGCACCGGTGTGGTTCTGTGTCGCTATGTCCCTGAGCAGTCCCAGCGCCCTCTTCGTTCTGGTCGCGGGCAGCACCGCGGTCGCGGGCGTGGCCCGCCGGTACCGGCTCTCCGCGCCGTTGCTGCTCGTGGTGGCCGGCCTGGTCGCCTCCGAGGTGCCGGGCGTCCCGGACTACACGCTCGACCCGGAGATCGTGCTGCCGCTGGTGCTGCCACCGCTTCTCTACACCTCCGCCCAGGAGGCGTCCTACACCAGCATCCGCGCCAATCTGCGGCCGGTCGCGTTCCTGTCGGTCGGCTACGTCCTGTTCAGCACCGTGGCGATGGGCCTGGTCGCCCACGCGCTGATCCCGGCGATGCCGCTGCCGGTGGCCTTCGTCCTGGGCGCGGTGATCGCCCCGCCCGACGCGGTGGCGGCGACGGCCATCGCCCGCCGGGTCGGGCTGCCGGGCCGGCTCGTCTCGATCCTCCAGGGCGAGAGCCTCGTCAACGACGCGACCGCGATCACCGCCTATCGGGTGGCGCTCGCGGCAGCGGTGGGTGAGGGCTTCTCCTTCGGCAGCGCGGTCGGCGAGTTCCTGCTGGCCGCACTGGGCGGGACGGCGGTCGGGCTGGTCCTGATGTGGCCGTTGCAGCGGCTGCGCGAACGGCTCGGCGACCCCCTGCTGAGCAACACCTTCTCCCTGCTCGTCCCCTTTGCCGCCTATGCGGCTGCGGAGGCGTTCCACGCCTCGGGCGTGATCGCGGTCGTGGTCGTCGGCCTCTACCTCGGCCACTACGCCAACTGCGTCGACTTCGCGCTGCGGCTGCAGGAGGAGGCGGTCTGGAAGATGGTGTCCTTCGTCCTGGAATCCGCGGTCTTCGCCCTGATCGGGCTGCAACTGCCGGTGGTCGTCCGCCAGTTGAACGGCTATTCGGTCGGGCAGCTGACCCTGTGGACGGCGGTGCTGCTGATCGCGTTGATCGGGCTGCGCTTCGTCTGGTCCTGGCCCGCGACGTACCTGCCGAGCCTGCTGAGTCGCCGCGTGCGCGAACGGGAGGGGCGACCGTCGTGGACCCGGCCGTTCGTCATCTCCTGGGCGGGCATGCGCGGCGTCGTCTCGCTGGCGGTGGCCTTCTCGATCCCGCTGACCACGCACGACGGCGCGCCCTTCCCGGAGCGCGACCTGGTGCTCTTCCTCGTGTTCGCGCTGGTGATCGGCACCCTGCTGGTGCAGGGGCTGACCCTGCCCGCCGTCGTCCGCCACCTGCCGTTGGCGCCGTCGGACCCGGCGGCGGAGACCCTGCGCGAGGCGCAGGCCCAGTACGAGGCCTCGACCGCGGCGGAGGCCCGCCTGGACGAGCTCCTGCGGGATCCGCGCAACCGGGTCCCCCAGGTCCTGGAGTCCCGCCTCCGCAGGCTGCTGGAGCGCAGGCGCAACGCGGTCTGGGAACGCATGGGCGCGCCGGTCCACGAGGCGACGGGGGAGTCGGTGGACTCCGCGTTCCGCAGACTCGCCCGCGAGACCCTCGCCACGGAGCGCCGCGCCCTGGTCGCGCAGCGCGCGACGGGCCGCGTCGACGACGAACTGCTGCGCAAACTGGTACGCCGCCTGGACTTCGAGGAGGCCCTCCTGGAGCACACGGAGGAGTAGCGGGACCGTCAGTGCAGCCCTCAGGGGCGCGAGGAGCTGCGCGACAGGCCACCGACGAGCAGACGGTCCTCAATGCACAGGGCCTTCCGCACGCCGGTGGTTGCTCGCGCCCACGCTGGGCGCGCCTCCCGGCCGAAGGCGGGGGAGGAGCCGCAAGTCGGCACGGCCCCGCGCCCCTGAGGTGGTGCATGGCCCGGTGCGCGCGCGGTGCGTGCGCGGTCAGGGGGTGGGGCGAGTGTCGTTCCTGTGAGCGCCGCAGCCCGCAGCGCCAGGGACGAGGAGCCTGCCATGGACCGCAGCATGCCGAAGAAGAAGATCCTGATCTCCGGTGCCAGCATTGCCGGGCCCGCACTCGCGCTGTGGCTGGGGCGGTGCGGTCACGACGTCACCGTCGTGGAGCGGGCCGCGGCCTTCCGTGAGGGTGGGGGTGCGGTCGACTACCGGGGGCGCGTGCACCGCACGGTGCTCGAGCGGATGGGCGTGCTCGACACGCTCCGCGGGCTGGACACGGGGATGGGCGAGCAGAGCCTGCTCGACCGGAGTGGACGCGAACTCCTGCGGCTCCCTGCCTCGTTCATGAGCGGGGAGCTGGAGGTGACCCGCGGCGACCTGGCCCGGACCCTCTACGAGGCGAGCCTGCCGGTCGCCCGGTACGTCTTCGGCGACACCGTCCGGGCCCTGACCGAGCACCCCGCCGGGGTCACCGTCGAGTTCGAGCGCGGTGAGACGCGGGAGTTCGACCTGGTGGTGGGCGCGGACGGGATCCACTCCACGACCCGTCGCCTGGTCTTCGGACCGGAGGAGCGCTTCCGCCGGGACTCCGGCTGGTACGTCGCGACCTTCTCCACCACCGCGCCGGCGCACCTCGGGCTGCGCGACCGGGGTGTGCTGTGGAACGACCCGGGGCGGATGGTCGGGCTGTCGAACCTCCTGGGCGAGGACGGCGCGATGATGGTCTTCCACGCGCCCGGGTTGGGGTTCGACCACCGGGACACCGCCCGTCAGCGGGAGATCGTCCGCGAGCGCTACGCGGACGCCGGATGGGAGGTCCCGTCGCTGCTGCCCTCGGCGGCGACCGCGCCGGACTTCTACTTCGACTCGCTCAGCCAGATCGTCATGGATCGCTGGTCCCACGGCCGGGTGGTGCTGCTCGGTGACGCGGCCTGGGCGCCGGCGCCGGGTGGGATGGGCAACGGCTTGGCCGTCGTGGGCGCCTACGTCCTGGCGGGCGAGCTGGCGACGGCACCCGACCACGCGACGGCGTTCGCCCGTTACGAGGAGCGAATGCGACCGTATGTGGCGAAGTGCCAGAAGCAGGGCGCGGGCGCGGGACGGTTCCTGGCGCCGGTCACGGGGAGGCAGCTGAAGCAGCGGAACCGCGTCTACCGTATGCTCTGCCACCGAACGATGCAGTCGTTCTTTGCGCGGCTGACGGTGAAGGCGGCCGAGGCCATCGAGCTTCCGGCGTACGGGCTTCCGCTCCAGAGCCGACCCACGGCCGGGGTTGTCCCACAGTCGTAGACGAACCCTCAATCCCCCGGGCGGGGGACGCAGAAACCACCGAACGGCGGGCTACGCGCGTAAGAGCGCGCTGAGCTCGCCGTTTGTTCATCTGGAGGCCGCATCGGGGTCGGCTCCCTGTGAATCCGCTATTGACCTTGATTCGTCAACCCTGGTTTGCTTTCGCCCCAGGTCGACCAGCAACCACCACTAGTGGTGACACCCAGCCAATTCTGTTCAGTGCGCGTTGAGTTGGCAGGGGTGGTCTGGGCAGGCCTGCGAGTTCTCCCAGGGCAAGCGGACGCGCGTCCCCAGCTTCACCGCGTCCGCGACAAGAGAGGATCACTCCCCACATGCGCAACTCCCGCTTCCGAGGCCCGGCGCTCGCCGGCATAGCCTCGCTGTCCCTCGCCGCGGCAGGGCTTGCCCTCGCCGCCTCGCCGGCGCAGGCCTCCAGCGGTGGTCACCGGGTCTCCGGCCAGGCTCACCACAACGCGGCGATGGTCGGCGCCAACGCCGCCATCAACAACGAGTTCAACCCGTTCAGCTCCTCGCTCAACACCAGCAAGGTCCCGGGCATCAAGCAGTACGAGGCCAAGCAGCGCAACCGCATCGCGCACCAGGCGACCGCGGCGGCCACCGGCCAGGAGACCCTCTCCTACGGCGGCGGCACCGACGGCGTCGGCGTGATGGACAGTCACGTCAAGGTCTACCTGGTCTACTACGGCACCCAGTGGGGCACCCAGAGCACCAACAGCAGCGGCGACTCCACCTTCAGCGGTGACGTCGACGGCGCCGCTCCGGTCGCCCAGGAGATGTTCAAGGGCATCGGCACCGGTGGCGAGACCTGGTCGGCCGACCTGACGCAGTGGTGCGACGGTCCGAACGTCTCCTCCGGCGCGACCTCCTGCCCGAGCAACGCCAGCTTCGTGCCGTACCAGAGCGGTGGCGTGCTGTCCGGCGTCTGGTACGACAACTCGGGCGCCGAGCCGACCAACGCGACCGGCAACCAGCTGGCCCAGGAGGCCGTCAAGGCCGCCGGCCACTTCGGCAACACGACCTCCGCGTCGAACCGCTACTCGTACTACGTGATCCTCTCGCCCCACGGCACCGACCCGGACGGCTACCAGGACCCGAACACCGGCTACTGCGCCTGGCACGACTACAACGGTGACACCACCCTCACCGGTGGCGCGGCCTCGTCGCCCTACGGCGACATCGCCTTCTCCAACCAGCCGTACAACATGGACGCCGGCCAGAACTGCGGCGTCGGCTTCGTCAACGGCTCGGGCTCGGCCGGTGAGCTGGACGGCTACACGATGACCCTGGGTCACGAGTGGCACGAGATGATGTCGGACACGTACCCGGCGGGTGGTTGGACCAACCACGTCTCCGGCTCGTCCTACAACGGCCAGGAGAACTCCGACGAGTGCGCGTGGCTGCAGCCCGGCACCACCGGCGGCGCCGCCGACGTGACCATGGGCACCGGCACCTTCGCCGAGCAGGCCAGCTGGTCGAACGACACCAACTCCTGCGCCATCTCGCACACCATCCTCACCCACGGTGGCGGCACCACCAACACCGTCACGGTGACCAACCCGGGCACCCAGACCGGCACCGTCGGCACCGCCGCCTCGCTGCAGATCAGCGGCTCCGACTCGGCCTCGGGCCAGACCCTGACCTACTCCGCGACCGGTCTCCCGGCCGGCCTGTCGATCTCCTCGACCGGCCTGATCTCCGGCACCCCGACCACCGCGGGCACCTCCTCGGTGACCGTCACGGCGAAGGACACCACGGGCGCCACCGGCACCACCACCTTCTCCTGGACCGAGAACAGCTCGGGCGGCACGGGCGGCTGCACCAGCACCGGCCAGAAGCTGGGCAACCCCGGCTTCGAGACCGGCACCGCCTCGCCGTGGACACCACCTCCGGCGTCGTCAGCAACTCCAGCTCCGAGCCCGCCCACTCCGGCAGCTGGGACGCCTGGATGGACGGCTACGGCTCCACCCACACCGACACGGTCGCCCAGTCGGTTGCCGTCCCGGCCGGCTGCAGCGCGAACTTCTCGTTCTACCTGCACGTCGACACCGCCGAGACCACCAAGACCACGGCCTACGACACCCTCAAGGTCCAGGTCCTGAACAGCCCCGGCACCGTGCTGAGCACCCTGGCGACCTACTCCAACCTGAACGCCGCCTCGGGCTACACCCAGCACTCCTTCGACCTGTCCAGCTACGCCGGACAGACCGTCACCCTGAAGTTCACCGGCAGCGAGGACTCCAGCGCCCAGACCAGCTTCGTCCTCGACGACACCGCGCTGAACGCCTCCTGAGCTGACTGAGTCGCCACTGCTGTAACGGTTGTACGGTTCCAACGCGCGAGCGGAGACCGCCTGGGGGCGGCCTCCGCTCGCTGCGTTTCCCGGGCCTTCTCCGGGACGCTCTCTCAGGCCCGCACCAGCACGCCGCGGACGGCGGTGCCGTCGGCGAGCGTCCAGTCGGCGGTCACGGACCCGAGGGCGTCCGCCGGGGCCGCGCCCGCCTTCGGGACCCGCACGATCGCGACCGTGGGCTCCTGCTGCGCCTCGTCGGCCAGCTCGCTCGCCACGTTCGGATCCGCGGTGTCGCTCACACCCTGCATCTGCGGCTCGGCCAGGCCGCGCAGCAGCGCGGCCAACTGGGCCTGCAGCACCGGGTCGTGGACACCGTCGTAGAGCCAGCGGGTGCCGAGCACGCCGTGCTCGGAGGTGCCGATCAGCGCGTGCTCCGCGCCCGCCAGCGGCGCGCCGCGGTAGGTCATCGGCACGTGGTAGGCGGTCGGACCGTCGGTCACCACCATGAACTCGATCCCGACCTCACCCTCGGGGTCGTCGAGCCGGAATCCGCCGGCCCTGCGCAGGTCGGTCGTGCCGTCGCCCTGGTACCAGGGCTGCCGGGGCAGCCACTGCGCGAGCAGCTCCAGCTTGGTCGGGGTCATCGTGGTGTGGTGGATCATGGCCATACGTGTGCTCCTCGGTGTTCGAAGACGGGGCGAGGACAGGGTGGCGGCTGGGCGACGACAGGATGACTGCCACGTGATGACGGGGAAGGGCCCGACCGACTGCGCGGCCGAGCCCTTGGTTGCGACGTTCGAGGGCCGCAGCTCCGTGTCGACGCCTCATCAAGACCCTACGCCAGGCCGTCGACGCCAACCAGCATGCCCGGCATGAACCTGACCACAGCGCACGGTCGTCGGGACGCGGAAAGGGCCCAGCCGGAGAACGGCTGAGCCCCTGCGCTGACTGCCCCTGGGCTGCGCGAGGACCGCCCTCGCGCAGACCTGGGTTCGAGACCGGAAGGTCAGGCCTTCTTGGTCTCCCAGAAGATCTTGTCGATCTCGGCGATCAGGTCGAGCGCCTTCTGGCCGGTCGCCGGGTCGGTGGACGCCTTGGCGGCGGACAGCGCCTTCAGGGTGTCGTTCACCAGCTGGTGCAGCTGCGGGTACTTCTCGAAGTGGGGCGCCTTGAAGTAGTCGCTCCAGAGGACGGAGACGTGGTGCTTGGCCATCTCCGCGCGCTCCTCCTTGATGACGGTGGCGCGAGCGCGGAAGTGCGGGTCCTCGTTGGCCTGGTACTTCTCCTGGACGGCCTTGACGGACTCAGCCTCGATACGGGCCTGGGCCGGGTCGTAGACGCCGCAGGGCAGGTCGCAGTGAGCGTGGACGGTAACCCGCGGAGCAAAGAGCCGAGAGAACATGGGAGTCCTTCCTGTGATCGTCTTCCCAGGAGGAGGTTACCGCCGAAAGCGCGTCGCTTCGCGTCCACCCCGAGGGCTTAGGACAAAGGTCGTAGCAGTCCCGTCAACGATGATGGACTTGCCCAGTGCGCTTGCGAAGATGGAAGCGGACGGAGCCGCGAGCAGGGGCGAGGTTGAAGGGGATGGCCGAGCGGATGGGTGACCGCGACGCGCGGGCGCAGTTGCAGGAGCCCCCCGAGGGGGGGCCGGTGACCGGGAGGTTCGGAGTTCTGCTGGTCGACGGGCCGTCGATGGCGCCCACCCTGTCGCACGGGGACCGGCTGCTCTGCCACTACGGCGCGCGCGTGCGCGCGGGCTCCGTCGTGGTGGCCCAGCACCCTCTGCGCCAGGACCTTCTCGTGGTCAAACGCGCGGTCGAACGCCGCGCCGCGGGCTGGTGGCTCCTCTCGGACAACAGCGGGGTCGAGAGCGACAGCCGCGACTACGGGCCGGTGCCCGACGACCTCATCCTCGGCCGCGTCCTGCTCCGCTACACCCCGAAGCCGGCGTGGCTCGCCCCGCCCCCGTGGTGCCACGGCGCCCTCCGCGTGATGCCTTACGGCATGGCCCGCAGGCTCGGCGACTTCCGCCGGGCGTGAGCTTCCGCTCCCGCAGGTGGTGGCACTCTGCCAGGGGCGCGGCGAACTGCGCGGGCAACCACCGGCGTGCGGATGGCCCCGCGCGTTCGGCGCGCCACCTGAGTGGTGAGTGGCTTGTCGCGCAGCCCCCGCGCCCCTCGTCGGCTACGCCGATGCGGCCTCGCGCTTGCGGGCGCGGTAGGCGGCGACGTTGGCGCGGGTGGCGCAGCGGTCGCTGCAGTAGCGGCGGCTGCGGTTGGTGGAGGTGTCGAGGTACGCGTTGCGGCAGGGCGCCGCCTGGCAGATGCCGAGGCGGTCCACGCCGTGCGCGGTGAGGTGCATGGCCAGGCCCATGCTGGCCAGCGCGGCGTACAGCGCGGTGGCGGTGGGGGCGTTCTCCGCCAGATGCATGTGCCACAGCGGCGCACCGGTCTCGTCCAGCAGGTCGTGGCCGGAGATGATCGGGCTGACCGGGAACTCGATCAGGAGGCCGTTCAGGAGGCCGACGGCGTGCTCCTGCTCGCCCTCCGCCGCGGACTCGAAGACGCTGCGCAGACGGGCGCGCACCGCGCGCAGACGGCTGACGTCCGCCTCCTCCGCCAGCTTCACGCCCCGGCCGCCGGGGCTGAAGATGCGGCGGACCTCCTCGACGTTGGTGAGGACGTCCTTTCCGCGTTCCGGCTCCTCGGTGTTGACCAGCCGGACGGCGAAGTCCGCGTAGGTGGTGAGTTCCATGGTCGTCGTCCTAGGGCCAAGAGGGACGGGGAGGAGAACCGGGTAATGAGCCTTGCTAGCACCAGGGTATTACGCTTCCAGGGTGTGTGTGATGTACCCGACCGAAAGCCGGAACGGGCTCCGCTGCCCACCACGGCACGAGGTGTGCCAAAATCGGCACACGGGTGACCCCCGTCAGTCGAGCAGGCCCACCGGTTCGGGACCGATCCGGACGTGTGTGCGACCGGAAGCCAGGACAGCGCTCCGGATCGGCATGCACCATTCGCACTCCGGCCGCTCGCCGTTCGCTCTCGAGTGCTGTTCTGCACCGTTGCATGTGGACGTGATCCGGTCTGTGCGGGCGGATCTCACGACACAACGGAGGAGAAAGCCCCTCCCACCGGGACAAAAAGACGAAGCAGCGGCGGCTCGGCCCGGACTAGTGTCGTGACCGGCACGGAACCGGACGCAGAACCAGCTCACCCAAACCCTCAAAGAACGACGACGAAGAGGTCCTCGTGGCAGCCGAGATCATCAGCCCCCGCTCCATCGACCAGGAGCCGCTCGACCCCGCCTTCGCCCTGCACCGCGGCGGCAAGATGGAGATTCGTGCGACGGTCCCGGTCCGTGACGCGGACGACCTTTCTCTCGCCTACACCCCCGGCGTGGCCCGTGTCTGCACGGCCATCGCCGAGCAGCCGGAGCTGGTCAACGACTACACCTGGAAGTCCAAGGTGGTCGCCGTCGTGACCGACGGCACCGCGGTGCTGGGCCTCGGGGACATCGGTCCGGAGGCGTCCCTGCCCGTCATGGAGGGCAAGGCGATCCTGTTCAAGCAGTTCGGCGGCGTCGACGCGGTGCCGATCGCGCTGGACACCAAGGACGTGGACGAGATCATCGAGACGGTCGTCCGCCTCGCTCCGTCCTTCGGCGGGGTGAACCTGGAGGACATCTCCGCCCCGCGCTGCTTCGAGATCGAGCGCCGCCTGCAGGAGGCGCTGGACATCCCGATTTTCCACGACGACCAGCACGGCACCGCCGTGGTCACCCTGGCCGCGCTGCGCAACGCCGCCAAGCTGACCGGTCGCACCCTGGCCGACCTCCGCGCTGTCATCTCCGGCGCCGGCGCGGCAGGCATCGCCATCGCCAAGATCCTCGTCGGGGCCGGCATCGGCGACGTCGCCCTCTGCGACCGCCAGGGCGTCGTGCACGTCGGCCGCACCGACCTGACCGACGTCAAGCGCGAGATCGCCGAGCTCACCAACCGCGGCGGTCTGACCGGCTCGCTCGCGGACGTGCTCGAGGGCGCGGACGTCTTCATCGGCGTCTCCGGCGGCACCGTGCCGGAGGAGGCCGTCGCGAAGATGGCGAAGGACTGCTTCGTCTTCGCCATGGCCAACCCGAACCCCGAGGTTCACCCGGACGTGGCGCACAAGTACGCCGCGGTGGTTGCCACCGGTCGCTCGGACTACCCGAACCAGATCAACAACGTGCTGGCGTTCCCGGGCATCTTCGCCGGCGCGCTCCAGGTGCGGGCGTCCCGCATCACCGAGGGCATGAAGATCGCCGCGGCCGACGCACTGGCCGGCCTGGTCGGTGAGGAGCTCTCCGCCGCCAAGGTCATCCCGAGCCCCTTCGACGAGCGCGTCGCCCCGGCCGTCACCAAGGCCGTCGCCGAGGCCGCCCGCGCCGAGGGCGTCGCCCGGATCTGACCGCTCCTTCTACAGGTTCACTCACTCGCCCGTCGCGGAGCCATAGATCACACTGTGGCGCGGTTCCGTGGCGGGCGAGCGCGGTTCTAGGGTCGAGGCATGTTCGCCGCCTATGCCGCACGTATCGCCCCGGACGACCCGCTCAGCGGCCTGGAGCTCGGGGAGCGCCCCGAGCCGGAGGCCCGGCCTGGGTGGAGTGTCGTCACCGTCAAGGCCGCCTCGCTCAACCACCACGACCTGTGGTCGCTGCGCGGCGTCGGCCTGCCGGCAGAGAAGCTGCCGATGATCCTCGGGTGCGACGCCGCGGGCTTCGACGAGGACGGCAACGAGGTCGTCCTGCACTCCGTCATCGGCCAGACCGGTCACGGAGTCGGCCCCAAGGAGCCCCGCTCGATCCTGACCGAGCACTACCAGGGCAGCTTCGCCGAGAAGGTCGCCGTGCCGACCTGGAACCTGCTGCCCAAGCCGGCCGGGCTCTCCTTCGAGGAGGCCGCGTGCCTGCCGACGGCGTGGCTGACGGCGTACCGGATGCTCTTCACCAACGCGGGCGTGAAGCCCGGTGACACCGTCCTGGTGCAGGGCGCGGGCGGCGGCGTCGCCACCGCGCTGATCGTTCTCGGCAAGGCGGCCGGGCTGCGGGTCTGGGCCACCAGCCGCGACGAGGCCAAGGGCGCCCGCGCCGTGGAAACGGGGGCGGACGCCTGGTTCCCCAGCGGCGCGCGGCTGCCGGAGCGCGTGGACGCCGTGATGGAGACCGTGGGCGCGGCCACCTGGTCCCACTCCATCAAGTCGCTGCGCCCGGGCGGCACGCTGGTCATCTCCGGCGCGACGAGCGGCCCCAACCCGCCCGCGGCGGAGCTGACGCGGATCTTCTTCCTGGAGCTGAAGGTCGTCGGCTCGACCATGGGCACGAAGGAGGAGCTGGCACAGCTCCTGTCCTTCTGCCAGACGACGGGCGTCCGCCCGGTCATCGACTCCGTCCTCCCGCTGGCCGAGGCCCGCGAGGGCTTCGCCCGCATCGAGAAGGGCGACGTCTTCGGCAAGATCGTGCTGAAGCCGTAGACCGCACATCCCTGAGGGGCGCGGGGAACCGCGCGAGCAACCACCCGTGTGCTGATGGCCCTGCTCGCTCAGCGAGTTCGCCACGCAGGGCGGCGTGTCCCGCAGTTTCCCGCGCCCCCGGGGAGTGCGACTACCGCCTGCGGAGACGCGCTGCCGCGTCGGCCAGGACCGTGCGGGCGTGCTGGAGGGATTCCGGGGTTACGCCCGTGTCGCGGGCGGCGTCGCGGACCTCGTCGCGGAAGCGGTCCAGCAGGCCGGAGAGCTCGCGCAGCGGCTCGCCCTGGGCGTCGACCCGCGTCCACGGCGGGAGGTCCTGCGGCGTGGTGTCGTGGGGCGTTGTGTCGTGGGGTGTGGCGTCCTGCGGGGCGCCGTTGCCCGGTGTGGTCGGTGGCGGCGCGTCGGTCGGCGCACCCGCCGGCGGTGTCCAACGGGACGGATCCGCAAGGCCGCTGAGGGTCTTGGTGAGCTCGGAGAGCCCCTCGGACAGGCCCGAGGGCCAGTCGCCGGTGCGGACGTGCGCCTTGATCTGTTCGCCGATCCGCTGGGCCTCGCGCCGGGCCTGCTCGCGCACCGCGCGGGCCTGCTCCTTGGCCTGTCGGGCCTCCTCCTTCGCGGAGCGGGCCTGCTCCTTGGCCTCGCGCGTCTGCTCCGTGGCCTGCTCCTTGGCCTCGCGCCACTCCTCCTTGGCACGCTGCCAGGCCTCGCGGTCGGTGCGCCAGTTGTCCTCGCCGAAGCGGGTCTGACGGCGCGACTCCCGGGCGGCGCGGCGCATCTCCTCGCGCAGATCCTGCGCGGAGTCGCGGACGTCCTCGCGGATCTGGTCGGCGAGTTGGGAGACGGAGTCGTGGATCTCGGCCTCCAGCTCGGCGAGTTCGACCGCACGGGCCTCCAACTCGGCGTGGCCGGCCGCGGTGATCCGGTAGACCTTGCGGCCGCCCTCCATCGAGTGCTCGACCAGGCCCTCCTGCTCCAGCTTGGCCAGGCGCGGGTAGACCGTCCCGGCGGAGGGGGCGTAGAGCCCGTGGAAGCGCTCCTCCAGTAGCCGTATCACCTCGTAGCCGTGGCGCGGCGCCTCGTCCAGGAGCTTGAGCAGGTACAGGCGCAGGCGCCCATGGGCGAACACGGGGCGGCTCATGCCTCGTCAGCCCCCTTCTGGTGGTCGATCGCAAGCGGGGCGGAGTCGGAGGGCGTGGCGTCCGTGGGCGTGCCGTCGGTGGGCGTCGCGTCCTGCGGGCCGTCCTCGTCGTCAGGGCGGCGCAGCACCGCGACGGAACCGGAGACCGTGGTGATCTTCAGGCGGCTGGTGCCCGAGCCCAGGGTGCCGGTGATGCGCTTGGCCCCCCAGTTGCTGCTGACCTGGAGCTGGTCGAAGGAGGAGGAGACGGAGCCGCTGGTGGTGTCGGCCCGGACCTGCGTGTCTGCGGGGGCGGGGATGCGGACGGCCACCTCGCCGGAGACATTGGTGAGCTCCACGTCGGCGGCCGCCGGACGGTCGAGGTCGACCGTCATCGCGCCGCTGACGCTGTTGGCCTTCAGCGCGCCGCTGGTTCCGGCGAAGACGGTGAGCGCGCCGGAGACAGTGTTGATCTTAAGCCCTCCGGAGGTCCCGTGGGCCTCGACCGTGCCGGAAACCGTGTTCGCGTCGACCGGACCGCTCACCCGGACCAGCGTGACGCCACCGCTGGCGGTGTTGGCGTGGACCCGGCCGGCGATGCCGGACACGACTGTGTCGGACGAGGCCGAGCCGACCTCGACGTCGACGCCCGCGGGGACGACGAGGGAGACCACGGCCCGGCGCTTCTGGCGCCAGCCCTCGATCAAGCGGGTGAGGGACTTCCACTGGAAGTCCTTCCACTGGAGATCCTCGTACGTGATCAACAACTCCCCGTCGTCCACCGTGACCTCGAGCGGAGCGCCGTCGATCTCCGAGACCTCCAGCCGGGCCGGCGCCTCGCCGGCCACGACGTTGACCGCGCCGGCGAGTGTGCGCACCTTGACCCGTCGCACCGGCTCGCCGAAGGTGATCTTCTGCGGCGTGCTGACGGTCCACTTCTCGGACATGCCTGACTCCCCGTGGAACGACTGATGGATGCCTGTCGTTATTCACGATATATCGCGCCGGTGGAGAGTCAAGCTATATCGCGAAACTCAGGGTCGCGTCCGGGTAGACCCTTACTCGTCCCTACTCGTCGTCGTCCTCGTCGTCGAGCCGGGCCAGCCAGGTGGCCAGGCGCTCGACCGGCACCTCGAACTCGGGGTTGATGTCGACGAACTCCTGCAGCCGGTCGGCCAGCCAGTCGAAGCTGACCTCCTCCTCGCCACGGCGGCTCTGCAGTTCCTCGATGCCTCGGTCGGTGAAGTACACGTGGTCTCTCCTGCGAAAACGGATACTGGCCGAAGCGTACGTCAGACGGCGCCCAGGCCGGTCCCGGACTGATGGGTCTCCTGTTGGACAGCCCTGCCGTCGCTCAGCCCCGGGCCCTGCGGGCGAGGGCCTCGTAGCGCTCCTGCGCCTCTGTCAGCGCGGCCCGGGCCGGGCGCTCCTCCGGGAGGTCGCGTCCGAGGGACACCCCGGGGAGCCAGGACAGCACGAAGCCGAACGCCACCGGGCCGGTCACCGGAAGCAGCAGCAGGAGGAGGATGATCCGCAGCCTGAGCAGCCGGAACAGCCAGGGTCGGCGGCTGATCACGGCCGCCCGCTGGGCGCGCAGCTCCTCCCGGGTCAGCGTGCTGCGGTTCAGGGCCAGCGCCTCGCGGACGCCGAAGCCGAAACCCACCACTGCCAGCGCGCCCATGCCGGCGAAGGTCGCCGTGCGGGCGCCGGAGGACAGGTGCGAGGCGGCCACCGCGTAGAAGGCGGATCCCGCGAACACGGCCAGCAGCAGCACGATGAAGCAGCGCCCCACGAAGAGCAGCACCCGCCGGGTCCAGTAGGCGGGGCCCCGCTCAACCCAGGTCGTGCCGAGGTACTGCACCCGCTTCGGCTCCGGGGCGGGCAGGCCCGCCAGGCCCGCGGTGCCGGTGCGGCCCGCGTGGTCAGAAGAGGCTGGTGACGCCATGCCAGAGTCCCTTCGCGTCATCGGCGATGCTTTTGCCCGTTCCCTTGACGACATCCCAGCTACCGTGGGCCAGTGCGGCGTGCGTCCAGGACCAACCCTCGTCATGGTCCAGCTTGGCCTCGAAGCCGGCGCCCACGAGCGCGGCCGCCACATCCACGACGGGCGTGTCCATGAGAAAGTCCGGAGCATAAGCCATCTGATGGGCCGTCGACCCGCTCGTGGTCATGCGCGCGTCACTCCCTGCCGTGTTCAGCTCCTCGCACGATCGATGCTATCCACGGCGTATGAGCCGGAAGGTAAGAGCCGCCCCACGCGGCCCCGGGAACGCAAGGGCCCCGGCCACCCGAGGGGTGACCGGGGCCGGATGCCAGGCCTCAGCGGGCTACGTCAGAGCGAGAACACCTCGTCGACCAGCGCGGCCTGCTCCGCCGCGTGGCGCTTGGCCGAGCCGACCGCCGGGGCCGAGGAGGCCGGGCGGGCGACGCGACGCAGACGGCCGCGGTCGGCGGAGGGGCCGACGACGACGTCGAGGTGGTCGACCAGGTTGAGCGCGATGAACGGCCAGGCGCCCTGGTTGGACGGCTCCTCCTGCGCCCAGACGTACTGGACGTTGGTGCCGTAGCGCTTCAGCTCCTCCTGGAGCTCCGCGACCGGGAGCGGGTAGAGGCGCTCGACGCGGACGATCGCCGTGTCGGTGATGCCGCGCTCGGTGCGGGCCGCCTCCAGGTCGTAGTAGAACTTGCCCGCCGTGATGACGACCTTGCGGACGTTGGCCGGGTCGACCGTGGTGTCGCCGATGACCGGGCGGAAGCCGCCGGACAGGAACTCCTCGGTCTTGGACGCCGCCGCCTTCAGACGCAGCATCGACTTCGGGGTGAAGACGATGAGCGGCTTGTGGTGCGGGTTGTGCGTCTGCCAGCGCAGCAGGTGGAAGTAGTTCGACGGCAGCGTCGGCATGGCGACCGTCATGTTGTTGTCCGCGCACAGCTGCAGGAAGCGCTCCGGGCGGGCGGACGAGTGGTCCGGGCCCTGGCCCTCGTAGCCGTGCGGGAGCAGCAGGGTGACGCCGGACGTCTGGCCCCACTTGGTCTCCGAGGAGGAGATGAACTCGTCCACGACGGTGGAGGCGCCGTTGACGAAGTCGCCGAACTGGGCCTCCCACATCACCAGCGCGTCCGGACGGGCCAGCGAGTAGCCGTACTCGAAGCCCATCGCCGCGTACTCGGACAGCAGCGAGTCGTAGACGGTGTAGCGGGCCTGGTCCTCCGTCAGGTACAGCAGCGGGGTGTAGTCCTCGGCGGTCTTGTTGTCGACCAGCACCGCGTGGCGCTGACCGAAGGTGCCGCGGCGGCTGTCCTGGCCGGCCAGGCGCACCGGGTGGCCCTCCATCAGCAGCGAGCCGATGGCGAGGGTCTCGCCCATGGCCCAGTCGATGGTGCCGTCCTCGACCATGGTGGCGCGGCGCTGCAGCTGCGGCAGCAGGCGCGGGTGCACGGTCAGCCAGTCCGGCAGGGCGACCTGGGACTCGGCGATGCGCTTGACCATCTCCTGGGAGATGCCCGTCTGCACCGCGACCGGGAAGGTGGCCTGGGGCCGCTCGGAGACGGCCGGGCTGGGCACCGTCGCCGCCGCGCGGACCTCGGTGAAGACCTTCTCCAGCTGGTCCTGGTAGTCCTTGAGCGCCTGCTCGGCCTCTTCCAGGGTGATGTCGCCGCGACCGATCAGGCCCTCGGTGTAGAGCTTGCGCACCGAGCGCTTCTTGTCGATCAGCTCGTACATCAGCGGCTGGGTGAACGACGGGTTGTCGGCCTCGTTGTGACCGCGGCGGCGGTAGCAGATGAGGTCGATCACGACGTCCTTGTGGAACGCCTGGCGGAACTCGAAGGCGAGCCGCGCGACGCGGACCACGGCCTCCGGGTCGTCGCCGTTCACGTGGAAGATCGGCGCCTCGACCATGCGGGCCACGTCGGTGCAGTACGTGCTGGACCGCGACGCCGTCGGCGCGGCGGTGAAGCCGACCTGGTTGTTGATGACGACGTGCACGGTGCCGCCGGTGCGGTAGCCGCGCAGCTGCGACATGTTCAGCGTCTCCGCGACGACGCCCTGGCCGGCGAAGGCCGCGTCGCCGTGGATCTGCAGCGGCAGCACGTCGAACGAGTCGCCGGCCTTGTCGAGGATGTCCTGCTTGGCGCGGGCGATGCCCTCGACGATCGGGTCGACCGCCTCCAGGTGGGAGGGGTTGGCCGCGAGGGAGACCTTGAGGGTCTCGCCGTCCAGGCCGGTGAAGGTGCCCTCGGAGCCGAGGTGGTACTTCACGTCGCCGGAGCCGTGCATCGACTTCGGGTCGAGGTTGCCCTCGAACTCGCGGAAGATCTGCGCGTAGGACTTGCCGACGATGTTGGCCAGCACGTTCAGGCGGCCGCGGTGGGCCATGCCGATGACGGCCTCTTCGAGGTGCGCCTTGGCGGCCGAGTCGAGGACGGCGTCCAGCAGCGGGATGACGGACTCGCCGCCCTCCAGCGAGAAGCGCTTCTGGCCGACGTACTTGGTCTGCAGGAAGGTCTCGAACGCCTCGGCGGCGTTCAGGCGGCGCAGGATGCGCAGCTGCTCCTCGCGCTCCGGACGGTCGGTGCCGCGCTCGACGCGGGCCTGGATCCACCGGCGCTGCTTCGGGTCCTGGATGTGCATGTACTCGATGCCGACGGTGCGGCAGTACGAGTCGCGCAGCACGCCGAGGATGTCGCGCAGCTTCATCATGGTGTGGCCGGCGAAGCCGCCCACCGCGAACTCGCGCTCGAGGTCCCACAGCGTCAGGTCGTGCGCCTGGACGTCGAGGTCCGGGTGCTTGCGCTGCTTGTACTCCAGCGGGTCGGTGTCGGCCATCAGGTGACCGCGCACGCGGAAGGAGTGGATCAGCTCCATCACGCGGGCGGTCTTGTTGACCTCGTTGTCGTGGGTACGGGCGACGTCCGTGGCCCAGCGCACCGGCTCGTAGGGGATGCGCAGCGACTCGAAGATCTTGTCGTAGAACTCGCCCTTGCCCAGCAGCAGCTGGTGGATCGTGCGCAGGAACTCGCCCGACTGGGCGCCCTGGATGACCCGGTGGTCGTACGTCGAGGTCAGCGTCATCACCTTGGAGACGCCCATGGCGGCCAGGGTCTCCTCGGCGGAGCCCTGGAACTCGGCCGGGTACTCCATCGAACCGACGCCGAGGATGGTGCCCTGTCCGGGCATCAGGCGCGGGACGGAGTGGACGGTGCCGATGCCGCCGGGGTTGGTCAGCGAGCAGGTGACGCCGGTGAAGTCGTCGACCGTGAGCTTGTTCTGCCGGGCGCGGCGGACGATGTCCTCGTAGGCCTGCCAGAAGCCGAAGAAGTCGAGGGTCTCGGCCTTCTTGATGGCCGCGACGACCAGCTGGCGGTCGCCGTTCGGCTTGGTCAGGTCGATCGCCAGGCCGAGGTTGATGTGCTCGGGCTTGACCAGGAAGGGCTTGCCGTCCTTCTCCTGGAAGCCGTGGTTCATCGCCGGCATCGACTTGATCGCCTGGACCATGGCGTAGCCGATGAGGTGCGTGAAGGAGACCTTGCCACCGCGGGCGCGCTTCAGGTGGTTGTTGATGACGATGCGGTTGTCGATCAGCAGCTTCGCGGGGACGGCGCGGACGCTGGTCGCGGTGGGCATCGAGAGCGAGGCGTCCATGTTCGCCACGATCCGGGCGCTCGGGCCCTTCAACGCGACGAGCTCGGGTCCTGACGGGGCCTCGGCGGGGGCGGTCACAGTGGTGCTGTCCTTAACGGTGTCGGCAGGTTGGGCCGGAGCAGCGGCACGCGGGGTCTGCGTGGGCGCTGCGGGCTTGGGAGTCAGCGGAGCGGCGGGGGCCGGAGCGGCGGCCGGAGCCTTGGCCGCCGGGGCGGCCGCGGGTGCGGCGGCCGGCGCGGGGACCGCTGCCGCTGCCGGGGCCACGGGCGTCTTGGGCGCCGCGGTCACGGCGACGGCGGGAGCACCCGGGCTCTGGGTCGCCTGAGCGGGCTGCGCCGTCGGTGCGGTCTGGGTGTGCTTGTAGTCGGCGAAGAAATCCCACCAGGCCCGGTCGACCGAGTTCGGGTCCTGGAGGTACTGCTGGTAGATCTCGTCCACGAGCCACTCGTTGGGGCCGAACGCGGCTCCCGGGCCGACCTCGGCCGTAGTGGCAGGTGAGCTGTTCGTGTTTGGGGACTGTGGAGACACGGCGGCAACCGCCCTCTTCCGCTTCCGTGTGGATGGTGGACAGCGGGTAGTAAGGCTACGCCTCCGCCGCACGTCCGCGCAGGTCCCGCAGACCAAGGGTCGCCCAGATCACAGTCCGGCCGCAAACAATGGCCGGAAACCGAGGTTAGAACTCGGGCGTGATGGGGGAGAACGAAGGGTTGTTCGTTCGGCCCCCGCCGTCCTTTCCGGCCATTCTTCCGGTTCAGGGGTGGCCGTGCGAAACGATCGCCGCAGGGCGGCGCGGTCCCGGGAGTTCGACGCGGATCAGACAGCCGAGCGGTGAGTCGGCGACGGCGATCGTCCCCTCGTGCAGCTCGACCGCCCAGCGTGCGATGGCGAGACCCAGCCCCGTGCCGCCGTCGGAGCCGGGGCCCTGTGCGGTGGCGCTGCTGCCGCGGCCGAAGCGCTCGAAGACCCGCGCGCGGTCCTCCGGGGAGATGCCGGGCCCCTCGTCGGCCACGTCCACCTGGAGGCCGCCGCCCTGGGCCGGGCGGGCGCGCACGGTGACCGTGCCGTCCTGTGGGCTGTGGCGGCAGGCGTTGTCGACGAGGTTGGCGACGACCTGGTGCAGCCGCTCCGGGTCGGCGGTGCCGGTGAGTCCGGGGGCGACGTCGAGGCGTAGCGAGACGTCCGTGCGGCGTTTGCTCGCGCCGCCGGACACGGAGCCGTCCACGGTCAGGCCGCGCAGCACCGCGGCCAGGAACGGCTCGACGTCGAAGGCGCGCAGCTCCAGCGAGTCCGCGCCGTCGGCCAGCTTGGACAGGTCCAGCAGGTGGGCGACGAGCCGGCCGAGCCGCTCGGTCTGCTCGAGCGCGGCGGCCATGGTGGCCGGCTCGGGGGTCACCACCCCGTCGACCACGTTCTCCAGCACCGCGCGGAGCGCGGCTATGGGGGTGCGCAGTTCGTGCGAGACGTTGGCGATCAGCTCGCGGCGCTGCCGGTCGGCGGCGTCGAGGTCGTCGGCCATGGTGTTGAAGGCGTGGGCGAGCTCGCCGACCTCGTCGAGCGAGCGGGTGTGCACGCGCCGGGTGTAGTCCCCGGCCGCCATGGCCCGCGCGGCCGCCGTCATCTCCCGCAGACCCGAGGTCATGCTGTGCGCGAGGAACTGCGTGACCAGCAGCGAGGCGATCACGGAGAAGACCATGACCACCCGGATCTGGGTGGACGAGTTCAGCGCCAGCACCACCATCAGCGTGGAGATGCAGACCGAGATCAGCACCACCACGTTGAGCTTGGCCTTGACCGAGCGCAGCGGGTCGAGCGGACGCAGCCCCGCCCAGAACCGCTCGGCGCGGGTCACCTCGATGGGCGGTGGCGCGATCGTGCGGCCCTGTCGGGCGGGGGTGCGGCGGCTCACGGTGTCGGGGCCTCCAGGGCGTAGCCGACGCCGTGCACGGTGCGGATCCAGGCGGCGCCGATCTTCCGGCGCAGCGCCTTGACGTGGCTGTCGACGGTGCGGGTGCCGGACGCGTCGGTCCAGTCCCACACCTCGGCCAGCAGCTGCTCGCGGGTGAGCACCGCGCGCGGCTGCTGCGCCAGGCAGACCAGCAGGTCGAACTCGGTCGGGGTCAGGTGCACGTCGTCGCCGGAGACCCGGACGCGGCGCTGCACGTGGTCGATCTCCAGCTCACCGAGACGCAGCGTGCCGCCGGCGGGCGCCCGGGCCGCGAGCTGCGCGCGCTCGACGCGGCGCAGCAGCACGTTGACCCGGGCCGCGAGCTCGCGCATGGAGAAGGGCTTGGTCATGTAGTCGTCCGCGCCGACGCCGAGTCCGACCAGCATGTCGGTCTCGTCGTCACGCGCGGTGAGCATCAGCACGGGCACCGGGCGCTGCGCCTGGATGCGGCGACAGACCTCCAGCCCGTCGAAGCCGGGCAGCATCACGTCGAGCACGACCAGGTCGGGCTGCCAGGTCTGGAAGCAGTCCACCGCCGTCGGGCCGTCGTGCGAGACCGCCACGCGGAAGCCCTCGGCGCCGAGACGCGCCGCGATCGACTCGGCGATCGTCGGCTCGTCCTCCACAACCAGGACTCTGCGCTGGTTTCCCAGGCCATTGTTTGTCTGCTGCTGTACATCCGTCACGGTCACGCCACCGCCCCCAGGGCCTCGCGTTCTCCGGCCCGAGCTTGTTCAGGCCTTCCGGGTCGTACGGTTCGTACGGTGCCCCCGCCCCTTCCCTTTCAGTCCGCTACTTTGCCGCCGTTCGGCAGCGTAGGGACAGGGCGGCCGCTGTGGTGGGCCGACGTCGGATAAACCGACCCTTCGGGGGGTGGCACGGGCAGGACCATACCGTGAGTAACCTAGCCGCGCGAGGACAGGTACACGACATCGGGAACCCCTCGTTCCACATGTACCGGTACCTCTATCACCTCAATTCGGGCGAATCGGGCGCGGAGTCGGGCTTCGAAAGCGGGGGAATGTGCCGCGCTCCACACTGCGAGCACCCCGCCGTCGGCGAGGGTCCGCGTCAGCAGGTCCAGGCCCGCGCCTGAGTAGAGCGAGTCGTTCGAATCGGTGACGGTCCAGTCCGGCCCGTTGTCGATGTCGAGGCAGAGCGCGTCGTAGCGGTCCCCGGTGGTTCGCAGGTGTTCCAGCAGGTCCGCGTGCACGATCTCGGTCCGCGGATCGGCGTGGCCGGTGCCCGCGAACGCGGCGAGCGGGGCCTCGTCGCGGGTGTGCCAGTCGATGATCGCCCGTTCCCGCTCGACGACGGTGATCCGTCCGGGCCGCCGGTCCTGCGCGGCCTCCGCGAGCGAGAAGCCGACACCGAGCCCGCCGATCAGCAGGTGCGCTCCGCGTGCGCCGTCGAGGGCGTCCAGGGCGGCGCTGACCAGCAGTCGCTCGGAACGCCCGTCGGAGGTGTCCATCAGGAACGTCCCGTTGGCGATGATCTCGAAGTGCGCGCCGCGACGGCGCAGGGCGACCTCGCCGAACGGACCTTCGCGACGGTCGAGCAGTTCGGGCGTGTCGGAGTGCTGGACGGGCGGCGTGTCGGCGTGAGGGGTGGACATGGGCACCATCGTGCCCGAGCCGGAGGAAGGCGCCGCAGGAAATCGATGGCCCGGTCCGGCGTGGGGGAGCAGGCTGCCGCGCATGACCTTCTCCGTGATCGCACATGACCCGGTGAGCGGATGGACCGGGGTCGCGGTGGCGAGCTGCGTCCTGGCCGTGGGCGCGCGGGTCGCCACGGCCAGGCGGGGCGTCGGCGTCGCGGTCGGCCAGGCCTCCTCACCACTGTGGCACCGGGAAGCGGTGCTCGACCTGCTGGCGCGGGGCGCGGCCCCGAAGGAGGCGGTGGCGGCGGTGGCCGCCCTGCCGGACGCGGACGACCGGCAGCTCGCCGTGGTCGACGCGAGCGGCCGCGTCGCCGCGTGGACGGGGCCGGGCTGCGACGGCGAAGCCGGTCACCGCCTCGGCGAACACGTCTCGGTCCAGGGCAACACCCTGGCGGACGGCGTGGTCGACGCGCTGTGGGCGGGGTGGACGGTGAACCCCGCGGAGCCGCTGGCGGAACGCCTGCTCGCGGCGCTGGCGGCAGGCGAGGCGGCAGGCGGGGACCGGCGCGGACGCCAGTCGGCGGCGCTGTTCGTCGTCGGCGGCGACGAGCCGGTCGACCTGCGCGTGGACGATGCGGAGGCGCCGGTGGCCGAGCTCGGCCGGCTGCTGACCGTGGACCGCGCGCACCGGCTGTTCCGCGAGGCCTACGGCTGCTGGCGGAAGGGCGATGCGGGCGAGGCCGTGCCGCTGCTGCGCCGGGCGCAGGAGCTCGCCCCGGGCGACGGGCTCATCGCCGCCTGGGCGCCCCGGATCCTCGGCGTCGAGGACTGATCGCTCACAGCGAACAGTGAGCGGGGAACATTATCGGGGTCATGAACCTTTAGTCCGTGTAACTCAACTTGCATGACCGGGGAGAAATCATGGCTTCGACCTCTGGAACGCTCACCCTGCCGGTGCTGCCGCTCGACGACGACGCGGTTCTCCCCGGCATGGTCGTCCCTCTGGACCTTTCCGACCAGGACGTCCGTGCCGCTGTGGAGGCCGCGCAGGCGGCGGTTCGGGAGACCGGGGCGCACGCCCCCGGCATCAGGACGGTGGCGAACGCGCGCAAGGCGCGCGTGCTGCTCGTCCCGCGCGTCGACGGCGAGTACGGCGCGATCGGCACCGTGGCGACGGTCGAGCAGGTGGGCCGTCTCGCCGACGGTGATCCCGCCGCGCTCGTCCGCGGCGTGCGCCGCGTCCGCATCGGGGCCGGGACGACCGGCCCGGGCGCGGCACTGTGGGTGGAGGCGGAGCCGGCCGAGGAGACCGCCGTCCCCTCGCCCCTGCCCGGCGCGATCGCCGAGATCGTCACCGAGTACAAGGCGCTGACCACGGCGTGGCTGCAGAAGCGCGGCGCCTGGCAGGTCGTCGACCGCTTCACCCAGATCGACGGCGTCTCCGAGCTCGCGGACAACATCGGCTACGCGCCCTTCGTGACCGCGGCCGAGAAGGTCCGGGTCCTGGAGGAGCTCGACCCGGTGGCCCGGCTCAAGCTCGCGCTGCAGCTGCTCAAGGACCACCTGGCCGAGGCGGAGGTCCAGGAGACCATCCGCAAGGACGTCCAGGAGGGCATGGAGAAGCAGCAGAAGGAGTTCCTGCTCCAGCGCCAGCTGGAGGCGGTGAAGAAGGAGCTGGCCGACCTCAACGGCGAGCCCGACTCCGAGGAGGAGGACTACCGCGCCCGCGTCGAGGCCGCCGACCTGCCCGAGAAGGTCAAGGAGGCCGCGCTCAAGGAGGTGGAGAAGCTGGAGCGTTCCAGCGACGCGTCCCCCGAGGGCAGCTGGATCCGCACCTGGCTCGACACCGTCCTGGAGCTCCCCTGGAACAACCGCACCGAGGACGCCTACGACATCGCCGGCGCCCGTGCGGTCCTGGACGCCGACCACTTCGGCCTGGACGACGTGAAGGAGCGCATCGTCGAGTACCTGGCCGTGCGCAAGCGCCGGTCCGACCGTGGGCTGGGTCTCGTCGGCGGCCGTCGCGGCGGCGCGGTGCTGGCGCTGGTCGGTCCGCCCGGCGTGGGCAAGACCTCGCTGGGCGAGTCCGTCGCCCGCGCCATGGGCCGCGAGTTCGTCCGCGTCGCCCTCGGCGGCGTCCGCGACGAGGCCGAGATCCGCGGCCACCGCCGCACCTACGTCGGCGCGCTGCCCGGCCGCATCGTGCGGGCCATCAAGGAGGCCGGCTCGATGAACCCGGTCGTGCTGCTGGACGAGATCGACAAGGTCGGCTCGGACTACCGCGGCGACCCGGCGGCCGCCCTGCTGGAGGTCCTGGACCCGGCGCAGAACCACACCTTCCGCGACCACTACCTGGAGGTCGAGCTCGACCTCTCCGACGTGGTCTTCCTCGCCACCGCGAACGTGCTGGAGGCCATCCCCGAGCCGCTGCTCGACCGGATGGAGCTGGTGCGCCTGGACGGCTACACCGAGGACGAGAAGGTCGTCATCGCCCGCGACCACCTGCTCCCGCGCCAGCTGGAGCGGGCGGGCCTGGGCGCCGACGAGGTCGTCGTCGAGGAGGACGCGCTGCGCAAGCTCGCCGCCGAGTACACCCGCGAGGCGGGCGTCCGCACCCTGGAGCGCGCGGTCTCGCGCATCCTGCGGAAGGTCGCGGCGCAGAACGAGCTCGGCGAGGCGGGCGCGGAGCTGCCCCGCACCGTCAGCGAGGCGGACCTGCGCGGCCTGATCGGCCGCCCCCGGTTCACCCCGGAGCACGCCCAGGAGCCCGAGGAGCGGCGTACCGCCGTCCCCGGCGTCGCGACCGGCCTGGCCGTGACGGGCGCGGGCGGCGACGTCCTGTTCGTCGAGGCCTCGCTCGCCGATCCGGAGACGGGCGGCAGCGGGCTGACGCTGACGGGTCAGCTGGGCGACGTGATGAAGGAGTCCGCGCAGATCGCGCTGTCGTTCCTGCGGTCGCACGGAGCGGAGCTGGAGCTGCCGGTCACCTCGCTGCGCGAGCGCGGCGTCCACATCCACGTTCCCGCGGGCGCGGTCCCCAAGGACGGCCCGAGCGCGGGCGTCACGATGACGACGGCGCTGGCCTCGCTGCTGTCCGGCCGGAAGGTGCGACCGGAGGTCGCGATGACCGGCGAGGTGTCCCTGACCGGCCGGGTCCTGCCGATCGGCGGCGTGAAGCAGAAGCTGCTCGCGGCCGACCGGGCCGGGATCACCACCGTCCTGATCCCCTCCCGCAACGAGGCGGACCTCGACGACGTCCCGGCGGAGGTCCTGGAGCGCCTCACCGTCCACGCGGTCGCCGACGTCCGCCAGGTCCTCGACCTGGCCCTGGAGCCGGCCGCGGCGCTTCAGGAGAGCCTGGCGGCGTAAGCCGCACGTCGGCTCCCGCCTGACGTCGCACCGTCCCAGGGGCGTGGGGCTGTGCTCGATTCGCGGCTCCGCCGCGGGGGCGCGACCGGTCTCGGTTTCGCTCCCGCCCGACGTTGCACGACCCAGGGCGCGGGGCACTGCGCGACAAGCCACCGGCGAGCGGATGGTCCTCAACGAACAGGGCCATCCGCCTGTCGCCGGTTTCTCGCGCGGTTCCCCGCGCCCCTGGCGTGCTGCAACTGACCCGTGGGCTAGAGGCGGCCCGTCGCCGGGTTGCGGGCCGTGAGGCAGTAGGTGCCGCCCGCCGGGTCGCGCATGACGGTCCAGTGGCCGTGTTCGGCGACGAGCGTCGCCCCCAGCTGCTCGTGCTCCTCCCGCGTGGCGCTTCGGTCCGTGCAGGCGAAGTCGAGGTGCGCGCTGGTCGGGCGGGGTTCGTCGAGGCGGTGCAGGAGGAGCCGGAACGGCAGGTCCGCCGGGGACTGAACGACCCGGAACTCGGGGCGGGAGCCCCGGTCCACCGTCCAGCCGGTGAGCTCGGTCCAGAACTCGATCTCCGCCTCGTAGGCCTCGGCCGGGATGTCGATCGCGATCTGGTCCAGCCGTGTGCCTGCGACGACCGGCGGGCGGCGGTACTCGCGGTGCCAGGGGACCACGCAGAACAGCTGGCCGGCCGGCGAGCGCAGGACGAGCCACGAGCCGTGCTCCGCGACCACCTCCGCGCCCAGCGCCACCGCGTCGTCCGCAAGGGCACGCGGACGCTCGACCGCCAGGTCGAAGTGGCTGCCGTTGCCCTCGTGCACGCCCTGCAGCTTCAGGCAGGCGTCCTCGCCGCCGCTCGGCAGGAACGTCGCGAACTCGCCGTCCTCCCCGCGCGGCGCGGACAGTGAGGTGTCCGTCACCGCCGTCCAGAACGCGGCGGCCGCCGCCATGCGGTCACGAGGCCGGTCCACGAACGCGTACACCCAGCGGATCATGGCTCGCAGCGTAGCCTGCGTCACACCTGTCACGCGCGGAGAACCGGAGCGCTCGCAGACGCGTTCCCCACCTTGAGACCGGACCTGCGACAATGCCACGGTTCTCGGAACGTCGGTGAAGTGTTGGGTGGGCAGAAGATGGGCGCACGGAGCTCGCGGAGCGCTGCCGTGGAGGTTGCACCGGGGGCGAAGCGCAGGCGGAATCTCGAACTGTTCCTGCTGCTCTTCGCCGTCGTCGTGTGCGGCTTCGCCAAGGCCGCCGCTGACCTGGGCCTGACCGGGAAGCTGTCCAGCGGCTTCGTGGTCGACGTGCTCGGGCTCGGGCTGCTCGCGATGGCCGCGCACCTGGTGGTGCGGCGCTGGGCGCCGTACGCGGACCCGCTGATCCTGCCGCTGGCGGTGGTCCTCACCGGAATCGGCCTGGTGCTGATCGACCGGCTCGACCAGTCGTACATCAAGGTCTACGGCTCGACCGCCGCCGCACCGAACCAGGTGATGTGGACGGTCATAGCCGTCGTCGTCTTCGCGGCCGTGATCGTTCTGGTCAAGCACCACCGGGTGCTCTCCCGGTACACCTACCTCCTGATGGCGGTCTCGCTGGTCGCTCTGGTCGCGCCGGCCTTCTTCTCCGGCGACCAGTACGGCGCGCGCCGGTGGATCCACCTGGGTCCGCTGTCGTTCCAGCCGGGCGAGTTCACCAAGCTTGCGATCATCGTCTTCTTCGCCAGCTATCTGATGGCCAACCGGGACGCACTGGCCCTGGTGGGCCGTAGGTTCATGGGCATCGCGCTGCCGCGCGGCCGCAACATGGGCCCGATCCTGGTGGTCTGGGCGGTCAGCCTGGTCGTCCTCGTCTTCGAGTCCGACCTCGGCACCTCGCTGATCTTCTTCGGCGCGTTCATCATCATGCTGTACGTCGCCACCGAGCGGACCGGATGGGTCGTCCTCGGTGGCCTGATGGCGGTGGGCGGCGCGGTCGCGGCCGGCACCCTGGTGACGCACGTCAAGTACCGCGTCAACAACTGGCTCGACCCGATGGCGGCCTACCAGCCGAACCCGCCGACCGGTTCCTCGCCGCAGCTCGCCGAGTCGCTCTTCAGCCTCGGCCACGGCGGTCTGCTCGGTACCGGGCTGGGCCGGGGTGACTCCTGGTTGATCGCCTTCGCCGGCCGCAGCGACTGGATCCTCGCCACCGTCGGCGAGGAGCTGGGCACCGCCGGGATCATGGTCGTCCTGGTGCTCTACCTGATGCTGGGCCAGCGCGGCATGCGCACGGCGGTCCGGCTGACCGACCCCTTCGGCAAGCTGCTCGCGGCGGGCCTCGCGGCCGCCCTCGTGCTGCAGGTCTTCGTCGTCGGCGGCGGTGTGCTGGGCCTGATCCCGCAGACCGGTAAGGCGCTGCCGTTCCTCGCCCAGGGCGGTTCCTCCACGGTGGCCAACTGGTTGATGATCGCCCTGCTGATCAAGCTGAGCGACGCCTCCGGCCGCGCCGAGATGGAGCCCAAGCCGGACCCGAACGAGACCCTGACCATCTCCGCAGAGGAGATCGCCCGCGCCCAGGCCGAGATGGAGCAGACGGGCAACTGAGCCACCCTCAGCGGAAGACGCCCGTGTGTCCGAGGGAGTACCGCCCGGGCTGCGGGTAGACGCACAGGCCGTGCGGTCCGTCGCCGACGGGGATCTTCGCCAGCAGTTTGCCGTCCGTCGTCGACATCGCGTAGACGACCGAGTTGTAGCGGCCGGAGAGCCACAGGACCTTGCCGTCGGCGGAGACGCCGCCCATGTCGGGGCTGCCGCCGCCGGGGATGTACCACTTGTGGATCAGCTTGCCGGTGGCGAAGTCCAGGACGGAGACGGAGCCCTCGCCGCGGTTGGAGACGTAGAGGTACTTGGAGTCGCGGCTGACGTAGAGGCCGTGCGCGCCGGCGCCGGTCGGCAGCAGGGTGGGCTTGGAGAAGGTGTCGCCGTTCAGCTCCCAGACGCCGTTCGCGATCATGTCGGCGACGTACCAGACCTTGCCGTCGGGGGAGATCTTCACGTCCTGCGGCATGGAGCCGATGAAGGGGATCTTCTGCTTGGCGACGATCTCCATCTTCGCCGTGTCGACCTTCAGCAGGTCGCCGGAGAACTCGCAGGAGACGATGAAGTAACGCCCGTCGGGGGAGAAGTCGGCGTGGTTGACGCCGTCGCACTGGGACGGAATGGCCTTGACGACCTTCATGGTGTGGGCGTCGCGGAAGACCAGCTGGTGGTCGGCCGAGGCCATCACCACCGCGTACTTGCCGTCGGGCGTGAAGTAGAGGTTGTACGGGTCGTGCACGTCGACCGTCGGGCCGGCCTTGCCGGTGGCGGGGTCGATCGGGGTGAGGGTGTTGCCGAGGTCGTTGTTGACCCAGAGGGTCTTCAGGTCCCAGGAGGGGACGACGTGCTGCGGCTCGTTGCCGACCGGGACGGTGCCGATCACCTTGTAGGTGGCCGGGTCGATCACGGTGACCGTGTTGGAGAGCGTGTTGGGCACGTACACGCGCGAGGGGAAGTTCTTCACCACCGGCGACATCTGGTTCGGCCGGTCGGCGGCGTAGACGTCCTTGGGGTCGAGCAGTGGCGGCATGCCCGGGAGGTCCGCGTCGCCGCTCTTGGCCTGCGCCGCGGCCGAGGCGGCCGCGGCGCTGGACGCGGCGGCCTTCTGCCGGGCGTTGATCGCGTTCGTCTCGGCCGGGCCCCCGGAGGAGCAGGCGGTGGTCACCACCAGCGTGGCGGCGGCGCTCAGGGCGGCGGCGGTGGCAAGGCGGTGAGTGCGCATCAGCTCAGCAGCTCCGAGGTCGTGACAGCGTGGAGACCGCGCTGCCGGAGGCCGTCAAGGATCGCGGGCAGCGCGGCGACGGTGCCGCTGTGCCCGAAGTGCATCGACACCACCGACCCGGCGCGCGCCTGGCTGAGCACGGTGTGCGTGACGGCGCTCGCGCCGGGGTCGGTGTAGTCGAGGGAGTCCAGGTCGTAGGAGAGGCAGTGCGCGTAACCCGCCCGGCGGGCCTGGGCGGCGACGACCGCCGTGCAGTCCTGGGCCTGCGAGGGGCGGAACCAGGCGCCGATCGAGCCCGTCAGCTGACGCAGCCGCTGCGCGCAGCGCTCGATCTCGGTGTAGGCCGCGTCCGCGGAGAGCGTGGAGATCGCGACGTGGTTCTGCGTGTGGTTGCCCAGCTCGTGGCCGCCGTCGAGGACGCGCCCGGCCATGTCGGGGTAGCTGTCCAGCCAGCTGCCCACGGCCATCACGGTGATCCTCGCGCTTGCCCGCTCCGCCTCGGTGAGCAGCGAGCGGGCGATCGCCGGGTCCCCCTGGCCGTGGAAGGTGAGCGCCACCCGGCCGGTGGTGGTCGGCCCGGAGTGGATCTCGAACGGCAGCCCGGCGGCCGGTGAGGCGACGCCACCCGGTGACGCGACGGCGCTCCGCGACGGCGTCGGGGTCGTCGTCGCGGCGGCCGAGGGCAGGGCGTCGGTGCCGCCGGCACCGCCGGCGTTCGTGGACTTGGCGCCACTGCCACAGGCACCCAGCATGGACGCGGCGGCACCGAGCGTGGCGGCGCGGAGGACGTGGCGGCGGTCCAAGGGGCTCACCGTCCCGACGGTATGCGGAACGTCACATATCCGCGCGCCGAGACTCTGACGGACGATCGGAGTCGGCAGTTCGGCGGAACACAGGCGGAACAAGGAGATCAGGTGCTCACAACCGACCGGAAAGAGCTCCCTTTCGGCGTGCCGGGATTGCGCGCCTTCCTGGGGGACGACGGGGTCGCCGTCCTGCTCCTGGACCGGCCGGAGAAGAAGAACGCGCTGACGCGCGCCCAGTGGGAGGCCCTGCCCGGCGTGCTCGCCGGCCTGGCGGCGGAGCCCGGTCTGCGGGTGCTGCTGCTGACCGGCGCGGGTGGCGCGTTCTCCGCCGGCGCGGACATCGGCGAGCTGGCCGACGTCTACGCGAGCCCCGAGGCGGCCGACGAGTACCACGCCGTCAACGTCGACGCGGAGTCGGCACTCGCGGCCTTCCCGCACCCGACGCTGGCGGTCGTGGACGGCCCGTGCGTGGGCGGCGGCTGCCAGCTCGCCGTCGCCTGCGACCTGCGGTTCGCCGCGCGCGGAGCCCGGTTCGGGATCACCCCGGCCAAACTCGGCATCGTCTACCCCTCCGTGCCGACGGCGCGCCTGGCCCGACTGCTCGGCCCTGCGCGTGCGAAGTATCTGCTCTACTCCGCCGAACTGGTGACGGCGGACCAGGCGCTGGTCTACGGCCTGGTCGACGAGGTCGCCGACGACGTCCACGAGCGCGCGCTCGCCTTCGCCCGGGTGCTGGCGTCGCGCTCCGCGCAGACGCAGGGGGCGGTCAAGGCCGTCGTGGACGCGGTGGTGACGGGCGGGGACCCGCAGGCCGCCGCCGAGCCGTGGGAGCGCGCGTCACGGACCACGCCGGACGTGCGCGAGGGGTTGGCCGCGTTCCTGGAGCGGCGCGCACCGCGCTTCTGACCTGTAGGCCCGGGCCGGCACGCGCTTCTGGTCGGCGCGTGGTCGGCGCGTGGTTCCGGGCTGCGCGGCCCCGGCGCGCCTGCTCCGACGCACGCGGTCCGGAAAATAGCTTGATGTCCGTTTCATTCCTGACCGGAACGGACGGACCTGATGGCCAGTGGAGTGACCGGAAGCAGGGGCGAAGCCAGCGACCACGGATTCCTCGCGGAGCTCAAGGACGCCGTCAACGGCCGCACCGCGCTGCTCGTCGTCGCGGTGCTCGGGCTCCAGCTGGGCTTCATCGTGTCCTACATCGGCGCCCTGCATCACCCCTACCCGTACAAGGCCTCCATCGGCGTTGTCGCCCCGCCGCAGGCGAGCGCGCAGGCGGTGGCGGGTCTCAACGGGCTGCCCAACCACGTCCTGGACGCCAGGCCCGTCGCCGACGAGGCGACGGCCGTCCAGCAGATCAAGGACCAGAAGCTCTACACCGCGCTGGTCATCGACCCGGCCGGCACCCGGGACACGCTGCTCGTGGCCAACGCCTCCGGCCCGGCGCTGGCCACCGCGGTCACGCAGATCGTCACCCAGGCCGAGGCGCAGCAGGGCCGCACGGTCGTGGTCCAGGACGTCGTGCCGCTGGCGCCGGGCGACGCGGAGGGGCTCTCGTCCTTCTACCTCGCGGTCGGCTGGTGCGTGGGCGGCTATCTGGTGGCCTCGCTGCTCGGCATCAGCGCGGGCACGCGCCCGGCGAACGTCCCACGGGCGATCATCCGGCTGGGCTCGCTGCTGCTGTTCTCGCTCGCGGCGGGTCTCGGCGGCGCGCTGATCGCCGGCCCGATCCTCGACGCGCTGCCCGGGAAGATCGTCGCACTGTGGGGCGTCGGCACGATGGTGGTCTTCGCCGTGGGTGCGGTGACCATGGCCCTGGAGTGCTTCTTCGACGTCATCGGCATCGGCATCGCGGTGCTGCTCTTCGTGATCCTGGGCAACCCGAGTGCGGGCGGGGTCTTCCCGCCTCCGCTGATGCCGCCCTTCTGGCGGACCATCGGCCCCTGGCTCCCCAACGGTGCGGGCACGGACCTCAACCGCTCGATCGCGTACTTCCACGGCACGGACATCCTCCGGCCGCTGCTGGTCCTGTCGGTGTGGATCGTCCTCGGCGTCGGGCTCACCCTGCTCGCCTCCGCCCTTCGCAGGGGCTCCGGCCGCCCCGATCTCCCCACCGTGCAGTCCGCAGCGTCGGCCCAGGCCTCGGGCACGACCCCGGAGACAAGCTGACGCGCGCCCCGGCCGAAAGGCCGGAGCGCGCGTCAGGTCGTCGTGTGAACGAGTGCGACCGCTACTTGTGCCCGATGAGGTAGAACCCGTACCCCACCGCGCTCGCACATAGCGCGAAGCTGAGGACGGCGGCGCTCAGGGAGGCGACGGCCGCCCCTCCGGTGGTGCGCTCGCGGCGCGACAGCGCCGTCATGCCGAGGCAGAACGCGCCGACCACGGCGACGGTGATGAGGACGCTCGCGCCGAACGTGCTGCCGAGCGCGGACCAGTTGATGTTCATCGTGCTGCTCCTCAGGCCGCGACGGGCGCGGTCGGGGCCGCCGGGACGGACGGCTCGGCGGACGGCAGGGTGATCTCGTGCGGCACCACGTTGGTCGCGTCGACCTTCTGGCGGCGGGACAGGACGAAGACGGTCGCCGCCACACCCGCGCCGATCAGGCCGAGCGCGATCTCGCCCCACGCGCCCTGGTCGGCCAGCAGCACGCCGAGGCCGGCGACGAGGCCCGCGGCCGGGAGGGTGAGCAGCCACGCGTACGCCATCCGGCGGGCGGTGGACCAGTGCACGACGCCGTCGGCGCGGCCCTTGCCGGAGCCCATGATGCCGCCGGAGCAGACGTGCGTGGTGGAGAGGCCGAAGCCCATGTGGGAGGAGGTCAGGATGACCGTCGCCGCCGCGCTCTGCGCGGTGAGGCCCTGGGCGGGCTCGATCTCGGAGATGCCGGTGCCCATGGTGCGGATGATGCGCCAGCCGCCGACGTAGGTGCCCAGCGCCATGGCGAGGCCCGCGGCCAGGATCACCCAGAGCGGCGGGTTGGAGCCCGGGGCCAGTGAGCCGGCAGTGATCAGGGTCAGCGTGATGACGCCCATCGTCTTCTGGCCGTCGCTGGTTCCGTGCGCGACGGAGACCAGCATCGCGGAGGTGACCTGTCCGGCCTTGAACCCCCTGGAGTTCACCTTCTCGTCACCGTTGCGGGTCATCCGGTAGGCGATCTTGGTGGCGGCCCAGGCCGCCGCGCCGGCGACGATCGGCGAGGCGACGGCCGGGATGAGGATCTTCGTCATCACGACGTCGAAGTGGACGCCGTGGGTGCCGACGGCGAACAGCGTCGCGCCGATCAGACCGCCGTACAGGGCGTGCGAGGAGCTGGACGGGATGCCGCGCAGCCAGGTGACGAGGTTCCAGACGATGGCGCCGATCAGGGCCGCGAAGACGATCTGCGGCTTGAGTCCGGCCTTCTCGTCGAGGATGCCGCCGGAGATGGTCTTGGCGACGGCGACCGACAGGAAGGCGCCCGCGAGGTTGAGGACCGCCGAGATGGCGACGGCGACCTTGGGCCGCAGCGCTCCGGTGGCGATCGAGGTGGCCATCGAGTTGGCCGTGTCGTGGAAGCCGTTGGTGAAGTCGAAGGCGAGAGCCGTGATCACTACGGCGGTCACCAGGAACGATACGTGTTCCATGCCCAAACAATCGTCTCAGCGGAGGCGTGCACGGCGGTCGCCGCGATCGTGACCGTAGGGAGCCCGAGTGAACGGAAGGTTAACTACGAACCGATTTGGGGTTGATGGGGGAGCGGAAGCATGACAAAAGGGTCCCAAGCCGACGTCTGCTGACACGGCCCGCCCTTGCGGCGGTTGGGCTCTCGCGTTCACGGCGTGTTCGTCTCGCCCTGTGGTGAGCGGTGCGTCACATTCACGCCTGCGCGATCCTCTGGGCCCTCGGGTGTGAGTGCTCTCAGAATCGGCCGGAACGGCGGGTGCCTACTGCCGAGTTCTGACGTGGCATGGGAGGATCACCCGTGCACGCACCGGGGGGTGTCTGCGGGGCGAAGTCGGGGTGTGCCGCGGGGAGCGGCGCAGGACGAAGGGGCTGGGGCGAGTGCTGAGCATCGGCGGCATGGAACGGCGTCCGTGGTTGCGCGGGGTCCTGCGCTGCGGACTGATGCTCGCGGCGGCGTCGCTCGCGGTGCTGCCGGCCGCCGGGACGGCGGCCGCCGCGCCCGTCGGCGGCGTCGGAGGCACCTCGGGCACCGGCTCGATCACCGGGCAGGCCGGACTCGCCAACCTCACCCAGGCCGAGAAGGCGCTGCTGCCGATCCTGACCCGGCTGCACAACCTCTACCAGCAGGTGGAGGCGGCCACGCAGCAGTACGACTCGCTCTCCGAGCAGCTGAGCCAGGCTCAGACGAACGTCATGGAGATCGACGTCCAGGTGACCGACGCGAAGAGCCAGGTCGCCGCCGGCACGGAGCTGGCCGGCGAGTTCGCCTCGCAGCAGTACCGCGACGGCGGGCTCTCCCAGATCGCCCAGATCGTCTTCGCCAACGATCCGGACGCCGCGATCCACGGCAAGGAGCTGCTGGACGCGGCGGCCCGTTCCCAGGCGGACCTGCTGCACCAGCTCGCCGACGACCAGGCCGCCCTGACCCTCTCGGAGACCGCGGCGAAGGCCGCGCAGTCCCGGGTCGCCCAGCTCGTCGCCGCGCAGGGCAAGCAGAAGGACACCGTCAACAAGGAGCTGACCGGCCTGGAGCAGCTCGTCTCCGGGCTGACGGGCGCGCAGCGGGACCTGCTGTCGCAGCTGGAGCAGAAGGAGGCCAACGCGGCGCAGCTCGCGCTGCTGGCCTCCGGCGTGCTCGGCAAGGGTGGCGAGAAGCCGTCCGCGGCGGGCGCCGCGGCGGTGGCCTTCGCCTTCGCGCAGCTCGGCAAGCCGTATGTCTGGGGCGGCGACGGGCCCAAGGTCTTCGACTGCTCGGGCCTCACCTCGCAGGCCTGGCTCGCCGCGGGCGTCCCGATCCCGCGCACCAGCCAGGAGCAGTGGGCCCAGCTCACCCATATCTCGCTGGACCAGCTGCGCCCCGGCGACCTGATCATCTACTTCCAGGGCGCCACGCACGTCGCGATCTACATCGGCGGCGGCATGGTCATCCAGGCCCCGCACCCCGGCGCGTTCGTGGACATCGCGCCGATCGCTCAGAACCCGATCCTGGGCGCGGTGCGCCCCGACCCCCAGGACTCCTCGCTCGGCAGCTACACCCCGCCGACGGCTCCCTCGGGTTCGCAGAACCCCCAGCCGATCGGGCCGACGCTGCCGCCGACCCCGAAGCCCACCCCCAAGCCGACGCCGAAGCCGACCCCGTCCCCGACCACCGGGCCCACGAAGTCGCCGACGCCCACCCCGACGCCGAGCCCGAGCGGTTCGTCCTCCGGCAGCCCCACCCCGAGCCCGTCCCCGTCGGTGACTCCGTCGACGTCGGCGTCGGCCTCGACGACGGCCTCGGTCTCGCCCTCGGCGGTGTCCTCCGCGACGACGAGCACGAAGGTGGCCCTGAGCCCGAAGCCGTAAGGATTCGGGCCCGGGCCTTCAGCCGGTGCCTACACCTGCTCGAGACGTATCACGACCGACTTGGACGTCGGGGTGTTGCTCGTCTCGGCAGTGCTGTCCAGCGGGACCAGGACGTTGGTCTCCGGGTAGTACGCAGCCGCGCAGCCGCGGGTCGTCGGGTAGAGGACGACCCGGAAGCGCGGCGCCCGGCGCTCGACACCGTCGCGCCACTCGCTGACCAGGTCCACGAAGGCGCCCTCGGCGACGCCGAAGTCCGCCGCGTCCTCGGGGTGCAGCAGGACCACCCGGCGGCCGCCGGTGATGCCGCGGTAGCGGTCGTCGAGGCCGTAGATCGTGGTGTTGTACTGGTCGTGCGAGCGCAGCGTCTGGAGCAGCAGGCGGCCCTCCGGCACCTCGGGCGCCGTCATCTCGTTGACGGTGAAGTTCGCCTTGCCCGTGGCGGTCGGGAACGCCCGCTTGTCACGCGGCCCGTGGGGGAGGGCGAAGCCGCCGGGGGCCTTGATCTTCGCGTTGTAGTCGTCGAAGCCCGGGATGACCCGGGCGATGCGGTCGCGGATGTTGCTGTAGGAGGCGTTGAAGTCCTCCCAGGGCACCGTGTTCTGCGGGCCGAGGGTGCGCCGCGCCAGTTTGCAGACGATCGCGACCTCGGAGAGCAGGTCCGCCGCCGGGGGCTTCAGCGCGCCGCGCGAGGCGTGGACCATGCCCATCGAGTCCTCGACGGTGACCTCCTGCGGGCCGGAGGCCTGGCGGTCGAGGTCGGTGCGGCCGAGCGTCGGCAGGATCAGCGCGCGGGCGCCGGTGACCACGTGCGAGCGGTTGAGCTTGGTCGAGACGTGCACGGTGAGGCGGCAGTTGCGCATGGCCGCCTCGGTGACCTCCGTGTCCGGCGTCGCCGCGACGAAGTTGCCGCCCATCGCGAAGAAGACCCGCACCTTGCCGTCGCGCATGCCGCGGATGGAGTCGACCACGTCCATGCCGTGCTCGCGCGGCGGGTCGAAGTGGAACTCCCGGCCGAGCGAGTCCAGGAACGCGGCGGCGGGGCGCTCGAAGATGCCCATGGTGCGGTCGCCCTGCACGTTGCTGTGGCCGCGCACGGGGCAGACGCCGGCCCCCGGCCTGCCGACGTTGCCGCGCAGCAGCAGGAAGTTGACGACCTCGCGGATGGTGGGCACGGAGTGCTGGTGCTGGGTGAGGCCCATCGCCCAGCAGACGATGATCTTCTCGGACCTGAGCACCAGCTGGGACAGCTCCAGGATCTGGCTGTCCGGAAGGCCGGTCGCGGCGTGGACGTCGGCCCAGTCGGTGCGCTTGGCCTCGGCGGCGAACTCCTCGAAGCCCGCGCAGTGCTCCTCGATGAAGGCGCGGTCCAGGACCGTGCCCGGGGCCTTCTCCTCGGCCTCCAGCAGCAGCAGGTTGAGCGCGCGGAAGAGGGCGAGGTCGCCGCCGAGCCGGATCTGCAGGAACAGGTCGGTCAGCTTGGTGCCGGTGCCGAGGAGCCCGCGCGCGTTCTGCGGGTTCTTGAACCGCTCGAGCCCGGCCTCGGGCAGCGGGTTGACGCTGACGATCGTCGCCCCGGCCCGCTTGGCCCGCTCCAGCGCGGAGAGCATGCGCGGGTGGTTGGTGCCCGGGTTCTGCCCGGCGACGATGATCAGGTCGGCCTGGTAGAGGTCCTTGAGGTGGACGCTGCCCTTGCCCACGCCGAGCGTCTCCACCAGCGCGGAGCCGGAGGACTCGTGGCACATGTTCGAGCAGTCCGGCAGGTTGTTGGTGCCCAGCTGCCGGGCGAAGAGCTGGTAGGCGAAGGCGGCCTCGTTGGAGGTGCGGCCGGAGGTGTAGAAGACCGCCTGGTCCGGCTCGTCCATCGCCTTCAGCTCGTCCGCGACGAGTTGGAGCGCGTCGTCCCAGGAGAGCGGCGTGTAGTGGGTGGCGCCCTGGTCCAGCAGCATGGGCGTGGTGAGACGGCCCTGCTGCCCGAGCCAGTAGCCGCTGCGCTCCGCGAGCTGCTCGACGGAGTGCTCGGCGAAGAACTCCGGTCCGACCCGGCGCAGGGTCGCCTCCTCGGCGACGGCCTTGGCGCCGTTCTCGCAGAACTCGGCGGTGTGGGTGTGCTCCGGCTCCGGCCAGGCGCAGCCGGGGCAGTCGAAGCCGTCCGGCTGGTTGAGCTTCAGCAGCGTCTTCACCGCGCGCGGCAGACCCATCTGCGCCGCGGCGATCTGCGTGGTGTGCCGCAGCGCGGGCACGCCCGCCGCGGCGTGTGCCGGGTCGCCGGTCGTGGGCGCATCCTGCACCGGGTCCGTGACGGGAGCCTTGCGGGCCATGCCCCCCACCTTTCCTTCGCTGTGACTCGCCGAGACTTCGCCGTCGTCGACCCGGACATCTTTCCACTAGGCCGCAAGGGGAGTGAATAGGCCCATTCAGACAATCCCCGAACACCTTGGCCACGCGTCGGCTACTCGTCCGTATCGCGGGCGCCCCATGGTCCGAACCGTTCGTGACCTGCTAGAAACAGATCTCCTTCTCTCCAGCGACGGTGGGCGACCGGACCGTCCCGATCGCAAGGTGGGTGATCGCAGGTGCGATTCCTGCGCGTAGGATCCGCGGGCTCCGAGCAGCCCGCGCTGCTGTTGACCGCGGACGCGGCGGCGGCGCACGACCTGTCGGCGGTGACGCCCGACATCGACGGCGCGTTCCTCGCCTCGCTGACGCCCGAACTCCGGGCGGACCTCGCCGCACGGGCGACCGCGGGCGAGTTCCCGCTGCTGCCCCTGGCCGGCTCGCGCGTCGGCGCGCCCGTGGCGCGCCCGGGCAAGGTCGTCTGCATCGGCCTCAACTACCGTGACCACGCCGAGGAGACGGGCCAGGCGATCCCGGCCGAGCCGGTCGTCTTCATGAAGGCCTCCGACACCGTCGTCGGCCCCTACGACGAGGTCCTCGTCCCGCGCGGCAGCGCGAAGACCGACTGGGAGGTCGAACTCGCCGTCGTCATCGGCGCCCGTGCCCGCTACCTCGCCTCCCCGGCGGACGCCGACTCCGTGATCGCGGGCTACGCGATCAGCAACGACGTCTCCGAGCGCGAGTGGCAGCTGGAGCGCGGCGGCACCTGGGACAAGGGCAAGTCCTGCGAGACCTTCAACCCCCTCGGCCCCTGGCTCGTCACGGCGGACGAGGTGCCCGACCCGCAAGCCCTGGGCCTCCGCCTCCGGGTCAACGGCGAGGTCCGCCAGAACGGCTCGACGGCGAACATGATCTTCGACGTCCGCCACGTGATCTGGTACCTCAGCCAGTTCATGGTCCTCGAGCCCGGCGACATCGTGAACACCGGCACCCCGGCCGGCGTCGCCATGGGGACCCCGGGCCAGCCCTGGCTGCAGCCTGGCGACGTCATGGACCTGGAGATCGACGGCCTCGGCGCGCAGAGGCTGCCGGTGGGCAAGGCGTAACCCCTCGGGGGCGCGGGGCGTCTGCAGGCGGGCGACCATGCGCCTCAGGGGCGCGGGGCGTCTGCAGGCGGGCGACCACGCGCCTCAGGGGCGCGGGGAACTGCGCGAGCAACCACCGGCGTGCGGATGGCCCTGCGCGTTCGGCGGCCACCTCGTCGGGTGGCTTGTCGCGCAGTTCCGCGCGCCCCTGGGTCGTGCAACTTCCGCGCGCCCCTGGGTCGTGCAACTTCCCCGCGCCCCCGAGGTCCCTGCAGCTAACTCTCGGAGAGGAGCAGCAGTCCGGCCAAGCCCTCGATGAGCTTCGCGCCCGGCCCGACGCCGTCGTAGCGCGCCAGCAACCGCCTCAGTACCGCCGCGCTCTGCGCGTCGTGCAGAGCCGTCACGGCGAACATCGCCACGAACTGGTCCACCAGCCAGTCCCGCAGCGACTCCACGTCGCCGACATCGCCCTCGTCGAGGGAGGTCAGCGCCGTGGCCTCGACGACCGCGATCCAGGAGCGGATCAGCAGGCCGAGGCGCGGGCCGGGGTCGGCGACCTCCAACTGCTGGATGATGGCGTGGAACGCCGCCCGCCGGACCTCGTCGACCATCGCCGTCGTGCGGTGCGTCTCCACCGCCGAGCCGCCGCGCAGCAGCGCGCCGTAACCCGCCGCGTGCTCGTGGACGAAGGAGAGGTAGCGGTCCAGCGCGTGGGCGAGGCGTTCCGTGGGGGAGCCCTCTGCCGGTTCCACGAACCGGCTGATCAGCTCGCTCGCCGCGCTCCTCAGTGCGGCCTCGTACAACTGCTGCTTCCCGCCAGGGAAGTAGCGGTAGACGAGCGGCCGCGAGGCCTCCGCCGCGGCGGCGACGTCATCGAGGGAGACCTCCTCCGGCGCGTGGCGGCTGAACAGCTCCAGCGCCACCGCGATCAACTGTTCGCGGCGCTGCTCGACCGGCAGCCGCCGGTACGGTCCGCGGCGCGCACGTGGCGCAGCCGGCGCCGGGGCCGCAGCCGCGGGGGTCTCGTCGACGGTCGCTCGGGTCGTCACCCGCCCAACCTTACGCCGCCCATGGGCCCCCGAAGCAGGGCGAAGCCGCGCCGTCCCTCGGCGGAACACCTCCTTCGAGCGGTCTGCGAACCGGTCGTTCACGGCGGGTCGCAAGATCCAGGCAGAATGGCGCCATGGAACGCGTCGCGCGGGTCGCCCGCCACGTCTGGCGGTACATCTGTGCGGCGCCCGGCACCTACCTGTGGTTGCTGTTCCTGGGCCTGAACACGATCGCGCTGACGCAGATGCCGCCCCGCTACCGGCACTGGTGGCTGGAGACCCACAGCACCAACCTGGCCGAACTCAGCCACCATCCGGTCAAGGTCCTGATCAGCAGCGCCTTCTGGACGCAGACGCCGAGCTTCCTGTTCTGGTTCGTGGTGTTCAACATCTTCCTGGTGCCGGTCGAGCGGCGGCTCGGTACCGCGCGCTGGTTCGGCGTGGTGGCCCTCGCCCACGTCGGGGCGACGCTGATCAGCGAGGGGACGGTGCGGCTGCTCATCGACGCCGGGCTGGATTCGCACCGCGAGGTGTTCGTGCTGGACATCGGGGTCAGCTACGGGGTGTCCGGCGGGGTCGGCGTGCTGGTGTGGCTGATCGACCGGCCCTGGCGCTGGTGGTACCTGGGCGTCACGGCCGTCTTCTTCGTCGTACTGCTCGCCTCCGGCACCGACTACACCAATCTCGGACACCTCTGCGCCTACCTGATCGGCCTGGCCTGCAAGCCGTTGACGAGGGGGCGGGCGGACAAGGGGATCGATCCCGCCAAGGTCATCCGCCAGGTCCGGCAACGGGTGGGCAAAACCCAGGGTTAGCACCCCTCTCCGTGGTGCAAGATGCTGCCATGGCAGACTCCCTCACCCCGCGCCGGATCGCCGACGACTACGTCGATGCGATGGCCCGGCAGAATCCCGCCGTCGCCGCCTCCCTCGGCCTGTATCCCGAGGACCGGCGCCAACCCGATCTGTCCCCGGCCGGTTTCGACGCCGAGGCCGAGCTCGCGCGCCAGGCGCTCGCCGCGCTCGACGCGCTGCCCGCCGACGCCCTCGACGACCAGGCCGAGGCCGCCTGCGCCCGACTGCTGCGCGAGCGCCTCACCGCGGAGCTCGTCGTGCACGACGCCGGCGACCACTTCCGCTCGCTCAACAACATCGCCTCGCCGATCCACCTGGTCCGCGCGATCTTCACGATGACGCCGAGCGACACCGCGGCCGACTGGGAGCTGCTGGTCGGCCGGATGGCGAACACGGCCGAGTCCGTCCGGGGCTACCAGCGGACCCTCGCCGAGGGCCTGCGCCGCGGCCTGGTCAGCGGCCCGCGCCAGGTGAGCACCGTGATCGAGCAGTTGGCCGCCTGGTTCGAGGACGAGGACAGCTGGTACCGCGGTTTCGCCGCCGACTGCCCCGAGGCGCAGCGCGCCGACCTGGACGCAGCCGCCGAGCCGGCCGCCGCCGCGATCGCCGACTTCCGCACCTTCCTGCGCGACGCGTACGCGCCCGTCGCCGCCGACCGCCCCGACACCGCCGGCCGCGAGCTCTACCTGCGCTCCGCCCGCCTCCACACCGGCGCCGACCTGGACCTCGACGAGGCCTACGCCTGGGCGTGGACGGAGTTCCACCGTCTCGAGGCCGAGATCCGCGCCGAGGCGGAGAAGGTCAAGCCCGGCGCGACGCCGCAGGAGGCCATCGAGTACCTCGAGACCTCCGGCCACGCGGTCGAGGGCGTCGAGGAGATCCGCACCTGGCTCCAGGCCATCATGGACGAGGCCATCGAGGCCCTCGACGGCACGCACTTCGACATCCGCGGCAAGATCCGTCGTGTCGAGTCGCGCATCGCCCCCGCGGGCAGCGCCGCCGCGCCGTACTACACCGAGCCGAGCCTGGACTTCTCCCGTCCCGGCCGCACCTGGCTGCCGACGCTGGGCCGGGACACCTTCCCGACCTGGCAGCTCGTCAGCACCTGGTACCACGAGGGCGTCCCCGGCCACCACCTCCAGCTCGCGTCCTGGGTCGCCGCGGCGGACCAGCTCTCCACGTACCAGGTCACCCTCGGCGGCGTCAGCGCCAACCTCGAGGGCTGGGCGCTGTACGCGGAGCGGCTGATGGACGAGCTCGGCTTCTTCGGCGACCCGGGCCGCAGGCTCGGCTTCCTGGACGAGCAGATGCTGCGCACCATCCGCGTCATCATCGACATCGGCATGCACCTGGGCTTCACCATCCCCGCGGACTCCCCGTTCCGCCCCGGTGAGACCTGGAACGCGGAGCTGGCCACGGAGTTCTTCGCGGCCTACAGCGGCAGCCCGGCGGAGATGCGCGAGAGCGAGATCACCCGCTACCTCGGCTGGCCGGGCCAGGCCATCGGCTACAAGCTCGGCGAGCGCGCCTGGCGCGCGGGCCGCGAGGCGGCCAAGGCCGCGGCACAGGCCCGGGGCGAGGAGTTCGACCTCAAGGCCTGGCACATGAAGGCCCTGTCCCAGGGCAGCTTCGGCCTCGACGACCTGATCGCCGAACTGACCGCGCTGTAGCACTGCGCGCACGGACGTGATCCGGCGGAACCCTGCAGCACCGAGTGCGTGCGGGCCTCGCGCGGGCGGCAGCCGCCCGCGCGAGGCGGGCCTGAGCGGCCGGAGGACGCGCTCCCACAGCCACCCTGCAACACGCGGGGGCGCGGGGCTCTGCTGATGGGCGGCACCGCCGCGTGGGCGCGATGATGGGCGGCACCGCCGCGTGGGCGCGACGCGCCCCACCCCCGGCCTTCGGCCGGGGTGCCCCCATGTCGGTGGTTTCTGCCGCAGTTCCCCGCGGCCGCGCCGCGTGGGCATGACGAGCCGCCTTGCCCGGCGCTCGGCCGGGGTACCCCCATGTCGGTGGTTCCTGCCCCAGTTCCCCGCGGCCGCGCCGCGTGGGCATGACGAGCCGCCTTGCCCGGCGCTCGGCCGGGGTCATCCGGATGCCGGTGGTATTTCGCGCGGTTCCCCGCGCTCCGCCCTGCGTGCGCGGAATGCCCGCGCCCCCTGCGGCTCGGTGTCGCGGTTTCTCGTCGGCCGGAGAACCCACCGGATACGGTGGGATCTCGGGCGACCTGAGGGGGTCTCGTGGAGCGGGAAATCGTCGCGGAGTCGCGGCTGGACTCCGTCACCGTCTACGCCTCCGGGGCGTTGTGCAGGCGGCGGGTTGTCGTGGCGGAGCCGTGGGCCGGGTCAACCCGACTGCGTGTCAGCGGCCTGCCGCTCGTCGCGGACGCCGCGACGCTGCGTGCCCGCGCCCTGACCCCGGGGTTCCGGGTGACGGACGTGCGGCGGGAGGTGCGGGCCGAGCCGCAGACGCCCGAGCGCCTCGCGGCGTTCCAGCAGGCGGTCGACGCCGCTGAGGAGGCCTACGACGCGGCGTACGCGCGACGGGAACGGCTGGCCGCACGGGTCGACGCGACGGCGTCCCTGCGCGCGGCGCCGCCCGCGCCCCGGCGCGGGGACCCGCCGCGGCCCGCCCCGGTCGAGGCGTTCCTCGCGCTGGCCGAGTTCGTCGACACGCGGCTCGACGCCCTGCACGGGCGGCTGCTCGACGCGGAGGACGCGGTCACCCGCGCCTCGCACGAGCTGGATCTCGCCCGCCACCGCCTCGCCGAGGCCTCCAGCGCCCTGCCGACCGAGACCACCCGCACCACCGCCGACGCCGTACTGACCCTCACCGCCGACGACGAGCCCGCTGAGACCGGCGAGTTGGAGCTCGAGTACGTCGTCCCGGGTGCGACCTGGTTCCCGTCGTACCAGCTGCGGCTCCCCCGCTCCGCGAACGCCGCCGAGGGCGCCGGCACGCTCGCCCTGCGGGCGAGCGTCGCGCAGCGCACCGGGGAGGACTGGACGGGCGTGCGGCTCAGCCTCTCCACCGCGGACCTGTTGCGCCGCACCGAACTGCCCGAGCTGCGCTCGATCCGGCTGGGCCGCCGCCAGGAGGAGACCGCTCCCGCGCCGCTGTGGCGGGAGCCGCCCACCGGAACGGC